>CAVYMD010000003.1:0-562642 GCA_963769555.1 uncultured Solirubrobacteraceae bacterium | reverse complement strand
CGGCCTCCTGGCGGCCGGCGGCGCGCTCGCCCTCGTCGGGCTGTGGTTCTACGAAGACGCCTGGGTCCGCGCGGGCCAGAGCGTCCCCCTGAGCTGAAAGCTATGTCCGGAATCAACCGCAAGGGCGCTCGCCGCCCCACGGGCTACGGCCCCCGCAACAAGACACTCCAGGCGTTCCCGCCGCACGACCAGTGGGACTCCTGGAAGGAGTACGACGTCGACGCGTGGCCGCGCAAGGTGTCGCGCGAGTACATGCTCGTGCCGACGGTCTGCTTCAACTGCGAGGCCGCCTGCGGGCTGACGGCGTTCGTCGACAAGAAGACGTTCGAGATCCGCAAGCTCGAGGGCAACCCGCACCACCCGGGCAGCCGCGGGCGCAACTGCGCCAAGGGCCCGGCGACGATCAACCAGCTTCACGATCCCGAGCGGATCCTCTACCCGCAGCGGCGCACCGGCCCGCGCGGCTCGGGCCAGTGGGAGCGCGTCAGCTGGGACCACGTCCTCGACACGTTCGCCGAGAAGATGCACGAGGCCTTCTCGTCGGGCAGGCCGAACGACGTCCTGTACTTCGTCGGCCGCCCGGGCGAGGACGGCTTCGCGGACCGCTTCCTGGAGACGTGGGGCGCCGACGGGCACAACTCCCACACGAACGTCTGCTCATCGGGCGGGCGCGCGGGCTACGGCTTCTGGGCCGGCACCGACCGTCCCTCGCCGGACTACGCCAACGCGCGCTTCATGCTGCTCATCTCGGCGCACCTCGAGGCCGGGCACTACTTCAACCCGCACGCGCAGCGCATCGTCGAGGCCCAGCAGCGCGGCGCGAAGGTCGCCGTCATGGACCCGCGCCTGTCGAACACCGCGTCGATCGCCGACCACTGGCTGCCGACGTGGCCGGGATCGGAGGCGGCCGTCCTGCTGGCGATCGCGAAGATCCTGCTCGACGAGGGGCTCTACAACCGCGACTTCGTGCGCCGCTGGGTCAACTGGCGCACGTACCTCGCCCACCGCGCGCCGGGCAGCGAGCCGACCTTCGAGAACTTCATCCTCGAGCTGCGCTCCGAGTACGCGCAGTACACGCCCGCGTTCGCCGAGGCCGAGAGCGGGCTGCCGGCGGCCACGGTCGTCCAGATCGCCCACGAGATCGCGGCCGCCGGGACGGCGTTCGCGTCGCACATCTGGCGCGCGGCGGCGGCCGGCAACCTGCACGGCTGGCAGGTCACGCGCTCGCTCATGCTGCTCAACGCGCTGACGGGCGCCGTCGGCGCGGTCGGCGGCACGTCGCCGAACGCCTGGAACAAGTTCATCCCGGCGCCGTGGAAGAAGCCGAAGGCCAACGAGCAGTGGAACGAGCTCAACTGGCCGCGCGAGTACCCGCTGGCCCACAACGAGATGAGCCCGATCTACCCGCACCTGCTGCTCGACGGCCGCGGCAACCAGCCCCTGCTGTTCACGCGCGTGCTCAACCCGATCTGGACCTATCCCGACGGCTACTCGTGGATGCGCGCGCTGCGCGACGAGTCGCTCGTCGGCCTGCACGGCGCGCTGACGCCGACGTGGTCGGAGACGGCCTGGTGGTCGGACTACGTGCTGCCGATGGGCCACGGCCCCGAGCGCCACGACACGCACTCCTACGAGACGCACTCCGGGCGCTGGCTGGGCTTCCGCCAGCCGGTGCAGCGCGTCGCGCGGGAGCGCCTCGGCCAGGAGGTCGAGTTCACCTACGAGGCCAACCCGGGCGAGGTCTGGGAGGAGGGCGAGTTCTGGATCGAGGTCTCCTGGCGCGCCGATCCGGACGGCTCGCTGGGCATCCGCCAGTACTACGAGTCGCCCTACCGCCCCGGCGAGAAGATCCGCCTGGAGGAGTACTACCGGTGGATGTTCGAGAACTCCGTGCCCGGGCTGCCCGAGAAGGCCGCCGCGGAGGGCATGCAGCCGCTGGAGTACATGCGCCGCTACGGCTGCGTGGAGATCTCGCGCGACGACTACGCCCAGCACGAGGCCGAGGTCGAGGTTCCCGACGACGCCGAGGTCGTCGGCATGGAGGAGACGGTCACCGCGCCGGAGTTCGATCCCACGCACCTCCCGCTGACCGGCCGCCCCGACACGACGGGCACGATCGTCGACGGCGTCGCGCGCCGCGGCTTCAACTCCCCCTCGCGCAAGCTCGAGCTGTACTCCGAGACGCTCGAGGAGTGGGGCTGGCCGGACATGGCCGTTCCGCACCACCGCCGCAGCCACGTGCACCCGTCGCTCATCGACCACGCCCAGGGCGAGTACGTCCTGCTGCCGACCTACCGGCTGCCGACGCTGATCCACTCGCGCTCGGGCAACGCGAAGTTCCTCAACGAGCTCGCGCACACCCACCCGCTGCTCGTCTGTCCCGAGGACGCCGAGCGCATCGGCGTGCAGACGGGCGACCTCGCGCGCGTCGAGACCGAGATCGGCTACTTCGTCATCAAGGCGTTCGTGACCGAGGGCATCCGGCCGGGCATCGTGGCCGCGTCGCATCACATGGGCCGCTGGCGCCTGAAGGAGACCAAGGGCATGGAGCGCTGGTCCTCGGCGCTCGTCGACATGACCGAGACCGGCGAGCAGGTGATGTTCCGCCAGATCCACGGCGTGCAGCCGTGGGAGTCCGCCGACCCCTCCTCCTCGCGCGTCTGGTGGAACGATGCCGGCGTGCACCAGAACATCACCTTCCCCGTGCACCCGGACCCGATCAGCGGCATGCACTGCTGGCACCAGAAGGTGCGCGTGCGCGCCGCCCAGCCCGACGACCGCTACGCCGACATCCACGTCGACTTCGCCAAGGCGCGCGAGGTGTACCGCAAGTGGCTGGCCGTCACGCGGCCGGCCAGCGGCGAGCTGCGCCGGCCGATCTGGCTGTTCCGGCCCGTCAAGCCCGTGCTCGACGCCTACCGCCTGCCCGAGGACGAGGCCACGCTCGCCGCGCGCGCGGCGCAGGAGAACGGCCGGCCGGCCGCCGACGACCTCTGCGATCGGCTGGACTGGTCGCCCGCGGAGGTCTGGGGGCCCGCGAAGCCGTCCCCGGCGCGCGGACGCGCATGAGTGTCTGAGGCATCCGGCTACGCGGGTCGGAGGTTTCGCAGCGCGGACGCGCTCGCCGGCCTGACCGTCGCGCTCGTCCTCGTCCCGCAGTCCCTCGCCTACGCCCAGCTCGCCGGGATGCCGCCCGAGCGCGGCCTCTACGCGGCGGCGCTGCCGCTCATCGTCGCCGCGCTGCTCGCGAGCTCGCCGTACCTGCAGACCGGACCCGTCGCCGTCACGTGCCTGCTGACGTTCGGCGCGCTGAGCAGCATGGCCGAGCCCGGCAGCGGCGAGTACGTGGCCCTGGGGATGCTGCTCGCGCTCGTCGTCGGCGTCGTGCGGGTGGCGATCGGCCTGCTGCGCGCGGGGGTGATCGCGTACCTCATGTCCCAGCCGATGCTCATCGGCTTCATCCCGGCCGCGGCGATCCTCATCCTCGCCTCCCAGCTGCCGGCTGCGCTGGGGACGTCGCCGCCGGACGGCGACCTGCTCGTGCAGGCCGCCTGGAGCGCCGTGCACCCCGGGGCGTGGGAGCTCGCGTCGGCGGTCATGGCGGCCGGCGTCCTGTTCGCGGTCTTCGGCGGCCGGCGCCTGCATCCGCTCTTTCCCGGCGTCCTCGTGGCCGCTGCCGCCGCCGGGATCTACTCGCAGCTCACCGCCTACGGCGGACCGATCGTCGGCGAGATCCCCGCCGGGCTGCCGCCGCTCTCGATCGACCTGCCGTGGTCGAGCCTGCCTTCGCTGCTGATCGCCGGGGCCGTCATCGCGGTCGTCGGCTACGCCGAGGCCGGGTCGATCGCGCGGACGTTCGCCGCGCAGGACCGGGAGCGATGGAGCTCCGACCGGGAGTTCGTCAGCCAGGGGGCCGCGAACGTCACGGCGGCGTTCTCCGGAGGCTTCCCGGTCGGCGGCTCGTTCTCGCGCAGCTCGCTGAACCGCATGGCCGGCGGCCACAGCCGTTGGAGCGGGGCGGTCACGGGCGTGCTCGTGCTCGTGGCGCTGCTGTTCGCCGGCGTGCTCGAGCCGCTGCCGAAGGCGATCCTCGGCGCGACCGTCGTCTCGGCGGTGCTCCCGCTCGTGCGCCCGGACCGGATCCTGCGCCTGTGGGGGCCGTCGCGGCCGGCGTTCCTCATCGCCGCGGCGACGTTCGTCTCGACGCTCGTCCTCTCGCCCCACGTCGAGCAGGGGGTGTTCGTCGGCGTGGCGCTCTCGATCGTCGTGCACCTCTGGCGCGAGCTGCACGTCAAGACCGAGCTGTGGACCGAGGACGACGTCCTGCACGTCACGCCGCAGGGCGTGCTGTGGTTCGGCGCCGCCCAGGTGCTGCAGGACGCGATCCTCGACGCGCTGGCGGGCCACCCGGAGGCGCGGGGGCTCGTTCTGCACCTCGACGCGATCGGCCGGCTGGACATCACCGGCGCGATGGCGCTGCGCGCGGTGCTCGACGAGGCGCGCAGGTCCGAGATGTCGGCGGAGGTCGTCGGCGTGCAGGAGCGCGACCGCCGGCTCGTCGACGGCGTCGTCGAGGCGGAGCGATCGCCCTAGATCCGGCGCATCGGAGCGCCGGGCGTGGTTGACGCTTGCTTATCCGTTTGAGAGAGTAGGAAACGTCTGGAGCTCACGGGAGGGAGCGCGATATGGCAGCAAGGGGTGGAGCGCTTCGTCGGCGCGGTGGGACTCCGGCACCTCAGGTGCTCGGGTTCGACCAGCCCGGGGCCATCGCGCTGGGTCGCCTGCGGGTCCTCGGGGGCATGGCCGGGCTCGCGATCCGCGCGACGATAGCCCTCCTGCGGCCACCGTGGGTCTGGCGGCGCGAGTTCGTGCTGCAGAGCATCTTCATCCTGAAGGTCACGCTCGTCCCGATCGCGCTGTCGATCGCCGCGTGGGGGTTCTCCGGACCGGGGCTGCAGGCCGGCAACTTCCTCGTCACCTTCGGCACGATCGACCGCTCGGGCGGCTTCATGGTCGTCGCCATCGTGCGCGAGTTCGGCACGTTCGTGACCGCGACCGTCGTGGCGGGCGTCGTCGGGACGACGATCACCGCCGAGCTGGCGGCGCGCAAGATCCGCGAGGAGCTGTCGGCGCTCGAGGTGCTCGGCGTCGATCCGATCGCCTACATGGTCGCGCCGCGGATCCTCGCGCTCACGGTGATGATGATGGCGCTCGACATCGTCGCCCTGCTGTTCGGCGTGTTCGGCGGCTACCTCGCCGCCGTCGGCATCCTCGGCGGCACGACGGGCGGCTTCCTCGTCAACTTCTTCGCCAACACGACGTTCCTGGACCTCGCCGCGAGCGTCGTCAAGGTCGGCATCTTCGGCTTCCTGATCGGCGTCATCTGCTGCTACAAGGGCCTCACGGCGCAGGGCGGCGCCGAGGGCGTCGGGCGGGCCGTCAACGAGGCGGTCGTCGGCTGCCTGATCGCGATCTTCTTCGTCAACCTCGTCTACACGCAGTACTTCCTGGCCGCCTACCCGGACGTCGGGGTGTTCCGGTGAAGCCGGGCGTCCCCTCGCCGCACGAGGCGGCGAGCGGCTCGGCGCTGCCGAGCGAGCTGCCGGGGATCCGGCGGCTGGGCTTCTTCGGCGTCGTCGGCGACGTCGCCGTGTTCACCTTCCGGGCGCTGCGCGAGATCCCGCGCGCACGGGAGTTCGGCGCGGAGATCATCCGCCAGGCCGCGATCCTGGCGACCGGCAGCGTGCTCGTCATCGTGGCGATCGCCTTCCTCGCCGGGGGCAGCTGCGGGCTGGAGTCGACCGCGCTCGCGCGCTCGTTCGGCGTCGACCCCGTCGCCGGCGGGTTCTCGACCTGGTGCACGATGCGCGAGGTCGTCCCGTTCGTCTTCGGCTACATCCTCGCCGCCAAGGTCGGCTGCGGGATCGTCGCGGAGCTCGGCGCGATGCAGGTCGCCGAGGAGGTCGACGCGCTCGACGTCATGGGCGTGCGCTCGATGACCTACCTCGTCGCCACGCGCTTCGTCGCCGCGGCGATCGTCCTGCCGATCGCCTACGTGCTGGCGATCGCGAGCTCCTACCTCGCGGCCTTCCTCATGTCCGTCAAGCGCTTCGGCGACGTCTCGCCGGGCACCTGGGAGCTGTTCTTCTACAACTTCCAGGACCCCGTCGACCTCGTCTACTCGATGGTCAAGGGGCTGCTCATCGCGGTCTTCGTCATCAGCACGGCGACGTACTTCGGCTACAAGGTCCGCGGCGGCCCGATCGAGGTGGGCACCGCGACCGCGCGCTCGATGGCGGTCAACATCATCGGCGTCACGCTCATCAGCATGATCGGCACGCTCATCTTCTGGGGCGCCAACCCGCGGATCCCGATCGGCTGAGCGTGCCCCGCAACGCACCGAGGTTCCTCGCCGCAGCCGCCCTCGTGATCGCCGCCCTCGCGATCGCGCTCATCCTCGGCGTCCGCGCGTCGGGCGAGTACACGCTCAACGCGGTCTTCGAGCAGGCCAATGGGCTCGTCGAGGGCGGCGAGGTGCAGGCCGCCGGCATCAAGGTCGGCTCGGTCGAGCGCATCGAGCTGGGCTCCGACGGCCTGCCCCACGTGCGGATGCGCGTCGCGGGCGACTATCGGATGCGCCGCGGCGGGCGGGCGACGATCCGCTTCTTCTCGGTCTCGGGCGAGGTCAACCGCTACGTCGAGCTGCTGCAGGGATCGGGCGCGCAGCTGCCGGGGGGCGCGACGATCGTCTCCGCGCAGACCGAGCAGCCCGTCGAGATCGACCAGGTGCTCGCCACGCTGGACCCGGGCACGCGCCGCGACGTGCACACCCTCCTGCGCCGCCTCGACGAGACGACGAAGGGGCGCGGCGCCGCCATCGAGCAGACGCTGCGCTTCAGCGCGCGCTCGCTGCGCGAGACCGCGAGCCTGCTCGACGAGCTGCGCGGCGACGGCCGCGCGCTGCGCACGGTGCTGCGCGACGGGCGCACCGTCGTGGGCGCGCTCGCGGCCGACCCGGGCGCGCTCGGCGCGACGGCGGACGAGCTCGCCGGCCTGCTGTCGACCACCGCGGCGCGCCAGCGCGAGCTCGCGCTGGCCACCGCCCGGCTGCCGGCCGGCCTGCGCTCCCCGCGGCTCGCGCTGGACCGCACGCGCGCCTCGGTCGGGCGCCTGCGCGGACTCGTCGCCGACGCGCGGCCGGGCGTCGCCGCGCTCGTCCCGTTCGCCCGCGACCTGCGGCCGACGCTCGCGGCCGCCGTCCCGGCGCTCGCGCAGGCCCGCGCGCTCGTGCGCGACGCCCCCGCGCAGCTGCGGTCGCTCGACGTCCTGCTGAAGAGCGCCCCGCCGGTCCTCGCCCAGCTCGACCCGGTGCTGCGCACGGCCAACCCGATGCTCGACGAGGTGCGCGCGCGGCTTCCCGACGCGTTCGGCTTCTTCGCCAACTGGGCTGACTTCGCGTCCAACTACGACGCCAACGGGCACGCGGCGCGCATCGGCCTCGTCTTCCCGCCCGCGCCGGCGAACGCGATCGGCCCGTCGGACGCGAGGCCCGGCAACCTGAAGCGGCCGTTCCTGCGCACGCCCGGCGTGCTCGAGGGCGAGCCGTGGAAGGACTACCGCGACAGCTTCGTGGCCGGTAGCACGCCATGAGCTCCGGGCGGCCGGGCATGCTCGCGGCCGGACTGCTCGCCACCCTTGTCGTGGCGGCGATCGTCGTCTTCGGCGCCGCCGGCAACGGCGGCGGCTCGGTCGTGCGTGCCGAGTTCACGAGCGCGAGCGGCCTCCTGGAGGGCAACGAGGTCCGCGTCCAGGGCGCGCCCGCGGGCAGCGTGGAGCGCATCGAGCTGACCGAGCGCGACACGGCGCTCGTCACGCTGCGCCTGCACGACGGCGTCGAGCGCCCCCGCGCCGACGCCACGGCGGCCGTCAAGCCCGTCGACCTGCTCGGCGACGTGTACCTCTCCCTGTCGCCCGGACGGGACGCGCAGCCGCTGCGGGGGACGATCGCCACGGAGAACACGAGCAACGTGACACGTCTCTCCGACCTGCTGTCGGTGTTCCGTCCCAGCGTGCGCAAGGGCCTCGAGGCGGTGTTCGTCGAGCTCGGGCTGGGCCTCGAGCAGCGCGGCGTCGACGTCAACCGCGCGGCCGTGCGCCTGCGCCCGGCGCTAGAGGCCACCGACGAGCTCATGACCGAGCTCGGCTCGCAGCGCGCCGACCTGCGCCGCCTGATCGAGGACGCCCATCGCACGACGCGCCAGCTCGCCGCGCGCGATCGCGAGCTCGGCGGCCTCGTCGACGGGATGGCGACGACGCTGAAGACCACGGCCGAGCACAGCGCGGCGCTCGACCGCGCGCTCGAGCGGGCGCCCGGGCTGCTCACCCGCCTGGGCCGCACCTCGCGCGCGCTGAGCGCCACCGCGCGCAGCGCCACGCCGCTGGCGCGCAACCTGCTGCGCGCGGCCCCGGACCTGGGGCGGACGACGCGGACGCTCGCGCCGTTCCTGCGCGAGACCGAGCGCGCGATCGAGCCGACGCGGCCGCTCGTGCGCAGCCTGCACCGCCTGCTGACCGAGGGCCGTCCGACGTTCGACGGGCTCGCCGGCGGCGTGCGGGCGCTCGGCCGGACGGCCCCGGAGCTGCGCTCGCTCGTGTCGGCGCTCGTACCCGCGGCCGCGCCGATCTCCGACGGCTTCTTCGTGAACTTCACCGACCAGGCGGCGGAGCCCGGCGACCAGCCGTTCGATCCGTTCGCCGACCCGGCGCGCCGCTACTGGCGCGGAGCGGCGGTCTTCAGCTGCGAGGCGTTCGGCGTGAAGATCGCCCCGAACTGCCTCGATCAGTTCCTCGCGGCACCCGAGCCCGCGGAGGCCAAGCGCTCGCCGCGGCCCAAGCAGGGCCCGTCCGTGCCCGTCCCGGACGCCGGCAGCCTGCCGCGCCCCTCCGTCCCGGCGCTTCCCAAGCTTCCCAGGCTCCCCAAGCTCCCCGAGCTGCCGCCCGGCCTGAAGTCCAAGCTCGACAAGGCGCTCCCGCAGCCCAAGGCGCTCGAGCAGTCCAAGGAAGACACCCGCGCCCTCCTCGACTACCTCCTCGGCCCATGAGCGGCCCCGGCGTGCGTCGATGGGATCGGATCGCGGCGCTGGGCGAGCGCATCGAGCGCCGGCAGACCGCGCTCGGCCTCGTCGTGCTGGCCTTCGCCGTGGTCGCGTCCTACCTCTCGGTGATCGCCATCAACGGCGTCCCGCTGAAGAACCCGTACCGGCTGCAGGCCGAGGTTCCCGCCGACGCCCCGCTGCTCAAGGACGGCGACGAGGTCCGTGTCGCGGGACAGCGCGCGGGACAGGTCCGCAAGGTGCAGATCGCCCCGAGCGGCGGCGCGCTGCTGACGCTCGATCTCGACGAGGGCCCGGTGGGGCGCGACGCGCGGGCGAAGGTGCGCCTGCGCGGCCTCGCCGGCGCGACGTACGTCGAGATCGCGCGCGGAGACGTCTCGCGGCCGCTGCCCGAGGGCGGGAGGATCGCGCTGGAGCGGTCGGGCGCGGGCGTGGAGCTCACCGACGTCATCGCGGGCTTCGACCGCGACGCGCGCCGGGCGATGGCCCGGACGCTCGACGGCTACGGCAACGGGCTCATCGGGCGCGGCCGCGATCTCAACGCGGCGCTCGGCGATCTGCCCCGCATCGTGACCGACGCGCCGCCGATCCTCCGCGCCGCGACGCCAGGCGACGGCGTGCTCGCCGACACGCTCGCGCAGCTGCGCGCCACGTCGCGCGGGTTCGCCACCCCCGGCGGGCGCGACCTCGCCGGCCTCGTCTCCGCCGGGGACGACGTCTTCGGCACGATCGCCGACCGGCGCCGCGACCTGGCGGCGACGATCGAGAGCGTCGCGCCACTGGCCGACGAGGCCCGCCGCACGCTGCCCGACGCCGACGCGCTGCTCGCCGCCACCGGGCCCGCGGCACGCGCCCTGAGCGCGACGGTGGCCGAGCTGGCGGCGACGCTGCCCGCCGTCAACCGCATGCTCGCGGCGCGCGGCGACCTGCCCGCGCTGACGCGGATCGCCCGCACGGCGCGCCCGGTCGTCGACCGGGCGCGGCCGCTCGTGCGCGAGCTGCGCGATCCGGCCGGCGCGCTCGCGCCGCTCGCCGAGCCGCTGGGTTCGCTGAGCTCCCACCTCGCGCGCTACGGGGACGAGATCGTGCTGGCCCCCACGGGCTTCCTGCGCTGGGGCGGGTTCAGGTACCCCGACGGCCGGGCGCCCGGATCGCGAGCGGTGCGCTTCGCCCCCGTCTTCACCTGCCACCGGGCGCGCGACCCCTACCCCGAGCCGGGCCAGGTCCTCAAGCAGGAGCAGCCATGTCGCGGATGATCCGCTCCCGCGAGCCCACGGTCGCGCGCCTGCGGCTCATCGGGCTGCTCGTCGTGCTCGGTGCGGCCCTGCTCGCCGTGCTCGCCTACACGCGCCCGAATCCGCTCGCCGACCACCTGACCGTGCGCGCGACGTTCGACGACGTCGCCGGCACGGGCGTCGTCGGCACCGAGGTCCGCATGGCGGGAACCGCGGTCGGCCGCGTCAGCGATCGCCGGCGCGTCGGCGACGACGCGCTCGTCACGATGAAGCTCGATCCGGCCGCGGGCCCGATCGGCCGCGACGCGAGCGCCGAGCTGCGGCCGCGCACGGCCTTCGAGGGCACGGCCTTCGTCGAGCTGCAACCCGGCTCGACGGCGGGCGGCGAGCTCGGCGACGGCGTCATCCCGCGGCGCCGCACGCGCGTCTTCGTCGCACTCGACGAGGCGCTGCGCTTCGCGACGCCGGACACGCGGCGAGCGCTGCGCGCGGACGTCCGCGGTCTCGCGTCGGTGCTGAGCGGCGAGGGCGCGCGCGGCCTGCGCGAGACGCTGCGCCGGGCGCCCGACCTGACGCGCCACCTCGCCGCCGGCGCGCGCGCCGCGCGGGGCCCGCACGGGACCGAGCTGCAGGGCGCCGTCGAGGGCCTCGCCGACACCCTGCACGCCGTCGCCGCCGAGGAGCGCAGCCTCACGGCGGTCCTGCGCGCGAGCGCATCGACGTTCGCCGCGCTGGACACCGAGGCCGGCGCGCCGCTGGACCGCACGCTGCGGATCCTGCCCGCCGCGCTGGGCAACCTCGACAGCGGCGGGCGGGCCCTGGAGCGGGTCGTCGAGCGCGTCGACACCGTCGGCGCCGAGCTGCGCCCGGGACTGCGCGCGCTGCGGCCCGCGCTCGACGAGACCCGGCCGCTGCTGCGCGCGGCGCGTCCGGTGCTGACCCAGGGCACCCCGCTGCTGCGCGAGCTGCGCCGGGCGCTGAGCGGCGGCGGCCGGGCCGGCCGGCCGACCGATCGCCTGCTGCGCACGCTCGAGCCGACGCTCGGCGTCCTCGACGCCTCGCTGCTGCCCGCTCTGAACAAGCCGACGAGTCTCGGCCCGCCGGCCTACCTGCAGTTCACCAACCTCTTCCAGGGCGGCGCCGGCGCGTTCAGCCCGTTCCTGCCCAAGGGCACGCAGCAGCCCGGCGCCGGTCACTTCGTGCGCTTCAGCGCCCGCTTCTTCACGGGCATCGGGGCGCCCGTGCCGCCCTGCGCGGGCATCGGGCGCATCAACGCGCCCACCGCCCAGCTCATGTCGCAGACGGGTCTGTGCAGCCCATGAGCGCGCGCCGGCACTCACGGCTCGGTCCGCGGTCGATCCCCTACGGGCGGCTCGTCATCGCGCTGCAGGCGATCCTCGCCCTCGCCTTCCTCGTCTACCTGCTGCGCGGAGACCACGTGACGGTGCCGCTCATCGACTCGACCTACGAGCTGCAGGCGGCCTTCGACGACGCAGCGGGGCTCGACGGCACGAACTCCAACCCGGTCACGATCGCCGGCGTGCGCGTCGGCAAGGTCATCGGCATGCGCTACGAGGACGGCCGCGCCGTCGCGACGCTGCGGCTCGACAGCGCCGTGCGCGAGCGGATCCGGGGCGATGCGCGCGCACGGATCAGGCCGCGCTCGGCCCTGCAGGACAACGTCGTCGAGATCGCGCCGGGCTCGAAGGGCCCCGCGCTTGAGCCGGGCGAGCGGATCTCCGCGGGGACCGAGGCCAGCCCGGTGGCCCTGGACCGCGTGCTCGAGACGCTCGACGCCGACTCGCGCGCCCATCTGCAGATCCTGCTCGGCGAGCTGCGCGTCGCGCTCGAGGGCCGCGCGACGCCGCTGCGCGAGGCGCTCGGGCGCCTCGACGACGTGGCCGGCTCGACCGATCGCGTGGCCGCGGCGCTCGCCGACCGGCGCCGGCTGCTCGCGCGGCTCGTCGGCGAGCTGGACACGGTCTTCTCCACGCTCGGCCGTCGCGGCGACGCGCTGGGCACCGTCATCGCGTCCGGGCGCCGGACGCTCGAGACGACCGCCGCCCGCGACGCCGAGCTGGCCTCGACCATCCGGACGCTGCCGGGGACGCTCGACGCGCTGTCGACCGCGCTGGCCGACGTCCGGACGCTGTCGGGCCCGCTGAGCCCCGCCCTCTCCGAGCTGCGGCCGGCCGCGCGCTCGCTGCCGGGCGCGCTCGCCGCCCTGCGGCGCTTCGTCCCCGCCGGGCAGGGCCTCGTGCGCGACCTGCGACCGCTCGTGCGCGACGGCCGGGCGCCGGCGGCGTCGCTGGCCCAGGCGCTGCGCGCGCTGGGCCCGACGGCCGACGGCCTGCGCGAGCCGGTCGCCGGGCTGCGGCCGATCGTCGGCGAGATCGACCGCAACAAGGACGGCATCGGCAAGCTCGGCGAGCGCTTCAGCGGCGTGTTCTCGACGAACGACGCCAACGGCACGATCTTGCGCGGCCTGGGCTTCTTCGAGCCGTTCAACCCGGCGAACGTCGGCGCGCCGGGCGCGAGCGGCGCCGAGCTGCGCTCGCTGAAGCTCAAGTCGGTCCGGGCGCTCGTCAAGGCCTGCCGGTCCAACGGCGCGGCATGCCTGGCGCGCCATCTCGTCCCGGGCCTGCCCGGCGCGACGCGCAGCGCCGAGGACCCGCTCGGCAGGCTGCCGGTGAGGCGAAAGGGCTCGAAGCCGTGAAGCTCCACGTCTCCCGCCCGTGGGCGATCGCGCTCGTCGCCTTCCTCGTCGCCGCCGGAGCGCTCTTCCTCATGCTGTCGAGCCGCTTCGGCGGGCCGTCGGTCGTGAAGGCCTCGACCTACGAGGTCACCGCGGCGTTCGCCGACACCCAGGGGCTCGCGAAGAAGTCCGACGTCCTCGTGCGCGGCGTCAAGGTCGGCGAGGTCGGCTCGATCTCGGTCCGCGACGGCCTCGCGCGGGTGCGGCTGGACCTGCAGCCGCGCTACGCGCCGGTCGACCGGACGGCGTCGGTGCGCATCGCCCAGAAGACGGTCCTCGGCGAGGCCTACGTCGACCTCGTGCCCGGCCGGCGGTCGACCGCTGCGCTCCCGGCCGGGGCGGAGCTTCCGCGCGCCAACGTGCTGGCCTCGGTCGAGCTCGACGAGGCGCTCGAGGCGCTCGACGAGCCGGCTCGGCGCGACCTCACGTCGATGCTCGGGACGCTCTCGCGCGGGGCCGCCGATCCGGACACGACCGACCGCGTCAACGCGACGCTCGGCGAGATCGACACGCTGACCGGCGCCCTGCGACGCCTGACCGCGACCCTGAAGGGCCAGGAGGGGACGATCTCGGCCCTCGTGCAGGACTCGCGCATCGTGCTGCGCGAGCTCGGCCGCCGCGAGGGGCAGGTCACGCGCATCGTGTCTGGCGGCCGCGCGACGCTCGGGGCGCTGGCGCAGCGCAGAAGCGCCCTCGACGCCGGCCTGCGGGAGCTTCCGCGGCTGCTCGCCGGCGCGCGCGGGACGCTCGCCGAGGCGCGGCCGCTCCTGCGCGAGGCGCGGCCGCTCGTCGACGACCTGCACCGCGCCGCACCGAGCCTGACGCCGGCGATCGCCGACCTGCGGCCGGTGGCCCGCGACGCCGCGAGCCTCGTCCGCGGGCTCCCGCGGCTGTCGCGCACCGCGGTGCCCGTCCTGAGGCGGGCGGACCGGGTCGTCAAGGCGGCGCGCCCGGTCGCGCGCGCGCTGGGTCCGACGCTCGCCAACCTCGTGCCGGCGGTCCGCTACGTCGAGCCGCGCCGGCGCACGCTGGCCGCCTGGTTCTCCCAGACGGCCGGCCTCGGCAGGCAGGGCGACGCAAAGGGCCGCTGGGCTCGCTTCTTCATCTTCATGGAGCCGCAGACCGCCGGCGGCGGCCCCGGACCGCTGCAGGGCAACGCCTACACGGGGCCGCAGGACGCACTGGACAACCAGCCCCACAAACCCGGCACGTACCCCCGTCTGGTCCCCTTCAAGCCGTGACGCGATCCGGCGGCTCCGCGTCCCGCAGAGACGCGGGGAAGCGGGAGTAAGTGCAATTGGACTGTAGTACCGTGCCGTCGGTCATGGCCTCCCCTTTCCCGATCGCCCCGCCCAGCCACGGGCGTCCGGTCGCCGCCTCGCGGGCGCGACTGGGCCTGCTCGCCATCCTCTTCGCCTTCGCGTCGAGCGCTTCCCCGGCCATCGCCGCCAACCAGGCGGTGACCCTGCGCGACTACGGCTTCGAGGCACCCGGCGTCGCCGTCAAGCCCGGGGACTCGGTCACCTGGAGCTATCCCGTCAGCGCGGGCTCCGACCACCACAACGTGCACTTCGAGGACGGAGCGTTCACACAGCCGTCCGAGCCGCAGTTCGCGCCCTTCTGGCCGACGCCGAGCCCGACGCGGACCTTCGCGGCCGAGGGGGTCTACCCCTACTTCTGCGCTGATCATGGCGGTTTCGGCGGCGTGGGCATGGCGGGCGTCGTGTACGTCAACGCGAGCGGCACGATCCCAGGTGTCGCGCCCACGGCCTCCTTCACGATCACGCCCGCCGTCGTCGCGACCGGAGAGAGCGTGAGCCTCAACGCGACCGCCTCCTCCGATCCCGACGACGCGATCTCCAGGTACGAGTGGGACCTCGACAACGACGGCGTCTTCGAGACCGACGGCTTCGACGCGCCCGTGAAGTCCGTCGCCTTCCCGTCGTCGGGCCTGCGGACCGTCGGCCTGCGCGTGCGCGACGCCGCGTTCCACACGGCCACCACGACCCGCCAGGTCAACGTGACCGACGCGCCGATCGCCGCGTTCACCGCGACGCCCAACCCCGCGCAGCCCGGGCAGACCGTGACCTTCGACAGCTCGGGATCCAACGACCCGGACGGCACGATCGTCAAGCGCGAGTGGGACCTCGACGGCGACGGCTCGTTCGAGACCGACCGGGGCACGAACACCACCGCGTCGCGCGCGTACCCGAGCGCGGGCGCCGTCGTCGTCAGCCTGCGCCTGACGGACGACCTCGGCGTGACCGGGGTGACGGCCCAGACGGTGCAGGTCAGCTCGCCGCCACCACCCCCGCCGCCGCCGGTCGCGCCTCCGCCGCCGCCGCCGGTCGCGCCGCCGCCGCCACCGCCGCCGCCCGCGGCGGCGCCGGCCGAGGTCTTCCCGGCGAAGATGCGCCTCGAGCGAGCGCGGGTGCGGGGGCGCAAGCTCCAGCTCCTCGTGCGGATCACGGGACGCGCGACCGGCCGCGTGGCCTTCAAGTTCTTCGCCGCCGGCCAGACGATCCGCTTCTCGCGGCCGATCCGCAACGGAACGGTCAGCTACAAGCGGACCCTGTCGGCGAAGCAGGCCCGCCGGGGCACGGGCATCGTGACGGTGTCCTACGCCGGCAACGCCCGCGTCCGCAAGGACGAGGTGCGGCTGCGCGCGGCCAACATCCCGGCGCTGCTCAGGCGCCGGACCGCGCGGATCCTCAACGGACGCCTGCAGGTCTCCGGCACGATCACGCGGCGCGCCCGCAGCGGCGTCGTGCGGATCAGGATGGGCTACGAGACCGCGGACGGCGAGGTGCGGTTCCTCAACCTGCGCGCCAAGATCAAGCGCGGCGGCAAGAGCTCGACCTGGAAGCTCGACGAGAAGCTGCCGGCCGACGCGGCCGCGTCCGGCGGCCAGCTCTCGATCCAGTACACGGGCTCGGCGGTCGGCCCGATCGGCGGGCAGGCGACGGCCAAGCAGGTCAGGCCCTAGCGGCCGGCCGATGATCGGCGGACGGATGCGCACGCCGAGCGAGACCGCGCCGGCCGACCGCGCCGGCGGCGGCGCGGGCCGCCGGCGCCTGCTCGCCGCGGCCGTGACCGCGCTCGCCCTCGCCGGGGCCGCCCTCGTGCCCTCGGCCGGCGACGCGATCAGCCCGGCCTACGTGAAGTTCTCCCAGCCGCTGACGATGCCGCCGGTGCTGACCGGCCAGGACATCGAGATCGACATCGCCGAGACGCAGCAGCAGATCCTGCCCGGCGCGACGACGACGATGTGGACGTACAACGGCAGCTTCCCCGGCCCGATCATCCGCCGGCCGACGGGCGTGCCGACAAGGGTCAGCTTCACGAACAACCTGCCCGCGAGCGCCGGCAGCCTGTCGGTGCACCATCACGGCGCCCAGGCTCCCGAGGCCGACGACGGCCATCCCACGAGCTTCCTGATCGCGCCGGGCGCGAGGAAGACCTACACCTACCCGGCGCTCGACGACGGCGCGCCCGAGCGCGCCGCCCCGCAGTGGTACCACGACCACCGCGACATGGTCACCGGCCGCAACGTCTGGATGGGGCTGCTCGGCGCGTTCATCCTCGACGACGCGTTCGAGCAGTCGCTCAACCTTCCGCGGGGCGACTTCGACCTGCCGCTCATGGTCACCGACCGGGAGTTCGACGCCGGCAACCAGATCCCGTACACGGCCGTCTCCAGCGGCACGTTCGGCGACGTCATCCTCGTCAACGGGGTGCCGCAGCCGTTCAAGGAGGTCGGCGACCGCCGCTACCGCCTGCGCCTGTACAACGTCTCCAACCGGCGCGACTACAGCTTCCGCCTGAGCAACGGCCAGGCGATGACGCAGATCGGGACCGACAGCGGGCTGCTGCCGGCGCCCGTGCAGCGCACGAGCATCCGGCTCGGGCCCGCGGAGCGCGCCGACGTCGTGGTCGACTTCGCCGGCCATCTCGGCGAGAACATCGTGCTCGAGAACGCCGACGCCGCCTTCGGCCCCGGCGACCGCGACGGCGAGGTCATGCAGTTCCGCGTCACGCAGGACCTCGTCGACGACAGCTCCCCGGTCCCGGCGGCGCTGCGGCCGCTGTTCGAGACCGGCGCGCCGGTGATCACCCGGGTGTGGAACTTCGACCTGACCGGCGGGCAGTGGACGATCAACGGCAAGGGCTTCGATCCCGACCGGGTCGACGCCAAGCCGGTGCTGGGCACCACCGAGCGCTGGGTCTTCCGCAACCCGACGACGCTGCCGCACCTCGCGCACGTCCACCTCGCCGACCAGAAGCTCGTCAGCCGCAACGGCCAGCCGCCCGCGGCCCACGAGCGCGTCAAGGACACCTGGTACCTGGCTCCCGGCGACGAGGTCGTCGTCGACGTCAAGTTCTCCGACTACCCGGGCAGGTTCATCTTCCACTGCCACGTGCTCGAGCACGAGGACGACTCGATGATGACCCAGTTCGAGACGGTCGCGCCGCCGCCGCCGCCTCCGCCGCCGCATCCACCGCCACCGCTGCCCGTCGTGGCCCCGCCCCCGCCGCCGCCGCCGGCGCCGGCGCCCGAGGCCGAGGTGTTCCCGGCCAAGCTGCGGCTGGAGCGCGCCCGCGTGCGCGGCCGGCTGCTGCAGCTGCTCGTGCGCATCACCGGTCGCGCGACGGGCCGCGTGCGGTTCGAGTACTTCGGCGCCGGCGAGCGGATCCGCTTCTCGCGACCGATCAGGAACGGGACGGTCAGCTACAAGCGGATCCTGACGGTCGGGCAGGGCCGCCTGGGGACCGGCATCGTGACGGCGTCCTATGACGGCGACGCCCGCGTGCGCAAGGACGAGGTGCGGTTGCGCGCGGCGCGCAGGCCGGCGCTGCTGCGGCGCAGGACGGCGCGCATCATCAACGGGCGGCTGCAGGTCTCGGGGACGCTCACCAGGCGCGCGCGCGGCGGCGTCGTGCGGATCCGCATGGGCTACGTGAGCGACGACGGGACCGTGAGGTTCCTCAGGTACCGCGCGCCGATCAGGCGCGGCGTCAAGAGCAGCACGTGGAAGATCGACGAGAAGCTGCCCGCCGACGCCGCCAGGACCGGCGGCCAGCTCTCGATCCAGTACACCGGCGCGCAGCTCGGGCGGATCGGAGGCCAGGCGACCGCCAAGCAGGTCCTGCCCTGATCGGGCGCCGCGGGGCTCGGGCGGATCGGCGGCCAGGCGACCGCCAAGCAGGTCCTGCTCCGATCGGGCGCGGCGCGCGCTGAGCGGCGGCGCCGGGCGGCGCGAGGTCAGGGCTCGAGGATGATCTTGCCGAGCTTGCCGCCGGCGGCGAAGTGGTCGTAGGCGGCGGCCACGTCGTCGAGCGCGAACCGCTCGGCGACCGGCACGCGCAGGTCGCCGCGCTGAAACCACGGCAGCACCTCGCGCTCCATCGCCCGCGCCGTCGCGGCCTTCTGCTCCAGCGGGCGGGCGCGCAGCGTCGAGGCCATGATCCGCGCGCGCTTGGCCATGAGCACCGCGAGGTTGAGCTCCGCCTTGGCGCCCGCCGCGATGCCGATGACGACGATCCGCCCGCCGGTGGCCAGCGCCTTGACGTTCGCGCCGAGGTTCGGCGCGCCGACGAGCTCGAGCACGACGTCGAACGGGCCGCGCTCCTCGAAGCCCTCCGGGTCGCCGACCTCGTCGGCGCCGAGCCCGGCGACGGCGTCCCAGGCGTCGCGATTGCGCACGGTCGCGGTGACGTGCGCGCCGAGCGCATGGCCGAGCTGGACGGCCGCCGTGCCGACGCCGCCCGCCGCGCCGTGCACGAGCAGCCGCTCGCCGGGGCGCAGGCCGGCCTGCGTGAAGAGCGCGTCGTGCGCGGTCGTGAAGACCTCCGGGAGCCCGCCCGCGTCCGGGAACGCGACCGCCTCGGGAACCGGCATGAGCTGGCGCTCGTGGACGACCGCGAGCTCGCCCTGCCCGCCGCCGCCGACGATCCCCATGACGCGGTCGCCGACGGCGAAGCGCGCGGCGCCGTCGCCGAGCGCCTCGACCTCGCCGGCGAGCTCGAGGCCCGGGATGTCGGCCGGGCTGCCCGGGGGCGCCGGGTAGCGGCCGCGGCGCTGGAGCATGTCGGCGCCGTTGACGCCCGCCGCGCGCACGCGGACGAGCACCTCGCCGGCCCCCGGGGCGGGATCGGGGTGCTCCTCGACGAGGACCTCGCCGTCGCGGATCGTGGCGGCACGCACGGCCGCGGAGTCTAGCCGCCGGGACGTCCCGTGTCGGGCCGCGGCGAGCGCCGGCCCGGGCGCCGCGGCGAGCGCCGGCCCGGCGCCGCGCCCAACCGGCGCGACCGCCCCGCACGCGAGCGAGCCGGCCTTCGCGGACGGCGAAGCGCGTGCGCGCGGGCGGTCCGGTCCGTAAGCTCATCGGTGTGTCGACGCCCGCGGAGGCCTACCGGCTGACCGGCATCTCGCCGAAGGCCTACGAGCACCCGGCCGACCGCGCCGCGACCGCGGCGCTGGGCTCGATCCCGATGCTCGACTACGTCGTGCGCAAGCTCATCGAGTTCGGCTACGAGCGCGCGCTGCGCCAGACCTACCTGGGCGCCTCCGTGCGGCTGGGGTCCGACCAGCTGCCGGGCATCTGGACGCGCTACCAGCACGTCCTCGGCGTGCTCGACATGCCCGAGGAGTACGACCTCTACATGACCGCCGAGCCGATCGCCAACGCGATGGCCGTCGGGGCCGGCAAGCCGATCGTCGTGCTCAACAGCGCCACCGTCGACCTGCTCGGCGACGATCAGCTCGAGGCGGTCATCGCGCACGAGGTCGCCCACATCCTGTCCGACCACGTCCTGCACCGCACGGCCCTGCAGATCCTCCTGCGGATCACGGCGGGCCCGCGCCTGCCGTCGGCCGCCGGGCTGCCGCTCATGGCCGTCCAGCACGCGCTGCTGGAGTGGTCGCGCGCGACCGAGCTGACCTGCGACCGCGCCGCGGCGATCGTCACCCGCGACCCGCGCGTCGTGTGCAAGATGCTCATGACGATGTCCGGCGGCGCGAAGGCCGCCGACCTCAACCTCGACGCGTTCACCCGCCAGGCGATGGAGTACACCGAGGCCGGCGACGGGCTGGACCGGCTGCAGCGCCTGCTGACCGACCTGCGCCAGACGCACTCGCTGCCCGTCAAGCGCGTCCACGAGCTGCTGGCGTGGGTGCGCGACGGCGAGTACGACCGCATCGTCGGCGGCGAGTACCTGCGCCGCGGCCAGGAGCGTCCGGCGCGCGAGGAGGCGGCCGGCGCGGCGGCGCACTACTCCGAGCGCTTCCGCGAGCTGTTCAAGGAGGCCGGGACGCAGGTCAACACCGCCGGCCAGCAGCTGTCGGACTGGCTGCGCCAGCTGCAGGACGAGAGCAGGCCGCCGAAGGACGACCCCAAGAGCTCGGAGTAGATGGACCTCTCGGCGGCCGAGATCCGCGTCCTCGGCTGCCTCCTGGAGAAGCAGCGCACGACGCCCGACACCTACCCGCTCACGCTCAACGCGCTGCGCGCGGCCTGCAACCAGTCGACGAACCGCGACCCCGTCGTCGCCTACGACGAGGCCACGATCCGCGACGCGGTCACGCGCCTGAGCCGCCGCCGCTGGGCGCGCCTGGCCAGCGGCGCCGGCAGCCGCGCGTCGAAGTACCGCCACCTGCTCGACGAGGCGCTGACGCGCGCGCCCGACGAGCTCGCGGTGCTCTGCGTGCTCATGCTGCGCGGCGCGCAGACGCCGGGAGAGCTCAAGGCGCGCTGCGAGCGGCTGCACCCCGTCGCCGACCTCGCCGCGGTCCACGCCACGCTGCAGCGGCTCATCGCGCGCGAGCTCGTCGAGCAGCTCCCGCGCCGGCCGGGCCAGAAGGAGGAGCGCTACGCGCACCGCCTGTCCGACGACGACGCGCCCGACCCCGCGCCCGCGCGCGAGGCGCAGCCGGCCGCTCCGGCCGGGCCGGTCGTCCGCGCGCCCGGCCGCCCGATGCCGGCCGTCCCGCAGGTCGAGCGCACCGAGGCGCCGCTCGCCGAGCGGGTCGCGCGGCTGGAGGCCGAGGTCGTGCAGCTGCGCGCGGAGCTGCGCGCCCTGCGCGGGCGCTAGCCGCCGGCCCCCGGCGCGGGCCCCGCTCAGCCCTGCGCGGCCGTGAGGAGCGCGTCCGCCGCGGCGCCCTGGTAGGGGCCGAAGAGGACGTCCTTCAGGCTCGGGTAGCCGTACGACGTCACGGAGTACACGCTGCCGTCGGCGCCGGCCCACGCGCCGCCGCTCGAGCCGCCGGTCATGTTGCACCGGATGCCCAGCGTCGCCGGCGAGGCGCTCGTGTCGCGCGTGTACAGCGCCGACGCGCACGTCCACAGTCGCATCCCGTCGAACTTCCGGCCGGCCGGATAGCCGAAGGCCTCGTAATCCTGCTCGGGCGAGCCGTAGAACGCCAGCGCGCGCGAGCCCACGGTGGCAGTCAGCGTCGCGCCGCCGGGACCCGTCGAGACGGTCGCCGCGCCGAGGTCGTAGCTCAGGTCGCCGGAGGATCCCCAGCCCGTCGTCGTCCGCAGGATGGCGGCCGGCCAGGTGCCGAACGGCGCGTCGCCGTCGCGATAGCCCGGCACGAAGGTCCAGTTCGTGTAGAAGTCGCCGGCGCCCTGGTTGACGCAGTGCCCCGCGGTCCACACGACGCTCTGGTTGTTGCTCGTGACGGCCGTGCCGGAGCACGCGTAGTCGGCGCCTCCATCGGTGAAGAAGACCCTGCCGTTCGTCGAGGCGGGCGGCGTCAAATAAGGACCGGGCACCTCGGTGGCCTTGCCCGCGTCGTTCTTGCCCCCGCCACCGCCACCGCCACCGCCGGGCTTGCCGGGCTTGCCGCCCCTGGCGCGCTCCACCGGCTTGGCGTTGCGCATCCGCGCGGTCGTCCAGTAGGAGGCGACCTGCCCGCGAGCCTGGTCGACGCGCTTGGCGTTCACCCCGTGCCCACCACCGGCCTGCGCGCTGCGGGCGTGCTCGGCGGAGCGGGTGCTGCGGGCCTGCGCCGACACGGCCGCGGTGAGCAGCGCCCCGGCGAGGACGAGGATGGCGATCAGGGTTCTGCGCTTCATCGGGACTCCTTCGTCGCGGGCGGCTCGCGCTCACCCACCGGACATCATGACGACGGCTGTCCGTGCGGGCCATCGCACATCCGTCGTCCCGGGCCGGTGGACAGCGTGCCGCGCGCCGGTTAACGTCGGCCGTCCGCGAGGGGCGACGACGACGAGGAAGGGGGCCGGATGGGCGAACGGGTGGGGCCGTTCGTGATCACGCGCCGACGCTTCATCCAGGGGAGCGCGGCGACGCTCGTGCTGGCCGGCTGCGGCGGGTCGCGCGACGTGAGCGAGAACACCGAGCCGACGAGCAGCGGGGCGCCCGCCGAGACGTTCACCGAGCCGACGGCAAAGCTCTCCGGGGAGCTGAAGCTCCTGCTGTGGAGCCACGTCGTGCCCCGCCACGACAGGTGGTTCGACCAGTTCGCGGAGGACTGGGGCGACAAGGTCGGCGTCAAGCTGACCGTCGACCACGTCGAGGTCACGACGATCCCGGCGCGCCTGGGGTCCGAGATCTCCGCCCGCTCCGGGCACGACCTCGTGCAGTTCATCGGACCCCTGCCGCAGCTCGAGCCGAGCGTCATCGACCTCGCCGACGTGACGAAGGAGGCCGAGCGGCGCTTCGGCGAGCAGATCGACCTCTGCCGGCGCTCGAGCCTGAACCCGACGACGAGGAAGTACTACGCCTACAGCCCGGGCTGGGGGCCCGATCCGGGCATCTACCGCAAGAGCAAGTGGGAGCAGGTCGGGTTGCCGAACGGCCCCTCCACCTGGGGCGAGCTGCGCGCGGGCGGCGCCGAGATCAAGGCCCGGCAGAAGGCGCCGGTCGGGCTCGGGATGTCGCAGGAGATCGACTCCGGCATGGTCGGGCGCTCGCTGCTGTGGTCCTACGGCGGGGCGGTCCAGGACGAGCGCGAGCGGGTCGTCCTCGACTCGCCGGAGACCGTCGCGGCGGTCACGTACATGAAGGCGCTCTTCGAGGACGCGATGACCAGCGAGGTCTTCGCGCGGACCCCCGCCTCCGTCGACCAGGCGCTCGCCGCGGGCAGGCTGTCGTACGTCGTCGACTCGATCTCGGCGTACCGCACGTTGCAGCAGGTCAGCCCGAAGGTCGCCGAGGACGTCTTCTTCCTGCCGGCGCTGAAGGGCCCCGAGGCCGCGCTGGCCGCGCCGCACGTCACGTACAACTGGCTCGTCCCCGAGCACGCCGGCAACGCCGACGCCGCGCAGGAGTTCCTCCTGCACTACACCGAGAACTTCGCGCGCGCGACGTGGGAGAGCGAGCTCTCCGACGTCCCCGCGTTCGGCAGGCTCGCGCCGACGCTCGGCGACTGGCTCGACGACGACCCGTTCGGGGCCAAGCCGAGCGACAAGCTGTCGGTGCTGAAGGACGCGCTGGACTGGTCGACGAACGTCGGCCGCGAGGGCTCGGCGAACGCGGCGATCGGCGAGGTCCTCGGGACCTTCATCCTCCCCGACATGTACGCCCGCGCCGCGCGCGGGCAGGCCACGCCGAAGGAGGCCGTCGCGCGCGCGCAGCGCCGGATCGAGCCGATCTTCGCCAGGTGGCGCGAGCAGGGCCTGATCGGCGGCGCGTAAGTGGCGCTCGCGGTCGAGGTGCGGGGCTGAGCAGTCGCTGCAGGCCGCCGGATCCTCGTCGCCGTGCCGATCGCGTTCGCCTTCGACCTCATGCTCGCTCGGTCAGGACCGCGCGCGCCCGATCGAGCTCGTCACCCCACTTCAGGACGGCGGCGGCCTGGGTGCGGACGCCGACCGCGAGCGGCTCGGGCAGGTCGGCGCCGGACAGGCACAGCTCGACGAGGTCGGCTCGCACGCCGTGACCGGCCCCACAGCGCCGCCCACGCCAGCGGGGCCGCAGCCGCGCTGTCGCCCGTGGCCCGCGCCGCCGCCAACGCCGATTCGCCGCGGTCCTCGGCGACCGCGTAGTCGCCGCGGCCGATCAGCGCGTACGCCAGCTCGATCGCGAGCCGCGCCCGCAGGCGATGCTCACCGTGGCCGAGCTCTGCGAGGACCCCCCATGACTTCGAGGCTCGCAGGCGGTCCCCAACGCCCGACCGCCCACGTTTGTAGGGCCGCACGCCCCACAATCGTCGATTCGTCGCTGGGCGCCGGCGGCGCGCGACCGAGTGATGCGAAGGTAGCCTTGTGGCATGAGCGCGATCCCCGGAGAGCCGCTGAAGCGCAAGCCGCCCGAGCTGACGCTGAAGGACGGCAGGAAGCTCAAGCTCAAGCTTCCCCCCGGGATGCCGGCGCCGGTGCAGCCGCTCACGACCGGGGAGCGCGGCGCGGAGGAGCCGCCCCGCGACGACCCCGGGCCTCGGCACAACCCGCTGCACGGCGGCTTGTAGCGCGCCGCCGGACGCCGGCGCTGCGTGCGGGAGTGGCTCTGTCCTCTGACTTGAGGACGAGCCCTGCCAGGACCGCCGGGGAGGCAGACGGCTCCTCGCCCCCGCGGCGTCCCAGACTGCGCGGCGGCGGCCGGGAGCTCAGGCGCGCTCGAGCAGCGCGACGCACTCGATGTGCGGCGTCTGCGGGAACATGTCGACCGGCGTGACGCGGCGCAGCGCGTAGCCGGCCTCGACGAGCTGCGCGGCGTTCGGCGCGAGCGTCGTCGGGTTGCAGGAGATGTAGACGATCCGCCGCGGCGAGGCCTCGATGACGCGGCGCACGATCTTCTGCGACAGCCCGGCGCGCGGCGGGTCGAGGACCATGACGTCGGGGCGGCTGGCCTGCTCGACGAGCTCGCGCAGCGCCAGGCGCACGTCGCCGGCGAAGAACTTCGCGTTCTTGATCTCGTTGCGCCGCGCGTTGGAGATCGCGTCGGCGACCGCCTGCTCGACGATCTCCAGGCCCCAGACCTCGCCGGCGCGCGCGGCGAGGCTCAGGCCGACGGTGCCGATCCCGCAGTACAGGTCGTAGACGCGCTCCCAGCCCTGCAGGTCGGCGCGCTGGGCCGCGATCCCGTAGAGGACCTCCGCCATCTCGGTGTTCGTCTGAAAGAACGCGTGCGGCGAGATCGAGAAGCGCAGCCCGCAGAGCTCCTCCTGAAGCGACTTGGCGCCCGCGACGATCTCCGTCACGCCGCCCTGCGTCGTCTCGGCGAGCGCGTCGGTGCGCGTCCACATGAGCCCCTCGCAGTCGACCGCCGCGGCGAGGCTCATCCCGTCGAGCTCGCCCGGCCCGGTGACGAGGCGCACCTGCAGCTCGCCGGTGCGCCGGCCTTCGCGAACCACGAGGTTGCGCAGGAAGCCGGTGTGCGTGCGGCGGTCGAACGCCACGAGTCCCTGCTCGCGACACCAGGCGAGCACCTGCTCGCGCGCGGCGTTGGAGCGCTCGGAGGCCAGCAGGCAGTCGTGCACGGGGACGATCTCGTGCCACGAGCCCGGGGCGTGGAAGCCGCAGAGGAGCGCGCCGTCGTCGCCCGTGCCGAAGGAGTACTCGAGCTTGTTGCGGTAGCGCCACTGCTCGACGGCCGGAACGATCGGGTCCAGCTCGTAGCCCTCGAGGTGGCCGATGCGCTGCAGGGCGTCGCCGACCTGCTCGTGCTTGACGGCGAGCTGGCGCTCGTAGGGCAGGACCTGCCAGGGCGCGCCGGGATGGTCGGCGAGCGGGGCGATGCGCTCCGGGCTCGGCTCGAGCACCTGCAGCGCGCGCGCCTCGGCGTAGGCGCGCTTGCGCTTCGTGACGACGGCGCGCACGCGATCGCCCGGGATGGCGCCCGAGACGAAGACGACGTAGCCCTCCATCCGTGCGATGCCGTTGCCGCCGTAGGCGAGCGCGTCGACCTGCAGGTCGAGCTCGGCGCCCTTCTCGGGGCGCGTGAAGGTGGAGGACTCCATGGCGACGGAGGATAGGCGCCGACCGCAGCGCCGACCCCGGCGCCGACCCCGGCCTACTGCAGCTTGCGCTCGATCGCCGTGAGCACCGACTTGCGGTTGGCGTTGCGCCGCTCGTGGTCGCGCACCTTGCGCAGCTCGGCCGGGTTGAGCTCGTCGAGGCGCTGCTTGACCTGCGCCGCGGTCAGGTCGTCGTAGCCGGTGACCGGGAACGCCGGCCCGAGCCCCGCGGCGCGGCGCACGCGGTCGACGGTGCGCAGCGCGCGGTCGCTGCCCGGGGCGCGGCGGGCGGCGCTGCCGACCGACTTGACCCGCTCACGCGTCAGGCGTCGCGTCTCCTTCGCCGAGCGCCCGACGAGGCTCTCGAGCTCCGTGAGCGCGTCCTGGGACTGGCGGCGCCCGATCGCGACGAGGTTCTGGACGAGCTCCTCGGCGTCCTCGCGCGTCATGCGCCCGCGCTTGACCGCTTCGTCGACCGTCTCCTGGACCAGGTCGCCGGTCAGCACGATGCCCTTGGAGAGCATGTCGCGCACCGCCGCCATGGCCGCGTGCAGCTGGTCGTCGCGGCCCTTCTCCTCGCGTGCCGGCCCGGCCTTCTGGGACGTCGCGGCGGTGGCGCGCCGGGCGCCGCCGGACGCCTTGGCCGCCGGGCGCTTGCGCGCGGTCTTGGCGGCGGTGGGCTTGCGTGCCGTCTTGGCGGCGGCGGGCTTGCGTGCCGTCTTGGCGGCGGCGGGCTTGCGTGCCGCGGGCTTGCCTGCCGCGGGCTTGCGCGCGGCGGGCTTGCGAGCAGATGACCCTGACTTCTTCGGCTGCGCCATCGGGAGTCTCCCAGCGGTGGACCTCGCGAAAGCCAGAAGCTACCCAACCAGCAGCTCGAGCAGCGCTTTCTGTGCGTGACGGCGGTTCTCGGCCTGGTCCCAGATGCGCTGGCGCGGGCCGTAGAGCACCTCCGCGGTGATCTCCTCGCCCGGATGGGCCGGCAGGCAGTGCAGCGCGATCGCGTCCGGCGCGGCCCGGTCGAGCAGCGCGTCGTCGATGCGGTACGGGCCCAGCGCGGCGCGGCGCTCGTCGGCGGTGTCCTCGTCGCCCATGCTGACCCAGACGTCGGCGTAGACCGCGTGCGCGCCGGCCACCGCCTCCGCGGGGTCGGTCGTCAGCAGCGCGTCCGGCGCGCCCGTCAGCGCGTAGCCCGCCGGCGAGGCGACGGCGACCTCGACGCCCGCGATCGCGCCCAGCAGCGCCAGCGAGCGCGCGACGTTGTTGCCGTCGCCGACGTAGGCGAGCTTCAGGCCCTCCAGCCGCCCGAAGCGCTCGCGCAGCGTCATGAGGTCGGCGAGCGCCTGGCAGGGATGATGGCCTGCGGTGAGCATGTTGAAGACCGGGACGGAGGACTCCGCCGCCAGCTCCTCGAGCAGCGCGTCGGGGCCGGTCCGCACGCCGATCGCCGACACGTGGCGCGAGAGCACGCGCGCGGTGTCCTGCACCGACTCCCCGCGGGAGAGGTGCAGCTCGTCGCGGCGCAGCACGATCGGCTGGCCGCCGAGCTCGAAGATCCCGGCCTGGAAGGAGAGCCGCGTGCGGGTCGAGTGCTTCTCGAAGATGAGCGCCACGCTGCGGCCCTCGAGCGTGCGCCAGGCGAGCGGCGCGGCCTTCAGCTCGTCGGCGCGATCGAGCAGGGCGAGCAGCTCCTCGCGCGTGAGCTCCGACCCGGTGAGCAGATGGCGCGTCAAGCCGGGCAGTCTATGGCGGCCGTGCGCGTCCTGACCTGGAACCTCTACCACGGCCGCGCCGTGCCGCCGGCGGGCCGCGACCTGCAGGCCGAGTTCGCCGCCGCGCTCGCCGGCTGGGAGTGGGACGTCGCGCTGCTGCAGGAGGTCCCGCCGTGGTGGCCGCCGGCGCTCGCGCGCGCGTGCGATGCCGACGCGCGCATGGCGCTCACCTCGCGCAACGCGCTGCTCGCGCTGCGCCGCCACATCGCGCGCCGCGCGCCCGACCTCATCAAGTCAAACGGCGGCGGATCGAACGCGATCCTCGTGCGCGCCGGCGCCGGAGCGATCGCCGGCCACCGCAGCGTGCGCCTGCGCTGGTGGCCCGAGCGCCGCGTCTGCCACGCCGTCGCGCTCGCCGACGGGTCCTGGTGGGCGAACCTCCACGCCCAGGTGCACTCCGCCGAGCGCGCCCAGGCCGACATCGATCGCGCGGCCGCGGCGGCGCTCGCCTGGGCGGGCGACGCGCCCGTCCTGCTCGGGGGCGACTTCAACGTGCGCCGGCCGGCCGCGGACGGCTTCGCTGCGCTCGGCGGGCGCAGCGTCGACCAACTCCTCGGACACGGGCTGCGCGCCGGCGGCGAGCCGCGCTCGCCCGACCGGGGCACGCTGTCGGACCACGCGCCGGTGGTCGTGACGATCCTTCGCGGGTAGGAGGGCTACTCTCGCCTCATACGACCCCCAGGAGGAGCCATGCCCCGCCTTCCCATCCTCGCCGCGGCGCTCGCCGTGCTCGCGCTCCTGCTCGGCGCCTGCGGCGGTGACGACAAGTCCAGCGACTCCGGCCGCGACGCCGGTCAGGACGGCGCCGTCGTCACGACGACCCCGACGCCCAGCCTCGACGAGCAGAAGGCCGGCGACGTCGTCGAGGTCGGCATCAAGGACATCAAGTTCCAGCCGCACGACATCACGGTCAAGGTCGGCCAGAAGGTCCGCTGGACGAACAACGAACCGATCCCGCACAACGTCACCGCCACCGACGGCGCCGACTTCAAGTCCAAGAACCTCAACGAGTCGCAGTCCTACGAGTTCACGCCGACGACAGCCGGCACGATTCAGTACGTGTGCACCATCCACAACGGCCAGGACGGCACGATCACCGTCACGAAGTAGTCAGAACGGGCGCAGGCCGAACCCGCGCAACAGCATCATCGCCCGCTCGCCGACCGAGCCGGGCTTCGGCAGGACGCCGAGCTGGATGGCGGCGTCGTAGAGATCGAAGAAGGCCCGGACGCGCCACAGGCGCGTCCGGGCGTCGTCGAGCTCGCAGTACAGGACGACCTGCACGGCGATCGCCCGGCCGGTCGGCGGGAAGCTCTCGAGCTCGCCGCTGTGCGTCGCGACGAGCCGCACCGGCGCCGCCACGAAGCGCCCGTCGGAGAGGCGCGGGCCCGAGCTCTCCATGCGCGCGTCCGGCGCGGCCGTGCGCAGCCGCGCCGCGTGCCCGGCGAGCGCGGCCGGCCCGTGCAGCGGTCCCTTGATCGTCAGCGGGTCCTCGTAGTGCAGGTCCGGCGCGCAGGTCTCGGCGAGCTCCTGGGCGAGGTCGGCCGCCGACCACGCCCGCTCGAAGCGCTCCACGAGCCGCACCGCCTTCGCGCTCATGGCCGCGACCCGCCTCGCGGCCGCGTCGCGGCCGCGCGCGTGACGTGCGGCGACGTCACTCGGCGAACTCCGGGACGCCCTCGGCGGGTGAGCTCGCGCGCGCGTGGGTGCGCCGCGGGATCCGGCCCGCGCCGCGCGCGAGCGTGCCGGCGAGCACGGCGTGGCGGATCGCGCGGGCCATCGCGACCGGATCGGCCGCGCGCGAGATCGCGCTCGCGCAGAGCACGGCGTCGCAGCCGAGCTCCATCGCCAGGGCGGCATCGGAGGCGGTGCCGACGCCGGCGTCGAGGATGACCGGCACGCCCGCGGCCTCGACGATGAGCGTGAGGTTGGCCGGGTTGGCGATCCCCTGCCCGCTGCCGATCGGCGAGCCGAGCGGCATGACGGCCGCGCAGCCGACGTCCTCCAGGCGGCGCGCCAGGACGGGGTCGTCGGTCGTGTAGGGCAGCACGACGAAGCCGTCGTCGACGAGCTGCTCGGCGGCGGCGAGCAGCTCCGGCGCGTCGGGCAGCAGCGTGCGCTCGTCGCCGATGACCTCGAGCTTGACCCAGTCGGTGCCGAGCGCCTCGCGACCGAGTTGGGCCGTCAGCACGGCGTCGCGGGCGGTGAAGCAGCCCGCCGTGTTCGGCAGGACGTCGACGCCCTTGGCGGTGATGACGTCCAGCAGCGAGCCCTGCGCCGCGGGGTCGATGCGCCGCATCGCGACCGTGACGAGCTCGGTCTCGCTGGCGTCGATCGCGGCGCCGAGGGTCTCCATGCGCGTGAAGCCGCCCGTGCCGAGCAGCAGCCGCGAGGCGAAGCTGCGGCCGGCGATCTGCAGGTCCGCGAGCGCGGCGCGCGTCATCCGCCCTGCACCGCCTGGACGATCTCCACGCGCGCGCCGTCGCGCAGCGGCGTCGTGCGCCAGACGCCGCGGCGGGCGACCTCGGCGTCGACGGCGACGGCGATCCCCGCCGTCTCGGGATCGATGTCGAGCGCGAGCAGGACCTCGTGGATCGTCGGCTCGCCGCCGGCTTCGTGCGGGGCTCCGTTGACGTAGATCACGCCCGGACCTCCTGGAAGCGGCCCGCCGCGAAGGCGGGGGCGACGGAGGCCGAGCCCTCGATCGCATCGACGACGATCTCGGCGCTCACGGGGGCGAGCAGGATCCCGTTGCGGTGGTGGCCCGTCGCCCAGTGCAGCCCCTCCAGCTCGTCCGACGGTCCGAGCAGCGGCGCGTTGTCGGGCGTCGCCGGGCGCAGCCCCGCGGACATCTCCTCGACGACGAGCTCGTGCACGCCGGGGACGAGCTCGCCGGCGTCGCGCAGCAGCCCGTACATCGCCCCGGCGGTCACCGTGGCGTCGAAGCCGCGCTCCTCCGTCGTCGCCCCGAGCACGTAGCGCCCGTCCCCACGCGGCACGAGGTAGCCGCCCTCGAAGCGCACGACGCGCGTCAGCAGCCCCGGGCCGGCCGGATCGCGCAGGCGCAGGATCTGGCCCTTGACGGGGCGCAGCGGGATCGCCGGCAGCCCCTCGACGGCGCCGCTCCACGCGCCCGCCGCGACGACGACGCGCTCGGCGGCGACCACCTCGCCGCCCGCGAGCGCGACCCCGGTCACGCGGCCGCCGCGCTGCCGCACGCCCTCGACGCGCATGTCCGTGCGCAGCGTCGCCCCGGCGCGCCGCGCGGCCTCGCCGAGCGCGAGCACGAGCGCGCGCGGATCGGCGGCGTGGTCGCCGGGCACGTCGAGCGCCAGGCGGACGGTCGGCGCGAGCGACGGCTCGAGCCGCCGTGCGGCGCTCGGCAGCAGGCGCGCGACGTCGAGCCCGAGCTCGTGGCGCAGGGCGAGCTCGCGCTCGAGCGCCTCGGCCTCGTCGCGGTCGCGCGCGACGACGAGCGCGCCGGTGCGGCGCAGGCCCGGATCGGCGCCGGAGGCCTCCGAGAGCCGCGCGGCGAAGTCCGGCCAGCCGCGCGCGGCGCGCAGGCCGAGCTCGAGCAGCGGGAGCTCCCCCGGATCGGCCTCGGTGACGGGAGCGAGCATGCCCGCCGCCACGCGCGACGCGCCGGCGCCGAGCTCGTCGCGCTCGAGCACGCAGACGGCGTGCCCGCGGGCGGCCGCGCGCCAGGCGATCGCGAGCCCGATGACGCCGCCGCCGATGACGGCGATGTCGCTCGTTGCGGTTTGGACCTTCGGCATGACACCTCGCTTCGCCGGCATGATCCGGATCAGCTGTTGACGGTCGGCGTGGACGCCCTCTCAGCCCGCCAGCGCGGGCTCCCGTAATGCAACCCATCGTAGAGGGTCGCCCATTGCCACAATGGCCGTGATGCCCGACCTCGACGCCCGCCGCGCGCGGCTGCAGGACGCGCGCCTGTATCTCGTCTGCGACCTGCGGCCGGGCGGCCGGGCGCTCGCCGACGTGCTCGCGCCCGCGCTGGAGGGCGGCGTCGACGTCGTCCAGCTGCGCGACAAGCAGGCCGGCCGCGACGAGCTCCTCGCGGCGGCGGCGATCGCGCGGCCGCTGTGCGACGCCGCGGGCGCCCTGCTCATCCTCAACGACCACCCCGAGCTCGTGCAGGCGGCGGGCGCCGACGGCTGCCACGTCGGCCAGGACGACATGGAGGTCGCGGCCGCCCGCGAGCGCGCCGGCGCCGGCGCGCTCGTCGGCCAGTCGACGCACTTCCCCGGCGAGATCGATGCCGCCGGCGAGGCGGACTACATCGGCGTCGGGCCCGTCTTCGCGACGCCCACGAAGCCGGGGCGCCATCCGGTCGGCGTGGAGCTCGTGGGCTACGCGGCGTTCCACGCGCCCGTCCCGTTCTTCGCGATCGGCGGCATCGACGCGGGCACGGTGCACGACGTCGTCACCGCCGGCGCGCGGCGCATCGCCGTCGTGCGCGCGATCGCCGAGGCGGACGACCCGCGCGCGGCCGCGGCGGCGCTGCGCGGGGCGCTCATGCCCGAGGCCGCCTGATGGGCGCCCGCAGCCGCAAGCGCAAGCGCTCGGGCGGCGCGGGCGCGGGCGCGCCGCCGCGGACGAAGGGGAGCGCGCCGCGCGAGCCGCAGCCCGCCGCGCCGCAGCCGTCCGCCGACGGCTTGCGCCGCGGCTACGCCCGCGGCCGCGAGCGCGACGAGGCGATCCGCCAGAGCCTCGAGCCGCTCGCCCCCGGCGAGCGCCCCGGCGCCGTCACGATCGCCGCGGTCGTGGCGTTCGTCTTCGCGGTCGCGAACGTCGCGACCGCGCTGACCGGCAACGACATCTCGTCGCCCGGCGGCGACCCCTCGATCGCGACGGCCGTCACGACGGCCCTGCTGCTCGTCGCGGGCGTCGGGATGCTCGCCCGCCAGTACTGGGCCGTGCTCGGCTTCCAGATGATCCTCGGCCTGCAGATCGTCTTCTTCTCGCTGTACCTGCTCGGCGTGCAGAAGCTCTGGCACGCGATCATCCCGCTCGTCGCCATCGGCCTGCTCGGCTGGCTGTTCTGGAAGCTCGTGCGCGCGATGGCGCGGCTGCAGATGCCCCAGCGCCCGGGCACCGAGACGCCGCCGCGCTGACGCCGGCGCGCGGCGACCGTCGGCGGTCGCGCGCGCATCCGCAGAAGCCGGCGGCGGCGGCCGCCGCGAGCGTTAGCCTCGCATCGGATGCCTGCGATGTCCGGACGAGCCAGGGTCACGCCGCCGCTCATGGCGCTGGCGCTCGCCCTGGGGCTCGGCGGCTGCGGCCTCGGCGGGTCGAGCGACTCGCCCACGACCGCCCGGACGACCCCGACGACGACCGCGCCCCCGCGGGCCGCGGCCCCGGCGCGCCCGCCCCGCGCCGAGGGTGAGCTGCCGTCCGCGGCCGAGCAGGCCGACGCGATCCGCCACGACGCATCGCTCGGGCGGCCGGTCTACTGCGGCGGGCGGCGCGGCAAGCTCGTCGCGCTGACCTTCGACGACGGGCCCGGCCCGTACACCCAGATCGTCCTGCGCGAGCTGCGCAAGGCGAACATGCGCGCGACGTTCTTCCTCGTCGGCGCGAGCATCAAGCGCTTCCCGCAATCGCCGCGGCGCGAGGCCGAGCTTGGGGCGATCGGCAACCACTCGATGACCCACCCGCACCTGTCGTCGCTGTCGCTGCACGCCGCGATGGCCGAGATCCAGAACGGGCGCAAGGCCGCCCGCGAGGCGTCCGGCGCCGACGTCGACGTCTTCCGCCCGCCCTACGGCGGCCACAACGACGCGATCGACCGCGAGGTCGGCCGCGACGGGATGGCGCAGATCCTGTGGGACGTCGACTCGGTCGACTCGCGCCGCTCGCCGCCGGCGGACTTCCACGAGATCTCGGCCGAGGTGCGGCGCAACATGCGCCCCGGCTCGATCGTGCTCATGCACGAGAACCGCGGGCAGACGATCCGCGCGCTGCGCGCGATCCTGCCGTGGATGAAGCGCCGCGGCCTGCGCTCCGTCACGGTGCCCGAGCTGCTCGCCGCCGACCCGCCGTCGCGCGCGCAGCTCGAGGCCGGGCCGCGCGGTTGCGGGCGGGCCGCCGGCGCCCGAGGCGCGCGCCCCCGCGCCCGCGACGGCGCCCAGTCGAGTCGATAGGCTCGATTTCACCATGGCCTCAAGCGCATACGACTGCATCGTCATCGGCTCGGGACCGGGCGGCTACGTCGCCGCGATCCGCGCCGCCCAGCTCGGCATGAAGACCGCGGTGGTCGAGTCCGATCGTGTCGGCGGACGCTGCCTGAACTACGCCTGCATCCCCGCCAAGGCGGTGCTGCGCGTCGCCGACGTGCTCTCCGAGATCCGCGAGGCCGACGCGTTCGGCATCACGGTCGGCGAGCCCACGGTCGACTTCGCCGCGGTCGGCAAGCGGCGCGCGAAGGTCGTCAAGACGCTGACGGGCGGCGTCGCCGGCCTCATGAAGAAGAACGGCATCGACGTCATCGAGGGCCACGGCTCGGTGACCGACGAGGGCAACGTGAAGATCGGCGGCAACTTCGACGGGACCGAGATCCAGGCGGGGAAGGTCATCCTCGCGACCGGATCGGCGAAGAAGGCGCTGCCGGGCACGCAGTTCGGCGGGCGCGTCATCGGCACCGAGGAGGCCTGGGCGCTCGACGCGCTGCCCACGACGCTCGCCGTCGTCGGAGCGGGCGCCTCGGGGACCGAGATCGCCTCCGCGTACGCCCGGCTCGGCAGCGAGGTCACGCTCTACGAGGGCCTGGACCGCGTGCTGCCGACCGAGGACGCCGACATCTCCAAGATCGCCGAGCGCGGCTTCAAGAAGCAGGGCATCACGGTCCGCACGGGCGTCTTCGTCGAGAACGTTCAGTCCGGCGAGGAGAGCTGCACGTTCAGCGTCGCCGGCGACGCGCTGCAGGCCGAGTGGCTCGTCATCGCGGCCGGCCGCGCGCCCGACGTCGAGGGCCTCGGCCTCGAGGAGGCGGGCATCGCGCTCGACGAGCGCGGCCTCGTCGCCGTCGACGGCGCGCTGCGCACGTCGCTGGATGGCGTCTACGCGATCGGCGACCTCGTCGCCGGTCCCGCGCTCGCCCACAAGGCATCCGACGAGGGCATCATCGCCGCCGAGGACGCCGCCGGCCTGCAGACGCATCCGCTCGAGCACGTCGACATCCCGCGGGCGACGTTCTGCATGCCGAACGTCGCGAGCTTCGGGCTGACCGAGCAGCAGGCGCGCGACGCCGGCCACGACGTCGTCGTCGGCAAGCTCGGCTTCGGCGCCGTCGGCGCGGGCACCGTCTACGGCGACCGCACCGGGCTCGTGAAGATCGTCGGCGACAAGCGCTACGGCGAGCTGCTCGGCGGCCACATCGTCGGCACGAAGGCGACCGAGCTCATCCAGGAGCTCGTCAACGTCCGCGCGCTCGAGGGCGGCTTCTCCGAGGTCGCGCGCATCGTGCACGGTCACCCGACGCTGTCGGAGGCGGTCATGGAGGCCGCGCGCGACGCCGACGGGTGGCTCATCCACGGCTGAGCGCGCCGTGCGCGCGGCCTTCTACTACGACCTCCTCAGCCCGGAGGCGTACCTCGCGGCCGAGCGCATCCTCGGGCTGCTGCCGGCCGCCGAGTGGATCCCCGTGTCCGCGCCGGGCCTGCCGGGCGCGGAGCTGTTCGACGGCTTTCGCTGCGAGACCGACCGGGAGGCGTTCTTCGACCGCATCGAGCGGCGCGCCGCGCGCGCCGGCCTGCAGGCGCTCCGCTGGCCGGACCCGTTTCCCGCCGACACGGACCTCGCGATGCGCGCGGCGACGTACGCGGCGCAGATCGGCCGCGCCGTCGCGTTCTCGCTCGCCGCCTTCCGCCAGGCGTTCGCCGGCGGCCGGGACCTCGGCGAGAAGGACAGCGTCCTCATCGCGGCCGCGGCCTGCGAGATGCACCCGCGGGCGGTCACGAAGGCGTGGGGGCTTGACTCGGTGTCGCGCGCGCTCGCCGACGCGACGGCGCTGGCGGCCGAGCGCGGGGTGCGCGACGTCCCCGCCGTGTGGCTGCCCGACGGGCGCGTGTTCCACGGCGAGGAGGCGCTGGACGGCGCGATGCGGGCGCTGATCGCGTAGCGTCGGACCGATGCGCGCCAACCGCAGCCTGCGCCTTCTGCACACCCGCTCCAGCCGCCGTCCCGCGCGCCTGGACCCGACGCGGATCGATCACCTCGAGGTCGTCGAGGTCGCCTCGGGCGAGGTCGTCCTCTTCTGGGATCTCGCCGCACCCGAGGCCGCCCGCCGGGCGCGGCGGCTGCGCGAGGACCTCGCCGGGCTGGACGCCGAGGCGTTCCTCGAGCGCTGGGACGCCGTCTAGCCATCAGCGCCCGCGGGTACCGTCCCGCCATGCACGAGGCCGAGATCCGCATCACCGAGGCGGGCCGCGTCCCAGCCGACGACGGCTGGTTCATCCTCAACGTCGGCGAGATCGCCTGGGAGACGATCCCCGGCCAGGGCACGTGGTGCATCTTCGAGCCGCCGGACGCGCCGTCGCCCACGCTCGGCATCGGCGTGCACGTGCTCTCGCCGGGCGAGGGACCGGCCATGTACCACGCCGAGAGCGACCAGGAGGGCTTTCTCGTCCTGTCCGGCGAGTGCCTGGCGATCGTCGAGGGCCAGGAGCGCCGGATGCGCCAGTGGGACTACCTGCACTGCCCGCCGGGGACGGCGCACATCACGATCGGGGCCGGCGACGGGCCGTGCGCGATCCTCATGGTCGGCACGCGCTCGCCCGACGGCACGGTGCGCTACCTCGCCGAGCCGGCCGCGGCGCGCCACGGCGTGGCCGTCGCCGTGGAGACCGACTCCCCCGCGGAGGCGTACGCCGGCCGGCCGCCGCCCGTGCCCGCGCGAGCGCCCTGGCCGCCGCCGGAGTAGGCGAGCGCGCCGAGCGAGCCTCCCCGACGCGGCGGACCCTCCACGCGGAAGACCGAGCGCCGCGCGGCGGCCGGGCGCGCAAGCGCCTCGCCGCGCCGGCAGGCCGAGCGCCGCGCGCATCCGGGCGCGCAGGCGCCTCAGCGCGGCGGCAGGCCGAGCGCCGCGCGCAGCGCGGCGGGGGTCATGATCTCGCGGCCGACGGCCGCCGCGAGCGCGTGGACGCGGCGCACGAGGTCGAGGTTCGTCGCGGGCTGCTCGCGGCCCGCGTCGAGCCAGAGGTTGTCCTCCAGGCCGATCCGCACGCCGGGCGCGGCGCCGGCGGCGACCGCCGCGACCGGAAGCTGGGCCGCGCCGAGGCCGGCGAGGCTCCAGATCGTTCCCGGCGGCAGCCGCGAGGCGAGCGCGCCGATGTCGGGCAGGTCGGCCCGCGCCGTGGCGAGGTTGCCGACGAGCACGTTCGCGTAGGCCGGCGCCGCGACCACGCCGCGCTCCTGCAGGTACCGCAGCACGCCGGCCATGCCGAGGTCGAAGATCTCGATCTCCGGCCTGATCCCGCGCTCGGCCATCCGCTCGGCGAGCCCGACGACGACGTCCGGGGCGTTGACGCTCGCCTGCCGCGAGAAGTTCATCGAGGAGAGCGTGAGCGAGGCCATGTCGGGGGCGAGGTCGCCGTCGAGCTCGAGCACCTCGGCGCGGGCGGCGAGCTCTGGCTGCATCCGGCCCGAGCAGGAGACGCAGAGCACGAGGTCGGGGCGCTCCTCGCGGATCGCGCCGATCATCCGCGCGTAGACCTCCTTGTCGTGCGTCGGGCGCCCGTCCTCGTCGCGCGCGTGCAGGTGCGCGACGGTGATCCCCTCCTGCGCCGCGCGCAGCGTGTCGGCGACGACCTCGCCGGGCGTGAGCGGGACGTGCGGCGACATCGCCCGCGTCGGGACCATCCCGGTCGGAGCCAGGTTCACGAGCAGCGGCGACCGCTCGGTCACCGAGATGCCCATGTCCGCGCTGGGTGGACGCTCGAGCTCAGCGCTGAAGTTGTACCGATTCGTCGCCCGCCGATCGCCAGGCCCCCGGAAGGACGATCATCCGCAGGCCGGGCGGCCCGGACGTGGAGCCGGGCTAGGACAGCGCGTCGAGCGTCGCGCGCGCCGCCCGCTTCCCCGAGCGCACCGCGCCGTCCATGTAGCCGTTCCAGTACGTCGAGGACTCGGTGCCCGCCCAGTGCAGCCGCCCGACCGGCTCGCGCAGCGCGCGGCCGTACGTCGTCAGCAGCCCCGGCGGCGCGATCCCGACGGGGCACCCGCGCGTGTACGGCTCGGCCGCCCAGTCGGTCTCGAGATAGTCGATCGGCTCGAGCGCACGGGCCCCGAACGCGCGCGCCAGGCCGCCGAGCGCCGCGCGCCGGCGCTCGTCGGCGGAGAGCCGCACGAAGGCCCGCGCCTCGTCGCCGCCGACGAAGCCCAGCAGCGCGCCGGGCGCGCCCGGCCGCGGCGAGCTGTCGAACGTGACGTTGCACGGTCCCGCGTCGGCGATCGACGTGCCGTTGAGCCCGTCGCCGCGCCAGAAGGGGCGCTCGTAGATCGCCTGGACCTTGATGAGATGGCCCTGCGGCATGCGCTGCGTGAGGCCGTCGCGCAGCGACGGCAGCTCGGGCTCGTAGCGCAGACGCCCGGCGAGCGCGGGCGGGAGCGCGACGATGACCTGCCGGGCGCGGTTGACGTAGCGATCGGAGACGACGTCGACGTAGCCGCGCCGCACGACGATCCGGCGCACCGGCGAGCGGCGCACGACCCGCCGCCCGAGGCCGGCCGCGAGACGCTCGGCGATCTGCTGCGTCCCGCCCGCGATGCGGTCCTGCTGCGCGCCGTTGCGGGTGTTGAAGTTGCGCTCGAACGTCCCCGGGTTGCGCTCGTCGCCCGACGCGGCGATGTAGAAGAGCACGAACAGCAGCGACAGCTCGCGCGGCTCGGCGCCGAAGATCGCGCGCGTCGCCGCCGCCGCGACGTCCATGAAGCGCCGCGAGCCGGTCGAGTTGCGCCGCAGCCACGTCTCGAGCGTCTGGCTGTCGAGCGCCGCCGCGCCGGGCGCCTCCCACGGCGCGGACACGGGCACCTTCAGCGACATCTCGTCGAGCTGGGTGACGACGAGCAGCAGGTCGGCGAGGATCGCCGGGTCGGGTGGGGCCGTGCCGGTCGGCCCGGTGTCCGGGTAGCGCGTGCGCGAGCCGCCCGCGAGGTAGACGTTGTCGCCGGCCGTGTAGCTCGGGAACGTCTCGATGCCGAGCTCGTCGACGAGCGCGCGGATGTGGTTCTGCGTCGGGCCGATGAACTCCGCGCCGAGGTCGACGACCTCGCCGCCCGCGATGGGCCGGTCGAACATCCGCCCGCCGACGCGCGAGCGCGCCTCGATGACGGCGACCGAGCGCCCGCCGCGCGCGACCTCGCGCGCGGCGACGAGGCCGGCCAGCCCGGCCCCCACGACGACGACGTCCTCGCGGCGGCGCACGCGCCGACGCCCCCGTCCGCGCCTCGCCGCCTGCGCGGCTCCCGGCGCCGTTGCTCCCGCCGCCGCTGCTGCGGCGGCCGCGCCCGCGACGAAGCGGCGGCGGTTCATCCGTGCGTCGTCGTTCATGCCGGGACCATCTCCGCCGCGCCGCCCGCTGTCAAACGCAGACGTTCAGGATCGCGGCGCCGGCGATGCGACGCGCCGCCCGTGGCGCCCGCGCGGGCCGGGTACTCTGGTCCGAGCATGGCCGAGCGCGTCGCGCAACCCGCCGAGCACGACGGGCTCCCAGAGCCCGACGTCGCCCGCGAGTGGCTCGGGACGATGATGCTCATCCGCCGCTTCGAGGAGCGCGCGGGCGAGATGTACGCCAAGGCGAAGGTCGGCGGCTTCCTGCACCTCGCGATCGGCGAGGAGGCGACGATCGTCGGCTCGACGCGCGCGCTGCGCGATCAGGACTACCTCATCTCGACGTACCGCTCGCACGGCCACACGCTCGCTCGCGGCAGCGACCCCAACCGCGTCATGGCCGAGCTGTTCGGGCGCGTCGACGGGCTCTGCAAGGGGCGCGGCGGCTCGATGCACATGTTCGACCTCGCCAACCGCTTCATGGGCGGCTACGGGATCGTCGGCGGCAACCTGCCGCTCGCCGCCGGCTTCGCGCTGGCGTCGGACTACCTCGGGCTCGACGAGGTGACGCTCTGCCAGTTCGGCGACGGCGCGTCCAACCAGGGCACGTTCGGCGAGACGATGAACCTCGCCGCGCTCTGGAGCCTGCCGGTCGTCTTCATGATCACGAACAACCAGTTCGGCATGGGCACGTCGCTCGAGCGCCACTCCGCGGTCACCGACCTGCTGCGCAAGGGCGAGAGCTTCGGCGTGCCGGGGATGCGCTGCGACGGGATGGACGTCGTCGACACGCACGCTGTCACCTCCGAGGCGCTGCGGATCGCGCGCGAGGAGCGCCGGCCGGTGCTCGTCGAGGCCGTCACATATCGCTTTCGCGGGCACTCGATGGCCGATCCCGAGGAGTACCGCACGAAGGAGCAGGTCGACGAGTGGCGCAAGCGCGACCCGATCGGCGTCTTCGGCGACGGGCTCGTCGCGGCGGGCGCGCTCGCCGCGGAGGACGTGGCCGAGATGGACCGCGCGGCGACCGAGCGCATCGATCGCGCCGTGGCGTTCGCCGACGCCTCCCCGCATCCGGCGCCGGAGGCGCTCTACGACGACGTCTACGTGCTCGGCGATCAGGTCCGCGGCTGGTACTCCGTCGACGAGCGCACGCCCACGCCGCACCGCGGCGAGGACGAGCGCGGGATGGCCGACGCGGCCCTGCCGCAGGCCGCCGAGCACGCCGGGACCGCGGCGCCGAAGCCCACCGACGCCGCGCAGCGCGGAGAGGACTGACGCGCGATGGCCGTCATGCGCTACCGCGAGGCCCTCAACGCGGCCCTGCGCGAGGAGCTGGCGCGCGACCCGAACGTCATGCTCATGGGCGAGGACATCGGCGTCTTCAACGGCGCGTTCAAGGTCACCGCCGGGCTGCTGGAGGAGTTCGGCGAGAAGCGCGTGCGCGACACCCCGATCTCCGAGAACACGATCGTCGGCATGGGCGTCGGCGCGGCGATGACCGGCCTGCGCCCCGTCGTCGAGCTCATGACGATCAACTTCTCGCTGCTGGCGATGGACCAGATCGTCAACCACGCGGCGACGATCCGCTACATGTTCGGCGGCCAGGTCAAGGTGCCGCTCGTTGTGCGCATGCCGCAGGGCGCCGGCCACCAGCTCGGCCCGACGCACTCGCACTCCTGGGAGGCGCTGTTCCTCCACGTGCCCGGGCTGCTCGTCGCCACGCCGACGACCGCCGCCGACGCCAAGGGCCTGCTGAAGTCCGCGATCCGCGACGACAACCCGGTCGTGTTCATCGAGCACGAGTACCTCTACGGCCAACGCGGCGAGGTGCCCGACGACGAGGACCACACGGTGCGCTTCGGCGAGGCCGCGATCCGCCGCGAGGGGTCGGACGTGACGATCGTCGGCATCTCGCGGATGGCGCTGACGGCCGCGCGCGCGGCGAAGACGCTGAGCGAGGAGCACGGCATCGAGGCCGAGGTCATCGACCCGCGCACGCTGCGCCCGCTGGACCTCGACACGATCCTCGCGTCCGTGCGCAAGTGCAACCGCTGCGTCATCGTCGAGGAGGGCTGGCCGCACGGCGGCGTCGGCGCGAACCTCGCGGCGCTCATCGCCGAGCAGGCCTTCGACGACCTCGACGCCCCGATCCAGCGCGTCACGGGCGCCGACGTGCCGATGCCGTACGCCAAGCCGCTGGAGCAGATCGCCTTCCCGCACGAGCCGCAGGTCATCGATGCCGTGCTCGCGACGTTCGGGGAGCGGACATGACCGAGATCGTCATGCCGCGCCTGTCGGACTCGATGGAGGAGGGAACGATCCTGAAGTGGCTCAAGGCCGACGGCGACCCGGTCGCCCGCGGCGAGCCGCTCGCCGAGATCGAGACCGACAAGGCGACGCTGACCTACGAGTCCGACGCCGAGGGCGTGCTCAGCATCGTCGCGCCGGCGGGCGAGACGCTGCCGATCGGCACCGTCATCGCGCGGCTGGAGGCGGGCGGCAACGGGGCCGGCGCGGCCCGGCCTGCGCAGGCGCCGGCGCCGGCGCAACCACCCGCGCCACCGGAGCCGAAGCCGGCGAGCGCGGCGCCGTCCGCACCGCCCGAGCAGGCCGCGGCGGGCGCGGCGCCGTCCGCGCAGCCCGAGCAGGCGGAGCCGGCGGGCGGGGCGCCCGAGCCCGGACCCCCCAAGGCCGAGGCCGCCGCCACCGCGCGGAGCGGCCGCGTCAAGGCGTCGCCGCTGGCGCGCCGCCTCGCGCGCGACAAGGGCGTCGACCTCACGCAGATCACCGGCAGCGGTCCCGGCGGGCGGATCGTCAAGGACGACGTCGAGCGCGCGGCGCAGGCGCCGCCGGCCGCGCCCGCGCCGGTCGCAGCGGATGCGCCGGCCGCCGCGACGCCCGCCGCCGCCCAGCCCGCCCCCGCCGCAGTCGCCGCCGCCGGTCCCGCCGCCGCGCCGCCATCAACCCCCACCGCCACGCCGCCGGCCGCCGTCTCCGAGACCGGCACCGCCAAGGGCGACGTCACGGTCCAGGAGCTCACCCGCACGCAGGGGCTCATCGCGCGCCGGATGGCCGAGTCGCGGGCGACGATCCCCTCCTTCGAGCTGCGCATGGAGATCGACATGGAGGCCTGCGTCGACCTGCGCGCCGAGCTCAAGACGCTCGGCGACCCGGTCCCCTCCTACAACGACATGGTCGTCAAGGCCTGCGCGCTGGCGCTGCGCGAGTTCCCGCGCGCGAACGGCAGCTACCGCGACGCGCGCTTCGAGCTGCACAGCCGCGTGAACGTCGGCGTCGCCGTCGCGGCGGCCGACGCGCTCGTCGTGCCGACGATCTTCGACGCCGACCGCAAGTCGCTGCTCGCGATCGCCGCCGAGGCGCGGACGCTCGCCGAGCGCGTCCGCGCGGGCACGGTCACGCCGCCGGAGCTCAGCGGCGGGACGTTCACCGTCTCCAACCTCGGCATGTACGGCGTGACGGACTTCACCGCCGTCATTAACCCGCCGCAGGCGGCGATCCTCGCCGTCGGCGCCCTCGCCCGGCGCGCGGTCGTCGCGCAGGACGGAACGCTCGTCGCACGGCACACGATGACCGTGACGCTCGCCTGCGATCACCGCATCCTCTACGGCGCCGAGGGGGCCGAGTTCCTCGCGCGCGTCCGCGGGCTGCTCGAGCGCCCGCTGGCGCTCGCCTTCGCCTGACCGGGCGACCTACCTCGGCGGAAGCAGCGTGTCGGCCGTGCCGCCGGCCGTGCCGGTCGCGCGGCTCAGCAGCTCGGCGATCCGGTTGGCCAGCTCCTGCACGGCGACGCTGACGGGCGGGCCGAGCGGCTCGGCGTCCGTCGCGAGCCCGGCGCCCGTCGTCTCGACGATTGCGCTCGCGCCCTGGCCGACGGCGCGCACGCCGTCACCGGCCCGCACGGCGGGCGCGGGCGCGGGCGCGGGCGCGGGCGCGGGCGCGGGCCCCGTGGCGACCGGCGGCTGGGCGCGGCGCGGCGTCACGGGCGGGCCGAGCCCCGGGTCGGCTGCGCGCCGCGGCGCGCGCGTGGTCGACCGCCCGCTCGGGCGAGCGGTCGCGCGGCGCGCGGGCGCGGCGCGCCGGGCACGCCGGCGCATCGGTGCGGGGGCGACGAGCGGGTCGGCGGCGCGGCGCAGCGCGGCAGGTCCCGGCTGCGGGAGCGTCGACTCGGCGAAGATGAGCGCGGGCCGCGTGACGGACTTGGCGAACGGTCCCGACCAGTTGCCGAAGGCGAACACGGCGCTGACGGCCAGCAGCGACAGCGCGGCGGCAGCGACGAGCACGACGCTTGCGCCGATCGAGGCCAGAAGTGCCCGCGGACCCGCCATGTATGCCTCCATCGGCAGGTCGAGGCCTCACCTGTAGTCCCCCCGCGGATTCTGCGAGGCGTTGGACTCGCGGCTGACGTCGCGGCGCACGCGCGGCGGGCGCTGCGACGTGTCGACGACGAGGCACAGCCAGCGCCTCGGGTCGGCGCCGGGGACGCACGTGCGATACAGGCCCTCGTCGACGAGCACCGTGTCGGCGGCGTCGACGTGGGCCCGCGCGAAGCTGCTGCCGTGGGCCTTCACCCAGCGCCGCACCGCCAGCGACTGCTCGGCGAACGCGCGCTGCTCGGCCCGCAGCTCCGGCCGGTGCACGAGGCCCGCGGCGAGCAGCGCCGCGGCCACGGCGCCGAGCGCCGCCATGCCGGCGTAGTCGTCGGCGACGACCTTCGGCAGGTCGCGGCGAATGCGCCGCAGCCAGACGCCGCCGAGACCGCCGAGCACGGCGACCGCCGCGAGGTTCAGGCAGCCGGCCAGCAGGATGCCGCCGACCGCTCCGGTGCCCGAGCCGGCGACCGGCAGCCAGCGCAGCAGTCCCGCCTCGAGCAGCGTCAGGAGCGCGAACGCGGGCCACAGCCAGGCGCCGCGCATCCGCCAGCGCAGCCGCCGGGTCGCCGATCGCCGCCTGTCTCGCGCCTCGCCCACCATGCCACGCAGCGTACGTACCCGGTACCCTCGGAACCGACGGTACGCGTCCCGCGCGGAGATCCCGACCGGACGCCGAAATGGTGAGGCGGAGATCCCGTTCTTACCGCCCAGAGTGAAAGGCGAAGATGGCGACCAGCAGCACGGACGTTCCCATCGGTCCCAGCACACCTTCCCAAGAGGACACGCTCGCGCACCTGACGACCGACGACCGCGTCGGCCTGCTGCGCGCGATGCTGCTCATGCGCACGATCGAGGAGCGCGCGATGAACCTCTATCGGCAGGGCAAGGTGCCGGGATCCTTCTATGACGGCTTCGGCCAGGAGGCGGTGTCGGTCGGCCCGACGTGGGCCATGGCGGCCGCGGACCGGCTCTGCGTCCTGCACCGCGACCTCGGCGCGCACCTCGTGCGAGGCGTGCAGCCGGCGGCGATCCTGAGCCAGTACATGGGCCGGGCGGGCGGCATCACGAGCGGCCGCGACGGCAACGTGCACTTCGGCGACTACCGCACGGGCTGCGTCGGCATGGTCTCGATGCTGCCCGACATGATGCTCGTCGCGACCGGCATGGCGATGGCGTTCAAGATGCGCGCCGAGCAGCGCTGCGCGCTGACCTGGTTCGGCGACGGCTCGACCTCGCGCGGCGACTTCCACGAGGCGATGAACTGGGCCGGCGTGCAGAACCTGCCGGTCATCTTCGTGCTCGAGAACAACCAGTTCGCCTACTCGACGCCGACCAAGCAGCAGTTCGCGGTCAACCCCGTCGAGCGCGCGGCCGCCTACGGCTTCCCGGGCGTCTCCGTCGACGGCAACGACGTCGAGGCGATGTTCGAGGCCACCCGCGAGGCGCGCGAGCGCGCGATCTCCGGCGGCGGCCCGACGCTCATCGAGGCGGTCACGATGCGCATGCACGGCCACGCCGCGCACGACGACATGAAGTACGTGCCCAAGGCGCTCGTCGAGGAGTGGCGCAAGAAGGACCCGATCGATCGCCAGAGCGCCCGCATCGCTGAGCTCGGCGTCGACGTCGACGCGCTGCGCGAGGAGGTGCGCGCGGAGGTCGAGGACGCCGAGAAGATCGCGCTCGCCGACAAGATGCCCGACCCCGCGACGGCGACCGACCGGCTCTTCCACCCGCGCGACGCGGAGGAGATCCTCGTGCAGGACGGCCGGGCCCCGTGGAGCGGGTTCGCGGCATGAGCGCGCGCGACTGCCCGAACACCAGCGGGGAGACGGCGCCATGAGCAAGATGACCTACCTGCGCGCGATCTCCGACGGCCTGCGCACGGAGATGCGCGACGACGAGCGCGTCTTCCTCATGGGCGAGGACATCGGCGTCTTCGGCGGCGCCTTCAAGGTGACCGACGGCTTCATCGACGAGTTCGGCCCCGACCGGGTCATGGACACGCCGCTGGCCGAGTCGGGAATCGTCGGCACGGCCGTGGGGGCGGCGGTCGTCGGCCTGCGGCCGGTCTGCGAGATGCAGTTCGCCGACTTCGTCTCCTGCGGCTTCGACCAGATCGTCAACGTCGCCGGCAAGATGCTCTACCGCCAGGGGCTTCCGGTGAACATCACCGTGCGCCTGCCGAGCGGGGGCGGCTTCTCCGGCGGCCCGTTCCACTCCCAGAACCCGGAGGCCTGGTTCATGCACGCCCCGGGGCTGAAGGTCGTCGCGCCGAGCACGGCCGAGGACGCCAAGGGGATGATCATCGCGAGCATCCGCGATCCCAACCCCGTCATCTACATGGAGCACAAGCACCTGTATCGCCGCGTCAAGGGCGAGGTGCCCGAGGGCTCCTACGAGACCCCGTTCAAGGCCCGCGTCGCGCGCGAGGGCACCGACCTCGTCGTCATCGCCTACGGCGCGATGGTGCACACCGCGCTCGAGGCGACCGAGGACATCGAGGACGCGTCGATCATGGTGCTCGACCTGCGCTCGCTCGTCCCGCTCGACGAGGAGGCGATCCTCGCGGCGGTCCGCGCGTGCTCGAAGGTCGTCGTCGTCGACGAGGCCAACGCGACGTGCGCCGCCGGCGCCCAGGTCGCGGCGCTCATCGCCGAGCGCGGCTTCGAGGACCTCGACGGGCCCGTCGTGCGCGTCGCCTCGCCGGACGTGCCGATCCCGTTCTCGCCGCCGCTGGAGGCGGCCGTCCTGCCGTCCGTCGATCGCGTGAAGGAGGCGGTGCGCCATCTCCTCGAGTACTGAGAGCACGACCGTCGTCGACGTGACGATGCCGCAGATGGGCGTCTCCGTCGCCGAGGGCACCGTCGTCGACTGGCGCAAGCAGGCGGGCGACTGGGTCGAGGCCGACGAGACGATCTGCGAGATCTCGACGGACAAGATCGACACCGAGGTGCCGTCGCCCGCCGCGGGCCGGATCACCGAGATCCTCGTCGAGGTCGGCGCGACCGTCGACGTCGGCACGCCGCTGGCGCGGATCGCGACCGACGCGCGCCCGGGCGAGCCGCACAGCTCCGAGGCCGACGGTGCCGGCGCGAGCGCGCCGGCCGACGGCGACGCCGCGCCCGCGGCCTCCCCGAGAGCGGACGAGGGCGACGCCGCGCCCGCGGCAGCCTCGCCGGCGGCCGGGACGGCGGACGCGCCGGCCCCGGCGCCCGCCGCCGGGCGGCGCTCGCGCGCGGCGCGCCGCTACTCGCCGGTCGTCCAGCGCATCGCCGAGGAGCACGACGTCGACCTCGACGCCGTCGAGGGCTCCGGCCGCGACGGCCGCGTCCAGAAGAAGGACGTCATGGCCTACGTCGCCGCCCGCGGCGGCGACGCGGGCGATGCCGACGAGCCGCCGCTGCACACCGAGAGCCCCTACCGGCCGGACCCGGTCGAGACCTCCGCGCCGTCCGGCGGGCCCTACGTCCCACCCGAGGCGCGCCCGCTGTCGCGCATGCGCAGGCAGATCGGCCAGCACATGAAGCGCTCGCAGGAGACCGCTGCGACCTGCACGACGTGGATCGAGGTCGACATGTCGCGCGTCGAGCTCGCCCGGCGCAAGCTCGGCATCACCGCGCTGCCGCTCGTCGCGCGCTGCGTCATCGGGGCGCTCGTCGAGTTTCCCCAGCTCAACGCCTGGCTGGAGGGCGAGACGTACACGATGCACGAGGAGATCAACCTCGGGATCGCCGTCTCGCTCGGCGAGGACGGGCTCATCGTCCCGGTCGTGCGCAGCGCGCAGGACCTCGCGCCGGAGGGCCTGTCGCGCCGCATCCGCGACCTCGCGCGGCGCGCCCGCGACCGCCAGATCACGCCCGACGACGTCCACGGCGCGACGTTCACGATCACGAACCCCGGCCAGTTCGGCTCGATCATGGCGACCCCGGTCATCTCCCAGCCGCAGGTCGCGATCCTCGACGTCGAGGCGATCGTCAAGCGCCCCGTCGTCGTCACCGACGGGTTCGGCGAGGACGCGATCGCGATCCGCCCGATCGTCATCCTCGGCCTCTCCTGGGATCACCGCGCGCTCGACGGCGCGCTCGCGGCACGCTTCCTGGCGAGCATCAAGCGGCGCGCCGAGAGCCTCGAGGTCTAGCCGCAGCAGCGCCCGGGCGGCGCGGCTCTCGCGGCCGCGCGCCGCCCGGGCGGCGGCCCGCAGCGGGGCGGACTTGACACGCGCGGAGATAATCGGCGGGACGCACGCCCACGATCATCCGCCGAGAACCGGCAGGGAGGCCACACAGATGAGCTCCGAGACCATGCGCCGCGCCCTGGGCGCGGCCGCGCTCGCCATCGCGCTGGCGATCTGCCCCGCCGCTGACGCCGCCGCCCCCGGGCAGTGGAAGGCCATCGCCGAGGGACCCGGCGCGCCCGGACCCGCGAGCCAGCCGGCCCTGCACCGCACGCCCGACGGCGTGCTGCACGTCGCGTGGATCCACACCACCGCGCCGCTGGACCAGTCGCTCCTGGAGCGCACGATCTCGGCTGCCGGCGACGTCCAGGCCGGCGGGCGGATCATCGTCGCGCACTGGGTCGACCTCGCCGACGCCGCGTTCCTCGACGAGCCGGGCGGCCCACGCGTGTTCTTCGGAGGCCAGCAGACGACGCAGACCGGCTCGCCGCTCGGCGTCCAGACTGCGACGCCTGCGGGCGCGGGCTGGGGGCCGCCGGCGCAGCTCACCGACACGTACGGGATCCTGGGCGCCGCGCAGCCACGCGGCGGCGTCCCGCTGCTCGCGTTCCAGTCGCTCTCGCGGGTCGCCGCGCGCGCCGGCCTGGCCCCGGCGGCGCCGCTGTCGATCTTCGCCAGTGGCCTGACGGACATCAGCCCGAACGTCGTCGCCGACGCGAGCGGCCGCGCGGCGGTCGTGTGGTGCGCCTTCGGCGCGGCCGGGGGCGGCATCCACGTCCAGCAGGCCGACACCGCGACCGGCGCGCCGCTGGGACCGGCGGCGGTCATGCCCGGCTCGCTCGTGACGTACGCCGGCGGCCGTCATTCGACGTGCGTCCTGCAGACCGTCGCCAGCCGGCGGATGCCGGCGGTCGCGCGCGCGGGCGGCGGACTGTTCGTCGCCGCGTCGAGCGGCTACCCGACGCTCGACCGCGTGCTCGTATGGCGCGTCGGCTCGCCGTCCGCGGCGACCGTGGCGTCACGCCCGGGGACGAGCCACGTCGAGCCGCAGCTCGCGGCCGCGCCCGACGGCCGCGTCTGGGCCGCCTGGATCGAGCGCGCCCCGGGGAGCGCGCCGGTCATCGTCGCGCGGCGCTCCAACCGCGCGGTCACGACGTTCGGCGCGCCCGTCCGGGTGCGGGCGCCGGGCGGTTGGTCGTCGGATGCCTTCGGCGCGTCGGCCACGGCGGCCCGCCTCGATGTCGTCGCCCAGCTCGGTCAGCCCAGCGGCGCGCGCAGCGTGCGCCACACCGTGGCGCTGCCGGGGCTCACGCTGAAGCGCGTGAGGGTCGCGCGCCGAGCGGGCGGGCGGCGCGCGGTGACCTACCGCGTGCTCGACGCCGGCGATCCGGTGCGCGGCGCGCGCGTGCGGGCGGGCCGCGTGCGCGGCCTGACGTCGTCCTCGGGCAACGTGACGCTCGTGCTGACGGGGTCTCTGCGCGCGACCGCGACAAACCGCGGCTACACCGCCGCGGCGGGGTAGCGGCCCAGAAACGACGAAAGGCGCGCCGGGAGGAGAGATCGGCGCGCCCTTCGTCGTGTTCTGCGTGGGTGTCGCGCACGAGCCGGCCGGCGAAGCGGGAGGAGAAGCCGGACCGGCGGTGCGCGAGGTGCGTGGCTCGATCATGGTTGCGAACCTCGATCCAGAAGTCCAATACGGTTGCGTGCTGAAACTCATAAGCTCTGGTTATGGAACTGCGCCAGCTGCGCTACCTCGTCGCGCTCGCCGAGGAGCTGAACTTCACCCGCGCCGCCGCGCGCGAGCACGTCGCCCAGCCCGCGCTGTCGCAGCAGATCCGGCGCCTGGAGGCGGAGGTCGGCATGGCGCTCGTCGAGCGCACGACCCGGCGCGTCGCGCTGACCGACGCCGGCGAGCTGCTCGTCGCCCGCGCGCGGCGGATCCTCGCCGAGCTCGAGGACGCGCAGGCCGAGCTGGGCATGCTGGCCGGCGTCCGCAGCGGCCGCCTCGCGGTCGGCGCCCTGCACACGATGGGGCCGATCGACCTGTCGCTGCTGCTCGCGTCCTTTCACCGCACCCACCCCGCCGTCGAGCTCACGGTGCGCGAGCAGTCCAGCGAGGAGCTCGCCGAGATGCTGCGCGACGACGAGATCGACCTGGCCTTCCTGTCGGTGACCGAGCGCATCCAGAGCCGCGGACTGGAGCTGCACCCGCTCGTGACCGAGGAGCTCGTCGCGGTCCTGCCGACGACGCACGCGTTCGCGGGCCGCGAGGGCGTCGGCCTGGCCGAGCTCGCCGGCGAGCCGTTCATCAGCTTCCGCCCCGGGTCGCGGCTGCGCGAGCTGCTGAGCAGCGCCGCGGCCGGCGTCGGCTTCACGCCGCGCGTCGCGCTGGAGTCCAACGAGAGCCGCCGCATCCGCAGCCTCGTGTCGAGCGGGCTCGGCGTCGCGATCCTCCCGCGCTCGGACGCCGTCGGCCCGGGCGCGCCCGTCGCCGTCACCCGGCTCGTCGAGCCCGCGCTCACGCGCGACGTCACGCTCGCCGCCCGCGCGCAGCGCCGCCATTCGCCCGCCGCGCGCGAGTTCATCGCGCTCACGCTGCGGGTCTTCGACTCCGAGCGGCCTGCGATCATCGCCTCATGACCGCTGCCGGCGAGCTCTGGGTCTGCGACCTGCCGACGGTCGAGTACCGCGAGGCGCTCGCGCTGCAGGAGCGCCTCCGCTCGGCGCGCCAGGAGAAGCGCATCCCGGACACGCTGCTGCTGCTCGAGCATCCGCCCGTCTACACCCGCGGCCGCCGCTCGGATGCGCGCGAGCTGCCGATGGGCGAGGCCTGGTATCGCACCCAGGGGATCGACGTCGTCGACACCGACCGCGGCGGCCGCGTGACCTATCACGGCCCCGGCCAGCTCGTCGGCTATCCGATCATGCGCATCGACGACGTCATCGCGTACCTGCGCACGATGGAGCGGGCGATCGTCGCCGCGCTGGCGGACGCCGGCATCGCCGCGCACGCCCGCCCCGACGACGGGCCGGACTTCACCGGCGTCTGGACGGCCGCCGATCGCAAGATCGCCTCGATCGGCGTCCACGTCGCGCGCGGGGTGACCACGCACGGCTTCGCGATCAACGTCCAGAACGACCTGCAGCCCTTCGGCTGGGTCGTGCCCTGCGGCCTGGACGGCGTGCAGATGACCTCGGTCGTCAAGGAGACCCGCGCGAGCGGCGAGACGCTCCCGCTCGAGGCCGTCCGCGCGAGCATGGCGCGGCGCTTCGCCGAGGCGTTCGGACGGACGCCGGCGACGGTGCATCCCCGCGACCTGGAGGCGGCCGCCGGCCCACCCGCCGGAACGGCGACAGCTCCGGCCGGCCCCGGGGAGCCGCCACCCGCGTCCGAGGAGGCCGCGCCGCCCGCGCCCGCGCGCGCGGCGCCGGGCCCGCGCGCGTGAGCCGCATCGCCGCCGCGCTGCGCGTCCGCGCGGCGACCGCTCGCCACCGCGGCGCCGCGGTCCACTGCCCGCTCTGCGAGCGCGGCTTCGACCGCTTCAAGGACGACTGGAACCGCCCCGGCGCGCTGTGCTGGCGCTGCGGGTCGCACGAGCGCCACCGCGCCCAGTGGCTGCTGCTGACCCGGCTGCGGCCCGGCCTCCTCGCGGACGCGGGCTCGCTGCTGCACTTCTCGCCCGAGTGGTGCCTGCGCGAGCGGCTGCGGGCCGTCCCGGGGCTGCGCTACGTCACGACCGATCTCGATCCGGCGCAGGTCGTCGACCTGCGCCTCGACGTCACCGCGATCGACCTGCCCGACGGGGCCTTCGACGCGGTCGTCTGCTCGCACGTGCTCGAGCACGTCCCCGACGACGGCGCCGCGATGGCCGAGCTGCGCCGGATCACCGCGGCCGGCGGCTGGTGCCTCGTCATGGTCCCGCTCGCGCTCGACCGCGACACGACGTACGAGGACGCGAGCATCACCGAGCCCGCGGAGCGCCGCCGCGCCTTCCTGCAGGCCGACCACGTGCGCCTCTACGCGCCCGACATCGCCGGCCGCCTGCGGGCCGCCGGCTTCGCGGTCGAGGTCGTCGACGTGGCCGGCGAGGTCGGCGCGGAGGGCGCCGCCCGCCACGGCCTGCTGGTCTCGGATCTCGTCTTCCTGTGCCGCCCGCGCGCGCCGGGCACGGCGCGCGCCGCGCCCGGAGGAACCCCCGGCTGACCGCTACCCTCGAAGGACCGCCATGGCGACGACCGACGACCGCAGGCTCTCCACCCGCTCGCGCTCCAACCCGGGCGGCATGGACGTGCTCAGCGTCCTGGGCCCCGACGTGCGCCCGATGCGCGAGCGCAAGCCGCCGTGGTTCAAGGTCCCCGCGCCGGGCGGCGATCGCTACCGCGAGCTGACGAAGCTCATCAAGGACGAGAACCTGCACACGGTCTGCCAGGAGGCCGCGTGCCCGAACGTGGGCGAGTGCTGGGAGCGCGGCACGGCGACGTTCATGATCCTCGGCGACACGTGCACGCGGCGCTGCGGCTTCTGCAACGTGCGCACCGGCAAGCCGACGTGGAACGACCCGCTCGAACCCGCCCGCGTCGCGCGCTCGATCGCGAAGATGGGCCTGCGCCACGCGGTCATCACGTCGGTCGACCGCGACGACCTGCCGGACTACGGGGCGAGCGCGTTCGTCGGCGTCATCCGCCAGGTCCGCGCGCAGGCGCCGCGCTGCAAGGTCGAGGTCCTGACGCCCGACTTCCGCGGCCAGGAGATGCCGCTGGCGAAGGTCATCGCCGAGCGGCCCGACGTCTTCAACCACAACGTCGAGGTCGTCCCGCGGCTGTATCCGGTGGCGCGCCGCGGCTCGCGGTTCGAGCGCTCCTGCCGCGTGCTGCGCAACGCCAAGGAGATGGGCGGCGACGCGGTGACCACGAAGTCCGGGCTCATGGTCGGCCTGGGCGAGACGCACGACGAGATGGTGCAGACGTTCGAGGTCCTGCGCGAGCACGACGTGCAGGTGCTCACCGTGGGTCAGTACCTGCGCCCGACCGAGCGTCATCTGCCGGTCGTGCGCTACTGGCACCCCGACGAGTTCAAGGCGCTCGAGGAGGCCGCGTACGCGCTGGGATTCGACCACATCGCGGCCGGCCCGCTCGTGCGCTCCAGCTACCACGCCGACCAGCACGTCCCGCAGGACGAGCCCGGCAGCGGACCGCTGGCAGGCGCCCAGGCAGTCTGATACCGTCGGTATTTCAAGACCGAGGGTACGCGAACAAGGGAACTCCTGTGGCACCGAAGATCAAGCTGTACGGCTTCGTGGGGTCGAACTCCGTCTACACGGGACGGCTCCTGCTCGAGCACAAGGGACTGGACTACAAGTTCGTCAAGCTGCCGCCCGCGGCGCACGCGCCGATCATGCTCTTCCTGGGCTTTGACACGATGGGCGTGCCGGCGCTGAAGATCGACGGCGACAAGGTGCAGGGCACGCGCTGGATCTCCCGCGCGCTCGACCGGCTCCACCCCGCCGACCCGCTGTTCCCCGCCGATCCCGCCCAGCGGCGCGCCGTCGAGCACGCCGAGCGCTGGGGCGAGGAGTTCCAGAACGCGACCCGGCGGATCTTCTACTGCGCCGCCCGCCGCGACCGCAAGGGCTTCCTCAGCGTCATGGCCGCCGGCCGCGGTCCCGTCAAGCGCCTCGGGCTGCGCATGGCGGCGCCGCTGATCATGCGCCTCGCCACCGGCGCGCACCGCGCCTCCGACGATGCCGGCCGCGAGGACCTCGACCTGCTGCCCGAGCGCCTGGACCAGATCGACGCGTGGATCGACGAGGGCGTCATCGGCGGTTCGCGGCTCAACGCCGCCGACTACCAGATCGCCGTCAACGTCTCGGCGCTGCTGCTCTCCGACGACCTCGCGCCGTACATCGAGGGCCGTCCCGCGGCCGCGCTCGCACGGCGCGTCGCGCCCGACTACCAGGGCCACGTCGGGCCGGTCGTGCCCGCGGAGTGGATGGAGACGCTGCGTGCGAGCGCCAAGCCCGCCGAGCAGCGCGACGTGCCGTCCGGCACGGCCGAGGTGCTGCGCGCGGCGGGCTACGACGACGCGCAGATCGCAACGTTCACGCCGCCGTCATGAGCTCGGCCCGATGGCGACCGCGCGGCTGACGCGCGCCGAGCGCAGCGCGCAGACGCGCAGCGATCTGCTCGAGGCGGCGGCGCGGCGCTTCTTCGTCCACGGCTATCACGGCACGTCGCTGGACGACATCGCCGACGAGGCCGGCTACACGAAGGGCGCCGTCTACTCGACGTTCAAGAGCAAGGCCGGCCTGTTCCTCGCGCTCTTCGACGAGGTCATGGTCCGCCGCCTGGAGGACCTGCGCGCCGTGCTCGGCTCCCACGACACCGACGAGGAGCGGATGGCGGCGCTCGCCGCCAGGCCCGTCGACGAGCGCAACTCGCAGTTCCTCCTGCTCGCCATCGAGTTCTGGGTCCACGCCGCCCGCGACCCGGCCGTGCTGGCGGACTTCTCCGAGCGCTACCGGCGCCTGCGCCGGGGGCTCGCCGAGATCGGTCCGAAGAACACGACGCTCGGCGGCGAGCGCTGGGCGATCGTCTCGCTCGCGCTCTCCAACGGCCTCGCGCTCGAGCGGCTGATCGACCCGGCCGGCGTGCCGGACGACCTCATGGCGGCCGTGCAGACGCGCATCCTGCGCGACTGACCACCCCGCCGAGCCTCGACGGCCAGCGTTGCGGGTAGGGTCCGCGCGACTCGCATGTTCCCGCTGAAGGACAACATCCCGACCGATCGCCTGCCGATCGTGACGATCGTGCTCATCGTCATGAACGTGCTCGTCTACTTCCTGCTGCAGAAGGGCGGGATCTTCGACGGGCCGAGCGACACCGGGGTCGTCGACTACGGCGCGATCCCGTACGAGATCACGCACCCCGGCGAGCAGTGCGCGCTGAGCGCCAACGCGCAGTCGATCCGCTGCGGCGACGGCGGCGACGGGCCGGCGACGATCCTCACGCTGTTCAGCTCGATGTTCATGCACGGCAGCATCCTGCACCTCGGCGGCAACCTGCTCTTCCTGTGGATCTTCGGCAACAACGTCGAGGACAGCATGGGCCGGGTGCGCTTCGTCGGCTTCTATCTGCTCGGCGGCCTCGCCGCCCTGCTGCTGCAGACGGTCATCGACCCCGACGCCGCGATCCCCACCGTCGGCGCCTCGGGGGCGATCGCGGCGGTGCTCGGCGGCTACATCCTGCTCTATCCGCGCGCCCGCGTCGTGACCGTCATCTTCATCGTCTTCTTCTTCACGATCCTCGAGCTGCCGGCCATGCTCGTGCTCGGGCTCTGGTTCCTGCAGCAGGTCGCCTTCGGCTACTTCGACCTCGCCAACCCGACGGGCGGCGGCGGCGGGGTCGCCTACTTCGCGCACATCGGCGGCTTCGTGTTCGGGCTGCTCATGATCAAGCTGTTCGCCAGCCGCCAGAAGGACTACACGATCCCGCCGAAGCACCCCGTGTACTGATGCTCGCGCGCACCGTGATCCTCGGTGCGACGCTCCTGTTCATCGCGCTCCTCGCCGCGCTCACGGTCTACGTCGCCGTGACGTCCGGGATCAGCGTCCTGACCTTCGTCGCGCTGCTCGTGCTGGCCATGTTCAGCGGCGGGATCGTCGGCGCGCTGCGCCAGCCGCCGCCGGAGGACTGATGCGCTACGTTGCTGCGCGTGACCGTCTCGCCGGATCGCAAGCCCGTGGTCGTCACCGATCTCGAGGAGGCGATCGAGGTCGTGCGCCGCGGCGGGCTGCGGCTCACGTCGGCGCGGCGGCTCGTGCTCGAGGCGCTGCTGGCGGCACGTGAGCCGATCTCCGCCGAGGAGATCGCCGACGGCCTCGGCGGCCGCATGACGCAATCCGACCTCGCCTCGGTCTACCGCAACCTCGAGACGCTCGGCGAGCTCGGGCTCGTGCGCCACTTCCACGCCGGGCACGGCCCGGGCCGCTACGTCCTCGCCGGCTTCGGCGACCGCGAGTACATCGCCTGCGAGTCCTGCGGCGCGCTGAAGTCCGTCGAGCCGGCCGCGCTCGAGGACGTGCGCGCCGCGGTCCGGGATCTGTCGGGCTTCGAGGCGCGCTTCTCGCACTTCCCGATCGTCGGGCTGTGCCCTCGCTGCGCGCGCAAGCGGGCCGCCTAACCGGCGACGAGGCCGGCCGCGCGCCGCCGGCCGCTCACGCCGGTGACGACGAAGACGGCCGCGAACAGCGACGCGGCGACGAGGACGATCGTCGGGCCCGACTGGACGTCGAGGTGATAGCTGAGGTTCATGCCGACGAACCCGCAGACCGCGCCGATGCCCGTGGCGAGCTGCAGCATCCGCGCGAACGAGGTCGTCAGCATCCGCGCGACGGCCGCCGGGATGACGAGCACGGCGGCGATGAGCGTGACGCCCAGGACCTGCATCGTCACGAGGATCGACGCCGCGAGCACGACGGTCAGCAGCGCGTCCATCCGCGCCGTGTTGACGCCCGCGACGTCGGCGACCTCGGGGTCGAACGTCGTGAACAGCAGCGCGCGGTAGCGCAGGAAGATGAGCGCCCCCGCCAGCAACCCGACGATCGCGATCGCGACGACGTCGCTCGTCTCGACGCCGAGGATGCTGCCGAACAGCGCGGCGTCGAAGTTCGTGCCCGCCCGGCCGAAGAGCGAGAACAGCGCGAGCCCGAGCGCGAACGAGGCCGTCGTGATGACGCCGATCGCGGCATCGGAGCCGATCACCCGCCGGCGCGTGACGGCGTTGATCATGAACGCCGACGCGACGCCCCAGGCGCCGGCGCCGAGCAGGAAGTTCACGCCGAGCAGGGCGCTCGCGGCGAAGCCGCCGAAGATCGCGTGCGACAGGCCGTGGCCGATGTAGCTCATGCCCTTCAGGACGACGTAGACGCCGATCGCGCCGCACAGCGCGCCCGCCATCGTCGCGACGATGAGCCCGTTGCGGAAGAACTCGAAGTCGAACGGGCGCAGCAGCTCCGCCATCACCCGCGCGCCTCCGAGCGGTGCGGGGCGCCGTGCGGCGGATGCGGCGCGTGGTGCGGCGCATCTGACGTGCCGTGCGGCGCATGCGGCGCGTGGTCCGGCGCATCTGAGGTGCCGTGCGGCGGATGCGGCGCGTGGTGGCGGAAGCCGTCGACGACGACCGGCATGCCGCCGTGCTCGAGCACCTCCATGCTCGCGCCGTACGTGCGCTCGAGCACGTCGGCGGTGAGCACGTCGTGCGGCACGCCGTCGCCGATGACGCGCCGGTTGAGGCAGACGACCCGCGGCAGATGCGCGGCGATGCCGTTGAGGTCGTGCGTCGTGAGCACGATCGCCAGGCCGCGCGCGTGCAGCTCGTCGAGCAGGTGCAGCAGCTCGTGGCGCAGGCGCACGTCGACGCCCGACGTCGGCTCGTCCATGAGCAGCAATTCGGGCTCGCCGAGCAGCGCGCGGGCGATGAAGACGCGCTGCTGCTGGCCGCCCGAGAGCTCGCGGATGTGGCGCCCGGCGAGCTCGCCGATGTCCAGGCGCGCGAGCACGGCGGCGACCTCCGCGCGCTCGCTCCGGCTGGCCCAGGGCAGCCGCCGGCCGGACCCGACGCGGGCCATGAGGACGCACTCGCGGACGGTCACCGGGAAGCTCCAGTTGATCGTCTCGACCTGCGGGACGTAGGCCATGCGCAGCCCGTCGCGGCGCTCGACGCGCCCGCGCGCCGGGCGCAGGCTGCCCGCGAGGACACGCAGCGCGGTCGTCTTGCCGGCCCCGGACGGGCCGACGATGCCGACGAACTCGCCCGCCGCCACCGCGATGTCGACGTCCTCGAGGACCGCGCCCGCGCCGTAGCCGTAGGTCAGCCCCGCGAGCCTGACGAGCGGTGCGGAGGCGGTCGCGCTCACTGCGGATAGCTCGCCCGGTCGGTGGCGCCGCTCGCCGGCCGCAGCGCCCGCAGCGCCGCCGCGTCGCCGGCCATCGCCTCGGTCAGCGTGATGCAATCCTGGCGCATGAGGCCCAGCCAGGAGTGCTGCGCGTCGCCGGGCTCGCCGGGCAGGTCGTCGTCGCGCAGCGTGTCGACGTACGCGACGCCCGCCTCCCTGCCGATCTGCGCGAGCACCGGGCTGGGGAAGACCTCCGAGCCGAAGATCGCCGGGACGGCCTCGGCGCGCACCTGGCCGATGAGCCGCGCGACGTCCTTCGGCGTGGGGTCCTCGAAGTCCGAGAGCTGGATCGCGCCGATGACGTCCCAGCCGTAGCTGCGCCCGAAGTACGCATAGGCGTCGTGGTAGGTCAGCAGCTTGCGCCGGGCCCGCGGGATCGTCGAGAAGGCGGTGCGCATCGCCCCGTCCAGCGCGCGCACCTCCGTCTCGAAGCGGGCTAGGTTCGCGTCGTAGGCGGCCGCGTTCGCGCGGTCGCGGCGGCGCAGGTCGTCGCGGATCGCCCGGGCGTAGCGCAGCGCGTAGCTGGGGTCGGTCCACAGATGCGGGTTGGGCCGACCGCCGGAGCGCGGGAACGTGGCGTCGTAGATGTAGCGCGACCGCGTGATCGACGCGGGCCCGAGCTCGACGACGCCGGCCCCCGCCTTGAGGTTCTGCTCGGCGAGCCGGTGCGTGGGCTCCTCGAGGCCGAGCCCGTTGACGTAGACGACGTCGGCCTGTGAGAGCAGCTCGGCGACGCTCGGCTTGGGCTCGAACGTGTGCGAGTTCGTGCCCTCGGGGACGACCCCGGTGATCGACACGCGGTCGCCGCCGATGCTCGCCGCGATGCTCGTGATCGGCGCGACCGTCGTGACGACGCGCAGCCGCCCGTCGGACGCCGGCGCGCCCGCGTCCGCGCCGCAGCCCGCCGCCGGACAGGCCAGCGCGAGAGCGGCAAGCGCTGGGACCCCACGACCGGCGCGCATGCTGCCAACCTAACGTGATTGCCAACCGGTCGCAATAGCGGCTCTGTCGAGATTCGTGCCCGTCCCCTGGCGCCCTCGCGCGTTCGCGCCTACGCTTCACCGATGCCCGTCCGCTACTGGTTTCGCTGCGATGTCTGCGGCTGCCTACCGGACGACGAGACGCGCAGCAGCATCGGCGCCTCGACGCGGGAGGACCTGTTCGGCGAGCTCATCGACGCGATGCCCGGCAAGTGGCTCGTCTGGCACGCCGGTGGACTGCTCGGCCCGCGGCGCTACGCCTGCCCCGACCATCGCCGCGACCTCCTGAAGTCGATCCGCTTCCACTACGCCTACTGCGGCGAGCAGTGGGTCTGGAAGCGCCCGCCGTATCCCCAGCGCTGGCCGCCGGACGGGATCGAGGGCGAGCCCGACGGCACGTTGACGATCCCCGACTGGTTCCTGCCGCCGGCGGGCGATCCGCCCGAGGACGCCGGCGGCGCGGCTCAGTGCTGAGGCCGACCGCGCCGCGCGTCCTCCTGCGCCCGAGGCCGCGGCTCAGTCCTGAGGCCGACCGCGCCGCGCGTCCTCCTCGGCGCGGCCGGGATCGAGGTCCTTGGCCCCGATGCGGCGGCGCGTCTCGGCGACGGTGTCCGGCGGGGGCTCGGGCAGCTTGAACGTCGTGATGCCGTAGACGAGCGCGAGCTCGACCCGCGCGGCGTCGTAGGCCTGCCGCGCGCGCGGCCAGTCGTCGCCGGCGCCGTTGATCTGCAGCCAGCGCCCGTTGAAGACGAGCGTCAGGCTCGCATCGTCCTCGACGCGATGCGCGACGTAGATCTCCAGCGACAGCGGCTCGCCGCCGGCGGCGAGCAGCGCGTCGACCTCGCCGAGGTCGTGCAGCGTCGTCGTGGCGTCGTCCCACTCGAGCGTCGCCTCGCAGACGAGCGGGTCCAGCGGGCCGGCGGCGGCCGCGGCCCGCGCGGCCGCCACCATGGTGTCCAGGCGCGCCCACCCGTTCCAGCGTTCGCTCAGCGCGAAGCTCCCCATCCCCCGCTCAGGATACGGCGCTCTCAGCCCGCCGCAAGCCGGGCCGAGGCCACCGCGACCTGGCCGAAGGCGATCTGGCCGTCGTTCGGCGGCAGCCGCTCGGGGACGAGCACGCGCAGCCCGGCCTCCTCGAGTGCGTCCGCGGTCAGCTCGAGCAGCAGGCGGTTCTGGAAGACGCCGCCCGACAGCACGGCCGTGGCGACGTCCTGGCGCTCGGCGACGATCGCGAGCGCCTCGGCGGTCGCGCGCGCGAGGCCGGCATGGAAGCGCGCGGAGATCGCGCCCACGTCGACGCCGGCCGCGATGTCGGCGAGCACGGCGAGGATCGTCGGGCGCACGTCGAGCGCGATCGCCGTCCCGCGGTGCTCGAGCTCGAGCGGGTAGGGATCGACGGCGCCGCGGTCGGCGAGCGCCTCGAACTCGATCGCCGCCTGGCCCTCGTAGGTGACCTCCAGGCGCACGCCGCACATCGCGGCGACCGCGTCGAAGAGCCGCCCGGCGCTCGACGTGAACGGCGAGCCGACGCCGTTGACCGACATCCGCGCCACCATGTTCCAGCGCGCCTGGGCGATGTCCGCGAACGCGGGCGGCAGCGCGACCTGCAGCTCCGTAAGCCAGCTGCAGGCCATCCGCCAGGGCTCCATGATCGCCCGCTCGCCGCCCGGCATCCGGACCGGCCGGATGCGCCCGCAGCGCTCGATGCGGTCCAGCCCGCCGGCGAGGAGCTCGCCGCCCCAGACCGTGCCGTCGGTGCCGTAGCCGGTGCCGTCGAAGATCGCGCCGACGGCCGGACCCGTCTCGCCGTGCTCGGCGAGCGTCGCGGCGAGGTGCGCGTGGTGATGCTGGACGGAGAAGAGCTGGACGTCCTCGCGGCCCAGCGCGTAGCGCGTCGAGAGGTAGTCCGGATGCAGGTCGTGGACGACGAGCTGCGGCGCGACCTCGAAGAGCGCCTGGAAGTGCTCGACGCCCGCCTCGAGCGACTGCAGCGTCTCGTAGTTCTTGAGGTCGCCGATGTGGTGGCTCGGCCAGGCGCGGTCGCCCTTGGCGAGGCAGAAGGCGTTCTTCTGCTCGGCGCCGACGCCGAGCAGGTCGACCGACGCCGGCACGGGCAGGTCGATGCTCGCCGGCACGTATCCGCGCGAGCGGCGCAGCAGCAGCGGGCGCTCGCGCACGACGCGCACGACGGAGTCGTCGGTGCGCGTCGCGATCGCGCGATCGTGGACGAGCAGACGATCGGCGATCGCGCTCAGCCGCTCGCGGGCGTCGTCGTCGGCGAAGGCGATCGGCTCGTCGGAGAGGTTGCCGCTCGTGAAGACGAGCGGCACGCCGGTATCGCCCGCCAGCAGCTCGTGCATCGGCGTGTAGGGCAGCATGAGCCCGAGGTCGGGCGCGCGCGGCGCCACGGACGGCGCGACCGGCGCGTCGGCGCGCCGGCGGGCGAGCACGATCGGGCGCTCGCGCGACGTCAGCAGCGCCTCCTCCCGCGGGCCGAGCTCGACGAGGCCGCGCGCCGTCTCGAGGTCGGCGACGAGCAGCGCGAAGGGACGGTCCTCGCGGCGCTTGCGCGAGCGCAGCGCGTCGACGGCCTCCTCGCTGTCGGCACGGCAGGCCAGGTGATAGCCGCCCAGCCCCTTGACGGCGAGGATCTTCCCCGCGAGCAGGTCGTCGGCCGCGGCGCGCAGCGCGTCGGCGACGCCCTCGACCGGCTCGCCGTCGCGCTCGAGCAGGCGGACCTGCGGCCCGCAGGCCGGGCAGGCGTTGGGCTGCGCGTGGAAGCGCCGGTCGCCGGGGTCCTGGTACTCCGCGCGGCAGTCGGCGCACATCTCGAAGCCCGCCATCGTCGTCAGCGGCCGGTCGTACGGGACCCCCTGGACGATCGTGAAGCGCGGGCCGCAGTTCGTGCAGTTCAGGAACGGATAGCGATGGCGGCGATCGCCGGGGTCGGCGAGCTCGGCCAGGCAGTCCTCGCACGTCGCCGAGTCCGGCGTGACCGGCGCGGTCGCCGCCCCGCCGCGCTCGCTGGCGACGATCTCGAAGCCGGGCTCGCCGACGACCTCGACGTCCGTCGCCTCGACGGCCCGCACCTCGGCGAGCGGCGGCGCGTCGTCGCGCAGCCGCGCGACGAACGCGTCGACGGCCTGGGGCGGGCCCTCCGCCTCGACGAGCACGCCGCGCTCGTCGTTGAGGACCCACCCCGCGATGCCGAGCTCGGCCGCGAGGCGGTAGACGAACGGGCGGTAGCCGACGCCCTGCACGGTGCCGTCGACCCGGGCGCGGACGCGCCGCATCGCGCGCTCGGACTGCGTGCTCATCGCGCGCGCGGGCGCCGGACGCCGGAGCGCGCCGCCGCCCGGCCGCGGAGCACGGTCATCGCGGCTCGTCCTCGCCGTGCGGTGCGGCGAGCTCGACGAGCTCGCGCAGCACGTGGTAGACGGCGGCCTGCGCCTCCTGGATGCGCGGGATGTTCTGCGAGCGCGTGACGACGATGTGGTCGGCGAGCTTCCCGGCCGCCACGTTGCCGCCGTCGTAGCCGACGAAGGCGATCGTCACGAGCTTGCGCTTGCGGGCCTCCCTGAGCGCCTCGAGCACGCTGAGCGAGTTGCCGCTCGTCGACATCGCCAGCAGGACGTCGCCCTCGCGGCCGTACGCGATGACCTGGCGCTGGAAGATCTCCTCGGTGCCGATGTCGTTGGCGACCGCGGTGATGATGCCGGTGTCCTCGGTGAGGTCGATCGCGCGCCTCGGCGGGCCGCCGAACAGCGGGGTGTGGAAGTCGGCGACGACGTCCATCGCGTCGGTCGCCGAGCCGCCGTTGCCGAGCGCGATGAGCCGGCCGCCCGCGTCGAGGCGCTCGCGCACGACCCGCGCGGCCTCGAGCAGCGTCTCGCGGCCGTCGGTGAGCGACTGCGCGCGGAGCGCCACGACCTCGTCGGCCTTGAGCAGCATCGACTTGCGCACGTCGTCGAGGATCTCGTCGAGGTTGTGCTCCTGCTGGCCCAGGAACGGATACAGGAAGCTCGACGCGCCGGAATCGTGGACCGGCCGCGCGGCGCGGCCCTCGAGCAGGCCGCGATGGTCGAGGAAGATGTGCACGAGCTCCCACAACAGGTGGTAGAGCGTCTCGACGATCTCCTGGCGGATGAACGGGTCCGCCACCGACGAGAGGTCGAACTCCCACTCGGCGCCGGAGCCGGGCGCGAACGCGACCGTCAGGCAGCCCCGCTCCCGCGCCGCGGCGAGCGCCGCGAACGTGTCCGCGCTGTCGCCGAAGCCCATCGCGATGTCCTCGCCCTCGGCCTCGAGCACGACCTGGGCGGCGACGCTGCCGCCCTCGCCCGCGATCCCGAGCGCCGGGAGCGCGCGCTTGCCGACGATGACCGGGTGGACGAACTCGACCGCGACGTGGCGCGCGTCGGAGCGGTCGGCCGGCGTCGCGCCGAAGGCGACGAGCCGGCCTTCGCGCGCGAAGCGCTCGGCCATCCTGTGGCACAGGCGCGCCAGGCGCTCGGCTTCGGCGGCGAAGAACCGCGCGTTGCACTCACTGCGGTCGCGCAGGAGTGCTTCGACCCGCTCGGCGCCGATGATCGGCGCCTCTCTCACGCCGTGGCGCCAGCCCGCGCCGGGAGCGCCTGCAGCCAGGCGCGAAACGCGTCGACGCCCTCGCCGGTCTTCGCGCTCGTGCGCATGACGGTGGCGTTCGGGTTGACCTGGAGGATGTTGGCCTCCAGGCGGTCGACGTCGAAGTCGAGGTACTGCAGCAGGTCGATCTTGTTGATGATGACCAGCTCGCAGCAGCGGAACATGAGCGGGTACTTCAGCGGCTTGTCCTCGCCCTCGGTGACCGAGCAGATCATGATCTTCGCGTCCTCGCCGATGCGGAACTCGGCCGGGCACACGAGGTTGCCGACGTTCTCGACGAGCAGCAGGTCGATCTCGTCGAGCGGCATCGCGGGCAGCGCGGAGCGCACCATGTTCGCGTCGAGGTGGCACTCGCCGCCGAAGCCCGAGTCGGTGTTGAGCTGGACGACCGGCAGGTGCAGGACCGCCAGGCGATCGGCGTCGAAGCTTCCCTGGACGTCGCCCTCGAGCACGCCGACGCGCAGGCCGGTCTCGGCGAGGCCGTCGAGCGAGCGCTCGAGCAGCGTCGTCTTGCCGGCGCCCGGGGCGCTCATGAGGTTCACGACGCTGACGCCCTCGCGATCGAAGTCGCTGCGATTGGCGGCGGCGATCGTGTTGTTGGCGTCGAGCGCGTCCTCGACGACCCTCACCTTGGTGCGGTGCATGCGGCGTCCTCCTCGTCCTCGACCTCGATCGACTCGACCATGAACTCTTCGCCTGTCGCCACCTCGACCGCCCCCGGCCCGCAGTCACCGCAGATGAACGCCGGGATCTCGATCTCCCATTCGTTCTTGCAGGAGTTGCACCGCAGGACGGCAGGGACGTCGATGATCTCCAATGTAGCGCCCTGACAGAGGCTCTCGCGACCGACGATCGCGAAGTAGAACTCCAGCGTGTCCTTGACGACCTGGCGCAGGCGGCCGATGCGCAGCGTCACGTGCGTGACCCTGCGTCCGGCGGCGTGCTTGTTGACCGTCGCGACGATCGCGGCGGAGAGGTCGTACTCGTGCACGGGCGTCCCGCCTCGCTACTTCGGGTCGTCGAGCGTGGCGTAGGCCTCGTCGGTGAGCAGCTCCTTCGCCGTCTCGATGACGAGCTCGACCGCGCGGTCGACGGCCTCCTCCACGACGGGGCTCAGTCCGACGCCCATCTCCTCGACCGTCTCGGGCTCGCAGGCGACGATGACGACCTTGCCCGGCCAGCCGCCGGTGATCTTGATGAAGCGCAGGACGGTCTCGGGGTCCATCCCGTGCGGGTTGAGCACCTCGCCGTCCTCGACCGAGCCGCTTGCGACCTCGTCCTCGTCGACCTCCATGACGTACAGCGTCCCGGGCGAGCCGCCCTGGCGGCTGACGTCGATCATGAGCAGCCCGTCGTAGCCGTACATGACCTGGTAGGCGAGGTCCAGGCCGCCCGTGCCGAAGTCGATGACGGCGACGCCCTCGGGCAGCTCGCGCGCCTCGATGCGGCGAGCGACCTCGCTGCCGAAGCCGTCGTCGCGCTGCCAGGCGTTGCCGATGCCCGCGATGAGCACGCGCTTGGGACGGCCGGAGACGTCCGGCTCCTGCGTCGTCAGCGGGGCGTCGGGCGCCGGCGGGCGCCAGGTGTCCGTCGGCGGCGTCAGCGTCTCGCGGTCGCGCTCTTGCTCGGTCATTGCACCAGCTCCACTTCCTCGGCAAAGAAGAACAGAAAGCGGCCGCTCTCGCCGAGGATCTCCTGCATCGGATCGTCGTCGACGGTGACCCCGATGTGCAGGCGGTCGTCGACGCGCAGGAAGAGGCGATGGATCGTGGCCGAGCGGCCGTCGAGCATCTTGTCGTAGACGTCGGCGTCCTGCGGCGGGTGCAGGACGACTTTGTCTCCGCGCTTGTACGTCACGCCCTCGAACGTCACCTGACGCTCGCCGGGCGGGTCCTCGAGCCGCACGCGGCCGTGGAGGTCCATGAGCTGCTGCGGCGTCGTCGCGTCGGCGCGGGCGAGCATCTCGCGGACCTTCGGGTCCTGCGCAGCGATCTCCTCGCGCTCCCGATCGGAGAGCGCCTGGATGTGCAGGACGAGCGCCTCCTCGATCTCGGTGCCGTCGAAGAAGTCGTTGACGGACTCCGGGGCGATCTCCGGGTGCTCGGGCAGCATGATCGTCGGGCCCAGCAGCGCGTCGTCCTGCGGCGTGGCGAGCACCGGCCAGGTGTTGACCTGGCAGCAGCCGGCGACGCCGTCGTCGCCGCGCTCCAGCGGGGAGATGAACGACTCCCCGCCCTCGACGCGCGCGAGCAGGTGCGTCGACAGCATGCTCCTCAGCAGCGCGTCCTTGCGGTCGGCGGTCGCCTCCTCCTCGGTCAGCGGCGTGACGTTCTCGACCTGCAGGGTCACGCGGCCACGGCCGTCGGGCAGGCGGTCGACGATGAGCTCCGCGCGGCCCTCGAGGTCGTCGAACTCGAAGTTCACCTTCGACGGGGCGGCGCCGAGCTGGACGCGGCGCTCGACGGCGCGGTGCTTCTCCCCCGAGGCCTGCAGGAAGCGCACCTCGGCGGTCACGAGCGCCTCGGCCGACGTCACGATCCCCTGCATCTGCATCCGCTCGAAGGCGTGCGTCTGGTTGCGCGCGTAGTCGGCCGGATAGACGATGCCGAACGGCGTCGGGGTCGCGTTCTTCGTCGCGCCGGGCGTGTACGGATACAGCGCGTAGCCCTCGAACAGCAGCGAGTCGACGAGCCGCTCGAGATGCGACTTCGTCGACGTGATCCCGACGTCCGACGGGCTCTCCGGGGTGATCGGTTCGATGTTCGTCATCCGTCTGCTCCTTCGGAGTCCTCGGCGGGCGCCTGCTCGAGCATGTCGAGCACGACCGCGTCGAAGCTGTGCAGGCCATGCACGCGCTTGTAGGTCTTCATCGCGGCGAGCGTGTCGTTGTGCAGCGTCACGAAGCCCGACTCCCCGTGGTGGTGCTTGATCATGTTCCTCCAGACCGAGACGGGCATGCGGTACTGCGCGGAGGTGTGCCACGGCAGGTGCAGCACCTGGACCTGGCGCTGCGGCCCCTGGTACATGACGCGCCCCGTGAAGTGGAAGGTCAGCGGGACCTCCCCGTCGGGCAGCGCCGCGACGTAGCGCGAGGCGACCATCTCCAGGTCGGCGGTGCACGGCACCTCCAGCCCGAACGTGATCGCGCCCGTGAACGAGTGCACGATCGTGCTCGCGTGCGTCCACAGGAAGCTGCGCGTCGTCGACGGCCACCGCTCGGGCGCGCCGAAGAGCTCGAAGAGGTCCTCGCGCGTCTGGGCGTCGTACTCGCGCCGGGCCGGGTCGAAGTTGATCTGCGCCGTCAGCGAGATGGCGTAGATCGGCCGGTCGGTCGGCTCGAAGGCGCTCAGCTCGAAGCGCAGCGTGGGCTGCGCGGCGAACGGCTCGTGCGCCGCTCCCAGCACCTCGAACGTGACCTCCGGCCCGTAGTCGCGCTTCTCCGCCGGAGGCGTCGACGCGTCGGAGGGGGTGCTCATGCGACTCCGGCCTTGTGGCGGACGTACTCGAAGAACTTCGGCACGGCGTCCTCGATGGCGTTGCCGCCCGAGATGCCCTGCCACGTCGACTTGATGAGGCCCACGAGGCGGTAGCACTCGTCGATCGGCACGATCGCGTGCTGCGAGTTCGTGCTGATGCGGTTGACGACGAGCGCCTCCGCGTCGGCCTCGAGGTCGCGCAGGATCGGGTTGAGCTCGACGAGCCTGTCCCAGCTCTCGAGGTGCAGCTCGCACTCGGTGGCGCCGGCCGGACTCGGGTACAGCGCCACGACCGCGTTGGTCCCGGTGGAGCGCATGAAGAACGCCAGCCCGACGGGAAGCTGGAAGGCCGCCCACAGGTCGCCCGGGAAGACGAAGTCGTCGAGCCAGAGCGTGCGGTTGCCGACCGGGCAGTAGTTCTCCAGGCCGGACTTCATCGCCAGGCACGGCTCGCAGGCGCACAGGATGCGGCGCTCGTTGAGCTCGAGCAGGTGGCGGTGCTCGTCGGAGACGGGCATCCCGCACAGCTCGCACTTCTCCGTCTGCGCAACAGGCGCGGGCCGCGCGAGGCGGCCCAGGCCCGTCACGAGAGTGGAGGGCAGGCGACCGCCGGCGGTCACTTCCCCACGCCCGAGGGACATTCCGTGTACGGCGCATCCGCCATCGGCAGGCTGGGCCCGCCGACCTGGACCATCGGAAGCGACAGCCCGTTGGGATCGCCCTGCTTCTCGTCGAGGCCCACGACGCCCTCGACCTCGAGGCCGAGCAGGTCGGGCGCGACCTCGTCGATCGCCTCGCGCAACGCGTGCTCCAGCGTCGACGCGGATGCCGGACAACCGTCGCAGCTGCCCTGCAGGCGCAGGCGGGCGACGCCGTTCTCGACGCTCACCAGCTCGACGTTCCCGCCGTGTCCGGCCAGGAACGGGCGCACGTTGTCCAGGCCCTGCATCACGCGCTCCTCGAGCGAGACGGGATACAGGCCGTGGATCAGCAGCAGGCTGGAGACGACGCCGTCGTCGAGCAGCGCGTCGCGGATCGGGAGCGCGGGCTCCCCGGCGTCCGCGAGGACGCCGAGGATCCGCTCCAGACCAGCTCCGTACAGCTCGAGAACTGCGCCGATGAGCTCCTGCACGCGGTTCTGCGCGACAGGATCGGCGATGTCGTCGAGCGAGCCCAGGAGATCCTGGACCCGCTCGACCAGCTCTTCCGGAGCTTGGTGCTCAGTAGCCACTAGGCCCTCAGCACATCCCCGTCGGCGTGTGCTGGACCTTCTTGACGCGGCCCTTGCCGGTGTACATGTGCACACCGCACGGCAGGCACGGGTCGAAGGAGCGCACAGCGCGCATGATGTCGATCCCCTTGAAGTTGTCCGGCCCGTTCTCCTCGAAGATCGGGGTGTTCTGGACAGCGTCCTCGTAGGGTCCCGGGGTCCCGAACTTGTCGCGCGGGTTCCCGTTCCACGGGGTCGGGGGATATGGCTGGTAGTTCGCGACCTTGCCGTCGCGAATGACCATGTGGTGGCTGATGACGCCGCGAGCGGCCTCGTGGAACCCGCAGGACACGGCCTCGTCCGGAACGGTGAAGCTGTTCCAGGACTTGGTCCGGCCGGCGCGAACCTCGACCAGCGCCTTCTCGAGGTTGTACAGACCGATCAGCGCCGAGATGGGCTGATGGTAGGTACGGGCGCGGTCACGCTCGATCGCGTTGGACCACGGCGGGATCTTCCACTCGAGCTCCATCTCGGGCATGTTCAGCGACTTCGGCAGCACCATCTGGATGCTGTGGCCCGTCGCCTTGAGGTACCCGATGTCCACGAGCCCGGCCTTCGCCGTGCACCAGTTGCGCGCGAACGGGCCGCCACCGGTGTCCGTCGCAACGTAGATGTCGTTGCGCTTGTCGTACATGCGCGGGGAGGCCACCCACGAGTACTTGTCGTTCCAGTCGCGCTTCTGCGGCTTGGGCAGCGTCTGCTTGTTCCACGGGTGACGGGTGTCAACCGGGTTGCCAAGCGGATCGTGCGTCACGAACGGCTCCGTGACACCGTCCCAGTCGTCGAAGTACGAGTGACCGAGCAGGATCCGCATCGCCAGGTTGATCTCGACCAGGTCGGTCGTGATCAGCTCGCCCTTGAAGACGAGGCCCGGGGTGATGAACCGCTTGCGGCCCCAGTCCGTCATCGTCTTGTAGTCGTACGTCACGTACTCGGGGTCGTCGAACGCACCCCAGCAGATGATGTCCGTGTCGCGGTAGCCGACCCGCTCGTAGCCCGGCATGGCCTCGTAGAAGAAGTCATACAGGTCGTCGTGCATCGGCACCGTGCGCTTGATGTAGTCCATGTAGCGCATGAGCCGCACGTAGTAGTCGGTCATCGTCTGATGCGTGATGTCCGCGCTGCAGCCACCCGGCAGGATCGTCGAGGGGTGCGTGTGCCGGCCGCCGAAGAGGCAGTACATCTCACGCGTGTACCGGGCGACGCCGAGCGTCTCCAGGTAGAACGAACCCGTGAACGGGTTCAGCGCGCGCATGATGTCCGCGATCGTCTTGTAGCCGTGGATGTCCGAATGCGGGGCCGACGTGTTCTCGGCCTTCGCGAGGACGGACGGGTTGGTCTCCTTGACCATCTGCTCGCAGAAGTCCACGTTGGCCATGCAATCGTTGAAGATCGCGTGGTCGAACATGTAGTCCGCGGTCTCGGCCAGGTTGAACGCGTAGTCGCCGAGCTTCGGCGGCTTGACGCCGTAGGCCATGTTCTGGTTCAGGCAGGAGACCGTACAGTGGTTGTCTCCGCAGATCCCGCAGATACGACTCGTGATGAAGTGCGTATCACGCGGATCGATGCCCTTCATGAAGATGTCGAATCCACGGAAGATCATCGACGTGCTGTAGCACTTGTTGACCTTGCGGTTCGTGAAGTCGATCTCCGTGTGGATGCCGAGCGACCCGACGATACGGGTGATCGGATCCCACGCCATCTCCTTGACTACGACGCCAGAGGTCGAAGTCGGTGTCTGAAGTGTGGCCATGTGACTGTGTCTCTCCCTTACATCCAGTGCGGCTTGTAGCCGGAGGTGATCTCGGCCCTCGGGTGACGCCAGTCCGGCTCCTTGTCGCCGATCTTGTTGATCGACTGGTTGCGGAAGTACCGCAGCAGGGGGCCGTACGTGAACTTGGCACCGTTGGAGGACAGCTTCGCCTTGGAGTCCTCGTCCATGAACGGCATGAACTTGTCGGGGAACCCAGGCATCGTGCACGCCATGCAGATGCCGCCCACGTTCGGGCACCCGCCGACGCCGCTCTGCCAACCGCGGACCGGGACGTTGCACTTCACGACCGGACCCTTGCACCCGAGCTTGACCAAGCACCGGTGGTCGGAGCCGTACTCCGTCGCGAAGTTGCCGTGCTCGTAGAAGGCCGCGCGGTTGCAGCCCTCGTGCACGGTGCGGCCGAAATGCGCCACGAGACGGTGCTGCTCGTCGAGCTCCGGAACCGGCGCGATGCCGGCCAGCGCCATGACGAGAAGCGTCAGCGATTCGGTCGTGTTGTCCGGCTGCGCCGGGCAACCGGGGATGTTGACGACGGGCAGGCCCGCGGCCGAGGTCCAGCCCCAGCCGAGGTAGTCGCACAGGCCCATCGCGCCCGTCGGGTTGTTCTTCATCGCCGGGATGCCGCCGTACGTCGCGCAGGTGCCCAGGGCAACCGTCGCGGCGGACTTCGGCGCGAGGCGATCGATCCACTCGTTGGTGGTGATCGGCTGGCCGTTGCTCGGGTTGACACCCATGCCCGCCCAGTGACCCTCGCCGTTGATCTTCTCGTTCGGGATCGAACCCTCGACGATGAGGACGAACGGATCGAGCTTGCCGGCCTCCGCGTCATACCAGGCCTGCAGGAACTCCGCGCCGTTCTCGTATGCGAGCACCGGGGTGTGCGCCACGACCTTCGGCATCCCCGGGATCGCTCCCGTGATGATGTCCTCGAGACTCGGGTTGACCGCCGACGTCATGGCAACCGAGTCACCGTCGCAGCTCAGCCCAGATGTGAGCCAGATCACGTGCGCCGTGATCTGCTCCGTCTCGTGCTGCCTCGGTGCGAACTCGATCGAGGCCATATGTCACTCCTCCCTTTGACTAACAGATGCGCGGCAACGGATCGCCAACGAGCTGATCCATCACGCGCTTGCCTCCGAAGGCGGTGGCCATCAACACCATGCCTTCGGGTTCGGTCTTGCATTCGCCGATCTCGGCGGCCTCTTCGCCACCCGGCATTGACCGCATCGCGGCCAAGGCTGCCTCCGCGCCCTCCGGGGCGACGATCGCAACCATCTTTCCTTCGTTCGCCACGTGCATCGGGTCGATCCCGAGGATCTCCGCAGCCCCTGCCACCGCGGGATGCACAGGCACCGCGGCCTCGTTGATGATCATCGCGACTCGCGATGCTCGTGCGAGCTCGTTGAGGACCGATGCGACCCCGCCGCGGGTCGCGTCGCGCAGGCAGCGCAGCGACGGACCGGCCTGGTCGAGCAGCGTGTCGACCATCGGCCAGAGGCTCATCGTGTCCGAGGTGATGTCCGCGTCGAGCTCGAACTCGCCGCGGGCGAGCATGATCGCCGTCCCGTGGTCGCCGATCCGGCCCGAGACGAGGATCTTGTCGCCGGGGCGCAGCGACGACGGCGCCAGGCTGGTGCGGTCGTCGAGCACGCCGAGCCCGGTCGTGCAGACGTACATCTGGTCGCAGGCGCCGCGCTCGACGACCTTCGTGTCGCCGGCGACGATCGGCACGCCGGCCTCCGACGCCGCCGCGGCGATCGCGCTCACCTGCTCCTTGAGGATGTCCGACGGCAGGCCCTCCTCGAGGATGAGCGAGAGCGTCAGCGCCAGCGGCTTGGCTCCCGCCATCGCGAGGTCGTTGACGGTGCCGTTGACGGCGAGCTCGCCGATCGTCCCGCCGGGGAAGCTGATCGGGTTGACGACGAACGAGTCGGTCGTCATCGCGACGTTGCCCCCGAGCACCGACACGATGCCCGCGTCGGCCATCGCCTCGAGCGTCTCGTTGGCGAACGACGGCACGAGCAGGCCCTCGATGAGGCCCTGCGTCGCCTTGCCGCCGGCCCCGTGCGCCATCGTGATCTGCGTGTCGCGGAACTTCTGACGCTTCGCGCGCGCGGTCTCGATGATGTTGAGGACCTTCTGCTCGCGCTCTGAGACGTCGGAGGGCACCTACACGACCTCGCGCTCGCGGGCGAAGCGCCCGTAGTTGTAGTAGGCGGCGCAGGCGCCCTCGCTGGACACCATGCACGTGCCGATCGGGCGCTCGGGCGTGCAGCCGGAGCCGAAGACCTTGCACTCCCACGGCTTGATGACGCCCTTGAGGACCTCGCCGCACTGGCACGCCTTGGGGTCGGCGACGCGGATGCCCGGGACCTCGTACTGGATCTCCGCGTCGAACTCGGCGTAGGCCTGCGACAGCTTCAGGCCGCTCTGGGAGATGAAGCCCATCCCGCGCCACTCGAAGTGCGGCCGCAGCTCGAAGACCTCGGCCATGACCTGCAGCGCGCGCGGGTTGCCCTCGTAGGGCACGACCCGGGCGTACTGGTTCTCGGTCTCGCAGCGGCCCTCCTTGAGCTGCGTGAGGATCATGTGGATCGCGTGCAGCACGTCGAGCGGCTCGAAGCCCGCCACCGCGATCGGCTTGCCGTACTCGGCCGGGATGAACTCGAACGGCCGCACGCCCACGACGGTCGACACGTGGCCGGGGCCGATGAAGCCGTCCAGGCGCAGGTCGGGCGAGTCGAGCAGCGCGCGCAGCGGCGGCACGATCGTGACGTGGTTGCACATGCAGAAGAAGTTGCTCACGCCCTCGGCCTTGGCGCGCTTGAGCGTCAGCGCCGTCGACGGCGCGGTCGTCTCGAAGCCGATCGCGAAGAAGACGACCGGGCGCTCGGGATTGGCCTTCGCGATCCGCAGCGCGTCCAGCGGCGAGTAGACCATGCGGATGTCGGCGCCCTCGGCCTTGGCGTCCAGCAGCGTGCCGTCCGAGCCGGGAACCCGCAGCATGTCGCCGAAGCACGTGAAGATGACGTCCGGCTTGTGGGCGAGCGCGATGCCGTCGTCGACGCGCCCCATCGGGATGACGCAGACCGGACAGCCGGGCCCGTGGACGAGCTCGACGTTCGCGGGCAGCAGATCGTCGATGCCGTACTTGTAGATCGAGTGCGTGTGGCCGCCGCAGACCTCCATGAGCTTGTAATGGCGGCCGGGCTCGACAAGCCCGAGGATCTCTCCGGCCAGCACCTCGCCGAGGGCGGGGTCGCGGAATTCGTCGACGTACTTCATGCAGGGTCCTCCTTGTTCAGCCGTGCGATCGCCGTGCCGGCATGAACAAGGAGTCGGTCCCCCGGCGCCACCGGGGCGACTAGGTCTATCTCGACAGTCTCCGAGTTCCCATCGTCATCCGCGCAGAGCGCGAGCCCTCTCTCGTCGTCGAGACGGAGGACCGTCAGCGGGATGGCGACGTCGCCACAGGTGATGCAGCCAGTGGTGTAGTCGCAGGCGGGAGCCAGCGCGGATGCCGCGTCAGCGATCAGACGGCTCATTCGATGATGCTCGCCTTCAGATCTTCGAGCTCCTGCTCGTAATCTTCGCCCATGCTCTCAAGCATACGCCGTGTCTCCAAAGCCTCGGCCTCGTCGACCTTGGACATCGCGAATCCGACGTGGATGAGGACCCAGTCGCCGGCCCCGACGCCCTCGCCGTCGTCGTCGAGCAGGCCGATGTTGACGTTGCGGTGCACGCCCGCCACGTCGACCTTGGCAAGACGGTTGGCCTCGTCGACCACCTCAAGGATCTGACCGGGAATCGCCAAGCACATGTCCGTCGTCAAGCCCCCAGTTTCGCGCTGCATTGCCACGCTGCTCCTCACCAGCAGAGGGGAGTCGTACCACTCTCGCAAGCCGGGCGCTAGATGCCCCGGTCACCTTGTGCCCGCGCTCGCGGCCGTGGTACCAACGGCGCGTCGGGACTAGCTAGCTGTGCCCAGACCGGGAAAGGGAGGATGAGACCGCGTGTCCACAGGCCGATCGGTGACGCAGGATCCCATTGAGCAGGCGCTAGACAAGCTCGGGTCGTTTGGTGTGCCCGTGACGGAGATCGGGGAGAAGGCCGGCGCGATCGCCGGACAGCTGGGGTCCTTCGACCTGTTCGACATCCTCAACCAGGCCATGGAGATCGATCCCAGCCAGATCGACGTCGGCGAGATGCTCGGCGAGCTGAAGTCGAAGTTCGACGAGCTCGACCCGGCGCTGAAGGTGCCCGCCGCGATCGCCGCCGGCTTCGTCGGCGCCCGGGTGGTGAGGTGGATTGTCCGCTAGCGCCGCGGGCCGCAGGGGGGCGGCCGACGAGCGCGGCGGCGCCGGGATGCGCAGTGCTTATGTATCCCTTCCCTCGATTCCGCTTGTACACGCGCGCGTGAGGACCGGGGGAGGAGGCCGATGACGCCCGAACCCGACACGAGCGCCGCGGTGCCGGCCGCCCCCGGCGGCGCCGCCGTTGCCAGGACACCGGCCGGGACCAGGCCAGGCATGGTCACCGTGCGGGAGGATGTGCTGACCTCAGCAGCCGCGATCGCCGGATTCGTCGCGGGCGCAGGCGGGGTCGGCGCGGCCGTCGGCATGCCCCTCCGGGCGGTCGGCCTAGGACGTCGGACACCAGCGCTGAAAGGGATGCGAATGCGAAACAGGAAGCTCAACGCGCAGCTTGCGCCGGCCATGTACTCGCTCGCCGCGACGAACTCGCAACTGCTCGGCCTCGTCGGGCATCGTCGCCCGATGCTGTCGCTTGCGAAGTACGGCGTCCTGGCCGCGGGCGTCGCGTATCTGACCGCCGACGAGGCGGGACGCAAGGCGATGCTCGACCAGGCGAGCGGACTCGTCGAGCAGGGGGGCAACCTCCTGTCCTCCTCGGGCCTGCTGGACAAGCTCATCAAGTAGATCGGACGCCGGCGTCCGCGTGCTCCGCCGGGCGGGGCGCGCGGTTCTCGCCGGTCGCCCGGATCCCGCCGTCCGCGGGCGCCGGGCCGCCTCCGGCGGGCCCACGCCCTACTTCGCCTGGGCGGCCGCGTGGATCCGGCCGGAGCCCTTGATCTCGCAGAGGCGCCCCCCCGAGCGGCCGTGGCGAACGGCGGCGAGCTCGGCCATGATCGACAGCGCCGTCTCGCGCGCATTCGTCGCGCCGAGGTCGAGCCCGATCGGCGCGCTGATGCGCGCCTGATCCTCGTCGGACACCCCGGCGGCGACCAGGCGCTCGCGGCGGTCGGCCTGGGCGCGCTTGGAGCCCATCGCGCCGATGTAGGCGACGTCGGCCGCCAGCGCGACGAGCAGCGTCGCGTCGTCGAGCTTGGGGTCGTGCGTGAGGATGACGACGTACGTCGCCCGGTCCGGAGCGCCGAGCTGCTCGAATGCCTCCTCCGGCCACGCGGCGACGACGCCGAGGGCCTCCGGAAAGCGCTCCTGCGTCGCGAAGCGCGCCCGGGGATCGACGACGAACGGGCGCCAGCCGGCGACGCGCGCGAGCGCGCACAGGTGCTGTGCGTACTCGACGGCGCCGAAGATGACGATCCGCGGATCGGGGTTCGTGACGTCGACGAAGAGATCGCCGCGCACCTCCGAGGACTCCCGCCACATGAGCTCCTCCGCGTCCGCGCGCGCCTGCGCGTCGAGCTCGGAATCGCCGAGCGTGCCCTCGGCCGAGCCGTCGGGGCGCACGAGCAGCTTCTCGCCGAGACGCGGGCCCCGCACGACCGTGACGAGCGCGGCGCGCCCGTCCTCGCGTGCGACCTGTGCGAACTGCTCCTGGAGGCTCATGGCTGAAAGCGCTCCACCCAGACGTCGATCTCGCCGCCACACGGCAGCCCGACGTCCCAGGCCTCCTCGTCGGCGATGCCGAACGTCAGCAGTTGGGGCTCGCCGCCCCCGAGGACCTTGTCGGCGACCTCGATGACCGCGCCCTCGACGCAGCCTCCGGACACCATGCCCGAGACCTCGCCGCGGTCGTTGATGGCCATCTTCGCGCCGGGCGGGCGCGGCGCCGAGCGGCGCGTGCCGACGACCGTCGCGAGCGCGACCTTCGCCCCCTCGCCGATCCAGCGATCGACGTCTTCGATCACGTCCTTCATCGCCTCGCTCCTTCCTCAGCTCTGTCGGCCTCGGGCTGGTCCCGCGGGGCGCTCGCGCGCGGCCGGGCACCCTGTCGTCACCCTACCCGGACGCGTCCGGCGGACCGGCGCCGTGGCGGGCAACATGGCGCCGCGCCGCGCTCTGCGCCGCGCAGGCGACCGGGCGGCATGGCGCCCGGCCGGATGCGGTCCCGCGACCTAGGCGGTGCCGATCTTCGCGGCGAACTGCTTGACGAGCTGCGTGAGGACGGCGACGACCGTGCCCTCGCCCATCGACGCGGCCTTGCCGTTGACGTTGGCGACGGCGTTGACCGTGCCGCTGCCGCTGCCGCACGAGATCGTGACGTCGCCCATGGCGGCGCTCTGACCGCCGGCCTCCTTGGTGTTGGCCTTGATCTTGACCGTCTTGCTGCCGGCGTCGGCGGACTCGATCGTCACCGGGCCGCTGAACTTCATGCCCATCGAGCCCATCTTGACCTCGATCTCGGCCTTGACGGCGCTCGGGCTGTCGGCGGAGACGACGCGCGCCCCCGGGACGCACGGAACCAGCTTGTTGAGGTCGCTGATGATGCTCCACGCATGATCCTCGTTGGACACCGGAAATGACTCGTTCAGAGTTGGCATGGTGCGGTCTCTCCTTTGGTCATCAGATTTGGCGGCCTCTCTTCCTGCAATACCCCTGTCGCGCCGTCACCACCGCCGCCGCCGGGGCGGGATGGGCGCTGAGCAGCGGCGGAGTATTTCAGGTCCGCCCCCGCCGAGCCCTCCGACAGGGGCACGCCGACCCAAAGCCTATCTTCATAGAATAACGGCATGGCGATTCAGGCAGGTACATACAAGTTCGGACCAGACAACGGCACGCTCCACGTGGAGACGGGTCGCAGCGGCGCTGCCGCGAAGGCCGGTCACGACCTCACGATCGACGTCGCTTCGTGGGACGCGACGCTCGTGGTGGGCGAGGGCGCCAGCCTGCGGCTCAACGCCGACCCGACGTCGCTGCACGTGCGCGAGGGCAAGGGCGGCCTGCAGGCACTGGGCGACGACGACAAGGCCGACATCCGCAAGACGATCGACAAGGACGTCCTCAAGAAGAAGGACATCACCTTCCAGTCCTCGAGCGTCCAGGCCGCCGGAGACGGCCTGCAGGTCAGCGGCGAGCTGACGATGGGGGGGAAGTCCAACACCGTCTCGTTCGATCTCGGCGAGAGCGGCGGCACGATCACCGGCAGCGCCGGCGTGAAGCAGAGCGACTGGGGCATCAAGCCCTACTCGGCGCTCTTCGGCGCGCTGAAGGTCAACGACGAGGTCCAGGTCGTCTTCGAGGGCAAGCCCGCCTGAGCCGGTGGCTCAGGGACTACGATGACCCCTGTGGACGTGATCCTCGCCCACATCGCCGGGTTCCCGATCGAGGAGTCGATCGTCATGGCGATCCCCGCGCTCGGCGCGGCCTACGTGGCGATCATGGCCAGCCTCCGCGCTCGGCGCCGGGGCTGGAAGCGAGACTGATCAAGGCCGTCGACGCACGCCGGCCTGCGGTCGCAGGCCGGTGCGTCGACGGGCGGTGATCTGCGAGCGTCAGTCGCGGAAGGTCGTCTGCGCGTCGAGGGAGCCCTCGAGCTGACGGCCGTCCGGGCCGAGCGGAAGCTCGATCGCGCCGCCGTGCGCGTACAGCGCGATCTCCTCGATGCGCTTGCCTCCGAAGTTGTCGCCGTTCCACTTCAGCGACTGCGGGGACGTGCCGAGCATGCCGCCAGCGAGGTACTGCGACTTCTGGCGGATCTTGGCGCAGGTCTGACGGACCGCGTTGACGACGCCCGGGCTCGAGCTCGTGACGTACCCGTGCCCGCCGCCGAAGCGGTCGAGGTCCTCCGCGACGACCTTGACGTCGCTCGACGGCATGCCGAGCTCGTCACCGACGACCTGGGCCAGCGTCGTGTCCTGCCCTCCGCCGTCGCAGCTGAGACTCAGCGTGCACTTACCTGTCGGGTGAACGCGCAGATACACCGCACGGTAGACGCTAGCCATGGACAGCTCCCCTCATTTGTGGCAATACCTGCATATTCACGGTCCCTCCCAAGGATCGCGCGACCACGAATGGCCGCCGGTCAAGCGGGCGCCAGTATGACAGTTCCAGTGGCGCCGCGCCCGTCCCGACGGCGTCTCTGGATGTGCTCGGAAAGGTCATAGTCCGGAGTTCGATCCCGGCGAGGTGTTGCCCCGATAGGCGCCGTAGCCGCTGGGCATGGCGACGTGCCGCTCGGTCGTGCCGGCGACGCCCCAGGCGTCCTCCTCGGGCTCGTCGTCGAGCTTGGGAACCCGCCAACTGGCCCGCATCGGGTCGTAGTCGCGCTCCGCGGCGATCGCGTCGGCCACCTCCTCCAGCGACTTCAGCGTGTGGCCGCTCACGAGCGCGTCGCAGTACGGCAGGGCGGCGACGAGGCCGCCCGCCTTCGGCTGGAAGCCCTGCGCCGCGACGCGCGGGTTGACCCACACGATCCGGTAGGCGAGGCGCGCGAGGCGCTGCATCTCGCGGCCGACGAGGGCGGGGTCGCCGCGCTCCCAGCCGTCGGAGAGGATGACGACGACGGCGCCGCGGGCCATGCCGCGCCGGCCGTAGCGGTCGTTGAACTCCTTCAGCGCGTCGCCGATCCGGGTGCCGCTGGACCAGTCGGGCGCTGCCTCGGTCGCCCGCCGGATGGCTCGCTGCGGGTTGCGCCCGGCGAGCTGGCGGGTCAGCCGCGTGAGGCGCGTGGCGAAGACGAAGGCCTCCGCGTAGGGCCCCGTCGCGCGCGCCGCATGGAGGAACTGTAGGTACGCGCGCGCGTAAGGCTCCATCGAGCCCGAGATGTCGCACAGCAGGACGAGCCGCCGCGGGTGGATGCGCCGGCGCTTGCGCGCGAGGACGATCGGGTCGCCGCCGGTGTGCAGGCTGCGCCGCAGCGTGCGGCGCATGTCCATGTGCTCGCCGCGGCGCCCGCGGCGCTTGCGGCGCGTGACGCGCTCGGGCGTGGCGAGCTGCAGGCGCACCATGAGCTTGTAGAGGATCGCCAGCTCGTCGGCGTTGAGCGCCTGGAAGTTCTTGTGGCTCAGCGCCTCCTCGTCGCTGGCCTCCTGCATGGGGACGAGGGTCTCCTTGCTGTCCTCGTCGTCCTCGCTCTCGTCCTCGCCGTCGCCGGCGTTCATGTTCAGGGCCTCCTGGCCGCCCTCGCGCTCCATGACCTTCTGGTCGTCCATGTCGTCCGGCATCTCGCTGTCGACCTGCTCGGAGTCGGGCGCGTCCTCGAGCTGGACGTCGTAGTCGTCGCCGGCCGACCCCTTGCGCGCGCCGAAGACCTCGGCGAAGACGCGATTGAACGCCGCGACCTGCTGGAAGCCGGTCACGAAGACCGCGCGGGTCGTGCAGTACAGCCGCCGGCGCGAGACGGGCTTCGTCAGCCGCAGGGCGCGCGTGTACTGCTCGGTCTGCGACGGCGTCACGGGGACGCCCGCCTCGTGCAGGCGCTGGCTGAACGCGCTGGCGAGCCCGGGCAGGTCGACGTCGAACGGGACGACGGCGAACGTCGGGACGTCGTCGCCGCCGTGCTCCTTGACCGCTCCGTTGACGTCCTGCGCCACTACCGCTCCTCGACGAGCTGCTCGAGGCCGGCCGCGCGGACGACCTCCTGGTCCTCGCTGTACTTCAGCACAGAGCCGAGCGTGCGGTTCGCGGTCTCGACGTCGAGGTGCTCGACGCCGAGCAGGTCCAGCGCGGCGACCCAGTCGATCGCCTCGGCGATCCCGGGCGGCTTCTGGATGTCGGACTCGCGCATCCGCGAGACCGCGTCGGCGACCTGGACGGCGAGCGTCGCCGACGCGCCCTTGACGCGGCGGCGGACGATGTCGACCTCGCGCTGCGGGCTGGGATAGTCGATCCACTGGTACAGGCAGCGGCGCTTGACCGCGTCGTGCAGATCGCGCGTGCGGTTGGAGGTGAGGATGACGATCGGCGGGTGCGTCGCCTCGATCGTGCCGATCTCGGGGATCGTCACCGTCGCCTCGGCGAGCAGCTCGAGCAGGAACGCCTCGAAGTCGTCGTCGGCGCGGTCGAGCTCGTCGATGAGCAGGACCGCGGGGCGCGGGCCCTTGTGCTCCAAGGCGCGCAGCAGCGGCCGGCGGATGAGGTAGTCGGGGCCGAAGAGCTCCTCCTCCTCGATGTCGGCGCCCTTCGCGTCGGCCATCCGGATGCTCAGCAGCTGGCGCGGATAGTTCCACTCGTAGAGCGCCTCGGAGGCGTCGATGCCCTCGTAGCACTGCAGGCGGATGAGCGGCGTGTTCATGACCTGCGCCAGGGCCTTGGCGAGCTCGGTCTTGCCGACGCCGGCCTCGCCCTCGAGCAGCAGCGGCTGCGGCAGCCGCAGCGCGAGGAAGGCGGAGGTGGCCAGGGCCTCGTCCGCGAGGTAGTCGACCTCGCCCAGCATCTGTCCGAGCTTGTCGACGCTCGGGATGAGGCGGCGCATCTCGTCTTCGAGCTCATCGCTTCGTCTCAGGCGGCTCATGCCGTCACCTCCGTGTAGCCGGCCTCTGCGAGCACGGCCTCGTAGTCCTCGGGCGTATCCACGTCAAGCGGGACGTTGCCGCGAAGCGGCACCTCCACGACGTCGGCGGCGCGCTCGTCGAGCAGCCGCCAGACGCCCTTGTCTCCATGCAGGTCGGCGAGCCTGTCGAACACGCTGCGATCGAAGGCGAGCGGGTGCCCGCGTCCGTCCTCGTAGCGGCAGACGGCGAGCGGAGCGTCGCCGCGACCCGCCAGCAGCGCCTGGACCGTCGCGGGCGTGACGCCCGGCTGGTCGCCGAGCATGAGCACGAGGACGTCGCAGCGCGGATCGACGGCGGCCAGCGCGGCCGCGATCGACGACGAGCAGCCCTGGCCGTAGGCCTCGTTGACGACGACGTCGGCGCCCGAGAAGTCCACGCGCTCGCGGACCTCGTCGGCCGCGCCGCCGATCGGCACCACGAGCTGGTCGAAGCCGCACGCGCGAGCCGTGCCGAGCGTGTGGTCCAGCAGCGTGCCGTCGCCGTAGGGCAGCAGCTGCTTGGGCCGCCCGAGCCGGCGCGAGCCGCCGGCGCCGAGTACGAGCCCGCAGACGAACAGGTCAGCCCGAGACGACGGCATCCGCGTGCTCCTGCTGGTACTTCTCCCTGCAGCCCTCGCAGCAGAAGTAGACGGTGTCGCCGTCGTGCTCGAGGTGCGGGGTGTCCGGCGCGGCGAGCACCGTCATCCCGCAGATCGGGTCGACGGCCGTCGTGGGCGCCGCCGGCTTGGCGGCGGCGGACCCGCTCAGGCCGGCCGCGTACTCGGTCTTGCAGGCCTCGCGACAGAAGTAGATCGTCTCGCCTTCGTGCTCGAGCTGGGGCGTCGCCGGGTCCTTCGTGACGGTCATCCCGCAGATCGGGTCGACCGCGAAGCTCGGGGGCGCCTCGGAGGCGGGCGCGCGCAGGGGCGGCGTGTAGCTGCCGCCGTGGCGCGTCTCGACGAGCCGCGCGAGGATCGAGATGGCGACCTCGGAGGGCGTCTTGGCGCCGATGTCCAGGCCGGCGGGGCAGTCGATGCGCTCGACCTGCGTCGCCGGGACGCCGGCGTCGCGCAGCTCCTGCAGCACCGCGGCGCCGCGCTTGGGGCTCGCGACGAGGCCGATGTACGGAAGCTCGGCGTCGAGGGCGGCGCGGATGGCCTCGAGCTCGCCCTTGCCGTGCGCGGCGACGACGATGCCCAGGTCGCCCTCGCGCAGCTCGGGCGGGTTGTCGCCGACGGCGGCGATCTCGAGGTCCAGCTCGGGCCCGAGCCGCTCGAGCGCGGCGGCGATCGGCTTGGAGCCGACGACGTTCACCCGCGGGGTCGGCAGCGTCGGCTCGAGGAAGATCTCGATCGCGCCGCCCGACAGGCACGTGTTCTCCACGGTGACGGCACCGTCCTCCTGCTGTCCGAGGCTCGCCTTCATGTCGTCGCTCACCTCGGGAAGGATGCGCAGCAGCACAGGCTCGCCGGACTTCATCGCCGTCCAGGCGAACAGGCGCACGCTGTGCTCCGCGCAGATGCCGCCGACGAAGCCCTCGATCCTGCCATCGCTCGTGATCAGGGCGACGTCTCCGGCGTGCGCGCTCGTCGGGCGCTGGGCGCGTACGACGGTCGCGGTCGCGAAGGCCGCGCCCTGCGCGGCGAGCTCTTCAGCTCGCCGCGCCAGCGCGTCCGTTCTCACTGTGGTGGCTGCGCGTTTCCGTTCATCGCCGCCCACACGCGCGCGGGGAAGCACGGGATGTCCATGTGCTTGATCCCCTTCGCCTTGTGCAGGGCGTCGACGACGGCGTTTGCGATGCACGGCGGGGACCCGACGCACGGGCTCTCGCCGACGCCCTTGGCGCCGATCGGGTGGTGCGGGCACGGCGTGACGGTCTCGCCGAGCTCGAAGCCGTGCTCCGGGCACTCGAGCGCCGTCGGCAGGAGGTAGTCCATGAACGACGCGTTCAGGCAGTTGCCCTGCTCGTCGAACGAGATGATCTCCATGAGCGCCTGGCCGATGCCCTCGACGAGGCCGCCGTGGATCTGGCCCTCGACGACCATCGGGTTGATCCGCACGCCGCAGTCGTCGACCGCGATGAAGCGGCGCATGTGGACCTTGCCCGTGCCGGGATCGACGTCGACCACCGAGATGTACGCCCCGAAGGGGTACGTCAGGTTGGGCGGGTCGTACACGGCGTTGGCGTCCAGGCCGCCCTCCAGCCCCTCGGGCAGGTTGGTGGCGCTGTACGCGTACTCGGCGATCGCCTCGATCGTCGCGCCGCGCTCCGGGTCGCCTCGCACGAACCAGCGGCCCTTCTCCCACGCCAGGTCCTCGGCGCGCGTCTCGAGCATGAGCGCCGCGAACTGCCGGGCCTTGTCGCGCACCTTGCGCGACACGACCGCGACCGCGCCGCCGGAGACCGGCGTCGAGCGGCTGCCGTACGTGCCCAGGCCGTACGGCGTCTTGTCGGTGTCGCCGTGGCGGACCATGATCTCGTTCGGCGAGATGCCGAGCTCCTCGGCGACGATCTGCGCGAACGTCGTCTCGTGGCCCTGGCCCTGCGTCTGCGCCGACAGCGAGACGACGGCCTTGCCCGACGGATGGACGCGCAGCTCGGCGCCGTCGTTCATCGCCAGGCCGAGGATGTCCATGTGCCGCCGCGGACCGGCGCCGACGCCCTCCGTGAAGAAGGAGACGCCGATGCCCATCATCTCGCCCTTGGCGAGCTTCTCCTGCTGCTCGCGGCGCAGGCCGTCGTAGTCCGCGATCTCCATCGCGAGCTTCATGGCCTTGTGGTAGTCGCCCGAGTCGTAGACCCAGCCGGTCGCCGTCTCGTACGGGAACTGGTCGGCCCGGATGAAGCTGCGCATGCGCAGCTCGACCGGGTCGACGTTCATCTCCATCGCGAGCGCGTCGACCATCCGCTCCACGAGGTACACGGCCTCGGTGATGCGGAACGAGCAGCGGTACGCGACCCCGCCGGGCGCCTTGTTGGTGTACACGGCCTTGACCTGGCAGTGCGCGCCGTCGAGGTCGTAGGACCCCGTGACGATGTGGAAGAAGCCGGCCGGGAACTTCGTCGCCTGCGCGGTCGAGTCGAACGCGCCGTGGTCGGCGATCGTGTCGACGCGCAGCCCCGTGATCTTGCCGTTCTTCGAGCACATCTCGCTGTACATGAGGTAGTCGCGAGCGAAGCCCGTCGAGGCGAGGTTCTCCGAGCGGTCCTCGATCCACTTCACCGGAGCGCCGGCGACGATCGAACCGGCGATCGCGCAGACGTAGCCCGGGTAGACCGGCACCTTGTTGCCGAAGCCGCCGCCGATGTCGTTGCAGAGGATCCGGATGTTCTGCTCGGGCAGACCCGCCACCTGCGCGTACACCGTGCGGTGCGCGTGCGGCGCCTGGTTGCCGTTGTAGATGTTCAGCTGACCGGTCGCCGGGTTCATGTCGGCGACCATGCCGCACGTCTCCATGGGGCACGGGTGGCTGCGCGGGTCGAGGATCGTCCGCTTGGCCACGACGTCGGCCTCGGCGAACACGCGGTCGCAGGTCGCCTTGTCGCCGGCCTCCCAGAGCGGGCTCGCCAGGTTGTCGGTCTGGCCGACCTTGTCGTCGCGGATGAGCGGGGCGTCCGGGTCGAGCGCCTTGCGGCAGTTGACGATCGCCGGCAGCACGTCGTAGTCGACGTCGATGAGCTGCAGTGCGTCCTGAGCCGCGTAGGCGTCGGTCGCGATGACGAACGCGACCTCCTGGAGGTGGAAGCGCACCTTGTCGCCCGCGAGCACGGCCTGCGTGTCGTAGGAGATCGTCGGCATCCACGCCAGGCCCAGCGTCTCGAGGTCCTTGGCGATGACGACGGCGGCGACCTTCGGATGCGCGAGGCACGCGGAGGTGTCGATCGAGTTGATGCGCGCGTGGGCGTACGGCGAGCGGAGGATCGCTCCGTGCACCATGCCCGGCAGGCGCACGTCGTCCATGTAGTCGCCGAGGCCGCGGATGAAGCGCGCGTCCTCCTTGCGCTTCATGTGGCCGAAGCCGATCGGCGCGTCGGCGATCTTGCCGAACGCGTCGCCGGTGGCGTGTGCGTACCAGTTGGGGTGACGGCCGGGGCCTGTCTCAACAGTTGCCATTCGGGTTACCTCGCTGTCCTAGCCGACTCGGGGTGCTCCTCGATGTAGGCAGCCGCCCACCGAATCGCCTTGAGAATGTTGTCGTAGCCCGTGCAGCGGCACAGGTTCCCCGAGATGCCGTCGCGGATCTCGTGGTCGGTCATCTGCGTCGGGTTCGGGTGACGCTCGATGAGCCAGCGCCCCGTCGCCATCATTCCGGGGGTGCAGAACCCGCACTGCAGGGCGTGCATCTCGTGGAAGCCCTGCTGGATCGGGTCCAGCGTGCCGTCCGGCTTGGCCATGCCCTCGACGGTCGTGATCTCGTAGCCCTCGGCCATCGCCGCGAGCATCGTGCACGACTTGACCGGGTAGGGCGGCTGCTCGCTGTTGGGGTCGTCCATGAGGACGATGCAGATGCCGCAGTTGGATGTGTCACAGCCCCAGTGGGTGCCGTGCAGCTCCGCGTACTCGCGGATGAAGTGGACCAGCAGCAGGCGCGGCTCGACGTCGTGCGAGTGCACCTGGCCGTTGATCGAGATGTTGACGATCATGTGCTGAAAGCTCCTTAGCGCAGGGCCGTCGCCGCGGCGCGGCTGAGGGCACGAGTGGTGAGGACCCCTGCGACGGCCCGCTTGTAGTCGGCCGGACCCCGGCCGTCGCTGTTGGGCGAGCAGTCGGCGGACGCCATCTCGCCCGCCTGCTGGAAGAGCTGCTCGGACGGCGCCTGGCCGACGAGAGCCTGCTCGGCGCGCTCGATGTGCATCGTGGTCGGACCCACCGCGCTGCACGCCACACCCGCGGACCTGATGACGCCGCCCTGGATGCTGAGCCCCGCCGACGCGGCCACGATCGCGAAGTCGCCGGCACGCCGCTCGACCTTCTCGTGCGCTCCACCGAAGCCGGGCTGGATGTCGAAGCGGACCTCGATGAGCATCTCCGTCGGCTGCACGGCCGTCATGTACGGGCCGATGTGGAACTCCTCCATGCCGACGACGCGCTCGGCGCCACCGGGACCGCGCAGGACCGCCCGCCCCTTGAGCGCCACGACGACGCCCGACAGGTCCTCGGCCGGATCGGACTGGCAGAGCGAGCCGCCCATCGTGCCGCGGTTGCGGACGACCGGGTCGGCGAGCACGGCCTCGGCCTCGCGGAAGATGTCCGGGAAGGTGCGGGCGAGGAGCTCGGACTCGAGCATGTTGACGTGACGCGTCAGCGCCCCGATGCGGATCTCGTTGCCCTCCTTGCGGATGTAGCTCAGCTCCGGCTCGAGCGGGTTGATGTCGATCACGTGACCGGGGTTGGCGAGGCGGAGCTTCATCATCGGGATGAGGCTGTAACCGCCGGCCAGGATGCGAGCGTTGCCGCCCAAGCGCTCCAGCTGCGCTATGGCGTCGTCGACGCTAGTCGCCCGCGAGTAGTCGCAGGGCGCTGGGGTCTGCATTGCCAAGGTGTGACGCTCCTCTCCTCCGAAAGTGGTCCGGCGGCGATCCTATGCACGCTACGATCGCGGATGCAAACGAGATGAACCGATCGCTTAATTGACTCTCTCGCAGCTACGTTCCTTTATGACCGTCGCGCGACTGGGGTCCGTCAAGGCCGCCGCCCGCGCGCTCGAGGTCTCCGAGCCGGCGGTCTCCGCGGCGGTGGGCGCGCTGCGCCGAGAGCTCGGCGACAAGCTCTACGTCCGGTCGGGCGGGGTGATCGAGCTGACGCCCGGCGGTCGTCGCCTGGCGAGCGCCGCGAGCGAGATCCTCGACCTCACCGAGGAGACGCGCCGGGCGGTCCGCGAGGCCGACTCCGAGAAGCGCACGCTGCGCGTCGCGGCGACGCCGCCGTTCGCGGAGTTCGCGGCCGGCCCGCTGCTCAGCGCGTTCACGCGCCGCCATCCGGAGATCGAGGTCGACCTGCAGGTCGCGCGCCGCGAGGACCTCGCCGCGCTGCTCGCCGACCGCGCCGCCGACATCACGCTCGGCCCGCCGGTCACCGAGCGCATCGACGTGCCGGCGATGGTCTCCCAGCCGTTTCTGCGCTACGGGCTCGTCGTCGTCGCCGCGCCGGGCCACACGCTGTCGTCGTCGAAGGGGCTCGCCCCGGCCGCGCTCGTGAGCACGCCCTGGCTGCTGGGCCCCTTCGAGAACGAGCGCTCCACCGACACGGGCGCGTTCCTCGCGCGCCAGTCGATCGCGCCGCGGCGTACCCGCAGCTACCCGAACTTCGCCGCGGCGCTCGCGCAGGCGGCCTCAGGGCGCGGCGTCACGCTGGCGATCGCGCACACCGTCCGCGACGAGCTCGAGCGCGGCGCGCTCGTCGAGCTCGACGTGCGCGGCACGCCGATCTCGGCGCTGTGGTACCTGAGCATGCTGCGACCCGAGCTGCGCACGGCCTCGGCCGACGCGCTGCATCACTTCGTCACGATGCCGGAGGCGACGCGCGCGATGCTCGCCCGCGGGGGCGGCGTCCCCGCGGAGCGCTTCGTCCACATGGGCACGCGATGGAGCTGAGCGGCCCCGCGCGCGCCGGGTCAGGCCGACTCGGCCGACTGCCCTTCGGCCTCGAGGCGCTTGAGCTCGAGATGCGTGGAGGCGATGTTGTGCTCCTCCAGATCGCAGTAGCGCGGGGGCGGGCCCTGGCGCTTGGGATTGTCGGCCTTGCGCGGCGACTCGACCGCCTCGCGCTCACACCCTGGGTACAGGCAGATGAGCTTCTCCGTCGTGTCGGACATCTCCGCCATGGCGCGTCCTCCTCCTGCTTCGTTCACTCGGCTGGTCGCCGCATTCCTAACGTAGCAATCGCCGATCGGGTGACAAACCCGGCGCGCTCGCGCTCTCGCACGGGGCGCCTCGACGCTCGCGCCGGGAACTCGCGGTCCGTGCCCGTGCCCCGGGTTCGCTACGGTGGCAACCCAGGGGATCTACCGGGGACGCGCCTGCAGCGCACATCATGAGCAGTGAACTTCTGACCCATCTCGACGAGGACGGGCGAGCCCGAATGGTCGACGTCGGCGCCAAGCCGGAGACCGACCGCGAGGCCAGCGCGCGCGCCGTCGTGCGCATGACGCCGACGACCGCGGCCGCCGTCGCCGCCGGCGACGCGCCGAAGGGCGACGTCATCGGCACGGCGCGCCTGGCCGCGATCCAGGCGGCGAAGCGCACCGACGAGTTGATCCCGCTCGCCCACACGCTGCCGCTCGACGGGGTCGACGTGGACGTCGACGTCGACGCCGCCGCGGGGACGGTCGTCGTGACCGTGACCGCGCGCGTCCGTGCGCGCACCGGAGTTGAGATGGAGGCGATGGTCGGCTGCGCCGCGGGCGCGCTGTGCATCTACGACATGGTCAAGGGGATCGAACGCGGCGTCGTCATCGAGCGAGTGGAGTTGCTTGCGAAGAGTGGCGGGCGATCGGGTACATGGAGGCGTGATGAGCAAGATTGAGCCGCTGCGCGACGGGCACGACCGGCGCATCCGGGACGTGCGCGTCTCGGTGACCGACCGCTGCAACTTCCGCTGCCAGTACTGCATGCCCGCCGAGGGCCTGCCCTGGCTCGAGCGCGATGCCGTGCTGAGCTTCGAGGAAATCGAGCGGCTCGTGGCGGTGCTCGCCTCGATGGGCGTGCACGACGTGCGCCTGACCGGCGGCGAGCCGCTCGTGCGGCGCGAGTTCCCCCGGCTGGCCGCACTGCTCGCCGCCGTGCCGGGCGTGCAGGATCTCAGCGTCACGACCAACGGATTTCTGCTGGAGCGCGACGCCGCCGCGCTCGTCGAGGCCGGGATCAACCGCTTCAACGTGTCCATCGACTCGCTGCAGCGCGACCGCTTCTTCGAGATGACCCGCCGCGACGCGCTGCCGCGCGTGCTGCGCGGCCTCGAGGTGCTGGCCGGCTTCCCCGAGGCGCACCCGATCAAGATCAACGCGGTCGGCATGCGCGGCTTCACCGAGACCGAGATCCTGCCGATGGCGGAGTTCGCGCGGACCCATCCGTACGAGGTGCGCTTCATCGAGTTCATGCCGCTGGACGCCGACCATTCCTGGAATCCGAGCCTCGTGCTCACCGGCGACGAGATCCGCCAGGCGATCCACGAGGTCTATCCGCTCGAGGCCGAGCCGCGCGAGCCCAGCGCGACCGCCCGGGTCTACCGCTTCGCCGACGGCCAGGGCAGGATCGGCTTCATCAACCCGCTCTCAGAGCCGTTCTGCGGCGACTGCGACCGCATCCGCATCACGGCGGAGGGCAAGCTGCGCACATGCCTGTTCAGCCTGCACGAGACGGACCTGCGAACGCCGATGCGCGCGGGGGTCTCCGACGACGAGCTGCGCGAGGTCGTCCGCGACGCCGTCTGGCGCAAGGAGCTCAAGCACCGCGTCAACGATCCTGGCTTCCGCCAACCGGATCGCACGATGTCCCAGATCGGCGGTTGAGCCGCTGCACCGACGAACGAGGGCGCGCTCTTGGGCGTCTGGCGGTTCTACGTCCGGGTAGGGCTCGCCCCGCCGCTCAGGTCACGACCTGGCGGCGGGCGCCCTCTACGAAGCCGTTGATGATCATGACGAGCGGGCGGTCCACGTCGAGCTCCTCGAGCGTGGCCGTCAGGTGCCAGGCCACCCGGCTGAACGCCTCGTCGGTGATGTGCAGGTCCGCGTGGGCGGACGTGAGCGCCCGGCCCTCGTAGGCGTCGATGCCCCCGCCGAGGGCGAACGTGAGGAACTGGCGCTGGTGGTGCTTGAGCCGTTCGCGGTCGATGCCCGCGAAGTACGACGTCAGCTGCGGATCGGCCCACAGCCGCTCGTAGAAGTGGTCGACGACGCGGGCGATCCCAGCCTCGCCCCCGATCGTCCGGTACATCGCATCGTGGGTCGTCGTCGCCATCAGCGCACCGCCTTTGCACTCGAGGGTCCTCCGACCCGGAGGCTAGGTCGAGGCGATGTCGGCCGCTGGTCGGCCCGATGAACGGCCGATGAACCGCTGGCTGCCAGCGGCGCTCGCCGTCAGTCGCGCCGGCCGCGGAACGTGCGGGCGATCTGGTCGAACGTGGACTGCAGCGATCCGAGCCGTTCTGCCGGGAGCGCCTGGAGCACGAGTTGCACGATCCGGTCGTCCTTGAAGAGGAAGTAGTGGATGTGGGCGCCCCGCCCGCCCGCGTCCGCCCGGAAGGTGTAGGTGTAGCGGTAACCCGGCAGCCCGCCGAGGTTCACCGCGACCGGTTCGCCGATCGTCGCCGTGCGCTGGTCGACGCGCAGGAGGTCGTCGGTGAGCGGACGGACGATGGGAAGCGTCTCGGCGGTCACCGGTTCGGTGAGTCCCGAGCGACGCACGCTGACGCTCAGCGAGCCCACCTTGTCCGGCGAGGCCGCCCGGATGCGCACGGCCTGGTCGGACGCCTCGAAGCGCTTCCACGACGCCGGATAGGCGATCGAGATGTCGGTGAGCGTGTCGGTGAAGCGCGTGGTCGCCGGTCGCTCCGGCGCGGGCGACGGAACGATGCTGCGGCCGACGAGGCCTCCGACGACGAGTGCAAGGACGGCGGCGATGGCGAGAAGCCCCGCCACGCCGCCGACCAGCCATTTTCTGTTCACGGTGCCCAGACTGAGAAAAGAGTCCGGCCGAAGCCGGACTCTTTGTCAGTGCTCAGCGCTCCCAGGGCCGCGAGCCCTTGGCAGACAGCCTGCCGCCCGGAGAGGCCGGCGGCGGCTCCGTCGTCTGCGACGGACCCGAAGGACCTGTCACGGGCGCGACGCCGATCTTGCCCGTGGGAGCCGCCGGCGCAGACGGCGGCGTGTCGATCTTCTGCCCCTGAGCATCGCGCGAGCGCGTGCCGGGCGTCAGAGCGGACTCGTACGGGCTGTGCACGGGATCCTTGCCGATGACCGGCGACTTCGGGATGTTCCGGCTGGGATCACGACGATCCGGGGGCGCCGGGTACAGCTTGGCGACCTCGGTCGTCGAGTACCTCGCGTCGCGAACCGCCGGGCCCTTGGCGTGCGCGGCGCCGATCGGCGCGCCGCGACCCAGGCCGGCGAGGATGCCGACACCGCGGGTGTAGACCGTTCCCACGTTGACGACCTTGCCGCTGCGGTTCGTGCGACGCAGGAACTTCGCGCCCTCACCGGGGAAGAGCGACTCGACGAGGCCCGCGGAGTCCGGGCCCGCCTTCTTCCACATGAGGTTCTCGAGCGCGTCGCGCGTGACGACGAGGTTCGCGTTGATGTCGTCGACGACGGGGTTGACCGGGTTCGTCTTGGTCACGATCTGCCCGACCAAGGGAAGAACGACGCTCAGTCCCGAGTTGATCTTGAACAGCTGGATGATCGTCGCGATCAGGAAGATCGCCAGCGTGGCGATGATCACGGTGACCAGCAGGATGATGATGGCTACCTGGATTTCCACGAGACCCTCCTAGTAGTCCGGAAGGGCAGCGTTCAGGGAGCCGCCGTAGTCGAGGACCGAGTTCTTGATCGACTTGATGTAGCCCTGCGTCGTGAGCAGGACGGCGACGGCGTCGAGGTCCCGCGACGCTGCCGCTGCCACGCCCGCGATCGCGTCGATCTTCGGCGGGATGCTCGTAGCGGCCGAGAGGACGCGCTTGAGCAGACCGATGAGGACCACGATGACCAGGGCCAGAATGACGACCATGATCCAGAGTGCTGCGTCAGCCATCGATCAGCCCCCCGTTGCCTTGCGCACGACGAGGCGGGCCTTGCCCGCGATCACCGGCAGCGTGTCGACGATGATCTTCAGCGGCCCGTTGACGTCGCCCACGAGCTTGAACAGCGGCCGGAGGTGCTGGGACTCCACCGTCGCCAGCGCCCCGCCGAGGGTGCCAAGGCCGTCGGAGATGATCTCCAGACGCTTGGCGACCATCGTCAGCGCGACCGCGAGGATGACGACCAGCAGGGCCGGCTCGAGCATGCTCAGGATGATCATGAGTTCGGTGCTCATACCCTCTCCCCCGCAGCCGTGTAGCCGTCGGTGAGCGCGTTCATGTAGCCGTCCTGGATGATCGCCTCTTCGATGATCAGGTTCAGGACCGGCGGCGTGGCGGCCAGCTTCGGGATGTTCGCCGTCTGCGACGCCACGATGCCCGCGGTCTCCAGCAGGCTCGCGACGCTCGCCTGGATGTCCTTCACGAGGCTCAGCAGGAGCATCATGAGGATGATCACCACGACGAGCACGACCGCGCCCATTCCGAGGACGATCTGCCACGCGGCATGTGTGTCAGCTGCTGCGATCACGGATCCGCTCATTTGCCCACCGCCACCTTCCGCAGGGCCCGGGCCATGTGAAGGATCCGGACCGCCGAGTCGTTGACCTTGTCGACGCCGTCGGAGAGGCTCGTCGACTGAGCCCGGACGACGTCGACGCCTGCGTCGGCCTGAGAGGCCTGGTCGGCGATCCGGGCCGCCATCGTGAGGATGATGGCCACGATGATGACCACCACCACGATCACGATGAACGACAGCCCGAGGCCGATGTACCAGTCGGTGTAGGTGCCGGCCATCATGGCTTGCACCCCGATCCGCCGAAGCTGCCCGAACCGGACAGGCCCACGACACCGAGCAGCGTGCCGACGGTGCCGAGATTCACGCCCGCGGAGCAGTCGATGCTGTTCGCGTGACCGACGATGTGCGACCCGAACGCGCCGCCCCGGCCCGTACGCCCGACGTTCTCGTCGATGCCGACGAAGTCCTTCTTGATGAGGACGACGCCCTCGTCGACCGGAGTCGCCAGGTCGGTGACGATCGTCGCGACCGCCTTGTCGATGCTGTTGACGCGGCTCAGGATCGAGTTGCCGCTCGAGAGGATGTTCCGAGCGCTCCCGTTGATCTCCCGTGCCGACCGCAGGATCGTCCCGCCCTTGCGCCCGATGGCCTTGACCGTGGTGTTGATCGAGCTCGCGTTGCCGAAGATCCCGTCGACGGTGCTGCCGATCGACAGCACCGTCCCGTTGATCTCGCCGGCCACCGAGTTGATCTGATGCACCTTGCCGAGGATGGACTTCAGCTTGGGGTCGATCCCCTTGCTGGCGACCTGGAGGGTGGTGGCGAGGCTCCCCGAGAGGGGAGCCGCCGCCTTGTCGATCTTCGCCGACGTCTCCTGGATCGTCTTGGCCTGGCGGATGAAGACGGCATCTTCCCCGATCTCATCCACCTCTGGCTTGATGACTGCGACTGAGCGGTCGATCGATCGCGCGGCGAGCAGCGTCCCGGTGAGGAACATCACCGAGAGCAGCGCCCACGCGATCAGGACCACGAGCACGACGGGCGACATGCCCCGTGCTCCGCTGAGGATGTCACGCAACATGAGTTGCTAGCACCGCCCGGCGTTCGCCGACAGTCCCGCCAGTGCCTGGATGGCCGGCGAGTTGCAGATGCTCGTCAGGTGAGCATGCGCATCCGTCAGACCAGAGTTGATCTTGTTCGTGTCGGCCAGGATCCCGGCCAGGCCGCCGGCGTCCGAGGCGCCGTTGATGCTCGTGACGAGCGGGATGACCGCAGCCGTACCCTCGCTCTGCGCAGAGCGCGCGAGGCGGAGCTGCCTGTTGATGGCCTTCACGCGGCTGTCGACCGTGACCAGCACGCCCGAGGTGTCGCGCAGGGAGCTGAGGATCGTCCGCAGGACGCCCGTCGTGCCCTTGAGCGAGTTCGAGGTGTTGACCAGCGAGCCCGAGATCGTCTGCAGCGTGCCCGTCGTGTTGACGAGCGAGCTCGACGTGTTCAACAGCGAGCTCGAGGTGCTGCCGAGCGCGGCGTTGACGCGACCCGTCGACGCGTTGATCGAGGTCAGCGACGCAAGGATCGCGCCGGCCTGGTTCGGGATCGGCTTGAGGGCCTTGTCGATGCTCGTCAGGTTGGCGTTGATCTTCTGGACGTAGCTGGGGAGCGGATCGGCCTCGCCGCCCACGTCCGTCAGGACCGAGTCGGTCGTGCCGAGCGCCTTGTCGATCGAGTTCAGTGCGCTCGTGATACCGGACAGGAATCCGATGACCACGACCACGACCAGGATCAGGATCGTGCCGAAGATCCAGGTCCAGCGGAGATCTGTTGCTATGCCTCGCTGCACGGGATCCTCCTGGAGATGCTCTTGTTGTTCGTCGTCGGGTGGCTCATCGCGTAGGCCTCTGCGGATCGTCGAGGTCCTTGCAGTCAGCGCGCGGGGCCTTCGGAGTGCCCGTGTTGGCGTTGACGTCGATGCATGCCGCGGTGTCCTTGATCTGGACGGCGTCGCTGAGGATGTCGCCGGAGTCGGACTTGATGCCCCTGGCGATCTCGAGCGTGCGCGTCAGACCCCGCACGATCGTCGCGGCGTCGCCGTCGATGATGCGCGCGATGCCGAGGATGCCTGCACCCGGGCCGGCCGTGGTGTTGATGCTCTTGGCCGTCCGGTTGATCGTGCCGGCGATGCTGTTGATGCCGCCTGCGACGCCGTCGATCGACTTCGCGGTGCCGTTGATCGCGCCCGCGGTGTTGTTGATCGTGCCGGCGACGCCGTTGATCGTCGTGGCGCTCGTGTTGATCGTGCCGGCCGTCGAGAGGATCGTGCTCGCGAGGCTGTCGATCGAGGTCGCGTCGTTGTTGATCGAGCGCGCGCGGGCGACGATCTTCGTCAGCGCGGGAGCGAGCGGATCAGCCGTGTTGAGGATCGAGGTCGCGATCCGGTTGGTCTTGACGAGCTGTGCGATGGAGTCGGTCGCGGTGTTGATGCCGATACCGGTGTCGCGAATGCTCTTGGCCTTCGAATCGATCGCCCGCGCGGTGTTGACGGTTTCGGCGAGCAGGGCCGCCGCGATCGTGACCGACGCTGCGACCAGCACCAGGATGATGACGTTGACGCCCTGCACGCCGCCCGAGGCGCCGCTGGGACGTGTCGAACCGCTGCCGGCCGTGATGCCACCCGCAACCTGGGGGGACTTCGGCTTTCTCTTTAGCGCTGGCACGGATCACTCCACCGTTGCGGCGCCGATGCGCCTGGCCGTATAAGCACTGTGGCTCCCCTCTGTTGTGCGCTCCCGAAGCGACGTGGGCAATGCCACGGCGAGTCGGTTGCTCGCTCCCTAATGACTCCGATTCCGGGTCCCGGTACGTCTCCCTCTGCCCCGACCCAGCCGGTTCTGGGCGCGACACTAGTACACCGCGGGCCGGAATGTCTAGCGACCCCGCCCCCGGGGGGTCCCGGGGGCCGTTCCGGGGGGTGCGAAATGCCTGCTTTGCAGCCGCTCTTAGCTTCTGTTAAGAATTTTTCGACGCCGCATACAGGAGCGGTCGGCGGATCCTTCCGCGACCGGCTCTAGTACGGTGACGGCATGGCCGTGGATACCGACCTGGCAAGCCACGTCCTGCCCAAGAACTTCCTGCGCCCGTGCCTGCTGCTGCTGCTGCACGAGAGCCCGTCCCACGGCTACGACCTGCGTGAGCGACTGCGCCCGCTGGGCTTCAGCCGCGACGACCCCGGGCGGCTCTACAGGGCGTTGCGAGCGCTCGAGCAGGGCGGGCTCGTGTGCTCCACCTGGCAGTCCTCCTCGGGCGGCCCGGACCGGCGCATCTACGAGCTCACGCCGGCGGGGCGCGAGCGCCTGCAGGACGCGGCCACCGAGCTGACGGCGATGCATGCGATCCTCGACCTGTTCCTCGACCGCTGCGAATCGGGCTCCGCGGGACCCGACCAGCGGCGGCGTTCCTGACTCGCAGCGCCGGAGGCGCCGGGCGCGCGGCGGTCCGCGTTTGGGTCTCGGCGGCGGGCCTGCCTCGCGCGCGCGAGCGCGAGTGACGTCGGCGGTGGCCGACGGCCGTGGTGGCCGGCGGGCGCCATGGCCGGGGCGGGCCGTGGTGGGCGTCGCCGGCGCGCGGGCGATGGCCGGCGGCCGCGGTGGCCGGGGCGGGCCGTGGCGGCCATCGCCGGCGCGCGGGCGATGGCCGGCGGCCGCGGTGGCCGGGGCGGGCCGTGGCGGCCATCGCCGGCGCGGGCCGCAGTGGCCGCGCAATCGGCGCGGCGGCCTCGTACCCTGATCGCGCATGGGCCTCTTCCTCGGACGACGTGACCGCAGCGCGCGCGGCGGCGGCCTGAGCGGAGCCGGGCGCCGGCCGATCCGCGTCCTGCTCGTGCTCGTCTTCATCCCCGTCCTCGTCGTGCTCGGCGTGCTCGCCTCCGCCGTGCTCGGCCAGCACGCGGAGAGTCCGCCCGCGTCGCCGGCGGCGCCGCAACCGGCCGGCATCGCCGCGGCGCGTCCGCCGGTCGGGGCACCGCCGCCCGTCGCTCCGGCGCCGGCGCCGGCCGCTGCGCAGGCGCCCGCCGCTCCGGGGGAGGCCGCGCCGCAGCCGGTCGCGCCAGAGCCGGCCGCGCCACAGCCGGCGCCGCAGGCGCTCGAGCCGCCGGAGGAGGCCGCGACCCCATCCGCGGGCGGCTACGTCCCCAGGGGCGCCGAGCGCATCGACGTCGGCGATGGAGCCCAGGGCGCAGCGATCTTCCGCACGCCGGGGACGGCCGCGCGACCGGGGCCCGTCGTCGTGTTCCTGCACGGCTGGGTCGCGATCGATCCGGCGCGCTACGGAGCCTGGATCGGGCATCTCGTCCGCGAGGGCGCGACGGTCATCTACCCGGCCTACCAGACCAGGCCCGCCTACGACACGATCGCGCCGCTGGAGAACGTCCTCGCCGGCGTGCGCTCGGCGCTGGACGTCGTCCGGGTCGACCCGCGCCGCCTCGTCGTGGCCGGGCACTCCGCCGGCGGAGCCCTGGCCGCCGACTACGCGGCCGTGGCGGCGGGCAACGGCCTGCCCGCGCCGGCCGCCGTGCTGAGCGTGTACCCCGGCCGCCGGCTGCGCCACCTGGCGGTGCCGATCCCGTCCGCCGACCTCGGCGCGATCGCGCCCGGCACCCGCGTGCTCGCGCTCGCGGGCGAGCGCGACACCTCCGTCGGCAGGGTCACCGCGCGGCGGATCGTGGCGGGCGCGAGGAGCGCCGACGCGACGCTGCGGATCGTCACCGACGACGGCGTCGACGACCACAGCGCGCCGCGGCGGTTCGACGGCGCGGCGCAGCGCGCGTTCTGGCGGCCGCTCGACGCGCTCGTCGCCGCCACCGCCCCCGGCGGGGGCCAGGGCCCCGCGGGCTCCGCCGCGGCGCGCACGCACTGACGCCCGACCCGCCCGCCGAGGGCGGCGGCCCCTGTATCGTCCCCGGTCCCGACTGGCCAGTCAGCCAAGGCACAAAGGAGCGACGTCCGTGGATCTCAACGACACTCCCGAGCAGGCGCAGTACCGCGCGAAGGTGCGCGCCTGGCTGGACGAGCACAAGGACGAGGCTCCGGCCGCGCAGGACGAGGACGATCCGGCCTACGTCGACGCCCGGCGCGTCTGGCAGGGCAAGCTCGCGGCGGCCGGCCTCGCGGGGGTGACGTGGCCCGTCGAGCTCGGCGGCCAGGGTCTCGGGCCGATCGAGCACGTCATCGTCGGGCAGGAGATCGCCCGTGCCGGCGTGCCCAACGTGCTCGACGTCATCGGCGTCGGGATGCTCGGCCCGACGATCATCGCCCACGGAAGCGACGAGCAGAAGAGCCGCTACCTCGGGCCGATGCTCCACGGCGACGAGGTCTGGTGCCAACTCTTCTCCGAGCCCGCGGCCGGCTCGGACCTCGCGGCGGTGCAGGCGCGCGCGGTCCTGCAGAGCGATGGCAGCTGGCGCCTGTCGGGGCAGAAGGTGTGGACGACGAACGCGCACTTCGCCGCCCACGGGCTGCTGCTCGCGCGGACCGACGCCGACGTGCCCAAGCACAAGGGCCTGACGATGTTCATCGTGCCGATGGACGCCGAGGGCGTGACGATCCGCGGGCTGCGCCAGATCTCCGGCGAGGCCGAGTTCAACGAGGTCTTCTTCGACGACGTCGCGCTCGACGCCGACGCGGTCTGCGGCGGCGTCGGCAACGGCTGGGGCACAGCGCTGACGACGCTCATGTTCGAGCGACTGACGATCGGGCTGGGGTCCGAGGGGCTGGGCTACCGGCCCGAGCGCTACGCCGCGGCGATCGCCACCGACGAGCACGCCCGCCGCGACCCCGAGGTGCGCCGCCGCCTCGGCGAGCTGTGCGTCGAGCTGCTCGCGGTGAAGTTCGCCGGCTACCGGATGCTCAGCGCGCTGCAGCAGGGCCAGATCCCGGGGCCGGAGGCGGGCCTGGCGAAGGTCACGACGGTGCGCTCGGCGATCGAGGCGGGCGATCTCATCGCCGACGTGCTCGGACCGGCCGCGCTCGACGAGGACAGCGAGTGGGCCTACATGATCTCGTTCCTGCCGGGCCTGAAGTCGGCGGGCGGGACGGAGGAGATCCTGCGCAACACGATCGGCGAGCGCGTGCTCGGCCTGCCGCCCGAGCCGCGGCTGGACAAGGGCATACCGTTCAGCGAGTTGCGCGCCAAGGAGCGCTCGGCGGTGGCGTCATGAACCTCGAGCTGACCGACGAGCAGACCTTCCTGCGCGATGCCGCGGGCGACGCGCTGTCGCGCGTGAAGACGGTGGCGGCGGCCCGCGACGCCCTGGAGGACCCGTCCGCGCTGCCGGACCTGTGGCCGACCGCGCGCGAGGCCGGCTGGGCCGGGCTGCTCGTCGGCGAGGAGGCCGGCGGCGCCGGGCTGAGCGCGTTCGAGGCCATGCTCGTCATGGTCGAGGCCGGGCGGGTGCTGGCGGGGATCGAGCTGCTCGGGCACCTGCCCGCGTCGGAGCTGCTCGACCGGGCCGGGGACTCGCGCGTGGGCGCGGTCGCCGAGGGCGACGTGCGGGCGTGCTTCGTCGCCGCGCAGCCGCCGGGCGACCTCGACGACCGCTGGACGGTCGAGCCGCCGTCGGGCTCGGTGCGCGTCGACGCGCCGGTGCTCGCGGCGGACGGCACGCTGAGCGGCAGCGTCGCGTGGGTGCCGGATGCGCCCGGCGCCGACATGTTCGTCGTCGTGGCGACGCGGGCGGATGACGGGTCGCCGGTGGCGGTTGCCGTCGATGCGGGCGCGGCTTCGGGCTCGGCTTCGGTCTCGGTCGAGACCGTCACGCGCTACGACGCGACGCGCTCGCTCGGGCACGTGAGCTTCGACGGCGCCGCGGGCGACGTGCTCGACGGCGTCGGCTCCGAGGACCTCGCGCGCTCCTGGCATCTCGCGCAGACGCTGATCGCCGCCGAGTCGCTGGGCGCGGTCGAGACCGCGCTGTCGGTGTCGGTGGCGTACGCGAAGGAGCGCTTCACCTTCGGGCGGGCGATCGGCTCCTACCAGGCCGTCAAGCACAGCCTCACCGAGGTGCTGCGGCTGCGCGAGAACGCCTACGCGCTGCTGCTCTACGCGGGCTGGGCCTACGTCGACAAGCCCGACGAGTTCGCGCTGGCGGCGAACGCCGCGCGCTCGGCCGGCGGCCACGCGCTGGACTACGCGAGCCGGGCGATGATCTCGGTCCACGGCGGGATCGGCGCGACGTGGGAGCACGACGCGCCGCTGTACTTCCGCCGCGCCCAGCTCTCGCGCAGGCTGCTCGGCGGCGTCGGCGACGCCACCGACCGGGTCGCGGGAGAGCTGCTCAGCGCGGCGTAGCGGCGAACTAGACTTCGCCGGGCGGGGCCATAGCTCAGATGGGAGAGCGCCTGCTTTGCAAGCAGGAGGTCGCCGGTTCGATCCCGGCTGGCTCCATGGGGACCACCTGCTCGTGGGCTCAGTACCCGAACCCGCTTGCGCCGCCGCCGCGGCTGATGTCCGGTGCTCAGACTGCTTTCTGGATGGCGATGCGCCTGCGCTTGGCGTGCTCGGGCTTGGGGACGCGGACGGTCAGGACGCCGTGCGTCAGCGTGGCATGCGCCTCCTCGGTGTCGCTGATCCCCGGCAGGTTGACGCGGTAGTCGAAGTGGCCGACGCGGCGCGCGGTGCGGCGCAGGATGCCGCGGCGCTTGCGCTCCTCGATGTCGCCGCTGATGCTCAGCTCGGTGCCGTGCAGCTCGAGGTCGATGTCCTTCTCCTTGATGCCGGGAAGCTCGGCCTCGACGATCCAGGCGTCATCGGCCTCCTCGACATCGACCGCGGGCTTCCATCCGAGAGCGGTATCGAGAGCGCCGAAGGGCGTCTGCCAGATCGACTCCATGAGACGGTCCAAGCGGTCTCGCAGCTCGAGAAGCTCTCCCTGCGGATCGCGGCGGGCCGGCACAGGGGATTCCGACCGGGCGCGCGCGTCATCGCCGTTTCGCCGGAGGAGTGGCAGGGTCATGGGTCACCTCCTTTGGGTCGCTGGATCTGTCGTCGATCGATCTCCCTACTCGCCGCGCGATGCCTCCAGAAGCGGCGCCGGCGTCGCGAGCGGCGCCAACCAGCTCGTCACGTCCGGCGGCCGGGTGGCGGGCGCCGACACCTGCGGCACGGCGACCTGCGTCGGCGTCGTAGAGCGCTCCGGGGTGCTGTCGATGCTCAGCTGACCTGCTGCCATCAACGTCAGCGCCATCAACGCGAGCGTCAGCAGTGCGGCCAGCGCGGCGCTCTGCCAGTGATGACGAAACGGAAGATGAACGGCGTGCATGCGAGTCCTCCTTTCCGTGGTCCTACGCGGTCGACTAGGCCGTCGGCCATCGAGCGTCAACTCGCCGGTGAGCTGTCGGCAGCGCGCCATGGGGACCCGATCACCCAACGGAGCGGCGACGAGCGCGACGGTGTCGCGTGCCGCGCGAGCGTGCCGCTGGCGTCACCGGGGCCCGCGCCCCGCGCGGAGGCGTAGTCTCGGCAGCAGACGCACGACCCGAAAGGAACCCGTCATGGCCACTACGAAGTCGCGTCCGGCGGAGGTCGCGGGCGCTGTCGAGACCGTCTACGTCGATCGCTTCTGCGACGGCATCATCGGGCCCAACGCCGAGGTGCTCGGCACGGTGCGCGACGGCGGCACGATCGTCGCGAACACCGCTCCCGGCTGCTGGGGGCCGATGATCACCCCGGCGATCCAGGGCGGCCACGAGGTGACGCTGCCGGTCAACGTCGAGGGCGCCGAGGTCGGCGACGCGATCGCGATCCGGATCCGCTCGATCGACGTGACGTCGGTGGCGACGTCGTCGGGCAACGACCGCCTGGTCGAGGGGCGCTTCAACGGCGACCCGTACTGCGCGAAGGTGTGCGCCAACTGCGGCGCGGAGGACGAGGCGACGGTCGTGGAGGGCATCGGGGAGGACGCCGTGCGCTGCGCGGAGTGCGGCGCGCCGGCGGCGCCGTTCGCCTTCACGAACGGCTACACGATGGCCTTCGACGACGCGCGCCGGCTCGGCGTGACGGTGACCGGCGAGCAGGCGCAGGCCTTCGCGCACGACGCCGCGCACACCGCGGCGCTGCCGGCCAACTCGATCCAGAACCCGATCCTGCTCTTCGCGCCGTCGGACCTCGTCGGCGTCGTCGCGCGGATGCGGCCGTTCATGGGCCAGCTCGGCACGATGCCGGCGATCGACCTGCCCGACTCCCACAACGCCGGCGACTTCGGGGCCTTCCTCGTCGGCGCGCCGCACCGCCACGCCGTGACCGCCGAGCAGCTCGCCGCGCGCACCGACGGGCATCTCGACATCGACGCGGTCCGTGCCGGGGCGATCCTCGTCTGCCCGGTGAAGGTGCCCGGCGGCGGGGTCTACATGGGCGACATGCACGCGATGCAGGGCGACGGCGAGATCGCCGGTCACACGGCCGACGTCGCGGGCACCGTCACGCTGCAGGTCTCGGTCATCAAGGGCCTGGGCATCGACGGCCCGGTGCTCTTCCCCGTCGGCGAGGACCTTCCGTACCTCGCCCGGCCCCTGACCGCGCGCGAGCGCGCCGACGCGGAGGCGCTCGCCCAGCGCTACGGCGCGGGCGCCGTCGAGGACAGCCTGCCGGTGTCGTTCGTCGGCACGGGCCCGGACCTCAACAGCGCCGTCGAGAACGGCCTGGGCCGCGCGGCCGCCGTGCTGTCGATGGAGGTCCCCGAGGTGATGAACCGAGCGACGATCAGCGGAGCGATCGAGATCGGCCGCGCGCCGGGCGTCGTGCACGTGACGCTGCGGGCGCCGCTGCAGGCGCTCGCCGCCGTCGGCCTCGACGGCCTCGCGCGCGAGCAGTACGGCCCGCCCGCCCGCTAACCGCCCGCGACGGGGAGGATCAGCGCGAGCGCCTCCCCGTCGCGCAGCGCCCGCTCGCGCCCCACGACCTCGCCCGCCACCGCCACGGCGACGCCGGCGAGCTCGCCGGGCTCGCGCCCGAGCTCGGCCTCGACGCCGGCGAGCAGGTCGGCCACGGTCGCGCCGGCCGGCAGGCTCATGCTGCGCCGGCCCGGGCCCAGCCGGGCCCCGAGGCGCACGTCGACGGTGACGGCTCCACCGGCCACGCCATTCATCGTCGGGCATGGGAGGGAGCCCGTCAACGCCGCCCCGGTGACCGCATCGAGCGCCACCGTGCGGCGCGACCGACTGGACTTCGGCGGGCCGACTTCCCGTCTTCAGCCCGATCGGCGCTGACCGCCAACTCCGCCGCCCGGAGCGGCCCCGGCGTGGTCAGCCCTCCGGCCTGCGCCCGCTCGCCGCCAGGACGTCCCACGGGAAGACGATCTCGTCTCCCCGACGATGGGGGGCGACGCGTTCGCGCAGGCGGGCCTCCAGGTCGGCGCGCTTCTCGTCGGAGAGCGACTCCCAGGTCCCCTGGGCGCCGGGGGGAAGGCGGCGGCGCAGCTCCCACCAGCTCTCGAAGTCCTCGTAGCGGCGCTCGCCCGTCACGTGCTCGATCCGCACGTCGACGAAGCCCGCGTCGTCGAACAGCGAGCGCAGGCGGGTGTCGTCGGCGAGCGAGAAGATCGGCGCCGCGGACGGCTCCGGCGGCTGGGACGCGGCCTCGCGGATCGTCGCCATCGCGGCTGCCGTGCCGGGGTTGAGGTCCGAGGGACCCCAGACGGCCAGCGCGAGCCGGCCGCCGGGACGCAGCACGCGCAGCATCTCGCCGAGCGCGACGGCCGGGTCGGGCATCGCCTGCAGCGCGAAGCGGCACACGACGGCGTCGGCGGCCGCGTCCGGGAGGGGCAGCGCGGCGGCGTCGGCGACCTCCACGTGCACCGCGTCGAGCCCGAGTTCCTGCGCGCGCCGGCGGGCGACGTCGACCATCGCCGGGGCGATGTCGGTGATGACGACGCGGCCTCCGGGCAGGACCGCTTCCGCCGCCCGCAACCCGACCCCGCCGGGACCGGCGCCGACCTCGAGCACGGTCTCGCCGGGCGCGGGCGATGTCGCGTCGAGCAGCCAGGCCGTGACGGGCGCGGCCTCGTCGTCGATCCGCTCGGCGTGCCGCGACCACTCCTCGGCCGCGCCGCTCCAGCGCTCGGCGGCGCCGTCGCCACCCTCCGCCGCCCGCTCGGGCGCCAGAGGGACGGCGCGCCGGGGCGCGCCGTCCTCCTCAGCGGGCATCACGATCCGCACAGCTCCTCGTCGAAGCACGGCGGGCACAGCTCGCGGCCCTCGAGCCGGCGGATCCGCGTCTCCATCGTGCCCTCGCCGCAGCGCGCGCAGGTCACCGAGGCGTGGATGCGGGCCTTCGGCGGCAGGACGGCGTCGACGGACTCGACCTCGTAGAGGTCCTCGGGGTCCATCTCCAGCAGCCTGCGCGAGGCGGCGACGTGCAGCTCGCCGAAGCGCTCGTCCTCGGCCGCCGTCGTCTGCCCGGTGCGCCGCTTGGCGAACAGCGCGCGGTGCTCGGGGTCCAGCTCCCAGGCGTCGGGCCGCAGCGCCAGGCGGATCCCCTTGCCGTCGGAGCGGCGAAAGAACGTGAACGCGTTCTTGCCCCAGTCGCGGTGGATGAGGTTGCCCTTGCCGAACGTGCAGCCGGTCTGGAACTGGATCGCGTCGACGGCGCACATGTCCGTCTCGACGATCGCGACGACCTGCTCGTCGGTCGCGTTGGGGCCGATCTCCCGCAGGGCGATCTGCGACGCCTGCAGCCCCATCGCCAGCCCCGGGCACATGTGCCCGTGGAATCTCACGACGTCCTCGATCGTCTGCTCGTCGACGGCCGTGCCTTGTCCGTGTGTCATTGCGGTGCTCATGCGTTCTCCTTTCAGCCAGTCGGCAGCCCGGTCCTGCGACCGGTGACGAACACGGCTTGTCGATCGGTCCGGGGTGGCCGCCGGTGGCGGTCGGCTGCTCGGGGTCCCCTGTCCGGTAAGGGTGTATCGCATATAGCGTCTACCGACGCCGGGGGCGCGCCAAACATGGATGCGGCGCGGGCCGCAGAGCGGGCGGGGTCAGGACGCCCACGACGCGCTGATCTCCCGGGCCCCGGTGGACGCGGCCGTCGACACCGCGCGACGCCCGACGCCATCCGTGACGCCGGGCGATGCACGCTTCCTCGATCGAAGGCGGTCCTCAGCGCGCCATGAACGCGACGAGGTCGCTGTCGGCGATGACGCCGATCGGCGGCTCTGCGAGGGTCGCGCTGACCAGGATGTGGCTCGCTCCGGTTGCGACGAAGACGGTCATCGCGTCCGACAGGGTGGCGGTCGGCGCGACGCTTGCGGCCGGCTGGGTGATCGCGTCGGCGGCGCTCGCCTCCGCGGTCCAGTCGCGGGCGTGGTTGTGGAGGATGCCGCGGCTCGTGACCCAGCCCAGCGGACCGCCGTCGGTGCCCGTCACGAGGACGGCGTGCACGCGGTTGTCGCGCATCGCGGCGGCGGCGTCGGCGAGCGTCGCGCTCGCCGGGACGGAGACGACGCCGTGGTGCATGACCTCGGTGACGCAGGCGCCCAGACGCGCGGCGGACTTGAACGGGACGGTGGTGAGCATCGCAGGAGGCTCCTTCGGATCGGGGTGACTGGGACGCTAGGCGCGCGGCGCGGCTGCGGCCTCCGTGCCGAGCCGTGCCGACGTCGGGAAAACCACTGAGCTGCGCGTGTCCAGCCAGTCGGCGACCTGGTCGACGAGCTGCTCTGGATCGACGCCCGCGCGCAGCGCGAGGATCGCCCCGTCGGGCAGCTCGCTCCAGCCCGTATAGCTCGCGGCGAGCTGCTCGGCGATCTCGGGCGCCGCGTCGGAGCCGCGCGCGGCGGACGGATCGCGCTCGCGCGCCCAGCGGTCGCGCACCTCCGCGGAGGCGCGGCACTCCAGCGCGCACAGCGTGGCGGCGTCGCCGAGCCCTTCGAGGAACGCCGCCCGCAGGCGCGGGTCGCCGAACGTCGCGTCGACGACGACGCTGCCGGTGGCGGCCGCCGCGCGGGCGCCGAGCTCGCGGTAGACGTCGGCGCGCGCCTCGATCGTGTAGTCGGCCGCGGGCGCGGGCTCGGAGAGCTTCAGGCCGCGGCGGTCCTTGCGCAGGGCGTCGGAGGACAGCACGGGCCAGTCGCTGCGGCGCGAGAGCGCCGCGGCGAGCGTCGACTTGCCGCTCGCCGGAGGCCCGCTGATCGCGATGACGAGCGGGCCGCGGGCGCGCCAGGCCAGGCGCTCGGCGAGGGCCACGAGCTCGCCCGCGCGCTCGCGCGCGGCGTCCGCTCGGACGCCCTCCCCGATCTGCTTGGCGCGCAGGAGCGCGACCTTCGCGCGCACGAGCGCGCGGTGCATGCCGAAGAAGGCCCGCAGGGCGTGGCCGCCCGGATCGCCGCCGGCGTTGCGGTACGACGTCACGAGCAGGCAGGCCGCGTCGGCGGCGCCGAGCCGCTCGAGGTCCATCGTGAGGAAGGCGAGGTCGTCGGCGACGTCGATCTCGCGCAGATGAGGATCGAACTCGAGCCGGTCGACGATCTCCATCGGCTGCTCGAGCACGACGTGCTCGGCGCGCAGGTCGCCGTGCCCGTCGCGGATCGCGCCCGCCTCGGCGCGCGCCGCGATCTGCGCGCGATGGGCGACGAGGAAGGCGGCGCTGAAGCGCTCCACGGCGAGCACGCGATGCGCCATCGCGTCGTCGGCGAGCTCGAGCAGCTCGCGCAGGTTGCGCGAGGACGAGCGCCGCACGTTCTCGACGGGATGGGGCGGCTTGCGCACCGCCGCCGAGGCGTGGAAGGCGGCCAGCCGGCGGCCGACGGCGCGCACCTGCGCGGCGGCGAGCTCGCCGCGCTCGGCGAGCGCGGCCATCGTGCGCGACTCGTCGAAGCGGCGCATCTCGATGGCGTACTCGACGGCTCCGGAGATCGCCGGGTCGACGAGCACGTAGGAGTCCGACAGCGCGACGATCGCGCGCAGGCGCATGTCCAGCCGCGGCGCGAGCTCGGCGTTGAGGCGGATCTCCTCCAGGCACATCCGGCGACGCCGCTCGAGCGTGCTGAAGTCCAGGAACTCCATCCGCACGGGCTTCTTGACCTTGTAGGCGCGCTCGCCGGCGAGGAAGACCCAGGCGGTGTGCGTCTCGCGAACGGTGACCGGCGGGCTGCCCGGATAGAAGCCGCTGCGCCGCATCGCGTCGGCGACCCCGAGCGCGGGCGGCTGGGTCCACACGTGCGACGGGCCGTACCCGACCATCACGATGCCGGCACCTGCACGCCCAGCCGGGCGCCGATCCGGCCGAACGCGGGACTGTGCAGCCCCGGGTCGAGCACGTGGGCGGCGTCGAAGGCGGCGAGCGCGCGCTCGGCGTTGCCGCTGTGCGCCTCCGCCTCGGCGAGCGCGAGCGCGAGCGTGATCGCGTCGTTGCTGGGGTCGGGCGCGCCGGCGGCGACGGGCACGCGCTCGGCCAGCGGCGCGGCGGCGATCCGGCCCGGTCGTGCCGTGCCGAGGTACGGCGCGAGATAGCGACCGGCGACCTTCTCCGGGGGCGACCAGAGCGCGCGCGTGGAGGCGAGGCTCTGACCGGACGGCCGCGCCTGCAGGTACAGCGGCGCGCCGCTCGTCAACAGCCGCCCTCGCAGCACCGGCTGGAACGGGGCGGGCTCGTTGCCCGCCCCGCAGCGGGCCGCGATCGCTGCCGCGACCGCATCCGCCTGCTGGGTGGCCAGGCCGCCCTGGCGCAACGGGTAGGACGTGACCTCGCCGGCGGCGAAGACCGCGGGCTCGCGGACGACCTGCCCGTGCAGGTCGACGGGGACGAAGCCGGCGCGGTCCAGCGGCAGCCCGGCGACCGGCCGGGCGACGATCTCGCCGAGCGTGATGACCTCGTCGGCGGCGACGATCTCGCCGTCGGCGAGGCGCAGCCCGCCTTCGAGGACCTCGCGCGGCTGCGCGCGGGCGACGAGCTCGATCCCGAGCGTCTGCAGCGTCGGCTCGAGGGCGTCGCGGGCGGCGGGGCCGAAGAGCTCGAGCGCGCAGGCCTCGGGCGTGACGATCCGCACCGTCGCCTTGCTGCCGTGCTCGCGCAGCTCTTGGGCCGTGAGGACGGCGAGCTCGTAGAGGGGAAGCGGCCAGGACGACGGCGACGGCAGGGCGAACGCGATCCGCGGGCTGTCGCGCACGACGAGGTCGGCGACGAGCGCGCGCAGGTCCGCGGCCGCCGCGGGGCCGGAGCCGAAGGTCAGCGCGCCGGGGAACGGCGCGACGCGGGCGGCGCCGGTCGTCAGCGCGAGGATGTCGTAGTGCAGCCGGCGGCCGCCGTGCGTGAAGACGATCCGCTCGGCGCTGTCGACGGCGACGAGGCGGTCGATGACGAGCCGTGCCTCCTGATGGACGGCGATCTGCGCCCAGTCGTGCGTCAGGGCGCCGCCGCGCTCGAACGGCTCGGCGACGGTCATCGCCACGGGGGCGAGCTCGGGATCCGCGCTCAGGATCGTGACGTCGACGGCGGCGCCGGCGAGCACGCGGAGCGCGAGCAGCAGCTCGAGCCCGGCGATGCCGCCGCCGGCGATGAGCACACGCGGGCGGGCGCCGTCGGGGGTCATGCCGGGCCTCCCGGGCACCTCGCGGCGGGGCGGCGGGCGGGGCTGGTCACTGGATGGTCGGCGGTGAGCACGGAGAACAAGCTATGACCGGCTCGGCGGCGCGCCAACGGGGGTGCGCCGCAGTCCCGCCACGTAGTTCGCCGCGACCCGGACGCGCTGCGGGGAACCCGGCGCGGCACTGCGGCGCGGCCCGGATGGCGGGCGTACCGGGGGCTCGTAGGTTGCGGCGGTGCGCGGCGCCGCCACAGCCCTCGCCACCGCCCGCGCGCCGGCCGCGGCGCCCTCGTGACCGACGCGCTGCTGCTCACCGCGCTCGCGACCGCGACGGTGCTCGCGACCGGCCTCGGCGCCCTGCCCGTCGCCGCGATCGGCCCCGATCGCGCGCGTGCCTGGCAGGGCGTGCTCAGCGGCCTTGCGGCGGGGGTCATGGCGGTCGCGGCGACCGTCGGGCTGCTCCTCCCGGCCGCCGAGCTGGGCCCCGACGGGACGGTCGCGGCCGCGGGGTTCGCGGGTGCGCTCGCGCTCGTCGCATCGCGGCGGGCACTCGGGCGCCGGGCCCGGCGCCACGGCCGCAGCGAGGCCGGCACGCGCTCGCTGCTCGTCATCGGCGTCCTCTTCGCGCACTCCCTGCCCGAGGGCTTTGCGATCGGCAGCGCGTTTGCCTCCGACCAGGCCGGGCTGAGCGCGTTCGTCATCGCCGCGATCGCGATCCAGAACGTGCCCGAGGGCACCGCGACGGCGGCCGCGATGCAGCCCGCCGGCCACGGGCGCCGGCGCCAGATCGGGGGCGCGGTGCTCACGAGCGTGCCGCAGGTCCCCGGCGCGCTCGTCGCGTGGCTCGCCGTCGAGCAGATCCGCGGCCTGCTGCCGGTGTCGTTCGCGCTCGCGGGCGGGGCGATGCTCGCGCTCGTCGTCGTCGACCTGCTCCCCGACGCGTGGCGGCACGCGTCGCACCGGCGCGTCGTCGCCGGGACCGCGCTCGGCGCCGGCCTCATGCTCGCGGTCGGCAGCGCGCTCGGCGTCTGAGCGCCCGGCGCGGGGCCGCGGGCGGTGGCTCGCGGCGCGCCCGGCGCGGGGCCGCGGGTGGCGGCTCGCGGCGCGCTCGCCGGGCCCGGCGCCGGCGGGCCCTCGTCGCCTGCTCGATCCGCGGCTCCCCCGGCGCGCCGTGTGGACAACAACGGAGGCGCGGGCGGTCGGCGGCGCCTACGGTGATCGCATGCCTTACGTCCGACTGGACGACCACAGCGGGCCGGTCCTGCTCTGGGCCGGCAGCGAGCCGCTCGGGGCCGCGCGGATTGCCGAGCAGGCCGCCGCGCTGCTCGCCGATCGCCCGGTCGTCGTCCTCGCGACGTGGGAGGCGCCGCCGATGAGCAGCGGCCTGGACTCCGTCATCGACGCGCTCCACGACGAGCACGCCGACCTGCGCAGCGCGGTCCGCCGGTCCGGCGAGGACGCCGCGATCGCGGCGTGCAAGGTGCTCGACACCCACGGCATGCACGTCGACGGGCGAGCGCAGCCGACCGAGCGCGCTCCCACCCGCGCGGTCCTCCAGGTCGCCGACGAGATCGGCGCGGGCCTCGTCGTCGCCGCGGCGCACGCGGGCACCGAGCACCGCTGGGGCTGGCTCGGCGCCGACGCCCGGGCCCTCGCGCGCCGCACGCACCGTCCGCTGCTGCTGCTCGCCGAAGGCCGCGCGCCCGCGGACGCCGACGCGCCGGCGATCTTCGCCTCCGATGGCTCGGCCCGTGCCGAGCACGCGATCCGCGCCGCCGCCGGACTGCTGCGCCACCGGCCGGCGATCGCGGCGACCGCCTGGCAGACGGCGTCGTCCGTCGTCGGCGTCGCGCTGCTCGCCGTTCCCGACGAGGTCGCGCGCGAGGGCGCGCACGGGCTCGACGCGGTCTCGCGGCGTGACGCCGAGCGCCACGCGGGCGACGGCGCCGCCGAGCTCGCGCAGGCCGGCTGGCCGTGCGAGGCGCGGGCGATCGAGACCTCGGGCAACGTCGCGGCCGCGATCGTCGCCGCCGCCGACGAGCAGGAGGCGGCGATCGTCGTGACCGGCACCCGCGGGCGCTCGCGCGTCGCGGCCGCGCTGCTGGGCAGCAGCGCCGAGGCGATCCTGCGCCACGCCGAGCGGCCCGTGCTCGTCGTGCCGCCGCCGGCGCACCTCAGCATCGTCTGAGCGGGCCGCGACGGCCGCGCGCCGCGGGCTACGCTGCGCGCCGTGACCGACCAGGCCGCCGTGGCACTCCCGTGGAGGGCGCTCGCCGGCAGCGCGGCGGGCAAGGCGCTCGAGGCGCTGACGCTCGCCGGCCTGGTGCTGCTCGTCCCGCGCGCGCTCGGCCCGGCCGACTACGGCGGCTTCGCCGTCGCCCTCGCCGTCGCGACCGGCATCGCGACCGCCACCGGTCTCGGCGGGCCGGCCCTGTTCGCGCGCGTGCTCGCGCCGCTGAGCGGGTCCGCCCGCCGCGACGTCGCCCGAGCGCTCGCGCTGCGCGCGGGCCGCACGCGCGCGCTGCTGCTCGGCCTGCTCGCCGCGGCGGCGGGGGGCGGCGCGCTGCTCGCGCCCGGCGACGTCTCGGTCCGGCAGGTCGCGCTCGTCGGCGCCGCGGCGGCGCTCGGCAGCGCGGCGACGCTGCTCGCGCAGGTCGGGCTCGGCCTCGAGCGGACGGCCGCGTGGAGCCTTCGCTACCCGCTCGAGAATGGGGTGGTCGTCGTGGCGGCCCTCGCCCTGTACCCGCAGGCCGGGCTCGACGGCGCGATCGCGGCGATCGCGCTGGGTGCCGGGGCGGCGCTCGCGCTCGGCGCCATCGACGCGCGCGCGGCGCTGCGCGGCGCGCGCGGCGGGTCGCGGCTGCCCGGCGGCGCGCTGCGCTTCGCGCGGGTGCAGGCGGCCGGCGGCGCGCTGACGCAGGTCGTCCATCGCGGGGCGGCGCCGGCGTGCGCGCTGGCCGGCGTGGGCGCCGCCGCCACGGGCCATGCGGCGATCGCCGCCGGCGCGGCGCTCGCCCTGACCTACGTCGTCCTGCAGGCGATCCTCGTCGCGCTGCCGGGCGCGGCGCGCGCCTACGCGCGTGACCGGGGCGCAGCCGAGGCGATGCTGCGGCGCACGGCCGCGCTGTGCGCGCTGGTCGTCGTGCCGGCCTGCGCGCTGCTCGCGCTCGCCGCCGAGCCGCTGCTCGCCGCGGCACTGGGGGAGGGCTTCCGCGACGCAGCGGGCGCGCTGCGCATCGCGCTCGGCGCGGCTGCGCTCGCGCCGCTGTGGGCGCTCGCCAACCAGCTCGCGGCGGTGCGCGAGCGTGCCGGGGCGGTCCTCGCGGGAGCCGGCGCGGGCGCGGCGGCGTTCACCGCGGTGGCCCTGCTCGCCGTGCCGCAGGCGGGCGCGCGCGGCGCCGCGACGGCGATGCTCGCCGGCGTCGCCGTGACGACCGGCGCGACGTTCGCCGCGCTGCGGGTGCGCGCGTGATCTCCGTCGTCGTCCCGACGCGCGGGCGCCCGGCCGCGCTCGCGCGCTGCCTCGCCGCGCTGCGGGTGCGCGCGTGATCTCGGTCGTCGTCCCGACGCGCGGGCGCCCGGCCGCGCTCGCGCGCTGCCTCGCCGCGCTCGCCGGGCAGCGCGCCGACGACCTGGAGGTCATCGTCGCCGACGACGGGGGGGACGCGGTCGCGCCCGGCGTGCGCGTCGTCAGGACGGGCGGCGCCGGTCCCGCCGCGGCCCGCAACGCCGGCGCGGCGTCCGCGCGCGGCGGCACGATCTGCTTCACCGACGACGACTGCGCGCCCGGCCCGCACTGGGCCCGGCGCCTGGCCGAGGCCTGCCCGCCGGGCGGGGCGGCCGCGGGGACGACGATCGCCGATCCCGCCGCGGGCGCCGGCGCGGCCGCCGCGCAGCTGCTGACCGCGACGCTCATGGAGAGCTCGCGCGACGCCGCGAGCGGGACGCTGCGCTTCGCGCCGACCTGCAACCTCGCCTGCCATGCGGACACGCTGCGCGCGCTGCCGTTCGACGCCTCGTTCGCGGCGGCGGCGGGCGAGGATCGCGACTGGTGCGCCCGGCTGGCGGCGGCCGGCGGCGTCCTGCGCCACGTGCCGGGCGCGGTCGTCGTCCACCGGCCGCAGCTCGGCGTCCGCGGCCTCGTCGCGCAGCAGGCGCGCTACGGCCGCGGGGCGATCGGCTTCCGCGCGGCCGGGCGGATCGCTCGCGGGCGCCGGGTTCTACCGGCGCCTCGCGCGGGACGCGGCGCGCGACGGCCCGGCGGTCGTCGCGCTCGTCGGGCTCGCGCAGGCGTCGGTCGCCGCAGGCGCCGCCGGCGAGCTGCTGCGCCGGCGACTCGCCCGATAGGCGGTTCGGCGGGCGGCGCGTGGGACGCGGCTCGCGGGACCCCGCACGCGGGACGCCGCACAGGGGCCCGCGCGCGGGACGCCGCACGCGGGACGCCGCACGCGGGACGCCCGCCGACCCGGCGCCGCCCGCGCTACCGCAGCAGCGACTCGCCCGCGATGCCGTCGCCGTCGACGCCGCAGACCGCGGCGACCGTGCTCGCGACGTCGGCCAGCCGCGGTGGCCGGGCGGGCTCGCACAGCGCGTGCGCGGCGGGCGCGACGACGGCCCAGGCGTCGCCGGGCGTGTGGTTGCCCGAGCGGCCGCTGCCGCTGCCGCGGCGCAGGACGTCGCCGAAGGCCGGCGAGTGCACGCCCGCGAGCGTCGTCGCCGCGCGCTCGCTCCACTGCACGACGATGTCGGGAAGCTGGGCGGCGCGCGTCCCGCGGTGGTGCTCGGCGACGCGGTCGACGCTCGCCACCGCGGGCGCGCCGTCGGGATCGCGGAACGTCGCCAGGCCGTCGGCGATCGCGTCCAGCAGCGCGTCCGCCTCGCCCGGATCGACGATCCCGTCGCGCTCGCGGCCGCGCAGGTTCAGCCGCACGTAGCCCTGGTTGTCGGCGGGGTGGCAGAACGCGGCGGTCTGCGACCAGTCGATGCCGCGCAGCTCCAGGCGCGCCGTGAGCTCGAGCGCCGCGCGGTCGGGCAGCGCTTGCGCGATCGCTCCGCGGGCGCCCGGCGGGATCGCCGCCCGCAGGCGCCAGATCGCGCCCGCGCTCTCGTCGCCGGCGGGCAGCGGTCCGCCGCGCAGCACGGCCGCGAGCATCTGCGGCAGCAGGTCGGCGCGCGAGCTGTTGACGTCCATCCCGACCGCGGATGTGACGACGACGTCGCAGTCGCCGGGCAGCGCGGCGAGCACCCGCGCGAACGCGGCGTCGACCGCCGCGTAGACGTCCTCCAGGGCACTCGCCAGCTCGTCGCGCTCGCGCCCGGCGGGCTGCTCGGCGAGCTGCGACAGATCCCAGAACTGGTGGCCCGCGAGGTGCGCGGCGCTGAAGGTCAGCCAGGCCAGGTCGTAGCGCTCGCGCGCGAGCAGCTCGACGGCCGCCGTCGCGACGCGCTGGGGCGCGCGCAGGAGCTTGGCCCGCAGCGCGAGCAGCTCGCGGACCGTCGGCCGCCCGAAGATCTCGGTCGCGTGCGGGCCGCGCCCGTGGCGCCGGGCCAGCCGCGAGCCGGCGTCGCGCGGCAGCGACCAGCGCGGCAGGACGACACGGTCCGCGAAGCCCCAGCCGCAGACGTACGTGCCCTTCCACTCGCGCGGGGGGCGGCTCTCGTAGGGGTCGATCGCCAGCGTGCGCAGGCCCGCGCGCGCGAGGCGCTCCCAGATCGCGGGCGGCGCCGGGAACGCGGTCATGTAGCGCGCGCGCTGCGAGCCGGCATCCCACTGGAAGGGATAGAACAGGCCGTGGTCGGCGAGCTCGACGCCGCTGTAGAGCGTGTGGAAGGCGCCCGCCGCGAAGTGCGCCGCCGGGGTCTCGCAGCGCGATCCGCCGGCCGCGCTCGACGAGCCCCGCGAGCGCGGGCAGCCTGCCCGCCGCGAGCATGCGCTCGACGACGGCGACGCTCGCCGCGTCGAACTGCAGGACGCAGATCACGAGACGGTGACGCCTTCGACCGCGACCGTGTCGCCCCCGACGGCGTCCGAGCGCCGCGCGGCGTCGAGCACGCGCATGACGGCCGCGCCCTCGCCCGCGGTCGCCAGCACGCCGGGGTCGTCGCCGCGCAGCGCGCGGCCGTAGGCCTCGAGCTGGAGCGTCAGCGACCGCACGAGCGGATGCGCGCCGGGCGTCAGCCGCGCGACCGCGCCGCGCAGCCTCCCGCCGCGCTCCGCGCGCACCACCCGCCGTGCGCCGGCGCGGCGGATCTCGACGAGCTCGCGATGCGGGCGGTCCGTCGCGCACTCGATGCGGACCTCCGCGCGCGTCGTCGCGAGCACGAGCCCGGCGCGGTCGCGGGTGGCGTGGGCGCGCACGGCCAGCGGCAGCGAGCCGGTGAGAAACAGCGCGAGGTCGACGAGGTGCGGGCCGAGGTCGAGCAGCGCGTCGTCGCCGCGCAGCACCGGCCGCCACGAGCTGCGGCGGTAGTGCAGGAGCATCGTGAGCTGCAGGTCCTCGCCGGGCGGGACGCGGCCGGCGAGGCGCAGCCCCTGGTCGAAGCGCCGGTTGAACGCGATCCAGGGCGCGGGGGCGAGCGCCGCCATCCGCAGCGAGCCCTCGGCATCGGGCGCCGGCGGCTTCTCGACGAGCGCGGTGAGGCCCGCCCGCGCGGCGGTCACCACAGCCGCCTCGTGGTCCTCGGGCGGCGTGCAGACGACGAGGCCGTCGAGCGGCGTCGAGGCCAGCAGCTCATCCAGGCGCGCGTGCGCCTGCGCCCCCGTCCTGGCCGCGAGCAGCCCCCGGCGCTCGCGATCGGGATCGGTGACGGCGACGATCTCCACGTTGCCCGCCGCCCGCGCGGCCGGGGCATAGCCGAGCTCCGCGAGCCGGCCGCAGCCGACGAGCGCGAGCTTCACGCGATCGCCGCTCATGACCTGCGCCGGCGCGCCCAGAGCAGCACGCCGGCGGGCACCGACGCGGCCGCCGTGAGGTGGTGGACGAAGTGCAGCGGCAGCCCGGCGAGCGCGAGGCGCGGGCCGCCGAGCCGGGCCAGCAGCGCGTAGAAGCTCGCGTTCGGGGCGGCCATCGCGACGAGCGCCAGCGCGGCGGCGCGGCGGTGGCCCGCGAGCCCTGCGCCAGCGGCCAGGAGCGCCGCGGCGGCCGCGATCCGGTGGCGCCAGGCGAGGTTCAGCGATCCGGCCGCGCCACGGCGCTCGAGCGTCAGCGCGACCCACGGCGCGCCGCGCAGGACGAGGTCGGCGCGCAGCATCGAGCGCAGCGTCCAGCGCTTGAGGTGCGTGCCGCGCGCGCGCGGCTCCAGGACGATCCGCCGGCCGGCGGCGTGCAGGCGCGCGCCGAGCTCCACGTCCTCGATCGACGGGCGCGGGTAGCGCCCGGCGTCGAAGCCGCCGGCGGCGTCGAACGCCTCGCGGCGGATGGCGCCGAGACCGGCCCAGAACGTCGTCGCCGGCCCCGGCGAGCTCGTGTGGACGTGGTGGTGAAGGAGGTTGCGAAAGCGCGAGACGGTCGCGGGCGCCGCGGGATGCTCGTCGTACGCTCCGAAGACGGCGTCGAGCGCGGGATCGCGCTCGAGCGCCGCGCGCAGCACGCCAAGCGCGTCGGGGTGGACCTCGACGTCGGCATCGACGAAGACGACGATCTCGCCCGATGCCCTGGTCACGCCCGCGTTGCGCGCCGCGGCGGGGCCGGCGCCGGGGGGGTCGTGGACGACGAGCACCTCGTGCGGCTCGGCGCAGCGCGCGAGGGCCGCCAGGCAGCGCTCGAGCGTGGGCGGCGAATCGGTGGCTGGGATCACGACGGAAAGCAAGTTAGGAGAGCCTAAGTTAGAGTGCCCTAACATGACCGGGGGGAGCAACGATCCGTTCGCCGTGCTCGGCGCCGGGCCGGCAGGGCTGACGGCAGGCTATGCGCTCGCGCGCCGCGAGCGTCCCGTCGTCGTCTTCGAGGCCGGCGCGCAGGTCGGCGGCCTGGCGCGCACCGTCGTGCGCGACGGCTACCGCTTCGACCTCGGCGGCCATCGCTTCTTCACGAAGTCCGGGGAGGTCCAGCGGCTCTGGCACGACCTGCTCGGCGACGAGCTGCTCGTGCGCGACCGGCTGTCGCGGATCTACTGGCGCGGGCGCTTCATCGACTACCCGCTGCAGCTCGCCGACGTCGTCGGCAAGGTCGGGGCCGCCGAGCTCGCGCGCTGCGCGGGCTCCTACGCCGCCGCGCTCGCGCGCCGCGGGCGCCGTCGCGAGGCCGAGACGTTCGAGGACTGGGTCTGCGATCGCTTCGGACGGCGCCTGTTCGAGCTGTTCTTCAAGAGCTACACCGAGAAGGTCTGGGGCGTGCCGACGAGCGAGATCAGCGCCGACTGGGCCGCGCAGCGCATCCGCACGCTGTCGTTCGCCCGGGTCGTCCGGGCGGCCCTGCTCAAGGACGGCGGCGAGGTGCGCAGCCTGATCGAGCGCTTCCACTACCCGCGCCACGGACCGGGGCAGATGTGGGAGGCGATGGCGGCCGAGATCGTCGGCGCCGGCGGGCAGCTGCGGCTCGGCTCGCGCGTCACGAAGCTCGAGCTCGGCGGCGGCCGCGTGCGCGCGGTCCACGCCGCCGGCGAGCGCGTCGAGGTCGGGCACGTCGTCTCCTCGCTCGCGCTGCGCGACGCGGTGGCGCTCGCCGATCCGCCCGCGCCCGCGCCCGTCCGGCGCGCCGCCGCCGGCCTGCGCTACCGCGACTTCCTGACGGTCGCGCTCGTCGTCCGCGGCGAGGACCTCTTTCCCGACAACTGGATCTACGTGCACGATCCCGGCGTCCGCGTCGGGCGCATCCAGAACTTCCGCGCCTGGAGCGAGGCGATGGTCCCCGATCCCGAGCGCACGTGCGTCGGCCTGGAGTACTTCTGCTTCGAGGGCGACGAGCTGTGGAACGCCGCCGACGGCGAGCTCGTCGCGCGCGCCACGCGCGAGCTCGAGGCGATCGGGCTCGCGGCCGCCGCCGACGTCGAGGCCGGCCACGTCGTCCGCGTGCCGAAGGCCTACCCGATCTACGACGCCGACTACGAGGCGCGCGTCGCCACGATCCGCGGCTGGCTGGACGGCATCGACAACCTCCAGCAGGTCGGCCGCAACGGGCTGCACCGCTACAACAACTCCGACCACTCGATGCTCACCGCGCTGCGCGCCGTCGACAACGCCTGCGACGGCGCCGTCCACGACCTCTGGTCGATCAACGCCGACGCGGAGTACCACGAGGAGGCGCGCGAGCCGGTGCAGCCCTACCGCGTCGTGCCCGAGACGCCCGCGCTGCTCGACGGCGACGGCGACCTCGTCGTGGCCGGGCAGTCGAGCGAGTAGACGGTCCACTCGCCTTCGCGCGCGACCGGCACCGCGACGCGGCGCACCGCCGCGCGCAGCGCCGGCGTCGCCTCGAGGCCGACGAGGAACGCGCCCGACAGGCGCGGCGGCTCGCCGAAGCTCACGACCTGCCCGAGCGGGACGCCGAGCTTCCACGCCAGCGCGGTGCGGACGAGCACGTCGCTCGTCGCCAGGCGCCCGCAGGCCAGCAGCCGCTCGCGGCCGAGCTCGAGCCGGCGAGCGCGCGCAGGCGCTCGTGCGAGTCGCTGATCCGCGACGCGCTGTTGACGACGTGGGGCAGCTCGCCGACGCGGCCGGGCAGCCCGGCCAGGGTCGACCGCGAGCGCGCTCGCCGCGAGCGCGAGCACCACCCGGCCGGTCCACGAGCGCCTGTGCTCGGCCAGCCAGCGCCGCGGCGACGCCGCGAGCAGTCCGGCGAGCCCGGCGCCCCCCGACGACGCTGATGACCGCGGCGGCGGGCGCGGTGAACCGCGGCAGCCCTGGAAAGCCGAGCAGCGTCATCGCGACGACGAGCCCGATCCAGGCGAGCGCGCCGGCCGACAGCACGCGCGCCGCGATGCCCCGCGCGGCGGCGAAGATCGCCAGCGGCCAGGCGACGGCGAGCGGCATCTCGTCGGCGCGCAGGAACGCCTCCAACGGCTGACTCGTGCCGACCTGCGCGCGGCCGGCGCCGCCGCCGCCCGCGCCCAGCAGCGCGGGCGCGAGCCACAGCGCGGCGACGCCGAGCGCCAGCCCGGCGACGAGCGGGCGCGCGCGCGGCTGCGCGCGCCAGGTCCACAGCGCGTAGAGGGCGAGCAGCGGCCACGCCTCGGGGCGGATGAGCGCCGCGAGCGCGCCGAGGACGAGCGCCGGCCGCGCGCGCCCGGCGAGCGCCGCGCGCACCGCGCCGAGGACGAGCGCGACGAGCAGCGGCTCCGACATGCCGCCGGCCGCCTGGCGCGCCCAGTGCGTCACGGCGTCGGACAGCAGGGCGAGCGCCGCCGCGGCGAACGCCGCGCCGGCGAGCCGCGGGCGGCGCGGCAGGGCCGCGCTCAGCGTCCAGGCCAGCTCGGCGGCGAGCAGGAGCGACGCCAGCCAGGCCGCGCGGACGAGCACGAGCCACAGCTGCGGCGCGGCGTCGCCGGCGAGCGACAGCGCGGACCGAGAGCACGACCGGCAGCGGCTTCCAGGCGGGCCCCGACGACGTGTCGAGGCCGAGCTGCGCGAGCTCGCGCCCCCAGACGAGCCATGCCCATGCGTCGTAGACGGGCTCGTCGGCGATCGCCAGCGAGGCGGCGGCGAGCGTCAGGCAGGCGACGGCTGGCGAGGAGGGATCGTCGGAGAGTCAATGGCGCAACGCGTTAGGCTGCCCTAATATGCCCCGCGACGTCAGGCCGGACCGACTCAGGAGGAACCGCCGCGCATGCTAATCCGTCGCCGCCTCGCAACCCTCGTCGCGCTCGCCGCGCTGCTGGGCGGCCTGGGCGCCTGTGGATCGTCGGAGGACGAGGACACGCTGACGTTGTACTCCGGGCGGATCGCGCCGATCCTCGGCCCGGCGCTCGAGCAGTACGAGACGGCGTCGGGCTTCAAGGTCAAGGCGCGCTACGGCGACAGCCCGTCGCTCGCCGCGACGCTCACCGAGGAGGGCGTCCAACTCGCCCGCCGACGTCTTCTTCTCGCAGGACGCCGGCTCGCTGGACGCCGTCGAGAAGCAGGGGCTGCTCATGAAGCTGCCGGCCGACATCCTCGCCAAGGTCCCGAGGCGCTACCAGTCCAAGGACGGCCGCTGGGTCGGCATCACCGGGCGCTCGCGGATCATCGCCTACGGCCCGAAGGTCGAGGAGAGCGACCTGCCCGACTCGCCGCTGAAGCTCACCGAGCCGCGCTGGAAGGGGCGCGTCGGCTGGGCGCCGACGAACGCGTCGCTGCAGGGCTACATCACCGCGCTGCGGCTCGTCGAGGGCGAGGACGTCGCGAAGACGTGGCTCGAGGGCATGGTCGCCAACGACGTCCAGGTCTACGACTCGAACATCCCCGTGCGCGACGCGATCGCCAAGGGCGAGATCGACGTCGGCCTCATCAACCACTACTACGTCGCCGAGGCGCAGGCCGAGGACCCGGACTATCCGGTCAAGGTCGCACTTCCCGCGCAAGGACCTCGGCTCGCTCATCAACGTCGCCGGCGTCGGCGTGCTCGAGAGCACCGACGACCGGGCGCAGGCGCTGCGCTTCGTGCGCCAGATGCTCTCCAAGCAGACGCAGGAGTACTTCGCCGACAGCTCCAAGGAGTACCCGCTCGTCGCGGGCGTCGCCGCGCCGAAGGAGCTCACGCCGATCGACGACATCCCGTCACCGAAGATCGACCTCGCCAAGCTCGGCGACCTGCAGGGCACGCTGAAGCTCATGCGGGAGACCGGGGCGCTGTAGCGCCGTGGACGCGGCGGCCGCCGGACGAGCGCTCGGACGCCGGCTCCCGCCGGTGCGGGTGCTCGGCGCGCGGCGCCCGCCGCTCGTCCTGCTCGCGCTCGGCCTCGTCGTCGGGCTGGCGGCGGCGCTGCCGGCGCTGTACCTCGTCGTCGCGGTGCTCGGCGACGCGCGCGCGGCGCTCGACGCCGTCCTGACGAGCCGCACGCTCGGCCTCATCACCCGCAGCCTCGGGCTGGCGGCGGCGGTGACGGCCGCGGCGATCGCGATCGCCGTGCCGCTGGCCTGGCTGACGGTGCGCTCCGACCTGCCCGGCCGGCGCGTCTGGGCGACGCTCGCGACGCTGCCGCTCGTCATCCCGAGCTACATCGGCGCCTACCTGTTCGTCTCGGCGCTCGGGCCGCGCGGCGCGCTGGCGAGCCTGCTCGACGTCAAGCTGCCCTCGATCTACGGGTTCGCCGGCGCCTTCCTCGTGCTGACCCTCTTCACGTACCCGCTCGTGCTCATCCCGCTGCGCGGCGCGCTGCGGCGCATGGACCCGTCGCTCGAGGAGGCCGCGCGCGTCATGGGGCGCGGCCAGCGCGACGTCTTTCGCAGCGTCGTGCTGCCGCAACTCGCGCCGGCGATCGGCGCCGGCGGCGTGCTCGTCGCGCTCTACGTGCTCAGCGACTTCGGCGCGGTGTCGATCATGCGCTTCAACTCCTTCACGCGCGACATCTACATCGCCTACCAGTCGGGCTTCGGGCGCACGGAGGCGGCGGCGCTCGGGATGGTCCTCGTGCTCGTCATGCTCGTCCTGTTCGCCGTCTACGCCCGCGTGCGCGCGGCGCGCGCGCTGCACCGCGTGACGCCCGGCACGCAGCGCCCGGCGCAGCCGGTGCGGCTCGGGCGCTGGCGCTGGCCGGCGCTGGGGTTCTGCGCCGTGCCGTCATCGGGGTCTCGCTCGTGCTGCCGGTCGGCGTGCTGCTGTACTGGGCGACGAAGCAGATCTCCAGCGGCCTCGCGCTCGGCGAGCTCGCGACGAACGGCTGGCACTCGCTGCTCGCGGCGGCCTGCGCGGCGGCGGCCGCGAGCCTGGCGGCGATCGTCGTCGCGCTGCTGTCGGTGCGCTACCCGAGCTTCGTGACGCGGATCGTCGAGCGCGTCGGCTACGCCGGCTACGCGCTGCCGGGAATCGTCGTCGCGCTGGCGCTCGTGTACTTCACGACGCGCGTCGCGCTGCCGCTCTACCAGACGCTCGCGGTGCTCGTCTTCGCGCTGGCGATCCACTACCTGCCGCTCGCGGTCAGCCCGATCGGCGCGTCGCTGCTGCAGGTGCCGCCGCGCCTGGAGGAGGCGGCGCGCGGCCTGGGCCGCAGCCCGATGGCCGTCCTGCGCACGATCACGACGCCGCTCGTCGCAAGCGGCGTGCTGGGCGGCGCGGCGCTCGTCTTCCTGCACGCGCTCAAGGAGCTGCCCGCGACGCTGCTGCTCGCGCCGATCGGCTTCGACACGCTGGCGACCGACGTCTGGCGCCAGACGTCGTTCGGGTTCTTCGAGGCCAGCGCGATCCCGGCGCTGCTGCTGCTCCTCATCGCCGCGCCGCCGTTGTACCTTCTCAACGCGAAGGGCAGCGTGACGTCATAGGCATGGGACCCGCAAACGGCAACGGCAACGGCAACGGCCTGGGCACGGGATTCACCCCGCCCTGCGTCGGCCTGCGCCTGCGCGGCCTGCGCAAGTCCTTCGGATCCGTGCACGCGGTCGACGGCGCCGACCTCGAGCTGCGCGCCGGCGAGACCTGCGCCCTGCTGGGGCCGAGCGGCTGCGGCAAGACGACGACGCTGCGCCTCATCGCCGGCCTCGAGCGCCCCGACGAGGGCGAGATCGTCGTCGGCGGCCGGGTCGTCTCCGGGCCGGATCGCTTCGTCCCCGCCGAGCAGCGCCGGATCGGCATGGTCTTCCAGGACTACGCGCTGTTTCCGCACATGGACGTCGCGGGCAACGTCGGCTACGGCCTGGGGCGCAAGCCCGACGCGGGGCGCATCCGCGAGGCGCTCGAGCTCGTCGGCCTGGCCGGCTCGGAGAAGCGCCCGGTGCACGAGCTGTCGGGCGGCCAGCAGCAGCGCGTCGCGCTCGCGCGCGCGCTCGCGCCGACGCCCGACCTCGTCCTGCTCGACGAGCCGTTCTCCAACCTCGACGCGACGCTGCGCGACCGGCTGCGCCAGGAGGTCTCCCAGATCCTGCGCACGGCGGGCGTGACGGCGCTGTTCGTCACGCACGACCAGGAGGAGGCGATGAGCATCGCCGAGACGGTCGCGGTCATGCGCGACGGGCGCGTCGAGCAGGCGGGCACGCCCGAGGAGGTCTACCTGCGCCCGGCGTCGCGCTGGATGGCGTCCTTCCTCGGCAAGATCGAGGTGCTGCCCGCCGACGCGTCGGGCGGGCGCGCGCGCTGCGAGCTCGGCTCGCTGGCGGCGGGCGACGTCAGCGGCGCCTGCGACGTGCTCGTGCGACCGGAGTCGGTCGCGATCGGCGTCAGCGGCCCGTCGAGCGCAGCGCCGGCGGTCGTCGTCTGGCGGCGCTTCTTCGGCCACGACCAGCTCGTCGGGCTGCGGCTGCGCTCCGGACAGGTCATCTGCTCGCGGCGACTCGGCTATCCGGCCTGGCACCCGGGCGACCACGTCCAGGCGTGGATCGAGGGCCCGGTCGAGGTGCTGCCGAGCGAGCCGGGCGCCGCGAGCTCAGCTGCGGCCGAGCGCGACGTGGCCGTCGCCGAGCACGACGACGTCGCCTGACACGCGCGGGCGGTCCTGCTCCCAGACGCACTCGATCCGGCTCGCGCGACCCATCTCGACGCCCTGCTCGATCGTCAGCTCGGCCGTGCCGCCGCGCTCGCGAAGGTAGGCGAGCAGCGGGCCGGCGGCCGAGCCGGTCGCGGGGTCCTCGGTGATGCCGCCGGGATCGAGGAAGAAGCCGCGCGCGCGGGCGATGCCGCGGTCGGCGTCGATCGCCGCGAGGTAGAGGACCATCGCGCCGTTGGGCTCGAGCACGTCGCGCAGCGCGTCGCGGGCGGGGGCGGCGCGCTCGAGCGCGGCGACGTCGAGCACGGGCGCCATGAGGTGCGCGAAGCCCGTTCCGACGACCTGCGGCTCCAGGCGCGGATCGGCGTCGGCGTCCTGCAGGCCGGCCGCGGCCATGACCGTGGCGGGGTCCGGGCGCGCCCCGAACGTCGGCGGCTCCTGGAGCATCGACGCCCGGGCGCGATCGCCGTCGAGGCGCACCTCGACGGGCTGCAGGCCGGCGTGGGTCTGCTGGACGTAGCTTGCCTCGGTCTCGCCGCGCGCGCGGGCGACGGCGACCGCCGTGCCCAGCGACGGGTGCCCGGCGAACGGCAGCTCCCCGGGCATCGACCAGATGCGGTTGCGGTAGTCGGCGCCGGGCTCGGTCGCCGTCTGCACGAACGTCGTCTCCGACAGGCGCGTCTCCCGGGCGAAGGCGAGCATCGTCTCCTCGTCGAGATCGTCGGCGTCGTGGACGACCGCGAGTTGATTGCCGGTCAGCGGAGTCGACGTGAAGACGTCGAGCCAGGTGATGGGCAGCGCCAAGCGGTCAGCCGTCGAAGTCGAAGTCGCGCGGTGGGCGCTGCTCGAACCACAGCCGGTCGTGGTCGGGCGTCTCCTCGAGGAACTCCGGGGTCTCCTCGAGCAGATCCTCGACATCGGGCTCCTCGTCGGCGGGGACGATGTCGGGCTCGTGCTGCGCCGGCGGCGGCGGCTCGTACGAGGGACGCGCGGGCGGAGGCGGCTCGTAGGGCGGCGCGTCGTAGCCCCGCGGGGTCGGCGGCCCGGGCTCGGGCTCGGGCTCGGGCTCGGGCTTGTGGCGCAGGCCGTCGCGCAAGCGCGAGAACAGCCCGCCCGAGTCGGGCTCGGAGTCGGCAGCCGGCACGGGGTCGGCGTAGGGGTCGGGCTCGTCGGACTCCGGCGGCCAGTCGTCGCGCGCCGGCGGGGGCTTGACGGGCGAGTCGCCGTAGGACGCGGGCCGACCGGGCTCGGGGGAGGACGGCGGCGCCGTCCGGTCGTAGGCGGACTCCGAGGGAAGCGGCGGCGGATCGTACGACGGCTCGGTCGCCGCGGGCGGCGGCTGGTACGACGGCCGGGGCGCGGCGGAGGGCGGCTCGTGGACCGTCGGCTCGTCCCTCGTCGGGAGGTCGGCGGGCATGGCCGGCGGCCGGTCGTAGCCCATCGGGGCGTCCGCGCGGGGCGGGTCCGGAGCCGGCGCCGGCGGCGCCGGCGGCGGCTCGTAGCCGGTCGGGGCGTCGGGCGCCGGCGGCTCGTTGGCGGGCTCGCGCGGCAGCGGCGGCGGCTCGTAGCCGGTCGGGGCGTCGGGCGCCGGCGGCTCGTGGGCGGGCTCGCGCGGCAGCGGCGGCGTGTCATAGCCGCTGAAGGCGGGCGGCGGGGTGTGGACCTGCGTCTGCTCGTCCTCCCATCCCGCGGACGGCGGCTGACGCGCGGCCTCTGGCTCGGCCTGGCCGGAGCCGAAGATCTGCGCCATGTCGGGGACGTCCTCGCTCGGAGGAGCATCGCCGGGCCCCAGCGCCTCGCTCTCCAGCCGGGTGATCTCGCCGGCGTCCGCGCCGCGGCGCCGCTTGAGCTCGAGATGCTCGCGGATGGCGTCGTCCAGCAATCCCATCTCGCCGACAGCCTACCTCGCTCGCACCGACGTGTTCTTTCCGCTGTGCTTGGCCTCGTACAGCGCGTTGTCGGCAGCCTGGACGAGCGCCCGCGTGTCGGCGGCCCCGGACCCCACCGCGGCGACCCCGCAGCTCGCCGTGATCGTCAGCTCGCCGGCTCCGTCGAGGCGCATGATCCGCAGGCCCCCGATCTCCTCGCGGATGCGCTCGGCGCGGTTGTAGGCGCCGTCGAGGTCCGTGCCCGGCAGGACGACGGCGAGCTCCTCGCCGCCGTAGCGCGCCGGGGTGTCGATCTCACGCGAGCTGCCGCGCAGGACGCGCGCGACGTCCCGCAGGACGACGTCGCCCTGCGGGTGGCCGTAGGTGTCGTTGACGCGCTTGAAGTTGTCGAGGTCGATGAGCACGAGGCCGAGCTCGCCGCCGAAGCGCTTGGCGCGCTCGATCTCGCGCGCGAGGACGTCGTCGAACGCGCGCCGGTTGGCGAGGCCCGTGAGGTCGTCGGTGACCGACTCGCGGGCGGCGGTCTCGTGCAGCTCGACGTTCGACATCGAGCGGGCCGCCTGCGCGGCGAGGTAGGTGAACAGGTCGCGATCGTTCTGCGTGAAGGGCCGGCCGGTGCGCCCGACCGAGACCACGCCGATGATCTCGTCGCGCGCGTCGGCGTCGCGCAGCGGATTGGCGATCGCGGTGGCGTTCTCGATCGTGACCTCGCGCGTCGCCCCGGCGCGCATCGCCTCCTCCTCGACGGAGGCCAGCGCCGCCTCGAGCCCGTGCGTCTGGCCGACGCGCGAGCGCTCCTGCAGCGCGTGGCCGCCGTTGGCGCGCACGGAGGCGCGGCCGGCGTCGGCGCCGATGCCGTCGACGGCGGTCTGCACGACGAGCTCGAGCAGGGCGTCGCGATCGAGGTTCGCCGCGACCGCCTCGCCGAGGCGGCGCATCGAGTTCTGGACGCGGACGCGCTCCTGGCCGAGCTCGGCGAGCCGTCGCTCGAGCTCGCGCGACATCTTGTTGAACTCCTCGCCGAGGGCCGCGAACTCGTCGCGCCCGACGGTCGGCACCTGCGCGGAGAAGTCGCCGCCGCCGAGCCTGCGGGCGGCCGCGAGGAACGCGGCGATCTGCTGCTGCAGCGTGCGCGAGACGAGCACGGCGCACGCGATCGCCAGCAGGAAGAATCCGAGCAGCACGACGCCGGCGAACGCTCGGTTGTCGGCGACCGACGGCGTCTCGCGCGCGACCGAGCCGAGCGTGACGACGCGGATGTCCTGCCCGGCGAACGGCCTGCGGTCCCTGAAGCGCTGGACGCGGTACTCGGTGCCGCCGAGCGTGATCGACGCGCCGTCGCCCGTCGGCAGCGTGGCCGACGCGGCCGCCGGCAGCGTCGTCGCGAGGACGCGCCCGCCGTTGAGGACGAGGGCGTGCAGGCCGGTCAGCGCGCGCGCGCGCCGCGCGTACGCGCGGGCGTCGGTGACCGACACCTCGAGGCGGCCGATGGCGCGCCGGGTGCTCGACACGACCGGGCGCACGGCGGGGGCGATCGCGAGCCGATTGCCCGCGCGCACGACGAGCTTGCCGTCGCGGACGAAGACGATGCGCTCGATCGCGCGGCTCTCGATGAGCTGGGAGGCGCGCTTCTGGGCGCGCGCGTCGTCGCCGTCCTGCAGCGCGGTCGTGAAGACCCGGTCGGCCCCGACCTCCCTGAGCGCGAGCGCCGCGCGGTCGCTCTGCTCGCCGAAGAGGTTGCGCGCCAGATCGTGCTTCTGGGCCAGCGCGGCGTCGGCCTGGCCGGTCGCGCTGCGGTCGATGAGGCGAAACAGCAGGAACGCGACAGCGAGCATCGGCACGATGACGATCAGGACGAAGAAGAGCGCCAAGCGCGTACGGAAGCTCACGTGTGCGGAGCGTATCGGCGGGTTCGGGCCATTCCAGCAGCCTTGCGCCGCAATTGCGCGGGTACACTGTCGGTTCCTCGGGGCTATAGCTCAGTTGGGAGAGCGCCTGGATCGCACCCAGGAGGTCGGGGGTTCGAGTCCCCCTAGCTCCATCGCAGAAACCCCGGCGTGCGTGCCGCCTGCGGTCCGTTCGGCAGACTGGCGGGTGCGCGACCGCCGCCGACGCGACGCCCTGTATCGCGGCGCGCTCGGGGGTCGTAGCCGGCTGAAGCCACGACCGGAGTGGCTGCCGGGCGAGCGCTGAGCTGCCACCTCAGCACGCGTTGGTGAGCCATGGCCAGCCGGACATGACGTCTGACTCGGCGTTCCAGAGTGTCCGTGCGGTTCGGCTGATTGCGTGCTCGAGCTGCTCGAGGCACGGCGTTGACCTCGTCCGCGAGGCCGAGGACCTCCGTCAGCTGGTGCTCGGCTTCGGTGGCGTCGCACCGGGCGTCGACGACTGGCGTCGCGCCGCGTCGGCGAGGCGGGGACCTTCGAGGAACATGGTGCGCGCCGATCGCTGCGCCCGCTGGACGGATACCGCAACCCGCATTCCAGTCCTCCATCGCGTGGCGTTCGCACCGCGCCCATCCGGGCCGGTTGCGGGGGTGTCACGGGGCCACATCCCTCGTCTCGCTCTTGATGGTCAGTACAGCAACGTCGCGGCGGGAGCAAGACGTCTGACACCTCTCCCGCACTCGACGTCTGCTCGCAGCAGATGAACGACACCGCGGAGCTCGAGCACGACGAGGATCGCCATCGCCCGCAGCACGCCTCGGCCGCTCCCACCGGCCGCCCGTCGCAGCGCCATCACTCGCGTGAAGGCTCCGGCGCCGGGTCCCCGAAAGGGGCTATGGTCGTCTCGTCAGCGAGAAGGAGACTGCCATGTACGTGCGCGTCGTCCGATTCACCGACGTCGACCGCGAGCGGATCGAGGCGAGCCTGGCCACGATCGACGAGTCGGGCGGACCGCCTCCGGGCGTCGCCGCGACGGGCCTGCAGATCCTCTACGACGAGTCGCAGGCGACGGCCGTCGTGCTGCAGTCCTTCGCCACGGCGCAGGACATGGAGGCGGGGGCCGCGGTGTTCGCCGCCATGGATCCCGCCGACACGCCCGGCGCGCGCGCCTCGGTGGACATGTGCGAGCTCAGGCTTGACCACGACATGACGTGACGCGACCGCCCGCGGCGGCGTGACCGCGGGCGGCAGTCCGCGATGGCGGACACCGACCGCGCAGAGCGCGCGGCAGTCCGGATGGCGGACACCGACCGCGCGCGGCGTACGCGACGGAAGCTTGGTCGCAGGCCCACGCGACTCCCGGCGACGGCGGCGCGGCCAGGCTGGCCGGCCGGGCTGGCCGGCCGGGCTGGCCGGGCCGGCGGTAGCGTTGTCGGTCTCACACGAGGAGTTGCCGATGCGTCGCGTGATCGTTCGATACAAGACCAAGCCCGACAGGGCCGACGAGAATCAGGCCCTCGTGGAGGCCGTCTTCGCCGAGCTGGCCGAGGGCGAGCCCGACGGGTTGCGCTACGCGACGTTCCGCCTCGAGGACGGCGTGAGCTTCGTGCACGTCGCCGAGATCGAGGGCGACGTCAACCCCCTCGGCGAGACCGCCGCGTTCGGCGAGTTCCAGCGCGAGCTGGGCGAGCGCTGCGAGGAGCCGCCGCTCGCGCGCGACGCGACGCTCGTGGGCTCCTACCGGTTCCTCTCGGACTGACCGCCGACAGCGCGCAGCGCGGCTGCCGGGCCCCGGCGTCCGTCAGGCGCCCGGCGGGCGCTACTCGCCCGAGTGCTGCGCCACCGTGTCGATCTCCTCGGGGGTGAGCAGCACGACGGGCCCCTCGCGCGTGGCGGATCGTACCCCGCGGGCGGGGTACGATCCGCCACGCGACTGACGAGGGCCACCTGCTGCGGGCCGAAGCCGCGGTAGGAGATCGCGTAGGCCCTCTGCTGAGGGCGCGCGTGGGCACCGGCCGAGCGGCCGACCGCCGGTGCGCGCTCGCCGGAGTGGGGGCACCGCAAGGTTCCGGCCCGCGCTGCGTTCTGGACTCGCATGAACATCCGCGTTCCCTTCATGGCCCTATCGGCCGCGGCGGTTCTGGCCCTCCTCCCCGCGTCGCCCGGCGGCGCGGCGGTGCAGGGGGTCGGAGCCGACGCCGGCCGGCCCGCCGACTACCTGAGCACGAAGAAGCTCTCGTCTCCGATCTACGCCACGACGCGCGACGTCGTGCGCCTGCCCGCGTTCGATGGCGCGGAGCTGTATCTGCAGATCACCCGGCCGCAGGCGGCCGGGCGCTTTCCCGTCGTCCTGGAGGCGAGCCCCTACCACGGCACGCTCGCCGACCGCGAGGGAACGCGGATCCTCCCCGGGCCGAAGGACGCCGACGGCAAGCCGATCGGGCTGACCGGCTACTTCGCCCCGCGCGGCTACGCCGTCGTGATGATGGACCTGCGCGGCACCGGCCGCTCGGCCGGCTGCCTGGACCACCTGGGGCCGAAGGACGGCCGCGACCTCAAGCAGGTCGTCGAGTGGGCCGCCTCGCGCGAATGGAGCAACGGCCGGGTCGGCATGACCGGGCACTCCTACGTCGGCTCGACGCCGGCCGTGGCCGCGGCGCAGAACCCGGCCGGCCTGGCGACGATCGTCCCGAGCGCCGGCCTGGCGTCGATGTACGACCACCAGTTCCAGCACGGCGTGCCGTACTTCCTGCAGTGGGCCGGGCCGATCGAGGCCTACGAGCAGCTCGCGCTCGAGCGCAAGCTGCCCCCCTTCCAGGACCCGTTCGGGCTCACGCACCCCGGCGACGACTTCGCCAACAACCCGCAGGACACCGGCTGCGGGCTGCCCCAGTCCGCAGCCGTGGCGGGCGAGGACCAGCTCTCGGGGCGCTACGCGGACTGGCATCTCGTGCGCGACCACCGCGCCGGGGCGCGCGCCGCGCAGATCCCGGTCTTCCTCGTGCACGGGGTCAACGACAACGCTGCCCGCGTCGATGCGATGCAGTGGTTCACCGACCGCGGCGGGCGCGCGGGCGACAAGCTCTGGCTGGGCCAATGGGACCACGGCTCGGGCTGCTGCCCGAACCGCCGCGAGGACCAGTGGACGGGCGCGCTGCACGCCTGGTTCGACCGCCAGCTCGCAGGTCGCAACGTCAAGACCGGCCCCGCGGTTGAGGTCTTCATGAGCGACGGCACGTTCGCCGAGGCGCGCGGCGGCGACCGCGACGAGGTGCTGACCGCCAAGGGCTGGGGCGTCGCGCGCGACGACGCGCTGACGCTGCGCCCGGACGCCGCCGGCGCCCTGGCGAGCGCGACGCCCGCCGACGGGTCGGTGTCGTTCACCGGCGACGCGACCGGCTTCGTCGACCCGCAGGGCACGGGCGGGGCGACGTTCTCGACCGCGCCGCTGACGCAGGACGTCGTCCTCGCCGGCGTCCCACAGCTGCGCCTGTCGGCGTCCGTGACGGCGCCGCGGGTGTACCTCATCGCCAACCTCTACGACGAGACGCCCGACGGGAGCGACCGGCGCCGGCTGAGCCAGTGCGCGATCAACCCCGAGCTGCGCGACGGGATCGCGATCCGCAAGGTCGTCGTGCCCGGCGAGCGCTACGACATGGCGCCGCCGTGCTTCGCGATCGCCCATCACCTGCGCGCCGGGCACCGGCTCGTGCTGCGGGTCACGACGAGCGATCCCGACAAGGTGCCGCTGTTCTCCGCGGATCCCGAGATCAGGGTGTTCACCGGCGCCGACGCGACGCGCGTGACGCTGCCCGTCGTCCCCGGCGCGAAGCTGTCGGCCGACGACGTGCCGCTCACGGGCGAGGTCCCGTCCGGGCCGGCGCAGGCTCCGCTGTCGGCCACGGTGACGCCCGCGCTCGGCCTGCCCGCGCGCACGTCGGCCACGACGGCGTCCTTCGAGTTCGACTCCGACGCGGCCTTCGACAACGCCAAGGCGATCGTCGACGCCCGGCCGTCGTCCACGGCGGACATCGACCTGTACCTGCAGCGCAGGCAGGCCGACGGAAGCTGGAGCGCCGACCTCTACGCGGGAACGTCCGGAGCGCTGGACCGCGAGACGATGACGACGGGGCGGCTCTCCCCGGGCCGCTACCGCGTCGTCGTCCACAACTACAGCGGCGCGCCGTCGACGAGCGTGGCGCTGACGGTGACGTTCTACAACGGCGCCGGCGAGGCGGGGGCCTGACGGGCCGGCGCGGCGCCTGACGGGCGAGGCCGGGTCCGCCGCACCGCGCGGCGGACCCGGCCTGCGCCTCAGCGCCGGCGCGAGACCTTGACGAAGGCCGGGGTGCAGGACCGGCGCCCGAGGATGCTGATCCGAAGCCGCGCGCGCCCGCTGATGCGCAGCGTGACGGCGGTCCGGCCGATGCGGTTCGTGCGCCGTACGGCGAGCACCTTCTTGCCGTTGGCCCGGCGGATCCACAGCCGCGCGTTGCGGATCGGGCGCCCGCCCCTCGTGCGGGCGCGCAGCGCGACGGGCGAGCGGCGCCCGGCCCTGATGTAGCGCCGCGAGACCGCGACGCGGCAGGAGGCGGCCGGCGGCGCGGCCTTGATGACCGTCGGGCGCGCGGCGGCCGGGGCGATCGGCGCGGCGGGCGCGGCGGGGGCGGCGGGCGAGCCGGGGACGCCCGGACCGACGGGCGAGCTGGGCGCGCCGGCGCCGGAGGGCGCCCGCGGGGCGGGCAGGCGCCCCGGATCGGCGGCGTCCGACCAGATGCTCACGGAGTCCAGGTCGCCGCGGAAGGGCAGGCGGCAGGACCCGACGTACGTGCCGAAGTGCGTTCCCTCCGGCATCGAGTCGTTCTCGATCGCGGTGCCGACGGGCGTCTCGTGCGCCTCGCCGACCTGGCGGCCGTCGACGAACACGCGCACCGCGGAGCCGTCGAACGTCCCCGTGAGGCGATGCCACGCGCCGTCCCAGACGTCCTCGGGCCGCGCGGTCGCCGACACGAAGTAGCGCTCGCCGTCGAAGACGTAGAAGGCCAGGCCCCCCTCGCGCGCCGTGTAGAGGCCGTAGGCGCCCGAGAAGCAGTTGCGGCTGCCGTGCGCGACGAGGTAGCGGTAGGCGCCGGGCGAGCCGTCCGCGCGCGCGACGGCCTCGACGGTGAGCTTCTGCAGGTCCAGGCGGCGGGCGTCGTCGACGCGGACGTGGGCGTTGCGCCCGTCGAAGCGCAGCGCCCCGCCGGAGGCGCCGGGGATCCGGCTCGGGTCGTCGCTCCCCGCCCGGCCGCTCGCGCCGAGCGTTCCGGGCAGCCCGAACGGGCCGTCGTCGAGGACGGCCTGACCTGCGGCCTCGTCGAAGCGCCACTGGCCGGCGAGCGCAGGCTGCGCTGAGGCCGCCGAGGCGCTCGCGGCGAGCGCGAGGACCGTCGCGAGCAGTGCGACTCCGGCCATCCGTGCGGCGCGTGCGAATGTCGTCGCGCCCGAGCCCTGCATCTGGTTCCACCTCCGTGTGGTCTGGGTCCTGCTCCTCGTACCAACGGACGACGCCCCTCAAACGTCCGGGCGCGGCGAAAAAAGTCCTACGCCGAGCGACGCTCCGGCTCGCCGAGCCGCGCGGCGCTCACCGCGATCGCATCGGGGTTGGCGTCGACGAGCACGAAGCGCCGGTCGAGCGCGCGGCAGGCGGCTCCGAGCGTGCCCGAGCCGGCGAACGGGTCCAGGCACCAGCCGCCCGGGCGCGACGACGCCGCGACCATCCGGCGCACGATGCCCAGCGGCTTCTGCGTCGGGTAGCCGGTCTTCTCGCGCGAGTTCGTCGGCACGATCGTGTGCCACCAGCAGTCGCTCGGGCGCTTGCCGCGCGCGGCCTTCTCCGGTCCGACGAGACCGGGCGCCATGTACGGCTCGCGGTCGACCTCGGTGTCGTCGAAGTGGTAACGGGCGCGGTCGCGGACGTAGACGAGGATCGTGTCGTGCTTGGCCGGCCAGCGCCGCTTCGGCCGGCCGCCGTAGTCGTAGATCCAGATGAGCTCGTTGAGGAAGCATTCGGGCCCGAACAGCTCGTCGAGCGCGATCTTGCAGCGGTGCGCCTCGCGGTAGTCGAGATGCAGGTACAGCGTGCCGTGCGGCGCGAGCAGGTCGCGCACGCGCTCCAGCCGCGGGGCGAGGAAGGCGGCGTAGTCCTCGAACGCGTCGGCGTAGCCGAGCTCGCCGCGGCGGCGCTCGATGCCGGTGTTGAACGGCGGGTCGAGGTAGGCCATGTCGAATGCGCCGTCGGGCAGCGCGGCCATCGCGGCGAGGTTGTCGCCGGCGATGAGCAGGTCCTCGTCGAGGACGGCCGGGGCTCCCGCGGAGATCGTGCGCATCGCGCCGCAGCCTACGAAGCGCGACGGTCGGCGCCGCCGCACGTGACCGCGACGCCCGCGCCGAGCCGATTTGCGAGCCTTCCGCGCGATGCCGTCCCTCCTGCGCCGCGTGCTCGCGCTCGTCGCCGTCGCCGCGCTCGCGGCGATCGGCGTCTTCGTGCTGTTCGGCGGGGACACGGGCGCCCCGCCGCTCGTGCCGGGCACGGGCCTGGACAACGACCCGCTCTCCTACACGCCGGGGCGCGAGGACGCGTTCGCCGCGACGGCCGCCGCCGGCCACGCGCACGTCCTGTACGCCAAGTCGCCCGGCGGCGCGCGGGCCAGCGCCGAGCGCACGGCGCGCTACCGCTCGCTCGTCGAGGCCGCGGCGCGGACCGCCGAGATCGATCCCGACATCCTGGAGGCGCTCGTCCTGCTTGAGAGCGCCGGCCGGCCCGACGCCGCCGCCGATCCCAGGCTCGTGGGCGCCGTCGGGCTGACGCAGATCCTCGCCGAGACCGGCCGCAACCTGCTGAAGATGAAGGTCGACCCGGCCGGCGCGCGGGCGGTCGGGCGCTCGATCGCCCGCGCCCAGCGCGACGGCGACGCCGCGCTCGTCCAGCGCCTGCGCGCGCGGCGGCGGGGCGTCGACGAGCGCTTCGACCCGCCCAAGGCGCTCGCCGCGACGGCGCGCTACCTCGTCTTCGGGCGCGAGCAGCTCGGCCGCACGGACCTCGCCGTCGCCAGCTACCACATGGGCGTCGGCAACCTGCAGAACGTGCTGCGCGCCTACGGCGACAAGGACGCCTCGTACGCGCGCCTGTACTTCGACGCCACCCCGCTGGAGCACTCGGAGGCCTACTACAAGCTCGCCGCGCTGGGCGACGACTCGGCGACGTACCTGTGGCGCATCGGCGCCGCGCGGGAGATCATGCGCCTGTACCGCTCCGACCCCGCCCGGCTGGACCGCCTCGCCGCGCTGCAGACCGCGAAGAACTCCGCCGAGGAGGTGCTGCACCCCAAGGACGCGACGGAGCGCTTCGCGACGCCGAAGGACGTGCGCGACGCCTACGACGACGGCGACCTCGTCGCCCTGACGGCCGCGACGCTCGCCCCGCACGGGATCGCGATCCACCCAGGCATGGGCGAGCTCGCGCCGCGCCTGCAGCGAAAGCCGGCGACGTACCGCGGGCTGCGCCCGGAGGCGCTCGCGGTGCTCGCCTACATCGGCGAGGGCGTCAAGGCGATCTCCGGCGCGCCCTCGCTCGTCGTCACGAGCAGCGTGCGCGACGAGAGCTACCAGCGCCTGCTCGTGCGCAGCAACGGCGAGGCGACGCGCAACTACTCGCTGCACACGACGGGCTGGTCCTTCGACATCCTGCGCACGTACCGCTCGCGCGCCCAGGCGAGCGCCTTCGAGTTCATGCTCGAGCGCCTGCAGGCCCACAACCTCATCGCCTGGGTCCGCGAGCCGGCCGCGATCCACGTCACCGTGTCCGCCGACGCGCGCCGGCTCGCCGCCGTGCTCGAGCCCTAGCTAGAGGCCGAGCAGCTCCCGCACCTCGGTCGCCACGTTCTCGGCCGTGATGCCGAGCTTCTCGAGCACGAGCTCGCCGGGCGCGGAGGCGCCGAAGCGGTCGATCGAGACGATCGCGTCGGCGTAGCGCTCCCAGCCCATCCGGATGCCCGCCTCGACGGAGACCGTCGGCATGTCGACCGGCAGGACGGCCTCCTTGTAGTCGTCGTCCTGCTGCTCGAAGAGCTCCCAGGACGGCATCGACACGACGCGCACGGGGACGTCGAGCAGCTCGCGCGCGGCGAGCGCCGTGGCGACCTCGCTGCCCGTGCCGATGATCGTCGCCTGGGCGTCGTCGGCGTCGGCGAGCACGTAGGCGCCCCTGCCGACGCCCGAGACGGCCCCGTAGACGGAGCGGTCGAGGATCGGCAGGTCCTGGCGCGAGAGGATGAGCGCGGCCGGCCCCTCGAGGTCCTCGATGATGACGCGCCAGCTCTCGGCCGTCTCCTGCGCGTCGCCCGGGCGCAGGACGACGAGCCCGGGGATCGCCCGCAGCGCGGCGAAGTGCTCGACGGGCTGGTGCGTCGGGCCGTCCTCGCCGAGGCCGACGGAGTCGTGCGTGAAGACCCACGCCGTCGGCAGCCCGGTGAGCGCCGACAGGCGGATCGCGCCGCGCATGTAGTCGGCGAACTGCAGGAACGTCGAGCCGTACGGGCGCACGATGCCGCCGTGCGCGGCCATGCCGTTGACGGCCGCGCCCATGCCGTGCTCGCGCACGCCGAAGAAGACGTTGCGCCCGGCCTTCTCGGCGGTGAAGCGATCGGAGTTCGGGAACTCGGTCTTCGTGGACTCCGACAGGTCGGCGGCGCCGCCGACCATCGTGGGCACCTGGTCCTCGAAGGCCGCCATGGCCTTCTGGCCCGCGACGCGCGTCGCGAGCTTGTCCTTGTCCCACGCCGTCGGCAGCGAGGCGGCGAGGCCCGGCAGCGGCTTGCCCTGCCAGGCGAGGTCCCACTCCTCGGCCAGCTCGGCGCTGCCCTCGCGCCAGGCGGCGAAGCGCTCGCTCCACTCGGCGTGCGCCGCAGCGCCGGCATCCTTCATCGAGCAGGCGGCGTAGGCCTCGTCGGGCACGTGGAAGTGCCTGTCGGGATCCCAGCCCATGACCTCCTTCGTCGCGCGGACCTCGTCCTCGCCGAGCGCGGCGCCGTGGACCTTGCTCGTGCCGGCCTTGTTCGGCGACGGGTAGCCGATGATCGACTTCACGCGGATGAGCGTCGGGCGGTCGGTGACCTTCTGGCCGTCGCGGATCGCGGCCTCGAGCGCGACGGTGTCGTTGGCGTCGCGGACGTCGAGCACGTGCCAGCCGTAGGCCTCGAAGCGCTTGTCGACGTCCTCGCGGTCGAAGCTCAGCGACGTCGGCCCGTCGAGCGAGATGTCGTTGTCGTCGTAGAGGTAGACGATGCGGCCGAGGCCGAGCTGGCCGGCGAGCGACGCCGCCTCGGAGGCGATGCCCTCCATGAGGTCGCCGTCGGAGACGATCGCGTAGACGTGATGGTCCTGGACCTCGGCGCCGTAGCGCTCGCGCAGGAACTGCTCGGCGATCGCCATGCCGACGCCGTTGGCGAAGCCCTGGCCGAGCGGGCCGGTCGTGACCTCGACGCCCGGCGTGACGTGGACGCGGTCGCGCTCGGGATGGCCGGGGGTCAGCGAGCCCCACTGGCGGAAGCTCTTGATCTCGTCCATCGACAGGTCGTAGCCCGTCAGGTGCAGGATCGAGTACAGCAGCATCGATCCGTGACCGGCGCTGAGCACGAACCGATCGCGGTCGGGCCATTCGGGATCGGCCGGATCGTGCTTCATGATGTTGCGATACAGGACGAAGGCGGCGGGCGCCATCGCCATCGGCAGACCCGGATGGCCGGAGTTCGCCTTCTGGATGGCGTCCATCGACAGCGCACGGATCGCGTCGATGCAGAGCTGGTCGGTCTCGGAAGTCATGCCGTGAAGTATCAACATCCGTCGCTCAGGCTGCGGATTGGCGCGCGCCGTGCCGCCCGCGAGCGTCCTCGCCGCCGGCCGCGCGTCGCGCGTCGCGGACCGGTCCCGGGCGCGCGCCTGCGCGCCGGGCGCCGCCGCGCGGCGTAGGATCGGCCACCGCCGATGACCGACGCCATCCGAACCCCGGACGAGCTCCTGACAGGCCTGCCCGGGTTCCCCTACGAGTCGCGCTTCACGCGCTTCGACGGGCTGCGCCTCGCGCACCTCGACGAGGGCTCCGGGCCGCCGGTCTGGTTCATGCACGGCGAGCCGACGTGGTCGTACCTGTGGCGCGGCGTGCTCGCGCCGGTCGTCGCCGCGGGGTTCCGGGCGATCGCGCCCGACCTGCCCGGCTTCGGGCGCTCGGACAAGCCGATCGATCCCGACTGGTACACCTACGACCGCCACACCGAGGCGATGGCGGCGCTGCTGGACGAGCTCGACCTGCGCGGCGCGACGATGGTCGTCCACGACTGGGGCGGCGCGATCGGGCTGCGCCTCGCCATCGAGCATGCCGAGCGCTTCGACCGCCTCGTCATCCTCGACACCGGGCTGGCGACCGGCCACCAGCGCATGAGCGACACCTGGCTGGCGTTCCGCGACTTCGTCGCGCGCACGGAGGACCTGCCCGTCTCCATGCTCATCGACCGCGGCTGCCAGACCGAGCTCTCGCCCGAGGTGCTCGCCGCCTACGACGCCCCGTTTCCCAACGCCGCCTCGAAGGCCGGCGCGCGGGCGTTTCCGCGGCTCGTGCCGACCGAGCCGGACGCTCCGGGGGCCGCGACCGGCCGGCGCCTGCTCGCCGCGCTGCGCGACGACGACCGCCCCATGCTCGCGCTGTGGGCCGACGCCGACCCCGTGCTCCCGCTCGAGCTCGGACGCCGCTTCTGCGAGGCGATCGGGCGCGGCGAGCCGGAGGTGATCGCCGGCGCGGGCCACTTCCTGCAGGAGGATCGCGGCCAGGAGATCGGCGAGCGCATCGCCGCCTGGCTGAGCGCCTGAGCCCCGCTCGCGCCGCCCGAGCGCGAGGCCTTCCGCGGCGCGCGTGAGCGTGCGCGCCCCGCACGGCCGCGCATAGGCTGGTGGCCGTGAGCGATGCGGACCCGTCACGGCCGATGGACGCGCTGACCTGGGAGGCCGTGCTCGCGTGGCGCACCGAGCGCCAGGCGATCGCCGAGCGCGCCCCGGCGGAGCGCTGGATGGAGGTCGTGCGGCGCATCTGCGGCCTGCACGCGCAGGTGCAGTCGTCCGCCGAGCTGACGCTCTGGGCGCGCACGGACAGACTGGACCCGTCGACGGTCGGCGAGGCGCTGTGGCGCGAGCGCTCGCTCGTGCGCACGTGGGCGATGCGCGGCACGCTGCACCTGCTGCCCGCCGACGAGCTCGGGCTGTGGGTCGGGGCGCAGGGCGCGCTGAAGCCGCGCTACGAGACGGCGAGCTGGCGCAAGGCGTTCGGGATGAGCAGCGAGGAGGCCGTCGCGGTGCTCGACGCGATCCGCGACGCGCTCGACGGGCCGCCGCTGACGCGCGACGAGCTCGGCGACGCGGTCGCCCAGCGCCTCGGCAGCGACCGGCTCGGCGACGCCGTGCGCGGCAGCTTCGGGACGATGCCCAAGCTCGCGGCGTTCCGCGGCGACGTCTGCTCGGCACCGCCCGCGGGCCAGAAGGTGCGCTTCGCGCGCCCCGACCGCTGGCTGGGCGCGTGGGAGGCGGTGACGCCGCCGCGCGCGGCGCTCGCCGCGGTCGCGCGGCGCCACCTCGCCGTCTACGGGCCCGCGACGCGCGAGGAGTTCGCGCGCTGGTTCGGGATGCGCTCGGCCGCCGAGGCGGGACGGGCGCTGAAGGCGCTCGGCGACGAGGTCGCCGCGGTCGCGGTCGGCGGCGCGCAGGCGGGCTGGATGCTGGCCGGCGACGTCGCCGCGGCGGCGGCGGCCCGTCCGCGCGGGACCGTCGCGCTGCTGCCGGCCTTCGACCAGTACGTCGTCGCCGCGCCGCGGGGCGCGAGCGCGGTCCTCGCGGGCGAGCACGCCGACCGCGTGTACCGGCGCCAGGGCTGGCTGTCGCCGGTGCTGCTCGTCGACGGGCGCATCGAGGGCGTCTGGCGCCACGAGCTGCGCCACGGGCTGCTGTCCGTGCGCGTCGAGCCGTTCGGCGACCCGGGCGACGAGGTCCGCGCGGGGGCCGAGGCGCAGGCCGCGCGGCTCGCCGCCCATCTGGCGGCCGAGGAGCTCGACGTCGGCTGGGGCTGACGGCCGCGCCGTTCGCGAGCGGCTCCGTCAGCTGGGGCTGACGGCCGCGCCGGTCGCGAGCGGCTCCGTCAGCTGGGGCTGACGGCGGCGCCGGTCACGAGCGGCTCGACGATCCGCGAGGCCCTCGGCAGGCTGCCGTGCTGCACGCCGCGCGGGAGCAGGCCCGCGGCCTCGATCGCCTCGAGCGTCGCCCGGTTGGGGTGACAGCCGCGGCCGATGCGGCGCCAGAGCGGAGCGATCCGGTCCTGCAGGCGGGCGGTGCGCGCGTCCTGCGCGCGGACGTGCTCGAGGAAGAGCAGGCTTCCGCCGGGGACGAGCACGCGGCGCACCTCGGCCAGGGCGGCCGGCAGGTCGGCGACCGTGCAGAGGGTCAGCGTGCTCACGACGGCGTCGAAGCTCGCGTCGCCGAACGGCAGCCGCTCGGCCGCGGCCGCGACGACGGTCGCCGGCGGCCTGCGCGCGGCGGCGCGCGGGGCGAGGCGGCGGCGCATCTCCGCGTCGGGCTCGGTCAGCACGAGCTCGCCGACGGCCGCCGGGTAGTGGCCGAGGTTCAGGCCCGTGCCGGCGCCGAGCTCGAGCACGCGCCCGTGCGCGCCTGCGAGCAGCTCCGCGCGGCGACTCGCCAGTCCGGCCGCCTCGCTGCCGGCGAGCGCGCGGTCGTACAGCCGCGCGAACAGCCGGCCGTAGAGGCTCATCGCACGGGCGGAGCCCCGGCGGCCTCGTCCGGCGCGCCCGTCGAGCGCGCGGCGCGCAACTCGTAGTCCCTGCGCGCCTCCTGATCGGGGCTGCCGAGCACGCGGTCGAGCGCGAGCAGGGTGCCGAACCCGTCGCGGACCGGCGTCGGGACGGCGGCGGCGAGCTTCGTCATCAGTCCGATCCGGCGGGGGACGTAGACCTCGAAGCGCGGCGCGCGCAGCGCGGCGACGATCGCGTCGGCGACCTCGTGCACCTCGATGTGCGAAACGAAGCGAGCCTTCGCCACGCCCGCGCCGAGCTCGGTGTTCACGACGCCCGGCATGACGCACGTGATGTCGATGCCCGACCGGCGCACCTCGTTGCGCACCGCCTCGCTGACGCCGACCACGAAGTGCTTCGTCCCGGAGTACGTCGCGCCGCCGGCGAAGCCGGCGCGGCCCGCGGTGGAGGCCATGTTGACGATGTGCCCGCGGCGGCGCGGGAGCATCCGCGCGAGCGCCTCCTTCGTGCCGTGCAGGACCCCGTGGACGTTGACGTCGACCTGGCGCCGGGCCGCCGCGTCGTCCTCCTCGACGAGCGCCGACAGCGACATGATGCCCGCGTTGTTGACGAGCACGTCGAGCGGCCCGAGCCGCTCCTCGACGTCGTCGAGGAAGCTCGCCACGGAGGCGCGGTCGCAGACGTTGAGCGCGAGCGCGAGCGTCTCGCCGCCGAGCTCGTCGGCGGTGCGCCGCGCGGCCGGCTCGTCGAGGTCGCCGATCGCGACGCGCATCCCGGCGCGGACGCAGGCCTGAGCGGTCGCGCGGCCGATGCCGCGGCCGGCGCCGGTGATCGCGACGACGCGGCCGGTCAGCTCGTGCTTGGTGCGGGGCATGGCGGCGAGGCTAGCGGCCGGCGGCGCCCGCCGAGCCGGCGATCCGGCGCGCCCGCTGCGGTTGCCGTCGCGGCGGGCCGGGATCGAGCGCGCTCGCGGCGGGCGCGCTCGCAGGGCGGGACGGCGGTCAGCCGGGCCCGCCGGACCCGGAGCGGGTGCGGTCGGGCCGGGCGGGCGCCGCCGCCGGTGGGACCGTGACGGGGGCTGCGAGGGGCGCCGCCGAGCGGTCGCGGCCGCGGTCACCGCGCTGCTGGCGCGCGGCCTCGCGGGCCTCGCGGGCCCGGCGGTCGGCGCGCGCGCGGCGCTGGGCCTCGCGCCTGTCGGCGCGAGCGGAGGCGCGGTCGGTCTTGGCGGCGGCACGATCGGAGCGAGCGCTTCCCGCGCCGGCGCCGGCGCCGGCGCGATCCGGGCGACCACGGCGGGACGGACCGCCGGCGCGGCCGGGACGGTCGGCGGCGGCGCCGCGGCGCGGCCCGTCCTGGCGGTCGGCCCGGCCCTGGCCGCGAGCGCCGTCGCGCGTATCCGGCCGACCGGATGGCGGGCCCGCGCCGTCACGGCCGTCGCGGCCCCGGGCGCGGTCGCGGTCGCGATCGCGGTCGCGGTCGCGCGAGCCGCGCTTGCGGCCCTCGGCGCGATCCTCCGACTTCGTCGTGACGGCCTTCGGCGACATGACCGGCGAGGCGACCGCCGCCGCCGGCGTCACGCGCGCGGGCTTGGCGGCCGGCGCCGGGGCGGCCGTGCGCGCGGGGGGCGGCTGATGCCTGACCTCCTGGACGGCGACGTACCCGCCGCCGCCGGCGCCGCCGGCGACCGCGAGGGTCGCGAGGACCTTCGTGCCGATCGCCTGCGTGCCGAGGGCGATCCCGCCCGCGACGCCGCCGCCACCGGCGATCGCGCCGATTCCGGCCGCGGCGCCCGTCGTGCCCGCGGCGAACGCCGAGGCGAGCGTGCTGTGCTTGAGGGCGAACGTCGGCGCGACCGGGAGCAGGAGCGCCATCCCGGCGCGCTGGCGGCGCACCTCGGCCTCGAAGGCGGTGCAGCCCGGACAGCCCTCGACGTGGCGGCGCAGCTCACGCCGGCGCAGCGCGCCGCCGCGCAGCACGGAGAGCTGCTCTTGGATCTGGCCGCAGTCGGCCTCGCGGGCGAGGCGGTGGATCATGAGCGTCTCCCGCGCCTGAAACACCAGGGCCTTGACCTTGGATTGGGGCACCTCGAGGATCGCTGCGATCTCCTTGTGGCTGTGCGCCTCGAGCTCGGCGAGGACGAGCGCCGCCCGCTGGTCCTCGGGCAGGCGCTGCAGGTCGCCGAGCAGGTCGCGCAGGTCGCTGCGCTGCTCGACCTCCGCCGAGAGGCCCAGCGCGGAGGGGAGCACGGCCTCGACGTCGTCGAGGGCGACCTGCTCGCGGCGGGCGGCGAGCATCGACAGGCAGCGGTTGCGGGCGATCGCGTACAGCCAGGCGCGCAGCGCGATCTCGCGGTCGTCGCGCAGGAGCGCGCGGTAGGCGGCGCTGAACGTGTGCTGGACGGCGTCCTCGGCGTCCTCGGCCGATCCGAGCATGTGCCGGCAGAAGGCCAGGATGCCGCGGTGGTGGCGGTCGTAGAGGACCTCGAAGCTCGCCCGCGCGGCCGGGCCGTCGCCGCCGCGGATCTGGTCGACGAGGCGCGCGTCGCCGGCGGCTTGGAGCGAGCGACGATGCAGCCGCGGGCGGACCCGGGGTCTGGGAGCGACGAACCCGTCCATGAGTGTCGTATCGGTGGCCACGCTGTAGAACCTGACACACCTCTCCAACCGGGGATTCGGCGAGAGGTTGGATGGTTATCCTCGCGCAATGGCCAGCTTCCGACATGAGAATCGGCGAATCGCCTATACCGAGCACGGCTCGGGGGCGCGAACGGTCGTGCTCATCCACGGCCTCCTGCTCTCCCAGCGGATGCACGAGCCGCTCGCGCGGGCGCTCGCCGCGCGCGGCAACCGCGTCGTCACGGTCGACCTGCTCGGCCACGGCAGGTCGGACCGGCCCGTCGACCCGACGTGCTACTCGATGCCGCGCTTCGCCGAGCAGATCGTCGCGCTGCTGGACCATCTCGCCGTCGACGAGGCGGTCGTCCTCGGGACGTCGCTCGGCGCCAACGTGTCGCTCGAGGTCTGCAAGCTCGCGCCCCAGCGCGTGCGCGGGATGGTCGTCGAGATGCCCGTGCTCGACCACGCCCTCGTCTCCTGCATCATCGCCTTCGGGCCGCTCATGGTCGGCCTCGAGCTCGCCCCGCCGGTCGCCCGGCTGGCCTCGCTGGCGGCGCGGGCGATCCCCGGCCGGCTCCTGCCGTTCTGGGCCGACGTCGCGCTGGACACCGTGCGCCAGGACCCCGAGCCGAGCGGCGCGGTGCTGCAGGGCCTGTTCTTCGGCTACGTCGCGCCCGGCTCGGACGAGCGCCGCGAGATGCTCGCGCCGACGCTCGTCATCGGCCACCGCCGCGACCCGGTGCACCCGCTCTCCGACGCGGGCGCGCTCGCCGACGAGATGCCCAACGCCCGGCTCGTCGAGGCCAACTCCTTCGTCGAGCTGCGGATGACGCCCGCGCGGCTGACCGGCGAGATCGCCGACTTCCTCGACGCCTGCTGGAAGCCGGCGCCGCGCGCCGCCCGCCGGGGCGGCGCCAGCGCGGCCGGCTGAGGCATCGCGCGCCGCGCCTGGCTAGGCTTCGACGCCATGTCCAGCCGCCAGGAAGAGAAGGAGCAGCGCCGCCGGGAGCGCGAGGAGCGCGAGCGCGAGGCCGCGAAGAAGGCCAAGCGCGCGCGGATGCTGCAGCTGGTCGGCGGCGTCGTCGTCGCCCTCGCGATCGTGGCAGGGGTCGCCCTCGCGGTCTCCAACAGCGGCGGCTCGGGCGCCGACGAGGACGGCAACGTCGACACCGGCAAGCTCGAGGCGGCCGCGAAGAGCTCGGGCTGCGTCTACCGCGCCTTCCCCGACGAGGGCGCCGACCACGTGACCAAGAAGCTCACGGTCAAGGACTTCAAGACCAACCCGCCGACCTCCGGCGCGCACGACCCCAACCCGGCGCCCGACGGGCTCTACGTGGCGGGCAACGAGCCCGAGATCGCCAACTGGGTCCACACGCTCGAGCACGGGCGGATCCTCCTGCAGTACCGCGAGGGCGTCGACGCGTCCGTCGTGACGCAGCTCGAGAAGCTCTTCAACGAGGACGTCAAGGGCAGCGGCGGCGCATACCACAGCGTGCTCATGCGCAACAACAGCGACATGCCCTTCGAGGTCGCCGCGGTCGCGTGGCGCCACTACATGGCCTGCAAGGACTTCACGCCGAAGGCGATCGAGGCGCTGCGCGTGTTCCGCGAGCAGCTCGTCGACGAAGGCCCCGAGAAGGTCCCGTAGCCCCGGTCGCGGGGCGCGCAACGGGCGCGCAGGCGTCGGTGCAGGCCGCACCCCGCCGGTCCTCGCCGTGTTGAGCACTGCGATGCGCCGTATCGCCGTCCTCCTCGTGGCCGCCGGGCTGCTCGCCGCGCTCGCCGCACCGGCCCTGTCCTCGCGCCCCTACGTGCCGCCCGTCGCGGAGTTCGGCCAGGCGCTCGACACTCGGGGCTGGGCTCGTACCGCGGGCGGCGCGTGGCGCTCGCCGGTCGTGCGCGCGCCGCGGCGCTTCGACCTCGTCGGCCTGCGCTGGTCGCGGGCGTCGGGCGAGCGCACCGCCTGGATCCGCGTGCGCGACGCGGGCGGGCGCTGGGCGCGCTGGACGCAGATGGCGGAGGACCACGCCTCCGGGGCCGGCACGGAGCCCGTCTGGGCGGGCGGCGCGGAGGCCTACCAGCTGCGCATCGACGGCCGCGCGCGCGGATTGCGCGCGCGGTTCGTCAACACGACCGGCAGCGCGACCGCAGCCGACCGGCTGCGCACGGCGCTGAGCCGCGCCGCCCACGGCCTCGCCGTCGCGCTCAGCCGCCCGCCGGCGCCGGCGCGCGCCCAGACGGGCGGCAGCCGCACGATGCCCGCGATCATCCCCCGCGAGGCGTGGGGCGCCGACAAGTGCCCGCCGCGCGCCGCGCCCGCCTACGGCCGGGTCGACATGGGCTTCGTGCACCACACCGTCAACGCGAACACGTACGCGGCGCAGGACAGCGCGGCGCTCGTGCTGGCGATCTGCCGCTACCACCGCAACGACAACGGCTGGCGCGACATCGGCTACAACTTCCTCGTCGACCGCTACGGGCAGATCTTCGAGGGCCGCAGCGGCGGGATCGGGCAGCCCGTCATCGGCGCGCAGGCGCAGGGCTACAACGGCGTCTCCACCGGCGTGGCGAACCTCGGCACGTACTCCGGCGAGCAGCAGACGCAGGCCGGCGTCAGCGCGACGGCCGAGCTGCTGGCGTGGAAGCTCTCGCTGCACGGCGCCCCGGTCGCCGGCCGCGTCGCCGAGACCTCCGCGGGCGGGCCGTCCAACCGCTACCCGGCCGGCACCGCGGTCACGTTCGAGCGCATCTCGGGCCATCGCGACGGCGACAGGACGAGCTGCCCGGGCGACGCGCTCTTCGCCCAGCTTCCGCAGATCCGCGCCGAGGCAGCCGCGCTGGCCCCCCGCTTCGCGATCGCCGCGCCGGCGAGCGCCGTCTCGCTCGACGTGCTCGACCCCCGCCTGGACTGGCCGGAGCCCGCCCAGCTCTCGGGCCGCGTGACCGACGCCGCCGGCGCGCCCGTGCGCGACGCCCCGGTCTCCGTGCAGATCGCGACCTCCCGGCGCGGCGCCACCCTCGCGCGCGCCAGGACCGGCGCCGACGGCGGCTGGACGGCGGACGTCCCGACGCAGTACTCGCGCTCGCTGCGGGCCGTCGCGCGCCTGCCCGACGGCGCGCTCGTGAGCTCGCCGGCGCAGGAGGTCGAGGTCGCGCCGCGCATGCGCCTGCGCGCGCCGCGGCGCGTGACGGCCAACCGCCGCTTCACGGTGCGCGGCACGATCAGGCCCCGGCGGCCGTCGGTCGTGCTCGAGATCGCGCGCGAGGGCTCGGACAAGCGGATGCACACGGTCTCCCGCGTCAAGGTCCGCGTGCGGCGCGGGCGCTTCACGGCCCGCGTGCGCCTGCGCCGGCCCGCGCTGACGCGGCTGCGCGTGCTCTTCCCCGGCGACGCGCGCAACGTCCGCGCGCGCACCGGCGGCGAGTACCTGCGCGCCGTGCGCCGGCGCTGACGCACGACCGCAACGCGCGGTTCACGCACTCGACACAGTTCGCACACGGGGCCGAAACCCCCCGCTGAAAGCGTGCTTTCTCCACCGATCCCCGGTCCAGGAGGACACGCATGAGCACGACGATGGAGTGCCCGCCCGCCGCGCCGGCCGCCGCGCCCGCGCAGCAGCGCGGGCGCTGGTTGGACCACTGGGAGCCCGACGACGAGCAGTTCTGGGAGGAGACCGGCAAGCGGATCGCCAGGAAGAACCTGATCCTGTCGATCTTCGCCGAGCACATCGGCTTCAACGTCTGGGTGCTGTGGACGATCATCGTCATCAACCTCGGCAACGCCGGCTTCACGCTGTCGCTGTCGGAGAGCTTCCTGCTCATCGCGCTGCCCAACCTCGTCGGCTCGACGCTGCGGATCCCCTACACGTTCGCCATCCCGCGCTTCGGCGGGCGGGCCTGGACGACGGTGAGCGCGTCGCTGCTGTTCATCCCGGTGGCCCTGCTGGCGTTCCTCGTTCCGAGCGGCTGGCTGCTCGCGCAGGGCCACGCGACGCAGATCTGGGTGCTCGCGCTGTGCGCCGCGGCGGCGGGCCTCGGCGGCGGCAACTTCTCCTCGTCGATGGCGAACATCTCGTTCTTCTATCCCGAGCGCCACAAGGGCGCCGCGCTCGGGCTGAACGCGGCGGGCGGCAACCTCGGCGTCGCGGTCGCGCAGCTGCTCGTGCCGCTCGTGCTCATCATCGGCGTGCCGGCGGCGGCGGTGAAGCTGCCCGCGCACGAGGTCAACCTCGCCTACGCCGGGCTGCTGTGGATGCCGTTCATCGTGCTCGCGGCGTTCCTCGCCTGGCGCTGCATGGACAGCATCACCGACGCGAGGACCGACAAGCAGTCCTACGTCGCGTCGCTGACGAACAGCCAGACATGGATCATGTCGCTGCTCTACATCGGGACGTTCGGCTCGTTCATCGGCTACGCGTTCGCGCTGCCGCTCGTCACGAAGAACACGTTCCCCGAGTTCCTCGCCGACCATCCGTTCATCGCGACGTACCTCGCGGGCCTGGGCTTCATGGGCGCGCTCATCGGCTCGCTGTCGCGGCCGCTCGGCGGCTGGCTGGCCGACCGCATGGGCGGCGCGCGCGTGACGCTGGCGGTCTTCGTCGGCGAGGCGCTGTTCACCGTGTCGGCGATCGTCGGCGTGCAGCGCCACAGCTTCACGCTGTTCTTCGGCTCCTTCATGGTCATCTTCCTGCTGTCGGGCATGGGCAACGGCTCGACGTACCGGATGATCCCCAGCATCTTCGCCGCGCTGGGGCGCAAGGAGGTCGAGGAGAAGGGGCTCGACGGCAGGCTGACGGCGGCCGAGTTCAAGCGCCGCGCCGCGGCCGTCATCGGGATCGCCGGGGCGGTCGGCGCGTTCGGCGGCTTTCTCATCCAGGTCGCGCTGCGCCAGGCCTCGCTCGGCGTCTCGGCCGCGGTGAAGTCCGCCGAGACGGCGGCCGAGAAGGTCGCGGTCGCGCAGTCGATGTCGGCCTGGGCGGTGCCCGCGCTGTGGGTCTTCTGCGGCGCGTACGTCGTCTTCGCCGGGATGACGTGGTTCTTCTACCTGCGCAAGAGCTTCGCGACCGACAAGGTGCCGAGCCTCGCGTACGCCTCGGTGTAGCCGCCGGCGACACGAACCTCCTCAGGGGCGGCGGCCGCCGGGCGACCGGTGGCCGCCGTAGTGCCCGATGCGCCGCGTCCGTGTCGCGGCCGCCGGTCGGCCCTCGAGCACAGGGCGCGGGCGTCACGCCGATTCGTGGATGACGGCGGCCGCCCGCGCGGCGACCGGCGCGTCGGAGGCGAGGTCGTCGCCGACCATCCAGTGCTCCGCGAGCCGGTCGCCGGCGACGCGCCAGATGTGGACCTGCTCGGCCTCCACCCGCCGCCCGCGCCGGACGCCGGAGATGCGGACGCGCGCGACGACCCGGTCGCCCGCCGCGATGAAGTCCTCCGGCACGATGCGCAGGCCGGCGAGCTGCCCGTCGCGCCCGGGCTCGTCGCCGACGCGGGCGTGGTCGCGGTACGCCGCGTGCACGAGCTCGCCGATCGCGCGCTCGTCGCCCTCGGCGCACGCGGCGAGCACGCGCCTGGCGAGCTCGATGCCGGCGTGCGCGCTCGATTCGTCCTGTGCGATGGGCGCGCTCATGGGCGATACGAAGTTCACCGCCCGGCGGCTGGCGCCGCGACGGGGTCGACCCTAGACTCGACCCCAGGGTGACCCCCGCACCGGATTCAGGCGCGCTGCTCGAACGCGCACGCGAGCTGGCGAGGATCGCCGGCCGCCTGCGCGAGGCGCGCGCCGGTGACGGCGGATTGACCGTCATCGAGGGGCCGGCGGGGATCGGCAAGACGAGCCTGCTGCGCACCCTGCGCGCGCAGGCCGAGGAGGACGGGATGCGCGTCCTGTCGGGGCGCGGCTCGGAGCTCGAGCGCTCGTTCGCGTTCGGCGTCGTCCGTCAGGCGCTCGAGCGCCCGCTCGCCGATCTCGACGGCGACGAACGCGCGGCGATCCTCGCGGGCCCCGCGGCGCAGGCCGCGCCGCTGTTCGACGTGTCGCGCTCCGCCACGAGCTCGGAGGCGCTGTTGCACGGTCTCTTCTGGCTCCTGGCGAACCTCGCCGAGCGCCACCCCGTCGTCGTCGCCATCGACGACGCCCACTGGGCGGATGAACCGTCGATCGCGGCGCTCGCCTACCTGGCCCGCCGCGTCGAGCAGCTGCCCGTCGCGCTCGTCGTCTGCACCCGGCCGCCGGACGTCGACGGCCACAAGGCGCTCACGGGCCTCGTGACCGACCCGGCCGCCGAGCGCCTCGTGCCCGACCCCCTCGGCGCGGGCGCGGTCGCCGCGCTCAGCGGCAGCGACGATCCGGCGTTCGTGCACGCCGCGCTGCATGCGACGGGCGGCAACCCGTTCCTCGTCGACCAGCTGCTGCGCGAGCTCGGTCCGGCGCGCAGCCCGGCCGCGGTCGGGCGGCTGCAACCGCGCGAGCTCGGCAGCATCGTGCTGGCCCGGGTCAGCGACGAGGCGCATGGGCTGGCCCGCGCGATCGCCATCCTCGGCGAGCGCGGGACGCTCGCCGAGTGCGTCGCTCTGACGGGCATCGAGGCCCCCGCCGACGCCGTCGACGAGCTCGTCGCCGCGGGCATCCTCGCCGACGACGGCGAGCTGCGATTCCGCCATCCGCTCATCGCCGCCGGCATCGCGGCGGGCCTGTCGGCCGCGCGGCGGGCTCGCTGGCACCTGCGCGCCGCGACGCTGCTGCGTGACGCCGGGGCCGACGTGGAGCGCGTGGCGCTGCACGTCGCCGCCGCCCCGCCCGGTGCCGTGCCGGAGGCGGTCGACGTGCTGCTCGCAGCCACCGAGCGCGCGCTCGCCCGGGCGGCCCCTTCGTCCGCGGCGACGCTGCTGCGGCGCGCGCTCGCCGAGCCGCTCGACGCGCGGCGGCGCACCGGTGTGCTGCTGTCGCTCGGCGACGCGCTGACGGTGACCGGTGACCGCGAGGCGGCCGCGATCTTCGCCGAGGCCGCGCGGGCGAGCGAGGACCCGCTCGTCCGCACGCGGGCGCTCGAAGCGCGCGGCTGGTGGTGGGCGCTCGATCCCGGCAGCGTCGACCGCGACCTCGCCGAGGTCGACGCGCTGATCGACGCGCTGCCCGCGGGCGATCCGCGGCTGCGCGCGCGCGTCGAGGCGGTCCGCCTCGCGGTCGCCTCGCGGTCGGCGCCGGCGATGGCGGCGGCGATCGAGCGCGCCGAGCGGCTCGGCGTGCTCTCGGAGGACGCGCCGCAGCACCCCGACGTGCTCGCCCACGCCGCGCTGTGGGGCATGCTGACCGGCCGCAGCGCGGCGGACTGCGTCGCCTACGCGCTGCGCGCCACCGCGGCGTCGGCGCGCGACGTCGCCTACCGCGCGATCCCGCCCAGCCTGTGGTTTCCGTTCACCACGAGCGTCCTGCTGGCGGCGGAGCGGCTCGGCGAGGCGCGCGCGAGCACGAGGTCGATGCAGCAGGCCGCGCGCGACCACGGCTCGGCGACGTGGTACGCGCTCATGACGCACTCGCACGCCCGGTTGCTGAGCGAGGGCGGCCAGCTGCGCGAGGCCGAGGCCGAGGCGCGTCTCGCCGTCGAGGCCGCGGCCGCCAGCGACGGCTGGATGAAGGCGCTGCCGACCGGCACGCTCGTCGCGATCCTGCTCGACCGCGGGCAGGTCGGCGAGGCTGCGTCGACATGGGCGCGCCTCGGCCTCGGCGACGTCATCCCCGACGCGCGGCCGATGACCGAGCTGCTCGTCGTGCGTGCCCGCCTGCGCGCCGCGGAGGGCGACGGCGCGGGCGCGCGCGAGGATCTCGACGAGGCGGCGCGGCGCCTGGCACGGTTCGGGCCGCCGTCGATCAACGACCAGGCGCCCCGCCTGCGCGGCGCGCTGCTGGCGCACGCCGCCGGCGACGTCGAGGCGGCCCGTGCGGCCGCGGCGGTCGCGGTGGGGATCGCCGGCGGCTGGGGCACGCCCGGTGCGATCGGTGCCGCGCTGCGCGTCCAGGGCCTGATCGACGGCGACGTCGACGTGCTGCGCTCGGCGGCCGATCGGCTCGCGGACTCCCCGCTGCGCGTCGAGCATGCCACCGCGCTCGCCGACCTCGGGGCTGCGCTGCGCCGGCGCGGAGCGCGGCGCGACGCGCGGGAGCCGCTGCTCGCCGCGCTCGACCTTGCGCGCGACTGCGACGCGGAGGGGCTCGCGTCCCACGTCGGCGACGAGCTCGCGGCCAGCGGCGTCCGCATCCCCGCCCGCCCGCGGTCGGGGATCGACGCCCTCACCCCGTCCGAGGCGCGCATCGTGCGGATGGCGGCTGCCGGCGCCTCCAATCGCGAGCTCGCGCAGGAGCTGTTCCTGTCGGTCAAGACGATCGAGATGCATCTCGGCCGCGCGTATCGCAAGCTCGACATCAGCTCTCGGCGCGAGCTGGCGGGGGCGCTGGCGCAGCGAGAACAGGGATCGGTGCAGGGGTAGCCCCGTCGCCGCCGGGCGGACGACGGCGCAGACTGGCGCCATGACGAGCACACCGTGGATCCGCATCCTGGCGGCGGGACTCGCCGCAGCCGCGCTTGGCGTCCCGACACAGCCGGCCGCGGCCCAGACCGTCGCCGGCCACGAGTTCGCCGACTGGACCGCGGTCAGCTCGAACGTCGCCACCGGCACGCTGCGGGGGTCGTCGGTCTCGCTCTCCGGCACGCTCGTGCGCCCATCGCCGTCGAGCGTGCTGGACGGCTCGTCACCGATCTTCAACCAGCCGGCGTTCACGCCGCCGCTGCCGGCCAGCGACGCGCTCGAGTTCGGGGGCTTCCAGCCGCCCTACGCCTACACGCTCGCGTTCGGAGCGCCGCGGACGGACCCCGTCCTGCACCTCCAGTCGCTCGGCTCGGCGCTCGCGTTCGCGGACGGCACGTCGATCTCGCGGGTCAGCGGCGACGCGTCGCTGGTCGTGTCGGCCAACACCGTGTCGACGACGTCAGGCCAGCCCGACGCCAACGGGACCGTGCGGCTCAACGGCACGTTCTCCTCGATCTCGTTCACCGCGGCCACCGTCGACCCGGCGATCCAGCCGGACGGCATCGGCCTGCAGGTCGGCGTGAAGCTTCCGCCGGACCCTCCGCCGCCCCCCGCGCCACCGCCGCCACCGCCGCCACCGCCGCCACCGCCGGCGCCGACCGGACCGGAGAACGTCCGCGCGCCGCAGATCAGCGAGGCAGGCGCCGGCACGTACGCGTGCGACCCCGGGGAGTGGCGCAACGTCGCCTCGCCGGCAGCGTTCTCCTACGTCTGGCGGATCCAGGGCGGGAGGCGGACGTTCGCCACGACGCAGACCTGGCAACCGACCGCGAGCGCGTACGGTTACCCGATCGTCTGCGCCGTGAGCGTCGCCGGCCCGACCGGCCCGGTCGAGGCGACGAGCGCCGCCGTCGTGATCTCGTCCGCCGGCCTCGACAAGCTGCCCCCGCCCTACGGGGACGTGCGCATCCGCGGCATCGACGTCTTCCAGGTCACGCAGCCCAACGCGGGCTCGTTCTTCTACGGCTACAAGCCCGACAGCCCGTTCTTCGGCCTCTGCGGCGGCGGCACGCCGACGAGCTGGCGGGGCGACACGGGCACCTGCGCGCTCAGCGGCCGCAGCGCCCAGTCCGCCGTCTACGAGGGCGTGGCGCTCGACGAGTTCAAGCCCACGACCGCGTTCGTGTACGTCGACGTGGCGGGCGCCGAGCCGTCCGATCCGCGCCTGACGTACGACCTCGAGCTGAGCGCCGCCACGTCCCCGGCCGTCGACTCGGGCGCGCGCAGCCTCGGCCCGCCCGTCGTCGTCCGGGTCAGCGACCCGCCGCGCAGCGACAAGCCCTGGGTCGATCTCTGGGAACGCGACAACGCCGTCGGACGTGCCGGCGACACGAACCGCAATGCGATCCCGATCCAGCTGCCGTACGCCTGGCGGACGGCGGGAGAGTCGATCCGGCTCCAGGCCACGCTGAGGTTCCCCGACGCGGCCGCGCGCGGCACGGCCGGGTACGGCACCGTCCAGTGCGCGAACCCCGGTTGTGCGTCCAACGACACGTTCTCCCTGCGCAGCGTGCCGTTCGTCGACTACCCGGCGATCAGGATCGCGAGCATCGCGCTGCGCCAGTTCAACCAGCTCAACGCGGTCCGCGGCGGGCAGTCGCTCCCGGAGGCGCGGACGGTGCTCGACAGGGCGCTCGCGCTGTATCCGGGCGGCGCCGGCTACGCCGTCTCGCCGTTCCAGACGACGATCAACATCTCACCCGCGCTGAGGCTCAACGCGATGGCGAACGCGAGCACCCCGGCGAACGACGACTTCCTGTGCAACGGCAAGAACTACACGCAGACCACCGCGAGCCAGGCGACGCGGTCCTGCCGGTGGGAGTGGATCGAGACGAGGATGCGCGCCTGGGCGGGCGGCAACCCGGCGCGCGGACCGGGGCGCGTGTACGACGTCCTGTTCGGCGTGCACAACTACAACAACGGGATCGGCACCGAGCCGGGCACGGCGCGCTCCAACATCGCGAGCGTCAGCCGGACCGAGCCGTCCAGCGCCGCCAGGACGCCGCTCTTCACGGCCGACGCGTACATCCGTCCCCTCACAGCGGCCGCGCACGAGCTGGGGCACGTCCTCACGGCCCCGCACGCCGCCGGCTGCGGCGGCGGCGGGGAGGCGTGGCCGGAGAACGGCTCGTCGCTGGACCAGTTCGGGCGGCTGCAGAGCACGAAGTTCCGCGCCGCGGCGTTCGGGGGCGCCGGCGCCAACCGCCTCACGGCGGCGCAGTTCTCCGAGCTGAACCGCGTCAATCCGTACACCGGCACGGTGCTGTACGACCTCATGTCGTACTGCGGCAACAGCACCGACAGCGCCACGTCCGATGGCGAGCACTGGCTCTCGGCGCGCAACTGGAACCGCGCCGGCAGGGAGCTGCTCGAGCTCGGCGTGCGGCTCGGCCCGGGTTTCCGGCGGGCGAGCGAGGGCGCTGCCCGAGACGCGGCGACGCGGGAGCTTGCGTTCGCGGTCGGCGTCGCCGCCCCCGGCAGCGGCAGGATCGAGCGGGTCATCGCGCCGGCTGCGCGCAGCGCGGCGCCGGCGCCCGGCTCGCCCTACCACCTGCGCTCGCTCGACGCGGCCGGAGGCGTGCTGCTCGACGCCGGCGTCGAGGTCGGCGGCAGCGAGGACATCCCCGGCGAGGGCGGGACGTTCATCGGGCCCGTCGCGCCGGCGGCCACGACGGTGGCGCTGCTGTACGGCGACACGGTCCTGCACAGCGTGGCCCGCACGCGTCCGCCCGCGGTGCGGCTGAGCACCCCGCGCGTGAGCGGGAGGGCGCTGCAGGTCCGCTGGCGCGCGAGCGATCCCGACGGCGGCGGCGAGCTCGAGGCGAGCATCGACTTCTCGGCCGACGACGGCCGCACGTGGCGGACGGTCCGCAGCGGTCCCGACGCCGGCGCGGCGTCGATCCCGCTCGCCATGCTCACCGGCAGTCGCCGGGCGCGCGTGCGGGTGACCGTCAACGACGGCTTCGCCCAGAGCACGGCCCGCTCGGCCGCCATCCGGGTGCCGGGCACGAAGCCGCGCGTGCGCATCATCGCGCCCGGCCCGCGCGAGACGGTCCGCACCGGCGAGCGCGTCACGCTCACCGGCAGCGCGACGGACGACGCCGGCCGGGCGCTCGCGGGCGGCTCGCTGACGTGGTTCGCCGGGTCCGAGCGGCTGGGAACCGGGGCGCGGCTGCGCACGGTGCTGCCGCGCGGCACGCGCGGCGTGCGGCTCGTCGCCCGCGACCGCAACGGCCTCACGGCCACCGCGCTCGTCGCACTGCGCGTCACGGTCCCGCCGCTGCGGCTCGAGTCCGTCCAGGTACCGCAGCGGGTCAACCGCGGCGCGCGCAGCATGCGGGTGCGGATCCGGACCTCGGCGCCGGCCACGCTCGTCGCCGGCGGCCGGCGCCACCGGCTCGGCCGCGCCGAGAGCACCGTCGTGGTGACGCTGCCGCGGCGCCCGGCCGTCGGCATCCTGAGCGTTGCGTTCCGCATCGTTCCGCGCGGCGACGGCGCGAGCGGCACGATCACCGGGCGGTTCTCGACCGCCCGCACGTGAGCGGCGCGAGCGGCACCCTCCAGAGCGGCGGCCGCGGGGCGACCGGTGGCCGCCGTCGCGCCTTCGGAGCGGTCTCGCTCTCGCGTGCGACCGATGGTCGATCGGCTCGGCGACGCGGCCGGCAAGCCGCGTCGGGCCCGCCCCGGATACCCTGATCGCGTGTCCGACGCATGGCTTGGCACCGAGGTTCCGCTCCACGCCGAGCACCAGCGCCCCGGCGGCATGGGCCTGCACATCTGCGCGGTCGTGCAGCGCGGATCCGGTTCCGCCAGCGAGTACGTCGAGGTCGTCAACGACGGCTCGGAGCCGGTGCCCGTGACGGGGCTCGAGCTGACGGACTGCTGCGAGCAGCACCACGAGCACGTCTACACCTTTCCGGAGGGCGAGCTCGCCGCCGGCCAGACCGCCTACGTCTACAGCAAGGAGGGCACGAGCCAGCGCTCGCGCACCGGCGACTTCATCCTCTACGCCGGCCTGAAGGCTCCCGTCTGGAAGGACGACTCGCACGTCGCGCACCTGCGCCACCCCGACGGCAGGATCATCGACACGCTGCGCACCGGGCGCCCGCCACGCCACCCCGAAGGCCACTAGCGTCGCCGCCGGACGGCGCCGGCGCGGGGACGCGCGCCTGTGCCACCGGGCCTTCGGCTCCATCCCGGCGAGCGCAGCGCGATCCACGGCCCGCGCGATCAACTACTCTCACCGGTGTGGAAGACGAAGCGATCCGCGAGCTGCTCAAGCGCCTCGCTCGGGCCCATCCCTCAGGCGGCAGCGTCATCGAGCGCGTCGCGATCACCTCCCAGGGAAGCGGATCGGAATCCGTCCTGCGGTGGATGATCGACCACGGCGCCCAGCCCGAGGCCGCGCTGGCCACGACCGCGCGCCAGGGAGTGCACGAGACCGGCCGCGGCGACGCCCCGACCGCGACGTCCGCAGCGCCGGCGCGATACATCCTCCCCGCCGGCGCGCTCGACTGACGCCCCGCCGGGCGGCGTGCCCGTGACGTGAACGGTCGGTTCTGGGACGGATCGGCCGCGCGCGCCCCGAGAGCGGATGGAAGGTCCATCCCCGAATCGCTCAAGGCCTTCGGGGGTGCGAGGGCGCGACGCGTGACCTGGCGCTCCCTCAGCTCACGACCAGCGCCGTGACCCCGCCGATCCGCTCATCCAGCTGGCTCCAGCTCCCGCCGCCGTCCCGACTCTGCAGCAGCGTGCCGTCGCCGAGGCCGGCGAAGAGCCGGCCGTGGCCGGTCGCCAGCGCGTAGACGTGGGCGTCGAGCGGGCCCTCGAGCAGCGCCCAGGGGCCCGGCCCCTCCCAGCGGTAGATCGCCGCGTCGGACGGACGGCCTCCGTGCGCCTGGAACGGGCCGGGGGCGGCCGAGACGAACCAGCGGTCCGGGTCGGCGGGGTCGACGGCGAGGGCCCAGGCGTAGGACCGGTCGCGCCCCGCGTCGGCGCGCTCCCACGTGCGGCCGCCGTCGCGGCTCCAGGCGGCGCCGTCGCCGCCGGCCTCGTACGCGCGGCCGGGCGCGCTCGGATGCCACGCCAGGCAGTGCACGTCGCGCGCGGCCCCGGGGCGGTGGTCGCTGAACGAGGCGCCGCCGTCCTCGGTGCGCATCAGCCCGCCCAGCTCGATGCCGACGAGCACGAGGTCGGGATCGTGCGGGCTCGGCGCGATCCAGCGCACGTGCGAGGTCCACGGCCGCGGCGGAAAGCTCCAGTGCGGTCGCGACGGGATGTCCCCAAGGGCCGCCAGCTCCTGCCAGCTCTCGCCGCCGTCGCGGCTGCGAAAGAGCCGGCTGGGCTCCGTGCCCGCGTACACGGCGCCGTCGGCGGCGCTCACGGCGACGCTGAACACGTCGGGCTCCGGCAGCGCGAGGTCCTCGAAGGTGTCCCCGCCGTCCGCGCTGCGCTTCAGCCCAGCACCCCGGCACCCGACGTACACGGTGTCGCCGTCGAGCGCCAGGCACTGCGCGCCCGAGCCCTCCAGGCGCGTGCGCGCCCCGACCCTCACGAACGCGTCGCCGGTCGTCGCAAGCAGCTCCATCGCCGACAAGCATCGCGCGTCGCCGGCGCGCGCGCCAGGCGTCGCCGCCCGGCGTCGCCGCCCGGCGTCGCGGGTCGCGGGCACGGGCCGGACCGGGTCGCGCCCGGGCCGATTACGCTTGCGCCGCCATGCGGCGCCTGCCATCAACCGACGATCGCGAGCACCACGAGAGCCGTTCGGCGCTCGTGCGCGTCTGCGCCGCCCTGGCGGACTCGACGGCGTTCAACGTCGCGATCTTCGCCGTCATCCTCGCCAACGCGGTCGTGCTCGGCCTGGAGACCTACGACGGCGTCGCGCGCGAGGTCGGCCCGCTGCTGCGCACGCTCAACGACGTCTTCCTCGGGATCTTCGTCGTCGAGCTCGCGATTCGCCTGACGGCATTCGGCTCGAGGCCGCAGGACTTCTTCCGCAACGGCTGGAACGTCTTCGACTTCCTCGTCGTCTTCGGCTCGTTCGCTCCGGGGCTGCGCGAGAACGCGATGCTGCTGCGGCTCGCGCGACTGGCGCGCGTGCTGCGCATCGTCCGGCTGCTGCCCGACCTGCGCGTGCTGACGATGGCGATCGGGCGCAGCCTGCCGGGCGTCGCGTCGCTCACCGTGCTCGCGCTGCTCGTCCTGTTCATCTACGGCATGGTCGGCTGGACGCTCTTCGCCGACCACGCGCCCGAGCAGTACGGCACGATCGGCGAGGCGATGCTGACGCTCTTCGTCACGCTGACGCTCGAGAACCTGCCCGAGCAGATCGCGCTCGGGCGCGAGCTGTCGGAGTGGACGCTGCTGTACTTCGTCTCCTACGCGCTCGTGGCGGCGTTCCTGCTGTTCAACATCCTCATCGGCGTCGTCATCAACTCGCTCGAGGAGGCGCGCGTCATCGAGGCCGCGCGCGAGCGCGCCGACCGGATCGAGCACGGCGGATCGGCCGGCCCGACCGCGCAGGAGCGGCTCGTCGCCCTGCGCCACGCGCTCGACGAGCTCGAGACCGAGGTCCTGCGCGAGGAGCGCGAGCGCGGCTGAGCGGCCCCGCGGGGCGGGGCGGCGCCGCTGCGCCGCCCCGCCCGCGGTCCGTCACGCCGCGCACCTACGGCGCCTGCCACTCCTCCTGCGTCTGCGGGTTGGACCAGCCCCACTTCTTGTTGACGATCTTCGCGTGCTTGACGTCGAGGCTGTAGGCCTCGAAGCCGCGGTTGCCGGTCGCGCCGCGGCGGTTCAGCCCGCCGTTGACGAAGACCGTCCCGTTGTAGAAGTACGTCGACCACGAGTCGGCCTTGCCGAGCTCGTCCTCGAGGTCGGCGTAGCCGAGCTCCGCCGGGGCGGCCGGGTTCGTGAACTCGTACAGCGAGTTGCCGCCCTGGTAGAAGGCCTGCACGTACATGTAGCGGTCGTCGCGCATCGGCAGGATGCTGCCGTTGTGCGAGACGCAGATCTCCGTGTTCTGCGCGCGCGGGATCATGTAGCGGCCCTTCAGGTCCGCGAAGCCGTCGACGGGCTGGCCCGGCTCGACGAGCGGATAGAAGAACGTGAAGCCGCGCTTGCTGTCGACGCCGTCGCAGCGCGGAGCCACGCCGCCGCCGCTCTCGTCGGTGATCGCGACCATCTTGCCGTCCCACGTCGCGACGGCGTTGTGGATGAAGTCGAACGACTCGACCGTGCCGTTCTCGCGCTTGACGTGCGTGTGGCGCTCGCCGTCGGCCGACGTCGGGTTGCCGCGGTCCCTGATCGACCAGTACTGCGCGTCGCCGGCGCACGAGCCGATCATGATGTTGCGCGGCAGGAACGCCTGGTGGTCGTGGCAGGAGATGAACGCCGGCGCGTTGCCGTGCTGGGAGCCGTGGTCGTTGCGCGGCTCGCCGTCGGGGTCGTAGGGCTCGCTGTCGGAGCTCAGCGCCTTCTCGCCGACCGTCGCCGCCGTCGGATCGCTCAGCGGGATGTGGACGATCGAGATCTTCTGGTGCGGCGCCTTGCAGGTCAGCCCCATCGCGTCGGACTGCGCGCGATCGATCTGCGGCGTGATGCCGCTGCCGAGCGGATACGACGCGATGTACGCGTGCACCATCCCGTTGCGCGGGTCGGGCGCGAGCGTGTGCGTGTGCGAGCCGCAAGCCGTGCGGATGAAGCGCAGGTACTGCGGGTTCGCCGGATCGGTGACGTCGAACATCCGCAGGCCCTCGTAGCCGAAGCGCGCGCGGGTGCGCGACTCGGTGTCGGGGCCGGGAGTCGTCGACGAGGTGCCGTCGGGCGCCTCGTACTCGACCGTCGTCGCCGTGTCGGCCGCCGTGCAGTCGGGCGCCGTCACGGGGCGGTCGATCGACTGCAGCAGGATCAACCGGCCGTCGGCCGCCCTGAAGACCGACACGTCGCCCTGGTTGGCGCGGCACCTCGTGTCGCTGAGGACTTTCATCCGATCGGGCTTGCGGATGTCGATGACGCGGAAGCCGTCGTAGCTTCCGGCGTACGCGTTGTCGCCGTAGAAGGCGATGTCGGAGTTGATCGTGCCGTCGTTGTCGGCGGCGCCGAGGAAGCCGAAGTTGGCCGACCCCGGCGGGGTCAGCGGTAGCGTCGGCGTCGGCACCGGGATGCCGTCGCTGCCGTGGTCCTCGCCGGGATCGGCGACCGCGAAGGACGCGCCGGCAAGCAGCGCAGCGGCGGACGCGACCGCCACGAGCGTCGGTCTGAACATGTCTGCTCCTGTTCTCGGGCAGCCCGAATCATCCGGCTGGGTCTGCCTCGCCGCCCCCTGGAGCGGCCTTGAAAGCTGGGAAGAGCCCTCCCTGACCTCCCCCGTTGCGGGCGAGTCTAGGCGCCCGGCGAAGGCCGCGCAACAGCGCGACGGCGCTCGATGACTCGCGCGGATTGCAGGGAGAATCCCAGCGATCAAGGCGTTGCGATCGGTGCGTGGAGAGCACATGACGTGGCTCTATATGTCTCGTGCAGCCTTGCGGTTGCCGCGCGGCGATCCTCCGGGTCCTCGGCCGACGAGTCCACGGCGGACCGCATCGCGTCCGCGGCGGGGACACGCGGCGAATCGACGCGGCGTCGTCGCGCGCTCAGCGCTCCTGCCAACCGCCCGTCTCGCCCTTGTAGAGCCCCTCGCCGCCGAGGACCATGAGGACGCTGCGCCAGAGGATCTTCAGGTCCAGCCGCCAGGAGCGATGCTCGATGTACCAGAGGTCGAGCTCGATGCGCTGCGCCCAGGGCAGCGACGTGCGGCCGTTGACCTGCGCCCAGCCGGTGATGCCCGGGCGGACCGCGAGCCGGCCGCGCTCGCGCTCGGTGTACTGGGCGACCTGCTGCGGCAGCGTCGGGCGGGGGCCGACGATCGCCATCTCGCCGCGCAGCACGTTGACGAGGTTGGGCAGCTCGTCGAGCGACGTGCGCCGCAGGATCGCGCCGACGCGGGTGATGCGCGCGTCGCCGGCGTTGACCGCAAGGCCCGCGCCGACGTGCTCGGCCCCGTCGACCATCGTGCGCAGCTTGAGGACGTCGAACTCGCGGCCGTCCCTGCCCACGCGGCGCTGGCGGTAGATCGGATGGCCCTTGGACTCCAGCCGGATCGCGACGATCGCGATCGCCAGCACGGGCGCGCCGAGCAGCAGTCCGGCCGCCGCCACGACGACGTCGAAGGCGCGGCGCATCAGCGCGTCCCCTCCACGGGCTCCCAGCCCGCCGGCGTGCCGTGGCGCAGCCAGTCCCAGAGTCCCGCGGCGACCGACGCCGTCGTCAGGACGTAGTAGCGCGCGACGAGCAGCGGGCGCAGCGGCACCGCGCCGGCCAGCAGCGCGGCGCCGAGCAGCGCGAGCTGGAGCGCGAGCGCCACGGCGTAGACGGGGCTCGTCGCGGCGAGCGCCGCGCTCGCGGCGAGCGCGCCGAGATGCAGGAACGGCGCGGCGTAGCGCAGCACGCGGTGCGAGACGATCATGAGCGCGTACAGCGGTGGATAGCCGCGCGGGGAGAGCAGCCCGCCGCGCAGGACGATCGGCCACGTGTGGCTCATCATCCGCCGCTTGCGCGCGAACTCGCCCTCGATCGAGGGCACCATCTTCTCCGTCGCGCGCGCCTGCGGCACGTAGACCGCGCGCCAGCCGCGCTTGACCATGTTGAAGGGAAACGAGAGGTCGTGGCCCATGATCGGGTCGACCTCGATGTAGGCCTCGCGGCGCGTCGCGTAGATCGCGCCGTTGCCGGCGGTGATCGACCCCAGCCGCGACTCGAGCGCCCGCAGCGCCATCTCGTAGCGCCAGTACAGCCCCTCCTGGTTCGTGCCGCGCTCGTTGACGAACCGCACCTGGCCGCAGGCGTAGCCGACGGCGGGATCGGCGAACGCGCCGACGAGCGTGCGCAGCGCGTCGGCCTCCCAGGCCGAGTTGGCGTCGGAGAACGCGACGACGTCCGCGCGCGAGCTCGCGACCGCCGCGTCCTGCGCCCGGATCTTCCCGCCGCGCTGCAGCTCGAGCACGCGGTCGGCGCCGGCCGCGCGCGCCGCCGGGGCGGTGCCGTCCGCCGAGCCGTCGCTGGCGACGACGACCTCGAGGCGCTCGCGCGGGTAGTCCTGCGCGAGCGCGTTGGCGACCTTGCGCGCGATGACGGCCTCCTCGTCGTAGGCGGCGACGACGAGGCTCACGCGCGGCAGCTCGGCGGCGGTGGCCGCCGGCGCGGACGCGCGCGGGCGGACGATCCGCGCGAGCGCGGCGAGCACGAGCGGGTAGCCGAGCTGCGCGTAGGCCAGCAGCGCGGCGCAGCTCCAGAAGACGATCTCCCACGCGACCACCCGGGCATTGTCTCCGAGCGGGCCCGCTCACACCTCGCGCGCGCCGCCCGCGACCCCGGCGAGCGGCTCGCAGCGCGCCTCGGCCGCCGGGCGCAGCGGCGTGCCGGCGACGGCGCACGACGGGTCGGTCGCGGCGCGCCGGACGCCCTCGGGGGCGCCGGCCGGCGTCGTCGTCTCGAGCACGTCGTTCGAGATCGTCGCCCAGGCGAGCGCCGCGCCCGCGGCCGACATCGCCGCGGCCGCCGTCATCGCCCGGCTGAAGCCGTCGCCGAGCGCCTCGGCCTCGAGCAGCTCGGTTCCGCTCAGGCCGGCGATGAGCGGAAAGATCGCCACGGCGACGAGCCCGGCGACGCGCGCGACGGCGTTGTTGACCGCCGATGCGACGCCGGCGTGGCGCGGATCGGCTGCGGCGAGCACGGTCGCGGTGACGGGCGCGACGACGAGCGCGAGGCCCGACCCGAAGACGGCGATTCCCGGCAGCACCCCGCCGACGTACGAGTCGCCGGCGTCGATCCGCGCGAGCAGCAGAAAGCCGGCGGCGATGACGACTGGGCCGAGCGTCAGCGGCAGGCGCGGGCCGATCCGCAGCGCGAGCGCGCCGGCGCGCGAGGAGAAGGCGAGCAGCAGCGCGGTGACCGGCAGCGAGGCGAGTCCGGCCGCGAGCGGGGAGTAGCCGAGCACGACCTGCAGGTGGACGATGAGCAGGAAGAAGACGCCGCCGAGCGCCGCGTAGACGACGAACGTCAGCACGTTGGCGCTCGTGAACTGGCGCGAGGCGAAGATGTCGAGCGGCAGCATCGGGTCGCGCGTGCGGCGCTCGGCGAGGACGAACGCGACCCCCGCCGCGAGTCCCGCCGCGGCCGGGGCGAGCACCGCGGCGGAGCCGGCCCCGTGCTCGGCGAGCTGGATCAGCGCGAGGGTGAGTCCCGCGAGCGCGACGATCGCCAGCAGCGAGCCGCGGACGTCGAGCGCGCCGCCCGTCGTCTCGTCGCGGCTCTCGGGCACGTGGCGGCGCGCCATGACGACGACGAACGCGCCGAGCGGCAGGTTGATGAGGAAGATCGCGCGCCACGACACGTCGGCGATGAGCCAGCCGCCGAGCAGCGGCCCGATCGCCGCCGACGCGCCGACGAGGCCCGACCACGCGCCGATCGCGCGGCCGCGGTCGTCGGGGTGGAAGGTCGCCTCGATGATCGCGAGGCTGCCGGGCGTCAGCAGCGCGCCGCCGACGCCCTGCAGGATGCGCGCGGCGACGAGCGCCTCGACGCTCGGCGCCAGCGCGCAGAGCGCGGAGGCGATCGTGAACCAGGCCACGCCGACGGTGAAGATGAGCCGCCGGCCGAGCCGGTCGCCGAGCGACCCGCCGAGCAGGATGAGCGCCGACAGCGTCAGCAGGTAGCCGTTCAGCGTCCACTGCAGCGCGCCGAGCCCGGCGTCGAGGTCGCGGCCGATGACCGGCAGCGCGACGTTGACGACGGTCGCCTCGAGGAACGCGATGCCCGAGCCGAGCACGGAGACCGCCAGGACCCAGCGTCCGGCGCCGCTCGCGAGGCGGATCGTCCCGGCGGCCGGCGCGCTCATCGCGGCATCCCGGTCACGCGTCGCAGCTTGCCAGATGGCCGGGCGCGCGCCCTCGGTACATTCGGTGCAGACCCGAGGGGAGGCTGCGATGGCGACGAACGACCAGCGGATCACGGTGACGGAGAACGGGCCTTACAAGGTCGAGGGCGGCGTCGAGTTGCACGACGCGACGGGCCGGGTCGTCACGAGGGACGGCCCCGCGTTCCTGTGCCGCTGTGGCGGCTCGCAGAGCAAGCCGTTCTGCGACGGCACCCACCGGCGCAACGGCTTCGACGGCACCGAGACGGCCGACGGCGGGCCGATCGCCGACCGCCGGACGGCCTACCGGGGCGACGAGATCACGATCTACGACGACCGCAGCGTGTGCGCGCACATCGGCGAGTGCACGGGCCACCTGCCCGAGGTGTGGAAGCTCGACGCCGAGCCGTGGATCGACCCCCGGGGGTCGGGCGCCGGGGCGATCGCCGAGACCGTCCGGCGCTGCCCGTCGGGCGCGCTGGCCTACGCGCCGGCCGGCTCCGCCGAGCCGGTCGAGGAACAGCTCGACCCCGCCATCATGGCGGCGCCCAACGGACCGTACTTCGTCCGCGGCGGGCTGCAGGTGACGTCGTCGGAGGGCACGGACTACGAGCCGCGCAACCGTCAGACGCTGTGTCGCTGCGGCGCCTCGAAGAACAAGCCGTTCTGCGACGGCAGCCACTGGAACATCGGCTTCACGGACCCCGGCGCGGGCTGACGGTCCACGCCGGCGGGCTCGGGTCGAGCCCGCCGCGGCCGCGGGTCAGGGCGCCATGACGTAGTGCAGCTCGCGGGTCGTGATCCGCGGCTCGATTCCCTCGGGGAGGTTCGGCCTGATCGTCCCCTCGTACCAGGAGTCCCAGTTCTCCTGGGCCTCCCACACCTCGGTCACGCTCCAGCCGCCGTCGATGGGGCCGTTCGCATGGATCACGAACCCCGGCTGCGCCCGCTGCTGCTCCTCCAGATTCGCCGTCATCCCGTCCACCATCTCCTGCGTCATGCCGGGCACCTCAGCGGTCATGAGTATCGCCATCTCGCTCCTTCTCCGGTCGCGTCGCAGAGGCCGAGCGTATCTGGGCGTCCGTCCAGAAGCGCCCCGTCCAGACCGGGCGCGACGGGTCGCCGCGCTCGAACTCGACCCAGACGGCGGTGCCGGCCGGCGGCAGCGCGACGTCAGCCGCGCCCTGACCGGGGCCGGCGTAGGGGACGCACGGCATGGCCCAGACCGCGCGTGCGCCGGGCGGGCCGTCGGGCAGCGACACCTTCAGCCGCGCCAGCCCGCTCGGGTCGGCGACGTCGACGACGACGGCGCGGAACTTGCCGATGGCGGGCTCGGTCACGACGCAGACGCTAGCCCGCTCGGCCGGCGCTCGCTCGCAGACGCTCGTAGAGCGCGAGGTGCTCGGCGGCCACCGCGTCCCACGAGTAGCGCCCCGCGGCGGCCGCGCGGGCGCCGGCCGCGAGCCGCTCGCGCGCGGCCGGGTCGCCGAGCAGCCGGGTCAGCTCGGCGGCGAGCGCGGCCGGGTCGCCCCGCGGCACGAGCGCCGCGGCGCCCGCGGCGGCGACCTCCGGAAAGCCGCCGACGTCGCTGAGCACGAGCGGGGCGCCGAACGCCAGCGCGGTGAAGAGCACGCCCGACTGGTCGATCTCGCGATAGGGCAGCACGACGAGGTCGGCGCGGCGAAAGAGCGCCGCCACCTCGTCGTCGGCGACGAAGCGCGGGATCCAGCGCACCGAGGGCGGCGCCGCCGCGCGCAGCTCCGCGACGTCCATCCGCGGCATGCCGACGATCCACAGCTCGGCGTCCGGCTGCGCGGCGCGCCAGGCGTCGAGCAGCACGTCGATCCCCTTGTACGGGCGCAGGAGGCCGAAGCACAGGACGACCGGCCTGCGCACCTCGGCGAGCTCGGCCGGAAGGGGGCGCTCGCCGGGGACGCGCGTGAGGTGCTCGAAGGCGCCGTGGGGGATGACGTCGACCTTCTCGGGCGCGACCCCCAGCGCCCCGACGAGCCGGTCGCGGCCGTGCTCGGAGTGCACGACGACCGCGTCGACGCGCTCGTACAGGCGCCGCTGGGCGGCGAGCTGGCCGCGCCGCGGCTCGCGCGGGAGGACGTCGTGGGCGGTCAGCACGAGCGGCCGGCCGCGCGGGAGCAGGTGCACGTCGAGCGGCTGGACGGTGAGCCACTGGAAGTGCACGACGTCCGCCGCGGCGGCCGCGCCGCGGTAGGCGAGCATGTCGGGCACCTGCTGGGCGAGCTTGGCGGCGAAGCGCGCCCGCGAGCCCGGCGCGCCGCGGCCGCGGCGGTAGAAGCGCTCGACGCGCTCGTAGCCCTCGGGCCGCGGCACCGGCCCGTAGCCGAAGCGGCTGGTCTGCAGGCGCACGTCGGCGCCCGCGCGCGCGAGCGCGGCGCACAGCGCGTGGTCGTAGGGCGGCGTGTAGGCCGAGGGATCGACGACGTCCACGCGCACGGCACGAGCCTAGACGGGCGCCGCGACCGATCGCGGCCGCTGCCCGTGGCCTAACGTGGCGGCGTGCCCGTCGAGCTGTCCTACTGCGTCGTCAACACCGAGGGTCGCGAGCTGCTGCTGCGCTGCCTCGACGCGATCGCGGCCGAGCAGCGGACGCTGGGCTTCGAGACCGAGGTGCTCGTCCTCGACAACGCCTCCGGCGACGGGTCGGCGGGCGCGGCGCGGCGCCACCCGGCCACGACCGAGCTCATCGCGCTCGAGCGCCGGCGCGGGAAGGGCGAGAACGACTCCGAGCTGCTGCAGCGCGCGCGGGGACGCGTGTGCCTGCTGCTCAACGAGGACTCCGAGCTGCAGCCGGGCGCGACGCAGGCGCTGTGCGACGCGCTGGAGGCCGATCCCCGGGCGGGCGCCGCCGGCGCGCGGCTGCTGCGACCCGACGGGCGCCAGCAGCCGTCGGCGTGGCGCTTTCCGACGCCGCGCACGGCGCTCGTCGGCGCGCTCTTCCTGCATCGCCGCTACACCGTCCAGAGCCGCGGCGACGACGTGCGCGAGGTCGACTGGGCGCAGTCGGCCGCGCTGCTCGTGCGCCGCGCGGCGGCCGAGCAGATCGGCTGGTTCGATCCCGCGTTCTTCGTCTACTCCGACGAGGTCGACTTCTGCAAGCGCCTGCGCGACGCCGGCTGGCGCACGCTCTACGTGCCGCACGCCGCGGCGATCCACCACGAGCAGCTCTCGACCGGCGCCGTGCCCGAGCGGCGGATCGTCGAGCTGTCGCGCAACCGCGACCGCTACATGCGCAAGCACCACTCGCGCCCGGCGGCCTGGGCCGTCCGGCTGCTGACGGCCTGGACGTACGCCCTGCGCGCCGCCGCCGCGATCGTGCTGCCGAGCCACGAGCCGCGGCGCTACTGGCGCCACGTGACCGCCACGCTGCATCCCGCTCGCGGCGAGGGGCTGCGCGAGGCGGCGTCCGAGCACAATCGCGGCCCGCGCCTCTGACGGCGCATCTGCGGGGAACTACCGAGGCGCCGCGGCGCGGCGTCGCCGACACTGGCGCAAGCTCGGGTGCCGGCCGCGAGCGGCGCGGCGCCCTGTCCACAAGGAGGCCGCCATGTCCACTGCCACGATCCTCGACTGGCCGCTCACGCGGCGCGGAGACGAGGCGCACCCCGTCCGCACCCTCCAGCACCTGCTGCGCGCGCAGCGCCAGACGATCACCGTCGACGGCCTGTTCGGGCCGGCGACGGAGGCCGCCGTCAAGGCCGTCCAGAAGGCGAAGAGGCTCGGGGTCGACGGCATCGTCGGGCCCGCCACCTGGCCGGTGATCGCGCTGACCGTCAAGCGCGGCAGCAAGGGCTCCGCGGTGCGCGGCGTGCAGGAGGAGTTCCAGTTCCGCAACCTCTCCGGCGACCCGTCCAAGGGCGTGCAGATCGACGGGATCTTCGGCCCCCAGACGGAGGCCGCGGTGCGCGGCTTCCAGGAGGCGCTGCAGATCACGATCGACGGCATCGTCGGCCCGGTGACCTGGCGGGCGCTCGTCAGCGGGATGCTGTCGTTCTGATCCCCGCCCGCGCGGCGGCGCGCTACGGGCAGGTGGGCGTGGGATCGGGCGTGAACGTGTGCGCCACGATCCCCGTCCCCGGCCGGACGAGATAGAGCGCGCCGCCGTCGACGGCGAGGTCGATCGCCTCGAAGCCGTCCGCGCCGGGCGGGCTCACGAGCGCCTCGCGCTGGACGCAGTCGCGCGTCTGGCGCAGGATGACCGCCTCGTCGGGGTCGTCGCTGTGGCTCGAGTCGGTCAGCGTCCAGTGCGTCGAGGCGCTCTCGATCGCCAGCCCGTTGGCGCTCTCGTCGCTCTCGCCCTCCGAGGCGGCGGCCAGGAACGAGCGCATGTCGCGACCGCCGACCGTCTCGGAGAACGAGTACTCGTAGATGTCGGCGGCGACCGCGGCCACGCGCGTGCCGCGCAGGTCGACGGACGCGATCCACCGCACGCCGAACTTCACGGCGTCCTTCGGGCGGCGCAGCCGCACCGGCGCGCGGCGCCCGTTCTTGACGTAGAGCCCGGTCAGCGCGCGGTTGCGCCGCGAGCCGCGGCACTCCAGCCCGTAGGCGATCCGCTTGCGCCACTGCGACGGCGCCGTGCTCACCGAGCAGCGCGGCAGCTCGAGCTTGCGGAAGGTCGCCCGGCGCCCGTCGAGGTCGTTCCACAGCGCCTTGCAGGAGTTGCCCGAGTCGCAGCGCAGGTAGGTCAGCAGCAGCCGGTTGTCGGGGTTGCGGCCGAGGTCGATCGAGTGGTACGAGCGCGCCTCGCGCGTGCCCCGGACCTCGGAGATCGTCCCGTCCGGGGTGCGCTGCATGAGCCGCTGGTGGCCGAACTCCCCGCTGACCCAGACGATCGTGCCGTCCAGCGCGGTGATCTGCCTGGCGGCGGGATCCGCGGCCACGAGGGTGTCGGCGGCGGAGGCGGTGGCGGCGGCGGGCGCGAGGCAGGCGACGACCGCGACGAGCGAGGTGCGAGCGATCCGGAGCATGGCGCCATCCTCCGCGATCGCATCGTGCCCCGATGGGCCCCTGGGGCTCGCATCGCCACACCTGCGGCGTCACGGGCACATCGCCCGTCAGCGCAGCAGCCGTCCTCCGTCGACGACGATCTGCGCCCCGGTCATGTAGCTCGACAGCTCGGAGGCGAGGAACAGCGCCACGCGCCCGATCTCGTCGGGATCGGCCATGCGATGCATCGGGACCATCGCCTCGAACGCGCCGAGCGTGTCGGCGTCCATCTCGCCGACGCCGGGGGTGCGCACCCCGCCGGGGGCGATCGCGTTGACGCGGATCCCGTGCTCGGCGAGCTCGAGCGCGACGTTCTTCGTGAAGCCCCAGGCGCCGTGCTTGGAGGCGTCGTAGTGGGCGAGGCCGACCATCGACGGGTGGAGGGCGTCGATCGAGGTGACGTTGACGATCGCCCCGCCGCGGCCCTGCGCGATCATCCGCTCCGAGACGGCCTTCGTGCAGAGGAACAGCCCCGTGAGGTTGACGTCGACGACGCGCCGGAAGGTCGCGAGGTCGAGCGAGGCGAGCGGCGCGAACGGAAAGATGCCTGCGTTGTTGACGAGGATGTCGAGCTCGCCGAAGGCGTCGATCGACGCGTGCACGAGCTCGTCGACCGCCTTCGCGTCGGACACGTCGGCGCACGCCGCGACGGCGCTTGCCGGACGAGCCGCGGCGAGCTCTCCCGCCGCGCGCTCGGCGGCTCCGATGTCGATGTCGGCGACGACGATCGACGCGCCCGCCTCGTGCAGGCGGCGTGCGATCGCCTGGCCGATGCCCATCGCGCCGCCCGTGACGACGGCGGTGCGGCCGGAGAGGTCGATGAGGTCGCTGAGCGAGGTGTCCTGCGTCGCGGGCGTCGTGGTGCTCATGCGAACCAGCGTGGCGCGCAGCGGGACGACCGCCATCGGTGGATGTCCGCGCCCGCCGTCGTGGTTTGCCCCCGTCAGCGGCGCGCCGGGCGCCGCTCGCGCCATACGTGGCGCAGCCCGGCGAGCTCGGCCGGGCGCACGAAGCGCGTCAGCACGAAGAGCGCGGGCAGCGCGGCGAGCGCCGCGGCGCGGGCGGCGAACCCGGCGGCGCCGTCGGCCGGCAGCAGCAGCTCGCCGCCGACCGCGACCGCGGCGAGCAGCGCGACCGCGTGGGCCAGGCGCGCCCACTCGAACGGCACCGCGAACAGCCGCCTCGTCAGCAGGTGCAGCACGACGATCATGACCGCGTAGGCCGCGACGAGCGCGATCCCCGCGCCCGCGATCCCGAGCGGCCCCACGAGCGCGACGAGCACGACGACGTTGACGACGACGCCGGCCAGCGCGGCCGGGAAGTTGCGCGACGTCACGCCCGCGCGCCCGCCGATCGTCACGAGCACGAGGTACAGCCCGTACATCGCCCAGCCCAGAGCGACCCACGGCAGCGCCTCGTGCGCCTCGAAGTACGAGGGCGCGGCGAGCAGGCGCACGACCCAGCGGCCCAGCAGCGTCAGGCCCGCGACGACGAGCCCCGTCGCGACGACGTACCACGTCGTCACCGCCGCGTAGAAGCGGCCCGCGCGCTCGCCGTCGGCGATCGAGTAGGCCAGCGGCGGCCAGGCGAGCTGAAAGCCGCGCACCGCGAGGATGACGGCCGTCGCGAGCTTGACCGACAGCGCGAACAGGCCGGCCGCGGCCGCGCTCTGCGCGCGCAGCAGGTAGGCGCGGTCGATGACGTTGAGCGCGAAGACCGTCGCGTCGGCCGGCACCGTCGGCAGGCCGAAGCGCAGCAACGGCCCCAGCCGGGCGCCGCGCCCGCCGACCCAGAGCGAGATCCGCCGGCGCAGCGTCCACCACAGCGCGAGCAGCACGGCGAGCGAGGCGAGGTAGTTGCCGGCGAGGTAGCCGCGCGCGCCCTGGTCCAGCGCGACGACGAGCGTCACCGTCAGCGCCACGGTCAGCGCGACGTTGCACAGCGACGCCGTCAGGTACGCGCGGCGGCGCTCGTCGACGCGCAGCAGCGCGTAGGCGATCTCGAGGTTCGTGAACGACCACAGGCCGAGCACGGCGATCCGCATGATCCCGGGGTCCTCGAAGCCGAGCAGCAGCGAGCTGAGCGGGCCCGCGAGCAGCGCGCCGAGCAGCGCCGCCGCGGAGCTCGCGAGCAGGACCGTCGCGGTCGTCGTGCGCGCGAGACGGTCGCGCCCCTCGGCCGGCGCGGCGAAGTAGTAGCGCACGAACGCCTCGCCGAGCCCGAAGCGCAGCAGGATCGAGCTGAGGATGATGAACGTCAGCAGCGTCTCGGCGACGCCGAAGTCCGCGCGCGACAGCGCGCGGGTGTAGAGCGGCAGCGTGACGAGCGCGAGCGCCGCCGACGCCACGCTCGACGCCTGGTAGGCCGCGCCCCCCCGCAGCAGGCGCCCGAAGAGGCTGCGCATGGGGTGCCACGCTACTGTCCGCACGTGCCGGATCCGCGCGCCCTCCTGCTGCTGCCGCGCCCGCTGGAGGGATTCATCCTCGCCGACCAGGCCCGCGACCTGCTGCGCGCCGACGGCGTCGTCGCCGCCGATCCGCCGCGGGTGCCCTACGGCGCGATCGCCCGCCTGCCGCGCCCCGTCCGCGACCGGCTCGCCCGCGGGACGGCGCGGCGGCTGCTGCGCTCCGTGGGCGGCGACCTGCGCGCCGTTGCGATCTTCCACCCCGTGCAGTGGCCGCTGGCGAACGCGCTGCTCGCCGCGCGCCCGCAGGCGGAGCTCTGGTACGGGCGCTGGGACCGCTACGAGATGGCCTACGACGCGTCGCCGGCGATGCGCAGCCGTCTTGCCGACCTGCACGAGCGGGCGGCCTCCCGCTCGGCGCTGACGTTCGTCGTCTCGGGCAAGCTCGCCGAGCTCGAGCGCGAGGCCGGGCGCGAGGCGCGGCTCGTCGGGCTCGCGGCGGACTCGTTCCCCGCGCCCGACCCCGGCGGCGCCGTCGTCGCGGTCTCGCTCGGCCACCTCGGCTGGCGCACCGACTGGGCGCTGCTGCGCGGCGTCGCCGAGCAGATGCCCGAGCTCGTGCTGCTGCTCGTCGGCGCCTGGCACGAGGACGAGTGCAAGGACGACGCCGACTTTCGCTGGTGCCGCTCGGCGCCCAACCTCGTCTGGCTCGGGCGCCGCTCAGACGAGGAGGCCGCCCGGCTCATCCTCTGCGCCGACGTCGGCATCCTGCCCTTCCGCGTCGAGCCGTTCAACGACGCCGCGCTGCCCTACAGGATCCTGAAGTACGCCCGCCTCGGCCGGCGCACCGTCTCGCCCGAGCTCGCCGGCGTGCACACCTGGGGGGACGCGGTCACGACCGCCGCCGACGCGACGGCCTTCGCCGCGGCGCTGCGCGCGCACGCGGGGGCGCGGGTGCGGCCCGACGCGCAGCTGCGGGCGTGGGCGCTCGAGCAGACGGCCGAGCGCGTCAACGCTCCGCTGTGGGAACGGCTGCGCGCCCTGGGCCTGGCGTGAGGTCCCGGACCAGGGCGCGCGTCGCCGCCCGAATGCGCCCGCGACGGTACGGGCGCGCCGCTTCAGGCACGCGCGGCCGGCGCGCCTCCACGCGCCATGCTCGCCGCCTCGCGCCGCAGATCGGTGCCGGCGAGGCCGAGCATAGACCCGGCGAGCGCCAAGCGAAAGCCGCGTGGACGAAGGCGTTCGGTCGACATCGCGGAGTTGGACCCAGGCGGCCTTGCGGACGGTTCGCCGGCGACCGGTGAACCGTCCCCGCCGTCCGCGAGGTCCAATCGACGTGCGCCTGCGCCGGGTCCATCTGCTCGCCCTCGCAACCTGCGGGCTGCTCGCCGCGGGCTGCGGAGAGGGCGAGCAGTCCCCGGGGGCGGGCGGCGACGGCGCCTCGGAGCTCAGCGTCACGCGCGCCGGCTGGAAGACGGACTTCGCCCGCCACAGCGTGCCGCTCGGCGAGTTCTCCTCCGGCGGGCCGCCGCGCGACGGCATCCCGCCGATCGACGAGCCGCGCTTCGTCGCGCCCGCGGCGGCGGCGCGCTGGCTGGACGCCAAGGAGCCGGTGCTCGTCGTCGAGCAGGGCGGGCGGGCCCGCGCCTACCCGCACCAGATCCTCATCTGGCACGAGATCGTCAACGACGTCCTGCGCGGGACGCCGATGGCGGTGACGTACTGCCCGCTGTGCAACTCGGCGCTCGTCTTCGACCGCCGCGTCCGCGGGCGCACGCTGCGCTTCGGCACGACCGGCAACCTGCGCAACTCCGACCTCGTCATGTGGGACGACGCGACCGAGTCGTGGTGGCAGCAGCTCACGGGCGAGGCGATCGTGGGCGAGCTGACCGGGTCGCGCCTGAAGGCCCTGGCGTCCTCGACGCTGAGCTTCGCCGGCTTCCGCGCCCGCCACCCCGGCGGGGAGGTCCTGTCGCGCGAGACCGGGTACGAGCGGGCCTACGGGCGCAACCCGTACTCCGGCTACGACGAGCCCGACGAGGAGCCGTTCCTCTTCGACGGGAAGGCCGACGACCGGCTGCCGCCGAAGGAGCGCGTCGTGTCGCTCGTCCGCGGCGAGCGGGCGGCCGTCGTCGCGTTCTCCCGCCTGCGCCGCGACGCGGTCGCCCAGGTCGAGATCGACGGCGAGCGCGTCGTCGTGCTCTTCGCGCCCGGCGTGCGCTCGGCGCTCGACGCGTCGAGCATCGCCGACTCGCGCGACGTCGGCACCGCCGGCGCGTTCTCGCGCGAGCTCGACGGCGGCCTCGTCACGCTCGCGTCCGCCGGCCGCGGGCGCTTCCGCGATCGGCGGACGGATTCCGTCTGGGACGTGACGGGGACGGCGATCTCCGGGCCGCTGCGCGGCCGGCGCCTGCGCCCCGCCGTCCACGACCTGAGCTTCTGGTTCGCGGTCGCCGCCTTCGTTCCCGACGCGCGGATCGTCCGGTGAGGCCCGATGTCCGCCGAGCACCACCCCCGTGAGTGCCGACCGCCCGCCCGCGCGGGTCGGGCGGGCGCCGTGCGACCGGCCCGGCACGTCGGGCGCGGGGGATGCGCCGCCCCGGAGCGGCTCGGGCGGGTAGCGTTGGCGTCGATGCCAGCCAGGCGCCGACCGTCCGCACGGGCCGGCACGCGGGCCGACGACGTCGACGACGCGCGGCTCGTCGAGCGCGCGCGCACGGGCGACCGCGAGGCCTTCGAGGCGCTCGTGCGGCTGCACGCCGACAGCCTCTTCGCCGTCGTCGTGCGCTTCGGCGCGCCGCGCGCGGAGGCCGAGGAGATCGTGCAGGAGAGCTTCGTGCGCGCCTGGCGCTCGATCGGCCGCTTCAAGGGCGAGTCGCGCTTCTTCACGTGGCTGTACCGGATCGGCATCAACGAGGCCAAGCGCCACATGGCGCGCCGCGGCGCGCGCCTGGAGCAGGTCGCCTCCGACGACGCGCCGCTGGAGTCCGTCGGCGACGACTCGCGCTCGCCCGAGCAGGAGGCCGAGCACAGCGACCTGCGCGCCGCGCTCGAGCGCGCCGTGCGCGCCCTGCCGCCCGACCACCGCGCCCCGCTCGTGCTGCGCGACATCGAGGGCCTCTCGACGACCGAGGCGGCGGCGGTCATGGAGCTCGGCGAGGCGGCGTTCAAGAGCCGGCTGCACCGGGCGCGTCTTGCCGTGCGCGAGGCGATCGAGGACCATCTCGGCGTGGAGGGCGAGGCATGAGCGGCGGGCGATTGGAGCGATGGCTGTTCATGCGCCGCCATCACTGGACGCAGGCGCGCCTGTCGGGCTACATCGACGGCGAGCTGTCCCACGGCGAGCGCCACCGCGTCGAGCGGCACACCGGCGTCTGCCCGGAGTGCCGCCGCGTGCTGGAGACGCTGCGCCGCACGCTGCGCGAGCTCATGACCCTGCGCGAGGAGCCCCAGCCCGGGCTCGCCGACGGCGTCATCGAGCGCCTGCGGCGCTCCCCGTAGCCGCCGTCACCCGGGCGGCGCCGCGCCGGCGTGCAGCGACCGGCCCTGGCGCAGCTCGTAGGCCTCGAGGAACTTCAGCCACAGCTCGCTGCGGGTGGGAAACGAAGCGGTCGCGTGGGCGAGCGTGCGCAACGGCGCCTGCGCGACGATCGCGATCGTGGCGGCGTGCAGCAGGTCGGCGGTCTGCGCGCCGACGAACGTCACGCCGACGAGCACGTCGCGCGCCGCGTCGACGACGAAGCGCGACGTGCCCGGGGCGTTGCGCCCGTGGAAGCTCGCGCCGGCCGTGCCCGACGTCGGAAGGTCGATCGCCTCGGCCTCGATGCCGGCCTCGCGCGCGCCGTCGAGCGTGAGGCCGGCGGCGGCGATCTGCGGGTCGGTGAAGATGACGCGCGGCGCGCCCGGCCCGTCGCCGACCGCGGCGGCGTCCTCGCCGAGGATGTTGTCGGCGGCGATCCGCGCCTGGTACTTGCCCGAGTGCGTCAGCAGCGAGCGGCCGTTGACGTCGCCGATCGCATACAGCCAGGGCAGGCCGGGCGCGCGCAGGCGGTCGTCGACGTCGATGTAGCCGCCCTCCATGCCGACCGTCTCCAGCCCCAGGTCGTCGGTCAGCGGCCTGCGGCCGATCGCGACGAGCAGCCGGTCGCCGGTCGCGCGCCCGCCGTCCTCCAGGAGGATCGAGATCTCCTCGCCCTCGCGGGTGACCTCGCTCGCGCGCGCCCCGGTGCGGACCTCGACGCCGAGCTCCTGCAGCGCGGCCTGCAGCTCCTCGCCGGCGAACGGCTCCTCGCGCGAGATGAGCCGGGGCAGCGCCTCGACGACCGTCACCCGCGAGCCGAGCGACGCCCAGGCCTGCGCCATCTCCACGCCGACGACGCCGCCGCCGAGCACGAGCAGGCGCTCGGGCACCTCGTGCGACGTCGTCATCTCGCGGTTGGTCCACGCCCCCGCCTCGGCGAGCCCGGGGATCGGCGGCACGAGCGCGCCGCTGCCGACCGCCACGACGACGGCGTCGCGGGCGACGAGCACGTCGTCGCCGACGCGCACGCGGCGCTCGCCGTCGATGCGCCCGGTGCCGCGGACGAGCTCGACGTCGCGCGCCTCCAGCCACGGGACGTGCTCGGAGTCGTCGAGGTCGTTGATGATCTGGTCGCGGCGGGCGAGCACCGCCCGCACGTCGAGCGAGCCCGTCGCCGCATCCGCGGCGCCCGGGATCCGCTCGACCTCGCGCAGGGCCTCGGCCGGCCGCAGCAGCGCCTTGGACGGCATGCAGGCGTAGAAGGAGCACTCGCCGCCCACGAGCTCGCGCTCGACGATCGCGACCCGCCGGCCGCCGCGCTCGGAGAGCCGCCCGGCGAGCACCTCGCCGGCCGGGCCGGCGCCGATGACCACCACGTCGAAGTCTCGCTGCATCGTGTCCTGCTCCCGTCGTGTCGTGGAGTCTCGCCGCGAGGGCGCCGTCGTGCGTCGGAGTCTCCCCGCGGGGGCGCCGTCGTGCGTTGGAGTCTCCCCGCGCCGCGGACGGTTCACCCGGACCGTTCCGCCGCGACGTGCGGCGCGGCCGGCGGCGCGGTCCGCCGAAGCGCGGCCGGCTGCCGGGCGCCCCGCTGCCGCGCGCCCGGCACCGCGGGGCCCGCCGTTGCGCGCCCTCCTGCTGCGCGTCCTGCTCGCGAGCCGGCGTGAACCGGCGCGCATCGGACGCGGTCCAACGGGTATGAGTAGGCCTCAGGGAGCACGGGGATGAGCGACGCCGGGACATCACGCAGGTACCGCACCTCGCTGCAGGGACTCGGGGCGCACCTCGTCTTCGGGCTCGGAACCGGCCTGACCCACCGGATGCTCGCGCGACCGGCCGCGGATCCGGCATGAGCCCGCCGGCCGTCGCCCGCAGGCCCGAGACCGCGACGCCGCCCGCGCCAAGCGCCGACCCGGGCCACGAGGCCGGCTGGCGGGGCGTCGCCGCCTACTGCCGGCATCCGCCGCATCTGCGCCGGACGCTGCTCATCGCGCTCGTCGTCGGCATCGTGCTCACCGCGATCAACCAGGGTGACGTGCTGCTCGGCGGCTCGGCGACGACGCTGACGTTCGTCAAGTGCGCGCTGAACTTCGTCGTGCCGTTCGTCGTCTCGAACCTCGGGCTGCTCGGCGGCCGGCCGCGCCCCGGCGGCTGACGGCGTCGTCTCGAACCTCGGGCTGCTCGGCGGCCGGCCGCGCCCCGGCGGCTGACGGCGGCTCAGGCCGGGCGCTCGAGGACGCGCAGGACGGCGAGCGCCGGCCTGACGACGGCGCGCACGCGATCGGTGAGGTACTTGCCGCGCAGGTACTCGTCGGCGGCCCGCGCGGGGCCCTCGGCGAGCGTCGGGTAGGCGTGGATCGTCTGGGAGATCTCGTCGATCCGCGCGCCGCGGCGCACCGCCGACGTGAGCTCGGCGATGGCGTCGCCCGCGCCGGGCCCGGCGACCGTCGCGCCCACCAGCCGGCCCCGGGCGTCGCCGACGAGCTTGGCGAAGCCGGCGGCGTCGCCGTCGGCGATCGCCCGGTCCAGGCCGGCGTAGTCGAAGCGCGCGACGTTGACGACGTCGCCGTGGCGCTCGCGCGCGGCGTCCTCGCCGAGGCCCACGGCGGCGATCTCGGGCGAGGTGTACGTCACGCGCGGGACCGCCGCCCGCTCGACGCGGCGGCGCGTGTGCAGCAGCGCGTTCGTCACGACGACGCGGGCGTGATGGGCGGCGAGGTGCGTGAGCGGCGGCGCGCCCGTGACGTCGCCCGCCGCGAAGACGCCCTTGGCGCTCGTGCGCAGGCGATCGTCGACGCGCACGGCGCCGGCCGCGTCGGTCTCGACGCCGGCCAGGGGCAGGCCCAGCCCGTCGCTGCGCGGCCGCCGCCCGGTCGCCACGAGCAGCCGGTCGAACGCGACCGCGTCGCGCTCGTCGCCGCGCGCCAGCTCGAGCTCGCCCGCTCGCGCGCCGGTCGCGTGCCAGCCCAGCCGCAGGTCGATGCCCTCCTCGCGCAGCCGCCGCGCGAGCAGCTCGCCGGCCTCGGGGTCCTCGCGCGCCAGCGGGCGCGCCTGCGGCTCGACGATCGTGACGCGGCTGCCCAGCCGCGCGAAGGCCTGCCCGAGCTCGCAGCCGACCGGGCCCGCGCCGAGGACGACGAGCCGCGGCGGAAGCGCGTCGAGCTGCCAGATCGTGTCGCTCGTCAGCGCGCCCGCCGCCTCGAGGCCGGGAACCGGCGGCAGCACGGGGGCCGAGCCGGTCGCGATGAGCACGCGTCGCGCGCGCAGCTCGCGGTCGCCGGCGCGCACGCGGCGCGGGCCCGTGAACGCCGCGCTCTGCGCGATGACCTCGACGCCGAGCGACCGCAGCCGGTCGGGCGAGTCGTGGGGCTCGATCGCCGCCTGCGCGCCGCGCACGTGCGCCATGACCGTCGCGAGGTCGACCGACGGCTCGGCCGGCGCGAGCCCGACGCGATCGGCATGGCGCATGTCGTGGGCCAGGCGGGCCGCGGCGAGCAGGCTCTTGCTCGGCACGCAGCCCGTCCACAGGCAGTCGCCGCCGGTCCGCTCGCGCTCGACGAGGACGACGCGCGCGCCGAGCGCGGCGGCGCCGATCGCGCCGACGAGCCCGGCGGTGCCGCCGCCGATGACGACGAGATCGTGGACGCGGGGCGTGCGCGGCACGTCGGTCAGTGGTAGAGGCCGCTCGAGAGCAGGATGGCGGCCACCGCGACGACGAAGGCCGCCGCCCACGCGAGCCGGCGAAGCTCGGGCGCGACCGACTCGCGCCCGCCGTCCGGGTGGGCGGGCTCCGGCGCGACCGACTCGCCCGGGCCGTCCGGGTGGCCGGGCTCCGGCGCGACCGACTCGCCCGGGCCGTCCGGGTGGTCGCGCTCCGGCTCGACCGCCTGGCGCGGGCCGGCCGGCTCCGGCGGGGACCGCCGCGCCGCCAGCGCGCCCGCGGCCGTCATGACGACGATGAGCGCGACCGCGCCGACGAATGCCGGCGACCCGGGGTCGCCGATGCTGCCGCCGAGGGTCGCGAAGGCGATCGCGCCCGGCACGATCCCGACGGCCGTGCCGAGCACGTAGTCGCGCGTGCGCAGCGCGCTCGCGCCGGCCACGTAGTTGAAGACGTTGAACGGCACGAGCGGGACGAGCCGCAGCGCGACGACCGTCATCAGGCCGTGGTCGCGCAGGCGCCGCTCGACGCGCGCGAGGCGCTCGCCGCGCAGCTGCTCGACCGCCGAGCGCGAGGAGCGGCGGGCGACGGCGAATGCCGCCGTCGCGCCGAGCGTCGCGCCCACGAGGCTGACGACGGTCCCGCCGACCGGGCCGTAGAGCGCGCCCGCCGCGATCGTCAGCGCCGCGCCCGGCACGAGCGCGACGACGAGCACGGCGTACAGCAGCGCATAGGCGACGAAGCCGAGCGCGCCGGTGCCCGCGAAGGCGTCCTCGAGCGCGGACGCCGACGGGGCTCCCGCGAGCGCCGCGACCGTCCCGCCGACGGCGAGCGCGCCGCCGAGCAGGAGCAGCCGCCGCTGCGGAGCCGGCGTGGCGCCGATCATGGGCCGGCGCGGCGGGTGTGAGGGGGCGTGCGGAGCATGGCCTGCTGGGGTGTACGACCGCGCCGGCCGCGCGGATGGTTCACGGCGCGCACCGGCACTCCCGGTTCGCACCGGCGCGTTCGTGGTACCCATGGGGCGTGGCCGCGCGCGCCGTCTGCTTCGACATGATGGGAACGATCTTCGATCTGACCCCCGCCAGGCGCCGCCTGCAGGCGCTCGGCGCTCCCGCGGTCGCGCTCGAGGCGTGGTTCGGGCGCACGCTGCACGCCGCCGCCTCGCTGACGCTGGCGGCGCAGTTCCGGCCGTTTCCCGAGATCGCCGAGGCGATGCTGCGCTCGGTCCTCGCCCAGCTCGAGCTGGATCCGGGCGGGGCGGGCAGCGTGCTCGAGAGCCTCGGCGAGCTCGATCCTATCCGGAGGCCGGCGCCGCGCTCGCGCGCCTCGCCGACGGCGGCGGCCGCGCGCTGGCGCTCACGAACGGCAGCGAGGCGAACACCCGCCGCCTGCTCGACCGCGCCGGCCTGGCCGAGCGCTTCGAGGCCGTCGTCGCGACGGAGTCGGTCGGCGCCCACAAGCCGCACCCGTCGGTCTACGCGCGAGCCGTCGAGACGCTCGGCGTCCCCGCCGGGGAGGTCACGCTCGTCGCCGCGCACGCCTGGGACGTCATCGGCGCGCGGTCGGCCGGCCTGGACGGGATCTGGATCTCGCGCGTGGAGCGCGTCTGGCCGCTGCCGCTCGAGCCCGCGCGCGAGGCGGCGGATCTCGCCGAGGCCGTCGATCTACTGCTCGCCTGACGAGCCGGACCCGGCAGGCGCGACTCGCATGGCGATCCCCGCGCCGGGGCCGCCGGCTCCTACGACGCGGCCCCCGCTCGCTGCTCCAGCTTGGTGGAGCGCGGCTTCTTGAACGTCGCCAGGCACGTGATCTCGTGATCGCCCTGCGCCCAGCTCTGCTTCGTCGGGTAGACGAACTTGAAGCCGAGATCGGAGTCCCTGAAGGCCTTCGCCGTCGCCTGGCGGCGCAGCCTGGCGCGGCAGCCGCGCTGGCCCTTGCCGTTGATGAACTCCGTGCCCGGATAGCGCGCGCCCTCGAGCTCGATGATCGTGTAGACCTCGCCGTCGTGCGGCTTGGCGCAGGTGACGACGTCGAACGTCGTCACGTCGCCCACCGTCGACGTCGCGTCGGTGACGCAGTCTCCGGCGGAGAGGTCCTTCGCGCTCACCGGGCCCGTCGCAGGACGGTCGGGCTCCTTCCCGCCATCGCCGCCCGAGAGCACGAGGACGAGCACAACGACGATCACCACGAGCGCGACGAGGCCGCCGAGGACGAGCTTGTTGGCGAGGAGCTTCTTGGCCTGCTGGATGACCGTCTTCATCGGTTGCGAGCCTAGCGTGCCTCGGCCGGACAGGAGACGTACGCCCTGAAGGGGCCGCTGGCGAGGTCGGGCGCGCCCGCCGGCGGCCGGTTCGTCGCGCGCGCGACGCCGTCGGCGCGGCCGAACCGGCGCGCGAACTTCTCGTCGCCGGCGATGTACACGGCGACGGCGCCCGGCCCGCGCCCGTCGGCGCGGGTGCGGACGGCGCTCGCGCCCGCGCGCAGCTGCCAGCGCGCGTCGGGCACGAGGCGGTACGTCGGGAACGTCAGCGCGCCGCAGCGCAGGCCGGCGCGGACCTGCGGGCGCGCGAGCAGCGCGACGAGCTCGTCGTGCGTGCGGTCGATGAAGCGAAGCTCGTCGCGCAGGCGGACGAAGCTCGACGCCTTGACGGCGAGGAAGGCGATGCCGATCGCCAGCGCGCCGATCGCCAGGCGCCGCCAGCGCTCGCGCGCGGCGCCGGGCGCGAGCGTCGTGAAGCCGAGCACGGCGTAGCCGGCCAGCACGCAGAGCGCGACCGCGGGCACGGTCAGGTAGCGGGGGATGAGCGCCAGCCCTGCCGCCCCGATCGCGACGAACGTGACGGCGCCGGTCGCGACGAGGGCGAGCGGCACCGCCATCGCGCGCGGGCCGAAGCGGCGCAGCGCGAGGCCGAGCCCGACGATCCCGGCGAGCGCGACCGGCGGCCGCGCGAGGTCGGCGAGGAACGTCGCGAACGCCGCGGGCACGTTGGCCAGTCCGCGCTCGCGCCCGAGCGACGCGGCGAGGTCCTGCGTCGCGTGCAGGCTGTACAGCGGGTCGCCGGTGACCGCGAGGTCGACGAGCGCCCAGCCGGCCGGCGCGGCGCCGACGAGCGCCGCGAGCGCGATCCGGCGGCCGGCGCCGAGCGCCGGCAGGCACCACAGCCAGTACAGCCCGGCGAGCACCCACGCCTCGGGTCGCAGCAGGCCGGCGGCGGTCAGCAGCACGAGCGGCGCGATCCCGCGACGGGGGGCCCGCACCTCGAGCACGGCGGCCCAGACGACGAGCGCGAGGAACGGCACGTCGACGAACGCGCGCACGGCGTAGAGCGCGAACGCGAAGCTCGAGCCGACGAAGAGCGCGCCGGCGGCGCCGGCGGCCGTCCCGAACAGCGCCCGCCCGAGCGCGAAGGCGCCCACCGTCAGCGCGACGAGGCTGAGGATCGTGACGAGCACGAGCAGCCGGTCGGCCGACTCGCCCGCCAGCGACAGCAGCGCGGCGAGCGCGAGGTACAGCGGGTGCTCGGTCGGCGCGGCGAACGTCTCGAAGCCGGGCGCGGCGCCGTCGAGCAGGTCGCGGCCCCAGACGAGGTGGTGGTAGGCGTCGTAGTCGGGATACGTCGGCACGAGCGCCCACGCCGCGGTCGCCGCGAGCGCGAGCGCGGCCGGCGCGACGCGCGCCCTCACGGCTCGCGCGCCGGCGGCGGCTCGTGTCCCGGCCGGCCGCCGTGGGCATCCCACGGGTCGCCCGCCTGCGCGGGATCGCCCTCCTGCCCGCCGTCGCCCGCCCGCGACGCCGCGGGCGCCAGGGCGGTCCCGATCGCCAGCAGCGCCCACGCCAGCGGATCCTCGAGGAACGCCGCGTAGAGCAGGGTGTGCACGACGAGCGCGGCGAAGGCGGCGGCGACCGCCGCACGCGCCAGCGAGCGGCGCGCCCCGCGCAGGAGGACGAAGAGCCCGGCGCCGACGAGCGCGAGGTACAGCGCGAGGCCGCCGAGGCCCTGCTCGGCGGCGACCGTGATCGGGATCGTGTGCGACGCGGCTGCCGCGCGCTCGCCCGACGCCTTGTTCTGCCTGCGGTACTCGGTCTGGAAGGCACCCGAGCCCCAGCCCGCGAGCGGCCGCTCCGCCGCCAGCTCGACGCCCCCGCGCACGAGCGACCAGCGACCGCTGGAGACCGCGTCGGCCGAGCCGTCGAGCCCGACCGCGCCCGGCGCCGCGAGCACGACGAGCACGCCGGCGACCGCGAAGGCGGCGACGAGCGCGCCCGCGCGCCGCAGCCCCCAGCGCAGGCCGCCGAGCACGGTGAGCCCGGCGAGCAGGGCCGTGAACGACGACTGCGAGAGCGTCAGCACGAGCCCGGCCCACAGCACGGCGAGGCCGACGGCGCAGCCGGCGGCGAGCGCCGCGCGGCGCGTCCACAGCAGCAGCGCCGCGAGCGCGAGCATGACCGTCACGAGGAAGCGCCCGTAGATGTTCGGGTCGAAGAAGAGCGAGTTGACCCGGAAGTAGGACTCGAACTGGTTGGAGCTGATGACCTTCGGGTTGAGCAGCAGCTCGCGCCTGGCGTACTCGAAGAAGCCGATCCCGACGAGCGCCGCCGCCAGGACGAGCAGGACGACGAGGCAGCGGCCCGCCAGGCGGGCCGTCCACTCGATCCGCGCCAGCAGCGCGAAGAGCAGCGCGAAGGGGACGTAGAAGAAGATCGTCTGCGCCAGCGCAGCGTCGAAGTCGCTCGAGTAGGAGGCCTGCGCGGCGTACAGGACGATCGAGCCCGCCAGCAGCCACTCGACGAGGCCGCGCTCGCGCTCGACGTCGGCGGCCTCGACCTCCTCCAGGCCGCGCGGCGCGCGCAGCCGCGGCAGCGCGTAGGCGAGCACGCCGGCGGCGATGACGGCGTAGAGCGGCAGCAGGAGGTTCGCGGTGTCGCCGCCCGACTCGATCGGGACGCGGAAGGGCAGCGTCGCCGCGGCGGCCAGGGCGAGCAGCTCGGGACGGCGGTGGAACGCCAGCGCGCCGACCGCGAGCACGACCACCATCGCGCCGGCGGCCGCGAGCGCCAGGACGGGCCGCTCGCGCAGCGGCTCGAGCTGCGGCGTCGACCAGATGTTGGCGACGAGCAGCACGGGCGTCAGGACGAGCGCCGCGAGCATCGCCGCGGCCCGCGCGCGCGGCGAGCCGACGAGCAGCACGAGGGCGGCGAGCAGCGCCGCGGCGATGACCCCCGCGGTCTGCGCGACGTCGGCGAGCGTGGTGACCGCGGCGATCATCCCGTGCGCAGCAGGGTCCAGATGCGGTCGAGCAGCTCGGCGAGCTGGCTGTTGTCCTTCAGGCTCGTCGAGAACGCCGGCAGGCCGGGCCGGATGACGAGCCCCTTGCCGAAGCGCGAGGCGACGATGACCTGGCGCGCGCCGTCCTGTGTCGCCGCCGCGGCCGCGATCGCCTCGGTTCCGCCCGTGACGTCGAGCGTCTGCTCGAAGGCGTCCAGGCCGCCGAACTGGCCGGTCGTCCCCGAGAAGAGGTCGATCTCGTCGGTGACGTTGACGAGCGTCACGGGCTCGCGCGCGATCGGGGCCAGCCGCGCGCCGAAGAGGTCGCGCGTCGTCGGCAGCGTCGGCGAGATCGCGCGCCCGCCCGCGGTCTGCGTGACGCTGCGGCGCAGCGACCGCGTGCCGACCGAGAGCAGGTTGCCGCCGTCGCGCACGAAGTCGCGCAGCGCGCGCGCGACGCGGCCGTCGAGCCAGCGCGCGTCGCCGGCGAGGATGACGCCGCGGTGATCGGCGAGCTTCGGCCCCTCGCCGCGCGCGAGCGCGACGTCGGTCGTGATGTCGTAGCGGCGGCGGCCGCGATCCAGCGCGGCGAGCAGCAGCGCCTCGTGGCGGCGCACCTGCGCGGGCACGCCGTCCTTGACGAACGGGCGGCCCAGGCGGACCGGCAGGCCCGCGGTCAGCGTGTTCGGGCGCCCGTCGCCGTCGTCGTCGACGGGGTTGAGGCCCTGCCAGGTCGTGACCGGCAGGACGACGAGCACGCCATGCGCCTGCTGGGACTGCACGACGAGCGGGGTCGCGGTGCGGCGCGTGCGGGTGCGCACCTCGAAGAGGTACAGGCCCGACTTGCCGCCGGGCGCGCCGAAGCGCACGACCCGCGTCCGCGAGCCGCGGCCGCGCTTGCGGATCGAGCGGTCGCCGACGCGGCGCACGGTCCAGGTGAAGCGCTCGCGCGGCGAGTCGACCGCGACGAGCGCCTGCTCGCCCGCGCCGACCGGCGCCGCGGGCCCCTGGGCGCGCAGGTACCGCACCGTGATGCCGCCGCGGCCGGGCAGCGGCCGGCCGTACTCCATGCGCGGCGGGATCGCCGTCGAGGCGCCGATGTTGCCGGCGCGGTCGCGCGCGCGGACGACGACGACGTACGTGCCGGCCGCGACACGGCGGCCGTCGACCGTCCCGTTCCACGTCCAGCTCGTCGCGTCGTCGGCGAGCCGGACGGGCTTGTCGAAGACGGGGCGCAGCGGGCGCACGTCGGTGCGGAAGACGAGGATCTCCCTGCGCCGGCCGGGCGCCCTGAAGTTGACCTTGGCGGGCTTGCGGTCCGCCCGCGGCACGAGCTCGGGGCCGGGCGCCTTCTCGGGCCCGATCGACGTGACGCGGACCAGCGGCGGCTTGGTGTCCTTGTCGATGTTGCGCGGGATGAGGATCGAGCGGCCCTGCCGGCGCAGGCTCAGGCGGATGCGGTAGGTCCCGTCCGGGACGGCGCGGCGCGCGTCGTCGTTGCCGTCCCAGACGAGGCGCAGGCGCTCGCCCGCGCGCAGCGGCTCGTTGTCGGTGAGCGTGCGGATCTCGTCGCCGCCGCGGTCGACGACGATCGCCGTCACGTCGTCGGTGCGCTTGAGGCGCAGCGACATCCGCGCGCGGTCGAAGCGCCCGTCGCGGTTGGGCGAGAAGAACGGCGTGGCGAAGAGGTCCTGCACCCGCGGCGGCGAGCTCTTGAGCTGCTGGGCGACGAAGAACGCGCCGAACGTCGCGACGACGAGCAGCGCGAAGACGATGCGCGCGGTCGCGGTCATCGCCGCGGGCCCGCTGCGGCGGCGGCCACCGACGCGGCCGGCAGGCGATGCACGACGCAGTTGGCGATCGAGCCGCCCGGCGTGCGCTCGATGCCGGCGACGGAGCGCAGCGAGCCGCCGTGCGCGACGACGAGCGCCGGCAGCGGCCCGCGCGCGACGTCGGCGAGCGCCGCGGCGACGCGGGCCGACTGCTCGGCGACGGACTCGCCGGCCGGGAAGCGGAACGAGGGGTCGGCCGCGCGCCAGCGCGCGAAGCCGCCGGCGTCGGCGGCGACGACGTCGGCGACGCGCCACCCCGTCCACTCGCCGGTGTCGACCTCGACGAGGCGCTCGTCGATCACCGCGTCCAGGCCGAGCTCGCCGGCGACGATCAGCGCCGTCTCGCGCGCGCGCCGCAGCGGGCTCGTGTAGAGGGCGCGCAGGCCCTCGTCGCGCAGCGCGCGCGCCAGCGCGCGCGACTGCTCGCGGCCGCGATCGTTCAGCGGCGTGTCGGCGCGGCCCTGAAGACGATCGGCCGCGTTGTCGTCGGTCTCCCCGTGGCGCACGAGCAGAACCTCATTCGAGCCGGCCATGCGAATTCCCCCGGCGGCGCGTTACGCGGACATGCGGTGCTCGCGGGCCCTTACTCGATCTGGTCCGAGCCGACCGTCACGACGACGGCGGCATCCGCGGCGGTCGTCGTGTTCGCGTCGGCGGGCTGCACCGACCCGCGATCGACGCCGATGATCTTCGCCACCTCGAGCGCCGCCTTCTCGCTGCCGGGCGTGTAGGAGACGATCGTCGCCGGCACGCTCTGGTCGGCGTTGTTCGTCACGCTGCCGATCGTGAAGTCGGCCTTCTCGATCTTGTCGCCGACGTTGCGCGCCAGGCCGGTCTGCGTCGTGCCGTTGAGCACGGCGACGCTCGTCGCGCGGCGCTCGGCGCTCGTCAGGCCCGAGGAGGAAGCGCCCGAGTCGCCGGACTTCGGCGTGTCGGCGGGCTTCTCGGTGGCGGGCGTGTTGCCGAAGTCGTTGGGGGGCGGCGGCGCCGTGTCGCCACCGGTGAGGGCGACCACGAGCACGACCGCGACGAGCACGGTGGCGATCGCGCCGCCGACGATCATCCCGATCCGCCCCGGCGAGTAGCCCTCGTCGCCGTCGTCGTAGATCGGCTGCTGCTGGCGGGCCAGCGGCCGCTCCGGGCGGGCGGCCGCGGACTCCGCGGTGTCCTGGCCGGCGTACCCGTTCTCGCTCGGCAGCGGGATGGGGCGCGAGGCGGCGGCGACGCGGGCCGCGGCGGCGGCCGTCGTGGCCTGCGGCGCGGGCGTCGCGGTGACGGCCGGCCGCGCCGCGGGCGCGGGCGACGGCTGAGGCGGCGCGGGCGTCTGCGTGCCGGCGGAGGCCGCCGGGGTCGGGCCGGCCGGGCTCTGGGCGGCGGGCGGCGCGGGCACGGCCCCGGGGGCGCCCGGAGCGCCGGCGGCGGGTCCGGCTGCCGGAGCGCCCGCTGCCGGAGCGCCCGCTGCCGGAGCGCCCGCTGCCGGAGCACCCGCTGCCGGAGCACCCGCTGCCGGAGCACCCGCGGGGGCGGTCGCGGGGCGGGCGAGCTGGCCCGGCGGGGGCGGCTTGGCGCCGGGCGGCGGCGCGCCGATGCTCGCGTAGACCGCCGCCGTCGCCGCGGCGGTCCGCGCCTCGGCGGCCTGCTGGGCGGCGGGCGAGGCGGGCGCCATCGGCTGGGCGACGACGCGGCGCTGGGCGTCCTCCTGGACGCGCTGCTCGAGCTCCTGCGCGCGCTCCGGCGCGCGGCCCGCCCACTCGCGCAGCCGCCGCACCTCGCGAGCCTGCGCGAAGTACAGCAGCGACATGATGCCGAGGCCGAGGATCGAGGCGTAGCCGGCATAGGAGCCGATCTGCTCGACGAGGGCGCCGGGCGAGACAGCGGAGAGCAGCGCGCTCACGATTGCGCGCCGTCGCTCGTCGATCGTGGTTCTGCGGACATCACGGCAGCCTCCGGCTCAGGTCGGGTGATCCTAGTCGCAGTCGCCTCCGGAACGGCCGACAGCGTGGACACCCGGGCGGCGAGGCCGGCCGCGTCGCCCTCGAGGACGAGCAGCCCGATCTGGTCGAACATCTCGTCGACGGACTGCGGCGAGCGGGGATCGCGCTCGGCGCGCAGGATCTTCTCGGCGGGCGTCGGCTGCGGGCGCTCGTAGGCGTTGAAGAGCTCCTCGTGCAGCTTCTCGCCGGCGCGGCGGCCGACGACCTCGATCGCGATGTCGCGCTCGGGATCCAGCCCGGAGAGCTCGATCATCGTGCGCGCGAGGTCGACGATGCGGACAGGCTCGCCCATCTCGAGCACGTAGATCTCGCCGCCCGCGGCGCCCTTCGCCAGGCCGCCGGCGCGGATGATGAGCTGGACGGCCTCGGGGATCGTCATGAAGTAGCGCGTCATGCGCTCGTCGGTGACGGTGACCGGGCCGCCCATCGCGATCTGGCGGCGGAAGATCGGCACGACCGAGCCCGACGAGCCGAGCACGTTGCCGAAGCGCACGGCGCAGTAGCGCGTCGTGTCGAAGCGCGCCTGCTCGGCCTCGAGGGCGAACTCCGCCAGCGCCTTGGAGGCGCCCATGACCGTCGCCGGCTCGACCGCCTTGTCCGTCGAGACGAGCACGAAGGTCTTGACCTTCATCTGACCGGAGATGCGGGCCATGAGCCGCGTGGCGATCGCGTTGTTGCGCACGGCCTCGACCGGGTTGGACTCCATGAGCCCGACGTGCTTGTAGGCGGCGGCGTGGAAGACGACGGTCGGGCGGTAGGCGTCGAAGACCTCGCGCATCCGCTCCTCCTCCTTGCAGTCCGCGAGGACCACGGCGAGCGTGGAGGGATGCACGTGACGGTCGTCCTCGAGCTCGCGCTGGATCGTGAAGAGGTTGTCCTCGGCGTGGTCGAGCAGGATCAGGCGCCGCGGCGCGACGCGGGCGATCTGGCGCGAGAGCTCCTTGCCGATCGAGCCGCCGGCGCCGGTGACGAGCACGACCTCCGAGCTCAGGTAGGCGCCGACGCGATCGAGCTCCATCCGCACCGGCTCGCGGCCGAGGATGTCCTCGATCTGCACGTCGCGCACCTGGCGCACGGCGGTCGCGCCGGACTGCAGCAGCTCGAAGACGGTCGGCAGCGTGCGGACCGGGATGCCGCGCTCGCGGCACGAGCGCACGACGTTCGCCCGCAGGGTCCCGGGAGCGGACGGGATCGCGATCGTGACCTCGTCGGGCTCGACCTCGTCGAGGATCCGCGAGAGCTCCTTCGTCGTGCCGAGCACGCGGACGCCGTCGACCCGCAGCCGGCGCTTGAGCGGGTCGTCGTCGACGAAGCCGACCGGCTTGAGGCCGAGGTCGGGGTTGCGCAGGATCTCGCGCAGGACGAGACGGCCGCCGTCGCCGGCGCCGACGATGAGCAGCCCGCGCGCGTCCTTGCGCGCGCGGAAGCCGCGCAGCGGGCGCTCGTAGATGCTGCGCGCGACGAAGCGCGCGCCGCCGACGAAGGCGAGCATGAGCAGCAGGTGCAGCGCGAGGACGCCGGCGGGCGCGGTGAGCGCCGCCTCGCCGGTGCGCGTCTGCTGGGTGACCGGCTTGACGACGACGATGTACAGCGGCAGCACGAGCGCGGCGAGCACGACGGCCTGCACGAGCGATGCGTAGTCGCGCTGGGTCACGTAGCGCCACCACTTCGCGTAGAGGCCGAACGCGGCGAAGACGACGAGCGAGCCCGCGACGACCGGGATGAACGTGGCGTCGAACAGGCGGTCGTAGCGCGGCGGCACGCCGCTCGCGCTGTCGAAGCGCAGCCGGTAGGCCAGCCAGTATGCGAGCGCGACCAACGCCCCGTCGACCGCGAGCTGGGGCAGCGAGTGGCGGTGAAGGGGGAGGGCCGCCGAACGGATCCGTCGGCGCATCACACGCGATTGTAGGGCGATGCGCGGTCGGGCGAGCCCAGGCGCGCCGGCGGCGCGCCCGGCGCGCCACGTGCCGGGGCCGTCGCGGCGGCACGCCCGGTGGCGCGGTCGGCCGCCCGCGGGGCCGCCCGCTCGCGGCCGCCGGAACGGCCGCGCGCCGCCGTCAGGCCGCCGCGGGGCGCGCGAGCAGGCTCACCAGCAGCGCCGGATCGCGGCGGGTGCGCTCGGCGGCCCGTTCGCCCTCGCCGCGCTTGACGAGCGCGACGTCCCGCGCGCGTTCGAGGACGCGCAGGCGCCCGTCGGCGATGAGGCGCTCGTCGACCGCGCCGAGGCGGCCCTGGAACGTCGTCCAGACCGGCGTGCCGAGCGCGACGGCCTCCCGATTCATCGTGCCGCCGGCCGACACGACGAGGTCCGCGAAGGCGATGAGCGACTGCGCGTCGATCGCCTGCTCGGGCACGACGAAGCCGCTGCCGCGCAGCTCGGCGCGCTGCTGAGGCGTGCGCGGCAGGACCACGGTCTGGCTGCCGCGCAGGCGGTCGAGCACGTCGCCGAGGACGTCGTTCTCGAAGCGGTGATACAGCGACACGGCCGGCGGCGTGCGGATGACGGCGATCGGCTCGGCGGGGTCGAGGCCGAGCTCGGCCAGGACGGCGGGGTCCGGCTCGAAGTCGGCGAGGTAGTACTCCTCCTTCAGGCCCGCGTAGGCGGCGATCTTGCCCGTCGCGCCGTAGCGCGCCAGGCGCTCGGGCGGGATCGCGTCCGGCACGACCACGGTCTGCGCGAGGCGGCAGTTGACCGTGTGCTGGACCGTCGCCCACTCGTAGTCGAACATCGTCGAGCAGGGGATCCGCAGCAGCCGCGCGGCGACCGTGACGTCGTTGGAGCCGTGGCCGAGGGCGAGGTCGAAGCGCCGCCCGCGCGCCCAGCTCGCGAGCGCGGCCGAGCGCGAGACGAGCCCCAGCCCCTTCGCCGCCAGGCGGCCGCCGCGGTGGCGGCCGACGACCGCGTGCTCGATCCCGAAGCGCTCGAGCAGGCCGAGCGTCTGGGCGAAGTCGCGCGCCGTGATCTGCACCTCGTGGCCCTGCGCCCGCAGCCTCTCGACCACCGGGCGCAGGACGAGCACGTGGGGGCTGTTCGTGAGGTCGACCCAGACGCGCATCCGGGCGCCGAGGCTATCCGGTCCGTTCCTGCCTTCCGCGCGAGCGGCCGACGGGATCGTCCGCCGGCCGTGACGACGCTCCTGCGCCGGACGGGCGATCGCGCATGCGCGCCCGGCGGACTCAGCAGTGCGGCTCGGAGAACGCGGGCCGCAGGTCGCACGGGACCGCGGGCGGGTCGAAGCGGGCGGCCTCCGTCTCGGCGAGCCTGACCTTCCCGTCGCGCAGCCAGATCGCCCACAGATCGCGCCCGCTCGCGCCCGCGGCGAGCGCCCAGCGCGGGTCGCGCTCGCTGCGGACGAGCGTGACCTCGTTGGCGCTCGACGAGATGCCGAGACGGCGCTGGGCGTGGCGTCGGGCCGCGTCGACGAGATCCGCGTCGCCGGCGGGGACGTCGGGCGCGTCCGTCGTCGCGGTGGCGGTCGGCGTCGTCGCGGTCGCCGTGGGCTCGCTCGAGTCGCCGCAGCCGACTGCGAGCAGCGCGCAGACGGCGAACCCGGCAGCGCTCGTGGACGACCGGCGGCGCATGACGTCATGCGTAGCACACGCGCGGCGGCGCCTCAATGCCCGGGCGGCGCTCGGTACCCTCCCAACGCGTGTTCGTCCTTGCCTCTCTGACGGACCCGATCGTCCAGTTCGCGACGAACGTCGTCGCCGACCTGGGCCTTCCGGGCGTCTTCGTTCTCATGCTCCTCGAGAGCGCCTGCATCCCGATCCCGAGCGAGGCGACGATGCTGTTCGCCGGCTTCAACGTCTCAGAGGGCCAGTACAGCCTCGTCGCGGTGACGCTCGTCGGCTCGATCGCCAACCTCGTCGGCTCCTGGGTCGCCTACGGGGTGGGCTACTTCGGCCGCGTCGACATCATCGAGAAGCACGGCCACAAGGTCCTCATCAAGCAGCACCACCTCGACGTCGCCGACCGCTGGTTCGAGCGCCACGGCGACGCGACCGTCTTCTTCACCCGGATGCTGCCGATCGTCCGCACGTTCATCTCGCTGCCGGCCGGCGTGGCGCGGATGCCGTTCGTCCGCTTCTCCGTGCTGACGTTCCTCGGCTGCCTGCCGTGGGTCTTCATGCTGACGTTCATCGGCCTGCAGGTCGGCGAGAACTGGACGCAGTGGAAGGACTCGCTGCACTACTTCGACTACGCCGTCGCCGCGCTCATCGTGGTCGGGATCGTGTACCTCGTCGTCAGGCGCCGGCGCAACGGCGGCGGCGACGCGCCGGTCGGCGCCGTCGAGCCGGGCCGGCCGGGCTCCGTCGAGCCGGCCGCCGATGCCCAGAGCCGCTGACGGACCGCGCCTGCGCACCCGCGACGCGATCGTGCTCGGGCTGCTGCACGGGCCCGCCGAGCTGCTGCCCGTCTCGTCCTCCGGGCACGTCGCGATCGTTCCCTGGCTGCGCGGCTGGCCCTATGCCGGCCTCGACGCCGAGCTGCGCAAGGCCTTCGAGGTCGCGCTGCACGCCGGCACCGCGGCGGCGCTGCTCGTCGGCCTGCGCGACGAGGTCGGCGAGGCCGCGCGCGGGCTGGACCGCCGCCGGATCGAGCTCATCGTCCTGAGCTTCCTGCCTCCGGCGATCGTCGGCTACGCGCTCGAGCGCCCGATCGAGCGCCGGCTCGGCACGCCCGCGACGATCGCGGCCGGGCTCGTCGCCGGATCGCTCGCGATGCTCGTCGCCGACGCGCGGGGCAGCGGGCTGCGGAGGCGGGAGGACGCGGGCGCCGTCGACGCGCTCTGCCTCGGCCTCGCCCAGGCCTGCGCGCTCGTCCCCGGCGTCTCGCGCAACGGGGCGACGCTCGCGGCGGCGCGGGCGCGCGGCTTCGCCCGTGAGGACGCCAACGTGCTCTCGCGCCACGTCGCGCTGCCGGTCATCGTCGGCGCCACGGCGCTGAAGGGCACGCGGCTCGCGCGCCGCGGGCTGCCGCCGGGAACCGCGGTGGCGTTCGGCGCGGGGATCGCCGCCTCGTTCGCGACGACGCTCGCCTCGATCCGGGTCATCCGCCAGGTCGAGCGCGACCGCTCGCTCGCGCCGTACGCGCTCTACAGGCTCGCCCTGGCGGGAGTCGTGGGGCGGCGCCTGCGGCGCCGCGCGGGCGCCTGACGCTCGCGAGGGTCAGCCGCGCCCCGCGCGCCCCGCACGCACCGCGGCGCCCCCTCACCGTCGCGAGCGGCCCGCGCGCCGCAGAGCGTGGCGCCTTGTACCCCGTGCGCGGGGCACGATCCGCCACACACCGGGGCGAACGCCGAGCGTGGCGCCTTGTACCCCGCCCGCGGGGCACGATCCGCCACGCACGCTCGCGCTCGCCCCCGCCGCGCCACCACGGCGGGGCCACCACGGGCCGCGCCGAGCGCTGCGCTAGGTTCGGAGCCGTGCCCGACGACGCCTACGCAGCCGCCGGCGTCTCGATCGCCTCCAGCGACGCGGGCGTGCGCGCGATCGTCGACGTCCTGCGGACGATCGACACCGGCCGGCCGAGCCGGTCTCTGCTCGGGTCCGGGCACTACGCGAGCGTCCTGCGCGTCAGCGACGACCTGGCGATCGCGCTGTCGACCGACGGGGTCGGCTCCAAGCTCGTCGTCGCCGAGCAGACCGGCCGGCTGGACACAGTCGGCATCGACTGCATCGCGATGAACGTCAACGACCTCGTCTGCGTCGGCGCCGAGCCGCTGGCGATGCTCGACTACCTCGCCGTCGAGCAGCCCGACCCGGCCGCGCTCGCGCAGATCGCGCGTGGCCTGAAGGCCGGCGCGGAGGACGCCGGGATCGAGATCCCGGGCGGCGAGCTCGCCGTCCTGCCCGAGCTCATCCGCGGCCACCCGAGCCCGAACGGCTTCGATCTCTGCGGCGCCGCCTTCGGCACCGTCGCGCCCGACGCGATCGTCACCGGCGCGGCGATCGAGCCCGGCGACGCGCTCATCGGCCTGCCCTCGAGCGGGCTGCACTCCAACGGCTACACGCTCGCGCGGCGGGCGCTCCTGCAGCAGGGCGGGCTCACGCTCGACGACACGCCGGACGAGCTCGGCGGCGCCTCGGTCGCCGACGCGCTGCTCGAGCCGACCGTCATCTACGTGCGCGCGATCGTCGAGCTGCTCGCCTCGCCGGTCGATGTCCGCGGCCTGGCTCACATCACCGGCGGCGGCCTGACGAACCTCCTGCGCCTCAACGACGCCGTCGGCTACGCGATCGACGCGCCGCTGCCCGTGCCGCCGGTGTTCGGCCTCATCGCGCGCTGCGGCGCCGTCGCCGAGGACGAGATGTGGGAGGTCTTCAACATGGGCTGCGGCTTCGTCGCGGTCGTCGCGCCGGGCGACGCCGAGCACGCGCTCGCGCTGCTGCGGGCGCGCCACCCCGGCAGCGCGCGCATCGGCTCGGTGACCGATCGCGCGCGCCGGATCGAGCGCACCTAGCGGCTCGCTTCCGGGCGACTCAGCCCACCGAGCTGACCTGGATCGCCTGGATCGAGCGCAGCAGGAAGTTGCCGGAGATCGTGGGCGGCTGGCACCTCATGACGGCCGCACCTGGCGCCGCGAGCGTCGCGACCCCGTTGAGGGTGAAGAACTGCCGGTCGTCGCCGCTGGTCCCGAGCGAGAGGGACTGGGTGTTGCTGCCGTCCCCGTCGACGTCGCCGCCGACGAGCAGCTGGCAGGGCACGGAGACCGCCGCGGGGGCGTTGCTGTTGAGCAGCACCTTGCCCGCGACGGCGAAGGTGCCCGCCGGCAGGTTCAGCGTCAGCACCGTCTGCGGCGGGCCGGTGATCCAGTCGAGGATCGTGCTCGAGCGCACGAAGAACGCCCGATTCGAGCTGGTCTCGACGAACTCGGTGGAGTCCTTGCCGTCGAGCTTGTCGGCGTTGTCCGCGGTCTCCGCGGCGAGGCCGGCCTTCGTCCGGGCGGCCGCGATGATCTGCGCTGCGTCGAGGCTGTCGACGCGATCGGCGTTCAGGCCGGTCGCGACGCCGGTCGCGTTCGTCGTGAACGGCTTCTTCGCGTCGCCTCCCGTGCCGGCCGTGATCGTGCCGGCGACAGGACCGTTGTTCGTGTTGAACTCGAACGCGCGGCCGTCGGAGAGGTTGCTCGCGCGATAGCAGGGCTTGCTCGCCGCTGCCGCGCTCGCGCGGCAGCCGTTGACGAACCCGCCGCCGGTCGAGGACAGGTTGGACATCCGCATCGCAAAGCCGCCCTTCGCCCCGGTCGAGGTGCGGATGTCGGCGATGATCTCCGTCTCGCCGGAGGTGGTCCCGTTGCGCACCCCTTCGCGCAGGTTGTCACCGGTGCGCGCGCCGGCCAGCGGCGCGCCGCAGAGCACGAGCACGCCGGCTCCCGCCAGGGCGGCGCGCCCACCCGGAGCGCAGGCGCGCAGCCTGCGCGCGGTCGAGTCGAGCAGAGCTGGGCCCATGATCGGATCCCTTCTTCGTGGGTGCGAGCAGCGCCGCGCGGTGACGGGCGACCGCCTCCGATGTACGCGGGAGCCGCCATCGTCGCCGATGGCGCAGACGCATCCCCCTGGCCGGCGGTCAGACGAGGCCGGCGGCCGCCCGGACGGAACCGGGCGCGCGCCGGCGCGGCGCGCTCGCGGGCGGCCCGCCTCCCCGTCCGGGCGCCGCCGTGCGCCCGCCGCTAGCTGTGCGACGAGGAGACGACCTCGTAGCGCTCGACGGCCGGACCGGACTCCGCCTGGGCGATCGCCGCCGCTCGCTCGCGCTCCTGCGCCGCCGCGTCCTCGCTGGCCAGCAGCGCCTCCTCGGACTCCCACCACGTGATCGCCATGGCGCGACCGCTCTCGCGGTCGCCGAACAGGACGTAGCCCTTGAAGCCGTCGAGGTCCGCGAGCACCGGGGCGGTCCGCTCCTCGAACTGGCGCGTCATCTCGTCGAGCTCGCTCGGCGAGCCCTCGATCCGTGTCACCCTCGCGTGCATCGCAGTCCTCCTCGCGCTCGAACCCTGCGCCCGACGGTAGGCGCGCGACGGCGGGCGGTCAAGACCGCGGCGCCGCAGGGAGTCGCTGCTACAACGGGTGGGCGATGCAACTGGGGATCTACACCTTCGGCGTCAGCGGACCGGACCCGCGCACGGGCGAGCGCATCACCGCGCGCCGGCGGATGGCCAACCTCCTCGAGGAGATCGAGCTCGCCGACCAGGTGGGCCTCGACGTCGTCGGCATCGGCGAGCACCACCGCCCGGAGTTCGTGGTCTCGTCGCCGCAGGTCGTGCTCGCGGCGGCCGCCGCGCGGACGCGGCGCATCCGGCTGACGAGCGCGGTCACCGTGCTCGGCTCCGCCGATCCCGTCCGGGTCTTCCAGGACTTCGCGCACGTCGACCTGCTCTCCGGCGGGCGCGCCGAGATCATGGCCGGGCGCGGCTCGTTCATCGAGTCCTTCCCGATCTTCGGCAAGAGCCTGGACGACTACGACGAGCTGTTCGCCGAGCACCTCGACCTGCTGCTCGCGCTGCGCTCGCGCAACCCGGTCACGTGGCAGGGCCGCCACCGCCCGCCGCTGCTCGATGCCGACATCGGGCCCCGGCCCGTCCAGGACCCGCTGCCGGTGTGGGTCGCCGTCGGCGGCAACCCGCCCTCGGCGGTCCGCGCCGGCGTGCTCGGCCTGCCGATGGCGCTTGCGATCATCGGCGGCGAGCCCGAGCGCTTCGCGCCGCTCGTCGAACTGCACCGCGAGGCGGTCCGCCGCGCCGGCCACGACCCGACGCCGGTCAGCCTGAACATGCACGGCTACGTCGCCGACGACGGACGGCGCGCGGCCGAGGAGTGGTTTCCCTCGTTCGCCGAGACGATGGGCCGCATCGGCCGCGAGCGGGGCTGGCCGCCGCTGACGCGCCGCGACTACGACGCGTCGCTGCGCCCGCGCGGAGCGAACGTCGTCGGCAGCCCTCCGGAGGTCGCCGAGAAGCTCCTGCGGCTGCACGAGGTCTTCGGCCACGACCGCACGCTGCTGCAGTTCAGCGTCGGCCCGCTGCCGCACGCCGACGTGCTGCGCTCGATCGAGCTCTTCGGCACCGAGGTCGCACCGGTCGTGCGCGCCGAGGTCGCCCGCCGCGCGGCCGCGGTGGCGTAGCCGCGCGGCCCGGAGCTACGCCTTGCGGGGGCGCTCCGCCGCGCCGCGCGCGCATCCCGGAGCTACGCCTTGCGGGCGCTCGGGCTCGCGTGGGTCGTCAGGTTCCAGGCGAGGTTCTCGAAGTGGCCCCAGAGCCGGTCGCTGTGCTCGGGCGCCAGGCCGGCCTCGTCGAGCGCGGTCCGCATCGCCCGCAGCCAGGCATCGCGGTGCGGGCGCGCGATCCGAAACGGCATGTGGCGCGCGCCCATGCGCGCGGGGCCGCGCAGCCGGGCGTAGTCCGCGGGGCCTCCCCAGTGCTGGATGAGGAAGAGGCGCAGGCGCTCCTCGGCCGGGCCGAGATCCTCCTCCGGATACAGCGGGCGCAGGATCTCGTCCACGGCGACGAGCTCATAGAAGCGCGCCGCGATCGCCCGGAACGGCGCCTCGCCGCCGACGGCGTCGTAGAGGGTCGGCGGCTGCGCCGGCTCGCGCTCGACGGACACGGCGCGAAGGCTACAGCGGGCCGCGGGGCGCTGCCCGACCGGAGACGATCCCCGTCGCGAGAGAGACCTCTGCGGTTGACAGATCGCGCACGTGACGCATTCGCGACGCGCCGCTCAGGGATGGGCGGCACGAATCGAGCGGACGTCCGCGCCGTCGCCGATCGTCGAGGTGAAGAACGCGACGACGTCGTTGCCGGCGATCGCCTCCAGGCCCACGTAGTCGCCGAGGAAGAGCCCGCGGGGCCGGCCCGGAGCGAAGTACGAGATCGGCGCGGCGTAGTGGTCGAAGGACCCGTGCAGGTGCTGCTCGGGCTGCCAGGTGCGCCCGCCGTCGTGAGAGTGGCGCAGCCAGACGTCGGTCGTCGCGACGCCGTCGCCGACGACGTTCCTGCGGTCGTCCTGGTAGGTCAGCACGACCGTCCGGTCGCGCGTGACCGTGACCGCGTGGTTGAAGGACTGCACGCCCGGCCCTCCCGTGGCCACGACCGCGGGCGCGGTCCAGTGGCGCCCGCCGTCGGTCGACCGCGCCATGACGACGCGGTCGATCGACGTCCCGAGGCCGTCCGACCAGACGACGTGGATCGTGCCGTCGACGGGGTCGATCGCGATGTCCGGGATGTAGTCCCCGGCGCGGATCGGGAAGTTGTCGTCGGGCACGAAGAGCCGCGCGGTGCCGATCGGGGCGATGTGCACCGGAGCCGACCAGTGCCGGCCCGCGTCCGTGGAGCGCATGACGCTCATGTACACGCCGTTGTCGTTGGGCTGCAGGCCGGCCCCCGTGTACAGCACGGCGGCCACGTCGTAGAGCGTGCCGTCCGGCGCGACGGCGATCTGGTTGCCCTGGAAGTACGTGTTGGAATTGCGCATCGGCACCGGCGTCGACCACGTGCGGCCGCCGTTCGTCGTGCGCGAGAACATCGCCTGACCGCGATAGGCGAACGAGTGCAGATCGGCGTTCTCGCTCTGGCGCCGGCCCGGGGGGAAGTCGCCGCGAAGCCATGTGGCGTACGCGTAGCCCGGACGCGTCGGATCGCCCGTGACGGAGACCTTGTCGTTGAACGCGTAGCGGTCGCCGCGGTCCTCGATCAGCGTCTGCGGCGCCCGCCAGCGCGTCCCGTCCCAGCTCGTGACGACGATCGCCGACAGGCCGAGCGCTGCGCTGTCGATCGGCTGGCCGATGAGGTAGAGGGTGCCGCCGGCGTCGTAGGACAGCCACGGATCGGTCACGCGGCCGAAGCGCTGCGGCCCGCCCTGACAGGCGCTCCAGGGGACGTCCGCGAGCTTGCCCCAGCTCGCCGCGCCGTCGCTGGACATCCACGACGTGAGCCCGCGCGCGCCGCCGTCCGGCCAGCGATCCTGCTGGGCGGCGCCCGCGATCTCGCGCGGGTCGGTGGGGTTCACCGCGACCTGCGGCTCGACCTCGGCGTCGTCGTACGCGGCGGCGAAGTCCGCCGTGGCGCCGTACGGGCAGGCCGTCAGGGTCGACGGCGACGAGACCTTGAGGTCTGGTCCCAGCGCGTACGGGGCCGCGGTGGCGGCCGGAGCCTGCGAGAGCGTGAACAGGAGCCCGGCGGCGAGCGCCGAGAGCGCGGCTGGGCGCATGGCGGCTTCCCCTTGAACGATCCTCGATGAGGCAGGGGGCATTCGTAACAGATGCCACAGCACGGGTCAACGGCTCCGCCCCTGCGGGAGCGCCACGCCGCCCCCGCGTTGGAGCTACGCCGCCCCAGCGCGAGCCCCACGCCGCCGCCGCGTCGGAGCTACGCCGCGCCGCCCGCGCGCCGGCGCCCGAGCGTCCGCGTCAGCCGGCCGGTCGCGGGGTTCCACAGGCACACGTCGTGGTCCTCGCCGGCGCTGGCGAGCCGGCGCCCGTCGGGCGAGAACGCCAGGCCCCAGACGGAGTCCGTGTGGGCGGCGAGGACCGCGATCTGGACGGCGGTGTCGGCGTCCCACAGGCGCACGGTCTTGTCCTCGCCGGCGCTCGCCAGCGTCCGCCGGTCCGGAGAGAAGGCGACCGCGGAGACCCAGTCGGCGTGCGCCTCCAGCAGCGCGACCTGGCCGAGCGTCGTCGTGTCCCAGAGGCGGACCGTGCCGTCGTCGCCGGCGCTCGCCAGGCGCGCGCCGTCGGGCGAGAACGCGACCGCGCGGACCCAGCTCGTGTGGCCCTCGAGGACGCCGAGGCGCTCGCCGCCGGCGGGATCCCACAGGCGCACCGTCCCGTCGCCGCCGCCGCTGGCGAGCAGCTTGCCGTCGGGCGAGAAGGCGACCGCGCGCACGCGTCCCGCATGGCCCTCGATGAGCGCCGTCTGCTCGCGGTCCGCCGCGTCCCAGAGGCGCACCTTGCCGTCGCCGCCGGCGCTGGCGAGCGTGCAGCCGTCGGGCGCGAAGGCGACCGCGCGCACCCGCCCCGCGTGGCCCTCCAGGACACCCGTCTGGCGCCGCGTCGCCGGGTCCCACAGGCGCACCATCGCATCGTCGCCGCCGCTGGCGAGCAGCTTGCCGTCCGGCGAGAACGCGACCGCGCGCACGCGCCCCGAGTGGCCCTCGAGCAGGCCGGTCTGGCGCCCGGCGGCCGGATCCCAGAGGCGCACGGTGCCGTCGTTGCCGGCGCTCGCGAGCACCGCGCCGTCGGGCGAGAAGACGACCGCGCGCACGACGCTCGCGTGCCCGTCGCCGAGCTGCTGCGCCGGGGCGGCGCCACCCGAGACGGAGCCGAGGGCGGCCTCGAGCTGGGCGACGCGGCGCTCGAGCTGCTCGACGCGCTCGGCGAAGGTCGGCTGCGGCGTTTCGCTCATCGCGGGGCCGAGCCTACGGGAGATGGGACAGGCGGGGGCGCGCGGGGTAGGAGCCGCAGAGAGGATGCTCCGGCGACCGCAGCGAATAGGACCTGACGTGCTCGACCGGCATCCGACTGCACAATAGAGCGATGGCATCGCCCGTCGGCACGCTGCTGTCCAACCGCTACCGCCTCGACGCGCAGGTCGGGACGGGCGGGATGTCGACGGTCTACCGCGCGTTCGACACCGTCCTGGAGCGCCAGGTCGCGATCAAGCTCATGCACCGCGAGATCGCGGGCGACTCCGACCAGCTCGAGCGCTTCCGCCGCGAGGCGCGCGCCGTCGCGCAGCTCAACCACCCCCACGTCGTCGGCGTCATCGACGCCGGCGAGGAGGGCGACCCCGAGCATCCGACGCCCTACATCGTCTTCGAGTACGTCGAGGGCGAGACGCTCAAGCAGCGCATCCGCCGCAACGGGCGCCTGCCGATCTCCGAGGCGATCGCCTACTCGATCGAGGTCGCGCGCGCGCTCGGCGCCGCGCACGAGCGCCACATCGTCCATCGCGACGTCAAGCCGCAGAACGTGCTCGTCGACGAGGAGGGCGCCGCCAAGGTCACCGACTTCGGGATCGCCCGCACGCTGCACCAGGAGGGCCTGACCGCCGACGGCCGCGTGCTCGGCACGACGGACTACGTCTCTCCCGAGCAGGCGCTCGGTCATCCGGTGTCGGGCCAGTCGGACCTCTACTCGCTGGGCATCGTGCTCTTCGAGATGCTGACCGGCGAGGTCCCGTTCAGCGGCGAGAACCAGGTCGCGGTCGCGATGAAGCACGTGCGCGACGAGATCCCCGACGTCCAGCTGCGCCGGCCGGAGGTCTCCGCCGCGCTCGCGGCGGTGCTCGACCGCGCGACCGCCAAGCAGCTCGATCGCCGCTACCGCGACGCGCGCGAGATGATCGCCGACCTCGAGGACGTGCTCACGATCGAGACGGCGCGCACCGGCCAGATCACGGGCGAGGCGACGACCGTCCTGCGCAGCCTGCCCCAGCGGACGCGCCGCCGCGTGCCGCTGCGCGCGCGCTCGGGCACGAAGGGGCTGCTCGCCCTGCTGCTCGTCATCGTGGCCGGCGCCGGCGGGCTGGCCTACCTCGCCGCGCAGCGCACCGAGCGCGGGACCGGCGAGCGCGAGAACGTCGCGCCGTCCACGCCGCAGCTCGAGCCGGTCGCGCTCGGCCAGAAGGCGGCCTCGGACTACGACCCGCTCGGCGACAACAAGGAGGAGCACCCGCGCGACGCCAACGCCGTCGTCGACGGCGACCCCCAGTCGACGTGGTCGACCGAGCGCTACCGAGGCGGCCTGGCCGCGCAGAAGGAGGGCGTCGGGATCTTCGTCGACGCCAGCCCCGGCGTCGCCGCCCGCCAGATCCAGATCCAGACCCCGACGCCCGGCTTCGAGGCGGAGATCTACGTCGCCGAGGACGCGCTCCCGCCGAGCGTGCCCGACCCGGGCTGGACGAAGCTCGCCGGCCCGACGCTCATCGGCGACGACGAGAAGCTCGACCTCGACACCGCGGGCAACCGGTTCCGGCGCTACCTCGTCTGGATCGTGAGGCTGCCCGAGGGCGAGGAGTCGATCGAGATCTCCGAGATCCTGCTGTTCCAGTGATCGCCGCCGCCCTCGTCGCCGCCGCGGCGGCGCTTCCGCTGTCGGGCGCGACGGTCCATCTCGACGCCGGCCACAACGGCCGCAACGGCGCGAGCCCGGCGCGCATCGCGCGCAGCGTCCCGGCCGGCGCGCGCGGCTTTCGCAAGGCCTGCGACACCGCCGGCGCGCAGACGCGCGACGGCCGCCTGACCGAGGCCACGCTGAACCTCGACGTCGCCCGGCGGCTGCGGCGCCGGCTGCGGCGCCTCGGCGCGCGCGTCGTCATGACGCGCACGACGAACGCCGGCGTCGGCCCCTGCATCGACCGCCGGGCCGCGATCGGCAACCGGGCGCGCGCCGACCTCGCGCTGTCGATCCACGCCGACGGCGGCCCCCCGGGCGGGCGCGGCTTCCATGTCATCGCGCCGCTGACCCGGCGCGCGGTGCGCCCCGCGATCGCCGCGCCGTCGCTGCGCTTCGCGCGCCAGGTCCGCGCCCGCCTGCGCGGGATCGGGCTGCGCCGCTCGACGTACGTCGGCGGCGGCGGCGGGCTCGTGCGGCGCGACGACCTCGGCGGCCTGAACCTCTCGCGCGTGCCGAAGGTCTTCGTCGAGCTCGGCAACATGCGCAACGCCGCCGACGCGCGGCTGCTGCGCAGCAGGGCGCGCCGCGACGCGATGGCGATCGGGCTGGCGCGCGCGATCCGCCGCACGCTCGCGCGCCGGCCGGGCGCTCAGTAGCTGTAGCCGCGCTCGACCCCGTGGCGCTCGAGCGCGAGCGCGCAGAGCCGGTCGACGAGCTCGGCGTAGGGCAGGCCGCTCGCCTCCCAGAGCTTCGCGTAGACGCTCGTCTCCGTGAAGCCGGGCATCGTGTTGAGCTCGTTGAGCAGCACGCGCTCGCCCTCGACGAAGAAGTCCGCGCGCGCGAGCCCCGAGCAGCCGAACGCGAGGAAGGCCTCGACGGCCAGCGCGCGCACCCGCTCGCGCGCCACCGCGGGGATGCTCGCCGGGACGCGCAGCGCCATCCCGCCGGGCTCGTACTTGGCCGCGTAGTCGTACCAGTCGGAGTCCAGGACGATCTCGCCCGGCTCGGAGGCCTCGGCCGCGCGCGCGGACCCCAGCACGGAGCACTCGACCTCCGCGCCCGAGCTCATCGCCTCGACGATGACGCAGGGGTCGTGCGCGAAGGCGGCGTCCAGCGCGGCGCCGAGCCCCCCGGCGGCGTCGACCTTCGCGATCCCGACCGACGATCCCAGGTGCGCGGGCTTGACGAAGACGGGCAGTCCCAGGTCCGCGAGCTCGGCGAGCACGTCGTCGCGCGCGTGCTCCCAGCGCGCGGCGCGGATCCCCGCGTAGGCGACCTGGGCGATGCCCGCGCGCGCCATGAGGTCCTTGGCGACGACCTTGTCCAGGCAGACCGCCGAGGCCAGCACACCCGAGCCGACGTACGGCACGTCGAGCAGCTCGAGCAGCCCCTGGACGGTCCCGTCCTCGCCGAACGGCCCGTGCAGGACCGGAAACGCGACGTCGGCGCCGAGCAGCCCACGGCCGGGGCGCAGGGCGAGCTCCTCCCCGGCGTGGACCCAGGTCCCGTCGCGCTGCAGCCGCACGGCGAGCACGTCGTGGCCGGCCTCGCGCAGGCCGGCGGCGACGCTCTCCCCGCTGCGCAGCGAGACCTCGTGCTCCGACGAGCGCCCGCCGGAGAGGACCGCGACGCGCATCACCGCGGCGACGGTGGCACCGTCGTCGTCGGAGGCGGCGGCGGCGCGGGCGGCGGCGGAGGGGCCGGAGTCGTCGTCGTCGGCGTGCCCGGCTCGCCACCGGAGTCGAAGCGACCGACGGTGATCGTCACCGTGCTGCCGCGATCGACCTTGTCGCCGCCGGGCTGCGGCGACTGCTTCTGGACGCGCCCTGCCTGGCCGGCGGAATCCACCTTGACCTCCTCGACGGAGACCTCGAAGCCGGCGCCCGACAGCGTCCTCGTCGCCGCGTTCTGCGAGCGCCCGACCACGTCGGGCACCGCGATCTTCTTGGACTCGGTCGCGACGGTCAGGCGCACCGTCGCGCCACGCGGCAGCGTGCGGCCGCCGGCCGGCTGCTGGGAGATGACCGTGCCGGGGTCGGCCTCGTCGTCCTCCTTCTCGCTCACGGCGACCTTGAACGCGTCCAGCGCCGAGCGCGCGTCCTCCTCGCTGCGGCCGACGACGTCGGGCACGCGCAGCCGCTCGGGGCCGGTCGAGACGGCGATCTGCACGACGCTGCCGCCCTCGGCGAGCGAGCCGCCGTCGGGCGACTGCGACACGACCCGGTTGAGCTTCACCGTCTCGGAGCTGACCTTCGTCTCCTCCACGCGGAAGCTCGCGGCGACGAGCTTCTGGCGCGCGGCGTTGCGCCCCAGGCCGACGACGCCGGGCACGTTGGCGATCGCGGGGCCGTCGGAGACGGTGATCGTCACCCGCGAGCCCTTGTCGGCGGTCGTGCCGCCGGGCGGGTCCTGTCCGATGACGGTGTTGCGCGGCTTGTCGGAGTTGTCGCGCACCGACGAGACCTCGAAGCCCTCGTTCTGCAGGCGCTGCGTCGCGACGGAGATCGAGCTGCCGACGACGCTCGGCACCTGGACGCGGGTCGGCGTCAGGACCGAGACGAGCAGCAGGACGAGGCCGAGCAGGCTGATCGCGCCGACCAGCAGCCATGGCCAGCGCCGCGGGCGGCGCGGCGCCATCGGCGGCTCGGTCGCATCGCGCTCGTGGGCGGGGACGCCGGCACGCACGCCCGCGCGCAGGGGCAGCGGCGCGCGCTCGGCCGGCGGGAGCGCCGCCGCCGCGGCCTCGGCCGCGGCGATGGCCGCCGGCGACGGGATCCGCGACGCGGCGGCGTCGAGCGCCGCGATGAACTCGTCGGCGTCCGCGAAGCGCTCCAGCGGATCCTTCGCCAGCGCCCGCAGCACGACCGACTGCAGCTCGGGCGTCACCACCGGGTTGACCCGGCTCGGCGGCACCGGCGCCTCGCTGACCTGCTTGAGCGCGATCGTGACCGCCGAGTCGGCCTCGAACGGCAGGCGGCCGGTCAGCAGCTCGTAGAGGATGATCCCGATCGAGTAGAGGTCCGAGCGCTCCGTGACGGCGTGGCCCTGCGCCTGCTCGGGCGAGAGGTACTGCGCGGTGCCCATGATCGAGCCCGTCTGCGTCATGTCCGACGCGCCCGCGCGGGCGATCCCGAAGTCGGTGACCTTCGCGCGCCACTCGTCGTCGACGATGACGTTCTGGGGCTTGAAGTCGCGATGGATGACGCCACGGCGATGGGCGAACCGCGCGGCGCGCAGGATCTGGATCGTGAGGTCCACGGCGCGCTCGGGCGGCAACGCGCCGGTGGCCGAGACGATCTGCTTGAGCGTGCGCCCGGCGACGTACTCCATCGCGATGTACGACACGCCGTTCCACTCGCCGCGGTCGTACACGGCGACGAGGTGCTGGTGCTGCAGGCCCGCGGCCGACGACGCCTCGCGCTTGAAGCGCTCGACGAACTCCTCGTCGGCCGCGAAGCGCTCGTGCAGGACCTTGAGGGCGACCTTGCGCCCGAGCTGCAGGTCCGTCGCGCAGTAGACCTCGGCCATCCCGCCCGAGCCGAGGTGCGAGATGACCTGGTAGCGCTCGTCGACGACGGCGTCCGTGTCGAGGCTCCTCATCGTGCGCGCCCGTCCGTCGCGCGGTCGTGGCGCCGGCTCATCGCAGCAGCTCCTGCAGGACCCGCTTGGCGATCGGCGCGGCGTCGACGCCGCCCTGGCCGCCGATGATGTTCTCCAGCGTCACCGCGATCGCGATCTTCGGCTTCGAGCGCGGCGCGAACCCGATGAACCACGGCTGGTTGATGCGGCGGGCGATGTTGAGCTCGGCGGTGCCGGTCTTGCCGGCGACCTCGACGCCCTCGAGCGCGGCCGCCGTGCCGGTGCCCTCGCGCACGACGTTGCTCATCATCTGCGTCAGCTGCGCGGCCGCCTTGCGCGACAGGACGCGCTCGGCCTGCTCGGGCTTGATGCGCTCCACGGTGCGCCCGTCCGCGTCGACGATCCTGCTCGTCAGGCGCGGCTGCATCCGCACGCCGCCGTTGGCGACCGTCGCGGCGACCGTCGCCATCTGCAGCGGCGTCACGCGCAGGCGCTCCTGCCCGATGCCGACGCGCCCGATGTCGACGCTCCCGGAGTCCGCCGGGATGAGCTTCTGTCGCTTGGTGTCGTACACGCCGCTGGCCGTCATCTGCCCGTCGGGATAGTCCATCGGCGGATCGGAGCCGAAGCCGAAGCGCTCCATGTAGTTGGCCATCCGCCCGCGGCCGAGCTTCTCCGCGACCTGCGCCCAGACCGTGTTGACGGAGTTCGTCAGCGCCGTCGTCAGCGTGATCGAGCCGAACTGCTTGTCGGAGAAGTTCTTCAGGGGGACACCGGAGACGATGATCGGCGACTTGCCGGACACCGTGGAGTCGGGCGTGAACTCGCCGCTGTCGAGCGCCGCGGCGGCGGTCACGACCTTCATCGTCGAGCCGGGGGCGTAGCCGGCCTGGGTCGCGCGGTTGAGCAGCGGCGAGTTGGGCTGGCTCGTGAGCTGCTTGGAGACCTCGCTCCTGCGCAGCGCGTTGGGGTCGTAGCCCGGCGTGCTCGCGAGCACGCGGACCTTGCCGGTCGCGGGCTCGATCGCCACGACGGCGCCGCGGCGCTCGCCGAGCGCGTCGAGCGCGACCTGCTGGGCGCGCGAGTCGAGGTTCGTGACGACGTTGTTGCCGACCTCGCGCTTGCCGCTGAGGTCGTCGATGATCGACTTCAGCTCGCCCCCCTCGCCGACGAGGGCATCGTTGCGCGAGCGCTCCAGCCCGGCGCGGCCGATCCCGAAGGCGTAGCTGTAGCCGAGCGCGTGGGCGAAGCGCTGCGCCAGCGGCGGGTAGCGGCGGCTGTAGAGGCCGTCGGCGCCCTTCACCGAGCGCGCGAGCAGCGCACCGTCGCGCGCCCGGATCAGGCCGCGCTTGATGCGCGCCTGCTCGATCTGCGGGCGCGTGTTCTTCGGGTTCTCGCGGTAGCCGTCGGCATTGATGACGCTGTTGTAGCTCGTCATCCCGGCAAGCCCCGCGAAGAGCACGAGGATGAGGCCGAAGAGCTTGAGGATCGGGGCGTTCACGCGGTCGCCTCCCGGCGGGCGCGGTCGGAGACGAGCAGCAGCAGCGCCAGCAGGATGAAGTTCGCGACGATCGACGAGCCGCCGTAGGAGATGAACGGCAGCGTCACGCCGGTGAGCGGGATGAGCTTCGTGACGCCGCCCACGATGACGAAGACCTGCAGCGCGAGCACCGCGGTCAGGCCGGTCGCCAGCAGCTTGGAGAACGAGTCGGTCGCGAGCATCGCCGTCTTGAAGCCCCGCTCGACGACGAGCAGGTAGACGAGCAGCACCGCCACGGCCCCGACGAGCCCGAGCTCGTCGGTGATGACCGCGTAGATGAAGTCCGTGTGCGCGGCGGGCAGGATCGGCGGGTTGTCGCCGAGCTGGACGAGCGCCTGCCCGAAGCCCTGGCCGAAGAAGCCGCCGTCGGCCTGGGAGAAGATCGACTGCGCGATCTGGTAGCTGCCGCCGACCTCGCGCTCGTAGAGCTCGGTGTCGAACGGGTGCAGCCAGGCGTCCACGCGGCTCTCGATCGTCGGGCGCACCGCGTAGAGCGTGCGGGCGCCGACAGCGAAGAGCCCGAGGCCGATGAGCACGAACGAGATGCGGTTCGTCGCGACGTAGACGAGCGCCAGGAAGCCGCCGAAGAACATGAGCGACGAGCCGAGGTCCTGGATGACGAAGAGCAGGAGCATCGCGGTGCCCCAGACGGCGAGCAGCGGCCCGAGGTGCTTGAGCGGCGGGAACGTGATCCCCGCGATGCGCCGCGCGCCGACGACGAGCACCTGGCGCGTGTCGCGCAGGTAGGAGGCCAGGAAGATGACGATCGCGATCTTCGCCAGCTCCGCCGGCTGGAAGGCGACCGGGCCGAGGCTGAAGGACAGGTAGGCGCCGTTGACGGGGCTGCCCAGGCGCGGCAGGAGCAGCAGCAGGATGCCGCCGAGCGCGATGACGTAGCGGTACTGCTCGAGCACGCGAGGGTCGCGGCGCAGCGCGAGGATCGTCGCCGTGAAGAACGCCAGGCCGACGACGAACCACTTCGCCTGGTCGCGGGCGAAGGACTCGTCGAGCCGGTAGAGCATGACGAGGCCGAAGCAGGCGAGCACGGCGACGAGCGGGAAGAGGTAGGGATCGGCGTCGGGCAGCGTCATGCGCAGCACGAGGTGGGCGGCCAGGCAGAGCGCCAGGAAGATCGCGCCGTACGTCAGCGACAGGTCCGACAGCAGGTTCTCGCGCTGGATGTAGACCGCCGCGAAGCCCGCCGTCACGAGCAGCGAGGCCGGGATGAGCGCGAACAGCTCGCGGTTGCGGGCGTTCACGAGCCCGCGACCGTGCTCGCCGGGGGCGATGGTGTGGCGGCGATCGGCATCGCTAGGACGCGATCCGGCCGCGCTCGAGCTCGCGCACGAGGTCGGAGGCGTCGTCGTGCGAGCGCAGCGTGTGGTCGACGAGCCGGCGGCGACGCTGGGGCGGCAGCGTCTGCAGCGGCACGCTGGAGACGTAGTTGACCTTGTAGAGGTCGATGCCCGCGGGCAGCGAGTACGGCAGCCCGCGGTAGAGCGTCACGAAGCCGTCCTCGTCGGCGCCGATGAAGAAGACGGCCTGGTTGGCGGCGTAGGCGCCGAAGCCGAGCGGCAGCAGGATGAGCGCCAGGATCGCGAAGACCTTGGCCCGGCGGACGCCGCGGCGGCGAGGCCCGGGCGCGGCCGTCGGCGCGGCGGGCGCCCGGGGCTGCAGCCGCTGCCCCGGCTCGTCGCGAGCGGGCGCGGCGGGCGGCGCGTCGGCGGGCGCCGGCGCCGGCGCCGGCGCCGGCGGAGCCTCGGTCGCGGCGGCGCGCACGCTCGCCGTCGTCAGGCCGCCGGCCGACGTCGGCTGCTCGAGCGCGGTGTCGGACTCGCCCGCGACCTCCTCGAGGCGAAACAGGACGACCGTGATGTTGTCGCGCCCGCCGGCCGCGTTGGCGGCGTCGATCAGCGCGCGGCCGGCGTCGCGCAGCGCTCCCGCGTCGCGCACGATCTCGGCGACCCGCGGCTCGGGCACCATCGACGTCAGGCCGTCGCTGCAGAGCAGGTAGACGTCGTCGTCGGCGCCGCGCCACGAGGACGTGTCGACGAGGACGTCGGGCTCGGGGCCGAGCGCGCGGGTGATGATCGAGCGCTGCGGGTGCTCGTCGGCCTCCTGCGCCGTGAGCTGGCCGCGGCGGCGCATCTCCTCGACGAGCGAGTGGTCCTCGGTCAGGCGGACGAACTCGCCGTCGCGCAGGCGGTAGGCGCGCGAGTCGCCGACGTGGGCGATCGCGACGTCGTGCTCGCCGACGTGGGCGCAGGTGATCGTCGTGCCCATCCCGGCGCGCTCCTCGGAGGCCTGCGACATCTCGTGGATGCGCGCGTTGGCCTCCTGGATGCGGGCCGCGAGCAGCTCCTCGCCGCTGTCGGCCTCGCCGGCGGCGGCGTCGAGCCCGCGCTCGAAGGCCTCGACCGCCACCCGCGAGGCGACCTCGCCGGCCTGCGCGCCGCCCATCCCGTCGGCGACGACGAAGACCGGCGCGCGGGCGAAGTACGAGTCCTCGTTCGCGCGCCGGGCGCGCCCGGTGTCGGATTGCGAGAAGTGGTCGGAGGCGACGCGAAGCATGCCGGTCGGTCAGCCGTCGAAGCTGAACGTGGAGTCGCCGATGCGGACGCGATCGCCCGGGTGCAGGGGGTGCGGGCCGCGCAGCAGCTCGTCGTTGAGGTACGTGCCGTTCGTCGAGCCGAGGTCCTCGATGACGATCGTCGAGCCCTGCCGCGACAGGCGCGTGTGGCGCGAGGAGGCGAACGGGTCCTCGAGCTGGATCTCGACGTCGCCGCGCCCGAGCGTCGCGCCGTCGGACACGTCGTAGGACATGCCGCGCGTGAGCCCCGGGACCGACTCGACGACGAGCCGCGGGGAGATCTCCCCCCCGCCGTCGAGCGAGGGCAGGCTCGACGCGGAGTGCATGCCCGTCGCGTCAGGGGAGGCCGGCGCCCGCGTCCCGCCGAACGCGCCGCGGCGCAGATCCTTCAGGGCGCTGCGCGAGACCCAGAGGAGAAAGAGATACAGGACGGCCAGGAAGGCGAACTTCAGGCCGACGGAAACCGGTTCGAGCATTGAGGTCCTGAGCCTAGATGGTTGATTCCGCGAGTCGCATCGCCGGCCGCGCGACGGCCGGCACGGGGTCTACTCGAGCTCGAAGCCGATCTCCGCGGTCCCGAGCGCGATCCGGTCGCCGGCGTTCAGCGGCGCGGGGCCCTCGATGCGGTGCCCGTTGAGGATGACGCCGTTCGTCGAGCCCAGGTCGCAGATCGTCCACGTGCCCGCCGCGCCCGGCAGCACCTCGGCGTGGCGGCGCGACACGTTGGCGTCGGCCAGGACGATGTCGCACTCGCGGCTTCGCCCCACGAGCGCGCCGCCGGGCGGGATGACGTGGCGCCGGCCCTCCGCGAGCAGCAGCGCGCGCGTCGGGCGCACCCCCTGGATCTCCTCGACGGGCCCGCGCAGCCGGCCCGCGGTCGAGTAGATCATCGTGTTGCCGTGCTCGACCGGCGCGTCCTGACGCGCCGGGGCCTCGCCCGGCGCCGCCACGAGCCGCGCCTGGATGCCGAACTCGCCCAGCGACAGCCGCTCGTCGGTGTGGAACCCGATCTTCGGGCGCGAGGGCAGCGCCAGGCGCTCGCGCCGCGCATGCTCGAGCAGGTAGGCCCCCAGCTCGTCGATGAGCGCGTCCTCGACGCCCTCCAGCCGGCTGCGGTCGTCCGGCGAGAGGTAGACGTTGTACTCGTTGGGGACGTACGTGCGCGAGAGCGACACCGTCTTGTGCTCGTCCATCTCGCGCGCCAGCTTGCGGGCGAGCTCGACCGGGCGCACCTCGGACCTGAAGACGCGGCCGAACGTCCCCTCGACGAGGTCGGTCAGCTTGGCCTCGAGGTTGCGGAGGACGCTCATCGCGGGGGTTCATGCTACGGGGAGAGCACCTACCCGTTTTCGCCTCATGCGCGACCTCGGACCGCGCGCGCGGCGACGGCGAGCAGGCCGCCCGCGAGCGCCCCCGCGACGAGGCCGCGCGGGGGATCGAGCACGAGCGCCTCCGACAGCGCATGCGTCGCCGCGGCGAGCCCCGCGGCCCAGCCGCTGACGAGGACGATGTCCAGCGCGGCCGAGCGCCCGCGCACGAGCAGCGGGAGCAGGATCGCGGCCAGCGCCCAGAGCGCCGCGAGCGCGACGGCGCCGCCGCTGAGCTGCGGCCAGAGCGCGTGCTGCATCGCCTCCACCGCCGACCCCTCCCAGGTCGCGCGCGGGGCGACGTCGCGCGCCGCGCCGAACAGCAGCGGGGCGGGCGTCAGCGGCTCGGCGAGGGCCAGCCACCAGGCGCCGAGCGCGCCGAGCACGGCGCGGACCTGCCAGCGCGCGGGCTGGCCGGCCAGCGCCGGCCACGCCCCGGCCAGGCCGATCGCGCCGAGCAGGGGCGCGGCCGCCGGCAGCGACCAGACCGTGGCGCGGCGGGCCAGGAGGGCCGGGACCGGCACGACGGCCAGCGCGACGAGCAGGGCGACGCCGGGCAGCGGGACGGCGAGCCACGTCACGAGCAGGGCGGCCGCCGCCAGCCAGCCCAGCCGCGGCGCGAGCAGCACGGCGCCCGCAGCGATCGCCGCGGCGGCGAGCGGCTGCAGCGGCGACGGCGGCCCGAGGCCGGCGAGCGCGGTCCCGCAGAGCGCGCCCGCCGCGAGGGCGGCGGCCAGGCGCGGCGCGGGGCCGATGCGCGGCCGCGGCTCGGCTGTCGGCGCGTGCTCGCCGCGCGGCGCGGGCGGCTCGCGCAGGCGCCGGGGGCGGCGCGGCTGCGGCGGGCGGGCGCGGCGCGTGTGCGTCAGCGCCGGCAGGGCGAGCGTCTCCAGCGCGCCGCCGGCGACCGGGCCCGGCTCGTCGCCGACGGCGTCCAGCGCGTCCTCCAGCGCGCGGCGCAGCGCGCCGAGCCGAGGACGCGCCGAGGGCTCGACCGCGACCGCGCCGTCGATCGCGCGACACAGCGCGTGCGGCAGGTCGCGGCGCACCCGCCCGAGCGGGGGCAGGCGCATGCCGACGCGGCGCGCCGTCGCCGCGGGATTGCCGGCGCGCACCGGGTTGACGCCGGCGAGCGCCTCGTAGAGCACGACGCCGAGCGCGTAGACGTCCGCGGCGGCGGTGATCTTCTCGCCGCGCGCCTGCTCGGGCGCCATGTAGGCGAGCGTCCCGATGATGTCGCCCGTGCGCGTGAGCACGTCGTGGTCGGCCATCCGCGCGATCCCGAAGTCGGTGAGCTTGGCGGTCGCCGGGCGGTCCTCGGAGCGCGGGCAGATGATGTTCGACGGCTTGACGTCGCGGTGGATGACCCCGCGCGCATGGGCGTGCGAGAGCGCCCCGCAGAGCGTCGCGCCGATCTGCAGCACGTCGCGGTCCGACAGCTCGCCGGCGCGCAGCACATGGGCGAGCGTCGGCCCGTCGACGAGCTCGGAGACGAGGTAGACGGCGTCCTCGTCGCGGCCGGACTCGTAGAGGGCGACGATGCCCGCGTGCGACAGTCGCGCGGCCGCGAGCGCCTCGCGCTCGCCGCGCCCGTCGGGGTCGTGCTCGACCGCGATGCGCTTGATCGCGACGTCGCGCTCGAGGTGTTCGTCGCGCGCGCGATGCACGACGCCCATGCCGCCCGCGCCGAGCCGCGCGCCGAGCCTGTAGCGGCCGAGCACGAGCTGGCCCGCGGGGGCCGAGGCGGGGCTGGGGACATGCGACACCGGCTCTGTGTTCGGCGCGGCCGCGGCCGGCTCCTTGGCGGCCGAGGCAGGAAATCGCCTGCTGGCGGCAAAGTTGCAGCCAAACCCTCGCGCCTGGCGCGTGGTCATACTGACTTTTCAGCCAGCTTCCGCAAGGAGCGGACCCTGTCCTTCTTTGACGACGACGAGCCTCCCACCCGCACGCGACCGCGCAGTCCGGCGCCCGCGGCGCTCGGTCCGCCGTCGGATCCCCAGCAGCTCCTCGTGCGCCGCGTCGCGGCGCTCGGCATCGGCCTGCTCGTGGTCGTCCTGCTCGTCTTCGGCGTCAAGGGCTGCCTGAACAGCCGCCAGGAGCAGGCGCTCAAGGACTACAACCGCGAGGTGTCGAGCGTCGTGCAGGACGCCGACGCCAACGCCGACGCGTTCTTCGAGACGCTCAGCAGCGGAGCGCAGCCGTCGACCGACGTGCAGTCCGAGGTCAACCAGCTGCGCTTCCGCGCGCAGGCGCTGACCAAGCAGGCCCAGAGCATCTCGGTGCCCGGCGACATGCGCGAGGCGCAGCGCAACCTGCTCTTGTCGCTGTCGCTCCTGCAGGAGGCGATGAGCAAGGTCGCCGAGAAGCTGCCAGCCGCGCTGTCGACGGACTCGGCGACCGCCGTCCCGGCCGTCAAGGCGATCGCCGGCGAGATGCAGGCCTTCGACGCCGCCAACGTCGTCTACAACCGCCGCTCGGCCGCGATCATCAAGCAGGTGCTCGACGACAAGGCGATCGGCGGCCAGACGATCCAGTTCTCCAGCTACCTGCAGAACCTCGGCTGGCTGCAGCCGTCGACGGTCGCCAAGCGGATCAACTCGCAGGCCGGCCGCGGCGCCGGCGACGGAGGCAGCACGGAGCCCACGCCCGGCCTGCACGGCCATGGGCTGCTCGGCGTCAACGTCGGCAGCGTCGCGCTGCAGCCCGGGCAGGCCAACCGCATTCCGGCGTCCTCGAGCGTGAGCTTCGCGGCGAAGGTCGCCAACCAGGGCGACAACGCCGAGACCGATGTGCGGGTGCGGGTGCAGATCAAGGGTGCCGGCGACACGATCACCGTCCAGCGGGTCGTCGACCAGACGATGCCGAAGACCGAGACGACGGTCACGATCCCGCTCGGGCAGGCGCCGCCGATCGGCCAGCCGGTCACGATCACCGTCGAGGTGCTCCCGGTGGGCGGCGAGAAGAACACGGCCAACAACAGCGCCAGCTACCCGGCGCTCTTCGTCCGCGGCTGACGCCGGCCCGGCGGCGGTGCCGCTGAGGCCCGCGCTACCGTTTGGCGCGCATGGGCGCCGAGCTGAGCTCCACCGCGGGGATCGTCGCGCTGGCCGCTGCCATGGTCGCCGTGCTCGCGCTCGTCGCGGTCGCCGTGCTCGCGCGCCAGGTGCGGCGCCTGCGCGCCGATCAGCACGTCGTGCTCGGCGACGAGGGCACCGACCTCGTCGGGCATGCCGCGGCGCTCGACGCCGGCTTCAAGGCGCTGCACGAGTACGTCACCGACGTCGCCGAGCGGCTGGACGAGCGCATGGGCGTCGCCGAGGGCCGCCTCGACGGCGCCGTGTGCCACTGGGGGCTGATCCGCTACGACGCGCTCAACGAGATGTCGGGCCGCCAGTCGACCTCGATCGCGCTGCTCGACAGCACGCGCTCGGGCGTCGTGCTGTCGTCGATCCACAATCGCGAGCAGGCCCGCCTGTACGCCAAGCAGGTCTCCGCGGGCAAGGGGGAGCTCAAGCTCTCGCCCGAGGAGGAGGAAGCCCTGCGCCTCGCGATGACGCCCTGATGCGGCTCGGGTACCTCGGGCCCGAGGGCACCTTCTCCGAGGAGGCCGCGCTCACCGCGCCGGACGCCGCAGGCGCCGAGCTCGTCGGCCTGCCGACCGTGCGCGACACGATCCTCGCCGTCCACGACGGCACCGTCGACCGCGCGATCGTCCCGATCGAGAACTCGCTCGAGGGGCCGATCGGGGTGACGCTCGACACGCTCGCCGACGACGACGCCGACGTCGCGATCGTCGGCGAGCTCGTGCTCGCGGTCCGCCACCAGCTCGTCGCGCGCGAGGCGATCGAGCTGCCAGCGATCGAGCGCGTGCTCTCGCACCCGCAGGCGCTCGGCCAGTGCGCGCGCTTCCTGCGCGAGCGGCTGCCGGACGCCGAGCCGGTGCCGACCTCGTCGACCGCGGAGGCCGCGCGGATCGTCGGCGAGCACGCGACCTGGGCGGCGATCAGCACGCGGCGGGCGGCGAGCCTGTACGGCGCGACGGTGCTCGCCGAGTCCGTCGAGGACGAGCCCGGCAACGCGACGCGCTTCGTCTGGCTCGCCGGCCGCGCGCACGCGCCGCCGCCCGCGGCGGCGGCGGGCGTGCCCGTCAAGACGTCGCTGGCATTCTGGGGTCCAGGCGACGACAGCCCCGGCTGGCTCGTGCGCTGCCTGTCGGAGTTCGCCTTCCGCGGCGTGAACCTCACGAAGATCGAGTCGCGGCCGCTGCGCGCGCGGCTCGGGCACTACCGCTTCTTCGTCGACGGCGAGGGCGCCGCGACCGACGGGCCGCTGGCCGAGGCGGTCGCGGGCCTGCGCAAGCACTGCGAGCAGGTCAGGATCCTCGGCTCCTATCCAGCCGCCGGGTCGCCTGACTAGACTTCCGCCGACATCATGGCGACCCAGCCCACGCCACCAGGCCACGGGGGGTTCGCGCCGCATCCGGAGCACCGGCGGCGCGGACGTGAGTCTGGCCGTGTGCTCGTCCTCAACGCCACGTACGAGCCGATCAACGTGTGCACGGTCCGCCGCGCGGCGGTGCTGCTGCTCAAGGAGAAGGCCGAGATCATCGAGCACGGGAGCTTCACCCTGCGCTCGGAGAGCGCGACGATCCCGCGCCCGGTCGTCATCCGCCTCGTGACGTTCGTCAAGGTCCCGCGCGACACGCACCGGCGCAAGATCACCCGCCGCGCCGTCTTCGCACGCGACGGCTGGACGTGCCAGTACTGCGGCTCGCGCGCGAACCTCACCGTCGACCACGTCATCCCGCGCTCCAAGGGCGGCGGCTCGACGTGGGACAACATCGTCGCCTCCTGCGCCCCGTGCAACCGCCGCAAGGGCGACGCGCTGCCGCAGAAGATCGGCATGCACCCGCGCCACCCGCCGCGCGTCCCGCATCCGCAGGTCTTCATCCACGTCGCCAGCCCGACGATCCCGCCGGCGTGGCGCCAGTGGCTGCCCGAGGCCGCCTGATCCGGGAGGTCCGCCGGCCGACCTCGCCGCGCGGCCGACCCCGCCCGCGGTGAGCGAACTGCGGGCGCCAACGCAACCCGGTCGCTGGTTTCTCGGCTTCGCGCTCGCGGTGTTCGTGTTCCATCAGGTGCCCGCGTTCGCGGGGCACACGGCGGGGGACGCGATCGACCTGCTGACGCCGTGGGCCGTGGCCGGCGCGAGCGCCGGCCTCATCGTCGCCCTCGGGGCGCCGCGCGGCGCCGTGCTCCTCGCGCTCGCCGCCGGACTGCTCTACGCGCAGGGCCAGGGCATCCACCTCGCGGCGAACTCGATCCACAACGAGGGGCCCGTCGGCCGCGTCGAGGAGGTCACCTACTTCTGGGACGAGCGCTTCTCGCACATCGAGGTGCTGCTCGGCTGGATCGGCCTCGTCGCGGCCTTCTGCCTCGCGGAGCGCACCTACTCCGGGCCCGCCGCACGCACGCGCGTGCTGGCGGCGGCCGCGGTCCTGCTCGGCTGGACCTTCTTCACGAGCACCGTCGAGGGCCAGACCTGGCCGATGGAGCTCGCGGCGGCCGTGCTCTTCGCCGCCTGGGCGGCACGCGCCCGCGGCGCACCCGCGAGCCGCCCGCTGCTGCACGCGGCAGCCGCCGCCTTGGCGATCGGCGCGCTGCTCATCGGCGTCTGGGCGATCTGGCACGGCGGCGTGCCCGAGTTCAGCGACACGGGCTTCATCTGACGAGCGGCCCAGGCTCCGAGCGAACCTCCCCAAGCCACCATCGGCACCGGCGCGCGCGGGCCAGCGGGCCAGCAAGCCTCCCGCGCCACCACCAGCTCCACCCCACGCACGGGCCAGTGCGCGCCGCGCAAGCCTCCCGAGCCACCACCAGCTCCACCCCACGCACGGGCCAGGGCGCCCCGCGCGGCCACCGCCGAGCCACCGGCGGTCCCTGCCGGGTGGGCCGGTCCGCGGTCCGGCCCCGGAATGTCTGGCGGCACCCCAGACACCCCGCAGCACCACCGACTCCGACGTGTATTCCGGGGACGGACCCGCGGACCGGCCCACCCGGCCCACCACGCCCGCCAAACCAGGCCGAGGCAACCCCGAGACAACCTCGAGACAGCCCCGAGACAGGCTGACCCGACCCAGAACGCACGAAGGGCGCCGTCAACAACGGCGCCCTTCGCAACTTCACAACTGGACTTCGAGCCCGAGACGGACCTGCGTTACGTCTACCGGCGGGACCAGTCCGGCATCCGACTCGAGGGTGGCCCGGTTTGGATTCGCTGGGCGGAGCCAGCTTCCCGACCTAGCGGCCGAGCACCTCCAGGGTCCCGTAAGAACTTGAGCTGATTCGGACCACCTCCTTTCTCTGGTATCGCGCAGGGTAGCGGACGACGACGACGGGCGTTGCGCACCCGATCCCGACCCGGCGCGGGGGCACTCGCCGGCGCTCAACCACCTCGCCCGAGCGGCCCCACGGCCTCCTCGCTCATGACGACCCAGCAGACGAGCAGGAGCACGAGATCGGCCACCTCCGCGCTGCCCGCGACGTACTCGAGGTCGAGCCGCACGCGCGCCCCGTCCGCCGACGGCCGCACCGTCAGGGCGGTCTCGGGCATCCGCAGGCGCCAGTCCGACCCAACGCCGATCTGGCGGCGCAGCGTGCCCCAGTCGTCGTCCCCCGACCGCACGCGGCCGCCGCGCATCCCGCCGTGGTAGTAGCGCGCCGCCGGCTCGCCGGCGGCGTCCGCGGCGAGGACCTGCCACGTCGCGCCCGGAGCCGACCGGTCGCCGGCGACCGTCAGCGTCCAGCGCTCGTCCCCGCGGGTCGCGGAGGACTCGTCGCGGTCCGTCGGCCCGGTCCGCCCGACGACCTCGTCGCCGCGGCGCAGCTCGTAGCCGTCGGCCGCGGAGACGAAACTCAGCGCGCCCGCCACGGCTACCGCGGGCCGCGGGCCCGTGCGCGGCCGGCGCTACCGCGGCGGCGCATCGTCGGGCGAGGCCGGAGCGTCCGGGTCGGCGTCGGCGTCGGCGTCGGGCTGCGTCGGTGCGTCCGCGTCCGCGTCCGTGGTGGGCTCGCCGGGCACCGGCAGCGCGCCTGCCCCCGCGTCGGCGGACGCGTCGCCGTCGGGACCCGGCTCGTCGAGCGCCTCGTCGGCGCCGTTCGCCGACTCCACGATGAGCGCGACGGCCGAGACGAGGTCGTCCTCCTTCATGTTCATGAGCCGCACGCCCTGGGCCAGGCGCCCGTAGCGGCTGATCCCGCGCACGGCGGTGCGCTGCACCATCCCGCTCTGGGAGATGAAGACGAGCTCCTCGTGCTCGCGCACGACGAGCGCGCCGGCGAGCGCGCCCTTGGCGTCGGTGAGCTTGATCGTGCCGACGCCCATCGCCCCGCGCTTGGTCTTGCGGTACTCGGCGATCGACGTGCGCTTGCCGTAGCCGTTCTCGGTCACGACGAGCAGCTCCTGGTCGTCGCGCGCGACGTCCATGACGAGCACCTCGTTGTCGGCGGGCGCGTCGACGTTCATCCCGCGAACGCCCGAGGTGTCGCGACCCATCGCGCGCACGTCGGACTCGTTGAAGCGCACCGCCTGGCCCTTGCGCGAGACCATGAGGATGTCGTCGTCGCCGCTCGTGCGCCGCACGCTGACGAGCTCGTCGTCGTCGCGGATGTTGATCGCGATGATGCCGTCGGCCTTGATCGGCGTGTTGTAGGCCTGAAGCTCGGTCTTCTTGACGACGCCGCGCTTCGTCGCGAAGCAGACGTAGCGCCCCTCGGTGAAGTCGCGCGTGGAGAGCACCGACTGGATGCGCTCCTTCTCGCGCAGCGGCAGGACGTTGACGAGCGCGCGGCCCTTCGCCGTCCGCGAGGCCTCCGGCAGCTCGTAGACCTTCGAGCGGTAGACCTTGCCCCGGTTGGAGAAGAACAGCAGGTAGTCGTGCGACGAGGTCACGAAGAGGTGCTCGATGAAGTCGCCGTCCTTCATGTCCATCCCCGTCACGCCGCGCCCGCCGCGCTGCTGGGCGCGGTACGTCGTCAGCGGCAGCGACTTGATGTAGCCCGACTTCGTGATCGTGATGACCATCTGCTGCTCGGGGATGAGGTCCTCGATGCCGATCTCGTCCTCGGAGTCGGTGATGATCGTGCGCCGCTCGTCGCCGAAGCGCTCGGCGATCTCCTCGAGCTCCTCGCGGACGATCTCGTAGACGCGCGCCTCGCTGCCGAGGATCTCGCGCAGCTCGCCGATGCGCTCGACCTTGTCGTCGTGCTCGGTCTTGATCGAGTCGGCCTCGAGCGCCGTGAGCTGCGACAGGCGCAGGTCGAGGATCGCGGAGGCCTGGATCTCGCTCAGCGCGAAGCGCGCGACGAGGTCGTTGCGCGCGCTCTCGCGGTCGCGCGAGGCGCGGATGAGGTCGATGATCGCGTCGAGGTTGTCGAGCGCGATGAGCAGGCCCTCGAGCACGTGCACGCGGCGCTCGAGGACGCGCAGCTCGTGCTTCGTACGCCGCACGATGATCTCGCGCTGGTGGTGGACGTAGTGCTTGATGACCTCGCGCAGCGACAGCGTCCGCGGCACGCCGTCGACGAGCGCGACGACGTTGACGCCGAACGTCGTCTGCAGCGACGTGTGCTTGTAGAGCTGGTTGAGGACGACCTCGGGGATCTCGTCGCGCTTGAGCGTGATGACGACGCGCATCCCGCCGCGCTCGGAGGAGTGGTCCTCGAGGTCGGCGATCCCGCTGATCTTCTTCTCGCGAACGAGCTCGGCGATCTTCATGACGAGGCCGCTCTCGCCGCCCTTCTTCACCGCGTAGGGCAGCTCGGTGACGATGATCGCCTCGCGCCCGCGGCCGATGTCCTCCGTGTGCGCCTTGCCGCGGACGCGCACGCGGCCGCGGCCGGTCTCGTAGGCGTCGAGGATCCCCTGGCGACCGAGGATGATGCCGCCGGTCGGGAAGTCCGGGCCCGGCATGTGCGCCATGAGCTCGGTCGTCGCGATCGCCGGGTCGTCGATGAACGCGATGACCGCGCTGACGACCTCGCGCAGGTTGTGCGGCGGGATGTTCGTCGCCATGCCGACGGCGATGCCCGACGACCCGTTGACGAGCAGGTTGGGGAAGCGGGCGGGCAGCACGACCGGCTCGTTGAACTGGCCGTCGTAGTTGGGGACGAAGTCGACGGTGTCGGCGTCGAGGTCGCGCAGCATCTCCATCGCCATGCGCTGCAGGCGGGCCTCGGTGTAGCGCATCGCCGCCGGCGGGTCGTCGTCGATCGAGCCGAAGTTGCCCTGCCCGTCGACGAGCGGGTAGCGCATCGAGAACTCCTGCGCGAGGCGCACGAGCGTGTCGTAGATCGCCGAGTCGCCGTGCGGGTGGTACTTGCCCATGACCTCGCCGACGATGCGCGCGCACTTCACGTAACTGCGCGTGGGACCGAGCCCGAGCTCGGACATCCCGAACAGGACGCGCCGGTGGACGGGCTTCAGCCCGTCGCGCACGTCGGGCAGCGCGCGCCCCACGATGACGGACATGGCGTAGTCGAGGTACGCCGAGCGCATCTCGTCCTCGAGCGCGCGCGGCTCCACGTTGCCGCCGCCGAGGATGTCGATCGATGACATGCAGGTTCCTTAGACGTCGAGGTTGGCGACGAGGCGGGCGTTGTCCTCGATGAACTGCCGCCGCGGCTCGACCATGTCACCCATGAGCGTCGAGAAGATCAGGTCGGCCTGCGCGGCGTCCTCGATACCCACCTGCGCGAGCGTCCGCATCGCCGGATCCATCGTCGTGTCGCGCAACTGCGCGGCGTTCATCTCCCCGAGGCCCTTGAAGCGCTGCACCTTGACGCCCTTCTGCGCGAGGGTGATGACCGCCTCGCGCAGCGCCTGGAAGGACAGCGCGGTGTCGGATGTGTCGGCAAGTCGCAGGGTGAACGGCGCGCGGCCGGCGAGGTCGATGAGCTGTGCGTGCACGCGGGTGAAGTTGCGGTAATCCTGGCTGTCGAACAGCCGCCGCGGGATCGGCAGCACGCGCGCCAGGCCGCTGTTCGTCTCGACCGCGCGCACGGTGAGGTGAACGTCGTCCTGACGTTCGAGTGACGTCTCGTAGGGCGCGTTCTCGATCCCGTCGCGCTCGATGAGCTCGACCGCCGCCTCGCCGGTCGAGATCTGCTCGTCGAGCACGCCGGACTCCTCGAGGAAGGTCACGACGTCGCTCGTGTACTCCGCGCGCAGCGTCGAGGCCCAGCCCTCGTACTGCTTGAGCAGCCGCGAGAAGCGCTGCCAGCGCGGCTCGGTGAGCTTGAACTGCGTCCCGTCGCGATCGAACACGAGGGTCTTCTCGAGCTTGTCGGAGAGCAGGATCTGCTCCAGCTCGGAGTCCTTCTCGACGTAGCGCTCGCTGGATCCCTGCTTGAGCTTGTAGAGCGGCGGCTTGGCGATGTACACGTAGCCGGCGTCGATGAGCTCGGGCATCTCGCGGAACAGCAGCGTGAGCGCGAGCGTGCGGATGTGCGCGCCGTCCACGTCGGCGTCGGTCATGAGGATGATCTTGTGGTAGCGCGCGTTCTCGATGTTGAACTCGTCGCGCACGCCGGTCCCGATCGCCGTGATGAGCGCCTGGATCTCGGTGTTCTTGAGCACCTTGTCGATGCGGCTCTTCTCGACGTTGAGGATCTTGCCGCGCAGCGGCAGGACGGCCTGCGTGTTGCGGTCGCGGCCCTGCTTCGCCGAGCCGCCGGCGGAGTCGCCCTCGACGATGAACAGCTCGGCGAGGGAGGGGTCCTTCACCGAGCAGTCGGCGAGCTTGCCGGGCAGCGTGGAGTTCTCCAGCGCGGACTTGCGGCGGGTGAGGTCGCGCGCCTTGCGGGCCGCGGCGCGCGCCTGCGCGGCCGAGACGGCCTTGCGGATGATCGCGTTGCCCTCGGCCGGGTTCTCCTCGAGGAACTCGTTGAGGCGCTCGTAGACGACGGAGCGCACGAAGCCCTCCATGCCGGGGTTGCCGAGCTTCGTCTTCGTCTGGCCCTCGAACTGCGGATCCTGCAGCTTGGCCGAGATGACCGCCGTCAGGCCCTCGCGCACGTCCTCGCCGGTGAGGTTGTCGTCCTTCTCCTTCAGCAGCCCGCGCGCCTTCGCGTAGCGGTTCAGCGCCGTCGTCAGCGCCGAGCGGAAGCCCGACAGGTGCGAGCCGCCCTCGTGGGTGTTGATGTTGTTGGCGAAGGAGAACACCGACTCCTGGTACGTCGTGTTCCACTGCATCGCGACCTCGACGGCACCCTCGTCGCTCTCGCCCTCGAAGAAGACGACCTTGCGGCCGATCGGCTCCTTGTTGGCGTTGAGGTAGCGCACGAAGTCCTCGATGCCGCCCTCGTACTGAAACGACGCCGTCGCGCCCTCGCCGCGCTCGTCGGTGATCGAGATCTTCAGGCCGCGCGTGAGGAACGCCGTCTCGCGCAGGCGCTGCTCGAGCACCGAGAAGTCCAGGTCGGTCGTCTCGAAGATCTCGGTGTCGGGCCGGAAGAGGATCGTCGTGCCGGTCTCGTCGGACGGCTCGCCCTTCTGCAGCGTGCTCTGCGGCGCGCCGCGCTCGTAGGTCTGGCGCCAGACGTGGCCGTCGCGGCGGACCTCGATCTCGAGCAGCTCCGACAGGGCGTTGACGACCGAGACGCCGACGCCGTGCAGCCCGCCGGAGACCTTGTAGCCGCCGCCGTCGCCGAACTTGCCGCCGGCGTGCAGGACCGTCAGCACGACCTGCACGGCGGGCAGCTTCTCCTTGGCCATCGTCGCCACGGGGATGCCGCGCCCGTCGTCGCGAACCGTGACCGAATTGTCCGGGTGGATCGTGACGTCGACGGCCGAGCAGTGCCCGGCGAGCGCCTCGTCGACGGAGTTGTCGACGACCTCGTAGACGAGGTGGTGAAGGCCGCGCACGCCGGTCGAGCCGATGTACATGCCGGGACGCTTGCGGACGGCCTCGAGGCCCTCGAGGACGGTGATGTCCTGTGCGTCGTATGAGCTCGCGCCGGTCTTGCCGTCGAGCTTCTTGTCGTCCTTCGCCACCAAACCTCCGAACGTGAAGAAGCCCCGGGTCCGCGTCGCGCTCTGACGGGCCGGGGCCGGTACCGCTGGTTGCCATAAGGGTAGCACAAGCGCGTCACAATCCCCCCGGGGCGGGCGCGTCAAAATCCCTGGAAATTGCAGGAAAACGAGGGGGGTTGCGACGGTTCGCCGGGGGCGGTGGCGGGTGAATGCGGCCGGCGGGCCGCCCGCGGGCCCGGATGGGCGCTCAGCCGCGGCGCCTGCGCTGGGTTGCGACGCAGCGAACGTCCCGCAGGCGCGGGGCCCCGAGCGCCGCGTTGACGGCGTCGACGAGGACCGGGCCCATGAGGTCGATCTCGGCCATCCAGACGGCCGAGGAGCACAGCAGCGTCACCGTCCCGTCGCGCTCGGAGACCGGCTGGGCCTCCCGCGCGACGGCCGCGCCCGCCGCCTGCTCCCACACGCGCTGGACGTCCGCCAGCAGCGTCGCCGGGGCGAGGCTGCGCGTGAGCGCCTCGACGGCGGTCGCCAGCGGACGCGGCGCCCGGCGCCTCATGCGGCCGCGCTCGCGTCCTGCAGGACCGTCCCGCCGGCGACCGTCAGTCGCGTCACGCCGCCGGCGTCCGCGCCGGGCACGTGCGCGAGGTCGGTCGTCGTGATGACGCTCTGGCCGGCCCCGCGCAGGAGGTCGGCCAGCATCCCGCGGCGATCGGGATCCAGCTCGCTCATGACGTCGTCGAGGAGCATGAGGGGCATCGTGTCGCGCTCGGCCGCGAGCGCCTCGCGCTCGGCGAGCAGGAGGGCCAGCAGGGCGAGGCGCTGCTCGCCCTGCGAGCCGTAGGCGCGCAGCTCGCGGCCGTCGCGCAGCAGCGCGACGTCGTCGCGGTGCGGCCCGTGGCCGGTGAAGCCGCGCTCGAGATCGGAGTCCGCGCGCTCGGCGAGCTCCGCCGCGAGCTCGGCGGCGTCGGCCGCCCGCGTGCGGGGCCGGTAGCGCAGCTCGGCGCCGCCGCCCAGCCCGAGCGCGCCGGCGAGCGTCGCGAAGCGCCCGGCGAGGAGCTCGACGACCGCGGCGCGGTCGTCGCGCAGCGCGATCCCGTGGCGGGCGAGCTCGGCGTCCCACGCGCCCAGCGAGTCGCGCGCGGCGCGGCCGCTGCGGATCGCGGCGAGCAGGGCGTTGCGCTGCGCGAGCGCCCGGCCGTACGCACGCCGGGTCGCGCTGCGCACGGGCCAGCTCGCGGCGATGACCTGGTCGACGTGCGACCGCCGCAGCGCGGGCGGGCCCTTGACGAGCTCGAGGCGGTCGGGCATGAAGACGCAGACGAGCGGGCGCATCTCGACGTCGACGAGGCGCTCGACGAGGGCCCCGTCGGACTGCAGGCGCTTGGCATCGCCGGGCGTGAAGCCGACGGCGAGCTCGTGGGCGCGCCCCTCCCCGTCGACCAGGTCGACCTCGACGCGCGCCGTCGACGCCCCGAAGTGGACGACCTCGCGCTCGTTGGAGGTCCGACACGAGCGCCCGGTGCAGCCGAAGTACAGCGCCTCGAGCAGGTTCGTCTTGCCGGCGCCGTTGCGCCCGTGGACGACCGTCAGGCCCGGGCCGAGCGCGACGTCGGCGCGCGCGTAGCTGCGAAAGTCGCGCAGCCGCAGGCGGGTGGCGAGCATCGGGGCGGCGCCATCTAGACGTTGAGCCTGATCGGCATGATCAGGTACGCGAAGCCGCTGCCGTCGGCGGACTCGATGAGGCCGGGGCGCAGCGGGCTGATGAGCTTGAGCAGCAGGTCGCCGTCGGCGGCGCTGTCGAGGCCGTCGCGCAGGAACTCGGGGTTGAAGCCGATCTCGAGCGGTTCGCCGGCGAACGGCACCGGCAGCGCCTCGCGGGCCTCGCCGACGTCCGGGGTCTGCGCGGAGACCGTCAGCTCGCCCTCCTCGAAGCGCAGCCGCAGCGGCGCGTTCTTCTGCGCCATGAGGCTGACGCGGCGCACGACCTCGGCGAGCTCGCCACCCGCCAGCGTGAGCTCGTGCTCGTAGGCATCGGGGAGCAGCTGGCGATAGTTCGGGAACTGACCGTCGATGAGGCGCGAGGAGAGGACGTCGCCGGCGACCTCGAAGACGATCTGGCTGGCGCGCACGGAGACCGTCAGCGTGTCGGTCTCGGCCGCCTGGGCGATGCGCGCCAGCTCCTGCAGCGCGCGCGCCGGCACGTTGGCCTCGAAGCCGCCCTGCAGCGGCCTCTCCAGGCGCGTCTCCTTGATCGAGAGGCGGTAGGAGTCCGTGGCGACCATGCGCAGCTCGTCGCCCGTGGCCGAGACGAGGATGCCGGTCAGGATCGGCCGCGTCTCGTCGCGCGAGGCCGAGCGCGCCACGCGGTTGATCGTCTCCACGAACGCGGCGGCGGGCACCTCGACGCTCTCGCCGCCCGGCTCGGGCAGCGGGGGGAAGTCCTCGGCGCGCAGCGTGCGGATGTGGAACGTCGCCGAGCCCGACGTGACCTCGACGTCCTGCTCGGCGGCGCGCATCTCGAGCGTCGCCTCCGTGCCGGGCAGGGAGCGGGCGACGTCGAGCATGAGGCGCGCCGGCAGAACGACCGTGCCCTCGCGCTCCGCTGTGCCCGCAAGCGGCACGCGCAGGCCGATCTCCGTGTCGGTGGCGCGCAGCTCGGCGCCGGCCGAGGTCACGCTGAGCTGGACGCCGGCGAGCGCCTGCACGGCGCTCCGGGTCGACGCGACGCGGGAGACGACGCCGAGCTGGGCGAGGAGGTCCGCGCAGGACGTCGAGAACTTCACGGGTGCGACCTCCTCGGAGAAGAGATGGGAGTCATAGAGCCTGTGGAGATGTGCAGAACGTAGGGCAAGAGCGCAGGATGCGGGCGCAGCATGGCCCGCGCGGGACGCGGGCCTGTGGAGAGTGTGTCAACTGGCGCGGTCATCAGGAGGCTCGGCGAGCCGGCGCTCGAGGTCCTGCACAAGCGCCTGTGCGGCGGGGTCCGCGGCGAGGCGCTCGCCGGCCTTGCGGCAGGCGTACATGACGGTCGTGTGATTGCGCCCGCCGAAGCGCTCCCCGATGGCCGGAAGGCTCGCGCCGGTGTGGCGCCGGGCGAGGTACATGGCGACCTGGCGGGCCCATGCCAGGCGGCGGCTGCGGCCGGCGGAGACGAGCTCGTCGGCGCTGATGCCGAAGGCCTCGCAGGCGAGTTGCTGGATGCGCTCGATGGTGGGCTTCTCCCGGCGCCGATGTGCCGCCGCGGCCGGATAGAGGCCCGCGAGGACCTCGTCGGCGAGGGCCGCGTCGATCGGGCGCCGGGTGAGGGAGTGGTAGGCGACCACGCGGATGAGCGCGCCCTCGAGCGCGCGGGCGTTGGACGTGATGCGGTGCGCGATCGCGTGCAGCGCGCCCTCGTCGGCGAGCTGGATCTCGTCGTGGTGCGCGCGCTTGCGCAGGATCGCCAGGCGCGTCGCGAAGTCGGGCGGCTGCAACTCGGCCACGAGCCCGGACCCGAAGCGCTCCAGCAGCCGGTCCTCGAGCGCGCCCATGTCCGCGGGGAGGCGGTCGCACGTCAGGACGAGCTGGCTGCCGGTCTCGTGCAGCGCGTTGAACGTGTGGAAGAACTCCTCCTCGGTCTTGACCTTGCGCTGGAGGAACTGGACGTCGTCGATGAGCAGGACGTCGGTGTCGCGGAAGCGGGCCTTGAACTCCTCCGTCGCGTTGCCCTGGACCGCGGCGACGAAGGCGTTCGTGAAGCGCTCGGCGGTCGTGGAGCGCACCCGCAGGCCGCCGCCGTGCTCGCGGACGTAGCTGCCGATCGCGTGCAGCAGGTGGGTCTTGCCGAGGCCGGGCGGGCCGTAGAGGAAGAGCGGGTTGTAGGCCTGGCCGGGGTTCTCGGCCACGGCGAGCGCGGCCGCGTGGGCGAAGCGGTTGGAGTCGCCGATGACGAAGTGCTCGAACGTGAACTTCGGGTGCGCGTCGGGCTCGTCGCCGGGCGCGGCGCGGTGCTCGTCGTAGGGCTCGTCGACGACCGCGCCGGGCGCCACGATGCGGACATCGGTGCCGTCGCCGAGGACGGCGCACGCGCATGTTCGGAGCACGTCGCCGTAGCGGTCGGCGACCCAGCTGCGCAGCTCGTCGGGAGCGGCGACGACGAGCGTCGCGCCGACGAGCGCGCGCGGCTCGAGCGCGGAGAGCCAGATCTCGAAGGTGGAGTCGCCGACGGACTCGCGCAACCTCAGGCGGATCTGCGCCCAGTCCTGGGCGAGCTGCGGGGTCAGGCCAGGCGTGATCGACTCCTTCGGAGGGGGTTCCGGCGGGGACTGCGGAGGGCCCTGCGAGAGGCCCGGGCGGCGGCGAATATACCAACGGCCCGGGGGGCTCTCCGCAGGGCGGCGGAGGGGAGCCCGCTCGTCGCGGGAAAAACCTCGGCGACGCAGCCGGCGGGCGGGGGTGCGCTAGGATTCGCGCTCGCCGCCAGCGGCGATCCTCGTTGCCATGAAGCGCACCTACCAGCCCAAGAAGCGCAAGCGCGCACGCACACACGGCTTTCGTCAGCGCATGCAGACGAAGGCCGGGCGCGCGGTGCTCAAGCGCCGCCGCGCCAAGGGCCGCAAGCGCCTCACCGTCTGAGCCGCCGCAGCAGCGGTGCGCGCGGTCCGACGCTCTAGGCTGCGCTGCGTGGACGAGTCGATGCCTCGCGTTCCAAGTCCGCGCCGGCCACGCCGCGGGCGCCTGTCGCGAAGCGCCGAGTTCGAGCGCGCCTATCGCCAGGGCCGCTCGCACGGAAACCGCCACTTCGTCGTCTACGCGTTCCCGCGCGACGCCGCGACGGCGGGCGCCGAGGGCTCCGAGGCGCGCCTCGGCCTCTCGGTGTCGCGCAAGGTCGGCGGCGCCGTCGACCGAAACCGCGTCAAGCGCCTGCTGCGGGAGGCCTTCGCGGCGGAGTGCGCCACCGTGCCGGCGGGACTCGACGTCGTCGTCGTCGCCCGGCCGCCCGCCCGCGAGCTGGCCGAGCGCGACGGGCTGGCCGGCGTGCGCGCGGCACTGCGCGAACTGCTCGAGAAGGCGGCGGCGTGATGCGGCCCGCAGTCCGCCTCGTGCAGGCGCCGATCGTGCTCTACCGGCGGGTCATCTCACCGGCGCTCCCGCGCCGCTGCAAGTACGAGCCGACGTGCTCGTCCTACGCGGTCCAGGCGCTGCGGGAGTTCGGCATACTTCGCGGGCTGGTGCTGGCGACGTGGCGCGTGCTGCGCTGCAATCCCTTCAGTCACGGGGGCTACGACCCGGTCGACGCCCAGCGCCTCTTCCCCCTGCGCCCTCGCTGATCTGATGCTGACCCTCGCCCTCATCGCACCGATCCAGTTCATCGTGGACGTGCTGCAGCCGGTCCTCGTCTTCATCCACGACACGACGGGCTTCGGCTGGGGCATGTCGATCGTGCTGCTCACCACGCTCGTCCGGGCCGCGATGGCGCCGCTGACCGTCAAGCAGTTCAAGTCGATGCGCGCGATGGCGACCGTGGCCCCCGAGCTGAAGAAGCTGCAGTCGAAGTACAAGGACGACAAGCAGCGCCAGCAGCAGGAGATCATGAAGTTCTACGCGGAGAACAAGATCAACCCGTTCGCCTCGTGCCTGCCGCTCCTCGCGCAGTTTCCCTTCTTCATCGGCCTGTTCTACCTGCTGCAGTCCGACCTGCGGTTCGAGATCTGCGGCAAGGCGGCCGAGGCGGCGAACATCGTCGTCAAGGCCGGCGCGACGCCGCCGCCCTGCGGCGAGGTCCCCGGAAGCGCCGGCGCCGAGCAGTTCCTCTTCATCCCGGACCTGACCGCCGGCGCGACGGGCTGGGTGCTCGCGGTCCTCATGATCCTGTACGTCGGCTCGCAGCTGCTGTCGACGCTGCTGACGCCGACGACGCCGGATCGCAATCAGCAGATGCTGATGTACGGGCTGCCGCTCGTCTTCTCGATCTTCATCCTGCTCTACAACTTCCCGGCCGGCCTGCTCGTGTACTGGATCACGACGAACCTGTGGACGGTCGGCCAGGGCTACATCCTGCGCAAGAAGCTCGGGCCGATCACCCCGCCCACGCCGCCGAGCAAGGACGGCGACGCAGACGGCGGGGGCGGCCTCTTCTCGAAGTTCGCGAGCATGGGGACGCCGAAGGAGCCGGTCGCGGCGACGGCGAAGGCGTCCCCCGGCGGCCCTCCGCCACCGCCGCCACGCAAGAAGAAGAAGCGATCGGGGCGGAGACGATGAACGACGACGACCATCCGGGCGAGGCCATTCGCGAGCTGCTCGAGCACGTCGTGACGGCGCTCGGCCTCGAGGCCACGGTGGAGATCACCGACGACGGCGAGACGTGCACGGGCACGCTGCACGGGGAGGACCTCGGGCTGTTCATCGGCCGCCACGGCCAGACGATCGACGCCGTCCAGCACCTCGCCCAACGCGCGACGGGCGCACGCGCGGATCACGGCCGCCGGATCGTCGTCGATGCCGAGGGCTATCGCGAGCGCCGGGCCGGGATCCTCTGCCGGCAGGCCGACCGCGCCGCCGAGGATGCGCTGCGCTCCGGCCGGCCGGTGGCGCTCGACGCGATGACCGCCAGCGAGCGGCGCCTCGTGCACGAGTACCTGCGCGAGGTGGCGGGCGTGCAGACGTACTCCGAGGGCGACGAGCCCGACCGCCACCTCGTCGTCGCGCCGACCTCGTCCTAGCGCCGGCCGCGACCGTTTCACGTTTTTCTCCCCGGTGAAACACTCTCCGGGATGCTGAGCGACGTCGAGCGCGGCCTGATCGCCGGGATCCTCATGAGCGAGGGATCCTTCGGCGGCGACGGCAAGCAGCCGCACATCATGCTGCGCAAGCACGTGCGCCACGAGTCGCTCATGCGCTGGCTCGTCGCACGCTTCCCGCGCTCGCGCCTCTACGGGCCCTATCACCACGGCAACCGCTCGTACTTCCAGTGGGTCGCGCGCGGGCCGGCGCTCGTCCACGACGTCCTCCCGGTGCTCGATGAGCTGCTCGTCCCCGAGCTCGACGCCCACGGCGCCGAGCGCCTGGCGGAGCTGCGCTCGCGCTACGGGCCCTACATCGCGCGCATCCAGGCGCGCGGCGAGCGATGACCGCCGCCGACCGTCTCGCCGCGCTCGTCGCGGCCCACGGCCTGACACCGCGCGCTGCCGAGGCGCTCGAGCGCCTGCTCGCGCTCCTGCGCGACGACCCGACCGCGCCGACGACGGTCCGCGAGCCGGAGGCCGCCGTCGACCTCCACGTCGCCGACGCGCTCGCCGCGCTCGACCTCGACCGGGTGCGAGACGCGCGCCGCATCGCCGACCTGGGCTCCGGGGCCGGCCTTCCCGGCCTCGTCCTGGCGGCCGCGCTCCCCGAGGCGCAGGTCGCGCTCGTCGAGTCCAACGGGCGCAAGTGCGCGTTCCTCGAGCGCGCCGCCGAGCACATGGGCCTCGACAACGCCGCCGTCGTCGCCGACCGCGCGGAGACCTGGCGGGTCGGGATCGGGACGCGCGACCTCGTGACCGCCCGCGCGCTCGCCCCGCTCGGCGTCATCGTGGAGTACGCGGCGCCACTGCTCGTCGCCGGAGGTGCCATGCTCGCCTGGAAGGGCCGCCGCGATCCGGACGAGGAGGCCGGCGCCGAGGCCGCCGCCACCGCGACCGGGATGCGGCTGAGCGAGGTGCGCCCCGTGCGCCCCTGGCCGACCGCCGAGCACCTTCACCTCCACCTCTACCTGAAGGTTGGTTCGACGCCGAACAGATTCCCCAGGCGCCCGGGAATGGCCAGCAAACGGCCACTGCGAGCCTCCACCTGAGGCTGAGAACGAGGGGTTCGGCGCCGAACGAGCACAGCTCCGACCGTTCCCGGCGCTACCGTTGGCGACGCATGGGCACCGTTCTCGCGATCGCAAACCAGAAGGGCGGCGTCGGCAAGACGACGACCGCGGTCAACGTGGCGGCGTGCATCGCCGAGGCGGGCTTCGCCACGCTGCTCATCGACATCGACCCGCAGGCCAACGCGACGCTCGGGCTCGGCGTGGCGAAGGACACCGAGCCCAACGTGTACGACGTGCTCGCCGGGCGCTGCGACCTGGCGGCCGCGGTCGCGGACACGGCGATCGAGCAGCTCAAGATCGTCCCCGCGCATCCGGATCTCGCGGGCGCGAACATCGAGCTGCCGCGCGAGCCGGGCTCGGAGGTGCGCCTGCGCGACGCGCTCGCGGGCGCGCGCGATCGCTTCGAGTACATCCTGCTCGACTGCCCGCCGTCGCTCGGGCCGCTGACGGTCAACGCGCTCGTCGCGGCCGACCGCGTCATCGTCCCGGTGCAGACGGAGTACTTCGCCCTCGAGGGCCTCGCCGGCCTGCTCGACACGCTCGCGCTCATCCAGCGCGAGCTCAACCCGCGGCTCACGGTCGCGGGGATGCTGCTGACGATGCACGACGGGCGCACGCGCCTGGCGCGCGACGTCGAGCAGGAGGTGCGCACCCACTTCCCGGCGCTCGTCTTCGACACGGTCATCCCGCGCAACGTCCGCATCGGCGAGGCGCCGAGCTACGGGCGGCCGGTCACGCACCACGACCCGCACTGCGCGGGCGCGGACGCCTACTTCGAGCTCGCCAAGGAAGTCGTCCGCGCGGGGGCGGGGACATGAGCGGCCCCGCGCGCGGCATGGGCCGCGGCCTGGCCGCGATCCTGTCGGTCTCCGGCGGTCCAGCCGCGGCCGACGACCTGCGCACCCTGCCGGTCGAGCTCATCGTGCCCAACCCCGGCCAGCCGCGGCGCTCCTTCGACGAGACGGCGCTCGAGGCGCTCGCGGGCTCGCTGCGCGAGCGCGGCGTCCTGCAGCCCGTGCTCGTGCGGCCGGTGGCGGGCGGCACGTACGAGCTCGTCGCCGGCGAGCGGCGCTGGCGCGCGGCGCAGATCGCGGGCATGGAGACGATCCCGGCCCTCGTGCGCGACCGCGACGACGCGGAGGCGCTGGAGGCCGCGCTCATCGAGAACATGGCGCGCGAGGACCTCAACCCCGTCGAGGAGGCGCGCGCCTGCGCCGCGCTCGTCGAGGAGCTCGGGCTCACGCGCGAGGCGGTCGGCCTGCGGGTGGGTCGCAGCCGGGTCGCCGTGACGAACCTCCTGCGGCTGCTCGACCTGCCCGACGAGGCGCTTGAGCTGCTCGAGCGCGGCGAGATCACCGAGGGCCACGGCCGCGCGCTGCTGCTCGCCGACGATCACGCCGAGCGGCGCCGCCTCGCGCGCTCGGCCGTCGCCGAGGAGTGGTCGGTGCGCACGCTCGAGGCGCGCGCCCGCGCGGCGAACGAGCGCACGCCGCAGACGACCCCCGCGCGCCCGGCGCCCGGCGTCCATCCCGACCAGCTGGCCGCGGCCGAACGGATCGCCGACGAGCTCGGCGGCGCCCTCGGGATCGAGGTCACGGTCAAGCCGCGCGGCACCGGCTTCCGCGTCGAGCTGGCCTTCGAGGATCCCGACGACGCGCTCGCCCTCGCGCGCCGGCTGCGGCCTCGCGCGGTCGCGTAGCGGCCCGCTAGACTCGACGGCCGTCCCCGGGCGATTAGCTCAGTCGGTTAGAGCGCTTCTCTGATAAGGAAGAGGTCCCAGGTTCGAATCCTGGATCGCCCACTCGCTTGTGCAGGGCTTTCGTGCTCCGCGCTTCGCGGCCGCTCCCGCCGGAAGGTACGAGGCGGGAGGACGGCGGCGGCGAACTTCGAGCCGCGCGGGGTGTCCGGTCGGTACCTACGCCTGCGGCGGGTCCGCCGGCAGCGCCCCCAACTGCTGCAGCAGTCCGACCAGGTCGATCTCGACCCAGTGCTCCGCCACCTTGCCGTCCACCATGCGGTTCATCTCGATGCTCGTGAAGGCCACCTGCTTGTTGGTCGGCGGAATGCCCTGGAACGGCCCATCGTGGGTGCCGCTGAAGCTGACGCGCGCCGCGACCATGTCCCCCTCGGCCATGATGTCCTGCACCGTGAGCCGCAGGTCGGGGAACGCCTCGACGAAGGAGCCGGTGGCCTGGATCCACCCATCGGAGTCCAACGGGGGTGCCCCCGGGAAGTGGGCCACGTAGTCGGACGTGCGGGCGTCGGCCTCGGCCTGCGCGTCGCCGTCGTTGAACCCTTCGATCCACCGTCGAACGACGGCCTTGTTCTCATCGGATGACATGGAGCAATCCTTTCCTCCCACTCATCGAGCAGGTCAGTCCTGTGGGGGATGTCGCCGGCCGTCCTGCCTGCGGACACCTGGCGAGTGGTGCGCGAGCCAACCGCTTGCTCGGAGACAGACCGGCAGCCCCGCTGGGCGTGGAGGGGCGAGGCTTGGGGCGGACAGTAGCAACCGCGACCGCCGGCGAAAACGCCTCCTTGCCTGCGCGCGGGAGCGGGCTCCGCCGAGTGGAGTCGAGAGCGCTCCCGTCACGCCGTTACGGACCTGTGCGGCGCGGATCCGGGCTGCTTGAGACGCCTGCAACTCGGGGGTGCGGGGTGGGGGGTGCGGGGTGCCGGCAGACAGACGAGGGGCGGGTCTTCGGTTCGCGGTGGCAGCGATGCGTGGCTGCGCGGCGGTCTTCGCCAGCGCCGGGCTGATGGCGCGCCCCGCGCCCGCGCCCCGGCGCAAGCGTGGCGAGATGTCGGGGCGCGCGAATCGAGGCGGTGTGGTGGATTGCGTCCCACACTGGGACGCTTCGCGCCGGACCCCTCCGGGCCGGCCCTGCGGGCCGGGGGTATGGATCGTCGGGTAGCGCACGCCGAGGTAGTTGAGCGCCCGGTGCTCGTCCGTCGCGCCGGCGTTGTCGGCCACCTGCCGGACGTTCGTGAACAGCTCGGTCGCCGTCTGCCGGAACCGGGCGTCCTCCTTCTCCGTCGCGGAGTCCGTGTGCGGGATCGAGTCGATCAGCGACGTGCGCGTGAACGAGTAGAGCTGGGCGAGCACGACGATCGGCAGCGCGAGGCCGTTGCACATCTCCGGTGAGGCGATCGGACCGCGCACGCCGATCAGCACGTCGACGTCCTCCTCGCTGGGACTCGCGCGGTAGGCGTCGCGCAGCAGCGCGAAGTCCGCCGGGTCACGCGGGTGCAGGATGTACGCCTCGAGCTGATCGATGACGAACAGCCAGCACAGGTGGCGCACGAGGTAGCGGTTGCACTCGTCCGCGATGACGGCCGCGAACGCCTCGCGATCGCTCATGCCCTCGGTGTCCGTGCGCGCGCCCGTCCGCGCGAACTCCTTCTCGAGCCCGAGGCTCGTGAAGCGCGCTCGACGCGCCCGATCGCATAGATGTACGACGGTGCGGCGGGAGCGGAGGCTGCGACGGGCTCCGGTGGCGCGGCCGCCTCCCCCGCGACCTGCATCACGGCCGCGTCGGCCTCACTCTGCGTGCTGCTGAGCCGATCGCCGCCGCGACGCTCGTTCCGCCGCTGACGCGTGACCCGCCGCCGGCTTGCAGGCTCTCGATCGCGGCGCCGGGCGCGCACAGTCCGCGCCGGCCGATCGAGTTGCCGAGGTTCGCGTCGCTTGTCGGCCGGCCGCGTGCGTCGCAGACCGCGACGGACAGACCGACGGGTGGCGCGTGATCGCCCAGCTCCCGAGCGTGCCCTGGTTCCCGACGCCGCGACGACGAGGGCGCCGCGCGCGGCGGCATGGTCCATGGTCCAGGGCGTCGATCAGGACCCGTTCGATCCTTGTCGACGGCCGGCTCGTCGTCGCGCTGATGTTGAGGATGCGAGCCCCGGCCGCGACGCAGCCGCTGATCGCGCGAGCGACGCCGGCCGCGGTCGCGACAGGGTCACCGCCGGCGGGTGCATCGGCGAAGATCGGATAGCTCAGCAGCGTGCATCCGGGGCAGATCGCCGGCGCAGCCGACCCTCTGCTCGCGACCAGCATCCCGGCGATGAACGTGCCGTGGGCGCAGGCGTCGCTCGGCGGCCGGGCACACGTCGTGGGGCCACCCGCCACGTCGCGGATGCGCGCGGCCGCCAGGCCGGGGTGGTCGATGGCGATCGGGCCGTCGATGAGGCCGATCGGCGGGCTCGCCGACCCGGTGGCGCGCAGCATGAGCGCAGGCAGGTTGACGAGTGCCAGCGGCTCGGCGAGCGTCGTGACGGGGTCGGCGATTCGTGTCGCGCAACTTACGCCGAACGTCGAGCGCAGCGCTGGAATGTAACATCGCGGACCGAGCTCCGTACACGCCTCGGTGCGCCCTATCACTCATCGTTATCAGAGCGTTGGACCGTCAACAGCGCCAGCCTAGTCGCACGTGGTGGTCCGAGCGGGGAGATTCCTGGCGCTGAGGACGGTCACCTCCTCATCAAGCTCATTGGCGTGCTGCTCGATCGGCTCGACGTAGAGGCGGGCCCGCGCGATCAGGCCATACGCGCTGCCATGACGATGACCGCCGGCCGTCCGGTCAGGGCATATCGAGTTCGAGCTTGATCTCGCAGGTGTCGACCGAGGCGCGGGTGCCCGGTGTTTCGGAGGGCTCCATCGCGCTGAACGCTGCGGCTCCGGTGGCCATGTCCTCCGCCGTTGCGAAGTACTGGAGAACGACTGCCGTTCCCTGCGATTCGTCGTAGAGGAACTTCAGGCCCGTGGCAGGGACGCCCGGGGGCGGTCCGTCTGCGTCCCTGATGCGGCCAAGGTTCGCCTCGATCCGCTCGGGGCTCACGTCGGTGAATCGGACGACACGCACGTACATGAGGGCAGCCTCCTGACTCGCGGAGACACGACCATAGTCCTCGTCCATGCCCAGATGTGCTCGCTTCCGCGTCGCAGGCGACGGGCGCTGAACACGCGCACCCGCCTGGCGCGAGCGTGATCCACGGGTGAGCCGAGCAACGCTGGTGCGCAACACCAAGTCGGCGGCGCCATACGCCGGCGGCCAAGCGTCTGCAGGGGTGTCGGTCGCGGTGCCTCGACGCGCCCGCCGGTCGTCACGGCGTTCGCGCCGTTCGCTCTTCCCAATCGTCGAGGAAGCGCTCGATCAGCCCTCTGACGACCACGGCCATTGGAAAGTCGTGCTTTGCGGCCCACCGCTTGAGCCGCTGATGCTGCTCCTCGGAGAGCCGGACGGGAATCGTGATCTGCTCGGACCCCAGCGGCCGCTGGACGCCGAATATGCGCTGCGGGGGCTGGACGAACTGACCGAAGGAAGCCGGCGCCCGCTGGGCGATCCCCTGCTCGACGAAGTACTCGATGACTGCTCGCTGCTCCTCCTCGGGCAGCGCCTCGACCGCCTTCAACACCAGACGCGCGATGTCGCCCGGGCTTCTGACCTCCTCCGCTTCCGACACCGGGGGCTCCCACCGTCGCGGGCCTACGAGATGTCGCAGATGATACCGCCCTGATATCGCAGGGGTCTGGTGGTGACGGGCGCCGTCCAGAGCATCGCCGTCGCCCCGCCGCCGGGGGGCCGTCCGTGGCGCTCCCCGCCGCCGGCTCGCCGTCCGTGGCGCCTCCTGGCGCGCAGCCGGCGATCAGGTGGGGTGCACGACCCAGATGTGGTTGCCGTCGGGATCCTCGATGGAGAACATCCGCGGCACCGGGCCCTCGCCGCCCATCATCTCGCCGGTCTTGACGCCGTCGATCGCCTGGACGCGCGCGTACTCTGCCTCGACGTCGGGCGTCTCGACGCCGATCGCGCTGCCGCCGGGGCCCCATTCGCCCATCGCGGGGTTGAGCGCCAGGCGGGCCGTCGAGCCCGGCGGGGCGACCTCGACCCAGCGGTTGCCGCCGTCGCCGAACGGGACGTCGGCGCGCAACTCCCAGCCGAGCGTCTGGGTGTAGAAGGCGATCGCCGCGTCCTGGTCGGCGATCGTGAACATCGCGACGCCGATGTTCGAGATGGTGGTGGGTGCCTGCGTGGGATTGCTCATGCCACCAAGACTCGCGCACCCGCGCAAACTCATCGCACGAGATCAGCCGATCCCCCGCGTCGGACCTACGCGCCCGCTCGGCATGCGCCCCTCGCCGCGATCGGCGCGGGCGGGGCCGCGCTACGCGGAGACCGCGACGCCCTCGCGGGCGAGCAGCAGGACGCCGAGTTCGCGGGCCTTCAGCGCGGCCTCGGCGTCGCCCTCCTGCGCGGCGACGATCGAGCCCTTCATGAGGATGTGCCACTGCGCGGCGAAGCGCTCGGGGTCGGCGACGCCGGCCTCCTCGGCGAGCTCGCAGAAGAACGCGCGGATCGTCGCGAGATGCTCGACGCAGGCGCGGCGGACGGGATCGTCCGGGTCGTCGAACTCCAGCAGCGACGTGATGAACGCGCAGCCCTCGAAGTCGTCGCGCGCGAACCACTCCGTGAAGAGCTCGAAGATCGTGAGCAGCTGCTCGGCAGGCGTGTCCGCGCGCCCGCGGACCTCGGCCTGCACCCAGCCCTTCGTCCAGCGCTCCTCCCGCAGGGCCAGGAAGGCGAGCGCCAGATCGCTCTTCGAGGCGAAGTTGCGATAGAGCGTCATCTTCGCCACGTCGGCCTCGGCGGTGATCGTGTCGACGCCGATCGCGCGCACGCCCGCGCGGCTGAACAGGCCGTATGCCGCGTCGAGGATGCGATCGCGACCGCTGCGGGTCCTGTCGGCCGCGGTCTTGTCACGCGTTGCCATAAGACGACTATAGGGGCGAGTCCGGGCGGGTGGGAAGTCCCGGCGTTGCGCGGGCGCGAGGCGCGGCCTCGGCGGCCGCGCGACCGCGCGACCGCGATTGGAGCCTGTGACCGACCCGTAGCTATGCTCCAACGGATGCAGGAGATGGTCATCTACGGCGTCAGCTTCGACATGGTCGGCAAGCAGCCGATCGTGCTGCTGAAGACCGTCGACAGCAACAAGTTCCTCCCGATCTGGATCGGCCATCCCGAGGCGGCCGCGATCCTCATGAAGCTCCAGGGGGCCAGCACGCCGCGGCCGATGACGCACGACCTGCTGTGCGACGTGCTCGGCGAGCTCGACGTGCGCTGCACCCAGGTCGCGGTCACCGAGCTTCGCGACAACACGTTCTTCGCCTCGATCACGCTGACCGTCGACGGCAAGGAGATGGAGATCGACTCGCGGCCGAGCGACGCGCTCGCGCTCGCCGTGCGCTCCGGCGCGCCGATCTTCGCCGCCGAGGAGGTCATCGCCGAGTCGGCGATCGAGTTCGAGCACGACGTCGAGGACACCGAGGAGGTCGTCGAGAAGTTCAAGGACTTCCTCGACCAGGTCAGCCCGGAGGACTTCGCGGGCGAGGAGTAGGGGCGCCGGTCCCCCGGGGCCCGCGCGGGGCGGGACCTTCGGGCAGTGCTCAGGGGGACCCGGACGCGCGCCCCCTCGCGGTCCCCCCGGGCCCGGTCGCCGTCAGCGCGCGAGCGCGAGGATCCGCCCGATGAGGTCGTCGAAGCCCATCCCCGCAGCCTCGGCCGCCATCGGCATGAGCGACGTCTCGGTCATCCCCGGGATCGCGTTGGCCTCGAGCACGCTCAGCTCGCCGTCGTCCTCGCCGAGCATGAGGTCGATGCGCGCGAAGCCGCGGCAGCCGAGCACCCGCCAGACCTCCAGCGCGAGCTCCTGCGCGCGCTCCGCGACGCCCTCGGGGAGTTCGGCCGGGCAGACGAAGGTCGTGCGCCCGATCTCGTAGCGCGCCTCGAAGTCGTAGAAGTCCTCTCCCCGGGGGACCGCCTCGACGACCGGCAGCGCCTGCCCGTCGAGCACCGACACCGCGAGATCGCGCCCGCGCACGTGGCGCTCGAGCAGCACCTTGTGGCCGTAGGAGAACGCCGCCACGAGCGCGCCGGGGACGTCCTTTGCCGTCGCCGCGAACTTGATCCCCAGCGCGGAGCCCTGGCCGGCCGGCTTGACGACGATCGGAAACTCAAGGCGCTGCTCGATCTCGGGCAGCGCGTCGGCCGCCCCGAGCTCCTTGAACGCGGTCTCGTTGAACGCGAAGAAGTCGGGCGTCGGGATCTCCGCGTCGAGCATGTGGTGCTTGGCGATGACCTTGTCCGCGCAGCGGATGCAGGCCGACACGCCGCTGCCGGTGTAGGCGATGCCGAGCGCCTCGAGCAGCTCCTGCACCGTGCCGTCCTCGCCGTCGCGGCCGTGCAGCGCGACGAAGGCGACCTCGGGCTCGACCTCGCGCAGGCGCGCGACGAGGTCGTGGCCGACGTCGATGCCCACCACGTCGTGTCCGAGGCGCTCGAGCGCGTCCTGCACGCGCGCGCCGGACTTCAGGGAGACCTGGCGCTCGAGCGACCGCCCGCCCTTGAGGACCGCGACGCGCGTCATCGCGGAGGCTGGCGCGCGGTCATCCCTGGCGGGCGTCGGGGCGCCGGCGGCGCTCTAGGGCGGGCAGGTGGAGCACGTCGGCGAGGTCGACGTCGAGCGGGGCGGGCGCGGGCGCGGGCTCGGCGGCGGCGGGCACGACGCGGTGCGTGCCGGTGAGCGTCCCGTACAGCTCGATCTGCTCGCGCACGACCTCGCCGATGCGGCGCACGCCCTCGCGGATCTCCGCCTCGCCGACGCCGGAGAAGTTCAGCCGCATCGAGTTCGCCCCGCGCCCGTCGAGGAACGCCGCGCGGCCGGGGACGAACGCGACGTGCTCGTCGAGCGCGCGCGCCAGCAGGTCGGTCGTGTCGATGTAGTCGGGCAGCGTGACCCAGATGAAGAGCCCGCCCTGCGGGTGCGTCCAGCTCGACTCGGGCCCGAGGCACTCCGCCAGCGCGTCGAGCATGACGTCGCGCCGGCGGCGGTAGATCTCCTTGAGCGACTGCACGTAGTCCTGCCAGCGGCCGCTGCGGAAGTAGGCCGCCACGAAGAGCTGGGTGAGCGACGACGAGCACAGGTCGGCGGCCTGCTTGCCGATGTTCATCTTCTCGAGCACCGGTCGCGGGCCGACGCTCCAGCCCAGGCGCACCCCCGGCGAGAGGATCTTCGAGAACGTGCCCAGGTAGATGACGAAGTCGCCGCCCTCGAGCGCGTAGAGGGTCGGCAGCGGGTCGCCCTCGTAGCGCAGCAGGCCGTAGGGGTTGTCCTCGAGCACGAGCAGCTCGCGCTCGCGCACGACCTCGACGAGCCGCCTGCGCCGCGGCAGCGACATCGTCGTCCCGGCCGGGTTCTGGAAGGTCGGCACGGTGTAGATGAACTTCGGCCGCCGGCCCTCGGCGGCGAGGCGGTCCAGCGTGCGCTCGAGCTCGTCGATCCGCATCCCGTCCTCGTCGACGTCGATCTGCACGACCTCGGCCTCGTAGGAGCAGAACGTCGGCACCGCGCCGGGGTACGTCGGCGCCTCGGCGATGACGACGTCGCCCGGGTCGACGAGCGTCTTGCAGACGAGGTCGATGACCTGCTGGCCGCCGGTCGTGACGAGCACCTCGTCGGGGTCGACGTGCGTGCCCTCCTCGGCCATGACCTCCGCGATGCAGCTCTTGAGCACGCCCAGGCCCTCGGTCGGCCCGTACTGCAGCGAGCGGGCGGTCGAGTCGACGGCGACCCGGCTCATGATCGCTGCGAACGACTCGGCGGGAAAGGAGGACGTGTCGGGCAGGCCGCCCGCGAGCGAGATGATGTCGCCGCGCTCGGTGAGCGCCATGAGGTCGCGCATCGCGGAGGACTTCATGACCTTCGTCCGGGCCGCGAACAGGCCCGCGTAGCGCTCGAGGTCGCGCGACGTCTGACGGGGCCCGGGCGGCGATGTCATCGGTCGGGGTTCGCCGGTGGCGCCCGCGTCCCTGTCGTCTATCGTCATGCGCCCTTCACGGTACCGGACGCGTTGCAGCTGCTGATCGACATTCTCCAGGGGGCCGGGCTGGCCGGATCGGCCGGCTTGCGCCCGTTCCTCCCGGCGCTCGCGGCCGGCGCGCTGGCCACCGCGAACGTCGGCATCGACTACGAGGGCACGCCGTTCGCGTTCCTCGAGGCGCCGCTCTGGCTCGTCGCGGTCGCCGTCGCCATGGCCGCCGCGGCGGTGGCCGCGCGCCGCGGCGTCCCGCTCGGCCGGCTGGAGTCCGCCGAGCAGGGCGTCGGCATCGGCCTCGGCGCGCTGCTGTTCGCGGCGACGCTCGCCGACAACACCGGCATGTGGTGGCCCGGGCTCCTCGCCGGCGGGCTCTGCGCCGCGCTGGCGGCCGCCGCCACGCGCTCGCTCATGCTTCGCGTGCGCGCGCGCCTGGACGACGAGGCGCGCGCCGCGCTGCCGATCTACGTCGAGGGCAGCTCGCTCGTGCTCGCCTGCCTGGCCATCCTCGTCGCGCCGGTCTCGGTCGTGGCGCTCGGCTTCTTCGCGTTCCTGCTGCGCGGCGGCCGCCGGCGCGAGGGGCGCAGGTACGCCGGGCTGCGCATCCTGAGGTGAGCCCGGCGCCGCCCAAGCTGGTCCTGACGGTCATCGACGGCATGAAGCCGACGATGGTGCAGCGCGCGATGAGCTCCGGCGACGCGCCCGCGCTGGCGGCGATCGCCGAGCGCGGCCGCTACGTGTCGGAGTGCTGCGCGGCGTTTCCGTCCGTGACGCCGGTCTGCGCGGCGACGATCGCCACCGGGGTGCTGCAGGACGAGCACGAGATCCCGTCGATGAACTGGTACTCGCGCGCCGAGCAGCGCTACGTCGAGTACGGCTCGTCGTTCTCGGCGTCGCGCAAGTTCGGCCTCAACCGCCAGCTCGTCGACACGATCTTCAACATGAACGCGACGCACCTGTCGCCCGACGTGCCGACGGTCTTCGAGACGCTCGACGACACCGGCGCCGTGCGGACCGCCGGCACGACGTACCTCATCTACCGCGGCCGCCACGAGCACGAGATCTCGCGCGACTTCGCGCTGACGCGCGCCGCCTCGTCGCTGTTCAAGCGCGGCGCGATGGGCCCGCGCGAGCTCTTCTACGCCGACATCTTCGCCAGTCGCAAGACGGCGTGCTGGTCGCGGATGGGGATCCCCGGGATGCGCGACCAGCACGCCGGCTGCGTGGGCTCCTACCTCGTCGAGCACGACCTCTTCGACTTCCTGCTGCTGTCGCTGCCCGACAACGACGCGCACTCGCACAAGAACGGCCCCCACGCGCAGATCCAGTCGATCGCCGCGGCCGACGCCGAGCTGTGGCGCGTCATGGAGGCCGGCGGCGGCGTGGACGCGTTCCTCGACGAGCACGCGATGATCGTCATGGCCGACCACTCGCACTCGCACATCGAGCGCACGATCGAGCTCAGCGCCGCGTTCGAGGACTGGCGCGTGCTGCCGCCGTCGGGCGCCGGCGCGCGGCACGCCGAGATCGCGCTGTGCCCCGCGCAGCGCTCGGCGATGATCTATCTCGTGCTCGAGTCGCGCGCGAGCGCGCTGCCGCGGGTCGTGGCGACGGCGCGCGCGATCGAGGGCGTCGACCTCGTCATGTGGTGGGACGGCGGCCGCGTGCGGATCGGCAACGAGCGCGGCGAGCTCTCCTTCGCTCCCGGCGAGGACGTCGCCGACGCGCGCGGCCGGCGCTGGTCGCTGGACGGCGAGCTCGACGTGCTGCTGGCGAGCGTCGAGGACGGCGTCCTGCGCTGCGACAACTACCCCGACGCGCTGACGCGGGTCTGGGCGGCGATGACCTGCCCGACGTCGGGCGACGTGCTGCTGTCCGCCGAGCCCGCCTACGAGTTCCCCGACTGGGGCAACCGCGCGCACGTGCGCGGCGGCAGCCACGGCTCGCTGCACCGCGTCGACTCGCTCGGGGCGCTGCTGTTCTGCGGCGTGCCGGCCCCGCCCGAGCGCGAGGACGGCAACTGGTCGATCGCCGACATCGCCCCGATGATCGTCGGCCACTTCGGCGCCGCGTAACCTGTTGGCGATGAGCGTCGACGAGGCCGTCGCCCAGAGCATCGACGCCCAGCGGCTGCGCGGGCGCCCGCGCGTGCGCGCCGGGCTGCGCAAGCCGGCCAACTGGCTGCAGCTCGTGCGCTTCGGCGTCGTCGGCGCGAGCGGCTACGCCGTCAACCTCGCGGTCTTCGCGCTGCTCGTGCACGGCCTGGCCGTCGACTACAAGCTCGCCGCGGTCGGCGCGTTCGTCGTCGCGCTGACGAACAACTTCATGTGGAACCGGCTGTGGACGTTCCGTGCCGGCGACGGTCACGCGGGCTTCCAGGCGGCGCGGTTCTGCGTCGTCTCGCTGGCGGCCTTCGGCTTCAACCTCGTCGTGCTGTTCGCCCTCGTCGAGGGCGCCGGCGTCGCCGAGGTCCCCGCGCAGGCGCTCGCGATCGCCGCCGCGACGCCGCTGAACTTCCTCGGCAACAAGCTCTGGAGCTTCCGGGCCTGAGACGCGGCGCGGCGAGCGCCGCGCTGCTCATCGCGCTGCTCATCGCGCTGCTCGCCGCCGGCCCCGCCGCGGCGCAGGGGGGGGCGCCGGGCAGCTCCGGCGGCCTGCCGACGGCCCTGCCCGGCACGGCGGTCAGCCCCGACGCGCTCGTCACGCCGGCCGAGGACGACGTCGCGCCGAAGGGGCGCGGGCTGACCGCGCAGCGCGTCGGCGCGATCGCCGACCGCCTCGAGAAGGTGCGCCGCGCGCTGCGCCGCCACCCCGGCTCGCGGCGCGAGGTCTACCTCAAGGGCAGCGATCGCTGGCAGGTCTCCTACTTTGCCCCGACCCGCCCCGGCGAGTCGCGCCAGGAGGTCGGCCAGGTGATCGTCGAGGACCGCAGCGCTCGGGTGCTCGAGGCGTGGACGGAGTACCAGGTGCCGTGGTCGATGGCGCGCGGCTATCCCGGCGCGTTCGGGCGCATCGTCAACGCCCCGTGGGTCTGGATCCCGCTCGCCGTCCTCTTTCTCGCGCCGTTCGCGCGGCGGCCGTGGGGGGTGCTGCACCTCGACCTGCTCGTCCTGAGCGCGTTCTCGGCGTCGACGGCGTTCTTCAACGCGGCGCGGGTCGACGTGTCCGTCCCGCTCGTGTACCCGCTGCTGGCCTACCTGCTGGCGCGGATGCTGTGGATCGGGCTGCGCCGCGGCGACGCCGAGCGCCAGCCCCGGCGGCCGCTGCGGCTGCTCGTGCCCGTCTCCTGGCTGGCGATCGCGGTCATCTTCCTCGTCGGCTTTCGCGTCGCGCTGAACGTGACGAACTCGAACGTCATCGACGTCGGCTACGCGGGCGTCATCGGCGCCGACCGGATCGTCGACGGCGACCCGCTGTACGGCGCGTTTCCGAGCGACAACGCCAGCGGCGACACGTACGGCCCCTCCGCCTACCTCGCCTACGTGCCCTTCGAGCAGGCGATGTCGTGGAGCGGGCGCTGGGACGACCTCCCGGCCGCGCACGCGGCGGCGATCGTCTTCGACCTGCTCGCGCTGGCGCTGTGCTTCCTCATCGGCCGCCGCGTGCGGGGGCCGTCGCTCGGCGTGCTGCTGGCGTACGCGTGGGTGACGTATCCGTTCACGCTCTACGCGCTCATGTCGAACTCCAACGACGTGCTCGTCGGCGTGCTCGTGCTCGCGGCCGTGTGGGCGGCGGGCAGCCCGCCGGCGCGCGGCGCGTTCGTCGCGCTCGCGGGCCTGACGAAGTTCGCGCCGCTCGCGCTCGCGCCGCTCTTCGCGCTGCACCCGCGCCCGCGCCTGGGCTCGATCGTGACCTTCGCGGCGGCGTTCGCCGGCGCGACGGCGCTGTCGTTCGCGCCGCTGCTCGGCCACCTGGACTGGCGCGAGTTCTGGGAGCACACGATCGCCTTCCAGGCCGAGCGCGGCTCGCCGTTCTCGATCTGGGGCCTGTACGACCCCGACGTCGCGTGGCTGAACTACGCCCAGCGCGCCGTCCAGGTCGCCGGGGCGCTGCTCGCGCTCGGCCTCGCGCTCGTTCCGCGGCGGCGCGACGTCGTGGGTCTCGCGGCCTGCAGCGCAGCGATCCTCATCGCCCTGCAGATCGGCGTGACGCACTGGTTCTACCTGTACCTGCCGTGGTTCTTCGGCCTGGTCATGATCGCGCTGCTCGGGCGCTTCGCCGCCCCGGAGCGCCCGCCCGCCGAGGCGACCGCGGCGCGGGTCGCGTGAGCGAGCGGGCGCAACTCGGGCTGGCCGGGGCGGCGCTGGCGTGCCTGTACGCGCTGGCGACGGCGACCGGCCCGTTCTCGGACGTCACGGTCAACGACCTCTACGTCTACGGGATCTACGCCGACCTGCTGCACGCCGGGGGGCTGCCCTACGTCGACTTCGCCTTCGAGTACCCGCCGCTCGCCGCGCTGCCGATCTGGCTGGCGGGCGTGCCGGGCCTCGGGGACGCGCGCTACGAGGTCAGCTTCGCCGTGCTCATGGGCGCCTGCCTGGTGGCCGGCCAGCAGATCGCCGCGCGCCTGGCGGGCGGCGGGCGCGCGGGCGTGACCGTCGCCTGGCTGCTCGTGCTCGCGCCGGTCCTGATCGGCGCCTCGCTGCGAACGCACTTCGACGCGCTGCCGATCGCGATCGCCCTCGCCGGCCTGCTCGCGCTCTCGCGCGACCGCCACGCGCTCGGCTTCGCGCTGCTCGGCGCGGGCACGATGACCAAGCTCTTCCCGGGGCTGCTCGCCGCCGTCGCGCTCGCCTGGCTGGCGGGACGGGGGCAGTGGCGCGTCGCGCTGCGCGGCGGCCTCGTCTTCGCCGCCGTCGTCCTGGCGATCTCGCTGCCGCTGGCCGGCGCGGGCTACGTCGAGTCGTTCACGTTCCACCTCGACCGGCCGGTGCAGATCGAGTCCACGCCCGCGAGCGTGCTGTTCGCGCTCGGCGGAAGCGAGGTCACCGGGACGAACCTGCGCCCGGACCGCTTCAAGTCAAACGGCCTGGACGGCGGCCACGCGGACCTCGTCGCGGCGATCTTCGCGGTGCTCGTGCTGCTGGCGCTCGCGGCGGTCGCGTGGCTGGCGACGCGGCGCGGCGACGCGCGCCACATGGTCATGGCGGGCTTCGCGGCGCTGCTGGCGTTCGTCACGCTCGGCAAGGTCTTCTCGCCGCAGTACGTCATCTGGCTGGCGCCGTTCGCGGCGCTCGCGTGGGCCTGGGGGCGGCGCGCCGTCGCGCTGCTGACGGCGGGGGCGATCGCGCTCACCCACGTCGAGTTCCCCAGCCGCTACTTCGACCTCATCAACGAGCACACCGGCGTCATCGTCGTCGTGGCGGCGCGCAACGCGCTGCTGCTCGCCGCGCTCGCGGTGCTCGCCGTCGCGCTCGCTCGCGCGCCCGCCGGAAATCCGCCCGCGGCCGCGCCGCCGAGGTAGGGTCGGCGGGCAGGAGGTGGGGCACAGGACGAACTGGCCGCGCCCGGCCGGGCGCAGCCGAGGAGGAGGCACCGTGCGTACATCATTCGGACTCGCCGCGATCGCGCTCGTCGCGGCGCTCGCACTCAGCGCGCAGGTTCTGGCGGACGACGGCGGACGCCCGCTGTCGGCGACCATGACCGGCGCCGCCGAGGTCCCCGGACCCGGCGATCCCGACGGCAGCGGCACGGCGGCGCTGCGCGTCAACCACGGGCAGGGACGGGTCTGCTACGAGCTCGAGGTCGCCGACATCATGCCCGCGAGGGCCGCGCACATCCACAGGGCGCCGGCCGGCGTCGCGGGGCCCGTCGTCGTGCCGCTCGTCCCGCCCAGCGCGGGATCGTCGGAGGCATGCGCCGACATCGACCGCGATCTGGCGAAGGCGCTCATCCAGCACCCCGAGGAGTACTACGTCAACGTGCACAACATGCCGCACCCGGGCGGCGCGGTGCGCGGCCAGCTGTCGAAGTAGGGACCGCGCGAGGGTCCGGCGCCGCCGGGCCCTCACGCCGCCGGGCCCTCACGCCGCCGGCAGGAGCACCTGCTCGATCGCGTCGGCGCGCATCGCCTGCGAGCAGGTGACGAGCACGCCCATGAGCCAGGGGTCGTCCTCGGAGGTCTCGTAGCGCTCGTTCATGTGCGTCACGAAGCCGCGGATCGACTGCTCCTTGCGCACGCCGATGACGCCGCCGCGCGGGCCCGTCATGCCGACGTCGGTGATGTAGGCGGTGCCCTCGGGCAGCACCCGCGCGTCGGCCGTCGGCACGTGGGTGTGCGTGCCGACGACGGCGGTCGCGCGACCGTCGAGGTACCAGCCCATCGCGACCTTCTCGCTCGTCGCCTCGGCGTGGAAGTCGACGAGCACGTGGTCGGCGCGGCCGTCGAGCTCGCCGAGCGCGGCGTCGACGTCGGTGAAGGCCGGCCGGCCCGCGCGCAGGAAGAGGTTGCCGCTGAGGTTGACGACGCCGAGCCGCACGCCGTCGCGCTCGACGACGCAGGACCCGTGGCCGGGCTGGCTGCGCAGGTAGTTGTAGGGCCGCAGGATCGCGTCGTGGGCGTCGAGGTAGGCGAAGACCTCGCGGCGGTGGAACGCGTGGTTGCCCAGCGTGATGACGTCGACGCCCGCCGCGAAGAGCTCCTCGGCGATCTTCGGGGTGATGCCGAGGCCGCCCGCGGCGTTCTCGCTGTTGACGACGACGAAGCTCGGCTCGTGGCGCTTGCGCAGCGCCGGCAGCAGGTTCAGCAGGGTGTGCCTGCCGAGGGCGCCGACGACGTCGCCGATGAACAGGATGCGCGCGGCGGCCTCTGGCACGGGACATACTCTGACGCAGGGGATGGCCGACGACGTTTCCGACACCCCGCTGGGTCCGCCGCCGGCGCCGCCGGGCGCGCCGGTCGTCGTCGCCCGCTGGGTGCAGCTCGTCCTGCTGCCGCTCGCGCTGCTGGCGCTCTACGCGCTCGCCCACGCGGCCGGCGTCGTCCTGCTGCTCTTCGTCGTCGCCGCGGTCATCGCGCTCATCCTCAACCCGCTGGTCTCGCTCGCCCAGCGCGTGCGCGTGCCGCGCACGGCGGCGGTGATCGTCGTCTACGCCGCGTTCTTCACGGCGCTGCCGTTCCTCGGCTTCCTCGCCGCGGGCCCGGTCTCCGACCAGGCGACGTCGTTCGCCAACGACGTCCCGGGCCTCGTCGAGGACACGAGCGCGCTGCTCGACGACGTGCAGCGCTTCTTCGACGACCAGGGCCTCGACGTGCAGATCAAGGGCGAGACCGACAGCGCGCTCGCCGGCCTGCAGGACCAGATCGTCAAGGGCTCGGGCGAGATCGTGTCGCTGACCGGGGAGCTGCTGCGCCGCTTCGTCGAGCTGTCCTTCTACATGATCCTCGTCGTCGTCCTGTCGATCTACATGCTCATCTACGCGCCTTCGATCGGCGGGCAGGTGCGATCGATCATGCCGCCCGGCGACGGCACGCCGGAGGACGACTACCCGACGCGCGTCCAGCGCGCCGTCTTCGGCTACGTGCGCGGCCAGCTCTTGTTCAGCGCGATCATGGGCTTCTCGGCGGGCGTCGCGCTGTGGCTGTTCGGCGCGCTCGGGATCTTCCCCGACGGGCGCACGTACGCCTTCGCCTTCGGGCTCTTCTTCGGCCTCATGGAGCTCATCCCGTACGTCGGCCCGGTGCTCGGCGCCGCGCCGCCGGTGCTCGTCGCGCTCGTCCAGGACCCGCTGACGGCGCTCTGGGTGACGCTGCTGTTCGTCGCCCTGCAGCAGCTCGAGGGCCACGTCGTCGCGCCGAACGTCTTCGGCCGCACCCTGCGCCTGAACCCGCTGCTCGTCATCCTCGCGCTCCTGCTCGGCGGCCAGATCTACGGCCTCGTCGGCGCGCTCGTCGCGCTGCCGATCGCGGCGGTCCTGCGCGAGACCGTCGTCTACCTCAGGCGCCACCTCATCTTCGAGCCGTGGGGCGCCGGCTCGCCGATGCTCGTCCCCGATCGGGTCGGGGCCCACGCGAGACAGGTGCAGGCCGAGGCCGAGGCCGAGGCGCCCCCAGGCGAGCGAGCGCCGCCCCAGGGCGAGCGCGCGGAGGGCACCCGCGCCTGACCGGGCGCGCCGGGCCGCGCCGCCCCGGGCCGCCCGGCGTCGCCCGGCGCGGCGCCGCCCCGCGCGGCGCCGGGCCGCCCGACGCCGGGCCGAGCGGGGCCGCGCCAGGCCGGCGCCGCGCGCTCGCGGGGGACGGGCACCGCGCCGTACCGCCGCGTAGGGTCGCCGGCACCGCCCCATGCCCGAGCGCCCCGTCCCAGCGACCGATCCCCCCGGCCCGGCCGCGCCCGCGAGACCGGGTTCCGCCTTCGCCCGCGAGCTGCGCGCGCTGCGCGACGTCATGCGCAACCCCGCGCTGGCGCGGCTGCAGGTCGCCGCGCTGCTCACCGCGCTGGCCGATTGGGGCTCGGCGCTCGCGCTCGGCGTCTACGCCTACGAGCGCGGCGGCCCGTCGGCGGTCGGGATCGTCGCCCTGCTGCGCCTGCTGCCCGGCGCGCCGGTCGCCCCCTACCTGACGCTGCTCGCCGACCGCCACGCGCGCGCATCGATGCTCGTCGCCACGAACGCCGCCCGGGCGGCGCTGCTCGCCGCGACGGCCGCCGCGATCGCCGCCGGCGCCCCGCTCGCGGCCGTCTACCTCCTCGTGGCCGCCCTTGCCGTCGCGGCTCCCGCCTACCGCCCCGCCGCGGCGGGACTGCTGCCGGTCCTGGCGCGGACGCCGTCGGAGCTGTCCGCATCGAACGTCGCCGCCGCGCTCATCGCGAACCTCGGCTTCCTGACGGGATCGATGCTGACCGGCGCGCTGCTGGCGGCGACGTCGCCGCAGCTCGCGATCGGCGTCCTGGCCGCGGTCTTCGCGGCGTCCCTCGCGCCGCTGCGGGGCATGCCGCGCGAGACCGGTCCCGGCGGCGGCATGGTGGCGACGCCGCGCGAGCGCGGCGACGTGCTCGGCGGCTTCCGGTTCGTGGCCGGCGATCGCCGGCTGCGGCTCATCGTCCTCGTCCGCGGGATCTGGAGCCTGCTCGACGGTGCGCTGGACGTGCTCGTCGTGCTGGCCGCGCTGGGCTTCCTCGCAGTCGGCGAGGCGGGCGCCGGGTATCTCAACTCGGCCTGGGGCGCGGGCGCGGCGCTCGGCAGCGTCGGCGTGCTCGCGCTGCTCAGCCGCGGGCGGCTTGCGCTGGGGGTCGGCGTCGGCGCGCTCGTCATGGGCGTGGCGCTCGTGATCGTCCCGGCGGTTCCCGTCGTCGCCGTCGCCGTGCTCGCGCTCGCCGTGTTCGGCGCGGGAGCGACGCTCGTGGAGGTCGCGACCGACACGCTGCTGCAGCGCCTGGCCCCCGACCACGTCCTCACGCGCGTCATGGGCGTCGTCGAGACCCTGTTCGTCGTGACGGCGGCGCTGGGCGCGCTCGGCGCCGGCATGCTCGCGGCCGCCGCCGGGACGGAGGCGACGTTCGTCGCGGCGGGCTGCCTCATGCCGCTCGTCGTCGTGCTGCGCTGGCGGTCGCTCGCGCGCCTGGAGGCGGGCTCGCCCGTGCCCGGCCGCGAGTACGGCCTGCTGCGCGCGCATCCGATCTTCGCGCCGCTGCCGGTCGCGACGTGCGAGCTCATCGCGCGCAGGCTGAGCGAGCAGCGCCCGGAGGCCGGCGCGGCGGTCGTCACCCAGGGCGAGGGCGGCGACCGCTTCTACCTCGTCGCCGCCGGCGAGCTGACCGTGGCGGTGGACGGCGTCCCGCGCCGCGCGCTCGGACCGGGCGACGGCTTCGGGGAGATCGCGCTGCTGCGCGCCATCCCGCGCACGGCGACCGTCACGGCGGGCCCGGACGCCGTCCTGCTCGCGCTCGAGCGCGCCGACTTCCTCGAGGCGGTCACGGGGCTCGCGCAGAGCCGGCGCGCGGCGGACGCGATCGCGGCCGATCGCCTCGGCCCTGCGGCGCCGCCGGGCTGACCGGCGCGGGTACCCTGTGGCCATGCCCTTTCCGGCCACCCGGCTGCGGCGGCTGCGCGCGACGCCGGTCCTGCGCGAGCTCGTCCGCGAGACCCGGCTGAGCCCCGCCGACCTCGTGCTGCCGCTCTTCGTCGAGGCCGGCGGCGGCGGGCGCACGCCGATCGCGTCGCTGCCCGGGATCGACCGGCTGTCGATCTCGGCGGCCGTCGAGGAGGCGGGCGAGGCCGCCGCGCTCGGCCTGCCCGCGGTCCTGCTCTTCGGCATCCCCGAGCACAAGGACGCCGAGGGCACCGGCGCCTACGACGACGAGGGCGTCGTGCAGCTCGCGACCCGCGCGATCAAGGAGGCCCACCCCGAGCTCGTCGTCATGACCGACGTCTGCCTGTGCGAGTACACCGACCACGGCCACTGCGGCCTGCTGCGCGCCGACGGCGCCGTCGACAACGACGCCAGCGTCGAGCTCATCGCGCGCGCCGCCGTCTCGCAGGCGCGCGCCGGCGCCGACGTCGTCGCGCCGAGCGACATGATGGACGGCCGGATCGGCGCGGTCCGCGCCGCGCTCGACGACGAGGGCTTCGCCGACACGCCGATCGTCGCCTACAGCGCCAAGTTCGCGTCGGCCTTCTACGGCCCGTTCCGCGAGGCCGCCGGCTCGACGCCGGCCTTCGGCGACCGGCGCGCCTACCAGATGGACCCGGCCAACGGCGACGAGGCGCTGCGCGAGGCGCTGCTCGACGTCGAGGAGGGCGCGGACGTCGTCATGGTCAAGCCCGCGCTCGCCTACCTGGACGTCATCCGCCGCGTCAAGGACGCCACGCACCTCCCCGTCGCCGCCTACAACGTCAGCGGCGAGTACGCCATGATCAAGGCCGCTGCGGCGGTGGGGGCGCTCGACGAGCGCGCCGCGGTGATCGAGACCCTGACGTCGATCCGGCGCGCCGGCGCCGACATCGTCATCACCTACCACGCGAAGGACGCTGCTGCATGGCTGTGAGCCCCACCCCGAAGATTCGCTCCCGCAAGGACGGCGCGGCCGTCGCGCTCGACGACGTCGACCGGCGCGTGCTGAACCTCATGCAGGGCTCGTTCCCGCTGGCGCCCAGGCCCTACGCGGCGGTCGCAGCCGAGGCGCAGCTCGCCGAGGCCGAGGTCATGGCCCGCGTCCGGCGCCTGCTCGACGACCGCATCATCCGCCAGGTCACGCCGATCTACGACACGCGCGCGCTCGGCTACGGCTCGATGCTCGTCGCCGCGAAGATCGACCCGGAGCACCCCTGGCGGGCGGCGAAGATCGTCAACTCGCATCCCGGCGTCAGCCACAACTACCTGCGCAACCACGAGTTCAACATGTGGTTCACGCTCGCCGTCGAGCGCGACTCCAAGCTCGGCATGCAGGGCACCCTCGACGTCCTGCAGGAGCTCACGGGCGCCGAGTCGATCCGCCAGCTGCCGACGCTCAAGCTCTTCAAGATCCGGATGGACCTCGAGATGCAGGGCGACACGAAGTCGCTGGCGACCGAGGGCGTCGCGCAGGCGCCCGTCGAGCTCGAGGGCGTGGCCTACGACGACTTCGACGTCGCCGTCATCCGCGCGACGCAGGGCGACCTGCCGGTCGTGTCCGAGCCCTACGCGGCGGCCGCCGCCGAGCTGGGGATCACCCCCGCGGCGCTGCTGGAGCACATGGCGGGCATGAAGGAGCGCGGCATCCTGCGCCGAGTCGCGGCGATCCTCTACCACCGCCGCGCCGGCTTCTCGGCCAACGGCATGGGCGTCTGGAAGGTGCCCGACGACAGGATCGCCGAGCTCGGCCCGCGGATGGCCTCCTTCCGCGGCATCTCGCACTGCTACCAGCGCCCGACGTACGAGGATTGGCCCTACTCGATCTTCACGATGGCGCACGGCCGCTCCAAGGAGGAGTGCGACGCGATCCTCGACGCGATCGCCGACGAGTTCGCGATCACCGAGCGCGCGACGCTGTACTCCTCGACGGAGTTCAAGAAGATCCGCCTGCTCTACTTCACCGACGAGTTCAGAGACTGGGAAGCGCAGCACGCGGGCACGTGACCGTCTCCCTGCGCGACCGGCGCTCGGCTGAGCTGTACGCCCGCGCGCTGAACTACCTCCCGGGCGGCGTCAACTCCCCCGTCCGCGCGATGCGCGCGATCGGCCGCGACCCGCTGTTCGTCCAGCGCGCCGAGGGCGCCGAGCTCATCGACGTCGACAACAACTCCTACGTCGACTGGGTCTGCTCCTGGGGCCCGCTCATCTGCGGCCACGCGCACCCCGAGATCGTCGCGGCGATCGGCGAGGCGGCCTCGCGGGGCACGAGCTTCGGCGCGCCGACCGCCGCCGAGGTCGACCTCGCCGAGGAGGTCGGCCGGCGCGTGCCGGGCGTCGAGATGCTGCGCATGACCTCCTCGGGCACCGAGGCGTCGATGAGCGCGATCCGCCTCGCCCGCGCGGCGACCGGCCGCACGAAGCTGCTGAAGTTCGCCGGCGCCTACCACGGGCACGTCGACGGGCTGCTCGCCGAGGCGGGCAGCGGCCTGGCGACGCAGTCCATCCCGGCCTCGCCGGGCGTGCCGGACGAGGTCGCCGCGAGCACGGTCGTCGTGCCGTGGAACGACCACGACGCGCTCGTCGCCGCGACGACCGAGCACGAGTTCGCCGCGCTGCTCGCCGAGCCGTTCCCCGCGAACATGGGCCTCGTGCCGCCCGCCGAGGGCTTCCTCGAGCTCTTGCGCGCCCGCGCCGACGAGACCGGTGCGCTGCTCGTCTTCGACGAGGTCATCTCCGGATTTCGCGTCGCGCCCGGCGGCGCCCAGGAGCTCAGCGAGGTCACGCCGGACCTGACCGTCATGGGCAAGATCATCGGCGGCGGGCTGCCCGCGGCGGCCTACGGCGGCTCGCGCGAGCTCATGCGCCGGATCGCGCCGGCCGGCGACGTCTACCAGGCCGGGACGCTGTCGGGCAACCCGCTCGCCGTCGCCGCGGGCCTGGCGACCCTCGCGCTGCTCGCCGGCGAGCAGCCCTACCTGCGCCTGGCGTCGACGACGCACGCGCTCGCCGAGGGGCTCGCGGGCGCGGCGGCCGCCGCCGGCTACGACGACGTGCAGATCGTCTCGCGCACCGGCCTGCTGACGGTCTTCTTCAGCGCCGCGCCGGTGACGGACTACGCCGGCGCGCAGGCCTGCGACCGCGAGGCCTACGCCTCGTGGTGCCGTGGCCTGCTCGCCCGCGGCGTCTACGCGCCGGCCTCGCAGTTCGAGGCATGGTTTCCGTCGCTCGCGCACACCCCCGCCCACGTCGAGCGCACGGTCGCCGCCGCGACCGCCGCATTCGCGGAGGTCGGCCGGTGAGCGACACCGTCGCGCGCCTGCGCGCCGCCGTGCGCGAGAGCGCCAGCCCGCTGGCGGCCGCGCTGGGCGACGGACCCCCCGCCGCCCCGACCCACGGCGGGCCCGACCCGGCCGTGCTCGCCGCCGCGGGCCCGCGCCGCGCGGAGCACGACGGCGACGTCGAGCTGGCGGTCGCCGCGGTGCACGAGGGCTGCCTGCTGCACTACGGGCGCCCGCGCGCGCTGCCGATCGACGACCCCGACCTCGCGCTGCTCGCGGGCGACCGCCTCTACGCGCTCGGCCTGGCGCGGCTGGCGCAGATCGGCGACATGACCGCGATCGCCGAGCTCGCCGACGTCATCGCGCTCAACGCGCAGGCCCACGCCTCCGGCGACGAGCCCCTGGCGAGCGCGGTGTGGCTGGCCGGCGCAGCGGTGATCGGGTGGGGCCCGGACCCCTCGGCGGAGGCCGCCAAGGCGCTCGCCCGCGAGGGCGATCACGCCGCCGCGGGAGCGCTGCGGGCGTCGGCGGCGCGCGCCATGGGCTGAGCGATCCTTGTGCCGAGCGGCACAGCCGCTCAGATGGCGCATCGCCCAAGCCCCCGGGTCGCTAGATTTCCCTGCCCGTGGCCCGCCAGCGCAAAGATCCCAAGAAGCCCAGGACGACGATCGAGGCGCAGATCCCCGGCGCCTTCGAGGGCGAGACCGTCACGCGCCGGCGCTTCATGACGGGCACCGCGCACACCGCCGGCGGCATCGCCGCGGCCGCCTTCACGCTGCCCGCCGTCGGGCTCGCCGTGGCGCCCGTCTTCGAGAAGAAGGAGCAGCACTGGGAGATCGTCGGCCCGCCCGGCGACTTCCCCGACGACACGTACATCCCGCGGACGCTGACGCTCGTGCGCGGCATCGGAGACGTCGGCAAGTCGACGGTCTACATCCGCGAGTACAACTCGCAGATCGACTCCGAGGAGCGCGACGAGTACAACGCGTTCGTCGCGATCTCGACGCGGTGCATGCACCTCGGCTGCCCGGTGCGCTTCGTCGAGGCCTCGCAGCGCTTCATCTGCCCGTGCCACGGCGGCGTCTACGACTTCGAGGGCAAGGTCTCCGGCGGTCCGCCGGTCCGCCCGCTGGACCGCTTCTACACCCGCGTGCGCAACGGCAACGTCGAGGTCGGCCCGCGCTTCAGCGTCAACTCCGAGCTGCGGCGCTTCTCGCCGCGCGATCCGGGCATGCCGCTGGACGGCATCGGCCAGTACGCCTACCCGGCACGACCCAGCGTGCGCAAGCTTCCGGGAACGTAGGCCATGGCGAACCTCAAGCCTCCCCTCCCGCGGGCGCTGCGCCCGAAGCCCAAGGGTCCCAGCGAGGACAACGGCGCCCCCGCCGGCCTGAAGGACAAGGCCGCCGAGAAGGGCGTCTCGGCCGTCGACTGGGTCGACGAGCGCACCTCGCTGTCGGGCGGCGCGCGCTGGCTGATGTTCCGCAAGGTCCCCAAGGGCACGAACTGGTTCTACACGCTCGGCTCGGCGACGATGTTCGCCTTCCTGTCGCAGGCGGTGACCGGGGTCATCCTCGCGATGTACTACGACCCGTCGGCGACGCGCGCGTACGAGTCGATGCGCCATCTGACCAACGAGGTCTTCCTCGGCGAGTTCGTGCGCGGGATGCACAAGTGGGGATCGAGCGTGATGGTCATCCTCATCTTCCTGCACATGGGGCGCACGTTCTTCTTCGGCGCCTACAAGTACCCGCGCGAGCTCAACTGGGTCATCGGCGTCGTGCTGCTCATCCTCACGCTGTTCATGTCCTTCACCGGCTACCTGCTGCCGTTCGACCAGCGCTCGTTCTGGGCGACGACCGTCGGCGTGGCGATCAATGGCACCGGCCCGCTCGTCGGGCCCTACCTCAACGACTTCCTGAGAGCCGGCCCCGAGTTCGGGGTGACCACGCTCGCGCGCTTCTATGCGCTGCACATGCTCGTGCTGCCCGGCGCGATCGCCGCGCTGATCGGCGCGCACCTGTACCTCGTCGCCCGCCTGGGCACGACGGCTCCGCCCTGGATGAAGGCCGAGATCCCGGCCGACTCGCGCAAGGAAGACGCATGAACAATCTCGAGAAGGAGGCCTACCTCCGCGAGTACTCGATCCTGAAGTCGCAGGGCAAGCCGTTCTTCCCCTACGCGGTCGCCAAGGACGGGCTCATGGCGGTCGTCGTCATGATCTCGATCATCGGCATGTCGCTCGTGCTCGGCGCCGAGCTCGGGCCGAAGGTCGACCCGACGACGACGACCTACACGCCACGGCCCGAGTGGTACTTCTTCTTCCTCTTCGAGGTCCTGCGCGTCATCAAGCCCGCCTCGCTGACGCCGCTGGCCGCGATCGGCGTGCCGACGATCTGCATGATCCTGCTGTTCCTGCTGCCGTTCTACGACCGCAGCCCGGAGCGTCGTCCCGAGCGCCGGCCGATCGCGATGGCGGCCGCCTTCTTCACGATCGCCGCGATGGCCTTCCTCACCTACGAGGGCGCCCACGCCGGCTCGCCGAACCAGATCGACATGGGCCCGCCGACCGCCGTCGCCAACGCCGGCGGCGAGACGCTGCGCACGTGGGAGGCCGGCAAGCAGGTGGTCGCCCAATCGGGCTGCCTGGCGTGTCACAAGATCGGCGAGAACGGCGGCACGCTGGGACCGAACCTGACCGACATCGGCGGACGGCTCGCGCGGCAGGCGATCGCCCGCACGCTCGTCAACCCGACGGCCCCGATGCCGGCCTACACCGAGCTCTCGGCCAAGAAGCGCGACGACCTCGTCGAGTTCCTCGCGTCGCTGAAGGGCGAGTAGCGGTCTGAGCCAGACCGACAAGGGAACGCTGCAGGAACCGCAGGTGCGGGCGATGTTCGACCGCATCGCGGGCTTCTACGACGTCATGAACTCCGTCATGACGGCCGGCCTGCACCACACCTGGCGCCGGCGCGCGGTCGATCTCGCGGGCGTCGGCCCGGGCGACCGCGTGCTCGACGTCGCGACCGGGACGGGAGACCTCGCGCTCGAGCTCGCCGCGCGGGTCGCCCCCGGCGGCTCGGTCGTGGCATCGGACTTCTCCGAGGAGATGCTGACCCGCGCGCGCCAGAAGGGCGCCGCCGCGGAGGTCGCGGTGACGTTCGAGTGGGCCAACGCGATGGATCTGCCCTACGCCGACGGCGAGTTCGCCGCCGCCACGGTCGGCTTCGGCGCGCGCAACTTCTCCGACCTCGACCGCGGCCTGCGCGAGATGGCGCGCGTCGTACGCCCCGGCGGCACCGTCGTCGTGCTCGAGATCACGACCCCGACGCGCCCGCCGCTGTCGACGTTCTACCGGCTGTGGTTCGACCGCGTGGTGCCGCTCATCGGCAAGGTTGCCGGCGATTCGGAGGCCTACAGCTACCTGCCCAACTCCGTCAAGCGCTTCCCGGGTCCGCGCGACCTCGCGGCGCGGATGGACGCCTGCGGGCTCGACGTGCGCTGCGTCCTCACCGCGGGCGGGATCATCGCGCTGCATGCCGGCACGAAGCGGCCGTGACGTCGCGCCGCCCGGGCGCGACGGCGCGCCAGGGCCGCCCGCCGATCCGATGAGCGGCTCGGCGACCCTGCCGGAGATCGTCCGCGCCGCCGGCGATCACGTGCCGCGGCTGCTGGCCCTCGTCGAGGAGCGCCTCGTGGCGCTCGCGGCGGGCCACGGGCCGGTGCTCGCCGAGCACGCCGGCGCGACGATCGCCGCGGGCGGCAAGCGCCTGCGCCCGCTGCTCGTCCTGCTCGCGGCCGGCCCGCGGGCCGAGCAGGGCCCCGCGCTCATCGCCTCAGCCGCCGCGGTCGAGCTCATCCACAGCGCCACGCTCGTCCACGACGACGTGCTCGACAGCGCGCCGCTGCGCCGCGGGGTGCCGACGGTGTGGGCGACCGGCGGTCGCGAGCTGGCGGTCGCGACCGGCGACCTGCTGTTCTCGCGCGCCTTCTCGGAGGTGGCCGCGGTCGGCTCCCTCGCGGCGGTCCGCGCGCTCTCGCGCGCGACGTCGGCGCTCGCCGAGGGCGAGCTGCTGCAGCGCCAGGACGCGTGGAACGCGGCGGTCCCGATCGATCGCTACCTGCTGCGCTGCGAGCTGAAGACCGCCCGGCTGTTCGAAGCCGCCTGCGACCTCGGCGCGCTCGCCGCCGGCGGCTCGGATGACGAGATCGCGGGCTTCCGCGCCTTCGGGCGTGCGATCGGGCTGGCCTTCCAGCTGCTCGACGACGTCATCGACGTCGCAGGCCCCGCATCGGTGACCGGCAAGCACCGCGGCACCGACCTGCTCGACGGGACGGTCACGCTGCCGCTGATCCTCGCCCGCGAACGCGATCCCGGGCTCGCGGCGCTGGACGTGCGCGCGATCACGACGCCGCGGCAGGCCGAGGAGCTCTGCGAGCGCATCGAGCGCACCGGCGCGCTCGGCGAGGCGCGGGCGCAGGCGCTCGGGATGGTCACCGAGGCCAAGCGTCAGCTCGGCGCGTTGCAACTCGACGACGGCCGGCGCAGGGCGCTGGACCTCGTCGCCGACTCGGTCGTCGACAGGAAGGCCTAGAAGTCTTCGGGCAGCACGTGCCCGGCCGTCAGCGCGACGATGAAGCGCTCGACGTCTTCTTCCATGTTCGCCCGCGTGAGCTTGCGCAGGTCGGCCACGAGGGCCTCGGTGCCGCGGTCCAGCGTCTCGTCGAAGCGCTGGATCGCCTCCTCCTCGAAGAGGTCGGTCGCGCCCCACTCGCAGTTGGGGCAGCGCAGGCTGACCTCCCAGCGCGAGCGATCGGCCTCTTCCCAGGCGACCGGGTAGACGAGCTCGGAGCTGCAATCCGGGCAGACGTGGATGTCGCGCTCAACGGGAGCGACGTCCTCGAACGAGATGACCTCGATCGTCTTGCCCGACGGAAGGACGACCTTGCGGACGTACTGCTTGTGATCCGGGGCCGGGCTGTTCTCGAACTCCTGCATGACCCACTCATCGGCATGCTGCTGAGGAACTTGAACGTTCTGCACACGTGTCCAGGACACGTCCGGACGCAAGGTGCGCGGTACGCTGTCCCAACCCGACAAGAGGTACTTCAATGCCGAGTATCGGCCCGACCGAACTCATCATCGTGCTCGTGATCGCCCTCGTCGTCTTCGGACCGAAGCGACTGCCGGATCTCGGCCGTTCCCTCGGGTCGGGCATGCGCGAGTTCAAGGACTCCATCACCGGCGGCGGCAAGGACGACGACGACGACTCCGCCGAGCTTCCCGCGTCCAAGGCCGACGAGCCGGACGACGCCGTCCGGCCGCGCAGCTGAGCCGGCCGCGTCCCATGACGGCCGCGATGCGGCCCATCGGTCACGAGGACAGGCTCAGCCTCGTCGACCACCTCTCCGAGCTGCGCAGGCGCCTGCTGATCTCGGCGGCGACGCTCGTCGTGGCCTTCGCCGTCTGCTTCTGGCAGAACCACGCGATCCTCGAGATCGTCACGCGGCCGGTCACGGCCGCGCAGCAGGTCAAGGACCCCAAGGCGACGAGCAACGACCCGCTCGAGCAGGCCGCCCGCTATCAGCAGCAGCAGGCGCAGGCGCTGCGCGCGCTCGCGCCCGCGCTGACCGCCGTCGCGGCGACGCTCGAAGGGCTCGGGGCCGCCGACAACCTCGGCGACGCGCAGCGCGCGTCGATCGCCAGCAGCACGAAGAAGCTCGAGACCGCGAGCCGGCAGATCGCGCAGGCCGCGGCCTCGGTGCCGACCGAGCCGCGCCACAACCTCGTCACGCTCGGCGTGACCGAGCCGTTCACCGCGACGATCACGATCGCCTTCTACGCCTCGCTGCTGCTCGCGCTGCCGATGCTGCTCTTCCAGGCCTACGCGTTCGTGCTGCCCGCGTTCAGCCCGGGCGAGCGCAAGGTCGCCCTGCCGCTCATGCTCATGGTGCCCGTGCTGTTCATCGCGGGGGCGGCGTTCGGCTACTTCGTCGTGCTCGACCGCGCGATCGCGTTCCTGACGAACTTCAACGACGACGCGTTCGACATCCTCTTGCAGGCCAAGGACTACTTCAAGTTCGCCGTGCTCTTCGTCGCCGGCGTCGGGCTGCTGTTCCAGATCCCCGTCGGCGTCCTGGCGATCACCCGGCTGGGCATCGTCACGCCGCGCCAGCTGGCCAAGAACCGCGGCTACGTCATCCTCGGCATCGCGGTCCTCGCGGCCGTGGCGACGCCGACCCCGGATCCGTTCACGATGTCGCTGGCGATGGGGCCGCTCGTCGTCCTCTTCGAGCTCAGCGTGCTCCTCGCGCGCTGGCTGGATCGCATCAAGCCGGCGGCGGAGGGGGGCGGGCGCTGGGACTTCGGCGACGACGACGACGATGATGGCGAGGAGCCGCCGGACGACGACGGCGATCCTCCGACGGCCGGTGGCGCGCCGCCGGGCGACGAGCGGCTGGACGATCCTCCGGCGGACGGCCCGCCGGGCACCGGTGAGCCGCTCGCGCTCGACCCGCCTGCCGGTGAGGAGCGCGAGCGCGCCGGCGCTCCGACCGGCACGCATGAGGATCTGACTAAGCTGGAAGGACCCGACCGGAAGGACTGATCCACCGATGCTGTTCGACCTGCGCGGTCGCGGCCGGCGCCGCACCGTGCAAGCCATCTACCTCTCGCTCGCCATCCTCATGGGCGGCGGCCTCGTCCTGTTCGGCATCGGCAGCGATCAGAGCGGCGGCCTGTTCGACGCGTTCTCCGGCGAGGGCGGGGGCGGCAGCGCGACGGAGTCGATCGACAAGCGCATCGAGGCCCAGCTCGCCAAGACGCGCGCGAACCCGCAGGACGCAGACGCGTGGGCGCAATTGGCGGTCGCGCGCTTCCAGCGGGCCGGCATCGACGGGATCACCCAGGACGGGACGTACACCGACGGCGGCAAGAAGCGCCTGGGGCTCGCGGCGAGCGCCTGGGAGCGCCATCTCGCGCTCGAGCCCAAGCAGCCCAGCGTCCGCGCGGCGAACCTCATGGTCCAGGCGTACGGAGAGAACGGCCTCAACGAGCTGCGCAAGGCGGTGCAGGCCAAGCAGATCGTGACGGCGGCCGAGAAGCCGCCGAGCTCGAACCTCTACGCGCAGCTGGCCGCGCTCGCCTACCAGGCCGGCGACACGCGCGTGGGCGATCTCGCCGCGGCGCGCGCCGTCGACCTCGCCGAGAAGGACAAGCGCAAGGAGCTGCGCACGGCCTTGAAGTCGCTGAAGACGTCGGCGGCCGCCCAGGCCGTGCAGGGCGCCACGACGACCCCGACTAGCTAGGATCTTGCGCTGGGTCGCACCCAGCCCCTGTAGCTCAACTGGCAGAGCAGCGGACTCTTAATCCGAAGGTTCCAGGTTCGATTCCTGGCGGGGGCACTGGTCGAGCCCGGCGAACCCGCGGCTTCCGCGGTCCACCGCCCGTCGGGATCCCCCGCGTCGGGGTTCCCGGCCACCGGATGCGTGTGCAGTCACCGGATCGACGCCGGGAGGCCGGTTCGGCTCGCACTCGAGCGTGCAGGCCTGTGCTCGGCCGTTGTCGGTGAATCGGTTTGCGGCGGCACCGGAGCTGTCGGCGCCCTTGTTGCCTCAGGTGGGACGGTGCGCGATCGTTGCCGGCGTGCCGGCCGTCGATCCAGATCTCGCGCTGCGGCGCCCCGGTTCTCTCCGCGGTCGGTTGCGGTAGACGCAGGCGACTGATCGAGCAGCGTATCGATCCCGGCGCCGACGCGAGGGCTGCGCGGGACGCGATCCACCACACACCCGGCTGGGAGGGCCGGGCCGTGAGGGGTCTGGCGCGATGCGTCCCGGTGTGGGACGCAATCCACCACACCCCCGGCTGGGAGGGCCGGCCCGTGAGGGGTCTGGCGCGATGCGTCCCGGTGTGGGACGCAATCCACCACACCCCCTCGATCGCGCGCTCCCAACCATCTGGCCGCGCCTGCGTCGGTGCGCGGGCGCGGGTCGCGCCATCAGCCCTGCGCTCGCGACAGGAAGTCGTGTCCCGACAACGTCCCGACGTTGAGCCCGCGCAACCGATCGGGCCCGACCGAATCTCCAGCAACACACGAAGAAGCCCTGCAAATTGCGCATTCGTCATCCGAAGGTTCCAGGTTCGATTCCTGGCGGGGGCATGTTCGCGCCGGTCCGCGGGCCGGCGCCCGCTCAGCGGGCGCCCTCGACCGCCGGCCCGGCCCGGCCCCCGCTGCGCAGGCGGAACGCCCGCGCGGGGCCGACCTCGACGACCGCGCGCAGCGTCCCGTCCTCGCGCGTGCGCGTGGAGGCGATCGTGCGCCAGCCGCCGTCCGGCTCGCGTACCTCGATCTGCGCCCGGCGGCGGCCCGAGCCGCGGCGCACGAGCCCCCAGAAGGCGACCCGGCCCGCGCCCGCGCGGCGGGCGACGAGCGCGAGCGCGAACGCCGCGCGGGCGGGCTTGGCCCGCCCGTCCTCGAAGCGCAGCCCGGACTGGTAGTCGCTCCAGCGCACGCGCGGGCTGCGGCCCGGCCGCGCCGGGAGGTCGCGGACGAGGAACTGCGCGACGCTGCGCAGCGACGGGCGCTCGCGCGCGATCCGCTCTGCCTCGGGCAGCCAGCGCGCGTGCTCGGCGAGACCGACGCTCGCCGTCGGGTCCGGCGGCCTCGTCTGGTAGCCGGCCTCCGTGATGTACAGCGGCATCTCGCGCAGCGTGCGGCCCGCGTCGTGCAGCGCCTTCAGCAGGGTCGTGAGCCGCCCGAGATCGGCCATCCGCACGTTGGCGGGCTGGGGGTCGGGCTGCCAGGGCGCCATGGTCCGGGAGTAGGGGTGATGCGACCAGCCGTCGCCGGGCAGGGCGACGAAGCCCGCGCACTCGGGCCGGCGCAGCGGTGCCAGCGCGCGGTCGACGCAGGCCATCTCGCGCAGGAACGTCAGCGGCGCCATGCGGTCGTCGGGCCCGCTGCCCCGCTCGGCGCCGACCGACGACGTCGCCCCGACGAGGACGAGCGCGCGCGGCGCGGCCGCCTCGATGCGGGGGACGGCCGCCTGCACCATCGCGCGGTACAGGTGCGGCGACGCCGGCAGCCACTCGCCGCCGGAGCGCGCCCACTGCGGCAGCAGGAAGGCGTTGTGGTTGGGCTCGTTCCAGACCGTGAAGGCGACCGCCCGCGGGTAGCGCCGCGCGACGGCCTGCGCGAAGTCCGCGTAGTGGCCGACCGCGATCGCGTCGCGCTGCCGCTCGGGCCGCCGGGCGGCCCGGCCGACCGCCCAGCGCGGCGCCCAGAACGCGATGTCGAGCGCGAGCCGCAGGTCGCGCGCGCGTGCCATCCGCTCGACCCGGTCCAGGGCGTCCCACGCGCCGCGGGGATAGGCCGCGGGATCGGTCGCGTCGAACGCCGGCCGGCGCCTGGAGCGCGGCGCCGGCGCGATGACCGACCAGCCGGCCGTCACGCGGACCCAGTCGACGCCGAGGTCGCGCAGGTCGTCGAGCGTCGCCGCGATCCGCGCGGGCGGGCGGTGCAGGAGCTCGGCGTCGTCCTGGACGATCGTGGCGATCGGCGGCGCGGGCGTCGCATCGCGTCGCGAGCCGCAGCCCGCGACCGCGCCCGCCGCCGCGAGCGCCAGCGCGGCCGCCGCGGTCCATGCGCGCGCGCTCGTGCCCACGCCCCCGAGGCTAATGGCGGCCGGGCGACGATGCGCCGCCCTCGGCGCACGGCCGCCCATCGGGCCGATGCGCCGGTCGATGCGCGCGCCGGCGCCCGATCCTCGTAGGCTCTGGGCATGGCAGCCCACCTCGCGATCCTCGACGGCGACGTGATGGACCCCGCCCAGGCGCTGATCCCCATCACCGACGAGGGGCTGCTGCGCGGCGACGGCGTCTTCGAGGTCGTGCGCCTCTACGACGGGCGCCCGTACGGCATGGAGGAGCACCTCGAGCGCATGAGCCGCAGCGCCGCGGCCCTGCGGCTGCCGTTCGACATCGACGCCGTCCGCGCCGATGCCGGGGCGCTGCTCGAGCGCGCCGGCCGCGTCGACGGCGCGCTGCGCCTGCTCGTGACCCGCGGCGGCCGGCGGATCGGCATCGTCGAGGACCTGCCCGAGATCCCCGAGTCGGTCGCGCTGGCGACGATCACGTACTCGCCTTCGCGCGTGCTCGACGGCGTCAAGTCGCTCTCCTACGCGGCGAACATGCTCGCGACGCGCATCGCCCGCGAGCAGGGCGCCGACGAGGCGCTGCTCGTGACGCCGCACGGCCGCGTCCTGGAGGGGCCGACCACGTCGTTCTTCTACGTCCTCGACGGGTGCCTGCACACGCCCCCGCTCGAGGAGCGCATCCTGGACTCGATCACGCGCCGCGCGCTGTTCGCCGTCACCGACGCGAGCGAGCGGATCACGACGCTCGACGACCTCGGCGCCGTCGCCGAGGCGTTTCTGGCGTCGTCGGCGCGCGAGGTGCAGCCGATCCGGTCGATCGGCGAGATCGCGATCCCGGCGTGCCCCGGCCCGGTCTCGCTGGAGGCAGGCGAGCGCGTGCGCGCGTACATCGAGGCCCGGCTCTGAGGGTCGTCACGGTCATCGGAAACCGGCCGCAGTTCGTGAAGGCGGCGGCCGTGTCCGGACCCCTGCGGGCCGCCCACGAGGAGCTGCTCGTGCACACCGGCCAGCACTACGACGACGAGCTGTCGGGGATCTTCGTGCGCGAGCTCGACGTGCCGCGGCCGGAGGTCGAGATGCACCTCGGCGGCGGCTCGAACACCGAGCAGACGGGGCGGATGCTCGGCGCGCTCGGCGAGCTGCTGGCCGACGAGGCGCCGGACGCCGTCCTCGTCTACGGCGACACGAACTCCACGCTCGCGGGCGCGCTTGCCGGCGCGCAGGCGCAGATCCCCGTCGTCCACGTCGAGGCCGGGATGCGCTCGTTCGACCGCCGCATGCCCGAGGAGCTCAACCGCGTCGTCTGCGACCACGTCAGCGAGCTGCTGCTCGTCCCCTCCGCGGCGGCGGCCGAGAACCTCGCCCGCGAGTCCGTCGCCGGCGCGGTCGAGATCGTCGGCGACGTCATGGTCGACGTCGCGCGGGTGCTCGCCCCCCGCGCGCGCGCCGACGACGCCCCGCTCGAGCAGGCGGGCGTGGCCGCGGGCGCGTACGTCCTCGCCACGGCCCACCGCGCGGGCACCGTCGACGACCCGCGGCGCCTGCGCGCGCTCGTCGAGCTGCTGCTGGCGATCGACGGGCCGGTCGTGCTGCCGCTGCACCCGCGCACGCGCGCGCGCCTGGAGGAGGCCGGGCTGCTGGACCGGCTCGCGGCCGGCGCGGTGGTCCTGCCGCCGCTGGGCTATCTGGCCTTCACCTCGCTGCTCACGCGCGCGCGCGCGGTGCTGACGGACTCCGGCGGCGTGCAGAAGGAGGCCTACCTCGCCGGCGTGCCCTGCGTGACATTGCGCGACACGACGGAGTGGACCGAGACGATCCAGGCGGGCTGGAACGTGCTCGCCGATCCGGCCGACGTCGAGCGCGTCCGCGCCGCGCTGGAGCGCACGCCGCCGGCGCTGCGGCCCGAGCTCTACGGCGACGGCCACGCCGCCGAGCGCGTGGTCGCCGCGATCACGGCACACCTCGAAGGACGCGGCGCGACGGACTAGGCTCACGGATCAATGATCGACGCTCCGGGACTCATCATCAGCCCGACCGCAAGGGTCGGCAGCAACGTGACGTTCGGCGCCCACGTCGTCGTCCACGACGACGTCGTCATCGGCGACGACTGCACGATCGGCGACGGCGCGGTGCTCGGCAAGGGGCCCAAGCTCGCCAAGCGCTCGTCGGCGTCGCGCGCGCCGCTGGACGCGCTCGTCATCGAGGCGGGCGTCGTCATCGGCACGCACGCGATCGTCTTCGGCGGGGCGCGGATCGGCGCCGGCTCGATCGTCGCCGACCAGGCCTTCGTGCGCGAGCGCGCGACGATCGGCAGCGAGACCGTCGTCGGGCGCGCGAGCGGCGTCGACAACGACGTGCGGATCGGCGACCGCGTGCGGATCCAGTCGCAGACCTACCTCACGGCCCACAGCGTCGTCGAGGACGACGTCTTCTTCGGCCCGTGCGCGATGACGACGAACGACGACACGATGGCGCGCCACCCCAAGGGGATGGCGCTGCGCGGCGCCACGCTGCGCCGCGCCTGCCGGATCGGCGGCGGGGCGGTGCTCGTCCCCGGGGTCGAGATCGGCGAGGAGGCGTTCGTCGCCGCCGGCGCCGTCGTGACGGCGGACGTCCCGTCGCGCAAGGTCGTCATGGGAGTGCCCGCGCGGGTCGTGCGCGACGTCCCCGACGAGGATCTGCTCGAGCGGTGGGCCTGACGCCGCTCGCCCGCCGCAGCGGCCTGGCAGCGGCGCGCGGGGCGCGCCTGCCCGCCACGATCGAGCTGCCGTGGGCGCGCCGGCGCCGGCTGCGCGCCGAGCGCGGAACGGTGGCGCTCGGGGTCGCGGCCTGCGGGCTGACGCTGGCGGTGCTCGGCGCGGAGGTCGTGCGCCTCGTGCGCGAGCGCATCCACGAGCACCCCGAGCTCGAGCCGTTCGAGGCCGCCGACGTCGCGATGCGCGAGACGGCCGCAGCCGCGGCCGCCGGCCTGGACAGCCTGAGCACGCGCGAGACGGCGCAGCTGAACCTGCTGGCCTCCTTCTCCCTGACGTTCGCGTTCGTCCGCCTGTGGACCTACGGCATCCGCCGTCGGGGGCCGATCTGGCCGCTGCGCGACCTCGTCGTCGGCGACCGGCACATCCACCACTTCGTGCCGGGCATCGTCATGGCGTTCCTCGCCGGCGGCGCCTCGGTGCTGTCGCGCAACGAGCAGCTCGACCCCCTGCTCGCGGTGCCGTTCGGCGTCGGCGTCGCGCTGACGCTCGACGAGTCCGCCCTGCTGCTGCAGCTCGACGACGTCTACTGGAGCGAGGAGGGGATCGTGAGCGTGCAGATCACGCTCGCGGCGCTCGCGCTGCTGTCCTCGGCGACGATCGCCAGGCGCGTCCTGCGCCGCGGCGAGCGCAGCCTGCGCCCGGCGACCGGGGCGCCCGCGTCCGCGCCCGGGCCTACGCCGCTGCCGCGAGCTGCGGCGCGTCCTGCATCCAGATGACCTGCTCGCGCCCGGGGCCGACGCCGACGAGGACGACGGGCACCTCGATCTGCTCGGCGATGAAGTCCAGGTAGTCGCGCGCCGCGCGGGGCAGGTCGCTCGCGCGCCGGCACTCGCCGATGTCTTCCGTCCAGCCGTCGAGCTCGATGTACTCGCCCTTGGCGTGGTGGAGGACCGACTGGTGGTAGGGGAAGTCCTTGAACGTCGCGTCGTCGGGCCCGCTGTAGGCCGTGCAGACCTTGATCTTCTCGAAGCCCGACAGCACGTCGAGCTTCGTGATCGCCAGCGACGTCAGCCCGTTGATGCGCGAGGCGTAGCGCAGCGCGGGGATGTCGAGCCAGCCGGTGCGCCGGGCGCGGCCCGTCGTCGTGCCGAACTCCCCGCCGCGCGTGCGGATCTCCTCGCCGATCTCGTCGTCGAGCTCGGTGGGAAACGGACCGGAGCCCACGCGCGTCACGTAGGCCTTGGCGATGCCCCAGACCTCGTGGATGTCCTTCGGGCCGACGCCCGCGCCGACGCAGGCCGCGCCCGCGATCGGGTTGGAGGAGGTCACGAACGGATACGTGCCGTGGTCGATGTCCAGCAGCGCGCCCTGGGCGCCCTCGTAGATGACGAGCTTGTCGGCGTCGAGCGCGTCCCACACGATCCGCGCGGTGTCGGCGATGTGGCGCTCGAGGCGGTGGCCGTAGGTCAGGTAGGCCTCGGTCATCGACTGCAGGTCCAGCGACGGGTCCTTGACGTACGGCCGCAGGCTCAGGCGCTTGGGGTCGATCGCGGCGGTGATCTTCTTCTTGAGGATCTTCTCGTCGAGCAGGTCCTGCATCCGGATGCCCAGGCGCGCCGCCTTGTCGGCGTAGGCGGGGCCGATCCCGCGCCGCGTCGTGCCGATCTGCAGCTTGCCGAGCTTCGTCTCGCCGGCGGTGTCGAGCAGCAGGTGGTAGGGCATGATCACGTGCGCGTTGGCGCTGATCCGCAGCCCGCTCGTGTCGATCCTGCGCGCCTTCAGCGCGTCGAGCTCGTCGGTGAGCACGCCCGGGTCGATGACGACGCCGTTGCCGATGATGCAGCGCTTGCCCGGATAGAGGATCCCCGACGGGATGAGGTGGAACTTGAAGACCTCGCCGTCGCGGATGATCGTGTGGCCGGCGTTGTTGCCGCCCTGGAAGCGCACGATGGCGTCGGCGCGCTCGGCGAGCAGGTCGACGACCTTGCCCTTGCCCTCATCGCCCCATTGGGCGCCCACGATGCAGAGTCCTGGCATGAGAGATCGATTCTAGGCGGGACGGCCCTCAGGCCGATCTCACGTCGGCGCGCTGGCGGCGCGCGTCGTCGCCCCACAGCGGCAGCACCTCGCACATCTCCTCCAGTCGCGAGACCGTGCGCTCGTTGATCTGCTCGGCGAGGTCGGCGCGCTCGAGGTTCGTCGTGACGATGATCGAGCGCTCGTCCTCGTAGCGCGCGTTGACGATCGCGTAGAGCTGCTCGAGCACCCACGGGCTCGTCTTCTCGGCCCCGACGTCGTCGATGTGCAGCAGGTCGACGGCGGCGAGGCGGTCGAGCAGGCCGGTGTACGAGTTGGCGCGGTCCTCGTCGAACGTCGTGCGGATCTCGGCGAGCAGCCGCGGCAGCGAGTAGATCGCGACGCTGCGACCGGCCTCCAGCGCGTGGCGCGAGACGAGCATCGCGAGCGTCGTCTTGCCCGTCCCGACCGAGCCGAAGAACCACAGGCCGCGGCCCGCGTCGAGGTTGGCGTCGATGTGGGCGACGTAGCGGCGCACGGCGGCGGTGATCGGCGCCGCGATCTCCGTGACCGGCGGGCGGTCGAACGACACGCCGCGGTACTTGCGCGGGATGACGCCGCTGAGCGAGCGCGCCCGCGACCGGCTGACGCGCTGCGCCCGGCAGCGGCAGTCGCGCGCCGTGTTCGTGGCGTCCTCGATGACGAAGCCGCTGCCGTCGCAGAGGCCGAAGGCGCAGGTGTCGTCGATCACGACAACGAGATTAGGCGACGAGGGGGCGGCAGCCGCGGGCGTTCGCGCAATCTGCGACGAGAACCGAGGACCGGCGGCGGACCGGCGCCTGACCGGCGCCGGCGCGAGCGTTGATCCGCCAACCCGTCTCGCACGAACACCCCTGCAACGTCAAAGACAAGACAGGAGAACGTTCATGCAAGGCAAGACACTCGCGCAGGTCTGGGCACTGACCCTCGGCGGCGTGCTCGTGCTCGTCGGACTCGTCGGTTTTCTCGTGGAGCCGAGCTTCGCCGTCGGCGACAACGCCCAGCGCGGCACGCTCATCCTGTTCGACATCAACGGGTGGCACAACGTCGTGCACCTGCTGTCCGGCGTCGTCGGCCTCGCGATGGCCGGCACCGCCGCCAAGGCGCGCCTCTACGCGATCGGCTACGGGGTCGTCTACGTGCTCGTCACGATCCTCGGCTTCGCCGTCGGCGACGGCGGGCTGCTGCTGTCGATCATCCCGATCAACACCGCCGACAACCTGCTGCACCTCGCGGTCGCCGTCAGCGGTATCGCCGTCGGCATCGCCAGCCCCGCCGCGTCGATCCGGCGCCCGGTCACGGCGTAGCACGGCATCGAGCCGGCCGGCCGGGGACGCCACCACGTCCCCGGCCGGACCGTCCCGCCGTCGATCGCTCCAACGCCATGATCGTCATCGCACACGCAGGACACTGGGCCCTCGGGGCGCTGCAGATCGCGCCCGTCCTCGCGGTCGCGGCCGTCGCGGCCTGGAGGTCGTTCGGCGCACGGCGAGCCGTGTGAGCCGCCGCCGGCGCTCGAGCGCGGGCCGGGCGACGACTCGCCCGGCCCGGCGCTCGCGGCCTGCGCCCGAGCTCAGCGGCTGATGGCCCGCCGCTTCGCGAGGGCCATCTTGCGCATCGCCCGCCGCACAGCGGCCCGCTTGGCGGCGGCCCGCTTGGTGGACTTCCTCGATGACTTCTTGGAGCGCAGGACCGAGACGCGCTCGCGGCTGGACTGCGCGCCCAGGCACTCGTCGGTCTGCAGGACGCGCGCCCGGTACAGCAGCGTGCTCGTCACCCTGAAGAACGGCGTCCTGAACGACCCGGTGCGGCTCGTCTTCGCGCGCCGGAACGTCCTGAAGCGCGAGCCCCGCAGGCTGCGCCGCTGCAGGAGGACCTCCTGGCCCGCCTCGCACGCCCCCGGGTTGGCGAACGCCTCGACGGCGCCCGTCAACCGGATGCGGCTGTTGCGCCGCGTGCTCGTGCGCGACGCGTCGAGCTCGACGGTCCGCCCGGCCAGCGCGACCGCCGCGCTTCCGGCACCCGCCGGACCGGCCGGTCCGGCCGGCCCGGCCGGACCCGCGCCGCCCGCGGCCCCCGGCGCGCCGGCGGGTCCCTGCGGACCCACGGGAAGCGGGGGCGGGGGCGGCACGGTCGCGTTGGCATCGCTGCGGAACACGTAGATGCGCCCCGGGTCGAGGATCGCCGGGGTCGTCCCCGCCGGCTTGTCCCAGCGCACCGACGACGCGGCGAAGTCCAGGAACCCGTCCGCGTTGAGGTCGCCGAGCGGCATCACCCTGCTGCCGAAGCCGCTCTCGGGCTGCTCGTCGGGATCGGAGATCGTCTGCAGCGCGACGTTGTTGGCCGGGTTCATGAACGACACGTCGAAGTCCGTGTCGGCCTTGCCGCCGCTCGTCTGCACGGCGGAGAACTGGCCCGCGAGCACCTCGTTGCGCACCTGCGATCCGCCGACGAGGTCGCCGACGCCCTCCGTCGGGTTGGCGAAGCGCCCGAACGTGTTCGGGGTCGGGTCGTCGATGACGGCGAAGTTGATCATGTTGGCCGCAACGTTGCCGCTGAAGACGTAGCCGCGGCCCGTCTCCGCCTTGCCCTGGGCGTCCTGCATCGCCGGGATGACGACGTCCGGAAGCGCCGAGTCGCCGAGGTCTCCGACCGGGAACTGCTGGCCGGTCGTGAACCCGAACAACGCGTTGGGCTGCGGCGCCGGATTGCCGTAGATGTTCAGGATCGCGCCGGTCGCGCCGTCGAAGAGCATGCTCACGCCGGCTTCGAGCATCGCCGGGTCGGGGCTGAAGATCGGCGTCTCCGAGCGGTGCGAGGAGATGACGAAGTCCGGCTTGCCGTCGGCGACGTTCGTGCGCGCCGCCAGCGTGCATCGCTCGCCCGGCGCGACGGCCGGGAAGCTGCCGCCCGTCCGGCAGGTGCCGACGTCGCCGACCGGGATCTGCGAGTGGCCGAAGTTCTCGGCCAGGTGACCGGTGCTGGTGGCGTACGGGTCGTCCGTGATCGCGGCGATGTTCGTCAGCGTGAACAGCGCGCTGTCGAGGATCGCCGCCGGGCTCGTGCCGACGATGTCCTCGCCGCGGTAGACGTACGCGCGACCCGCCGCGCGGCAGACCGCCGCGCCGGAGTTCGCCGCGCAGTGCGACGCCGGGTTGGCCGTGGCGCCGTTCTCGGGGAAGTTGTTGGCGCCGACGATGATCTCCGGCGAGCCGCCGCCGGTGATGTCGCCGATGCGCACGCCGGTGGGCATGCTGCCGACCGACGGGCATGCGCTGATGCCGGCGTTGCCGACGCACGGCGGGAGACCGCGCGGCGTCGTCGCCGTGCGGCCGAAGCCTCCTCTGATGCTCGGGACCGTCGATCCCGTCGCGATCGGCGGGTTCTCGCTCACGCGCGCCGCGATGAGGGCACGGTCGGCGGCGGGCATGTCGATCCGCTTGAGGATCGCGAGCGTCTTGCCGTCGAGCAGGTAGACCCGGCCGACGTCGGTGACGACGCCGGCGCCGCTGGTGATGCCGCCGGGGCCGACGTCGACGCCGCCGGCGCCGAGCAGGATGTCGCCCACGCCGTCGGGCGGGCCGACCGTGGCGCTCGCGCAGGTCGGGCCGGGCTGACCGGCCACCTGCGCCGGCGCGTTGGCGCAGCTGCCGATGTCACCGGCGCGGGCGAGGAAGCCGTCGGCGCCCGCGCGACCGCCGTTGCCGCCGGCGTCGCCGGCGTTGACGGAGCGCAGGACCTGGCCGGTCGCGCCGCTGAACGTCCAGACGATGCCGTCGCCGTTCGTGTTCGCCGGGTCGTTGAGGTTGACGCTGCCCTGGTACTGGACGGCGGCGTAGTCCTCCTTGCCGTCCGCGTCGACGTCGCCGATCGACGTCATGAGGTTGCCGAAGCCGCCGGTGGCGATCTGGATCGGCGAGTCGATGCGCTGGACCTGATAGCCCGGCGGTAGATCTGCGAGCGCCGACGACGCTCCGATGACGGTGATGGGCGCCAGCAACGCGCCCAGCGCGACGCCGACCCAACGCAACGTGGACAGACTCACGGCAACTCCTTAGGAAGAGATCTCAGTCAGCCGCGACCCCCGCATCGCGGCGTAGCGGAACGTAACCTATAGCGGCCTCGACATGGAGCAGAATTTCACGCTCCGGTCGTATAGCCTGCGCCCGTGACGACCCCGGCGACAGCCCGATCGAGCCGCCTCGGCCGCTCGCGCGCGTGGCGGCGATCCACCCTCGCGATGCTCGCCGTGCTGGGCGCGGCCTCGTTCGCGCTTCCCTCCGGCGCACCGGCGGGGCAGTCGTCCCCGGCGCCGACCGTCGTGCGCCAGATGGGCACGGGCGTCTATCACTCCTGCGCGGTGCTGCCCGACGCTCGCGTGCGCTGCTGGGGGTTCAGCGCCGACGGCCAGCTCGGCTACGGCAGCCGGGAGACGATCGGCGACGACGAGGTCCCCGCCGCGGCCGGCCCCGTGGACTTCGGGGCGGGCCGCACCGCGGCCGCGCTCGCGGCCGGCGACTACCACTCCTGCGCCGTCCTCGACGACGGCGGCGTTCGCTGCTGGGGATACGGCAACGAGGGCCAGCTCGGCTACGGCAACCGCGGCCAGATCGGCGACGACGAGACGCCCGCCCAGGCCGGACCCGTGAACGTCGGCGCCGGGCGCACCGCGAAGGCGATCACCGCGGGCGGCAACCACACGTGCGCGATCCTCGACAACGACCGCGTGCGCTGCTGGGGGCTGTCGGAGTTCGGACAGCTCGGCTATGGCAACACGACGATCATCGGCGACAACGAGACGCCCGGCTCGGTCGGCCCGGTCGACCTCAGCGGGCACGGCGCGAGGGCGGTCACGGCGGGCGTGAGCCACACCTGCGCGATCCTCGACGACGGCAGCGTGCGCTGCTGGGGGCTCGGCGGCAACGGGCAGCTCGGCTATGCGAGCACCGGCGCGATCCTCGATCCGGGTCAGGTCGGGTCCGTCGATCTCGGCGCGGGGCGCACCGCGAAGGCGATCACCGCGGGCGCCTACCACACGTGCGCGATCCTCGACGACGACCGCGTGCGCTGCTGGGGCAGCAACGACGAGGGCCAGCTCGGCTACGGCAACCTGACCGTCATCGGCGACAACGAGGCGCCGGGCTCGGTGGGTCCCGTCGACATCGGGGCGGGGCGCACCGCGAGCGCGATCAGCGCCGGCGGCAACCACACGTGCGCGGTGCTCGACAACGGCGCCGCGCGCTGCTGGGGCTCGCCGCTCTTCGGTCAGCTCGGCTACGGCAACCTCGACCGGATCGGCGACAACGAGACGCCGGGCTCGGTCGGTCCCATCGACATCGGGGCGGGGCGCACCGCGCTCGCCATCTCCGCCGGCATCTACCACACGTGCGTGCGGCTCGACGATGCGAGCGTGCGCTGCTGGGGCAACGGCAACGCCGGGCTGCTCGGCCACTGCCGCCTGGCGAACATCGGCGACGACGAGACGCCGGGCTCCGTCGCGCCGGTCGACATCGGCTTCGGCGGCGCGGCGTGCGCGTCCGCGGCGCCGCCACCGCCACCGCCACCGCCGCCGCCACCGCCCGCGGCGATTGCCCCGCCCGCGCCTCCGCCGCCGCCTGCCCCCGCCACGGCTGCCCCCGTCGCGCGGGAGACCGCGCTGCAGCGCGGTCTGCGCGCGGAGCGTGTCCGCAGGACGGGCCTGAGGGACTGCCGCGCCGCGGCGCTGCGCAAGCTCCGCAGCCAGCGCCGGTGGATGACGCGGCGCTATCCCAAGGGCACGCGCCGCCGCGCCGCCGCGCTGCGCGTCGCCGCCCGGCGCGCACGGCGAAGCCGGGCCCGGTGCCTGAGCCGCTTCGCGCGCACCCCGGCCCGGGTCGCCACGATCGGCGCCCGCGCCGGCGCGCGGGGCCGCATCGTCCTGACCTTCAAGGCGCCCGGCTCCGACGGGTCCAGGCCGCCGGCGGCGCGCCGGTATCTCGTCAAGCAGTCGCGCCGACCGATCCGCACGGGGCGGGACTTCGACCGCGCGGCGACGCTGTGCAGGGGGTCCTGCTCGTTCGCGGTGACCGCCGTCAGGGCGTCGATCCGGCTGGAGGTCACGGGCCTGCGCCGCCGGACGCGCTACTACTACGCCGTCGCTGCCCGCGACAACGTCTCCGGCCGGCGGGGCCCGCGGTCGCGGACCGTGCGCGCGCGGACGAAGTAGCCGCGGGGCGGCATCGCCGGCGGCGAGACCGAGCGAGGCGGCGAGCGTCGCCCGGCGGCCGCTCAGCCGTAGCGCTCCGGCGAGGTGTAGTTCAGGAACTTCGGGTACTCCTTGGCGAACGTCAGCTCGACGTCGCCGAGGGCGCCGTTGCGGTGCTTGGCGATGATGATGTCCGCGATCCCCGCCCGCTCGGACTCCTTGTCGTAGTACTCCTCGCGGTAGATGAAGGCCACGAGGTCGGCGTCCTGCTCGATCTGGCCCGACTCGCGCAGGTCCGAGAGGATCGGGCGCTTGTCGGTGCGCGACTCGACCGCGCGGCTGAGCTGCGAGAGCGCGATGACGGGCACGTCGAGCTCGCGCGCGAGGATCTTCAGCCCGCGGCTCATCTCGCCGACCTGCTGGACGCGCGACTCCACGCGCGCGTCGGCCCGCAGGAGCTGGAGGTAGTCGACGATGATGAGGCCCAGCGGGGACTTCTGGTGCAGCCGCCGCGCCTTGGCGCGGATCTCGAGGATGCCGACGTCGGAGGAGTCGTCGACGTACAGCGGCGCGGCTGCGAGGCGCGCGGAGGCCTTGAGGATGTCGGGCCACTTGTTGTCGGCGACGCGGCCCTTGCGCAGCAGGTCGCCCTTGATGCGCCCCTGCGACGCCACGAAGCGCTGGGCGAGCTCGGTCTCCGACATCTCCAGCGAGAACAGGGCGACGGGCTTGCCGTGCTCGATCGAGGCGTTCTCGGCGATGTTCGTGACGAGCGCCGACTTCCCCATCGACGGCCGGGCGGCGATGATGATGAGGTTGCCCGGCTGAAAGCCGCCGGTGATCTCGTCGAGGTCGCGGAAGCCGCTCGGCGTCCCGGTCAGCGCCGTCCCCTCGCGCGAGAGCCGCTCCATCTTCTTCAGCTCGTCGTGAAGGATCTCGTCGACCGAGCGGAAGTCCTTCTGACGGTCGTCGTGGGCGACCTCGAGCATCTTCCGCTCGGCCTGCTCGATGAGCTCGCGGGGGGCCGCGGCGTGATTGAGGACCGATGCCTGGATCTCGTAGGTCGTGACCAGCAGGCGCCGCATGAGCGCGTGCTCGCGGACGATCTGGGCGTAGCGGCGGATGCCGCCCAGGCCGGGGACGCCGCCGGTCAGCTCGTCGATCGACCCCTTTCCGCCGACGTCCTCGAGGCGGCCGAGCGAGCGCAGGTGCTCGGCGACGGTGAGCACGTCGATCTGCTCGCTCTCGCTGTACAGCGCGAGCATCGCCTCGTAGATCAGCCGGTGGCGGTCGCGGTAGAAGTCCTCGGGCCGGAGGCCCTCCTCGATGACGAGGGCGTACATCGAGCGGTCCGACAGCAGGATCCCGCCGAGCACGGACTGCTCGGCCTCGAGCGAGTGCGGCGGCGCGACGCCGGTCGCGATCTGCGCCGTCGGGCGCGGCTCTTGCTCGGAATGGATGCTCACGACCTGCGTGAGGGTAGGCGCCGGCGCGCCCGGGGTCGATCCGCGGGCGCGGGTGAACGCGGGGCGGTCCCGCTCAGACCGGACGAATTCTTTGCCCGAAGCGGCACGGAACAGATGTTCGCGTGTGGCTCGGACGATCTGCGGCGATACTCCGCGCTGTGTCGGACACCGATCTCGCCGTCGTCGACGACCGGGTGGTCTCGCGCCGGCTGAAGGACGGCTCCGAGCAGGCCGTGCGCTGGAAGGACCTCGTCGAGGTCCGGGTCGTGACGACGAGCGGCGGGCCCGCCGCGGACGTCAGCTTCGTCCTGCGGGGCGGCGACGGGTCGAGCTGCGTCGTCTCGGAGCTTGCGGCGCCGCCGGCGCTCGTCGATCGCCTGCAGAGCCTGCCGGGCTTCGACAGCGGGGCGCTGCTGCAGGCGCTCGTGGCCACCCTCGACGCCGACCTGCTGTGCTGGTCGGCCGCGGAGGGCTGACCGTCCGGCTACGCCGGGTCGTCGGGCCAGCGGCCGTGGGCGTCGTAGAAGTCCCGCGCGGCGTCCTCGGCCTCGCGGTCCGTGTTGCCGTTCCAGCCCGCCCACGCGAGCAGCGCGATCCCGGCCGCGCCGCCGACGATGCCGACGGCGCTCCAGATCGTGTCCGCGGCGACGGCGAGCGTCAGCGTCCTACTTGCGCTCGACGACCATCGTCTTGACCGAGGCCGTGACGCCCTCGGCGACCTCGACGACGACGACGTAGGTGCCGACGTTCTTGATCGGCTCCTCGAGGTGGATCTTGCGCTTGTCGACCTTGACGCCGCGAGCCTCCTCGATCGCGTCGGCGATGTCCTGGCTGGTCACCGACCCGAAGAGGCGCCCGTCGTCGCCGGCCTGCTGGCTGATCGTCAGCACCGTGCGGCTGAGCACCCCGGCGTCCTCGGTCGCCTTGGCGACGAGCGCCTGGGAGACCTTGTCGGCCGCCTCCGAGCGCCGCTGGGCCTCGTCGAGGGCCCCCTGCGTCGCGGGCTGGGCGAGGTTGCGCGGCATGAGGAAGTTGCGCAGGTAGCCCTTGGAGACGTCGACGACGGCTCCACGCTCGCCGAGATGCTCGACGTCCTGCAGCAGGATCGCGGAAGGCATGTGCGGCCTACCGGTCGTCGCGGCCACGACGACCGCCACGGCCCTCGCGCTCGGAGTCGTCGCGCCCGCCCTCGTTGACGTAGGGCAGCAGCGCGAGCTCGCGGGCGCGCTTGACGGCGCGGGCGATCTGGCTCTGGTGGCGCCGGCAGGCGCCGGTGATCCGTCGCGAGCGGATCTTGCCCTTCTCGGAGATGAACTTGCGCAGGACGGCGGTGTCCTTGTAGTCGACCTGCTCGATCTTCTCCTTGCAGTACGGGCACGGCTTGCGCCGCCCGGTGCCGGGGCCGCCCTTCTTGTCACGTCGGCGCGTGGGCTTGCCACGGTTGCGCTGCTTTGCCACTGACGAAAGTCCCTTGTGTCGCTTGCGGATGCGCGCACGGCGAGGCGCGCGGGCACGTCATTGTGACAAACCCGGCGCGGTCGCCACGGATCGCGGCCCGGGAAGGGCTCGCGGAGGGCGCGCGACAGCACGACCGAGGGACCCCGCAGGCGCCGCCGGCGGGGCCTGCGAGCGGTCCCCGGACGCACATCGAGCCTCCGCCGCGACCGGGGCGACGGAGGCTCGGATGGCGCGACGGGCTAGAAGGGGATGTCGTCGTCGGCGGGCTGGCGGCTGCCGGCGCCGCTGGACACGGGCTGCTGCTGGAAGTCGTCGGTGTTCGCCGGGACGTCGGACCGCGGCGTGAAGCCGTTGGACTGGCCGCCGCCACCCTCTTCGCGGCCGCCGAGGAACTGCACGGAATCGGCCACGATGTCGACGGCCTGGCGCTTGCCGCCGCCCTCGGTCTCCCACTCGCGCCATTCCAGGCGGCCGTCGATCGCGACCGGCCGGCCCTTGGCCAGGTAGCGCGCGCAGTTCTCGCCCTGCGCGCCCCAGACCGTCACGTCGAAGTAGTTGGGCTTGTCCTCCCACTCGCCCGAGGCACCCTTGCGGCGGGTGTTGCAGGCGACGCGCAGCTTGCAGACCGACGTGCCGCTGGGCAGGTTGCGCAGCTCGGGGTCCGACGTGAGATTGCCGGTGAGGACCACTCGGTTGATGTTTGTCGCGGCCATCTACGGCCTCCTCCTTCGGGGACGAACGAACGTGCGGCCGAGTCTAGACACGGGATCGGAGGGCACCGGCGCCATCGCCGCTCTCTCCGCGCTTTTGTCGCAGGGTCGCGCGCAAGACGGCGCTCCTGACGCGTGCGTCGTCGCTCGGCGGCGCGCCGACGCGCGCGTCGGGGGCTGGGTGGCGAGCGGCGGCCGGGATCGCGTCGGCGCTAGGCCACGGCGTCGGCCGGGACCGCGTCGGGCGCGGGGGCCTCGGGCGCGACGGCCTCGCCGATGCCCGTGGGCCGCGGCTCGGGGCGGCTGGCGGGCGGCGCGGGCGTGCCCGGCGCGAGCTTGATGATGCGAAAGCGCATGACGCCGTCGGCGATGCGCAGCGTGCGCTGCAGCGTCTCGAGCACCTCGCGGGTGCCGTGGAACTGCATGAGGTGGTACTCCGAGTCGGTCTTGTGCCGGATCTCGTAGGCGGTCTGCCGCACGCCCCAGTCCTGGCCGTTGACGATCTCGCCGCCGGCGAGGATCGTCGCCTCGGCACCTGCCAGCGCCTTCTGGCGCTGCTCCTCGGGAGCGGCGCTGTCGAGCATGAGGACGAGGTCGTAGAGCGGATCGTGTGCAGGCATGCGGCGGCCGATGATAGCGACCGCCGCGGGATCGGCGCCCCCGCCGCGCGATCGGCGCGACCGCCGCGCGATCGGCGCGACCGCCGCGCGCGGGCACGACCGCAGCTCGATCGCGCCCGCGCGCCCCCGCCGCCCGGGCGCGACCCGCGCCGGGGGGGCGAGCCTCGCCCGGTCCGCGCCTCAAGGGGCCATGGAGCCAGACCCGTCCCCGTCCCCTTCTCTGCTCGCGCGCGTGCGCTGGGACAACGTGGCGCGCGCGGCCGCGCTCGGGCTGCTCGCCGCCCTCGTGCTGGCGTGGCCGCACCTGCGCGCGCGCGAGCCGGCGCTGCCGCCGGCCGAGCCGGTCCCGGTGGCTGGGGCCGCGGGCCTCCAGGCGCGGGCCGGGGGCGCCGAGGACGCGGGCCCCGCGACCCGCGACGGCGCGCGTGGGGACGAGCCGCGGGCCCCGGGAGGCGCCGGGGCCGGGCAGGACGCCACCGGGCGCGGCGCCGTCCCGCACCCCTCGACCGCCGCGCGGCGCGGCTCCGCCGCGCAGCCCGGCCGGGCCGCGCCCTCGCCGCAGACCGCGGGCGCCGGCGCCGGCACCGGCGCCACGACCGGTCTCACGCCCCACGGGTCCCGCGCCCGCGCGCGCAGCCGCCGCGGCGCAACCGCCCGCCGCCGACTCCGCCCGCGCACCGGGCGGCCTCCGCCGCCGCCCCGGACGGTGGCGCCGGCGCCCGCGCCCGCGCCCGCGAAGCGGCCACGGTCCACCCGCCCGCCGCAGCGGCCGGCCGACCCGCCCGGCTCGCGGGCGCCGGAGTTCGACTGGACGCTCGGCTGACGCCTGGGCCGGCTACTCGTCGCGGGCGGCCGTCATCGCGGCGCCCTTGGCCTTGATGTCGGCGAGCTGGTCGTCGATCCAGTCGCCGGGGTCGCGCGCGGTCACGGCCGCGCGCAGCCCGTCGGCGCGGCGCTTGCGCTCCTCGGGGCTCATCGTGAGCGCCGTGTAGATCGAGTCCGCGGTCTCCTTGATGTCGAACGGGTTGACGCTGAGCGCCCATTCGCCGAGCTCCTCGTGCGCGCCGGTGTTCTCCGAGAGGATCGAGACGCCGTTGCGCTCGTTGACGAGCGGCGCCTCCTTGGCGACGAGGTTCATGCCGTCGAACATCGCGTTGACGATCATCGCGTCGTACTGCTTGTAGGCCGCGACCGCCTCCTCGAGGTCGTCGCGCAGCTTGAGCTGGATCGGCATCCAGTCCGGCGTGCCGTGGCGGTGGTTGACGATCGCGACGAGCGCCTCGATGCGCTCGAGGTACTCCTGGTACTCGGCGACGTCCATCCGCGACGGCATGAGCTGGGCGATGAACGTGACGCGCTCGTGGAACTCGGGGTGCTCGTCGAGGAACTGGTCGAAGGCCGTGAAGCCCCGGAGCACGTTCTTGGAGAGGTCGGCGCGGTCGACGCGCAGGATGATGAAGTCGCGCCGCCGGCGCTGGATCTCCTGCTCGAACTCCTTCGTGCGGTCGCGCTGGGCGAGCTTGCGCGTGGCCTCGTAGTCGATCGGCAGCGGATAGGCGCGCACCCAGACCTCGCGCCCGTCGAGGTGCACGACCCCGCGCTCGAAGTCGACGTCGAGGTCCATGAGGTCGCGGCAGCACTGCAGGAAGTTCCAGCGGTACGAGCGCGTGTGGAAGCCGACGATGTCGTTGGAGAGCACGCCGCGGAAGATCTCGTCGCGCACGCGCTTGGGCAGCACCCGCCAGGCGTCGGGCTGCGTCCAGGGGATGTGGATGAAGTGGTGCAGGAAGACGTCGGGCCGCGCCGCGCGCACGACGGCCGGCAGCGTGTAGAGGTGGTAGTCGTGGACCATGACGACCGGCTCGTGCTCGCCCTCGATCTGCTCGATGACCGCCTGCGCGAGGTCCTCGTTGACGACCTTGTAGCCCTCGTCGTAGGCCAGCACCTCGTTCTCGCGGATGTCCGGCGCGTTGGAGAGGTCCCACAGGTAGTGCTGGATGAACCACAGCATCGGGTTGGCGACGACGTTGTAGAAGCGGTCGTAGGCCTCCGGCTCGGAGACGACGAGGCGGACCTCGAACTCGCCGGCGGGCGTGTCGACCTGGAACGCCTTCCCGCCGCGCTCGCGCGACTTGCGGACGTCGCCCTCGGTCATCGCCGAGGCGATCCAGACCGCGTCGCGGTGCGTCGCCAGGCCGGTCAGCGCCGTCACGAGGCCGCCGCCGCCGCGCGTGAAGGAGCCGTCGACGTCGAACGTGACCGGCCCCCGGTTGGAGACCAGGACGAGCGGGGCGTGCGGCGGGGCCTTGCCGTTGGAGTCGGGCATCGGCCGCGGATTCTACGGCCGCGCGCCCGCGTCCCATAGCCGCCGCGCCCGGACGGCTCCGCTAGGGCCGCGCGCCCGCGTCCCATAGCCGCCGCGCCCGGACGGCTCCGCTAGGGCCGCGCGCCCGCGTCGGTCTGGCGCGGCCGCGTGCCGAGCGTCACGGCGACGTCGCGGGGCCGGCCGTCGCGGTAGACGCGCAGCGTGACCTTCGTCCCGGGACGCCGCCCGAGCAGCGCGACGCCGAGCGCGTTCTCGTCGGAGAGCCGCGTCCCGTCGACCGCGGTGATGATGTCGCCGCCGTCGGTGACCGTACGCGCCTGGAAGCGCCGGGCGTCCCCGCCCGCCCGCAGTCCGGCGCGCGCCGCCGGCCCGCCGGCGACGACGTCCTGCACCCACGCGCCCCGCGTGACCGGCAGCTCGAAGTGCCGCGCGAGCTGCGGGTAGACCGGGGTCGTCGACACGCCGAGATACGCGTAGTCGACCTTGCCGTCGCGGCGCAGCGCGGCGAGCGTGCGGCGGACGGTGTCCGCCGGCACCGCGTAGCCGACCCCCTCGCCGCCGCCCGACGTCGTCTGGATCTGCGAGTTGATGCCGAGCACGTCGCCCGCGGCGTTGACGAGCGGCCCGCCCGAGTTGCCGCGGTTGATCGCGGCGTCGGTCTGGATCGCGCCTGCGATCTCGAAGCCCGTCAGCGACGTGATCTGCCGGTCGGTCGCCGAGACGACGCCGACCGACAGCGACTGCGGCTCGCCGAACGGGGAGCCGATCGCGGCGACCGGCGAGCCGACGCGCAGGTCGCGCGCGGAGCCCAGCCGCAGCGGCCGCAGCCGCAGGCCGGCGGGGTCGATCCGCAGCAGCGCGACATCGGCGTTGGCGTCGTAGCCGACGATCCTCGCCGGGACCTGGTTGCCGTCGGCGAACGCGACGTAGACCTCGTCGGCCTTGCGGATCGCGTCGCCCTCGCCGTCGGTGACGACGTGCGCGTTCGTGGCGATCTCGCCGCGCGCGTCGACGACGAACCCCGAGCCGAGCCCCTTGCCGCTGCCGCCCACGCCGCCCGAGTCGGGAAGCACGCTGACGACGGTCACCACGCCCGGCGCGTCGCGCTCGTAGATCCTGACCGGATCGAAGCGCGCGCCGGCCGCGGGGCGCGGCAGGATCTCGACGGTCGTCGTCTCGACCGCCGCCGCGGCGCTCGCCGCGCCACCCGATCGGGCCGCCGTCTCGCCGGGCGTCCCGGTGTCGCCGGACCCGCCGCAGCCCGCGCCCGCCAGCGCGACGAGGCCGGCGGCGAGCAGCGCGCGACCACTCAAGCCGGCAGCTCCAGGGTGAAGGTCGTGCGGCCGGGAGCCGGATCGACGTCGAGCGAGCCCGACATCCGGTCGGCGAGCTCGCGCGCGATCGCCAGGCCGAGGCCGGAGCCCTGCGCGTCGTCGGAGGTGAAGAACGGCTCGAAGACGCGCTCGGCGGCGGCCTCGCCGATCCCGGGCCCGTCGTCGCAGACGGCGACCCGCACCGCGCCGTTCTCGCGCGCCGCCGTGATGACGACGCCCGTCCCCGAGGGGGTGTGCGTGAGGGCGTTGTCGATGAGGATGCGCAGGACCTGCGCCACGCGCTCAGGATCGCAGACGGCCTCGATGCGCTCGGCGCCGAGCCGGACGTCGAGCGCCGACCCGTGCTTGTCGACGGCGGGCGCGAACTCGGCCGACACCGCGCGCGTGAGCGCGCCCAGGTCGGTCGACTCGCTGCGCAGCTCCAGCGATCCGGCCTCCAGCCTGGAGAGGTCGAGCAGCCCCGTCGCTAGCTTGCCGAGGCGGTCGACCTGCTCGCGCACCGTGGCGACGAACTGGCGCCGCGTCTCGTCGTCGAGCTCCTCGTCCTCCATGAGCTCGAGGAAGCCGCCGATCGAGAAGATCGGCGTCCGCAGCTCGTGCGAGGCCGTCGCGATGAAGCGCCGCCGCGCGCTCTCGACCTGGCCGAGCTGGCGCTGCATGTCGTCCAGCGCCCGCGCGAGCTGCCCGAGCTCGTCGTCCTTGGCGGTCGGGAACACCGCCGTGAAGTCGCCCGACGCGACCTGTCCCGCCCCGCGCTCGAGGATGCGCACGCGGCGCGCCATCGACCGCGACACGACGAACCCCCCGGCGAGCGCGAGCAGCAGGCCGAGCGCCCCGGCGATGAGGATCTGCCGGCGGATGAGCGCGACGTTGCCGTGCACGTCGTCCATGCCCGCCGAGAAGAGCACGACCCGGCTGACGGTCCCCTCGTCGCGGATCGGCAGCGCGACCTGCGCGAGCTCGCCCTGCCTGGCGGACGCGAAGCCCGTCGCCGGCCGGCCGGACCGCGCGGCGACGTTCGCCAGGCCGACGTCGAGCCCCGTGATGCGGTTGTCGGTGTAGGAGTCCGAGAAGACCGTCAGCTGCAGGCCCTCGGTGCCGTCGCCGACCGACAGCAGCGTGACGCGGGCCCCGGTGCGGTCGGCGACCGTCGAGACGATCCGGTCGATCGTCGCGTCGCTGCCGTTGTTGCGCACGATGTCGGCGATCGGCGGGACCGACGCGCGCGCCGTCTCGGCGAGCGAGCGCGCCTTCTGGTCGCGCAGCGAGGACTCCAGCTGCGGCGTGACGTAGAACAGGACGGCGAGGATCGCGACGAGCGTGACCGCGAACGACAGCAGCGTGAGCTGCGTTCGCAGGGAGCGCCAGCGCATCATCCCTCGGCGTCGTCGCGGAAGCGGTAGCCGACGCCGCGCACCGTGAAGATGTACTCGGGCCGCTTGGCGTCGAGCTCGAGCTTCTCGCGCAGATGGCGGATGTGCACGTCGATCGTGCGCGGGTCGCGGTACGCGGCGTCTCCCCAGACCCGCGTCAGCAGCATCTCGCGCGTGAAGACGCGCCCCGGGGCGCCGGCGAGCGCGGCGAGGATCTCGAACTCCACGAACGTCGCCGAGACGGCCTCCTCGCGCACCCAGACCGCGCGCTTGTCGAAGTCGATCCGCAGGCCGGCGAGCTCGACTCCGCCGTTGCCTGCGGGAGCCGGGTCGTGCGTGCGCATGTCGGCGCGCCGCAGGGCCGCCTTCACGCGGCTGCGGAACTCGCGCATCGAGAAGGGCTTGGTGATGTAGTCGTCGGCGCCGATCTCCAGGCCCACGACCTTGTCGATCTCCTCGGCGCGGGCGGTCAGCATGATGATCGGCACGGTGCTGCGCGCGCGGATCCGGCGGCACACCTCCAGGCCGTCGAGCTTGGGCAGCATGAGGTCCAGGACGACGAGGTCGTAGGAGCCCTCGGCGAAGCGGGCGAGCGCGGCGCGGCCGTCCGCCGCCTGCACGACGTCGTAGCCGTCCTTGCGCAGCGGATAGGACAGCAGCGTCTGTATCGCGTGCTCGTCGTCGACGAGAAGGATGCGAGGAGCACGATCCACCATCCCCAATAGTGTGACAACGAAGATGATCGATCCGCGCATCTACCGGGCGGCGCTGGTCCCGGTTCTCCTCGCGTTCGTGCTTCTGGCGTTCTCGCTGGAGAACCGGCCGCAGCCGATGCGCACGCCGCTCGCGCCCGACGCCTTCCAGCCCGATCGCGCGTTCGACCGCGCCTACGAGCCGGGCGAGGGGCTGGCCGACCGCTTCCCGGATCGCCGCCCCGGGTCGGCCGGCGACGAGGGGCTCGCCGCGGAGGTCGCCGGCCAGATGCGCGCCGCGGGGTTCCGCGTGCGCACGCTCGTGCACGACGCCGAGACGATCGACGGGCGCCGCTCGCTGCGGACCGTCATCGCCCAGCGCCCCGGCACGATCGACGAGCGGATCGTCGTGCTCGCCCACCGCGACGCCGCGGGCCGCCGCGCCGAGGCGGAGCTGTCGGGCACGGCCGCGCTGCTCGAGCTCGTGCGGATCTACGGCGCGCCGCGCCAGACGCGCCACACGCTCACGTTCGTCTCGACGAGCGGCGGCAGCGGCGGGGCGGCCGGCGCCGCGCAGGCCGCCGGCGTGCTCGACGGCTCCGTCGGCGCCGCCCTCGTGCTCGGCGACCTCGCCTCGCGCAACGTCCGGGCCCCGCTCGTCACGGCGTGGTCCAACGCGCTCGGCACCACGCCGCAGCGCCTGCGCGCGACCGTCCAGGAGGCCGTGCGCGTCGAGACCGGGTCGGGCGCCGGCGCCCCGCGCGCGCTGAGCCAGTTCGCGCGCTTCGCGATGCCCGCGACGTTCGGCGAGCAGGGCGCGCTGCTCGCGCGCGGGGTGCCCGCGGTGCTGCTGTCGATCGACGGTGACCGGCCGCCGGCCGCCGGCGCGCCGATCTCGCGCGAGCGGCTGGGCCTGTTCGGCCGCGCCGCGCTGCGCAGCGTGACCGCGCTCGACGCGGCGCCCGAGGCGGGCCCGATCGTGCCCCGGCAGGCCAGCCGCGACCTTCTGACGAGCCGCAAGATCGTGCCGATCTGGGCGGTGACGCTCTTCGTCGGCGCGCTGCTGCTGTCGGTGCTCATCACCGCCGTCGACGCCCTCGCGGCGCTGCTGCGCCGCCGCGAGCCCGTGCTCGCCTGGCTGCGCTGGACGCTCGCCTCGGCGCTGCCGTTCCTGCTCGCGGCGCTCTTCTGCATCCTGCTCGGCCTCGTCGGGCTCATCGACGCCCCGGGAGCTCCCGCCCCGCCCCAGGCGCTCCCGGTGCAGCTGCCGGCGCTCATCGCCGTCGGCCTCGTGTTCGCCCTCGGCTGGGCGTGGCTGCGCCCGGCGGCGCTGCGCCTGCTGCGCGTCTCCGAGGTCGACCGCTCCGAGCCGGGCGCGGGCATCGCCGTCCTGCTCGTCCTGACCGCCGTCGCGGTGCTGCTCTGGCTGGCCAACCCCTACGCCGCCGCGCTGCTCGTGCCGGCCCTGCACCTGTGGCTGTTCGCGCTGGCGCCGGACCTGCGGGTCGCGCGACCCGTGCGACTGCTGCTCGTCGCCCTCGGCGCCGTGCCGCCGGCGCTCGTCGCGGTCGCGCTCTCGGGGCCGCTCGGGCTCGGCCCCGTCGAGGCGGCCTGGCAGCTCGCGCTCATGACGGCGGGCGGGCACATCTCGCTGCTCACGGTGCTGCTGTGGAGCGTCGTCGGGGGCTGCGCCGCGAGCGCGCTGTTCGTCGCGGCGAGCGCGCCGCGACCGGCCGGCGAGGACGAGCTGCCGATCACGGTGCGCGGGCCGAAGACGTATGCCGGGCCCGGCTCCCTCGGCGGCACGGAGTCCGCCCTGCGAAGATGAGCGGTGCATGCGCCGGTCACTGAGGGCCATCTCGACCGCGCTCATCGTGGCCGGCGTGCTCATGCTCGTCGACGCGGGCATGACGCTGGCCTGGCAGGAGCCCGTCTCGGCGGTCTACGCGCGCATCGTGCAGGGACAGCTCGCGACGGACCTCGACAGGCTCGAGCTGCGCAAGCCGAGCACGCTCGACGTCGCGGCGCTGAGCAAGCTCGCGACGGAGCGCCGGCGGATGGCCTTCCTCGCCCGCCGCCTGCGCGACGAGGCCGGCGACGGGGCCGCCGTCGGACGGATCCGGATCCCCCGGATCAAGGCCCGCTACGTCGTCGTCAACGGCACCGGGACCGCCGAGCTGCGCAAGGGGCCCGGCATCTACGACGACGTGCCGTTCCCCGGGGCGCCCGGGACGACCGCGATCGCCGGGCATCGCACGACGTATGCCGCCCCCTTCCGCGAGATCGACCAGGTCCGCCGCGGCGACGAGGTCGTCGTCGAGATGCCCTACGGCCGCTTCACGTACGAGGTCGAGAAGACGCGGATCGTCGCGCCGACGGAGGTGTCGGTCGTCAAGCGGGTCTCGTTCGACCGGCTCGTGCTCTCGGCCTGCCACCCGCTCTACAGCGCGGCCAAGCGGATCATCGTCTTCGCGCGCCTCGTCGCCTCCGAGGCGCGCGGCGCGGCGCGCAGCTGACGGGACGATCGAACGACCCCGCGCGCTCGACGCTCAAGCGCGAGCGCGCGGCGCTCGATACCTCAGACGAGATGCGAACCGATGAACTCAAGCTCCGAGTCCAGCGCGAGGAATACGCCGTGGACCCCGCGCTCGTCGCCGAGGCGATGCTGCGCCACGCCCTCAGTCACAGGCGGTGGTGGAATCCGCTCGCGGAGCGCACCACGCCGCCCGACCGCATGACCGCCTCGCCGGGCCCCTCGGCGACCTCGCCGATCCACGTCAGCGGCGCGGCGGACTCGGCCGCCTCGCGGTCGGCGCCGCCCACGCAGACGAGCAGCTCGTAGTCCTCGCCGGCTGCCGCGCCGAGCTGCCAGGCGGGAACGCCGAGCTGCGCGGCGACGGCGCGGACCCCGTCGGCGAGCGGCAGCGCGTCGAGGTCGATCCGCAGCGTGACGCCGCCGGCGCGCGCGACGTGGCCGGCGTCCGAGGCCAGGCCGTCGGAGAGGTCGATCATCGCGTGCGCGCCGGCGCGCGCCAGCGCGCGCCCCTCCGCCAGGCGCGGCTGCGGCCGGCGGTGGCGCTCGGCGAGCGCCACGGGCCCCTCCGCGCGCCCGTCGAGGATCGCGAGCCCCGCGCCGGAGGCGCCGAGCTCGCCCGTGACGCCGACGGCGTCGCCGGGGCGCGCGCCCGCGCGGCGCACGAGCTGCGCGGGATCGTCCGCCCAGCCGACGACGGTGACGGCGAGCGTCAGCGCCGGCGCCGACGTGATGTCGCCGCCGACGACCGCCACGTCGCAGCGCCGCGCGAGCGCGGCCATCGCGTCGCCGAGCGCGAGCACGTCCTCCTCGGCGAAGCCCGGCGGCAGCCCGAGCACGACGTAGGCCTCGCCCGCGTCGGCGCCCATCGCCGCGATGTCCGACAGCGCGCCGGCCAGCGCGCGGTGCCCGGCGTCGGCGGCGCTCGCCGTCGTGCCGAGGCGGAAGTGGACGCCGTCGACCATCGCGTCCGTCGAGGTGACCGACAGCGGCCTGGCCCGGACGACGGCGGCGTCGTCGCCGCTGCCCACGAGCACGCGCCCCGGCGCCGGAGCGAAGCGCTCCCGCAGCGCGGCGATGAGGTCGAACTCCTCCGTCAGCGGTGGCGGTAGACGATGCGCGCGCGGTCGAGGTCGTACGGCGACAGCTCGACGCGCACCCGGTCACCCGGGAGGATGCGGATGCGGAAGCGCCGCATCTTGCCGGCGACGTGCCCGAGCACGACGTGGTCGTTGTCGAGCTTCACGCGGAACATCGCGTTGGGCAGCGCCTCGATGACCTCGCCCTCGAACTCGACTTTCTCTTCCTTGGCCATTGGGGCGCAACGGTAGCGCACCGCGGCCGCGAGACTACGGCGGCGAGGCTCCGCCGCCGGGCGTCGGCGTCGCCTGGGGCTCGGGATTGGGGTTCGGCACGGGCTTGGGCTGGGGCGGGGTCTCGTAGGCGCCCGGGTCGTAGGCGCCCGGGTCGTAGTCGTTGCCGCCGGTCGGCGCGCCGCCGGCGCCGGGGGTGATCGTGCCGCGCCTGGCCTGCGCCTGGCGCTGGGCCTCGGCCTGCGCGGCCAGGTCCGCCGTCGACGGGGCGCCTCGCGGTGCCTCGCTGCTGTACTTGCCCTTCAGGGCCGTCCCGCTGAAGCTCGTCGCCGGCTTCTTGAACGGACCGCAGAAGCCGCGGGCGGCCTTCTTCATGTAGCGGCCCCAGATCTCGGCCGGGAAGGTCCCGCCGTCGACGTTCGCGCCGTTGAAGAGCGGGCCCATCGGGATCCGGCCCTGCGGGAAGCCGACCCAGACCGAGGTCGCCAGCCGCTGCGAGAAGCCGACGAACCACGCGTCGGAGTTCTCGTCGGTCGTGCCGGTCTTGCCGCCGACGGGGCAGCCGGTGCGCGCGCGGCCGCCGGTGCCGGGCCTGCTGATGTTCATCTCGAGGATCTTCACGACCTCGTACATCGCCGCCTCGTCGAAGACCTTCGTGCGGCTCGGCTTGGAGAGGTCGTCGACCTTGCCGTCGGGGAAGCGCACGCGCGTGATCGCCTTGGGCTTGTTGCGCCAGCCGCCGTCGACGATCGTCGCGTACGCGTTGGCCATCTCCAGCGGCGAGCAGCAGCGCTCCAGGCCGCCGAGCGTCTCGGACGGGTAGCCCTGCAGCGCGGAGGTGATGCCGAGCTTCTTGGCCGCCGCGACGACCTTCTTGGGGCCGAGGTCGAGCGCGAGGCGGATGTAGACGGTGTTGTCGGAGCTCAGCGTTCCGGACACGAGGTTCTTCGAGCCGCCCGAGCAGCGCCCGCCGTAGCAGTTGATCGTCACGCCGCCGTACTGCGGGCCGAGCGTGATCGCGCCCGACGCGTAGCTCGTCTTCGCGGGGTCGGCGCCCGCGTCGACGGCGGCGACGAGCGCCATGATCTTGAAGGCCGACCCGGGCTGGCGCTTGCCGTCCGCGGCGAGGTTGAACTTCGAGTTCTGGTACTTCGCCGAGGACGCCATGGCGCGGATGTAGCCGTTGCGCGGGTTGATGCTCACGATCGCCGACGACGGCGCGCCGTCGAAGTTCAGGCTCTCGGCGATCGAGGCGCGGGCGAGCTTCTGCAGCCCGAGGTCGATCGTCGTGCGGATCCGCAGGCCGCCGCCGCGGACGCGCTTGACGCCGTAGCGATCGATGAGCTCGTCGGTGACGTAGTCGAAGAAGTAGCTCTCGCGGCGCTTGCGGAAGTAGCTGCTCGGCGTCAGCTCCAGCGGCGAGGCGATCGCGGCCTGCGCCTCGCTGTCGCTGACGTAGCCGAGGTCGGCCATCTTCTGCAGCACCTGGTTGCGCCGCGCCGTCGCCGCGCCCGGCTCGCGGAACGGGTTGTAGGCGCTCGGCGCCTGCGGCAGCCCGGCCAGCAGCGCCGACTCGGCGAGCGTGAGCTTGGACGCCGGCTTGTCGAAGTACGCGCGCGCCGCGGCCTGCACGCCGACGGCCTGCTGGCCCCCGTTGGTGCCGAAGGGCACGGAGTTGAGGTACTTCGTGAGGATCCACTCCTTGCCCTTGCGGCCGGTGTGGACGTTCTCGAGCTCCTCGGCGAGCTTGGCCTCGCGCACCTTGCGCTTGAACGTCTTCTCGCGGTTGCCCGTGTAGAGCGTGCGGATGAGCTGCATCGTCAGCGTCGAGCCGCCCTGCAGCGTCTTGCCCGAGCCGGCGTTCTTCAGCGCCGCGCGCACGACGCCCTCGAAGTCGACGCCCTTGTGGTCGTAGAAGCGCTCGTCCTCGATCGCGACGGTGGCCTGGCGGACGGTCTTGGGCATCTTCGTCGACGCGATCGGGATGCGCAGGATGTCGTTCTGGATGATCCCGAGCTTCGTCTTGCCGTCGCTGGCGTAGACGGTCGAGATGCGCCCGGGGTCCTGGGCCTTGAGCGTGTCGAGCTCCGGCGCCGAGTTCGCGATGCCCACGACGTAGCCGACGGCGCTCAGGGCACCGATGACGACGGCCGCGACGAGCACGGCGACCGTGATGATGATGACTCGGCCTGCCCCGCCTCTCTGGCGGCGCCGGCGCTGGCGTTCGAGGCGAGCGGACATACCGGGTGTGTGCGCGCCACGCCGGGGGTGGACGGCCGCGCGTCGGTGAATTCTAGTGGCAGCCCGCCCTTCGCCCCGCAGTACGCCCGCTCCTTCCCCTGCACGCGTCCTGGCGGGCGGTTGCCAAGATGGCAGCGATGCCGTCGCGCGCCATGCTCGCCCGCGCCGCCGTGGCGCACGACGCCGCGGTGGCGGACGCCTGGCGCGCGCTGTGGACCTCGCGGCTGCTCGTGTGGGCGGCGGGGGTCGCGGCCGTGGCGCTGTTCGGCCTCTCCGGCCGGGAGGCCGACTTCGATCCGGCAGGCCTGACGCGTCCGTTCGGGCCGACCGGGGACCTGCTCGTCGCGCCGCTGGCGCGCTGGGACTCCGTCTGGTACCTCGCGATCGCCGCCGACGGCTACGGCGGCGGCGCGCGGGAGGCGTTCTTTCCGCTGTACCCGCTGCTCGTCCGCGTCGCGGGCGCGCCGCTTGGCTCGGCGCTCGTCGGCGGCGCGCTGCTGTCGACGGCCCTGCTCGGCGTGGCCCTCGTGCTCCTGCACCGGCTCGTCGCGCTCGACCACGACCGCGCGGTCGCCCGCAACGCCGTCCTCGTGACGGCGCTGTCGCCGATGGCGTTCTTCTTCTCGGCGGTCTACAGCGAGTCGCTGTTCCTCGCGCTGTCGATCGGGGCCGTCCTCGCGGCGCGCCGGGAGCGCTGGGCGTGGGCGGGGGCGCTCGGCGCGCTCGCGGCGTCCACGCGCAGCGCCGGCGTGCTGCTGCTCGTCCCGCTGGCGATGATCTACCTCTGGGACGCCGGCCGCCCGAGCCTGCGCGGGCGGCGTCCGCTGCGCGCCGACGCGCTGTGGCTCGCGCTCGTCCCGCTCGGCCTCGGGGCCTACTGCGCGCTGCTTGCGCTCGGCGGCCACGACCCGCTGGCGCCGTTCGCGGCCCAGGAGGTCTGGTTTCGCTCGTTCGCGGGGCCGTTCGCGGGCGCCTGGGACGGCGTCGTCGCCGGCGTGCAGGGCGCGCGCCAGCTCCTGTCGGGGGCGCGCGAGCCCGTGTACTTCGCCGCCGCCGGGGGCGATCCGTTCGTCGTCGCGCGCCACAACCTCGAGCTGCTCGCGTGGCTGGCGATCACGCTCGTCGCGGTCGTCGGCGTGCTGCGGCGGCTGCCGGCCGCCTACGGCGCGTACGTCGTCGCCGCCCTCGCGCTGCCGCTCTCCTACCCCGTCGGGCCGCAGCCGCTCATGTCGCTGCCGCGCTTCGTCGCCGTGCTGTTTCCCCTCGCGATCTGGCTGGCGCTGTGGATGACCGGCAACGCGCGGCGCGAGCGGCTCGTCCGCGCGGCGTTCGCCGCGGCCCTGGCGATCTACACCGCCATCTTCGCGACCTGGCACTGGGTCGCGTGACGCGCGCCGCGCGGTCGGGTCCGCGGTGGGTCGCGTGACGCGCGCCGCGCGGTCGCGGCCGCGGGTCGTCACGCTCGACGCGCTCGGGACGCTCGTCGAGCTCGACCGCCCGGCCGCTCGGCTGGCGGCCGAGCTGACGGCCCGCGGGGCCGCCGTCGGCGAGCCGCTCGCGGCGGCGGCGCTGGCCGAGGAGATCGCCTTCTACCGCGCCCACCACGACCTCGGCCGCGACGAGGCATCGCTGGCGGCGCTGCGCCTGCGCTGCGCGGACGTCCTCGGCGCGGCGCTCGAGCGCGGCGGGGCGGACCTCGGCGCCCTGGGCCCGGGGGCGCTGCTCGGCGCCCTGCTCGCCGCGCTTCGCTTTCGCCCCTTCGACGAGGTGCCCACCGCGCTCACCGAGCTGCGCGCGGCCGGGCACCGGCTCGTCGTCGTCTCCAACTGGGACGTCTCGCTGCACGAGATGCTGCGCGCGACCGGGCTGCGCGCGCTCGTCGACGGCGCGATCAGCTCGGCGGAGGCCGGCGAGCGCAAGCCGGCGCCCGGCATCTTCGCCCGCGCGATCGAGCTCGCGGGGCCCGAGGCGGACGCGGCCGTGGCGCTGCACGCCGGCGACTCGCTCGAGCTCGACGTCGCCGGCGCGCTCGCGGCGGGGCTGCGCGCCGTGCTCGTCGCGCGCGCGGGCGCCCCCGCGGGGGTGCCTCGCGGCGTGGCCGTCGTCGACTCGCTGCGCGGGCTCGCGGCGCTCGCCGCGTAACCTGCTCGGCGTGCCGAGCGAGCCGACTCCGCCCCCGCCCGACTCCGGCGCTCCGGCGCCCGCCGACACCGGCCCCGGCGCTCCGAGCGACGCGACTCCGCCCCCGCCCGACGCCGGCGCTCCGGCGCCCGCCGACGCCGGCCACGCGCAGGCCGGCGCCCCGGCGCCCGTTCCGCCGCCGCCGGGCTTCGAGCCGCGCCCGCTGCCCGCCCGCGCCGCCGGCCGCGCCGGCTGGATGCCGGCGCTCGCGTTCGCGGCGTTCGTGACCGGCTTCGGGGTGACGATCCTCCTGGGGCTCGTCGTCGTCGTCGCGGCGGGCGCCTTCGGTGCGTCCGTCGACAACCCCCCGCCCGGGGTCAACATCCTCCTGACGCTGGTGCAGAACGTCGCGCTCGTGGGCGCCGCATACGGCTTCGCGCGGATGAACGGCCGCCCGGCGGCGGTCGACTTCGGCCTGCGCGCAGCGCGGTTCTGGCTCAGCGTGAGGCTGCTCGTCGCCGTCTGGATCGGCTTCTTCGCGCTGAGCGCGATCTGGGCGGCGGTCCTCGGCCTCAACGAGCCGCAGTCGCTGCCCGACGAGCTCGGCGCCGAGGGCGCGCTCGTCAACGTCCTGGCCGTCGTCGTCGTCGTGACCGTCGTCGCGCCGCTCGGCGAGGAGCTCTTCTTCCGCGGCTTCTTCTACGGAGCGCTGCGCAACTGGCGCGGGCCGATGGTCGCGGCGGTCCTGACCGGCGCCGTCTTCGGGCTCGTCCACGCCGGCTCGTCACCGATCGGCTACATCGTCCCGCTGGCGATCTTCGGCTTCGGCCTGTGCCTGCTCTACGAGCGCACCGGATCGCTGTACCCGCCGATCGCGCTGCACGCGCTCAACAACTCCGTCGCGCTCGGCGCGAACCTGCACTGGTCCTGGCAGATCCCGGCGATGATGGTCGGCTCGACCGCTGCCGCCCTGGCCGTCGCGGTGCTGCTGGCGCGCGGGCTCGGCGAGCGCCTGCCGCCGGGACCCGCGAGCGCGCCCGCGCCCGGTCGCGCCTGAACCCCGCCACCCGTCCGCGGGCGTCTGGCATAGTGCCCGCGATGCGCCGACACGCCGCCCTGTTCTCGCTGCTCGCGGGTGCCTTCGCGCCCGCCGCGGCCCACGCCCAGACCCCCGCGCCGCCGCCCGCGCCGGCGCCCGTGCAGACCACGATGTCGCTCAAGGTCCAGCGCGTCGGAGGCACGCGCGCGACGACGCTGACACGCGCCCCGATCCGAGTGCGCGGCGCGACCGGGACGTTCGTCGAAGGGCAGACCGTCGTCGTGCGCTTCTACATCGCCGGGCGCAAGCGCGCCGCACGCCGGGTCTCGCTGCGCCCGGGCCCGGGCGGGACCGGCCTGTTCCTGCTCTCCTACCGGCCGCCGCGCTCGGGCACGCTCCAGGTCCGCGCGTCGCACGCCGCGACGCCCGCCCTCGCAGCCCTCTCGGCCCGCGCGCGCTCGGTCGACGTCATCCCGCGCCGCGTCCGGTTCGACAGCGGGCGCTCGTCGGTGCGCGCGCTGCAGCGCCGGCTGCGCCGGCTGGGCTACGTGACGGGCGCGCCGGGCGTCTACGACGGGCGCACGGCGCGCGCGGTGCTCGCCTTCCGCAAGGTGACCGGCATGGGGCGCACGACGACCGCCTCGACCGATGTCATGCGCGCCATCGCGCGCGGCAGGGGGCGCTTCAGGATCAGGCGCCCGGACCATGGCCGCCACATCGAGGCCGACCTCTCGCGCCAGGTCATCGCGCTCATCGATCGCGGCCGGGTGCGGCGCATCTACCCGATCTCGTCGGGTGCCCCGAGCACCCCCACCGTCGTCGGCTCGTTCCGCGTCTACCGCAAGGACTACGGCACGAACGCCAAGGGGATGGTGCACTCGGCGTACTTCATCCGCGGCTACGCGACCCACGGCTTCTCCTCGGTGCCGATCTATCCGGCGAGCCACGGCTGCCTGCGCGTCCCGATCCCCGACGCGCTGAGCCTGTTCAACTGGATAACGCTCGGGACCCCGGTCGACGTCTATCCGTAGTGCCGCCGCGTCCGCGCGAGAAGCGGGCGACGAAGCCGAGCAGGAAGCCGTAGGTCAGCAGCCCGAGCAGCGCGGGCACGCCGCGGCGCACCCAGCGGCTGTCGGCGCCGTCCGTCAGCGGCGCGAACGGCCGCAGGAGCACGTCGTTGACGTCGTCGATCGCCTCCCGGCCGCTGCCGTGGAGGCGCTCGCGGGCGCGCTCCTCGGCGGGCGTCGGGTCCGTCGCCGTGACCCCGAGGATCCGCTCGCGCGAGCTCGTCGAGGCGCGATCGATGTCGTCGAGCGCGAACAGCACGAAGCCCGCCGTGACGAAGAGGCTGAGGGCGACGGCGAGCAGGCGCAGGGTTCGTTCGAGCACGGCTCTAAAGTACGCCCGCGATGAGCGCCCATGGACGATTGGCCGACGAGCTGCGCGCCCACGCCCTCGTGCTCGGCGAGGTGACGCTGACGAGCGGGGCGGTCGCGCAGTACTACGTCGACGCCAAGCGGGCGATCCTCCGCCGTCCGGGATTCCTCGCCCTCGGCGAGCTGCTCGCCGAGCGCGTGACCGCGTGGGGCGCGACCGCCGTGGGCGGGATGACGATGGGCGCCGACCCGGTCGCCTGCGCGGCGCTCGCCGGCGGCGCCGACGTCAAGGCCTTCTTCGTGCGCAAGGAGGTCAAGGCCCACGGCCTCTCACGTCGCATCGAGGGGCCGCTCCTGGGGCCGGAGGACCGCTGCCTCGTCGTCGAGGACGTCGTGAGCACGGGCGGCTCGACGCTCGCCGCGATCGAGGCGCTGCAGGAGGCCGGCCACGAGATCGTCGGCGTCGTCAGCGTGCTCGACCGCCTGGCGGGCGGCGGCGCGCGGATCGAGGCGGCGGCCGGCGCGCCCTACGTCGCGCTCGTCACGATCGACGACGTCTACCCCGAGCGCCCGGACCGATAGACGTCTGGCTTGCGCGGCCGGCTTGCCGGCGGCGCGCGGCGAGTGGTGGATGGTCTGCGAGCGCGCGATGGAGAGGGGTGGTGCGGGTTGCGTCCCGCAGTGGGACGCTTTGCGCAGGACCCTGCTGGATGGGCCTGCCGCGTGTGGGGTCGTGTGGGTTGCGTCCCGTAGCGGGACGCTTTGCGCATGACCCTCCCGCGCCGGCTGCGTTGAGCCCGGGGTCCGGCGGGTTGCGTCCCACATGGGGACGGTTCGCGCAGGACCCTGCTGGGTGGGCCTTGCCGCGTGTGGGGTCGTGTGGGTTGCGTCCCGTAGCGGGACGCTTTGCGCATGACCCTCCCGCGCCGGCTGCGTTGAGCCCGGGGTCCGGCGGGTTGCGTCCCACATGGGGACGGTTCGCGCAGAACGCTGCTCGGAGCGCTCCGCCGGGCCCGGGGTCGTCCCCATTGCGTCCGACAGCGCGACGCCTCACGCACGCCCCTGCCGGGGCGGACCCGCCGCGCGCCTGGGGTCATGCTAATTGCGTCCCGTAGCAGGACGCTTTGCGCATGACCCTCCCGGGTCGGCCTGCTGCGCCTGGGGTTGTGCGGGTTGCGTCCCGTAGCGGGACGCTTCGCGCAGGACCCTCCCGTGCCGGTCCGCCGCGCGTGGGGTCGTGTGGCTTGCGTCCCATAGCGGGACGCAAGCCGCGCGACGTCGGCGGGGCGTGCGCGTGCGCGGCGCGGGCGCGAGCTATGCGCGGTCCTCCCGGCCCCGCGGGTCGAGGTCGACGCGCACGACGAGCAGGTCGGTGCCCATCGCGCGCACGCCCAGTGCCGCGACCCACGGGATCGAGCGCAGCCGCGCGCGCGGGTCCTCCGCCTCGAGCACATGCGCCGTGCCCGACCGCCATCCGCGGCGCAGCCGGATGCGCACGTGCGGGTCGGCCTCGATGTTGCGCACGTAGGCCGCCCGCGCGCCCATCTCGGCGACGATCCAGAACGTGTCCGACGCCCGGTCCAGTCCGTTGGAGACCGGCGTGCGGCGCGGCCTGCCACTGCGGCGGCCGGTCGTCTCCAGCAGGGCCACGCCGGGCAGCAGGCCGCGCGCCGCGAGTGCGCGGACCGGCCGGTTGAGCAGCTTGACCTGGATCGCGGTCACGAGCCGGCGCTTGTGCAGCATCGGCTTCGAGTGTTGCAGGCGCCGGGCCGCGATTCGCGCCCGGCTGCGCTGCCGGGCGGGAGCCGCTGCAACGCCGGGCGGACTCGCGCTGCGCCGTCAGGCGGGCGCCCGGGCCGCAACGCCCGGCGGCGCAGCCCGGTGCCCGCCCGCCCGCCCGCCGCTCGCCCGCCCGCCCGGCCGCTCGCTCGCCCAAGGCCGCTCGCCTGCCGTCCGCTCGCCGGCCGCTCGCTCGCCCAAGGCCGCTCGCCTGCCGTCCGCCCACCGCCCGCTCGCCCACCGCCCGCTCGCCCACAGCCGCGGCCCACCACCCCGCCCGCGACATGCCCCAGGCAGGAGTCGAACCTGCGGCCTACCGCTTAGGAGGCGGTCGCTCTGTCCACTGAGCTACTGGGGCGTGCCGAGGGCAGGATAAAGCGAGCTCGCGCCTGCCATCCTGGCGGGATGGACACGACGATCCGACCGGCAGAGGAGACCGACGCGGATGCGCTGCGCGGGCTCGACCTGCGCACCTGGTCGCCGGACGTCTCGCCGGCGTCGCGCGAGGAGCTGCGCAAGCCGTTCTTCGGGGAGCGCGGCGGCCCCGCCGACACGCTCGTCGCCGAGCGCGACGGGGCGCTCGCGGGCTACGTCAAGCTCGCCGCGCCGACGCCGCTGGCCGCCAGCGGCCACGTGCTGGAGCTGACCGGCCTCGCCGTCGACCCCGGCCACCAGCGCTGCGGCGTCGGCTCGCGGCTCGTCCGGGCCGCGACGAGCGAGGCCGCGCGCCGCGGCGCGCGGCGGCTGACGCTGCACGTGCTCGCGCCGAACGCCCCGGCGCGAGCGCTCTACGCGGCCTGCGGCTTCGTCGTCGAGGGCGTCCTGCGCGGCGAGTTCGAGCTCGAGGGCCGCTACGTCGACGACGTGCTCATGGCGGTCGAGCTGCCGCCGGCGAGCTCGTCGTCCGTCACGGGGTAGTGGCACGCGGCGAGGTTGCCGCCGGGCTTGGCCTCCAGCGCGGGCTCGTCGACGTCGCAGTGGCCGGTCACGGCCTTCGGGCAGCGCGTGTGGAACCGGCAGGCCGCGGGCGGGTTCGACGGCGACGGCAGGTCGCCGCCGAGGATCTGGCGCCGGCGGGCGCGGCCGACGACGGGATCGGGGATCGGCACGGCCGACAGCAGCGCGCTCGTGTACGGATGGCGGGGATGGGCGTAGAGCTGGTCCGCCGTCGCGAGCTCGACGACCTTGCCGAGGTACATGACCGCGATCCGATCGCACATGTACCGCACGACGGACAGGTCGTGGGCGATGAAGATCATCGTCAGCCCGAGTTCGCGCTGCAGATCGCGCAGGAGGTTGAGGATCTGCGCCTGGATCGAGACGTCGAGCGCCGACACGGGCTCGTCGGCGATGATGAGCTTGGGCCGCAGCGCCACCGCGCGGGCGACGCCGATCCGCTGGCGCTGGCCGCCGGAGAACTCGTGCGGGTAGCGGTTGTAGTGCTCGGGGTTCAGGCCGACCTGCTCCATGAGCTCCTGCACCGCGCGCTTGCGCTCGGTGCCCTCGTCGGCGACGCCGTGGATCGCGAACGGCTCGGCGATGATCGAGCCGACGGTGCGGCGCGGGTTCAGCGACGAGTACGGGTCCTGGAAGATCATCTGCATCTCGCGCCGCAGCGGGCGCAGGTCGCGCCGCCCGAGATGGGTGATGTCGCGCCCGTCGAACGTCACCGAGCCGGACGTCGGGTCGAGCAGGCGCAGCAGCAGGCGCGCCGTCGTCGACTTCCCGCACCCCGACTCGCCGACGATGCCGAGCGTCTCGCCCTGGCGCACGTCGAACGAGACGCCGTCGACGGCCTGCACGGCGCCGACCTGCTTCTGGCGGATGACGCCCTCGGTGAGCGGAAAGTGCTTGACGAGGTCGCGGACTTCCAGGAGCGCGCTCATGGCGCCGGCTCCCGCGCGGCGGCGGCGTCCGTCAGGCCGACGGCCGCCCGCGCCGCCTGCGGCGTGGCGCCGCCGCGCAGCGAGCGCCACAGCGCCGCGCGCACCTCGGCGTCGAGCAGGCACGCGACGGTGTGGCGCGGGTCGTCGCCGGCGGGCGCGAGCGCCGGGTCGACCTCGCGGTGGCGGGGCTGGACGTACGGGCAGCGCGGGTGGAAATGGCAGCCGCTCGGGCGGTTGATGAGGCTCGGCGGCCGCCCGGGGATCGCCACGAGATCGGTGCCCGGGGGCCGGTCCAGGCGCGGGATGGACTGCAGCAGCCCCCAGGTGTACGGGTGTTGCGGGGCCGCGAAGATCGCCGTCGTCGGGCCCTGCTCGACGATCCGCCCGGCGTAGACGACCGCGATCTCGTCGGTCAGCTCGGCGACGATGCCGAGGTCGTGCGTGATGATGACGATCGCCATGTCGCGCTCGCGCTGCAGGCGCGCCATGAGCTCGAGGATCTGCGCCTGCACGGTGACGTCGAGCGCCGTCGTGGGCTCGTCGGCGATGAGCACCTTCGGGTCGTTGACGAGCGCCATCGCGATCATGACGCGCTGGCGCATGCCGCCGGAGAACTCGTGCGGGTAGCTGTTGACGCGGCCGCGCGCGTCGGGGATGCCGACGAGGTCGAGCATCTCCAGCGCGCGGTCCAGCGCCTGTGCCCGCGAGACGTCGCGGTGCGCCCGCACCGCCTCGACGAGCTGGTCGCCCACCTTGTAGAACGGGTGCAGCGAGGACAGCGGGTCCTGGAAGACCATCGCGATGTCGTCGCCGCGCACCTTGCGCAGCTCCTCCGACGGCGCCGTCACGAGCTCGCGCCCGGCGAGCTTGATCGAGCCTGAGATCGTCGCGTTGCGGGCCCGCGTGAGCCCCATGACCGACAGGCTCGAGACCGACTTGCCCGAGCCGGACTCGCCGACGATGCCGAGCGAGCGCCCGGCGTCGACGCTGTAGCTCATGCCGTCGACGGCGTGCACGACGCCGTCGTCGGTGCGGAAGGAGACGCGCAGGTCGCTGACCTCGAGCAGGGCCATCAGTAGCGCACCCGCGGATCGATGAAGGCGTACAGGATGTCGACGACGAGGTTCGAGACGACGATGAAGAACGCGCCGACGAGCACCGTGCCCTGGATGACGGGCAGGTCGGAGTTGACGATCGAGTCATAGGCCAGGCGGCCGATGCCCGGGATGTTGAAGACGCTCTCGGTGAGGATCGCCCCGCCCAGGACGACGCCGAGGTCCAGCCCGGCGGTCGTGACGATCGGGGTGATGCCGCTGCGCAGCCCGTGGCGCAGCACGACGCGGCGCTCGGTCAGGCCCTTCGCGCGGGCGGTGCGGATGTAGTCCTCCGACAGCGTGTCGAGCATCGTCGAGCGCAGCAGGCGCGCGTAGACGGCGGCGAACGTGCCGGCGAGGACGAACCACGGCAGCAGCAGCGACGTGAACCACGAGACCGGGTCCTCGGTCAGCGGGACGTAGCTGCCGGCACCGGGGAAGATCTTGAACCGCCCGATGTCGTCGGCGAAGAGGTACAGCGCGACGAGGCCGAGCCAGTAGACGGGGGCCGAGATCGCCACGAGCGAGCCGCCCATCGCGATCCGGTCGGCGATGCTGCGCGGCCAGTACGAGGAGACGAGGCCGACGGTGATGCCGATCGTGATCCAGACGACGGCGGCGCCCAGCGCCAGCGACATCGTCGCGGGGAGGCGCTCGAAGATGAGCTCGCGGACCGGCAGCGAGCTCTGGTAGCTGAAGCCCAGGTCGAAGTGCAGGACGACGTCCTTGAGGTAGTCGCCGAACTGGACGTACCACGGGCGGTCGAGGCCGAGCTGCGTGCGGATCTGCTCGACGAGCTCGGGCGTCGGGTGGCGGCCGGCGCGCAGCGCTGCGGGATCGGCCGACGGCAGCAGGAAGAAGATGACGAAGGTGAGCAGGCTGACCGCGAAGAGCAGGAAGCCGACCCAGATGAGCCTTCTGACGATGTAGCGGGTCATGGCGGGCACGCGGTCGCCGGCGCCCCGTGACGGGGCGCCGGCGCTGCGCGATGGTCGGTCTCAGACGTGGCGGCTCACTTGACGGAGCTGTACGTCAGATCCCAGGACGAGTTGAACTTGTTGCGGACGGCCTGGATGTTCTTGGACCGCAGGTCGATCTGGTTGTCCCACAGCCAGACGACGTAGTAGGCGCCCTCGGTGAGCATCTTGTCGATCTCGCCGTAGAGCTCGGCGCGCTTGGCGGGATCGGTCTCCTGCGTCGCCTCGTCGAGCGCTGCGTTGATCTTCGGGTCGTCGACCTGCGCCGAGTTGACGTTGCCGGTCTGCACGATGTTCTTGCCGTTGGCGATCGGATCGAGCATCGACTGACCGTCGAAGAAGTCCTTGCCCCAGCCGAGGTTCGGACAGATCGCCACGTTGGCCTTGGGCACCTGGCAGAACTTCGAGTACATCGTCGGGTGCGAGACCTGGCGGTAGTTCAGCTTGAAACCGAGCGCCTCGAGCTGGCTCTGGATCGCCTCGCCGGTCTTCGACGCCGGCGGCTGGTTGTCGCCGACCATGAGCAGCGCCTTGCCGGTGTACTTGCCGGTCGGGTAGCCGCCCTTCTTCATGTACTCCATGGCGAGGTCGAGGTCCGCCTTCGGGTTGCTGGAGAAGTCGAAGCCGGGGCCCTCCAGGCCGCCCGCCTCCTCGAAGCCCGGGATCTCGGGCGGGAGGAAGTGCGTCGCGGTCGGGCCGAGCGTCTCCCCGCCGCGGGTCAGCCGCAGCGTGTCGCGATCGATCGCGGCCGAGACCGCGCGCCGGACGTTGACGTTGTCGAACGGCTTGATCTTCGTGTTCAGCGACATGTAGCGGTTGCCCTGGCTGGGCTCGATCGACAGCTGATCCTTGTTGGCCCGCAGCGCGGACTTGAGGATGTCGGTCGGCGGCGCCGCGAAGTCACCGCTGAGGAAGCCCGTGCCCGACAGGATCCGGCGGCTGGCGACGCTGATGTCGTTGCCGCCCAGCAGCGTGATCGTGTCGGCGTAGGCCGGCCGGAAGTCGGTCGACGCATCCCAGCTGGGGTTGCGCACGAGCTCGATCTTCTTGCCCGCCGTGTAGCCGGTGAGCTTGCCCTTGCCGTCGTTGGCGATCATGTACGGGCCGGTGAAGACCTGGTGCTGGCCGTACGTCGACACCTTGCCCTTGTCGTACTTGGCGGCGTAGTCCTTCGGCACGGCGGCGGTCGCCGGCAGCGCCAGCACCTGGCCGTTGGAGATGACGCCCGAGGGCGAGTCGAGCTTGAGGACGAGCGTCGTGTCGTCGGGCGCCTGGATGCCCGCGATCTCCTTGGCCTTGCCGGAGGTGAAGTCCTTCAGGCCGCTCAGGGAGGCGAGGTAGACCGAGACGTAGCCGTTGCCGACCTTCGGCGTGAACGCCCGCTCGAGCGCGTACTTGATGTCCGCCGACTTGACCGTGCGATCCGCCAGCGGGGCGCTGTACTTGATGTTCGGCTTGAGCTTGATCGTGACGGTCTTGCCGTCCGGCGAGGTCTCCGGCATCGCGGCGGCGATGTCGGGCGTCGGCTCGGTCTTGTCGGGCTCCCAGCCGTAGAGCATGCGCTGCGTCGTCTGCCCGAGCGCCATGTAGTCGTACTGGTAGTACCAGTAGCCCGGATCGAGGCTGTCGACGTCGTCGATCGAGAGGACGGTGATCTTGCCACCCTTCTTGCCCGAGACGTCGCTCGAGTCGCCGCCGGCGGACGTGCCGTCGGTCTTGTCGCTGCTTCCACCACAGCCGGACGCGGCGAGCGCCAGGGCTGCGACGAGGCCCAGCAGCCCGGTCACGTTGAATCTGCGCATACAGACCCCTTTCTTGCGGTCAGGCTGCTCGCCCCCTGGCGAGCAACGACGTTGTGCGTTGCGGTCATCTGGTTCCCCGCGGGTTCAGGGCGTCCTGCAGCCCGTCGCCGAGGAGGTTGAAGGCGAGCACGGTGAGCAGCAGGGCGCTACCCGGGAAGACCATGTACCACCATGCCGAATCGAAGATCGACGTCGCGTCGGCGATCATCGCGCCCCAGCTGGCGTTCGGCGGCTGGACGCCCACGCCGAGGAAGGACAGCGCCGCCTCGAGCAGGATGTTCTGCGGGATGATGAGCGTGCTGTAGACGATGATCGGCGCGATGAGGTTGGGCAGCAGCTCGCGGAAGATGATGCGGCGGTCCGAGGCGCCGAGCGAGCGCGCCGCCTCGACGAACTCCTTCTCGCGCAGCGAGAGCACCTGGCCGCGCACGATCCGCGCGATGAACGTCCAGTTCACGGCGACGATGACGAAGATGACGACCGTCAGGCCGGGCTTGATCGCCCCGCCGAGGCAGCCGTTGCCCAGCGAGCAGGCGGCCGCCAGGCCGAGCGCGAGCAGCAGGATCGGGAAGGCGAGCACGACGTCGATGAGCCGCGACAGCCCCGCGTCGACCCAGCCGCGGTAGTAGCCGGCGACGAGGCCCACGACGACGCCGATGAGCATCGACAGCACCGTGGCGATGAGCGCGACCTGCAGCGAGACGCGGGCGCCGTACAGCACCCGGCTGAGGACGTCGCGGCCGAGCGTGTCGACGCCGAGCGGGTGCGCGCCGCTGGGCCCTGTCGGGGTTCCGAACGTGTCCAGCGCCTTGGCGTTCTGGACGTTGGGCCCCGGCGTGCCGGCCAGCGACGCCACGAGCGGGGCGGCGGCGGCGAGGCCGACGAGCAGGACGATGAACGCCAGCGCGGTCATCGCGACGCGATCGCGCCGCAGGCGCGCCCAGAACAGCTGCAGCGGCGACCTGGCGGCGATGTCGCCGGCGGCGCCGTCGGGCGCTCCGCCCGCGAGCGGGTCCTGGCCGCCGTCGTGCAGCAGCTCGCTGGGCCCGGCGCTCATGCCGCGCGCGGACCCGCGTGAAGGAGATGTTCGATGACGATCCTGTTCCCCGGACGAGCCAATTGAACGTCGAGGTACATCCGACGCCTCAAGCTCACCTTACTCCGACCCCGCGTGTGGCGACGAAGCTCCATCAGCCCAGGTGGTCGACGAAGGTCGCGACCGGCGCGCGCTCGGGCACTCGAGGCTCCTGGCGCGGATGGCCGAGGTGCAGCAGCCCGAGCACGTGCTCGTCCTCGCCGACCCCGAGCGCCGCCCGCCCCGCCGCGCAGCGCAGGACGCCTGGCGTGCGCCAGTAGCCGGCCAGGCCCCGCCCGTGCGCGGCGAGCAGCACGATGTAGGCGGCAGCGCCCGTGGCGAGCATGTCCTCCTCGTCCATGACCGGGTCGCCGGTCTGCCGCGCCGACACCGCGACGAGCGTCGGCGCGCGGTCGAGCTTGGCGGCGGCGACGCGGTCCTCGGTGGCCGCCTTGAGCGCCGCCAGCGCGCGCGGCCCGAGCACCCGGAAGCGCCAGGGGTTCGTGAGCTTGTGGTTCGGCGCCCAGCGCGCGAGCTCGAAGAGCTCGTCGAGCGTCGCGCGGTCCAGCGGCGGCGCCGCGTACGCCTTGTGCGTGCGGCGGGTGCGGATGGCCTGCTCGAGCTCCATCGCGTCGCTCAGCCGTCGTCCTCGTCGTCCTCGTAGAGCGACTCGTACGCGAGCTCGGCGCCCTTGGCGTCGTAGAGCCGGCAGTCGAGCGTGTCGCCGCGGTAGCCGTCGGGGGCCAGCAGCGTGAAGCGGCCCTCGACGAGCGGGCACTGGTCGACGGTCAGGCCCGCCAGCTCTCCGGTCACGACGGCGCCGCCGGTGACGAGCGGGCGCCCCCAGACGAGCGTCATCTGCGCCGTCTTGCCGTTCTCTCCGCGCCAGCTGCCGACGACCTCGTCGCAGAGGTCGAGCTTCCACTCCGGGTTGGCCTCGGCCGTGTCCTCGGTGAAGTCGGCGACCGCGTCGAACTCGGTCGGCTCGCGGTCCTCCCCGCCGGGCCGGAAGGAGACGTAGCCGAACAGCTCGAAGCCGTTGGACGTCAGCGTCGTCGCCGGGACGAACGTCCGCCCGTGCCAGGTGCGGTCGGGGTAGAACGCGATCTCGCCGGGATCGCCGAGCTCGTCGTCGCCGGGATCGACGGCATCGCAGGCGCCGAGGAAGTGGCGCTCGAGGGTGCCGGCCCAGCGGCCGTAGGGCAGCGGCTCCTGGGGCGGCTCGGCGACGAAGCGGGGGACGACGCGTGGCTCGACGGGCATGGCCCGGCAGTCTAGGGCGCGCCCGCGCCGACGGGCCGCAGCGCGCAGAGCGGCTCGCCCGCGCCCGGATCGCTCAGCCTGCGAGGGTGCGCCGCGCCGCCGCGCGGTCGGCCGCGGCCAGCAGCCGGTCCCGCGCCGCGAGGTCGCGATCCTCCGCGGCGGCCGCGCGGTCCAGGCACGCCGCGGCGCGGTCGTCGGCGGCGAGCATGCGATCGCTCGTCGCGCGCCGGCGCTCCTGGGCGAGCAGGCGCCGCAGCTCGTCGGGGCCGGCCTCGTGGGCGACCGGCCGGGCCGTCCAGCCGGCGTCGCGCGCCACGGCGACGCGGTCGCGCAGGTCGGCGAGCTGGTCGCGCGTGCGCCCGCCCACGTCGCGGGCATGGCCCTGGTGGTCGCGCTCGGTCGCCATGGCCTCGCGCTCGCCGACGGTCAGATCCGAGCCGAAGGTCCGCGCGTCGCGCGGGGGGCGCGTCCGCGGCGGCTCTCTGTGGGGAAGTAGCGACATCTCCCTGCCTCCAGACACGACGGGGACGACGGACGTTCGTCCCCGATCTGCGCGCTTCGCGCATGTGCCGGTCCGCGCGCCGCTGACCATAACCCCGCTACGCGACACGTCAAATCGAGCTTTCAGTCGAACTCCCCTGATTTTCAGTGAGTGTGCTCTAGCCCTCGAGCAGGAGGGTGACCGGTCCGTCATTGACGAGCTCGACGGCCATGTCGGCGCCGAAGATCCCACCCGCGGCCGCGAGCTCCGCGCGGAACGCCTCGTAGAGCGGCTCGGCGACGGCGGCGGGGGCCGCGGCGACGTACGACGGTCGGTTGCCGCGGCTCGCGTCGCCGTAGAGCGTGAACTGGCTGACGACGAGCGCCTCGCGGTCGCCGAGCGGCTCGTTCATGCGTCCCTGCGCGTCGGCGAAGACGCGCAGCGCGCCGACCTTGCGCGCAAGCTTGACCGCGCGGGCCTCGTCGTCGTCGTGCGTCACCCCGAGCAGCACGAGGAGTCCCGGCCCGATCTGCGCGACGACCGCGCCGTCGACGCGAACGGCCGCGCGCGTGACGCGCTGGACGAGCGCCCGCACGCGCGCCGCCGCTACCCGAAGAAGACCCGCGCCGTCTCGAACAGCTCGGGGTCCAGCAGCTTGGGCTCGTCCAGGGCGTCCTCGAGCGGCACGAGCTCGATCGACGTCCCGTGCAGGGCGACCATCTTGCCGAAGTCGCCGTTGGAGGCGGCGTCGATCGCGGCGACGCCGAAGCGGGTGCCGAGCACGCGGTCGAAGGCGACCGGCGAGCCGCCGCGCTGGATGTGGCCGAGCACGGTCGCGCGGCTCTCGTAGCCCGTGCGCTCCTCGATCTCCTTCTCCAGCTCGAAGGCGATCCCGCCCAGGCGCACGTGGCCGAAGGAGTCGAGGCTGTCGGTCGCGGTCGCGGCCTCGCCGCCGTCGGCGCGCGTCGCGCCCTCGGCGACGACGACGATCGAGAACGTCTTGCCGCTGTTCTCGTGGCGGTTGCGGATGTGGTCGCAGACCTCCTCGATGTCGAACGGGCGCTCGGGGACGAGGATGACGTCGGCGCCGCCGGCCATGCCCGACCAGCAGGCGATCCAGCCCGCGTCGCGGCCCATGACCTCGCAGACGATGACGCGGTCGTGCGACTCCGCCGTCGAGTGCAGGCGGTCGATCGCCTCCGTCGCGATCTGCACGGCGGTCTGGAAGCCGAACGTGAAGTCCGTCGCGTTGAGGTCGTTGTCGATCGTCTTGGGGACGCCGACCGTCGGGAAGCCGGCCGCGAAGAGCTTGCGCGCGACGCCGAGCGTGTCGTCGCCGCCGATCGGGATGAGCACGTCGATCCCGCGCTCCTTCAGCGTGGCGAGGACGCGCGCCTCGCCGTTGTCGGTCTTGTAGACGTTCGTGCGCGAGGTCCCGAGGATCGTGCCGCCCCTGTGCAGGATGCCGCTCGTGTTCTCGCGCGTCAGCTCGATGGCATCGTTGTCGAGCACGCCCTTCCAGCCCTTGCGAAACCCGAGGATCTCGTGGCCGTAGTGGTCGATGCCCTTGCGAACGATCCCGCGGATGACGGGGTTGAGGCCGGGGCAGTCGCCGCCGCCTGTCAGAAGTCCGATGCGTGCCATGCGCGCCATCCTGCCACGCCGCCCCGGTCCTCGGTCGCCACCCCCGGCCGTCGGCGCGACCCTCGCTCAGAGGACCGCCGCCGCCGCGAGCGCGCCCGCGAGCGCGAGCGCGGTCGACCACGCGAGCGCGGCGGCGGCGATCGCTCGATCCAGGCCGAAGGCGTGCGCGACGACGAGCGCGTTGACCCCGACCGGCATCGCCGCCTGGACGAGGTAGGCGACCGGGACGTCGGCGCCGGTCGCCGCCACGAGGCCGAGCAGCGCGAGCGGGGCGAGCGCCAGGCGCAGGGCGACGGCCACCGCGACCGGCGCGCCGAGCGCCGGCGGAAAGCCCGTTCCCTCTGCCGCGAGCTGGACGCCGACGATGAAGAAGCCCACCGGGGCGAGCGCGAGGAGCACGACGTGGGCCGCGTCGACGAGCGCGTCCGGGGCGAGCGCGTCGGGCGCCACGAGCGCGGCCGCGAGTGCCACGAGCGGCGGGTTGCGCAGGACGAAGGCGCGCACGCGCAGGCCGGCGGACTCGCCGCGCGTCGTCATCGCCGCGGCGACCGCGAAGGCGACGACGAAGAACATCGGGCCGCTGACGAGCGCGTCGTAGGTGATCGCGGGGCCGAGGTCGTCGCGGCCGAGCAGCGTCGCGACGAGCGGGGCTCCGAAGAACCCCGTGTTGCCCATGATCGAGGCGACCACGACCATCGCCGCCGCGGGCGGCGCGAGCGCGAGCACCCGCGTCGCGATGGCCCAGGCCACGAGCCCGACGGCCGCCAGCGACGCGTAGCCGAGCAGCAGGCCCGCGCCGGCGCCCGCGCTCAGCTCGGCGCGCGCGAGCACGAAGAAGACGACGAACGGAAGCGCGACGTAGAGCATGGCGCCCAGCAGGCGGCGCGTGAGGGCCAGCGCGCCGGCGCCGAAGCGGCGGTGGGAGAGCACGCCGGCGGCGACGGAGGCGGCGATCGCCAGCGCGAGCGCGAGCATGCGCCGGACCGCGGGCTACGCGTCGCGCAGCTCGGCGGCGGCGCGCTCGGGGGCGACCGTGTTGAGCTGCACGCCGCTGCCGAGCTCGAAGGCCGCGTCGTACGTCAGCCGCGGCACGACGTCGATGCGCCAGCAGAAGCGCTCGGCGTCACGCGGCGCCGTGCGCACCCAGAGGTTCAGCGGCGGGCTGGCGCCGAAGCGCCGGCGCAGCCGCGAGAGCCCGTCGTGCAGCATCGCCGCCGCGGTCGCCCCGTCGTCCTCGAAGCGCGCGCGGGCGCGCCGCGGCGCGATCATGAGCGCGTACTCCGTGCGCGACGCGTACGGGCACGTCAGCACCGCCTCGTCGTCGATCGCCACGACCCGCTCGCGGCGGCGCACCTCCTCCTGCACGAGGTCCTCGAGCAGGTTGCCGCCCATCGTGCGCGTCGCGTGGGCGCCGTAGCGCTCGCGCTCGCGGGCGACGATCGCCGGCACGAAGCCCAGGGCGAAGAGCTGCGCGTGCGTGTGCGGCTGCGTCGCGCCCGCCTCGCGGCGCTCGTTGACGCACAGGTGCACGTAGGAGGCGCCGTCGTGCGCGCGGATGCGCTCGCGCCAGACCTCCAGCGCGAGCTGGACCTGCTCGACCGGCAGATCCGCGAGCGAGCCGACCGGCTCGGGGCTGTGGACGATGACCTCGTGCGCGCCGCGCGCGGCGAGCGCCGTGTAGAGCTCCGGGCGCGCGTCGGGCTCGGGGTCGGGCTCGACGTCGTCCAGCGCGGGGTAGCGGTTGGGCACGACCCGCACGCTCCAGCCCGGCCCGTCGGCCGCGCCGCCCGCGGGCCGCACCGCGTGCAGCTCGGGCGGCGTGTGGTGCTCGTTGCCCTCCGCGAAGGGATCGCCGGCCGGGTCGATCGCCTCCGGCGGCGCGACCGACAGCTCGCCGCCGGGGCGCGCGCTGCGCGCGGTGGCGACGATCGCGCGCAGGCCGGTGAGCGGGTCGATGCGGATCTCGGACACGACCCGCTGCACTATGACGACGCGCGGGCGCGCTCAGCGCGCGGTCGCGCCGAGCGCGTAGCGGTCGATCGCCGCCGACAGCTTGGCCTCGCTGGAGAAGACGCCCTGGTGGACGAGGACGAGGCCGCCCGAGGCGTCGTAGAAGGCCGTCGCCGGCAGCCCGCGCACGCCGAGCCGCCCGCCGACCGCCTGGCGGGGGTCCTCGAAGGAGGGGTAGGGCATCGGGTAGCGCGCGCTCAGGCTCCGCGCTGCCGCCCGCTCGTCGCCGGAGTTGACGCCGAGGAACGCGACCCGCGCTCCGCGCCGCACCGCCTGGCGCTGGAAGAAGGGCAGCTCGAAGCGGCAGGGGTCGCACCACGACGCCCAGAGGTTCACGACGACGGGATGGCCGCGCAGCGCGCGCAACTGCGCGTCGAGCGCGCGCGACCCGCCCGGCGTCAGCTCGTTGACGCGCCTGCGCAGCGCGGCGAGCGCGGGCGGCGCGCCCGCGACCGCGCGCGAGACGGCCGCGCGGCTGAGCGGCCGTGCCGCCGAGTCGCCCGCGCGGTCGGAGCCGGCGGCCTGCAGGACGCCGATGGCGACGGCCCCGGCGACGACGAGGGCGCCGGTCGCGATGATCGCCTTGCGCACGCCGGAGAGGGTGGCACACCGCCGATTTGCGGCGCCCCGTACCGCGGCCGTTCGCTATGCTCCGCCTCACGCGGGTAAGGCCGGGTCGTTTCGCCGTCGCGCCCCACTCGCGCCTCCGGGATCCGTCCCGGAACCTGGATCGCGGAGGCTCGTGCACGCGATCCACCTCACGTCCGAGCAGGAAGCCGATCTTGGCTGATCCCACGCCAGTGGCCGTCGCGGCCACGTCCGTTCCCAATCCGTCCGACATCCGGCGCGCGGCGAAGTTCACCCGCGAGGAGTTCGTGCTGCCCGGCGAGCCGGCGGAGATCGCGCTCGCTCCCGGCACCGCACGGCGTCGCGCGCTGGAGGCTGCGATCGCCGAGATCGACGCCGGCGCGAAGGTCCCCTCGACGGACTGGCGGCGGCGCTTCTCGCTCATGCTCGGCCTCGAGCGCGTCCTGGCGGAGGACGAGCCCAAGCTCGCCGACGGCACGTCGCTGAACCCGCATCAGGTGGACGCGCTGTCGGGCACGCTGACGGCGCTGCTCGCCGAGGCGCAGCGCACGAACGGCGGATCCGCGCCCAGCGCGGCGCCGGTGCTCGCCGTCGACGACGAGGACGACGACGACGAGGACGACGCGTACGCCGCCGTCGTCGTCGACGACGAGGACGACGACGAGGAGCCCGAGGTCATCGAGCCGCTGGACTTCGAGGTCGAGATCGACATGGGCGACGACGACGACGACGACGACGAGGACGAGGACGAGTCCGACGACGACGAGTCCGACGAGGACGGCCCGGGCCTCGACGAGGACCAGCTCGACGAGGCGCCCGACGACCCCAACGCCCACAAGCGCTTCTGGTTCGAGCACGCCACCGGCGCCGGCAAGACCGTCGCCGCGATGGGCTTCGTCGACGCATCGCGGACCGGCGGCATCCTCATCCTCACGCACCGGCGCAACCTCGTCGACCAGTTCCACGGCGAGCTCGAGCAGCGCGGCTACGCCAAGCGCGTCACGCCCGCCCTGCTCAAGGGGCAGGACGCCGCCACCGGCCCGGTGACGGTCGAGACCTACCAGTGGTTCGTGCGCAACGCGGGCAACATCTCGCCCGCCTACTCGATCGTCATCTGCGACGAGGCCCACACCGCGCTCGGCGAGAAGACGAGCGCCGCGATCCGCGAGTGGTCCGGGCCGATCTTCATCGGCATGACGGCGACCGGCGCGCTCATCGCGCGCCACGTCACCGACCTGTTCCCGACGCAGACCTCGCGCTTCGATCTCGCGCAGGCGGCGCGGCGCGGGGTCATCTCGCCGCTGCGCTGCGTGCGCATCCCGCCCGGCCCCGGCGTGCGCAACATCGCCAAGGTGCCACTGCGACGCGGCGAGGTCGACACCGAGTTCGACCAGGAGATGCTCGCCGAGCTGCTCGACCAGGGCCCGTTCAACTTCGCGGTCGCCGACCTCTACAAGTCGCGCTTCAACGGCGTGCCGGGCGTCGTCTACGCCGCCGGCGTGCGCCACGCCTACAACGTCGCCGAGGCCTTCCGCGAGCAGGGGATGAAGGCGATGGGCGTCTCCGGCGAGACGCCCAAGCGCGAGCTCGCCGAGATCCTCGCCAGCTACGAGCGCGGCGACATCGACGTGCTCGTCAACGCCCAGCTGCTCGCCGAGGGCTGGAACTCGCCGCGCGCCACCGTCTGCATGCACCTCGCGCCGACCGCCTCCAAGCGCATCTATCAGCAGCGCGTCGGCCGCGTGACGCGCCGCCACCCCGGCAAGGAGGCCGGCATCGTCGTCGACTTCGTCGCGCCGGACACGAAGAACGACGATCCCGTCGTGACGCTGCACTCGCTGCTGGACCGCGACGTCTACCGCGGTGGCGCGATCGTCGTCGGGCCGGTCCGCCGGGGCCGCGGCCGGCGCGTGCGCGTCGAGCGCCGCGTCCTGCCGGTGACGTCCGACGAGGATCGGCGGATCGAGGTCTTCGAACGCGAGCTGTGGCGGATCGCCGTCGAGCACCTGCCCTACGGCGAGCAGATCCAGTGGGCCGCGCTCGCGGGTGCGCGCGTCGCCCCGAGCGGCTGGCGCCGCGCGCGGGCGATGCTGCACTTCGACCGCGGCGGCGAGTTCAAGCGCGCCTTCCTGCTGACCGCCGTGCAGCGCAACAAGAACCCGCAGCTGCGCGTCCGCGCGCTGCAGGAGATCGCCGCCTCGCGCGACGGCGAGGCCTTCGACACCGCCGTCGACGTCATCGGCACGTGGACGCGCGAGGAGCGCCGCGAGGGCACGAAGGTCATGCTGCTCGCGCTCGCCGAGAAGCGCATCGGCCGCCGCGACCAGGCCAACGCCTGGATCTGGCGGCTGGCCTCCTACACGCGCGAGGTCCACGAGGAGTACGCCGTGCAGCGCTGGCCGGAGACCAAGCGCCTGCTCGGGCTGCTCGTGAACTCCAGCGGTGCCGCGCACGGCCGCAACGCCCGCCGGCTCGTGCACGCCGCGCGCAAGCAGGACCGGCGCCTGAGCGCCGCGCTGCTCGCGGCCGCGGTCGCGCACTCGCCCGAGGGCGAGGAGATCCTGCGCGGCGCCCGGACGCGCCTGGCGCGCAAGCCGAGCGCCCTGTCGCGCGAGCTCCTGCGCAACTTCCCCAAGAGCCGCGGCCGCCGCGGCAACCGCCGCCGCCGCAAGAAGGGCGGGGGCGCGGAGGGCGCCGACGGCGTCAGCGAGGCGACCGCCGTCGGGGTTGCGCGCAACGGCGGCGGAGGCGAGGGCGAGGCCGGCGAGGGCGCGCCCGCCCCGCAGCGCTCGCGCCGCTCGCGCAACGGCCGCCGCGCCCAGCGCGACCGCAACCCCGAGCGCGCGCCGGTCCAGGAGGCGGAGGTGTCGCAGGGCGCCCCGGACGGGGAGTCGCCGCAGGATGGCCAGGCGCAGCAGCGCACCGCGACGCGACGCTCGCGCTCCCGTTCGCGCAGGGCGCCGGAGCCGCCGGTCGACGACGCGACGGCCGTGTCGGCGATCGCCGATGCCGCCGCCGCGCTGGCCGCGGCGCGCGGCCCCGCGGCCGACCCGCCCGCCGCGTCGGACGACCCCAAGCCCAAGCCCAAGCCCAGGCGCGGCCGCCGCGCCGCCGCGACCCCGGAGGCCGCGGGCGACGCCGCCGCCGAGGAGGCCGCGAAGCCCAAGCGCCGTCCTCGCGCGACCGCGACCCCGGAGGCCGCGGGCGACGCCGCCGCCGAGGAGGCCGCGAAGCCCAAGCGCCGCTCCCGCGCGACCGCGAGCCCGGAGGCCGCCGGCGATGGCGAGCCCGCCCCGGAGCCCAAGCGCCGGCGCGCCCCTTCCCGGCCCAAGCGTGCGCCCGCGGCCGCGGCCGATCCCCCGGACTCGGATTCGCTCGACGACGGTGTCGAGTCGGCCGCCTGAGCGCGGCGCCTACGGCTTCACCCTGCGCGGCGCCGACGCCGGTGCGCGCGGTCTGCTCGTCGACGCGCCGGCCGCGTGGCCCGCGCTCGAGCTCGGCTGCCGCATCGACGCCGCCCCGCCGCCCGAGCGCGAGCACGTCTCGGACGCCCGCGCGCGCCTGCTCCTGGCGGGCGGCGGCTGGGTGGAGCTCGAGCGGGCCGGCCTGCGGGCGCAGCTCGTGCTGCCCGAGCGCCCGGCTCCCGGCGCCCTCGTGCATCCCCACCTCGCGCCCGTCGCCGCCGTGGCGTCGCGCTGGCTGGGCCGCGAGAGCTTCCACGCGGGCGCGGTCGTGCTCGGCGACGGCGCGTGGGGCCTGCTCGGCGACAAGGAGGCGGGCAAGAGCTCGACGCTCGCCGCGCTCGCGCTCGCCGGACACCCCGTGCTGACCGACGACCTGCTCGTGATCGACGGGCGCCGGGCGCAGGCCGGTCCGCGGGCGATCGATCTGCGGAGCGACGCCTCGCGGCGGCTCGGGGCCGGCGAGCCGCTCGGCCGCGTCGGGCTGCGCGACCGCTGGCGCCTTCGGCTCGAGCCCGTCGCGGCCGAGGTCGAGCTGCGCGGCTGGATCGTGCTCGCCTGGGGCGATGAGGCCCCCTCGCTGACGGCGATCCGCGGTGCCGCGCGCCTGCAGACGATCGTCCCGCACCGCGCCGTGCGCCTGCTGCCCGCCGATCCGGCCGCGCTCGTCGGGCTCAGCTCCCTGCCGTGTCTCGAGCTGCGGCGCCCCCGCGATTGGTCCTCGCTGGCCGGGTCGGTGCGGCTGCTCGAGGAGCGGCTTGCGGCGGGCGGAGGTTGAGCCGGCGCCGCGCCGGCCGCTCGAGACGCGCGTCCGCTAGGAGCCGTTGACGACCGACAGGATGCCGCCGGTCGGGCCGCCGAAGAGGATCGCGTCCCCGAGCAGCGTCAGCTGCTTGCTCTGGGTGAGCTCGTGCACCGAGCCGAGCACGCGCAGCGCCGGCGGCTCATACGGGGGTGTCGTGGCGAAAGTCGTCATCGTGAGTCCTCAGACCGTCCGTATCGGGAGTCCAACCATAAACCGGTACGTCTGGACGCGGTACTGGCCGTAGGGGTAGGTGAGCCACGGCGGCCAGGATGTGTGACACATCGCACTTGGCGATGGGCGGCCGGCTACCCGTCGGCGCCCGCCGCCGCCAGCCAGGCGGCCTGCAGCAGCGTCAGCGACTGCGGCAGCGGCGCGCCGGAGCGCCAGTGCGCGGCGAGCGCATCGCCGTCGACGAGCTCGCGCGGGATCCCGCTCCCGTCCCACTCGCGGGCGAACGCGCGGCTGTGGCGCTGCCAGAACACCGGGTCGAAGCTCGCCTTGTCGGCGCGGGCGGCGAGCGCGCCGGGCAGCAGGTCCCCGAACAGCCCGCTCAGCAGCCGCTCGTCGTCGTCGAAGCCGCGGCGCCCGGCGCCCGCGGCGGCGACCGCGCTCCACAGCTCAGGCGCGCAGAGCGGGTGCTCGAGCAGGACGTCGTCCGCCGTGGCGCAGACGGCGAGCGACTCGCGCGCCAGGCGCAGGTAGCGCGCGCCGAGCGCGAACGCCATCCGCGCCGCGAGCGGGCCGCGCGGCCCGGCGGCCGCCTCGGCGGCCATCGCGCGGGTCGCCGCCCGCCGCCCGGAGGGCAGCAGCCAGGGAAACGGCAGCGGCGTGCGGCGCGCGATGACGGCCGCGCGGACGCGGCGCGGCGAGCGCTGCAGCAGCGCTCGCGCCAGCGCGCGCGGTCGGCTCGCCGCCGCGGGCCGGCGCCGGGCCGCCGCGAGCAGGTCGTCGCCGCCCAGCCCGGTCAGCAGCGCGCCGCCGCGCGCGGCCTCGACGAGCGGGGCATGGAAGTGGACGTTGAACGGCCACAGCAGGCCGTGCGCGCGCAGCAGCCGTTGCGCGTAGGGCCCGATCGCGTCGAGCTCGTCGGTCAGCTCCACGCGCTGCCAGTCGGCCAGGCCGAGGTGGGCGACGACCTGCTCCTGCCAGCGCGTCTCGTCGGCCTGCGGCACGCCGGCGAAGCGGTTCGTCGCCGGGATCGGCGGAGCGAGACCCTCGCGGCGAGCGACGTGCGCCGCGGCGGCGAGCACGAGCGAGGAGTCGCGGCCGCCGGAGAAGCTCACGAGGCACGGCGGGCGCCGCAGCGCCGCGAGCACGGCCGCCTCGAGGGCGTCCTGCGGCGAGCCGTCGGCTGCGGGCAGGGGGCCCGGCCGCGGGCGCGGATCGAACACGATCCCGCAGGCGACGTCGAGCGCCGACAGCGCCGGGGCGGCGGCCGCGGTCATGAGCGCAGGCGCCGCAGCTCCCGGAACTCGGGGCCGCCCCCGACGGGGTCGCCGTCGAGCCAGGCATGCGCGCCGAAGGCGTCGTCGGGCGCGCTGACGCCGATCACCACGTCGCGCGCGTCGCCCCGCGCGGCCAGCCAGCGCTGGCGCACGAGCGCGCCCTCCAGGCAGCTGTGCTCGCGGCGGCGCAGGAGCGCCAGCACGCCGCGGCCGGCGTCGGCGGCGAGCGCGGGGGGAGGCGGCAGCGCGACGTCGTCCAGCGCGCCGCGGCGCAGCTGGCGCCGCGCCCCGGTCAGCGCCCGCTGCGCCCACCAGGCGGCGCGCAGCGCGGCGATCCCGGGCGGGCGCCTCACCCGTCCTCCAGCAGGTCGCGGGCCCGCAGGTCGGCGAGGAACGCCTCGACGTCGGACCGCGCCTGCGTGTGCTCGATCCCGTAGGCGTCGACGAGCACATCGGCGAGCGCGCTCGCGGTCGCCCCGTCGCGCAGCGCCTCCCACAGCAGGGTGCCGCTGGGGTTCGTCGCCATGTACGCGGAGCGCTCGGCGTCGAGCATCACGACCTCGTCGTCGATGACGCGCCAGTCCAGCGCGTGCGCGCGCAGGCGCAGCAGCGGCTCGGTCATCGGGGGGCCTCGGGCTCCGGAGCCGGCGCGGGGTGCGGCGCGCGCGGGGCGCCGACGTGCTCGGGGCTCGTCGCGGGGTGCAGCCCGCGCGGGGCGCCGACGTGCAGGTCGCTCGGCGCCAGCCGCCGCTCGTGCTCGGAGTGCGCCAGCCGCCGGTTGCCCAGCGCGCGGCGCGCGCGGCGCAGCTTGCGCGCCCACGTCTCCTCCTCGGACGGCAGGATCCGGCGGGCGAGCACGCTCGCCGCGACGGTCGCGGCGCGCGGCGCGGGCAGGCCGAAGAACGGGCTCGCGAGCTCCTCGACGTGGCGCTCGAGCAGCGTGCGCTCGCGCGCGGCCGCGAGGTGCGGCGCGCAGACGCGGATCGCCACGGGCGGTCGCCCGCCGTGCTCGAGGACGACGCCGATCGCCGACCGGGTCGTGCGCCACAGGCGCTCCCAGCCCCAGCGCCGGGCGAGCTCGGCGACCTGCTCCTCGCCGGCCTCGTCCGCGAGCAGGGCGGTGTCGACGAGCTGGCCGAGGTGGCCGAGCGGCGCGTGCGCCCAGGCGTGCGCGGCGACGAGCAGCGCGTGCGCCGCCGGCGCGGGCGCGTCGACGATGCCGCCGGCGAAGCGTCCCGGGCGCGCGCCGTCGAGCAGCTCGCGCGTCGACGGCGCCCGCAGGCCCGCCGGCACGTTCGCGCCGGAGTGCAGCTCGACGCCGAGCGGCAGGCCCGGCCAGCACAGCGGCTGGAGATGGTGCAGCTCGAGGTCGTCCGCCCACAGGCCGGTGGGCGCGAACCCGGCCGCCAGCAGCGCCTCCTGCGCGGCGGGCGCGTCGTCGACGAGCAGGTCGAGGTCGCGGTAGGGGCGTAGCGCCGGGTCGGGGTAGCGGGCCGCCAGCTCCGGTCCCTTGAAGAGCGCCATCCGCCCGCCGTAGGCGGCGCGCGCGCGGCCGAGCACGACCGGCGCCGCGAGCGCGACGAGCGCCGCCAGCCGCTCGGCGTCGCCGAGCTGGGGCGCAGGCTCCTCGCCGGCGTCGCGCAGGCGGCGCGCGGCCACGAGCTCGAGGCGGTGGAAGCGCAGGTCCGAAGGGTCCGGCGCGCGGGCGGCGAGCTGCTCGACGCGCTCCCAGCGCATCAGTACAGCCCCAGGGTGCCGAGCCGGCGCTCGCGGCGCAGCGCGAGCCGGAAGGCGCCGACGCCGATCGCGACCGACAGCGCCGAGAGCGGCGCGAGCAGCGCGACGGCGGACGCGACCTCGCCCCAGCCGGCGCCGCCGAGCAGGACCTCGCGGATCGCGTCGAGCGCGATCGCGATCGGGTTGACGGCGGTCAGCCAGCTCAGCCACCCCGGCAGCAGGTCGACCGGGAAGAACGCCCCCGACGCGAGCCCGAGCACGGTGGCCACCGCCACCGCCCCGCCGCCGCCGCGCCGGAACGTGAGGATCGTCCCCGCCCCGACGAGCCCGAGGCCCCAGACGAAGGGGACGAAGGCCAGCAGGACGACGGCGGCCGGCAGGATCCCGCCGGCGTGCATGTCCAGCCCGAAGCCGAGCGCGATCGCGAGCAGGAAGAGCGCCGCGCGGATCGGCACCCAGAGGAACTCGAACGCCGCCGAGCCGATCTGGATCGTCGCGGTGCGCGTCGGCGTCGTCAGCAGCGACTCGAGCGTGCCGATGACCTGCTCCTGGCGGATCGCGGTGCCCACGCGCTCGAGCAGCAGCGCGATGACGAGGTTGAGCACGATCCCGATCGCGACGAACTCCATGTACGTCGCGTGCGACCCGCCGTAGACCGGCAGGCGCTGCGGATCGACGAGCTGGCCGATGAGCGAGAAGACGATCGCCTGGGCCGCCATCGTCACGAGGTCGCTGAAGAACGCGAGCTTGTAGCTCCACGCGACGAGCAGGTCGCGGCGCACGAAGGCGCCGACCTTGCCCGCCTCCGCGAGCAGCGCAGCGGTCATCGCGGGCCCTGCCGATCGGCGGCGGTCAGCGTGAGGAAGGCCTCTTCGACCTCCGAGCGCTCCCGGCGGCAGGACAGCACGTCGAGCTCGGCGGCGGCGAGCGCGGCGATCGCCCGGCCGAGCGTCGTGCCCTCGCGCGGGGCGAGCAGGACGTACCCGCCGTCGCCCGTGGAGGTCACCTCGGCGATGTCGCCGAGGGCGCGCTGCAGCGCCGCCGTCTCGGGCGGCTCGGCGGCGCTTCCGTTGCGCACCCGCAGCACGTAGCGCGGGGCCACCGCGCCCCGGGCGATGAGCTCGGGCACCGAGCCGGCGAAGCGCACGCTGCCGTGGTGCAGGAACGTCACCGCGGCGGCGAAGCCGCGGATCTCGTCGACGCGCTGCGTCGCCCAGAGGATCGCCGCGCCGCGGCCGGCGAGCTCGCGGGCGAGCGCCCGGACCCGCTCGGCGCCCTCCGGATCGAGGTCGTGCGTCGCCTCGTCGACGAGCAGGACGGCGGGCTCGGCGATCAGCGCGCGGGCCACCGACAGGCGCTTCTGCATGCCGTGCGAGTAGCGCCCCACCGGCCGGCGGGCCGCGTCGGACAGCCCGACGAGCTCGAGCAGCTCGCCGGCGCGGCGCTTGGCGGCGGCGCGGCGCAGCCCGTGCATGCGGGCGAAGAAGACGAGGTTCTCCAGGCCGCTGATGCGCAGGTAGAAGGTCCGGTCGCCGGACGGGACGAGGCCCGGCCGCGTCGAGACCTCGACAGACCCCGAGGTCGGGTCCGTCAGGCCGGAGAGGATGCGCAGCAGCGTCGTCTTGCCCGCGCCGTTGGGCCCGAGCAGGGCGTGGATCTCGCCGCTGTCCACGCGCAGCGAGACGCCGGCGAGCACGTCGCGCTCGCCGAACCGACGCGAGACCTCGCGCACGTCGATGGCGGATGGAGACCCGCCCTGCCCTCGCATGCCCGACCAACGCGCGGGCGGGCCGCGTTCGTGCGCCGATTAACGGCGTAGTGCGAGCGCCGCCCCGGCGCCGAGCGCGACGAGGAGCGTCAGCGCGGTCGCCGCGCCGAGCACGAGCGGCGCGTGGGCGACGGCTGCGACCTCGTCGCGCCGCGTGACGAGCGCCTTGCCGAGGCCGGTCGCGAACACGGCCGCGCCGGCGAGCGCGCCGAGCGCGGGCGCCAGCAGCGGCGACCGCGAGGACCCCGCGGTCGACGGCTGCGGCCCGCGAGCGAGAAGGGCGGCGCCGGCCGCCGTGAACGCCGCCGCGGTCGCGAACCCGGCCAGCACGTCGCCCGGCAGGTGCCCGCCGAGCCCGACGAGCGCGACGCCGACGCCGAGCGCGTAGGCGAGCCCGGCGAGGGCCGTGACCGCGCGCAGACGCGGCCCGGCCACGACGATCGCGCCGAGCGCGAGCAGCATCGCGGCGGCGGCGTGCCCGCTCGGCCACGAGCCCTCGGCGGCGGACCCGGCCGGGAACGCCGGCTGCTGGGCGCCGCGCAGCGCGATCTGCGTGACCTGCGCGACGACGTTCGCCAGGAGCAGGACGAGCGCGATCGGCACGGCGAGGCGGCGTCCGCCGCGCAGCCAGGCGAGCGCCGCGAGCGCCGCCGCGCCGACGGCGAACGGCAGCGTGTCGGCGAGGCTGCTGGCGCCCTTGAGCAGCTCGCGGTCGATCGGCAGCAGCAGGCGCTCGAGCTGCGCCCCCGCGCGGGCGTCGAGCTCGCGCCCGGCGGCGAGCTCGTTGGCTCCGAGCCAGAGCCCGACGACCGCGATCGCGCAGGCGCCCGCGAGCGCCGCCGGCACGGCGGGCCGCACCATCAGCGGCGCAGCGCGGCCGCCAGCCCGGCGGTGAGGGCGAGGCCGAGCGCCGCGATCCCGGCGCCGGCGGCGATCGCGACGGGATGGCGCAGCGCGCTGAGCGTCATGCCGGGCGCCTGCGACGCGGCGATCAACCCGGCGCAGGCGACGAGCAGCGCCACGCCCCCGGCGAGCGCGGCGGTCCCGGCCGCGCCGCGCGGCTCGCGAGCGCGGGCCGGCGCTCGATGCGGCGCGCGGGTCTGCAGGGCCGCCAGCGCCGCGGCGCCCAGCAACGCGAACGTGGCCGCGACGAGGAAGCCGCCGAGCACGTCGCTGGGCAGGTGGAAGCCGAGCGCGACGAGCGCGTAGCCGACGGCGATCGCGTACCCCGCGCCGGCCACGGCCGCGAGCGGTCGCAGCCGCGGCCCGACGACGAGCACGAGGCACAGCGCGAGCGACATCGCCGCCGTCGAATGCCCGCTGGGCCACGATCCGGGGTAGATGAGCCCGGCGCCGCCGAGGTCGATCCCGCGCGGGTCGGCCAGCGCGGGCTTGAGGACCTGCGTCGTGGCGTTGGCGCCGAGCAGGATCACCGGGACGACGGCCGCCATGAGCCAGCGCCGGCGCAGGAGGGCGACGACGACGAGCAGGCCGGCGCCGACGAGGAACGGGAGCGGATCGGCGAGCACCGCGACGCCCGCGATCGACGGCTTCAGCGGCGCGCGCGCGACGCCCGTGAAGGCGTCCATCGCCCGCGCGTCCAGCGCGCGGCCGCCCGGAACGACGAACGTCGCCAGCCAGACGGCGACCGTCGCGCCCGCGCTCGCGAGCGCCAGCGCGAGCAGCAGAAGCGGGCGGCGGGGCATCCCGGACAGCGTAACCGCGCACCTCAGCCGCGCCTCAAGGCACGTGCGCCCTCGTCTGCGCGTCCGCGCGCCGGCGGCCTCCGGCCGGGGATGGCGTGCCCGGCGCCGCGGTGGCCGTGCCTACGCCCCCGGCCGCAGGTGGACCTCGCCCGCGTCGAGCGCGGTGCCGCTGCCGTCGGGCAGCTCGACGAGCAGCCGCCCCGCATCGTCGGTGCCGCGCGCGATCCCCTCGCCGTGCGCCCAGCGCACCGCGCGGCCGGCGAGCGCGTCGCGCGCGCGCAGATCGGCGAGCACGCGCTCGCTCGGCTCGCCGAGGCGGCGCTCGAGCGCGCGCAGGAGCGCCGCGAGCGTCGGCTCGATCGCGGCGGCCTCGAGGCCGAGCGTCGCCGCGCGGTCGCGCAGCTCCTCGGGCAGGTCGCTCATCCGCACGGCCACGTTGACGCCGATGCCGAGCACGGCCCAGCCCTCCTGGTGGCGGGCCTCGCCGATGACGCCCGCGAGCTTGCGCCCGCCGAGCAGCACGTCGTTGGGCCACTTGATCTGCGCCTGCGGCCCGGCGACGTCGGCGACCGCGACCGCCGCGACGATCGGCAGCAGCGGCGGCCACTCGCGCAGGACGAGCGACATGAGCAGCGCGCTGCCCGCCGGCGCGCTCCAGGTGCGTCCCTGGCGCCCGCGGCCCGCGAGCTGCACGCCGGCCGTGACGAGCGTTCCGTGCGGCGCGCCCGCGGCGGCGAGCGCCCGGGCGCGGTCGCTCGTGGAGTCGGTCTCGCGCAGGTGCAGGCGCGGGGTGCCGAGCCGGCCGCTCACGACGGCGCGCTCGCCGATGCACGGCCCCCCCGGACCGGTCTATGCCTCGGGCGCAAGGCGGACCTCGTCGTCGGTGCCCAGGTCGAGCTCGGCGAGCGCCGAGCCGCGGTTGACGGCGAGCGACAGCACCCGGTAGCCGTCCTCGTAGAGCAGCAGCCCGCCCTCGGGGACGTCGGCGAAGGTCGTCGCGTACAGCCCGCGCCGCCCGTTGACCGTGATCGCGCGACCGAGGCGCAGCCCGCTGCCGGCGAGGTCGCCGTGCTCGGCGTCGAGCACGACGTTGCCGTAGCGGTCGGCGTGCAGCGCGTGGGCGACGACGCCGCCCTGCTCGACGCGCGCCCGCGGCAGCTCGAGCCGCACGAGCTCGGCCGGATCGAGCGGGTCGCCGGCCTCCGCGAGGCTCGCGCTGCCCGCCGCCAGGTGCGCGGCGACCGGCGCGAACACGTCACGGCCGTGAAACGACGCCGACACGGGCTCCAGGCGAAACGGCGAGCGGCCGATCTCGACGGCCTCGACGACGCCGCCGAAGCGCTCCGCGGCGAGCCACAGCAGCCCGTTGTCGGGACCGACGAGCAGCCGCTCCTCCTCGGCGCAACGCAGCGCGACCGCGCGGCGCTCGGAGCCGACCTGCGGATCGACGACCGCGAGGTGCACGCCCGCGGGCATGTACGCCAGCGCGCGGCGCAGGACGAGCGCCCCCGCCCGGACGGCGTGGCGCTCGATCCCGTGCGTGACGTCGAGCACCCGCACGTCCGGGGCGACCGTCGCGATGACACCGTGGCAGACGCCGACGAAGTCGTCGCCGGTGCCGTAGTCGCTGAGGAACGTCACGACGGCCATGCGAGCGCCGAGTCTACGACGGGTCGGCTCACCGGACCCGTGGGGGTCCGGACGTGCGAGGCGCGGCTCACCGAACCCGTGGGCGCCCGGACATGCGAGGGGGCGGCTCGCCGGCCGCCCCCTCGTCCTGCCTGCCGTCCGGCTCAGCTGTGCGAGGTGTCCGCCTCGCAGTTGAGCACCGTGTTGATGCCGGCATCGCCGTCACAGCGGTCGAAGTCGTCGCCGCCGTCGATGTCGTCGTTGCCGCCGTAGCCGTTGATGTCGTCCTGTCCCGCGCCGCCGCGCAGCGTGTCGTTGCCGCCGTCGCCGTGGATGTGGTCGTTGCCGGCATCGCCGTCGATGATGTCGTTGCCGGCGCCGCCGGAGAGCACGTCGTCGTCGCCGTCGCCGCCGAGGATGCGATCGTCGCCGCCCTGGCCGAGCACGCTGTCGGCACCGCCCTCGCCTAGGACCTTGTCGTTGCCGTCGCCGGCGCGGACGCTGTCGTTGCCGTCGCCGGCGCAGATGACGTCGTTGCCGCCATAGCCGAAGATGACCTCGCTCGCGCTCGTGCCGATGATGACGTCGTCGCCCGCGGTGCCGAAGATCGCCGGCTTGCCGCCGGAGGTTCCCGTCGTCGTGGCCGTCGGCGCCTTGCCGTCGCAGGTCGGGCCCGAGCCCTTGACCCAGGTCTTCGTCACGCGGTTGGAGCGCTGCGTGCGGCCCGCCGCGTCGACGAACGTCGCCTCGATCGTGTCGATGCCCTCGGCGCTCCCGGTGTAGGCGAAGGTCGCCTTCCCGGCGCTGTCGGTGACGCCGGTGCCCGTGGTGCCGGAGTGCGGACCCGCGATCACGGTGAAGGTGACCGTCTTGCCGACGACGGGAGTGCCGGCGGCCGGGTCGTTCGTCGTGACCGTCGCCGTCACCGTATGGCTCGTGCCCACGTCGTTCGTGGCGTCGGCCGGTGACAGCGAGATGTCGGAGATGACCGTCACCCCGCGCGCCAGGATGTACGGCGTGCCCGTCGACCCGTCCGTCGCCGTGTACGACGTGCCGATGCCGCGTGCGATGGCGAGCACCTCGAAGCTCAGGGGCCAGCTGTCGAACGCCTCGTGGACCGAGCAGCTCCAGTTCGACAGGGTCGCATCCGTCAGCCCGCTCAGAGCGGGATGCGTGGCGACGATGTGCGCGTCGTTGTAGCAGCCGACGCCGGTCACCGTGAACGTGCCGAAGCCGTTGAGCATCGGCACCGGGGTGAAGGGCGACGTCGCGTGGTAGTAGCAGCTCAGCGAGATGTAGGCGCCCGTCTTGCCGGCCTGCGCGACGCTGAAGGCGGCGGCCTTCTCCATGAGCATCGCCCCGCCCTGGCTCTGGTGGTAGGTCTCGTCGGTGCCGATGACGACGACGTTGCCGTCGACGACCGAGGACCACGTCGAGGCGTTGGCGGCCGGCGCGGACGGCGCGGACCCGCTGCAGGTCGGGTCGCCGAGCACGATCGCGTCGTAGGCGTCGAACTGCGCGGCGGTCATGCCCGACCAGGTCGCGCTGCTGATGACGACCGGCGTCTTGCCGGCCGCGACGAACTTCTGGGCCAGCGTGCTCGACGCGCCGCCCGAGAGCGTGACGTCCAGCATGAGCACCTCGCCCGGCGCGGCGGTCGCGGGAGCCGCGCCCGCCAGCGCGGCTGCGACGACGGCCAGCACGGCGAGTACGAGCCTGCGAGCAGGCAGCATGAGGTGACTCCCTTGTGAGAAGAATGACGGTGACCAGCGTCGCCTTGAGCGCGGAGGCGGGTGGTCGGTCAGGTCGTTGACCTCAAAAGAGGTGGAACCTGAGCGTGGCTACATGTACCTGACGCCAGTGGTTAAAGCGAGCTGAAAAACGTATGGAACCGCTTCCTGGTGATTCAGGCAAGGGAGGCTCAGCTGCGCGGGGGCCCGTGAGCGCCCGGCGCCCGATCCGACACGATCGCCGCGATGAGCCCGTCCGGCGTGTGCTCGGCGGCCTCGACGTGCGGCTCGATGCCCCGCTCGCGCAGCGCGTCGCTCGTGATCGGCCCGATCGACACGACCCGCTGGCCCTCGGCGGGCGGGCCCGCCGCCTCGCAGAGGAAGCGCACCGACGAGGCCGACGTGAACGTCACGTAGTCGGCGCCGAGCGCCGCGTCGCGGGCGTGGCCGGCGAGTGGCTCGGCGACCGTCCGGTACAGCGCGAGGATCTCGACGTGCGCGCCGCCGGCGCGCAGCGCGTCGGGCAGGACCTCGCGCGCCTGCTCGGCGCGCGCGACGAGCACGCGCGACCACGCGCGGCCGGCGCCCGCGAGCGCCTCGACGAGCGACTCGGCGACCGCGCGCGGCGGCACGATGTCGGCGACGATGCCGCCCGCCCGCAGCGCGTCGGCGGTGCCGGGCCCGACCGCGGCGATCGCCGGGCCGGCGAGCGCGCGCGCGTCGCCCGCGATCTCGAGCAGGCGCCGCGCGCCGTTGGGGCTCGTCACGCAGAGCAGGTCGAACGCGGCGAGGTCGGGGAGGGTCGCGTCGAGCGGCTCGATCCGGATCGCCGGCGCCTCGACGACGCGCGCGCCGAGCTCGCGCAGCCGGCCCGCCAGCGCGCCCCCCTGCGCGCGCGCCCGCGTGACCGCCACGGACACGCCCGCCAGCGGCCCCGCCCGGAACCACTCGAGCTCCTCGTGCAGCCCCGCGACCGGCCCGACGACGGTGATCGCGGGCGCGCGCACGCCGGCCCGCGCCGCGCGCTCGGCGATGTCGGCGAGCGTGCCGCTCACCGTGCGCTGGTCGGCGAACGTGCCGCGCTGCACGATCGCGACGGGCTCGCTCGCCGGCCGCCCGCCCGCGACGAGCTGCGCCGCGATCCGGTCCAGCCGGCGCACGCCCATGTAGAAGACGAGCGTTCCCGGGAACGCGGCGAGCGCCGGCCAGTCGACCTGCGTCTCGTCCTTCGCGGGGTCCTCGTGGCCCGTGACGAAGGCGACGGCCGCGGCCATCCCGCGCTGGGTGACCGGGATGCCGGCGTAGGCGGGCGCCGCGACGCCGGCCGTGACGCCCGGCACGATCTCGACGTCGACGCCGGCGGCGCGCAGCAGCTGCGCCTCCTCGCCGCCGCGCCCGAAGACGAACGGATCGCCGCCCTTGAGGCGCACGACGTCGCGGCCGGCGCGGCCGTGCTCGAGCAGCAGCTCGTTCGTCGCCTCCTGGGGCACCTGCGCACCGCCGCCGACCTTGCCCACGTCGACGAGCAGCGCGTCGGGGCGCGCGCCGTCGAGCGCCCCGTCGGGGATGAGCCGGTCGAAGAGGATGACGTCGGCGCGCGCGATGAGCTGCAGCGAGCGCGCCGTCATGAGGCCCGCGTCGCCCGGACCTGCGCCGACGAGGTGGACGGTCATCGCCGCGCGCCGCCGCCCGACCGGACGTCGCCCCCGCGGGTCATGCCCCGTCCCCGCCCGTCGCCGCCATCGCCTCGGCCCGGGCGAGCAGCTCCCCGCCGCCCGCCGCCAGCATCCGCTGCGCCGCGACGGCGCCCGCCCGCTCGGGGTCCGCGGCCGGGGGCGTCTCGTCGCGCAGCCAGGCAGAGCCGTCGGGCAGCCCGGCGTAGGTGCGCAGCACGACCCCCTCCTCGCCGATCGTCGCGTGCGCGCCGAGCGGGGTGTTGCAGCTCGCGCCGAGCCCGGCGACGAGCGCGCGCTCGGCGCGCAGCGCGTCCCAGGTCGGCGCGTCCGTGATCGCCCGCGCCGCCGCGCCCGCGCGCTCGTCGCCCTCCCGCGCCTCGAGCACGAGCGTGCCCTGCCCGGGGGCGGGCACGAGCTCGCCGAGCAGGCAGCCGATCTCGCCCGCGCGGTCCAGGCGCCGCAGGCCGGCGGCGGCGAGCACGAGCGCGTCCAGGTCGCCGTCGGCCAGCCGGCGCAGGCGCGTGTCGACGTTGCCGCGGACGACGATCACGTCGAGATCCTCGCGCAGCGCGAGCAGCTGCGACGCGCGCCGCAGCGAGGCGGTGCCCACGCGCGCGCCCGGCAGCAGCTCGTCCAGCGCGCGCGCGCCGACGAGCGCGTCGAGCGGGTCGCCGCGCGGCGGCGCGCCCGCGAGCTCGAGGCCGCCGGGCAGCGTGCTCGGGACGTCCTTGGCGCTGTGCAGCGCGAGGTCGATCTCACCCGCCAGCAGCGCGAGCTCGAGCTCCTTGACCCAGCGCTCCTTGTCCTGGGCGGCGGCCGCCGAGCGGTCGCGGTCGCCGCTCGTCGTGACCCGCACGAGCTCGGCGTCCGGTCCCAGCAGGGCGGCGACGGTCCCCGCCTGGGCGAGCGCGAGCGCGCTCGCGCGGGTGCCGATGCGCAGGCTCATCGCCCGCTCAGGACGAGGCGCGGCGCGGCAGCGGGCGCACGTTGCCGCGGTCGCCGTCGGCGGCCTCGACGGCCGGCGGCGCGTCCGGCGCGCCCTCCAGGCCGAACAGCTCGCGCATGATCTGCAGGCGCCCGTGCGAGCGCCCCTCCGTCATCGTGCGCAGCCGCAGCGTCGGCTCGTGCAGCAGGCGGTTCATGACCGACCTGGCGATCGCCTCGGCGCGCGCGATGTCGCGCTCGGACGCCTGCTCCCAGCGCGCCGCGTTCTCGGCGAGCACCTGCGCGACGATCTCGTCGCCGTAGGCGCGCAGCGCGCGGATCGTCGGCTGCACGGCGAGCGTGCCGAGCCAGTCGGCGAAGCGCGAGATCTCCTCCTCGACGATCGCCTCGGCGCGCAGCGCCTCGGCCTCGCGGACCGAGACGGTGTGCGCGACGCGCGCCTGCAGGTCGTCCATGTCGCAGAGCGTCACGCCGGGCAGGTCGGCGCAGGCCGGGTCGACGTCGCGGGGGACCGCGATGTCGACGAGCAGCAGCGCGCGGCCGTTGCGCGCGCGCATGACGAGCTCGAGCTCCTCGACGCCGATGATCGGGTGCGGCGACGCGGTCGAGGCGACGACGACGTCGGCGACGGCGAGCTGGTCGGGCAGGTCGTCGAGCGCCGCGACGCCCCCGCCGAAGCGCTCGGCCAGCGAGCGCGCGCGGTCGGCGTTGCGGTTGGCGACGAAGAGCGACGAGATGCCGTGGGCGGCGAGCGCGCGGGCGGTCAGCTCGCTCGTCTCGCCGGCTCCGATGATGACGACGCGCGGGTCGGGCGCGTCGCCGAGCACGTCGCAGGCCAGCTCGACGGCGGTCGAGGAGATCGACGCGCGGCCGAGGCCGATCGACGTCTCCGAGCGCACGCGCTTGCCGGTCTTCAGCGCCGCGGTGAACAGGCGGTTCGTCAGCGGCCCGGTCGTGCCGGCGGCGAGCGCGACCTCGTAGGCGCGCTTGACCTGGCCCTGGATCTCGGCCTCGCCGACGATCATCGACTCCAGGCCGGCGCTGACGCGGAAGAGCTGGCGCGCCGCGTCGCAGTTGCGCGGCGAGTAGATGCGCTCGGCGAGCTCGGTCGGGCGCACGTGGGCACGCTGGGCGAGGATCCCGAGCACGCCGCTCTCGGCGGCGACCGCGTCGCCGACGACGAGCGTCAGCTCGGTGCGGTTGCAGGTCGAGATGACGACCGCCTCGTGCACCTCGGGATGCGCGACGATCTCGTGCAGGAAGCCGGCGACGGCGCTCTGCGTCAGCGCCAGGCGCTCGCGCAGCTGCACCGGCGCGGTCTTGTGCGAGATGCCGAGCGTGATGAGCTCGGCGGTCACGACACGGGCTCCTTCGCGCGCGGCGCCGCGGGCGCGCCGTCGCCGTCGCCGCCGCCGTCCCCGCGCTCGACGGCCTCGGCGAGCTCGACGACCTCGCGCTCGATCCGGCTGAGCTTGGAGGCCATGATCGCGACGTAGACGAGCACGAGCGCGAGGAAGACGAGGTACGCCGCGGCGACGTACTTGCCGGCCTCGTCGAGCGGGAGCGCGGGCATCAGAGCTGGGGCGCGGCGCTGCGGCCGCTGAGCGAGAGCTCGTCGTCGTCTCCGGCGAGCCGGCGGCGCAGGGCGCGCAGGCGGAACGTCGCGTGCTTGGAGGCCATCTCGTACTTGCACAGCGTGACGAAGAGCAGCGTCATGCCGATGAGCGCCGCCAGGAACGTCAGCGTGACGCTGCCCGGCCCGCTCGTCGTCATCGTGCCGGTCTCCGGGTGCGTGTAGCTCTGGGCCATCCGCACCGCCGTGAAGTTCAGCGGCACGAACGCGCCCGCGACGATCGCGAAGACCGACGCGTAGCGGCTCTGCTTCTCCTTGTCCTCGATCGAGAAGCGCAGCGGCCAGTACGTCGCGTAGAGCAGGAAGACGATGAGGAAGGAGACGAGCATCGGCTCGTCCCAGACCCACCAGTGCCCCCACGACGCGCGCGCCCAGATCGAGCCGGTCACGAGCACGCCGACGGCGAGGATGACCGAGAGGTGGATCGTCACGTAGGAGCGCATGTCCCACTTCGCCGCGCGCGTGCGCAGGTGCATGATGGCGAAGACCCCGCCCGCGACGAAGCCGACGAGCGCGACGATCGCCATCGGCACGTGGACGTAGAAGATCTTCTGGATGAAGCCCTGGTCGGCGTCGATCGGGGCATAGAAGAAGACGAGCGCGAAGGCGCTCGTCAGCACGACGACGGTGGCGATGGAGAGGGCGCGCAAGCCCTTGCCGTAGACGATGGGTCAGTCCTCCAACAGGAAGTCGAAGACCGCATAGGCGATCAGCGCGAAGAGCAGATCATAGACCGCGAGTATCGCCAGCCAGTCACCCGGCAGCGCCTGCGCGCCGCCGTCCTGCAGCAGCGGCGTCGCGCAGCGCGCGGCGGCCAGCACGACGGGCACGAGCAGCGGCAGGGCGAGCAGCGGCACGATGAGATCGCGCGCGCGCGTCTGGATCGCCAGGCCCGCGACGAGCGTGCCGACGACCGCGATGCCCGCGTTGGCGAGCACGACGACGAGCGCGAGCTGCGGCAGCGCCTGTCCGAGCGACGGGCCGAGCAGCAGCAGCGCGAACGCCGGAACGGCCACGAGCTCGACGATGCACAGGAACGCGAACAGGGCGAGCGCCTTGGCGACGAGCAGCGCCGTGCGGTCGACGGGGGCCAGCAGGAAGCCGTCGAAGCCGCCCTGCTCGTGCTCGGCGACGAAGAGCCGGTTGACGCCGAGGATCGCGGCGAAGAGCAGCGTCACCCACAGCACGCCGGCGGCGAGGTCGCCGGCGACGCGGTCGCGGTCCAGGCCGAAGTGGAAGACGACGTACGTCGCGATGCTGAAGAGCACCATCGCGGGCACCGACTCGCGGGTGCGCCACTCCAGCGTCAGCTCCTTGGCCAGCAGGGCGCCGACGGTCGATCTCATGCGTAGAGCTCGGCGATCTGCTCGGGCCCGACGCCGGCGGCGGGGGACAGCATCGCGACCCGGCCGGCCCTCAGGCCGAGTGCGACGTCGGCCCCGCGCAGCCCGCCGGCTGGGTCGTGGCTCGTGACGACGCGCGTGCGCCCGCTGTTCGGGCCGATGAGCGGCGCGACCTGCGCCGCGGCGGCGGGATCGAGGTTCGCCAGCGGCTCGTCGAGCAGCAGCAGGTCGGGCTCGTGCAGCACCGCCCGCGCGATCGCCAGGCGCTGGACCATCCCGCGCGACAGCTCGGCGACCGGGTCGCCGCTGCGCGCGGTCATCCCGACGGCGTCGAGCACCTCGTCGACGCGCGCTCGCGCGACGCCGTGCAGGCGCGCGTGGAACGTCAGGTTCTCGCGCCCCGACAGCTCGCGGTACAGGAGCGCCTCGTGGCCGAGGAAGCCGATCCGCCCGCGCACCGCCCAGCCGTCGTCGGGCAGCGGGCGGCCGAGCACGCGCACCTCGCCGGCGTGCGGGCGCAGCAGCGTGGCGAGCATCCGCAGCAGCGTCGTCTTGCCCGCCCCGTTGGGGCCGAAGACGACGAGCGTGCGGCCCGCGGCCAGCTCGAGCGTGACGTCGCGCAGGGCGGCGCGCTCGCCGTAGCGCCGGCCGGCGCCGCGCAGGGAGAGGGCGGGATCGTCGGTCGGCACGTCGTAGCACGCTACTCGGGGCCGTTGGTCGGGCGAGGGCGGCGATCGGCGCGTCGCCGGGCCGGGCCTCCGCGGCGCTCCCGCCGTCGAGCCGCCGGCAGGATCCTCTAGCGCCGCACGGAGATCCGCGCCATCATCCCGCCGTCCTCGTGGTCAAGGATGTGGCAGTGGATCACGAAGTTGCCCCAATAGCGTTGAAACGGCATGTCAAGCACGACGCGTCCGGGCATGCCCTTGGCGTCGATCGGCGGAAGCGGCACGACGTCCTGGTCGCTGCGGACATCGACGCGCCTGCCGTTGATGCTGATGACCCGGTAGTCGTCCTGGTGGATGTGGATCGGGTGCCATTCGCCTGAGGTGTTGAGCAGCGTCCAGCGCTCGGTCGTGCCGAGCCGAGGCCGTGCGTCCACGCGGTGGATGTCGAACTGCCTGCCTCCGATGAGGAACTGGCCGGGCTTGTTCTCCGGGGAGTACGTGCTGAAGATCCACGTGCGCTCGGGTCCGCGCCGGGACGGAAAGGTCGGAAGCTTCCCGCGGCGTCCCGGAGGCGCCAGGTCGGCGGCGGGCGTGCCTGCGACCCGCACCGTCGCGAGCACGTCCTCGCCGAAGGTCAGCCGGCCCTGGTCGTAGGGCAGCGTCTTGAGCGTGCGCGTGCCCGACCTCTGCGCGCGTACGAGCACGTCGGCGCGGTGGCCGGGAGCGACGAGCACCTCCGTCCTGCGCTGCGGGAGCACCATCGGGTTGCCGTCTGCCGCGACGACCGTGAACGACACGCGCCGCGTACCGTCGAGCAGCGCGACGCGATACCACACCGCCGATGACGAGTTCGCGATCCGCCAGAGCTGGGTCTCCCCGGGCCGCGTGGTGATCTGCGGGGCGACGAGCCCGTTGATCGTGCGGTGCGTGGGGTTCGCCCAGTCGTGGTCGGTCGGGATCGCCGGCGGGTCGCCGGCCACCTGGATGTCCTTCAAAGACAGGATGCGGGTGCGGACATGGGCAAAGCGCGTCGGAAGGTAGCGTCGCGAGTCGCCGACGACGATCATGCCCGCGAGCCCTCGGAAGACCTGATCGTCGGTCAGTCCGTGCAGGTGGGCGTGATACCAGAACGTGCCCTGCTCGTGGTCGCGCGGGATCCGGAAGCGAATGTGCGAGCGCCCGCCTCGAAGGCAGGCCAGGACGTTGTCTGCGTAGTACGTGACGCCGCCGACCCGGTGGTTGCGCGGTGTCACGTGGAAGCCGTGGAAGTGGAGGTTCGTCGGCTGCGGATCGCCGGGTTCGATCGAGGTCGCGCTCGCGCACTCGCCGTGGTGCATCGGCGGCGGCGCGGTCTTCTCGCCGCTCGCCGGTATCTGCCGTGGTTGTACGAGCCTGTTGACGAGCACGAGATCGACGAGGTCGCCGGGTTGCACCCTCAGAGTCGGACCGAGCAGCCCGCGTCGCATGCCGGCCAGGGCGTAGGACTGGGCGTTGTGGACCGTGACCGCACTCACCTCGATCGCGCCGGTCCTTGCCACGATGGTTCCGCGCAGACGGCCCCCCGAGCTTCGCAGTGACGGCGGGTCGCGCAGTGCGATCCCGGCCGTGAACGGAGCGGCGGGGATCGACGCGACCGTGGTGGCGGGGGCTGCGGTGCTCCCCTGGCCTTCGTCGTCTGCGACGACGAGCACGATCGCGACGGCGGCGACCGCGATCGCCACCACGCCGACCAGGATCATCCTGCGGCGCGTCCCGACCCCCCTTCTCGCTGGAACTCCATGGGCGGGCCGAGTGTAACCTCCTCGTCCGATGTGTGGTGAAAATCTTGACTCCGTGCAATCGACAGGTCACCAGAATCGTGCCACCTTTTTCAGGTGTCTAGTGACGAACCGGCGCCCATGGGCGATGTCACCGCCTGGCCCTTGACACCGGCGTCGGATCGGTGAGATCGTGACGTCTCCGGTGGGGGACTTCAGGCCGAGGGCGTGTTGACGCGGGTGCCGCGGGCGCCGGGGTACGGGTGCGCGGCACGTGCGACCTTGTAGCCAGGGGAGGGGAGGGGAAGGTGATGGGAATGGGTGGGACGCTGAGGGTTCGCCGATCGATCACGGAGTTGCAGAGGTCGTACGACGCGGGTGACAAGGAGGCGCTCGAGGCGCTCATGCGCGCCTGGAAGGGGATCAAGGAACTACCTCCGGGCGACCCGCGGTCGTTCTTCGTGCTCGGCGGGTATCACGGCGAGCCGTTTCGCGGCGCGGGCTGGGGCAGCAGCGCCTACTGGGGCGGATACTGCCAGCACGGCAACGTCCTCTTCCCGGTCTGGCACCGGGTCTATCTCCACAAGCTCGAGGAGGCGCTACGGTCGATCGAAGGTTGCGCGGACGTGACGCTGCCGTTCTGGGACGAGTGCAGCCAGGACTCGCGCGACAACGGCATCCCCCGGGCGCTCACCGACGAGCACTTCGTGCTGGACGGGAAGACGATTCCCAACCCGCTGCGCTCCTTCGTGTTCCCGCTGAACGTCGTCGATCAGATCGGTGACGACAGCCCCTACAGCTACAGCAAGCCCAAGGGGTACGAGACCGTGCGCTATCCCTACTCCGGATTGGTCGGGACCGAGGAGGACCGAAAGAGGACGAAGGCTCACAACGAGCGGTGGCCGTATGCGAAGGCCGTACGCGCCCTCGACGAGAACATCGTCGCGTGGCTGACGCACGAGATCGTCATCAAGGGCAAGAAGATCACGATCGGCGTCGCCAAGGAGTTCGAGAGCTGCCTGGACGCGCCCAACTACACCGTGTTCTCCAACACGACGTCAGCCGCCAAGTGGAACGAGAACGCGGCGCCGCTGGTCGTGCCGCTCGAGAAGCCGCACAACCACATCCACCTGGCGGTCGGTGGGTTCGATGCTCCGAGCAGTGACTTCGACAGGATCGCAGGCGCCAACGGGGACATGGGGGAGAACGACACCGCGGGGCTGGATCCGATCTTCTACTTTCACCATTGCTTCATCGATCGGGTCTTCTGGCTCTGGCAGATGAGGCACGGCGCGACGGAGACGCTCGAGGTCATCGATCACTACCCGGGCACGAACTCCGTCGACAACCAGGGCGCGACGCCGGGGGTCCCGCCGAACTCGTGGCTGTCGATGGATTCGCCGCTGGATCCGTTCGTCCGCGAGGACGGCGATCACAGGACGTATGTCGGACGAGACGCCGTCAACATCGAGACGCAGCTCGGGTACACCTACGAGGAGGGCGGCTCGCTCGGAGATGTGGCCGCAGCGCCTGTGGCCAGGGCCGCTTCGCCTTCGGGTGGCAGCCCGACGATCCACGTCACCGGGATCGACCGCGGCCGGATCCGAGGCTCGTTTGTCATCGCGGCCTACGCCGAGATCGACGGCAAGCGGCACCTCATCGGCTCGGAGGGGGTTCTCAGCCGCTGGCATGTCGAGGGTTGCGCCAACTGTCAGACGCATCGGCGCGCGCGCGCCGCCTTCCATCTGCACGGGCTCGATCCCGGGGAGCTCGGTGAGGGCTCGATCCAGGTCATGCTCCACACCCGCCCGACGCCGGACGTCGATCCGCCGCCGGGCGTGGAGGGTCTCGTGTCCGACGGGCAGCCGCAGCCGGTTGGCTTCGAGGTGCGCTGAGGCCGGCTCATCGCGGGCGCTCGACCGCGCTGCGCGAGAGCGCGGCCGCGACGAGCAGCACGAGGCCGACCAGCGACAGCGCGACCGGCAGGCCCGTCGCGTCGGACAGCAGCCCGATCGCGGCGGGCCCGGCGATGAACGCCGCGTAGCCGCTCGTCGCGACGGCCGCCAGCGACGGCGCGGCCGGCGCGTCGAGGTCGCCGGCCGCGGCGAGCGCCAGCGGGAAGAGCCCCGCGATGCCGGCGCCCATGAGCGCGAAGCCGGCGATCCCGGCCGCGATCCCCGCGGCGGTGCTCGCGAGCGCGAGCGCCAGGCCCGCGACCGCCAGCAGCGCGCCCGCCCGGACGACCGCCGCGCGCCCGAAGCGCCCGGCCAGCGGATCGGCGGCCAGGCGCCCGGCGCCCATCGTCAGCGAGAACGCGGTCAGGCCGAGCGCGGCGAGCGCGGGCCCCGCCGCCGTCTCGCGGTCGAGCAGGATCGCGCTCCAGTCGCCGACCGCGCCCTCGGCCAGCAGCGCGCAGAACGCGAGCGCGCCGAGGCCCGCGAGCGCGCGCGACGGCCGCGCGAAGACCGGTCCGTGCGAGCGCGCGTCGGCCGAGGCCGGCAGCAGCCCGCGGCGCGCGGCGAGCACGACGAGCGCCAGCAGCGCGCCCGCGAGCCCGAGGTGCGCGGCCGGCGTCACACCGGTCCCCGCCGCGAGGGCTCCGGCGCCCGCGCCGCCCATCGCGCCGAACGAGAACGCCGCGTGGAAGGAGGAGAAGATCGGTCGCGCGCGGCGCCGGGACAGCGCGATCGCCTGCGCGTTCATGCTGACGTCGAGCGCGCCGTTGGCGGCCGCGAGCGCGGCGACGGCCGCGGCGAAGGCCGGCGCCGACGGGGCCAGCCCGGTGAGCGCGAGCGCCGTCAGGTAGGCGATCGCGCCGCCGAGCGTGACCGGGCGGCTGCCCGTCCGCACCGCGAGGGCGCCCGCCAGCGGCTGGGCGACCATGAGCGCGAGCGCGCCGCCGACGAGGACGAGCCCGAGCTCGCCGTCGCCGAGGTCGTGCTTGCGCTGCAGGTCGGGCAGGCGCGCGAAGAGGCTCGCGAAAGCCGCGCCGTTGGCGGCGAAGACCGCGGTGATCGCAGTCCGGGAGCGCAGCCCGTCAGGCCGGCGCGTGCGTCCGCCGGGCGGCGGCGATGAGGTCGAGCACCGCCTGCTCGTCGCCGGCGCGCAGCAGCGCGATCGGGTCGGGCTCGCCGTTGACGATCGACTCGAAGAAGTGCTTGCGGTCCTGGTAGGTCGGCAGCGTGCCCTTCGCCCAGCCGCGCGCGTCGTTGAGCATGATCGCCAGCCGGGCGTACTCCTCGCCGAACAGCTCGGCGATCTCGCGCTTCATGCGCTTGGCCAGCGCCGGCGACGCGCCGGCGGTCGAGATCGCGATCGCCAGCGGACCGGTCCGCACGATCGCCGGCAGGATGAAGTTGCACAGCGGCGGGACGTCGACGATGTTGACGAGCATCGCGCGCCGCTCGGCGTCGTCGAAGACGCGGATGTTGACGTCCGTGTCGTCGGTGCAGGCGATGACCATGAACGTGCCCTCCAGGTCGGCGGGCTCGTACGGGCGCCGCTCCCAGGAGATCGAGCCCTCGGCGGCGAGCGCCCGCAGCGTCTCGTGCGCCCGCGGTGCGACGAGCGTCACGTCGGCGTCGCAGGCGAGCAGGCCCTCGACCTTCTCCAGGCCGATGTCGCCGCCGCCGACGACGAGGCAGCGCCGGCCCGACAGCTTCAGGCAGGCGATGTAGAACGGCGTGTCGAGCATCCCCTGCACGCAGGACTGGTCGCAGATGCCCCTGCGCAGCTGGCAGACGCAGTCCTTGCCGGCGTAGGCCTGGGCGGGCATCGCTCAAGGGTAGATCACGGCTCGCCGCCTCCGGGGCGTGCGCCGCGACGCGCTGCCGGCCGGTCGGCTCGGCCGCAGGCGCGCGGGTCGAGGAGCGGCTCAGCGCTCGCAGTCCCCGCTGACGCTGTCCCGGGCGCCACGGCGCACGACGTCGCGACCGGCGCCGCAGCGGATGCGGTCCTTCGCGGCATTGCCGTCGAGGCGGTCGCTGCCCGCGCCGCCGCTGAGGCGGTCCCTGCCGGGGCCGCCGGTGAGGCGGTCCTTGCCCGCGTTGCCGTTGAGGACGTCGTTGCCGGCGCCGCCGTCGAGGACGTCGTTGCCCGTGCCGCCGTCGAGGCGGTCGTTGCCGGCCTTGCCCTGGAGGCGGTCGTTGCCGGCCTTGCCGTGGAGGCGGTCGTCGCCGGCGCCGCCGTCGAGGCGGTCGCTGCCGGCGCCGCCGCTGAGGCGGTCCCTGCCGACGCCGCCGTCGAGGCGGTCGTCGCCGCTGCCGCCGGAGACCGTGTCGTTGCCGGCGCCGCCGTCGAGGCGGTCGTCGCCGCTGCCGCCGGAGACCGTGTCGTTGCCGGCGCCGCCGTCGACGACGTCGTTGCCGGCCTTGGCGTCGACGGTGTCGGCGCCGCCGCCCGCGGAGATGACGTCGGCGCCGCCGGTGCCCACGAACGTCTCGCCGGCGTCGGTGCCGGCCATGACGAGGCGCCCCCGGCCGTCGCGGTCGCAGCGCACCGTCGGCGACGTTCCGGACGGGCATGCGACGCCGGACGAGGACGTCGTGGTAGGGGGCGGCGGCGGAAGCGCAGGCGCGGCCGGCGGCGGCGGGGCCGGCGGCGGCGCGGTCGAGATCACGCGCACGGGCAGCGAGCTGCGCGCGTCCTCGGCGTTGCCGACCCGGTCGACGGAGAAGTACCGGATCCTCTGTCCGTCGCCGAGCACCGGCTTGCTTGCGGGGTCGTAGACCGCCGATGCGGTCGTCGGCAGGGGCGGATTCGCGCCGCTCGTGTAGTACGTCGTGTCGACGCCCGAGCCGCCGCCGTCGGATGCGCTGAGCGTGACGGTCACGTTCGCCGCCTGCGACGTGGCGGGGACGTCGTCGGTCGTGACCGGTGCGGTCAGGTCGACGGTGATCGTCAGCGACCTGCTCGTGTCGGCCGTGACCTGGTTCGATGCGGTGATCGTCAGCGGGAAGCGGCCCTCGGTGGTCGCGGTACCGGAGATCTCGCCGGTCGCCGCGTCGAGCTGCAGGCCGGGCGGCAGGTCACCCGCGCTGAGGGCATACCTCGCCGGCGGCCGTGCGGGCGCCGCGACGGTGGCAAGCGCGTACGCGGCCGCGCCCGCCGCCGGCGGCGCGGCCGACGAGAATACCGCCCCCGTGGCCAGTTGCCCGTAGTCGTTCCGACCCCAGCAGGTGGCCGTGCCGTCGGCCTTCATCGCGCACGTGTGGCCGCCGCCGGCCTGGATCTGGGTGACGGTCCCGGTACCGGCCGGCACCGTCCTCTGCCCGAAGTCGTTGCTGCCCCAGCAGGTGGGTGTGCCGTCGGCCCTGATCGCGCACGAGTGCGCGCCCCCGGCGCTGATCTGGGTGACGGTCCCGATCGCGGCCGGCACCGTCGCCTGCCCTTCGATGTTGCGACCCCAGCAGGCGGGGGTGGCGTTGGTCCTGATCGCGCACGTGTGAGAGCTTCCGGCGCTGATCCGGGTGACGGTCCCGATCCCGGCAGGCACCGTCGTCTGCCCGTCGTAGTTGGCACCCCAGCAGGTCGTGGTGCCGTTGCTCTTCATCGCGCACGTGTGGTAGGCGCCGGCGCTGATCTGGGTGACGGTCCCGGTTCCGGCCGGCGCCGTCGCCTGCCCTTCGATGCTGCGACCCCAGCAGGTGGGTGTGCCGTTGCTCCTGATCGCGCACGTGTGATCGCCGCCGGTGATGATCTGGGTGACGGTCCCGATCCCGGCAGGCACCGTCGTCTGCCCGTCGGCGTTGTCTCCCCAGCAGGTGGGGGTGCCCGCGGTCCTGATCGCGCACGTGTGAGTGTTTGCGGCGCTGATCTGCGTGACGGTCCCCGTGCCGGCCGGCACCGTCGTCTGGCCGAGGGCGTTGAACCCCCAGCAGGCGGGGGTGCCGTCCGTCTTGATCGCGCACGTGTGGAAGGCGCCGGCCGCGATCCGGGGGACGGCGAGCTTTCCGGTGCCTGCCGGGATCGTCGTCTGCCCGGAGGTGTTGTCGCCCCAGCAGGTGGGGGTGCCGTCGGTCCTGATCGCGCACGTGTGGTTGACGCCGGCGCTGATCTCGGTGACGGTCCCGGTTCCGGCCGGCACCGTCGTCTGCCCGAAGACGTTGTTGCCCCAGCAGGTGGGGGTGCCGTCGGTCCTGATCGCGCACGTGTGCGCGAGGCCGGCGGCGATCTGGGTGACGGTTCCGGTGCCGGCCGGGATCGTCGTCTGTCCGGAGGTGTTGTCTCCCCAGCAGGTGGGGGTGCCGTCGGTCTTGATCGCGCACGTGTGGCGGCCGGCGCCGGCGGTGATCTGGGTGACGGTTCCGGTGCCGGCCGGGATCGTCGTCTGCCCGAAGGTGTTGCTGCCCCAGCAGGTGGGGGTGCCGTTGGTCCTGATCGCGCACGAGTAGTTGGCGCCGGCGGTGATCTGGGTGACGGTCCCGGTGCCCGCCGGCACCGCTATCGACCCGAAGGTGCCGTTGCCCCAGCAGGTGGGGGTGCCGCCGGTCTTGATCGCGCACGTGTGCACGAAGCCGGCGGTGATCTGGGTGACGGTTCCGGTGCCGTCCGGGATCGTCGTCTGTCCGAGCGCGTTGCTGCCCCAGCAGGTGGGGGTGCCATCGGTCTTGATCGCGCACGTGTGGCGCACGCCGGCGGTGATCTGGGTGATCGTCCCGGTGCCGGCCGGCACCGTCGTCTGCCCGAAGACGTTGTCTCCCCAGCAGGTGGGGGTGCCGTCGGTCCTGATCGCGCAGGTGTGGTCGCTGGCCGCGATCCTGGTCTGCGCCTGCGCGCCGAGGGTCCCGCCCGAGGCGCCCGCCGCCGGGTCGACCGGCGCGACGCACGCCGCCAGCGTCAGCGCGGCGGCGCCCAGCCGGCGGCGACGCCGCCCGCTCCGTCGCTCCGCACGCGGCCGCGCCACGCCGGACCCGTCCCGGTCACGGAGCACGAATCCTGCAAGACGGCGTGTCATGCCTACCCCTGTCCGGAGGCACCGAGCACGAAGGGCAACGGACACCGCGCCTGACGTCCGCGCTCGTTGCTCACAGTCACTGATTCCGTGTGTCGGCGCATACCCAACACCGTTCGGGCTCGGTCGTCAACCGGACAGCATGTGAGAGCCTCGTGCCCACCTCTCGTGCGCGAGGCGCGCCGCCACCCGACCACGAGGCGGCCTCAGGGACGGCGCGATTGGGCATGCATCCGGCGAGGGTACCCACCCGTAGGAGCCGCTACGGCTGCGCGCGCGTGACGCGGCGCGCGCGACGGCTGTGATGAACTCGTGAGGCCGCCCGACCGACCCGAGATGGACTCCCTCTTCGACGACAGCTCGATGCTGCGCCGCGTGCACCGCGAGCTCGCGGTCGCGTTCTCGGGACCGCGCGCGCTGCTCATGCAGGCCGCCCACCCCGTCGCGTTCGAGGGGCTGCTCGCCCACAGCGCGGCGCTCGACGAGCCCTACGAGCGGCTGGCCCGCACGGCCGAGGTCATGGACACGATCGCCTTCGGCACGCGCGCCGACGCCGAGCGCGCGACGCGCCGCGTGCGGGCGATGCACGGCCGTGTCCGCGGCGAGCTCGAGCGCCCCGCCGGGCGCTTTCCCGCCGGCACGCCGTTCGCCGCCGACGACCCCGAGCTGCTGCTGTGGGTGCTCGCCTCGATCGTCGACTCGGCGCTCGTCTTCTACGACCGCTACGTCGCCACGCTCTCGCCGGCCGAGCGGGCGGCCTACTGGCGCGACTACCGCGTCGTCGGCGGGCTGTTCGGCCTGAAGGACGGCGAGATGCCGGAGGGCATCGCCGAGTTCGACGCCTACATGCACGACATGCTGACCGGCGGCGATCTGTTCGTGACCCCCGCCGCGCGCGACCTCGCGCTGCGGATCGTCATGCGCCCGCCGGTCCCGCTCGCCAAGCGCCCGGTGCTCGAGGTCGTCAACTTCGTCACCGTGGGGCTGCTGCCGGCGGGGCTGCGCCGCCAGTTCGGCCTGAGCTGGGACCCGCTGCGCGCGCTCATGCTGCGCGGGGGGGCCGAGTACGCCAAGCGCGTGCTGCTCCCGCTGGCGCCCGAGCGGCTGCGGCTCGTCTCCAGCGCCCGCGCGCGGTAGGGCGCGCCGTCCTCAGGCGCGCCAGACCGTGTCGCCCAGCGACTGCGCCGTCAGCTTCACGCCGTCGCGGACGAGGCTCTGGCCGCGCCGGCGCCAGTAGTCGAGGATCGCCGCCGACGGCTGCTCGTCGTACATGAGCGCGATGACGACCGGCCGGTCGCGCAGGCTCGGGTACTGGGCCACCATCTGGCCCTCCAGCGCGTAGCGCAGGTAGACGGCGAGCTTGCGCTTCAGGCGCCCGCGCTCGGCGCCCTCCGGCGACCACGGGCCGGTCTGCACGATCGACAGCAGCGCGCTGCCGTCGGCGTCCTCGGCGATGACGTCGATCTCGTCGGGTGCGTCGATGCCCGGCATGCCCGCAGGGTACGGCCTGCGCGGCGACCGCCGCGTGCTCGCCCGCCCCGGTCGGCGTCAGGCCGTCGTCTCGGCCGCTCGCGCGGGCGGCCGGTGCCGGAAGGCCGCGACGAAGACCGGCACGAGCGGCAGCAGGATCATGAGCTTGAACGCCAGCACGAGGACGCCCGCGCCGGACGCGTACTGCAGCGGCGCGTCCCACTGCAGCGTGTCGTTGACGCCCAGCACCGGGACCTGCTCGAAGCTGTGCCAGACGAAGAGGTCGGCGAGCTGGCCGGGCGCCGTCACGGGGTCTCCGCCCGGCGTCGTGAACTCGACGACGTCGCGCGTGGCGAGCATGTAGCCAAGTCCCGCGCACCAGCCGATCGCCGCCAGCCACACGCCGGTGACGAAGAACAGCGGCGCCCACAGCCCGTGCGGGCGAAACAGCGCCAGCGTGTCGTCGGTCGCGCGCGCGAGCACGACGATGAGCCACCCCAGCGGGACGCACACGATCACGAGGGCGGCGATCTGGGCGACGAGCGGCAGCGAGTCGACGGCCTGCCCGACGACGACGTACACGAGGACGCCCGCCATGAGGAAGGCGGCCTGGCTCAGCAGCCGCCGCTGAAGCTGCGCGACGCGCCGCTCCACCCGGGCGAGGCGCTCGGCGAGGCTCGAAGGCACGGTGACCTGCGGTTCGCTGCCCCCGCGCGGGCTCCTGCCGCTGCCACGGCGCCTGCAGGCGGCCGCCGGCGACGCCCGCCGGTCACCTCCGGCCGCTCACTTCCGCCCGCTCACTTCCGGCCGGTCACTTCGGCCGGGCGCCTCCGGCCGGGCGCCTCCGGCCGTCACCTCAAGCCGGTCGCCTCCCCCGTCGGGCGCGGGGAGGGGAGCGCGACCTCAGCGCTGCCGGCGGGCCCGCAGCGAGCGCCTGGCCAGGCGCGCGAGCGGTCGCGCGCCCTGGCGCCAGCCGCGCTCGCGGTCGGCGTCGCGCCCGGAGCGCAGCCGCGCGAGCGCCCGCCATGCCTCGACGAGCGTGACGTCGTAGGGCTGCCACCACGGCATCCGCCCGGCCGGCGGATCCCACGTCACGAGCTTGGGCTCGACCATCGCCCGCAGCGCCACGACGCCGCGCGCGCGCCCGATGCCCGCGCCGTGCACGCCGCCCCACGGCAGCTGCGGCTCGGTGCGCGAGACGACGTGGTCGTTCATCCAGACCATGCCCGCGCGGATCTCGCGCGCCACGCGCGCGCCCTTGTAGCCGTCCGCCGTCCAGACCGACGCGCCGAGGCCGCCGGCGCCCTCGTTGCAGCGCGCGATGCCCTCCTGCTCTGAGTCGACGGACTCCACGGCGAGCCACGGGCCCGGCGCGTCCTCGCTCAGCAGGCGCGCGTCGTGCGGGACGCCGCTGAGCACGATCGGCGCGACGAAGGAGCCCGGCAGCCCGTCGACGGAGACCGGGCCGCCGCAGTGCAGCGTCGCGCCGCCGGCGACCGCCTCGTCGACGAGCTCGGCGAGGCGCCGCGCGCGGTCGGCCGCGAGCAGCGGGCCGATCTCCGTCCGCGGGTCGGCCGGATGGCCGATCCGCAGCGCCTGCGCGCGGGCCACGACGCCCGCCAGGAAGCGCTCGTGCAGCTCGGGCAGGACGAAGGCGCGGGCGACGCTGCCGCCCGACTGGCCCGCGTTGGCGAACGCGCCCCAGACGGCGCCCGCGACCGCGCGCGGGAGGTTGGCGTCGGCGAGCACGAGCATCGGGTCGTTGCCGCCGACGTCGATCGTCGAGCGCTTGAGCTCGCGCGCGCAGGCCTCCCCGACGTCGCGGCCGGCCTGCGAGGAGCCGGTGAAGCGCACGTGCGCGATGTCCGGCGCCGAGACGAGCGCGCGCGCGGTCTCCGGCTCGCCGTGCATGACCTGCAGCAGCCCCTCGGGCAGCCCGGCGCGCAGGAACGCCCGCGCGATCCGCTCGCCGGCGAGCACCGCCAGCGGCGACGGGTGCAGCACGACGCCGTTGCCGCCCATGAGGGCGATCGCGATGTCGCCCAGCGGGGTCGCAAACGGCTCCGAGCCGGGCGTCAGCACCGCGACGACGCCGAGCGGCTCGAACGTCAGCCGGGCGCGCTTGCCCGGCTGCAGCGTGCGCGACAGCCCGATCCGCTCCGGGCCGAGGATGCGCGGCCCGTGCTCGGCGAGCCACAGCAGCGTCTCGACGGCGGGCAGCAGCTCCATCGTCTGCGCCTCGGCGACGGGCCGGCCCTGCTCGCGGACGACGATCCCCACGAGCTCGTCCCACTCGTCGATGACGGCCTGCGCGGCGCGCGCGAGGTAGCGCGCGCGGTCGGCATGGCGCAGCTGCGCCCAGAGCCCCTGCGCCTCGGCGGCGTCGGCGACCGCCGCGGGCACGTCGGCGGGCGCGGTCGCGACCACGCTGCCCAGGTGCGCGCCGTCGATCGGGCTGACGGAGTCGATCCGCGACGTCGCCGAGCCCGGGTCGAGCGTCGCGCCGTCCGCTCCGATGCTCCGCTCGGCCATCCGCGCATCGTAATGACGCGGCGCGCGCGCGCCGGATCGTCAGCGCGGCGGGTGCAACGGGTGCAACGGGTGCAACGGGTGCGGCGGGCGCGGGCGGGCGCGGGCGGGTGCGGCGGGCGCGAGACCGCGCGACCGCCGGACCGCGGGACCGGCTACCCGCGCTCGCGCAGGCGGCGGACCTCCTCGAGGCGCTCGCGCAGCGCGGCCTCCATCTCGTCGGGCGCGTAGAACCGCACGCCGGCGAGCTCGTCGGGCGCGACGGGCTGCGGGCCGACGTGGCCGGGGTGGTCGTGCGGGCTGTCGTAGCCGACGGCCCGCGAGCGGATCTGCGGCGGCGGCGCGGCCGCGCCGTGGGTGCGCACGTGCTCGCGGGCGGCGCCGATCGCGCGCGTCGCGGCCTTGGACTTCGGCGCGAGCGCGAGGTAGATCGTCGCCTGCGCGAGCGCGTGGGCGCACTCGGGCAGGCCGACGTGCTCGACGGCGGCGGCCGCGGCCGTGGCGACGACGAGCGCCTGCGGGTCGGCGTTGCCGATGTCCTCCGAGGCGAGGATGACCATGCGGCGCACCATGAAGCGCGGGTCCTCGCCGCCCTCGAGCATGACCGCCAGGTAGTACAGCGCCGCGTCGGGGTCCGAGGCGCGCGTCGCCTTGATCCAGGCCGAGATGTAGTCGTAGTGCTGGTCGCCGGCGCGGTCGAAGCGCAGCGCCTTGCGCTGCAGCGCCTCCTCGGCGCCCTCCTGCGTGACGTGGCCGCCGGGGCCCGCCGTCGAGCAGGCGAGCTCGAGCGCGGCCAGGGCGGTCCGCGCGTCGCCGCCCGCGCGCGCGGCGAGGAACTCGAGCACGTCGCCGGGCACCTCCGCCGCCACGCACTCCCCGCGCTCGATCGCGCGGCGCAGGAGCAGCTCGATGTCGCCCGCGCCGAGCTCGTGCAGCTCGTAGACCTGCGTGCGGCTGATGAGCGCCGAGTTGACCTCGAAGTACGGGTTCTCGGTCGTCGCCCCGATGAGCGTCACGAGCCCCTCCTCGACGGCGGGCAGCAGCGCGTCCTGCTGGGCCTTGTTGAAGCGGTGGATCTCGTCGAGGAAGAAGACGGTCGGCTCGCCGCTCGTCCTGCGCCGGTGGTCGGCGCGCTCGATGACGCCGCGCACCTCGGCGCGGCCCGCCTGCACCGCGCTGAGCTCCTCGAACGCCGCCCGCGCCGCGCCCGCGACGATCCGCGCGAGCGTCGTCTTGCCGCTGCCCGGCGGGCCGTGCAGGATCATCGAGTGCGGGCGCCCCTCCGTGATCGCCCGGCGCAGCGTCGTCGGCGCCTCGGCGGTGCCGAGCAGGTGCTCCTGGCCGACGAGGTCGTCGAGCGCGCGCGGGCGCATGCGGACCGCCAGCGGCGCGTCGGGCGGCGGGACCGGCGTCGCGGACGGTGGCGCGTCGCCGGTGTCGAAGAGCCGATCGGGCATCCCGCGAAGTATCACGCGCCGCCGGACACCCGTCCGCAGACTGCGACACCGTCCGCGCCGCCGCGGCTATGGTCGCCTCCGATGAAACGCGGACGTCCCCTGTCGCAACTCGTCCTGCTCGTCCTCGCGGCCGTGGCCCTGACGTCCTGCTCGGGCGACGCGGCGGGCAAGGGCGACCCGATCGCCGGCAAGAAGCTGTTCGCCTCCGAGGGCTGCGCGGGCTGCCACGCCTTCACGCCCGCCGCGTCGAAGGGGACCGTCGGCCCCGACCTCGACACCGCCGCGCCGAGCTCGCGCCGCGTCCTCGCGCAGCTCAACAAGCCGGGTGGGCTCATGCCGAGCTTCCGGACGAAGCTCACCGAGCGCGAGAAGGAGGATCTCGCCGCGTTCGTGGGCGCCGGCCGGGCCTCGGGCGAGGCCGTCGCCGCGCCCTTCAAGCCCGACGACACGCGCTTCGCCGACTGCGGGGGCGCCGACACCGAGTGCCTCGAGCAGGCCTTCGGCAACCTCGTCTTCAACGAGGGCCCCAAGCCCGCGCTGGCCCGCCTGCAGCGGATGATCGGGACGGACACGACAGTCGCCACGGACTGTCACCGGATCGCGCACCGGATGGGCTCGGCGGCGCTCTCGCGCTTCAAGGACGAGGTCGCCCCGGCCTTCATCGCCGGCACCGCGGTCTGCGCCTCGGGCTACTACCACGGGATCATCGAGCGCGCCTTCCTCGGCCAGCCGAAGGACAAGCTCGCGATCGTCGCGCGCCAGCTCTGCAGCGACCCGAAGATCACCGAGCAGCGCTTCCTCGCCTACCAGTGCATCCACGGCCTCGGACACGGGCTCATGATCTACACCGGCTACGACCTGCCGGGCTCGCTGAAGACCTGCGACGAGCTCAACAACGGCTTCGACCGCGTGTCCTGCAGCGGCGGCGTCTTCATGGAGAACTTCAACTCCTCCTACGGGGTCACGTCGAAGTACCTGCGCAAGGACGACCCGATCTACCCCTGCAACGACGTCGCCGAGCGCCACAAGCTCTACTGCTACCTGCTCGTCACGGCCAACATCCTGCGCCTGGAGGGCGGCGACCAGCAGAAGACCGCCGACGCCTGCCGGCTCAGCGAGAAGGCGTGGGTCAAGACCTGCTTTGAGTCCTTCGGCCGCGACGTCTCGGGGATCGCGGGCAAGAGCGCCTCCAAGGCGCTGGCGAGCTGCCGTCTGACGAAGGCCAACGAGTCCGACTGCCTCTACGGCGTCTCGCGCGAGATCGTCAACGCCGACGCCGCCGGGGAGCGCGGCGGGCGCTTCTGCGCGAAGGCGCCGGCGCGCCATCGCGCGCACTGCTACGAGGGCGTCGGCTCGGTCCTCGCCTCGTTGGAGCCCACGCCGGAGGACCTGCGCGCCACCTGCCGGAAGGTCGGCGGCCGCCACGCTCGCAGCTGCCTGCGCGGCGGCGGCCTCGTGTCGTGAGGGCATTCGCTCAGCGGCTGAGCTGAACCGCGGTCGCGAGGCGCAGGAGGCGCGCCGCGGCGGGGTCGTCGGCCCAGAAGACGTGCTCGAGGAACCGCTGCGGCTCGACGAGGAGGTGGCGCGTGATCTCGTGGCGCGGCGCGAACGCCGCGGGCAGCGTTACCCGGCACCAGTACGTCGCGATGTGCGAGCGGCCGTCGACCGGGTCGTCGACCCGCCGGTGGCCGAGCAGCGCGAGGTCGTCGACGGTCGCGCCCGCCTCCTCGTCGAGCTCGCGCGCGAGCGCCTGCTCGGGGGACTCGCCCGCTTCGACGCCGCCACCGGGCAGCCACCACTTCCCCGCGACGGTCCCGCCGACGAGCAGGATCCGGCCGTCGCCGGCGAAGGCCACGGCGTAGACGCGCGCCCGCACGATCGACGGATCGTCGCCGACCCAGGTGAACGTCGTGATCCGGCCGTCGTGGTGCCAATCGTGGGCGATCTCGGTCATGGTCGGGCGCCCGGCCGCGCGAGCGCCGCGCCCATTGTCGACCGGCGAGCCCCCGCCGCGGCGCCGGGAGGCGCGGGATGGACGGTCATCTAGCATGGAGGCGGTCGTGACCGACGATCTGCAGCTCGCCTCGACCGAGCTCCTCCAGCGCCTGATCCGCTTCGACACGGTCAACCCGCCGGGCAACGAGCGCCCGGCCCAGGAGGCGCTCGCCGCGCTGCTGGGAGACGCCGGCTTCGAGGTCGACCTCGTCGGCGCCGAGCCGGAGCGGCCAAACCTCGTGGCGCGCCTGCGCGGCGCCGCCGACGGGCCCACGCTGTGCCTGCTGTCGCACGTCGACACCGTCCTCGCGACCCCCGAGGACTGGACGCACGACCCCTGGTCGGGCGACCTCGCAGACGGCTGCGTCTGGGGACGCGGGGCGCAGGACATGAAGTCCCAGACGGCCGCCGAGGTGACCGCGGCGCTCTCGCTCGCGCGGTCGGGCTGGCGGCCCGCCCGCGGCGACCTGCTCGTCGTCGTCGTCGTCGACGAGGAGGTCGGCGGCGACCTCGGCGCGATCTGGCTCTGCGAGCACCACCCCGACCTCGTGCGCTGCGACCTCCTCGTCAACGAGGGCGCCGGCGCTGTCTTTCCCTACGACGGCGAGCGCCTCTACGGCGTCTGCGTGGCCGAGAAGGGCGTCTTTCGCTTCCGCGTCATGACCGACGGCGTCGCCGGCCACGCCTCGATCCCGAAGATCGGCGACAACGCGCTGCTGAAGATGGCGCCGCTGCTGGCGCGGATCGGCGAGCGCCAGCCCGGCTACGACCTCACCGAGGGGCCGCGCGCGCTGCTTGAGGGCCTCGGCCTGCAGCCCGACGGCGATCCCGCCGCCGCGCTCGAGCGCCTGCGCGCGACCGACGCCGGCCTGGCCCTGCTCGTCGAGCCGATGCTCGGCGTCACGCTCGCGCCGACGCGGATCTTCGGCTCGGAGAAGATCAACGTCATCCCGGCGACCGCCGAGCTGCGCGTCGACTGCCGCGTGCCGCCGGGCCTCGGCGAGGAGCACGCGCTCGCGCGCATCCGCGAGGTGCTCGGCGAGGACGGCTACCGCCTGGAGTTCACCGAGCGCGTCGTCGGCAACGCGTCGCCCGTCCGCTCGCCGCTCATGGACGCGATCGAGCGGTGGGTCGCCGCCAACGACCCGGGCGCGCGCGTCGTGCCGACGATCCTGCCCGGCTTCACCGACTCGCGGACGTTCCGCGATGCCTTCCCCGACTGCGTCGCGTACGGCTTCTTCCCCCAGCGCCACATGAGCCTCTACGAGACCTCCCCGCTCATCCACGCCGCCGACGAGCGCATCGACGTCCGCGACCTCGGCTTCGCGGCGACCTTCTTCCGTGACCTCTGCAAGGAGCTGCTCGATGGCGAAGCCTGAGTCCGACGATCCGACGAGCGCCGAGCCCGCGAAGCTGCGGCTCGGCGGCATGGCGCTGCGCAACGGCCTGCTCGTCCACGGCCCGACGCACTGGTCGGCCGCCGTGCGCCGGCGCGACGGCGCGATCGCGACGGCCTCGGGACGCAAGCCGCGGGTGCCCGGCGTCGAGAAGCTCGCCGGCGTGCGCGGCGTCGTGCGGCTCGGCGAGGCGATGGTCGTCATCCCGCTCGTCAAGCGCGCGCTGCCCGAGGCCAAGCTGCCCTTCCAGGACGCCAGGGTGCTCGGCACGATGCTCGCCGCGGCCGGCGGCGGGCGCCTGCTGCGCCGCCGCGCGAAGGCGGGCCCGGGCGTCGAGGCGGCTGCGGCGTTCATGTCGCTGCTGCCGAGCGTCGTCGCCCTCCGCGGCGGCGAGCTCGCCGAGTACCACGGCGTCGAGCACAAGGCGATCGCGGCCTACGAGACCGGCGCGCCCGACGCCGCCGACGCGGCCAAGGAGCACGACCGCTGCGGCTCGCACCTCATGGCGCCGCTGCTGGCCTCCAACCTCGCCGGCACCGCGCTGCTGCGCCACGCGCTGCGCCGCCCGAGCCCGGCCGCCCAGCTCGCGGTCGGCGTCGCGTCGCTCGGCATCGCCGTCGAGGTCTTCGTCTGGAGCGAGCGCCACGCCGGCAGCGCCGCCGCGCGCGCCCTGCGCCGTCCGGGCCACGAGCTGCAGCGGCTGCTGGGCACGCGCGAGCCGAGCGAGCGCCAGCTCGAGGTCGGGCGCGCCGCGCTCGCGGAGATCCTCCGCGTCGAGCCGCCGCCGGCGTCCAGCGCCGACTGAAGCTTTCGCCCGGCCCTGCCGATGCAGGATCCTGTGAATCACAGTTTTGCGGAGTCGGTCAAGAACTTCGGCCTCGAGTGGTCGGGCGTGGCGACGATCGTCTTCATGTTCCTGATCTGCTTCTTCCTGTGGCGGACGCTGAAGCTCATGCCGCGCACGAAGCCGGTGCAGATCAAGCCCGAGACGAAGACCTCGATCGGCTGGGAGGACATCGCCGGCGTCGACGAGGCCAAGGACGAGCTGCGCGAGGTCGTCGAGTTCCTGCGCGACCCCAAGCGCTTCCACAAGATCGGCGCGCGCGTTCCCGCCGGCGTCCTGCTGCACGGCCCGCCCGGCACCGGCAAGACGCTGCTCGCGAAGGCCGTCGCGCACGAGTCCGGCGCCCAGTTCTTCTCGCAGTCGGCCGCGTCGTTCGTCGAGATGTTCGCGGGCCTCGGCGCGGCCCGCATCCGGCGCCTGTTCCGCGAGGCGCGCAAGCACGCGCCGGCGATCATCTTCATCGACGAGCTCGACGCCGTCGGCGGCCGGCGCGGCTCGGACTTCTCCGGCGAGCGCGAGCAGACGCTCAACCAGCTCCTCGTCGAGATGGACGGCTTCAACTCGACGGGCGACATCGTCGTCATGGCGGCCTCGAACCTGCTCGAGAAGCTCGACCCGGCCCTGCTGCGTCCGGGCCGCTTCGACCGCCAGGTGTTCGTCTCGCCGCCCGACGTCACGGGCCGCGAGCGGATCCTCGGCGTCCACACGCGCGACAAGCCGCTGCGCGACGACGTCGGCCTCGACACGGTCGCCGCGCAGACGAGCGGCCTCACGGGCGCCGACCTCGCCAACCTCTGCAACGAGGCGGCGATCCGCTGCGCGCGGCGCAGCGGGATCGCGCTGAGCCGCGACGACTTCGACCAGGCGCTCGAGCGCGTCATCGCGGGCGTGCAGTCCAAGCGCGTGCTCAACGCCCACGAGAAGGAGGTCGTCGCCTTCCACGAGGCCGGCCACGCCCTGTGCGCCGAGCTGCTGCCCGGCGTCGACCGCGTCCACAAGATCTCGATCGTCCCGCGCGGGCGCGCGCTGGGCTTCACGCTGAACCTGCCCGACGAGGACCGCTACCTCAAGACTCGCGAGGAGCTGCTGGACCACATGACGGTCCTGCTCGGCGGGCGGATCGCCGAGCAGATCGTCTTCGGCGAGGTGACGACCGGCGCGTCGGACGACCTCAAGCGCGTCGCCGAGGTCGCCCGCGCGATGGTCTACGACTACGCGATGGGCACCCCGGGGGCCGCGCAGCGCGCGGTCGCCGAGGGCAGCTCGGACTCCGAGCAGTTTCGCCGCATCCGCGACGAGGAGCAGCAGGAGCTCGCCTTCGAGGCCCAGCGCGCCGCGCACGAGCTGCTCACCGGCCAGCGCGCCAAGCTCGAGGAGTTCGCCGTCGCGCTGCTCGAGCGCGAGGTGCTCGAGCGCGACGACATCGACGTGATCATGGCCGGCGTGCCGCGCATGCAGCGCAGCGCCGGCGCCCAGGGACTGCGCGTCGTGGCCACCGAGGCGCCCCCTCCGCGGCCCCGCACGATCCGCACCTCGTCGCCGCCTCCGCCGCCCGCGGCGAGCTGACGGGGGCGCCCCGCCGCCGGGGCGGGCGCGCCAATAGGATGGCGACCATGTTCAACCGCGTCGATCACATCGGCGTCGCAGTCGAGGATCTCGACGCGTCGCTTGAGCTCTATGAGCGCGACTACGGCATGAAGCTCGTCCATCGCGAGACGATCGCCGAGCAGGGCGTCGAGGCCGCGCTGCTCGACGTCGGCGAGAACCACATCGAGCTGCTCGCCGCGACCGGCCCGGACACCCCGGTCGGCAAGTTCATCGCCAAGAAGGGACCGGGCATGCACCACGTCGCCTACCAGGTCGATGACATCGAGGCGACGCTCGCGGCGCTCAAGGAGTCCGGGCTGCGGCTCATCGACGAGACCCCGCGCACCGGCATCCGCAACTCCCGCGTGGCCTTCCTGCACCCCAAGACGGCGGGCGGCCTGCTCACCGAGATCGTCCAGCCGGCGGAAGGGCACTGATGGCGTTGCAGCGGATCACGATCGGCTTCGCCAGCAGCCAGGTGCTCGCGCTGCGCCTGGAGGACGATGCCCTCGACGGCCTGCTCGAGGCGCTGGCGGGCGCCACGTGGTTCGACCTCACGGTCGAGGACGGCACGGTGCGGATGAACCTCGCCTCGGTCAACTACGTGCGGACCGAGCGCAACGAGCATCGGGTGGGGTTCGGCGCCGAGTAGTCGGTCGGGCTGGGCCTGGTGGGCCTGGTCGCGCCGGTGGGCCTGGTGGGCCCGGTCGTGCCGGTGGGCCTGGTGGGCCCGGTCGTGCCGGTGGGCCTGGTGGGCCCGGTCGTGCCGGCCCGCGCGGCCGGGCCCGGAATACACGTGGGCGTGCTCGTGTCGCGCTCCGTGCCGGGGGTCCCGCCAGACATTCCGGGCCGGCCCGGCGGGCCGCCGCGACCCGGCAGGAGCGCCGGGGTGGATGGGTGCTGGCCCTCGGGCCGGCTGGGGGCGGCAGGGAGCTGGGGGTGGGTGCGGGCGGGCCTGACAAGGCGTCCCCGCTGTGGGACGCAACTCGCATGACCCAGGGCGTGGCGGGCTGGCCCGGAGGGGTCTTGCTCGAAGCGTCCGACTATGGGACGCAACTCGCATGACCCCGGGCGTGGCGGGCTGGCCCGGAGGGGTTGTGCGCGAAGCGTCCGACTATGGGACGCAATCCGCATGACCCCGGGCGTGGCGGGCTGGCCCGGAGGGGTTTTGCGCGAAGCGTCCGACTATGGGACGCAATCCGCATGACCCCGGGCCTGGTGGGCCGGGTCGCGCCGGCCCGCGCGGCCGGGCCCGGAATACACGTGGGCGTGCTCGCGTCGCGCTCCGTGCCGGGGGTCCCGCCAGACATTCCGGGCCGGCCCGGCGGGCCGCCGCGACCCGGCACGAGCGCCTGGGTGGCTGCGGGCCGGCCCGCGGGCCGGCTTGGGGACGGCAGGAGCGCCGGGGCGGCCGGCTTGGGGACGGCAGGGAGCCGGGGCGGCGGTGAGCGGGAGGTGCTCGCCCTCAACGCTCTCGGCGCAGGCTTGACGTGGGCTGAGCGTCGGCGAGACTGTGGGCATGGCGGATGGCGGGGGTCACGCGGCGGCCGGGCTCGGCCGGACGACTCCGGCGCTGCCGGTTCGCGACGTGGGCGCGGCGGTGGCGGCGTACCGTGAGCTGTTCGGGTTCGAGGCCGTCCACGTGGACGGCGGCTTCGCCGTGATCGCGCGCGACGACGCCGTCGTGCATCTGTGGGCGGCGTCCGACCAGGCGTGGCGAACGCGGGAGGAGCTCGCGGCGCGGCCGGTCTGCTCGGGCGCAGAGTCGTTCCTCGCCGGGACGGCGAGCTGTCGGATCGAGGCCGCCGACGTCGACGCCCTCTTCGCCGAGCTGGCCCCGCGGGGCGTCCTGCATCCCGCGACCCGCGCCGTGAAGCGGACGGACTTCGGCACGCGCGAGTTCGCGACGCTGGACCCCGACGGCAACCTCCTGACGTTCTTCTGCCGCCAGCCGCCCGCTCCGTGAGCTGGAGCCTGACCGACCTGACCTTTCGCCGGGCGGCTCCCGGCGACGCGCCGCTGCTGGCAGAGCTCGCGATCGACGGCTTCGAGGGCTACCGCGCGTTCGCGCCGCCCGGCTGGTCGGGCCCGACGCTCGAGGAGGAGTCGCTGCGCGTGGCGGCGACGCTCGGCGTGGCGAGCGCGTGGTGCGAGCTCGCCTGCGACGCCGCGGGCCTCGCGGGCCACGTCGGCTGGCTCGCCGCCGCGGATGCCCGCCGGCCGGTACCCGATCCCCGGCTCGGGCACCTGTGGCAGCTCTTCGTGCGCCGCGACTGGCACGGCCGCGGCCTGGCCGGCCGGCTGCACGCGTCCGCGCTCGCCGCCGCCGCCGAGCGCGGCTTCGTCGCGATGCGCCTCTACACGCCGGAGGGGCAGGCCCGCGCGCGGCGCTTCTACGAGCGCGAAGGCTGGTCGCAGCGCGGCGAGCCGTTCGACGACCGGGCGTTCGGCATGGCGGTCGTCGAGTACCGCCGCGCGCTGTAGCCGCGGCGGGCCGTCCCGCCGCTCAGCGACTCGCGGCCTGGCCGGCGACCGCGCCTCCGCGTGACGCCTCGAACGCGTCGACCGGGCCGAACACCGGGCAGCCGACCTGGTCGTCGCGACGCAGCACCGCGTTGGCGATGACCGTCACCTCGCAGCCGCCCTGGCGCCGCACGGCGGCGAAGAGCATCGTGGTCCCGTAGAAGAGCAGCGCGCCGCCCGCCGTCGCGGGCTGCGCCAGCAGCGCCACCGCGACGAGGATGTTGATCACGTGCGCCATCGGGCCGGTCGCGCGCAGGTCCTGCGGCCGGCCGCGGGCGCGGACGGCGAGCACCGCGAGCACGATCGCCGGCATGGCGACGAGCCCGAGGGCGACGTCGGGCCACGCGGGGTCGCGCACGAGCAGCGCGACCGTGAGCAACGCCGCGCCGACGAGCGCCCGGGCGGCGGCGCCGACTGGCCCGATCGTCGCCACGCACCCTCCGGTCGCGTCGGCCTGCTGGTCTGAAGCGGTCATGCGCGCACCTCCGGTGTCGGCCGGGCGTCGCGGGCTCGCGCCACCCGGGGTCTGCCATCGTCATGTCAGTGTAACCTGACACGATGCCACGCGACGCCACCATGCCCGGTCCGTTCCTCCTGCCGAGCAGCCCGACGGAGCCCGATCTCGTCGCGAAGTACTTCAAGGTGCTCTCCGATCCCGCCCGCGTGCGGGTGCTCGAGTTGCTGCGCGAGCGCGGCGAGCTCTCGGTCGGCCAGCTCGCCGAGGCGCTCGGCCTCGGGCGCACGAACCTCTCCAACCACCTTGGCTGCCTGCGCTGGTGCGGCTTCGTCGCCACGCGCCGCGAGCACCGCACCGTCCACTACCGCGTCGCCGACGAGCGCGTGCTCGAGCTGCTCGCGCTCGGCCGGGCGCTGCTCGCCGACAACGCCGACCACGTCGCGGCCTGCGGGCGCGTCGCGCCGTAGCGCCGCGAGCCGGGGACGGCTCCGCGCGGCTCAGCCCGGCCGCGCGAGCCGGTAGAGCACGTGCCGCCGCACCCGCTCGTCGTCGACGAGCGGGTGGTCGAAGTCGCCGGCCGGGTCGTGTCGCATGCCCAGCCGCCGCATGACCGCGCGCGACCGGGCGTTGCCCGTCACGGCGAAGGCCACGATCTCGTCGAGGGCGAGGTGCTCGAAGCCGAACGCCGCCGCGGCGCGCGCGGCCTCGGTGGCGTAGCCGGCGCCCCACGCCGCCCGGGACAGGCGCCAGCCGATCTCGACGGCCGGCATGAAGGGCGCCTGGAAGGGCGGGACGCCGAGGCCCGTGAACCCGATGAACTCGCCGGTCGCGCGCACCTCCAGCGCCCAGAAGCCCCAGCCCTCGCGCCCGAGCGCGGCCTCGATCCGTTCCGCGAGCGCGTCGCTGGCCTCGCGCGTCAGCGTGGAGGCGAAGTGGCGCATGACCTCCGGGTCGGCGTTCAGCGCGGCGAACGGCGCGCGGTCGCCGGGTCGCCAGCCGCGCAGCAGGAGGCGCTCGGTCGAGAGCTCGTGCATCCGGGCAGTCTCGCGCGCGGCTAGCGTGGGTGCGATGGCGGCGATCTGGACCATCGGCTACGAGCGGCTGCTGCCCGAGGCGCTCGTCGCCGAGCTCGAGGCGGCCGGGATCGCGCGGCTCATCGACGTGCGCTACCGCCCTCAGTCCCGGCGCGCGGGGATGTCCAAGACGCGGCTGGGCGAGCGCCTCGCCGAGGCCGGCATCGCCTACGAGCACCGCCGCTCGCTCGGCACCCCGCCCGACATCCGCTGGCTGTACCGCCACCGCCGCGAGGCCGAGGGCGCGGCGCGCTATCGCGAGCACCTGGAGGCGACCGCGGCAGCCGAGCTCGACGCGCTCGCCGCCGGCATCGCCAACGCGCCGCCGACCGCGCTGCTCTGCCTCGAGGCCGATCCCGCGTGCTGTCACCGGCGCGAGATCACGCAGGCGCTGCGTCGCCGGCGCGCCGACCTGGCCGTCATCGATCTGTAGCGGCCGCCGCGCCGCGCGGCCCCTTGACAGCGGGGGATCGGAGCGAGGAGACTCGCCGCCGCGTGGATCAGGGGCTGACGCGTCGGCGGTTCGTCTCAGGGCTCGGTGCAGCCGTGCTCGTCGCCGGCTTCGACCCGCTGGCGCGGCGCTGGGTCGGGCTCGCCGAGGCCGCCGCCTGTCCGTCGTTCGCCGGCGTTCCCGCGCTCGCCGGCGAGCTCGTGTTCGACGACGCCTCGCTGCAGCGCGACGCCACCGACAACGGCAACATCAGGCACGGGCGGCCGTGCGCGGTGCTGCGGCCCGGGTCGGTCGCCGACGTCCAGGCGATGATCCGCTGGTGCCGCGGGCACGGCATCGCGGTCGCCGCGCGCGGGCAGGGCCACACGACGCACGGCCAGACGCTCGCCGCGGGCGGGCTCGTCATCGAGAATCGCTCGCTGGCGACGATCCACTCGATCGGCCCCGGCGGCGCCGACGTCGACGCCGGCGTGCTCTGGCGCGAGCTCATCGAGGCCGCCTATGCGCGCGGGCTCACGCCGCCGGCGATCACCGGCTACACCAAGCTCTCGGTCGGCGGGACGCTGTCGGTCGGCGGCGTCGGCGGCCAGACGACGAATCGCGGCGGGCTGCAGATGGATCGCGTGCAGGAGCTCGAGGTCGTCACCGGCGCCGGCGAGCGCGTCGTCTGCTCGCCGACGCGCCAGCGCCGGCTCTTCGAGGCCGTGCTCGGCGGCGTCGGGCAGTTCGGCGTCATCACGCGCGCGCGCATCGACCTCGTCCCCGCGCCGCGCAGGGCGCGCGTGCACAACGTCAACTACGCCACGACCGAGACGGCGCGCTTCTTCGCCGACCTGCGGACGCTGCTGTACCGCGGCGAGCTCGGCGCGGTCTACAACATCTGGTTTCCGTTCGGGACGAACCTGCTCTACCAGCTGCAGGCCGTGGCGTTCTACGACGACGTGCCGCCCGACAGCGCGCGGCTCATGCGAGGCCTGAGCGTCCCCGCCGTCGCGGCGACGGCGAAGGACAGCTCGTTCCTGGACTACATCTTCGCCGTGGACGACGTCTTCGACGCCTACGTGGCCGCCGGCTACGAGCGCCTCGTCAAGCCCTGGTACGACGTCTGGCTGCCGGAGCACTCGGTGCAGCGGATCGTCGGCGCGGTCGCCCCGGCGCTGTCTCCGCGCGACGTGGGGCCGACCGGCTTCGTGCTCATCTTCCCCCAGCTGCGCGGCTCGATCACGCGCCCGTTCTTCCGCGTCCCCGACGTGCCCGCGAGCGAGTTCGTCTACCTGTTCGACGTGCTCACCTCGTCGGCGCTGCCAGGAGACGATCAGGCCTTCGCCACCGAGATGCTCGCCCGCAATCGCCGCTGGTACGACGACGCCCGCGCCGCCGGCGCGACGCGCTACCTCATCGGGTCGCTGGAGTTCGACCGGGAGGACTGGATCGCTCACTACGGCCCGGCCTGGCGGGAGTTCGCGCAGCGCAAGCGCCAGTTCGACCCGGACGGGATCCTCGGCCCGGGCCTCGGGATCTTCTGAGAAGCGCCTCGCTCGCCGCGAGCGCCGCGCCGGACCCGGCCGCCGCGCCCGGGCGGCGGGGGCTCACAGCTCGCGCCGCGCGAGCCTCGTGAGACCCTCGCGCACGCGGTGGTGCGCGGCGCGGCCGTTCCAGCGCTCGAGGTCGATCTCCCGCGAGCGCTCCAGGTCGCGCTCGAACTGCTCGTCGAGCTGCGCGGCGAAGCTCGCCGAGCCGACGCACAGCGTCGCCTCGTCCTGCAGCTGAAACGAGCGGTTGTCGAAGTTCACGGAGCCGACCGACGACCAGGAGCCGTCGATCGTGAGCGTCTTGGCGTGGATCATCGTCGGGCTGTACTCGTAGACGCGCACGCCGGCCTCGAGCAGCTCCTCGTACGTCGAGCGTCCCGCCTGGCGCACGACCTCCTTGTCCATGTGCGGCCCCGGGACGAGCACGCGCACGTCGACGCCGCGCCCGGCGGCGTCGGTCAGCGCCTCGATGAACGCCGGGCGCGGCGCGAAGTACGCCGACGTGAGGTGCAGGGTCGTGCGCGCGCAGGCGATGGCGAGGAAGTACAGCGCCTCGACGTTCGTGTCGCCGACGCCGGCCGTCGAGCGCACGACCTGCATCGGGCCGTCGTCGCAGACCGGCTCCAGCGGCGGCAGATGGCCCGGTCCGACGAGGACGTGGCCGGTGGCCTCCAGCCAGTTCTCGGCGAAGGCGCCCTGCAGGCCGCGGACGATCGGCCCGCGCACGCGCACGTGCGTGTCGCGCCAGTGCTCGGGATCCTGGGCGTCGCCGGTCCACTGGTCGGCGATCCCGACGCCGCCGGTCATGCCGACCTCGCCGTCGGCGATGAGCAGCTTGCGATGCGTGCGGTTGTTGAGCCGCCGCATCGCGTAGGGCTTGGGCGGGCGGAAGTAGGCGAACGTCGCGCCGGCCTCCTCCATCTGGCGGACGAGCGAGCGGTCCATCTTCGCGCTGCCGACCGCGTCGAGCAGGACGTTGACCTCGACGCCCGCCCGCGCGCGCTCGCACAGCGCGCCGGCGACCTCGCAGGCGATCTCCCCGCTCCAGTACAGGTACGACAGGAAGTTGACCGTGCGCTTCGCCGAGGCGATCGTCTCGAGCATCGCCGGGAAGATCGCGTCGCCGTTGATGAACAGCTCGATGTCGTTGCCGTGCGCGATCGGCGCCATCGTGATCGCCTCGGTCGCGCGCAGGAACTCGTCGGATCCGACGTCGAGGTCGCCGCCGCGCAGCTCGTAGCCGTCGCCCTGCTCGCGGCGGTGGCGCAGCGAGTCGCTGGCGTACCAGGCGGCGCCCGCCGCGGCGATCGCCGCCGGCCAGCGCTTGTTCATGTCCCGACCACGAGCGCGAACCCCCCGGGGCGCAGCGCGAAGCGCGCCGGCTCGCAGCGGCACGTCTCGCCGTCGACGTTGAACGACGGGTGACCGGCGAGCTCGATCTCGACGACCGCTCCGCGCTCGTGCGCGACGTCGTCCTGCGCGGTCAGGCTCCCGGTGCGCATCCCGTAGGCGCGTCGCACGAGCCCGGCGCGCGAGCCGGCGGGCACGACGGCGACGTCCAGGCGCCCGTCGTCGGCGCTCGTCGCGCCCATCTCGCTGCCGCCTCCGAAGGCGCCGGTCACGCCGACGACGACCTGCCACGCGCGGCCCTCGTAGCGCCGCTCGCCGTCGCAGGTGACCGCGCAGCGCAGCGGCGAGGCGGTTATCCCGGCGCGGACCGCGCCCACGGCGTAGGCCAGCGGCCCCAGCCTCGACTTGTGCGGCTTGGCCGCGCGCGCGGCGGCGACCGACAGGCCGGCGGAGGCGGCGTTGACGAACGGCCGCTCGCCCGCCAGGCCGAGATCGGCGCGGGCCGTCGCGCCGTCGGGGTCGCGCGCCAGCTCGCAGGCGGCGTCCAGGTCGTCGATCGGCAGGCTCTTCGCGCGGGCGAAGTCGTTCGCCGTGCCCGCGGCGACGACCCCGAGCGGCACGTCGAGCTCGGCGGCGCACAGGGCGGCCGGGCCGATCGACCCGTCGCCGCCGGCGACGACGAGCCGGTCCGGCCTGCCGGACGCGGTCAGGGCATCCAGCGCGCCGCGCCGCAGGCGGCCCGTGTGCTGGTCGGCGATCTCGCCGATCGCGACGCGGTGCACGTCCGCGCCACGCGCTCCGAGGCGCTCCGCGATCTCGCCCGAGTCCGGGGCCGTCCCCGAGCGGGGGTTCGCGATGAGGGCCAGCAGCACGCGCCGCAGTCTGCCCGATATCGCGCCAGGGGAAGCTCGTGGTGAAATGGGTTGGCGTGCTATATGCCCCAGGCATATACTCGACCGAGTCGCCGTTTCTCTTCCCGGCGACCAGCGCCTCTCACGTGGCGCCGCGGTGGCGCCGGCCTGTGGGTACCGAGATCGACCACGGGTCGGCCCACCCGTGCCGCTTCGCTCCCGGCCGTGCACGAGGACGGCGCCGCGGGGCCGCGACGGAGCGCGGCGGCGCGCGCGCCGGAGGCGCTCAGCCGGGCCCGGCGCCGTCCGCCGGCAGCGCGAATGCCTCGGCCAGGAGCTCGTAGGAGCGCCGCCGGGCCTCGTGCTCGTGCGTGACGCACACGACGAGCAGCTCGTCGGTCGCGTAGTCGCCGGCGAGCTGGCCGAGCGCATCGCGCACTGTCGCCGGCGATCCGAAGAGCATCCGCCTGCGGCGTGCGAGCTCGGCCACGCGGCTGGGCCCGCGCCGCGCGAGGAAGGCCTGCGCGCGCTCGACGGGAGGCACGGCGATCGGCCTGCCGCGCCGCGAGGAGAGCGCCGCCATGAGCCCGCTCGACGCCAGCCGCTCGGCCTCGACGTCCTCGTCGGCGCACAGCGCCCAGGCCGCGACGACCACGCGCGGCTCGGGCAGCCGCTCGCTGGGAACGAAGCGCTCGCGGTAGGTGCCGACGACGTCCACGCCGCCGCCCGGGTTGATGAAGTCGGCGAACGCGTACGGCAGGCCGAGCTCGCCCGCCCAGATCGCGCTCTGCGCCGAGGACCCCAGCAGCCACGGCGTCGGGCCCTCCGGCCGGCCCGGCAGCAGCGCGGGCAGGGCCTCGAAGAGATGGCCCGCGGGCAACTCGCCGCGCAGGAGGCCGAGCAGCTCCGAGAGCTGCTCGCCGAAGTCGTCGTCGGGGGCGGGGTGGTTGCGGTCGCGCTGCAGGGCGAAGACGGTGACCGGGTCGTCGGTGCCGTCGGTGCGGCCCACCCCGAGGTCGATGCGCCCGGGGAACACGCCGCTGAGCACGCTGAACGTCTCGGCGACCTTGAACGGGCTGTAGTGCGGCAGCATCACGCCGCCGCTGCCGACCCGCAGCCGCGTCGTGCTCGCGGCGATCGCGCCGATGAGCGCCTCCGGGCTCGTGCTCGCGAGCATCGGCCCGCCGTGATGCTCGGCGACCCAGTAGCGCGCGTAGCCGAGCCGGTCGGCCAGGCGGGCGAGGTCCAGCGTGTTGCGCAGCGCCTCGGCGCCGGTGTGGTCCTCGGCGATCGGAGACTGGTCGAGGACGCCGAGTCGCAGGGCTTGGGGCACCGGCGGATGATGGCAGAGGCCCGGAGTGCCGCATCGACCGGCGGCGCGCGGGCGGGCGCCGCGGCGAGCCCCCTATCGTGCTCACGGTGAACGCCGCCCCCCGCACGCCCGCCGCCGATCCCGCGGCGCGCCGCTCGCTGCGCGCCCGCCTGCGCGCCGGGCCGCTTGCCCGCGCGATCGCGAAGGTCGACGTGCGCCTGTATCGCCTGCTGCGCGAGCACGGCCACGACCCCGCGCTCGAGCAGCCGATCCGGCGCTTCTCGAGCCTGGGGGAGCACGCGGCGATCTGGCTGGCGCTCGGCCTGGCCGGCGCCGCGCTGGACCGGCGACGGCGCGTGCTCTGGCTGCGCGCGGCCCGCTCGGTGCTCTACGCCTACGCGCTCAACACGCTGCTCAAGACGGTCGTGCGGCGCAAGCGCCCGCACCTCGAGCGGCTGCCGGCGCTCATCTCGACGCCGACCTCGCTGAGCTTTCCGTCCGCGCACGCGTCGTCGTCGTTCGCCGCCGCCCGCGCCTACTCGTCGCTGCTGCCGGGCGCGCCGCTGTATCCCGCGGCGACCGCGATGGCGCTCTCGCGGATCTACCTCGGCGTGCACTACCCGTCGGACATCGCGGCGGGCGCGCTGCTGGGCACGCTCGTCGGCAGCGGAGGGCGTGCGCGGGAGCCGGAAGGCCGGTCCTCGCGATGAAGGTCGGGATCGTCGGGATGCCCAACGCCGGCAAGTCGTCGCTCTTCAACGCGCTGACGAGCGCCGGCGCGGAGGCCGCGAACTACCCGTTCACGACGATCGAGCCGAACGTCGCCGTCGTGCCGGTCGCCGACGAGCGCCTCGACGCCGTCGCGCGGACCGTGCGCGCCTCGGAGATCGTCCCCGACACGATCGACTTCCACGACATCGCCGGGCTCGTCGCGGGCGCCCACACCGGCGAGGGCCTGGGCAACCGCTTCCTGGCCAACATCCGCGAGACCGACGCCATCGTCCACGTCGTGCGCGCCCACCACGACGACTCGATCATCCACCCCGACGGCCGCGTCGACCCGATGGCCGACATCGAGACGATCGAGACCGAGCTCATCTTCGCCGACCTCGAGCAGGCCGAGCGCCGCCACGAGCGCGTCGTCCGCACCGCACGCTCGGGCGACCGCGCCGCCGTCGCCGAGGAGGCCTGGCTGCGCGAGCTCGTCGAGGCGCTGCACGCCGGCCGGCCTGCGCGCAGCGTGCCGCCGCCGCCCGACGCGCCCAACGCGCTGCGCGACCTCGGCCCCCTGACGGCCAAGCCCGTCCTCTTCGTCGCCAACGTCGACGAGGGCGACGACGCCGTCCCCGAGGCGGTCGCCGAGCATGCCGCCGCGCAGGGCGCCGTCGCGGTCGCGATCTCCAGCCGCATCGAGGCCGAGCTCTCCGAGCTCGAGGCCGAGGACGCCGCCGCGATGCGCGCCGACCTCGGCCTCGCGGAGACCGGCCTGCAGCGCGTCGTCGGCGGCGCCTTCGCCCTGCTCGAGCTCATCGCCTTCTTCACCGCCGGCGAGGACAAGCCGGCGCAGTCCTGGCACCTCAGGCGCGGGCGCACGGCGTGGCACGCCGCCGGCGAGATCCACTCCGACATCCAGCGCGGATTCGTGCGCGCCGAGGTCATCGGCTGGCAGGAGCTCGTCGACGCGTCGGGCTACGCCGGCGCGCGCGATCGCGGAACGCTGCGCCTGGAGGGCCGCGACTATGCGATGCGCGACGGCGACGTCATGACGGTGAAGTTCACTCCCTAGAGGCACGCCGCGCGCGGGCCCGCCGCCTGCGCATCCGCCTGCGGTAGGCCCGCGGCCCGCGCTTGGCGCCCAGGACGACCAGCAGGCCGGTCAGCGCGGCGCCGAAGACGAGCAGCAGCGAGCGCCCGTACGAGGAGCGCTCGACGTCGTCTGCGAAGAGCTCGGCCGTGGAGAGGTCCACGCGCCGGATCGTCATGCCGGCGGTCCGCAGGCGGCGGGCCTTGCGGCCCTTGATCGGCATGCCGTCGATCGCGCGCAACAGCGCCGTCTCCGTCGGCGCCACGACGTCGACGAGTCGCTGGCGCAGCGCCCGGGTCGAGGACACGTTGTCCGCTCGGCGGATCATGCGCTCCGCGAGTGCGCCGTTGCGCCCGTGGTCCTCGGCGAGCGAGCGGGCGAACGCGACGCTGTCGTTGAGGAACTTGCGGTCGAGGGTCCTCAGCAGCCGGCGCTCGTCCTCGTCGGCCGGCGGCGGCCCGTCGCGCACGGGGGTCGCCGAGCCGATGTTCGTGGCCGGCGCCATCGCCGCGACGTCGCCGGCGAGCGTCAGGAACAGCCCGGCGGAGCCGGCGTGGCCTCCGCTCGGATGCACGTAGACGATGACGGGCATCGGCGCGGCGATGATGTCCTCGACCATGGTCCGGGTGGAGTCGGCGTCGCCGCCCGGGGTGTCGAGACGGACGATGAGCGCGGTGGCCCCGTCGCTCGTCGCGCTCGCGATGGAGCTCTTGAGCCCGCGCTCGGACTCGACGTCGATCTCGCCCGTGATGGAGATCGAATACGCGAATCGACCGCGTTCGCCGGCGTTCGCAGCACCCGCCGCGAGCCCCGTGAGCGCGACCAGCGAGAGAGCCAGCATCACCTGCAACCGTACGCGTGAGGGTCGGTTGGACGGTGGCACTGCGCGGAGGATCGCACGACGCGAAGCAAAGTGCGATTAATACGTCGCCCGTAGGTGAAACCACCTGTGGCGGTGGGTTCTCGGACTCAGGCGACGCGCCGTGCCGGCAGCTCGACGACCTGCCCCTCGCCGCGCGGCTGCCACGCGCGCCAGATGTCGCGCAGGCACCAGGCGTCGAGCGCGAGGAGGCCGAGCACGAGGCCCAGGACGCCGAGCAGCAGCAGCGTGCGCGGGATGATCGAGGCCGGCTCCGAGAGCCTCGCGCGGGCGACCGCCCGCGGGTCGTCGCGGTACAGCGGCGTCGCCTTGAAGGACTCCTGCGCCGCCCAGAAGGCGGGCTTGATCTTGCCGTCGTAGCTGATGAGCGCCTTGTTGTGGATCGAGTCGCGCACGGGCGGGTGGGCGCCGCCGTCCCAGTGCGGCTTGACCGCGAACTCGCGAGCCGTCCAGTAGATCGCGCCGCCCATGAAGCCGAGCCGGTCGACGATGTCGAGATTGCGCTTGAGATAGCGCGTCTGGAAGGCGTAGGTCTGCTTGACGTCGGGCGGGCCCGGCTCGGTCGCCTCCGCGCCGAACTCGGTGATGACGAGCGCGCGGCCCGGGTACTTGTCGCGCATCGCCCGCAGGTACGGCGCGAGGTCGTCGATGTCGGCCGTCGAGCGATTGGCCTTGCCCTCGTACCAGCCGTAGTACGAGTTGATCCCGAGCATGTCGAACGCGTCGTAGGTGCGCTGCCGCGGGATGCCGGGGTAGGAGAGGATGTCGATCGAGACCGGCAGCGTGGGGTCGAGGTCGCGGGCCAGGTCGGCGGCGTTGAGCATCCACACCTTCGACGTGCGCTGCTCGTCGGGCAGCGCGGTCAGCTCGTTGGCGACCGAATGGGTGATGACCGACGGGTGGTTTCGCGCCTCGAGGATCGTGTTGCGCAGGACGTCGAGCTCGAAGGAGCGCTGGCCGGGCGTCTTGAGCAGGGCGTCGCGGTGGTAGACCGGCGCCTGACTCCAGACGAGGATGCCCTCCTCGTCGAGCCGGTCGAGCAGGCGCTGGTCGAGCAGGTAGTGCGCCCGCGTGATGTTCGCGCCCAGCGACTTGAGCTCGTCGATCGTGTTCTCGACGTCGGCGTCGGTCATGGCCGGGCCGCGGCCCGGGACGTCCTCCTGGATCGAGGCGCCGCGCAGGTCCAGCACGCGGTCGTTGAGGCGCAGCATGCCGCCGACGACGGCGACGGTGCGCAGCCCGATCCGGCGCCGGTCGAGCTGCACGACCTGCCCGCCGGCGCGCGTGGCGACCACGCCGTCGTAGAGGTTCGGGTGCTCGGGGGACCACAGCTTGGGCGCACCGCGGACCGGGACCGAGAAGCGCACCCGGACGCGCTCGCCGGGGCGCAGCGCCCGCGGTGCCGCCGCGCCCTCGGAGATCGTTCCGTCGGGCGCGCGCAGGCGCACGGCGACCGACGGCGAGTGCACGGTGTCGCCGGTGTTCTCCAGCCAGCCGTCGACGAGCACGCTCCACGAGCAGCGGGAATCCGCGCAGACGCGGCGCGGCAGCAGCCCCGCGCGGTCCAGGACGACGGGCCCGCGCGGGACGAGCGAGACCGGCCGCGTGATCCCGCCCCAGTTCCACCAGCCCTCGCGAAGCGCCGGGCTGCGGCGGTGGTCGACGCGCACGACGAGCGTGTTCGGCTCGCCCGCGCGCAGGCCGGTCGCGGGCAGCTCGAACGGCGTGTACGGGTCGTCGTGGCGACCGAGCTCCTCGCCGTTGAGCCAGACGCGCGCCCTGCGCCTGACCTGCTCGAAGCGCACGGCCCAGCCGAGCCCGGCCGGCGCCTCCGGGCCGGTGAACGTCAGGCGGTACCAGCCGACCGATCCGAAGAAGACCGCCGGGTCGGTGCTGGCCTCCAGCACGTGCGGGATCGTCGCGGGCTCCCAGCCGGAGCCACGGCGCCCGCTCTGCCAGTTCTCCGTGGCGCCGCGATCGGAGGGGTCGTGCGCGAAATGCCAGCCCTGCGCGAGCGTGACCGGTCCGGGCGGGTCGGCGGCAAGCGCACCGCGGGGCACCGCGAGCGCGAGCGCGACGACCACCGCGAGGGCGGAGAGGAGGCGCACTGCGCCGACATGATGGCGCACCGCTCCACCGGAGTCACCCGGTCCGGTGCGGCGCCGCACGGCCGGCACGTCCTCAGGCGGCCGGCGCGAGCAGCCGCTCGGCCAGCCGGTTCATGCCGCGCTCGCGCGCCGCGGCGGCGGCGCGCGCGGCGTCCAGCGGCGCGTCCGCAGGCCGGTCGATCGCCACGTCGCGCAGCGTCGCGATGTCCCGGAAGGCCCGCAGGGCGCCGGGGTCGCCGGTCAGCGCCGCGGTCCGGCGCGGCGTCATCGTGCCGGGCCGGCCGGCCGCCGCGATGACGCCCTCGAGCGTTTCGTGGGCGCGCAGCAGGTCCCGCGCCGTCTTCGCGCCGATGCCCCTGGCGCCGGGCAGGCCGTCGGACGGGTCGCCGCGCAGCGCGATGAAGTCGGGCACCTGCGCGGGCTCGATGCCGTAGCGCTCGCGCACGCCGGCGGCGTCGACGAGCTCGGGGCCGTCCCTGCCGCCGCGCGGGAAGAGCACCGCGACGTGCTCGCCGACGCACTGGAACATGTCGCGGTCGCCGGTGAAGAGCAGCGCCTCGCCGCCGGCCTCGACCTCGATGCGCGCCAGCGATCCGAGCAGGTCGTCGGCCTCCAGGTCGCCGGCGGACGCGCTCGTCCAGCCGAAGGCGGCGAAGAACTCCGGGGCGTCGCGCCACTGGCGCTCGAGCTCGGGCGGCATCGCGGGGCGGTCGGCGTGGTAGGCGGCGAACTGCTCGGTGCGGTAGGTGGCCGCCTCGGCGCCCCAGCAGAGCACGACGGCCCGCGGCGCGTGGCGCTCGACGGCGAAGAGCACGAGGTTCGCCATGCCCAGCAGCGCGTTGACGGGCCGGCCGTCGCCGTCGGTGATGCTCGCCGGCAGGGCGAAGAACGCGCGGTACATGAGCGACGGGGCGTCGACGGCGAGCAGCGGGGCGGGCACGGGCCACAGGCTAGATGTAGCGGCCCGCGCCGGCGTCACGACCGGGGCCAGTGCCTATCCTGGCGCGCATGCTGACGATCACAGGGCTCGAAGAGATGCGCGCACAGGTCGGCGAGGAGCTCGGCGTGAGCGACTGGCACGAGGTCACGCAGGACGAGGTCGACCGCTTCGCGGCGGTCACGGGCGACGACCAGTGGATCCACACCGATCCCGCCCGCGCGACGCAGACGCCGTTCGGCGGGACGATCGCGCACGGCTACTACACGCTGTCGCTGCATCCGCGCTTCGCCGCGCAGATCGTGCGCTTCGAGGGCTTCGCGTTCGCCGTCAACTACGGCCTGAACAAGGTCCGCTTCCCGGCGCCGCTGCCGGTCGGCAACCGCGTGCGCATGCGCGCCGCGCTGCTCGGCGTCGAGGACGTCCTCGGCGGCGCGCAGGTCACGATGAGGCTCACGTTCGAGGGCGAGGGCGCGCTGAAGCCCGTCTGCGTCGCCGAGCAGCTCACGCGCGTCTACACCGCGACGTAGGAGGCGGTCAGCGCCGGCGCGGCGAGCGCACGGTGACGCTGGGACCGACGTCGTCGCCGTACAGCACGCGGTAGCGGCCGGGCCGGCCGATCTGCGCCGTGTAGCGCCCGCGCGCCTCGAGCGCGACGTCGAACCTCGTCTTCCATCGCCGCCCGATGCGGCGCTGGACCGTCACGGCGCCCCGGTTCGAGATGACCGGGTCCACGCGCCCGCGGATCGTCCCGACGACCGGTCCGGAGGCGCCGGACGAGCCGCCGGCCGCGGCGCTGCGCGCCAGTCCCGGAGCCGTGCCGCCCGACGGCGACGCCGGCGAGGCGGGCTGGCGCGGGGTGTTGCCGTCCGTGCGCTTGGCCGTGGCCGTGATGACCGTGAAGCGCGCCCACGTGTCGTACAGGCCGAGCTTGGTGCGCAGCGTCGGGCCCGACACGCTGCGCTTGCCCCTGCTGCCGACGACCTGCGCGCGCACGACGCGCGGCGACGAGCCGCGGCGCAGCACGCGGATGCGCACGAGGCGCCCGCGCACGAGGCTGCCCAGGCGCCGCTGAGCCGAGCGCAGCGACATCCGGCGCGTCCAGCGGTGGCGCGGCGAGGCGGTGTCGTAGGGGTCGTCGACCGACTTGAGGTAGGGCGCCGGCTCGGCGCCGAGGAAGCTGTTCTCGACGTCCTCGGTGCGCCCGCCCGAGGTCGAGAAGTAGTACGTCGGGATCGGCTTGCCCTTGTAGGAGACGACCTCGCCGCTCGTCGCCGCGACCGCCTTGTCGGTCGCCGCCGTCTCGCCCGACATGCCGTTGTAGACCTGCGAGCGGGTGTCGGAGTACTGGTCGAAGCCCGCCCCGTCCTTGCGCGTCGCGAGCGCGTAGGTGCGCGCGGCGACGGCCTGGGCGCGCAGCGCCTCCTGCGGCCAGCGCGAGGGCATCTCGCCGGCGACGACGCCGCGGATGTAGTCGTCGAGCGAGAGCGCGTTGATCGCGGCCAGCCCGCCGATCGACGAGGAGCGGATCTGCAGCTCGCCGCGGTAGCGCCCGTCGGTGACGGCGTTGCCGCTGGAGCCCAGGACCTGGATGCCGCCGGAGGCGCCGACGATCGTCAGCGGCGAGCGGTACCTGCCGAGGCTGCGGCCGCTCGCGCTGCGCAGGGTCACGGTGCCGCTCAGCCCGCGCGTGGCGGTGTAGCGCCGGCGCGAGCTCAGCCGCCGTCCGCCCGCGACCCGCCTGGCGTTGCGAACGACGATGCGCCCTGCGGTCTTGATGAGCACGCGCGCCTGCCCGGGACCGTCGAGCTTGCCGATCTCGGTGCCGCTGTAGTAGTGGCGCAGGATGAAGGCGTGGTCCCTGCCCTGCTCGGCGAACCCGTAGGCGCCGTACTGGCTCATGCCGACGCCGTGGCCGAAGCCCGCGCCGCGCACGACGAGCCGTGAGGCGCCGTGGGCCGGCGTGGCCGCGAGCGCGGCGAGCAGCGCCGCGAGGAGGAGCGTCGTGTGTCGCATCCCCTGTCGGGACACGCGGGCGCGGCTCGAGTTGCGTCGGCTGAACCGGTGACGGGTATCGGTCATGGGTGAGTCACGAGCCTAGAGGCCGCCGCAGCCGTACCCGCGTCGCGCCCGGGGCCGCGCCTCGACACGCACCCGTCCCCGTGGTACCGATCGGCGGCGGCGTGAACGCCGGCACGCGGACGACCCCCGGACGACAGAAGGTGATCCGACCATGAGCACCTCCACAGGACCAGCCCGCCCCGCCGCCGAGCAGGCCGTGCTCGACGCCGTGCCCACCCAGCTGCTCGTCGGCGGCCGCTGGCGCGACGCCGCAGGCGGCGAGACGCTGGCCGTCGAGGACCCGTCGACCTGCGAGGTCATCGCGCGCGTCGCCGACGCGACGCCCGGCGACGCGCTCGACGCGCTCGGCGCCGCCCACGACGCGTTCGTCGGCGGGTGGCGCGACAGCGCTCCGCGCGAGCGCTCGGACATCCTGCGCCGCGCCTACGAGGCGATCGTCGACCGCGCCGACGAGCTCGCGCTGCTCATGACGCTCGAGATGGGCAAGCCGCTCGCCGAGTCCAGGGCGGAGGTCACGTACGGCGCGAGCTTCCTGCGCTGGTACGCCGAGGAGGCCGTGCGCATCGACGGGCGCTTCTCGCGCCACGAGGGCGGGGGCGGCGGCCGGCTGCTGACGATGCGCCAGCCCGTCGGTCCGTGCGTCTTCATCACCCCCTGGAACTTCCCGCTGGCGATGGGCACGCGCAAGATCGGCCCGGCGATCGCCGCCGGCTGCACGATGGTGATCAAGCCCGCCAAGCTCACGCCGCTGTCGATGCTCATGCTCGCCCGCATCCTCGAGGAGGCGGGCCTGCCGGCCGGCGTGCTCAACGTCGTGACCGCGAGCTCGTCGGGCCCGGTCATGGAGCCGCTCATCCGCGATCCGCGCACGCGCAAGCTCTCGTTCACCGGCTCGACGGAGGTGGGCCGCACGCTCATCGCGCAGGCGGCCGACCAGGTGCTGCGCGTGTCGATGGAGCTCGGCGGCAACGCCCCGTTTCTCGTCTTCGAGGACGCCGACGTCGAGGACGCGGTCGACGGGGCGATGGTCGCCAAGATGCGCAACATCGGCGAGGCCTGCACGGCGGCCAATCGCTTCCATGTCGCCGAGCCGATCGCCGGCCGCTTCGCCGAGCGGCTCGCGGAGCGGATGAGCGCCCTGACGATCGGCCGCGGCACGGAGGACGGCGTCGGCGTCGGGCCGCTCATCGATGCCGACCAGCTCGCCAAGGTCGCCGAGCTCGTCGACGACGCCGTCGGCAGGGGGGCGCGGCTGCTCTGCGGCGGCGAGCGCGCCGAGGGGCGCGGTCACTTCTACGCGCCGACGGTGCTCGTCGACGTCCCCGGCGACGCGCGGCTGCTGCGGGAGGAGATCTTCGGCCCCGTCGCGCCGGTCACGACGTTCTCCACCGAGGACGAGGCGATCGCCGCCGCGAACGACACCGAGTTCGGGCTCGTCGCCTACGTGTACACGTCCGACGTCAAGCGCGCGCTGCGTGTCGCCGAGCGGATCGAGACGGGGATGATCGGGCTCAACCAGGGCATGGTGTCCAACGCGGGCGCGCCGTTCGGCGGCGTCAAGCACTCCGGCATCGGGCGCGAGGGCGGAGCGGAGGGCATCGAGGAGTACCTCGAGACGAAGTACGTCGCGATCGCGGGGGGTTAACCCACAAGCAACAAATGATGCGTACTCTCTTCGGGAAGCGCGGCCCCCCGAACCGCGAGAGGAAGAGGATGCCGGGAACTGCCGGGATGCAGTTCGGCCCACCAGGCGTCAAGAACGACGACCACCACAGCCTCGCGGTGATTCTCGCCGTGGGGCTCGCGGTGCTCGCGGCGACGATGCTGATCGTCGCGATATCGACGCTGAGCGGCGGAGGCGACTCCGGTCCCGCGAGGGCGATCGTCGGCGAGCTGCGCCTGGGCCCCGTGTACTACACGGTGCGCAGCGGAGACACGTACATCGCGATCTCCAAGCGGACGGGGCTGAGCGTCGACGCGCTCGAGACCCTCAACCCGCGCGTGGACCCCTCGGCGCTCGCCGTCGGGCAGCGCATCAGGCTGCGCAAGGTCGCCAAGCGCAAGCCGAAGCCGAGCGGACCCGTCGCGGTGACCGTCAAGCGCGGCGAGTCGTTCAGCTCGATCGCCACCCGGCGCGGCAAGACCGTCGCCCAGCTGCGCAGCCTCAACCCGGATCTCAAGCCGTCGTCGCTGCAGCCCGGCGACCGCATGCGGCTGCGCTGAGCGCGTTGCTCCCGCTACTGCGGCGGGTCGATCGCCGGCAGCCCGTCCAGGCTGCGGGCGTTGCGCTCGGCCACGAACGACGCGTAGCTCTCCGGCCCCTGCGTGCGCAGGCGCTTGCTCGCCGACAGGACGCTGTGCGGGCGCTCCTCGTCGTAGGTCATGAGCGGCACGCCGTAGCCGCACGAGTCGGAGATCCGGGTCACGTCGACGCGGACGACCGCGCGGCGCGCCTCGGGAATCGACGGGTCGTCGAAGGCGGCACGCTCCAGCAGCGCGTCGAAGCCGTCCTCGCCGGGCCGCAGGACCTCGCCGCGCCCGTGCAGCCGCACGATCCGCGGCGGTCCGGAGAACGCGCAGAGCATGACGACGATGCGCCCGTTCTCGCGCAGGTGCGCGATCGTCTCGGCCCCGCTGCCGAAGATGTCCAGGTAGGCCACGGTCGCCGGGCCGAGCACCCGCAGCGAGCCGATCGGCCCCTTCGGTGAGACGTTGACGTGCCCGTCGGCGGCGAGCGGGGCGCTGCCGACGAAGAACATCGCCTGGCTCGCGATCCAGTTCGCGAGGCGCTCGTCGATGGTGTCGTATTCGCGGGCCATGGGGCGTGCACGCGCCGCGCTCGCCGTCGGGGGCAGCGTGCGTCGCGGGCTGGAACGCTACATTCTGGCCGTCGCGTGGTTGGGAGCGACAGGGACGTCCGCGCCCCGACGCGCCTGAGCGCGCAGTTCGCGGCCGCAGGAAGTTCGAGGTGACACATGGACGGAATCGGGTGACGAGGCAATGATGCGAGCAGCGTTCGGGGCGGTCCTCGCGCTCGTCGTCGTGCTCGGCGGCGTGCTCGTCATGGTCTCCTCCGCGGAGTCCGAGGATCCGGGCACGCCCGTCGTCCTGGCGCCGCACGGCGCGCCCCCGACGATCTACGCCGGGCCCGGCGACCGCGTCCAGCTCAACGGCCTGTGGCGCTTCCGCCGCGATCCGAGGAACACCGGCCTGGACAAGGGCTACCAGGGCGGCGGCTTCGGCGGAGAGCTCGTCCGCGTGCCCTACGTGCCCGACGCGACGCGCATCAGCGGCCGCCGCGGGATCGCGATCTTCCGGGGCAACGTCGGCTGGTATCGCACGAAGATCGACGTTCCCGTCGACGGCGTCTACGCGGTGCGCTTCGAGTCGGTCAACCACAAGGCGCAGGTCTTCATCGACGGCAAGCGCGTGGGCTCGCACACCGGCGAGTACCTGCCCTTCGAGGTCAAGTCCTTCCTGCGCGCCGGCACGCGCCACACGCTCGTCGTCCGCGCCGACTGGCGCGGGCCGACGGCGATGAAGCGCGACGGCTGGCACCGGCTGTGGTTCAACTTCGGCGGCATCAACCGCGGTGTGAGCGTCCGTCGGCTCGGTCCGAGCGAGCTCATCTACCCGAAGCTGCGCACGCGGCTCGTCGGCGGCGCGGCGCTCGTCGATCTCGCCGTGCACGTGCACAACAACGGCGAGCCGCGCAAGCTCGGCGTCACGGGCACGCTGACCAACGGCGACCGCACGGTGCCGCTCAGCTTCCCCGCCGAGCCGATCGCCAACGAGGGCACCGAGGTGCTCCGGACGCAGGTGCGGGTCGAGGACCCGCTGCTGTGGTCGCCCCGGGCGCCGAACCTGTGGGAGCTCGCGCTCGAGATCCCCGGGGAGGCGACGTACCGCGCCCGCGTCGGCCTGCGCGAGGTGCGCACCCGCGGCCGCGAGCTGCTGCTCAACGGCTCGTCCGTGCGCCTGCGCGGAGCGTCGATCCACGAGGACGCCTTCGGCCGCGGCGACGGGCTTCGCCCCATCGACCAGGATCGGCTCGTCGTCGCAGCTCAAGGCGATCGACGCCAACGCGACGCGCACGCAGCATCCGCTGGACCCCGGCCTGCTCGAGCGCCTCGACGCCGCCGGGATCATGATCTGGCAGGGCGTGGGCCCGACCGACGCGCCGGGCGCGTGGACGTCCCGCGGCAAGCGCCGCGTGCGGGTGGCCAAGGACCGCGTGCGCACGACGTTCCGCCAGGCCCAGCTGCACCCGTCGATCATCACGTGGAACCTCGCCAACGAGGTCGCCGGGGGCGGTCATCCGCGGGGTCAGATCCCCTACGTCAACTCGATGGCCCGCGAGCTGCAGCGGATCGACCCCAGCCGGCCCGTCGCGCTGGACATCTGGGGCGCCCACCCGCCGCGCCGCCCGTCGCGCATCTACGAGCACATCGACATGATCGGCTGGACGAACTACATCGGCTGGTACGAGGCCACGCACGCGCCGGCCTCGGCTCTGCGCAAGATGATCCGCACGCGCCTGGGCAAGCTGCGCGCGGTCTTCCCCGACAAGGTCATCGCCGTGACCGAGTTCGGCGCCGAGGCCAACGGCCGCAACCCGACGACCTCGCCGGGCGGCTACGCCTTCCAGTCGCACCTGCTCGACGTGCACCTCTCGACGTACGCCGCGTTCCCCGGCCTCGCCGGCGCGCTCGTCTGGAACCTGCGCGACTTCGCCGTCGCGCCGACCTTCTACGGCGGCTCGATCAAGAGCCAGGTGCCCGACATCAAGCTCGTCCGCGGCCTCAACCAGAAGGGCCTCTTCGACGTGCGGCGCAAGGCCAAGCCCTCCGTGAAGGTCGTCAGCGGGCGCTTCGCCGCGCAGGCCGCCGGCGAGGGCCGCTGAGCGGGACCCGCGCCTCGCTGCGGCCGCGGCCGCAGCCCGATAGCGTTGCGGGCCTCGATGACCGCGATCCAAAGGACCCGAGATGAGCGTGGCTGAGCAGCAGCTGTGGGGCGGTGAGACGGCCAAGGCGGTCGACAACTTCCCGGTCTCCGGCGAGCGGGTGCCGGTCAGCGTCGTTCGCTGGCTCGCCGCGATCAAGGGCGCCGCCGCCCGCGTCAACGCCGACCTGGGCAAGCTCGACGCCGAGCTCGCCGAGCGGATCGCCGCGGGCGCCGACGAGATCGCCGCCGGCAAGCACGACGACCAGTTCCCGATCGACGTCTTCCAGACCGGCTCGGGCACGTCGACGAACATGAACGCCAACGAGGTCATCGCCGCGCTCGCCGGCGACGGGGCGCACCCCAACGACCACGTCAACATGGGGCAGTCCTCCAACGACGTCTTCCCGAGCGCCGTGCACCTCGCCGCGCTGGATGAGGCGACGAACACCCTGCTGCCGGCGCTCGAGCACCTCGAGGCCGCGTTCGCCGCCAAGGCGAGCGAGTTCGAGGACGTCGTGAAGTCCGGCCGCACCCACCTCATGGACGCCGTGCCGGTCACGCTCGGCCAGGAGTTCGCCGGCTACGCGGCGCAGGTGCGCCTCGGCGCCCGGCGCGTGCGCAACGCGCTGCCGCAGGTCGCGCAGATCCCGCTCGGCGGCACCGCCGTCGGCAACGGCCTCAACACCCACCCCGACTTCGCGCACCGCATCCGCGCACGCCTGGAGGTCTCCAGCGGCCTGGGGATCCTGCCGCCCGAGGACCCGTTCGAGGCGCAGGCCAACCGCGACGCGCTCGTCGAGCTGTCCGGCGCGCTGAAGGTCGTCGCCGTCTCGCTGTCGAAGATCGCGATGGACCTGGCGCTGATGGGCTCGGGCCCGCGCGCGGGCATCGGCGAGATCTTCCTGCCGGAGCTGCAGAAGGGCTCGTCGATCATGCCCGGGAAGGTCAACCCGGTGCTGCCGGAGGTCGTGCTGCAGGTCGCCGCGCAGGTGATCGGCAACGACACGGCGATCACGATCGGCGGCATGCAGGGCAACTTCGAGCTCAACGTCCGCATCCCGCTGATCGCGCGCAACCTGCTGGCGTCGATCCACCTGCTGTCGACGTCCAGCCGGCTGTTCGCCGACAAGTGCGTCGCCGGCATCGAGGCGAACGTCGACGGCTGCACGCGCTCCTCGCAGTCGACGCTCGCCGCCGCCACCGCGCTGAACCCGTACATCGGCTACGACAAGGGCGCCGCGATCGTCAAGGAGGCGGCGACGTCGGGGCGGATGCTGCGCGAGGTCGCGCTCGAGCACGGCGTCGACGAGGCGACCTACGACGAGGCGATGGACCTACGCAAGATGGCCCGCGGGTCGGCCGCCTGAGCGCGACCGTCGCGGCCGCCTGCGCGCGGTGGCTACCGACGCGGCCGCCTGCGCGCGGTGGCTACCGTAGGTGGCGTGACCGCGAGCCGCCGCCTGCGCTCCCTGGGCGAGCTCGTCGTCATCGTCGGGGGCGCGCTGTTCTTCGCGCTCGCGATCCAGGCCTACGCGGTCAAGCCCTACCTCATCCCCTCCGAGTCGATGCTGCCGACGCTCGAGGTCGGCCAGCGCGTGATCGTCGACCGCGTCTCGCACCGTCTCGGCGGCGACCCCAAGCTCGGCGACATCACGGTCTTCATGCCGCCGCGCGGCGCCGAGCGCGACGGGCCGCAGTGCGGCATGCCCGGCGAGGGGCCGTCGGCCGATACCGGGCCGGCGAGCCACCGCTCGTGCTCGCGGCCGACGGCGGAGACGAGCACTCAGACGTACATCAAGCGCGTCGTCGGCATGCCCGGCGACCGCATCTCGGTGCGCGGCGGGCACGTCGTCCGCAACGGCCGCCGCAGGGCCGAGCCCTTCACGACGCCCTGCGGCGTCGGTCCGGAGTGCGACCTCGCGGCGATCGTCGTCCCGCCCGGGCACTACTTCCTCATGGGCGACAACCGCGGCAACTCCGACGACAGCCGCTTCTGGGGGCCCGTCGCCCGGCGGCAGATCATCGGCAAGGCGGTCGTGACGTACTGGCCGCCGGGCCGCATCGGCGGCGCGTAGGAGCCTGTCGTAGACGTCGGACTTCTTTGACACGCTCCTAGCGCGGCGGACCCCTCCAGCTCGGGGACCCTCGGGGTTCGGCGTTCCTGTGCGGGCGTCACCTGTGACGCGGTCGACACGCTTCGCGTGGATGCCGATGCAGGGTTCGCGGGGCTCACGCGCATGGGAGTCGACGCGGGGTGTTCGTGGCGGGGTGTTCGTGGCGGGGTGTTCGTCGCGGGGTCGTCGTGGGGCGTTCGTGGCGGGGCCTTCGTCGCGGGGTGGTTCATCCTCCACGGTGTGAGCGAGTGCTAGCGATGGCGCTAGCAACCGCTCACACCCGACGAAGGGATGGGGGTGCCCGGCATGCTCGCGGGCGACGTGGACTCGCCCGGCGTCCGGCGTCCGTCGTCCGGCGTCCGTCGTCCGGCGTCCGGCGTCCGGCGTCCGTCCCCGGCGCCCGTCGTCCGGCGTCCCTCGTCCGTCGCCCCGTCGCCCGGCGTTCGGCGTCCGTCGTCCGTGGTCCGGCGCCCGGCGCCCGGCGCCCAGCGACCGCGACCGCGTCGGCGTCGGCGACGGGTTCGACCGAGGACGCCTGGCCGGACCTCGAGCCGATCGGGCCGCGCTTCCCCGACGGCCCGCCGGAGCGCTACAGGCAGAACGCGGTCAGCTCGCGCGCGACGCCGATCGGGTCGTCGTAGGCGATGAGGAAGCCGGTGCCCGGCAGGACCCGCAGCTGGGCGTCGGGCAGGAGGTCGAGCGCCTCCTCCGCGCCGGCGAGCGGGTGGTAGCGGTCGCGGTCGGCCCAGAGCAGCAGCACGGGCACGTCGAGCCGGCCGTAGGCCTCGAGCAGATCGGTCTGCGCCCCCGCCGGCCAGCGGCGCACCCAGCGCGACCACGAGCGCGCGCGGTTCGCGTTGCCGGCCACGTCGCCGGTCGCGTGGCGCACGAGGTCGCGCGCGGCCGGGTTGCCGCGCGCCGTGAGCTTCATCCCCTGCTCGGGGCGATAGGCCAGGCGCACGACGCGCGAGGCGGCGCGGTCCAGGCCCGGCAGCGCCGCGGCGGGCGCGACCGCCCGCAGCGGCAGGGGCAGCCGCGACCGCATGGGCGGCCGGTGCAGGCGATTGGGCATGAGCACGAGCCGGGCGGGCGCGATCTGCCCGGTGACCGTCGCGCGCAGCATGATCTCCGCGCCGGCGCCGTGGCCCCCCACGAGCGGGTGCGCGCCGCAGGTCTCGAGGCAGAAGGCGGCCATGACCTCGGCCAGCCACGCCTGCGTGTACGGATGGCGGGGGCGGTCCTCGGAGTCGCCGTGCAGCGGCAGGTCGGGCAGGACGAGCCGGAAGCGGTCGGCGAGGTGCTCCACGAGCGGCGCGAACTCGCGGTGCGAGAGCGCCGCGCTGTGCAGCAGGCACAGCCCCGGTCCGACACCGGCCTCGCGGTAGGCGATGCGCGCCCCGTCGCGGTGGTGGTACAGGCGCAGCTTCACCCGCGCGCCTCGCCGGCCTCCCGCCCACGCCGTAGCGCCGCTTCGGCGGCGGCGCTCGACCCGGGCTCGAGCGCGCTGGACTGCTCGACGCGGCGCGCGAGCTGGGCGGCGAGCCCGCCCTCGGTCCGCGCCGCCCCGGCCGCGACGGCGCCGGCGAGGTAGCCGAGCCGCAGAGCGGCCGCGGGATCGCTGCGGGCCGGCCCGCGCAGGGTGTCGGCGACGCGCAGGTACACGATGCCGAGCGCTTGCAGGTCGCCCTCGCCGCGGGCGCGCTGCACGCAGTCCGACAGCGCGGTTCCGTCGGCGAGGACGACCTGGCCCGGCGCCTGGCGCAGCGCCGTCAGCAGCTCCGCGGGCTCGCCGGTGCAGGCCGCCGGCAGCGGATCGCGCCCGTCCGAGCAGCCGGCGAGCAGCAGCGCGGGGAGCACGGCGGCGAGGCGCGCCCGCGCGGTCACAGGGGCGCCGGCGGCTCGTGCCCCCGCTCGCGCAGGCCGTCCTCGATCGCACGGATCGTCGTCTCCATGACCTTCACGCGCGCGTACTGCTTGGACTCGGCCTCGACGAGGTACCACGGCGCCTCGGGCGTGTCGGTGCGCTCGAGCATCTCCTCGACGGCGGCGAGGTAGGCGTCGCGCTGCTCGCGGTTGCGCCAGTCCTCGTCGGTCAGCTTCCAGGCCTTCAGCGGGTCCGCCGCCCGGCGCTTGAAGCGCCGCAGCTGCTCCTTCTCGGAGGTGTGCAGCCAGAACTTCACGAGGATCATGCCCTCGCCGTGCAGGCTCGTCTCGAAGGCCCGGATCTCGTCGTAGGCGCGCTTCCACTGCGTCGTCGTGGCGAAGCCCTCGACGCGCTCGACGAGCACGCGGCCGTACCACGAGCGGTCGAGCACCGCCATCCCGCCCCAGCCCGGCAGCGACGGCCAGAAGCGCTGCATGAAGTGATGGCGCTTCTCGTCCGGCGTGGGCGCGCCGAACGACGCGACCCGGACGTGGCGCGGGTCCAGCGGCGCGACGAGGCGGCGGATCGCCCCGCCCTTGCCCGAGGCGTCCCAGCCCTCGAACAGCACGCACACGGGCGGGCCCAGGGGGCGCTCGACGAGGAGGCCGGCCAGGTGCAGGCGCAGCTGCGCGAGGCGCCGTCCGCCGTCCGCGAGCCGGCTGAGCTCCTCGTCCTTGGAGAGCTCCAGCGAGAGGTCGAGGGCGTCGAGGCGGCTCATCGGGCTACTGGGGGCCGGGCTTGCTCGCGACGGCGTCCGTCCCGCCCGACCCCGCCGCGGAGTCCGTCGCGATCGAGTCCGCGATCCGGCCCTCGATGGCCAGCTCGGTGTCGAAGTCGGCGGTGTCGGCATGGCGGTACTCCAGGCCGCGGCCGGCCAGCAGCGCAGCCAGGGTCTCGACGAAGCGCGCGTCGAGCTGGCGGCCGGCGACGCGGCGCAGCTCGGTCATCGCCTGAAAGGACGTCATCCGGTCGCGGTAGGTGTCCTCGGCGGTCAGCGTGTCGTAGACCTCCGCGACGGCGACGATGCGCGCGATCGGCGGGATGTCGTCGCCCGCGAGCCGGTCGGGGTATCCGCGCCCGTCGATGCGCTCGTGGTGCGCACGGACGATCTGGGCGACCGGCCCGTAGACGCCGAGGTCGCGCAGGAGCTCGGCGCCGAGCTCGGGGTGCTGGTGGATCGCCTCCCAGTCGGCCTGCGTCAGCGTGCCGTGGCGCTCCATGACGCGGTCGGGCAGCGCGAAGCGGCCGATGTCGTGCAGCAGGCCGGCCGTGTGAGCCAGTTCGGCGTCGCGCTTGCTCATCCCGCACTCGAGCGCGATGTCGCGCGCGAAGGCGGCGACGGCGGCGCTGTGGCGCGCGGTCCGGCTGTCGCGCCGGTCCAGCGAGCGCACGAGGGAGGACAGCACGCCCCAGGACAGCGCGGCGTACTGCCCGGTGCGCTCGCGCGCGATCACCACGAGCCGCGACATGTACGCGAACGCCACGAGCATGAGCAGGATGAACGCGCCGGTCGCGATGCCGAGCTCCGTGTAGACGCCGACGATCGCCAGCGTCAGGGCGATCGTGAGGCCCAGCGAGGGCAGCAACTCGCGCGGCGGCTTGAGCATGCTGCGCATGGAGTGACCGTCCATGAGCGAGACGAGGGTGCGCAGCAGGACGAAGTTCAGGGCCAGGAAGCCGACCTCGACGAGCGCGAGCGACGCGAGGTCGCGCAGGCTGCCGTCCATCTCTCCCGCGAGCGCCTCGAACGCGATGGCGGCGAGCACCGCCGGCGCGGCGAGCGCCGCCAGGTTGATGGGCAGCACGCGCGTGCGGTAGGGGCGCTTGATCCAGCCGCGGCCGAGCACGATCCAGGCGCCGATCTCGGTGACGACGACGATCGCGAAGACCGCGGCCGGTCCGAGGAAGACCGCGGCCAGCATGAAGCAGACGAACGCCGCCGAGACCTCGACGACGCCCTCCCAGTTGGCGCCACCGAGCACGCCCGCCAGCGCGCACGCGGCGAGCACGAACGTGAGGCCGTCGAACAGGTGCTCGTCGGCGCGGATCGCGAGTGGGATCGCAGCCAGGACGATCCCACTCGCGAGCCCGGCGGCAAGGCGCGGCCGGGGTACGATCTCGACGTCCGTCACGCGCAGACCTTAGCGGTCTGGGTGCGACGGTTCGCGGCGGCGCTCAGCCGGCGCGGAAGCCTGCTCCGGCCGCGGCGAGGACGGCGACGGCGGTCATCAGGACGGGGCTGTACAGGCGGGACTTGAGGCTGGTCATCTGAGAGACCTCCGGAGGGGGTGGGTGACTGTGAACGGGCGCCTAAAGTAGCCCAGCAATCTGAGATCTAGAACTTCCCCGGACGAACATATGCTGATTGAGGCCGAAGAGGGCGCAAAGTGCATCGCCTTTCCACGCTGAAGCTCTGCAGTTGCTCCATTTCACCGTGATTCTCTTGATCGGCGGACGATTTTTTGCCAGTGGCCGAGACGGCCTTCGAGGCGGACGGATGTTGCGCTCCAGGACCTTGCAACGGCGTCTGGGCGCTGCCACGATGGCGCATGGATCAGCGCAGACGGGGACCCTCGACGGCGTTGGAAACCTCGTGAACGGGCGCGCATTCCGCCGTCCCCTCTGCCAAAACTGCACATTCGGACATCAAACGTATGCACTTTCCCATGACGCCTGTTTGCATCGGATTCGGTTAGGGCCGATCATGTCTGGCATGCGGACCCTGAAGACCAGCGAGGCGGCGGCGCTGCTCAACGTCAGCCCCAACACGCTCCGCGCGTGGGAGCGCCGGTTCGGCTATCCCAAGCCGCAGCGCTCGGCGGGGCGCCACCGCCTCTACACCCACGGCGAGGTCGCCGCCCTGCGCGATGCGCTGCAGCAGGGCCTGTCGATCTCCTCCGCGGTCAGCCGGGCGCGCGAGGCACTCAGCACGGACACCCACACCCTGGTCGGCGCGCTTGCGGGGTTCGAGCTCGACCGTGCCGACAGCGCGATGGAGTCCGCGCTCGCGCTGCGCTCCGTCGAGCGCTCCGTCGAGGAGGTCCTGCTGCCGTCGCTCGCCGAGCTCGGCGAGCGCTACGGAACCGACAGCGCGCCGTGGGCGTTTGCGGCTCGCTGGGCGGACGGCTGGCTGCGCCGCGCGCAGCGCCTCGCCCCGCCGCCGGTGCGTCGCGTCGCGATCCTCGTGGGCGACGCCACGCGCAACGAGCTCGACCCCGACGCCCTCGCCGTCCGCGCGTTCGAGCTGTTCTGCGGGCGCTCCGGCGCGCGCGTCATGGCGCTGCCCGTGGGCGGCGTCTCCGGCCTGTCGGACGTCGTCGAGTCGCTCTCGCCCGACGCCGTCGTCATCGCCGGCGGCCATCTTCCCGACGACGACGTCGCGCTCTGGGCCTACCGCGTTCGCTCGGCCGCGGGCCCGCTTCCGATGGCGCTGTTCCGGCGCTCGCACCACGGCGCGAAGGTCCGCACGACCGGCACGAGGATCCTGCCCGACGCGCCGTTCGGCGCGCACCGCCACCTGCTGGCCCTCATCGACGATCGCCAGGTCGCGGCGGTCGCGGAATCCGCGCCGCTGGCGGTCGTGGGTGACGACGAGCGCCGGGAGGCCCAGGCATGAGGCGTCTGCGCGCGGTCCGGTCGGTCGAGGTCGACGAGCGAGGCCAGGAGGTCATCTCGTTCTGCGGGCACTGCGCCATGCAACCCGAGCCCGCCCCGCGGGCCCAGCCGCCGTCGCGCGTCTGCGGGCACTGCGGACTCGGGCTCGTGCTGCGCGCGACGGTCGACGTCGCGCCGCGCGGCGACGAGCCCTTCCTCGTCGTCGACACGACGCTCTCGGTCTGCGCGGTCTCCGCGGCGGCCGAGCGTCTGCTCGGCATCGACGAGACCGACGCCGTCAACAAGCACGTGGCCGACTTCCTCGTCCCCGCCGACGCCAACGCCCCGGGGGCCGAGAACCTGCTCGCGCTGCTCGTCGAGGTGGCCGGCGGGGTGGGGGAGTCGCGCACGACCGTCGTGCGTCCCAGGCAGGAGTTCGGCGTGCGCTTCCGGGCGCGCATCGGGCCCTGCGGTCCGCCGCACGCGGCACTGCTCGTACTGTCTTAGCTGAATTTGGGCCTCGAATTCCCTACCCTGTAGGAATCGAGCCACCGCGAGCACCTGGGCCGGGAGTCCGGTGCGCCATGGCAGGCGGGCCTCGGTACAACTCACGATGAGTGTTCTTCGCACCCATGCCGCAGCGGCAATGTTGGGCGTCAGCCCGAACACCTTGCGGTCGTGGGAGCGCCGATTCGGCTATCCCACGCCGCGGCGCACGTCCGGCGGCCACCGCCAGTTCGACCTTGCCGAGGTGGAGGCGCTGCGCCAGGCCTTCGAGGAGACGCACAACGTCTCCTCGGCGATCTCGATCGCCCGCGAGCGCGGCAGCGGCCCCTCGTCGCCGGCGCGCCTGCGCTCGGCGCTGCGCCGCTTCGAGGAGATCGAGGCCGACCGGATCCTCGAGGAGAGCCTCGCCGTGCGCTCCGTGGAGCGCACCGTCGAGGAGGTGCTGCTGCCGGCCGTCGACGGGCTCGGCGCGGTCGAGGGCGAGTCCCAGCCGGCGGACCTCGGCTTCGCGTGGCGCTGGGCGACCGGATGGCTGGCCGCCGCCAAGCGCGTCGCGCCGCCGCCGACGCGCCCCGAGAGCGTGCTCATCTTCGACGCGAGCGGCCCCTGCGACATGGACGCCCTGCACGCGCAGGCCTTCGAGCTCTGCCTGCGGCGGGCCGGCCTCCGCACGCTCATGCTGACGGCCGAGCTCGACGTCGGGCGCCTGGCCCACGTGCTGCAGACGCTGAGCCCTCGGCTCGTCGTGCTGACCGGCCGCCGCGCCTGGCTGGACGCCCTCGCGCGCATCGCCTACCAGGCCCGCCACTCCTCCGAGGACGTCGAGATCCTCGACTTCCGGGGCGCCCTGCCGGAGTCCGATCAGTCCAGCGTCCCGCGGCTCGGGACGAGCGCCGTCGGCGCCCGCGACCTGCTGCTCGCCCGGCTCAACGGGCACGAGGCGGCGGCCCGTCGCCGGCCCGGTCTCGCGCGCGCCTCCTGACGGCCTGATCGTCCGCCGCGACCGGTACGGTCAGCGGCCAGCATGACCCTCGTCCCCGGCGATCCGCTCGCCCACCGCGCTCTCGAGTCGCTGCTGCGTGCGGAGGCTTCGGTGCGGCGCCGCCTGAGCGCCGACCTCGAGCGCGAAGGGCTCTCGGCGACCGGCTTCACCGTGCTCGTGATCCTCACGACCGCCGGAGGCGAGCTCGAGCTGCGCCTGCTGCGCGCGCGCATGCGCACGTCGAAGGCCAACGCCACCGAGGTCGTCACGACGCTCGAGTCGCGCGGACTCGTCGACCGCCGCCGGCTGGCGAGCGACCGCCGCGCGGCGAGCGTCGAGATCACGCCGCGCGGCGCCGAGATCGTCGACCGGCTGTTTCCCGAGCACAGCGAGCGCGTGGCGCAGGCGTTCGCCGTCCTCGACGAGGCCGAGAAGCGCAGCCTCGCATCGATCTGCCGCAAGCTCGCCGCCTGACCTGACGGGCGCTCGCTCCGTCCGGACGCGGTCGTGCTCCGGCGGCGCGCCATCGCCGTGGCGACGGGGGCTTGGACCTACACTCCTCGCCATGGCGATCAGGCCCGTCGACGCCCAGGTGTCCTTCCCCGACCTCGAGCAGCGCGTGCTCGAGCGCTGGCGCGAGCGCGACGTCTTCCGCGAGTCGCTGCGCCGCCGCGAGGGCGCGCCGCCGTTCGTCTTCTGGGAGGGGCCGCCGACGGCCAACGGCCCGCCCGGTGTGCATCACGTCCTCAGCCGCGCGTTCAAGGACATCTTCCCCCGCTACCGCACGATGCGCGGCTACCACGTCGAACGGCGCGGAGGCTGGGACACGCACGGCCTGCCGGTCGAGATCGCGGTCGAGCAGAAGCTCGGGATCACGTCGAAGGCCGAGATCGAGCGCTACGGCATCGCCGAGTTCAACGCCCAGTGCCGCGAGTCCGTCTTCGCCTTCCTGGAGGACTGGAACTCGCTGACCGAGCGGATCGGGTTCTGGCTGGACCTCGAGCACGCCTACCGCACGCTGGACCCGACCTACGTGGAGTCGGTCTGGTGGTCGCTGAAGCAGATCGCCGACAAGGGGCTGCTCTACGAGGGGCACCGCGTCGTGCCGTACTGCCCGCGCTGCGGCACCGCCCTCTCGAGCCACGAGGTCGCGCTCGGCTACCAGGACGTCGTGGACCCGTCGGCCTACGTGCGCCTGCCCGTCGTGCAGGACGGCGGCCCGCTGCAGGCCGGCGACGAGCTGCTCGTGTGGACGACCACTCCCTGGACGCTCGTCTCCAACGCCGCCGTCGCCGTCGACCCCGAGCTCGTCTACGTGCGCGCGAAGACCGGCGCGCTCGAGGCCCCCGTCGTGCTCGCCGAGGCGCTCGTCGAGCAGGTGCTCGGCGAGCGGTCCGCCGTGAAGATCCTCGACCGCTTCCCCGGCGCGGCGATCGACGGCGTGCGCTACGAGCCGCCGTTCGGGTTCCTCGGCGCCGCCGAGTACGGAGAGCGCGGGCACACGGTCCTGCTCGGCGACTTCGTCACGGCCCAGGACGGCACGGGCCTCGTGCACACGGCGATCGCCTTCGGCGAGGACGACTTCCGCCTCGGGCAGCAGTACGGCCTGAACGTCGTCAACCCCGTCGCGCTCGACGGCACCTACGACGAGCGCATCGGCCCGTACGCCGGGCGCTTCGTCAAGGACGCCGACGCCGACCTCGTCGAGGACCTGCGCGCGCGCGGCCGCCTGCTGCGCTCCGAGCCCTACGAGCACTCCTATCCGCACTGCTGGCGCTGCTCGACGCCGCTGCTCTACTACGCCAAGCCGTCCTGGTACATCGCCACGTCGACGATCCGCGACGACCTGCTCGCCGCCAACGAGCAGGTCACCTGGCATCCGGAGCACATCAAGCACGGGCGCTTCGGCAACTGGCTGGAGAACAACGTCGACTGGGCGCTCTCGCGCGAGCGCTACTGGGGCACCCCGCTGCCCGTCTGGCGCTGCGAGCAGGGCCACGTCGTCGTCATCGGCTCGCTCGACGAGCTCGAGGATCGCTCGGGGGTGCGCGTCGAGGATCCCCACCGCCCGTTCGTCGACGAGGTCACGTTCCCCTGCGCCGAGTGCGGCGAGACGGCGACGCGCGTGCCCGAGGTCATCGACGTCTGGTTCGACTCGGGCGCGATGCCGTTCGCCCAGCGCCACGAGCCGTTCGCGGGCCGGACGCCGGTCGAGGAGCTCTACCCGGCCGACTTCATCTGCGAGGCGCTCGATCAGACGCGCGGCTGGTTCTACTCGCTGCTCGGCGTCTCGACGCTGCTGCGCGGCCCGCAGGCGCCCTACCGCCACGTCGTCTGCCTCGGCCTCATCCTGGACGGCGAGGGCCAGAAGATGTCGAAGTCCAAGGGCAACGTGATCGCCCCGAACGAGATCATCGACCGCTTCGGCGCCGACGCCCTGCGCTGGTACTTCTTCACGTCCAAGCAGCCCTGGGACGGCTACCTGTTCTCAGCGGAGGCCGTCGGCGAGGGGGTGCGGCTGTTCCTGCGCCAGCTCTGGAACACGTACCGCGTCGCGACGATGTACGAGCCCGGCGAGGACGGCGCCGAGACCGACCTCGACCGCTGGATCGGCTCGCGCCTGTCGGCCACGATCGCGACCGTCACCGAGCGCCTGGACGCCTACGACGCGACGACCGCGGGCCGCGCGATCGCCGAGCTCGTCGACGATCTCTCCAACTGGTACGTGCGCCGCTCGCGCCCGCGGTTCTGGAGCGGCGACGTCGTCGCGCTGCGCACGCTGCGTCGCAGTCTCGTCGCCGTCGCGCAGCTGCTCGCGCCGTTCACGCCGTTCGTCGCCGACGAGATCTACGACAACCTCGACGGCACGGAGCCGAGCGTGCACCTGACGGACTGGCCCGAGCCGCAGGCGCGCGACGAGGAGCTCGAGGCCGCGATGGCGATCGCGCGCGAGACGGTGCGTCTCGGCCTGGCCGCGCGCGGCGCCGCGAAGATCAAGGTGCGCCAGCCGCTGCACGAGGCCGTCGTCGTCGCCGCCGGCCGCGAGCGCGACGCGATCGAGCGCCTGGGCGACGTCGTCCGCGAGGAGCTCAACGTCAAGCGGCTGCGCTTCGTCTCGCAGGCCGACGAGCTGGGCTCGTACACGCTGAAGCCCAACTACCGCACGCTCGGCCCGCGCTTCGGCAAGACGATGCCGCGCGTCGCCGAGGCGATCGCCGGCCTCGATCCCGAGCAGGCCGCCGACGCGCTGCGCGCCGGGCGCCCTGTCGGCGTCTTCGTCGAGGGCCACGACCACACGCTCGACGCCGACGACCTGCAGCTCGCCATGGCCCCGCTGGCCGGCTACCAGCTCGAGCGCGAGGGCTCGCACGCGGTCGCCCTGGAGCTGTCGGTCGACGACGAGCTGCGCCGCGAGGGCCTCGCGCGCGAGGTCGTCCACGCCGTCCAGCTCGCGCGCCGCGAGGCCGGCCTGGACATCTCCGACCGGATCGTGCTGACGCTCGACGGCGACGAGCTGCTGCTCGACGCGGCGCGGGCGCACGAGGACTACCTCAGCGGCGAGGTGCTCGCGGTCACGGTGCGCTACAGCCCCAACGGCGGGGCTCGGGTCGCGAGCATCGAGGGCCGCGAGCTGCGGATCGCCGTCGCGGCGGCCTGACCCGCGCCGCGCGCACGCCGGAGAGCGAGCAGGTGCGCCGGCGGGGCCGGGGGTGAGGGGGCTAGGCGGCGGGCTCGAGCTCGAGCTGCTCCTCGAGCTGGCTCTTGGAGCGCGTCGGGCGCAGGCGCTTGGTCTCCGCGCCGTTCTTGAAGAGGATGAGCGAGGGGATCGAGAGGATCCCGTACTGGGCGGCGGTGACCTGATTCTCGTCGACGTTGAGCTTGACGATGCGGACGTCGTCGCGGCCCTCCGCGATCTCCTCGAGCAGCGGGGCGATGGCGCGGCAGGGAGCGCACCACGGCGCCCAGAAGTCCACGAGGATCGGGCTCTCGGACTCGAGGACCTCGGCCTGGAAGCTGTCGTCCGTCACATCGATGATCGATCCGGCCATTCGGTGTCTCCTTTGGTCCATTCGCCGGTCGCTCGGCGGGCTTGCCGACCGGTTCGGCGCTCTGCGACCTATCACTATACAAAGTGAAGCGCGCCCGCTTCGGGACGGCTCTCCTGCCCTCCGACTACCCGCCGCCGGCCGTGGCTAGACCCGCTCGCGCCCACGCCGCCGCCCCGCGGAGCGCCCGAAGCGCAGCTGGGGGACGAGCAGCGCCGCCTCGCCGGCGATCCGCCAGGACATCTTCGAGCGGCCCAGCCTGCGGTCGCGGAAGACGATCGGCAGCTCGACGACGCGAAACCCGCCGCGGACCGCGCGGTGCGTCAGCTCGACCTGGAAGGCGTAGCCGCGCGAGCGGACGGTCGGCAGGTCGATCGCCTCGAGCACCTCGCGGCGAAAGCACTTGAAGCCGCCGGTCAGGTCGCGTACGTCGAGGCCGAGCACCCGGCGCGCGTACCACGAGCCGCCGCGGCTCACGAGCCGGCGGACGGCGCCCCAGTCCGCCACGCCGCCGCCGGCGACGTAGCGCGAGCCGAGCACGAGGTCCGCGTCGACGGCCGCGGCGAGCAGCCGCGCGAGGTCGGCGGGGTCGTGCGACATGTCGGCGTCCATCTCGAGGATCAGCTCGGCGCCCTGCGCGAGGGCATGGGCGAAGCCGGCGAGATATGCCGGCCCTAGCCCCTCGCGGACGGTCCGGTGCAGGACCTCGACGGCGTCGAGCGCGGCCGCCAGGCGGTCGGCGATCGCGCCCGTCCCATCGGGCGAGCCGTCGTCGACGACGAGGATGCGATGGTCCCCCGGGGCGGAGCGCTCGAGCACCTCGTGGGCCGCGGCGACGACCTGCTCGACGTTCTCGGCCTCGTCGTACGTGGGCAGGATGAGCCAGACGGCGGCGGGCATCGCCGCGACTACCCTAGTTGGCCGATGGCGTCCGATCCCTCGAACCTCGACATCGCGGGCGCATTCGACGAGCTCGCCGACCTCTACGAGCTCGACGGCGCGATCGTCCACAGGGTGCTGGCCTACCGCTCCGCGGCGAAGGCGGCGCGGGAGGCGACGGTGTCCGTCGCGGCGCTCACGCGGGCGGGAACCGTCACCTCGCTGCCGGGCATCGGCAAGACGCTCGAGGAGAAGCTCGTCGCCCTGCTGGAGACGGGCGACATCCCGTCGGCGCTCAAGCTGCGCGCGAAGTACCCCGCCGGGCTGCTGCAGATGACCCGCCTGCCGGGACTCGGGCCCAAGCGCGCGCGCCGCCTCTACGACGAGCTCGGGATCGACTCCCTGCCGGCGCTGCGCGCGGCGGCCGAGCAGCAGCGCCTGCGCGGCGTCAAGGGCTTCGGCCCGAAGTTCGAGGCCTCCGTGCTCGCCGCGCTGGACGCCGGCGTGGGCGAGCGGCCCGCGCAGCGCGTGCTGCTGCACCGCGCGCTCGACGTCGGCGAGCAGCTCGTGGCCGCGCTGCGCGCGCATCCCGCGGCCGAGCGGGTCGAGCTCGCCGGGTCGGCGCGCCGGCAGGCCGACTCGGTCAAGGACCTCGACATCATCGCGACGGCGAGCGACCCCGGCGCCCTCGTGCGCGCGCTCGGCGAGCTGGACCTCATCGAGTCGGCCTCGGCGCCCAACGAGCACGCCGCGCGCGGACGCACGCACACCGGCCTGCCGGTCGACCTGCGTGTCGTCGAGCCCGACAACTTCGGCAACCTCCTGCAGCACTTCACCGGCTCGCAGGCGCACAACGTCGCGCTGCGCGAGGCCGCCGTGCGCCGCGGCCTGCACGTCAGCGAGTACGGCATCCTCGACGACGCGACCGGTGAGACGCTGCGCTGCCCGACCGAGGAGGCCGTCTACGAGCGCCTCGGGCTCACCTGGCCCGAGCCCGAGCTGCGCGAGAACCGCGGCGAGCTGTCGCCGGGCTTCGTCGCCCCGCGGCTCGTGACCGTCGCGGACCTGCGCGGCGACCTGCACATGCACACGATCGCGTCGGACGGGCGCAACACGATCGAGCAGATGGCGCGAGCGGCGCTCGAGCGCGGCTACGAGTACATCGCGATCACCGACCACTCGGCGACGCACGGCTTCGGCGACCACGTGGCGCCCGACGAGCTCGAGCGCCAGATCGAGCGCGTCGCCGACGTCAACGCGCGCGTCGACGGGATCACGGTCCTCGCCGGCACCGAGACGAACATCCTGCCCGACGGATCGCCGGACTACGACGACGGCCTGCTCGCGCGGCTGGACTGGGTCATCGGCTCGGTGCACACGTCGTTCGGCATGCCGTCCGCCGACATGACGCGGCGCATGGTCGCAGCGATCGAGCATCCCTGGATCGACGCGATCGGCCATCCGACGGGACGCAAGATCCAGTCCCGCCAGCCCTACGCGATCGACATCGACGCGGTCATCGCGGCGGCCGCCCGGACGGGCACGATGCTCGAGATCAACTCCGCGCCCGACCGGCGCGACCTCGACGACGTCCACGCCCGCGCCGCCGCCGAGCAGGGCGTGCTGCTGCTCGTCGACTCCGACGCGCACGGCGCCGAGCGCCTGGAGCACGTGCGCTGGGGCGTCGCGACGGCGCGCCGCGCCTGGCTGGAGCCGCGCCACGTCGCCAACACGCGCTCCTGGACGGAGTTCGCCGCGCTGCGCAAGCGCGCGCGCTGAGCGCGCGCCGCGCTCAGCCGGTGCCCGGCGGGTCCGCCGGCGGACCGGCGACGAGGCGCTCGACGCTCGTGACGGTGGCCAGCAGCTCTTCGTTGGAGAAGCTCGGCGACTCGATGCGCCGCCACTCGCCGGACGCGCGCGCCGGGTCCCACGGGCAGACCGAGCGCACCCACTCGAAGCGCTCCGAGCACCTCCCGGTCGCGGGGTCGCGGGCGGAGTAGTGCAGCACCTGGCCGTTGTGGATCTTGTCGCGCGGGTCGTCCGACAGCAGCAGATCGCGCCAGCGCTCCTGCGTCATCCCCTCCAGCAGGAAGCGCGCCGCCCACATGACGTCTTCGTGCGTCGAGACCACGCAGCTGCCGCCCGGGCAGTCGCGCCGCAGGCGGTTGAGGACGCGCTCGACGCGCAGGCAGACCTCGGCCAGCGACTCGCCCTCCGGCGGGCGCCAGTAGCAGGGATCCTCGCGGCGCGAGGCGAGCTCCGCGGCGAAGAGCTCGTAGCGCTCGCTCTCGGGCATGACGAAGTCGGCGCGTCCCCAGGAGCGCTCGCGCAGCAGGATGTCCTGCACCCAGCGGGCCTGCTCGAGCCCCAGGTGGCCGGCCGTCTCGCGCGCGCGCAGGTACTCCGAGGTGTGATAGCGGTCGAACGACGACGCGATCTCCGCGCGGATGAAGCGCCCGGCCGCCTCGGCCTGGGCGATCCCGAGATCGGTCAGCCGCCATTCGCGGTTGCGGCGCGCGCGGAACGCCTCCGTGTACGCGCTCTCGTCGCCCTGCTTGGACTGCTCGCGAGCCTCGTTGCCCTCGCTTCGGCCGTGGCGTACGAGCACGAGATCGACAGGCATGCCGCACCACGCTAGCCGACGGGCCGCGCGGCCCGCGGGCGGCGAGGGCTCGCGCGGGGACGGTGTCAGCCGAGCAGGCGCGGCAGCAGCTCGTCGCGCACGGGGACGGTGTCAGCCGAGCAGGCGCGGCAGCAGCTCGTCGCGCACGAGCGCGTCGACCGACGGCCGCCCGAAGCGCGCGATCGCGGCGGCGGCGCGCTCGGCGTAGCCGGGCGCCGGCGCGTCGAGCGCCACGCGCAGCGCCCCCGCCAGGCCCGGCCCGGCGTCGGCGCCCTCGACGACGAGCCGGCGGTCCAGCGCGCGCGCGAGCGGCAGCGCGGCGTAGGGACCGGGCGCCGCCGTCGTGACGAGCACGCAGCCGTCGGCGAGCGCCTCGAGCTGGGCGATCCCGTAGTCCTCGCGCCGCGGCGCGGTGACGAAGACGCGCGAACGGCGCAGCAGCGCCCGGTAGGTCTCGGGCGGGAGCGCGCCGGCGACCCGCACGCCGGGCTCGTCGATGCGCAGGTCCGCGCCCGCCACCACGAGAAGCTCGCCGTCGACGCGCGCTCGCGCCCACGCCGCGAGCACCAGGTCGAGGCCCTTCTTCTCCGGGTTGGCGGCGTACGTCAGCGCGGCGATGTCGCGCGGCGCGCCGGTCGCGGGCGACGGCTCGACGGGGATCGGCACGACGATCGCCTCCGCGTGCGGCGCGGGGGTCTCGGCGAGCGTGCCGGGATCGACGGCGACGAGCAGGGGCGCCTCGCGCAACCGGCGGCGCTCGAGCGGGCGCTGCCACGCGCCGTGGCGCCCGGGGCGGTTGGCGGACGCCGGCGCGTCGTAGCGGATCGCCCCCGGGCGGGGCCACAGCAGCGCCGCCGTGACGGTCGAGTAGACGACGGCGCGCGGCTGGAACGTCGCGATCCCGTCGCTTGCCGCCACGCGGGCGGCGCGCGCCCAGGCCAGGTCGGTCAGCGCGTACGTGCGCACTTCGCGGGGCCGGCGCGCGACGACGACCTCGACCCGCGCGCCCGCTCGCCGGAGCCCGCCCGCGAGCTCGGCGTCGGACGCCCGCAGGCCGGCCGTCGAGCCCAGTGAGACGATGAGGACGTCGACCCCGGCCATCGGCCTGCCATCCTCCCGCATCGGATGACGGGCACGCTCATCAACGTCGGCGCCGTGCTGCTCGGGACGGCGATCGGCGCGGGCGCCGGACGTCGCCTGCCGGGCGGATTGCAGCAGCGGGTGCTGGCGGGCCTCGGCCTCGTGACCGCGGTCATCGGCGTCGACCTCGCCCTCGCCTGGCGCGCGACGAGCCCGCTCTACGTGCTCGGCGCGATCCTGCTCGGCGGCCTGCTCGGTGAGGCGATCGGCATCGAGGCGCGGCTCGCCCGGCTCGGCGACCGCCTCCAGGCGCGCCTCGCCCGCTCGCGCGACGAGGCGCGCGGCCCGTCGACCGTCAGCGAGGCGTTCTTCACCGCGAGCCTGCTGTTCTGCGTCGGGCCCCTGACGGTCGTCGGCTCGTTCGAGGACGGCCTGCGCGGCAACATCGAGCCGCTGGCGACGAAGTCGCTGCTCGACGGCTTCGCGTCGATCGCGCTCGCCTCGACGCTGGGGGCGGGCGTCGCGCTCGCCGCGGGCTCCGTGCTCGTCGTCCAGGGGACGCTGACGCTCGGCGCGAGCCTCTTCGACGGCCTGCTGCGCGGCGAGGCGCTCGACGCGATGACGTCGACCGGCGGCGTGCTCATCATCGGGATCTCGCTGCGCCTGCTCGAGCTCAAGGACGTCAAGGTGGGCAACTTCCTGCCCGCGCTCGTGCTCGCCCCCGCCCTCGTCGGGATCGTCGGCCTGCTGTGAGCGCGACCGTCAGCGGATCGCGCCGTTGGCCGACGCGACGTCGCGCCGGAAGCCCTGGGCACGGACGAGCTTGATCGGCTTCACCGGCGACGTCGGCTCGACGTAGAAGGCGACGCCGTCGCGCTCCTCGATCGCCGTCACGGCCGCCTCCTGGCGGCGCCACGCGAGCGCGCCGATGATCGCGAAGCCGCAGGCGATCGCGGGGATCTGCGGGGCGATGAGCCCGAGGCCGAGCGCGAGCACGGTCGAGAGCAGCAGCGGCCACATGCGGTTGAGCAGGAGGCTGCCGGGTCGCTGCTCTGGCAGCGACGTCGTGGACTTCGCGGAGGCCAGCAGCCGCGCGATGGGGGAGTTGGTCTCCGCGCGGCGGCCCATCCAGGCGCCGATCATCCCCGCGGAGATCCACCAGCCGACGATGAAGAGCACGAGCGCCGAGTCCTGCGCCGAGCTCGCCGACAGGACGGTCAGCACGCCGAGGGCCGTCGCGGAGCCTGCGCAGAGCAGGACCGCCGAGCGCAGGAAGTCGACGAACCGCATCTCCCGCCGCCGTCCCCGCGGGCCTAGCTCGCCAGCGCCATCAGCAGCTCACGGACGCCGCGGGGACCGTCGACGAGCAGATCGGCCTCGGCCTCGATCAGCGGCGGGGTCTCGTCGGAGCGAACGCCGACGCAGAGCGCCGTCCCCAGCCCGCCCTCCGCGACGAGCGCGCGCAGCCCGGCGAAGGCGTCGACGTCGGTGAGGTCGTCGCCGACGTAGAGCGCGGCCGCGAGGTCGCGGCCTTCGAGCAGGCGCCGGACGCCGCGGCCCTTGTCGATCGCGACCGGCGGGCGGACCTCGAGCACCTTGCGCCCCCAGTGGATCGCCAGGCCCTCGCCGACCGCGCGCTCGGCGACCTCGCGGACGGCCCGCTCGGCGGCGGCCTCGTCGGGCGCGCCGCGCCAGTGGAACGCGGCGATCGCGAGCTTGTCCTCCGTGCGCACGCGCAGGCGCTGCAGGTCCGTCGTGTAGACGGCGTCGGCGAACGCGCGCACGGCGCGCTCGTGGGCGGCGATCTCGGGATCGACCTGCACCTCCGTGCCGCCCGGCACGAGCAGCTCGGACCCGTGGTTTCCGACGTAGGCGATCGTGCCGAGCGAGACCATCTGGCGCGCGGTCGCCGAGCGGCGCCCGCTGACGCAGCCGACGACCGCGTAGCGCTTGGCGACGGCGATGAGCTGGGTGCGCGTCGGCTCGGGCACGTGGGCGTCGTCGGCGTGGCGGACGATCGGCGCCAGCGTCCCGTCGATGTCGAGCAGGATCGCTGCGCGGGACGGGTCGGCGCGCACGGGTTCGAGCGCCTCGACGAGCGTGGTCGCGGCGGACATGGCTCGTAGTATGGCGGCCATGCCGCGCCGCCGAACGCTCACGCTGGCGGCGATCGGCACGGCGGCAGGGCTGTTCAGCGGACTCTTCGGCGTCGGCGGCGGCATGCTCATCGTCCCGCTGCTCATCCTGTGGTGCGGCTTCGACGAGCGGCTGGCGACCGGCACGTCGCTCGCCGCGATCGTCGTCATCGCCGGAGTCGCCGCGGCGACGCACGGGGCCTACGGCAACGTCCACCTGCGCGAGGGCGTGCTCGTCGGGCTCCCCGCCGTCGTCGGCGTCCTGGCGGGCACCGGGCTGCAGAAGCGCGTCTCGACGCGGGCGATCTCGCTGACGTTCTCCGTGCTGCTCGTCGTCGTCGCGGCCGAGCTCCTCGCCGGATGATCGAGGCGGTCCTCATCGGGCTCGTCGCCGGGGTCGTCGCCGGCCTGCTCGGCGTCGGCGGCGGCGCGCTCTTCGTCCCGGCGCTCACGATCGGGCTGGGGCTGAGCCAGCTCGACGCGGAGGCGACGTCGCTGCTGGCGATCATCCCGGTCGCGCTCGTCGGCGCCCTGCGCCAGCGCGCCAACGGCAACGTCGACCTCTCGACGGGGGCGCTCGTCGGCGCGCTCGGCGTCGCCGGTGCGGCGGGCGGCGCCCTGATCGCCAACGCGGTGCCCCAGCGCGCGCTGGAGGTGAGCTTCGCCCTCTTCATGCTGCTCGTCGCCGCGCAGCTCGCGCGGCGCGCGCTGCGCGAGCCGCAGCCGGATCCCTGACGGTCCCGCGGCGCTACGGCAGGCCGTGCTCGAGCGCGCCCTTGACGGAGGCGTCCAGCGCGTTGAGGCGGTGCAGCGCGAGCGCCTCGGGCGAGCCGAAGCGCCGGCCCGGCGCGGGCTCGGGTCCGTGGTGGCACAGCACGCAGTGCGCGAGGGCGAGCAGGCGATCGCCGCCGAGCGCGGGCACGCGGGTGGCGCGGTCGCGCAGCAGGGCGATCCCGAGCTCGATGTGGCCGAGCAGGCGGCCGGCCTCGGTGAGCCCGATCTCGGCGCCGTAGGTGAACTCGCGCGTGCGGCCGAGGTCGTGCACGAGCGAGGCCGTGATCAGCAGGTCGCTGTCCAGGCGCGGGTGCAGCGTGCAGGCCTCGAGCGCGAGCGTGCCGACGGCGACGGTGTGCTCGAGCAGCCCGCCGAGGTAGGCGTGATGGCCGTTGCGCGTGCAGGGCGCCCGCCGCCACTGCGCGCGCAGCGCGTCGTCGCCGAGCAGGTGCTGCAGCAGCGCCTTGAGCCCGTCGTCGTGGACCTCGCGCGCGAGGTGCTCGAGGAATCCGTCGAGCTCGTCGAGGTCGCGGTAGGCGACCGGCAGGAAGGCGGCCGGGTCGGCCTCGCCCTCCGGCGCGCGGCCGATCGAGCGCAGCTCGACCTGCAGCTCGTCGCGGAAGCGCTCGACGCGGCCCGCGACGCGCACGAGGTCGCCCCGCTCGAAGCGCCCGGCGAGCACGTCGGCATCGCGGAACGCGCGGCCCTGCACGGCCCCCGTCCGATCGCGCAGCTCGACGGCGAGATACGGCGTTCCGGCGCGTGAGAGCAGGCGGTCCTTGCGCGTGCAGGCGAAGATCCCGTCGACTTCCTGGCCCGCACGCAGCGTCGCAATCGTCATCGGCCCATGATGTACCGTGAATCGGATGCAGCCCCTGATCTGGGAGAGCCGCCCCGACGGACTGCGCGCGCCGGCGCTCGTCGCGGCCTTCAGCGGCTGGAACGACGCCGGCGACGCGGCCTCCGCGGCGCTGACGTTCATGGGCGAGTCGCTGGGCGCCGAGCGCTTCGCGCGGATCGATCCCGAGGACTTCTACGACTTCCAGTCCACGCGACCGCACATCCGCTTCACCGAAGAGGGCAAGCGCGAGATCACGTGGCCGGGAATCGAGATCTTCTTCGCGCGCGTGCCGCGGGCGCCGCGCGATCTCATCCTCGTGCAGGGACCCGAGCCCTCCATGCGCTGGCGGTCCTTCTGCGAGCAGATCATCGATCTCGCCGAGGCGCTGGACACCCAGCTCATCGTCACGATGGGCGCGCTGCTCGCCGACGTGCCGCACAGCCATCCGGTCTCGATCACCGGCCTGGCGTCCGACGACGCGCTCGTCGAGAAGCTGGCGCTGCGCGAGACGACGTACGAGGGCCCGACCGGCATCGTCGGCGTCCTGCACACCGCCTGCCTGGAGGCCGGGCTGCCCGCCGCGAGCCTGTGGGCGGCCGTGCCGCACTACGTCGCCGCCGCGCCGAATCCCAAGGCCGCGCTCGCGCTCGTGCGCAAGGTCGAGAGCCTCGTCGCCGTGACGGTCGACGCCACGGACCTCGAGACCGCGACGGGCGACTACGAGCGCCAGGTCGGCCAGGCGGTGCAGTCCGACCCCGACGTGCAGGCCTTCGTCGAGCGCCTCGAGCAGGCCGCCGACCGCGACACGACGCCGCTGGGCCCGGGCGACCTGCCCTCGGGCGACGCGATCGCCTCGGAGTTCCAGCGCTTCCTCAAGCAGCAGGGCCCCGAGCGCTGAGCCGACCCGCCCGCCGAGCCTGCTCGGCGGCGCTGCTGGTGACAGATGACAGTGCGAGCGGCCCGCAGGTCGGCGCGCCGGCCCGCTTGCGATAGATGCACCAGACATATAGAGTAGTGGTGTTACTCACATAGAGGGATGGATCCCATGACCTACTACTGCGCGGAATGCGTGATGAACTGGCACCCCTTCCACTGCGCCGACGGCGCGTGTCCGGAGTGCGGCGGAGGAACGAGGCGCAGCTACGATCCCGCCAGCCCCGACGCCGACGCGCGCCACCAGAAGGCGCTCGCGGCCGCGGCCAGGCAGGACCGCTACGCGCGCTTCGAGCAGTACTACGCCGAGCGCGAGCGCCAGCGCCGGCATCCGTCTGCCGCCTGACCCACCGCCGGCGACGTCCCCGGGCTCAGCGCTCCGCCGCCGGGCAGGCGAGGCGGTAGTCGCACATCGAGCACACGGCGTAGGACGGGGTCGGCTCGAAGTCCTGGGCGAGGATGCCGTCCGCGACCTGCTCGACGGTGTCCGCGATCCAGGCGGCGTCGATCTGCGAGCTCGGCACGCGCACCTTCTCGTCGTCGAGCACGTAGAGGTAGGCCTGCTGGCCGGCGTCGAGCTGCCAGGCCTCGCGCGCGCCGACGGCGTACAGCGAGAGCTGCACGTCCTCGCGCAGCGCCGACGCCGAGCGTGGCCGGCCCGTCTTGTAGTCGATGAGCTCGTAGCCGCCGTCGGCGAGCCGGTCGACGCGGTCGACGCGCCCGCGCAGCGTGTGCGCCCCCATCCGGAACGAGAACGCGCGCTCGAACCAGACCGGCTCGACGGGCTCCTCGGCGACGCGCTCGTGGTAGCGGCGCAGCGCGACGCCGGCCTTGGCGCGCAGCTGTCGCTCCTCGTCGCTGTCGCCGAACCCGCCGCGGCGCCAGCCGGCGTCGAGCAGCATCAGCAGCTCGTCGAGCGAGTCGCCGGCGAACTGGTGGTAGCGCTCGAGCACCTGGTGGACGAGGATCCCGAAGCGCTGGTTGAGCGTCGGCTCCTGGGGCACCCGCAGGACCCGGGCGAACTTGTAGCGCAGCGGGCAGCCGCGGTAGGTCTCGATGTCCGAGGCCGACAGCGCGAGGCCGTCGCCGCGGCGCGGTAGGAAGGCCTCCAGCGACGGCTCGCTGCGCGCCGCCCGCCCCGCGGCCCGCGCGTGGTCGTCGCGCTCGGCGTCGAGCAGCAGCGCGTCGAGCGGCGACGTCGCGAGCACCTCGCGCTGCAGCGGCGACAGGGCCGCGCCGAGCTGCTGGTTGACCGGCCCGAGCGCGTCGGCGACCGACTGGCCCTCGGGGCGCTCGATGAGCGCCGCGAGCTTGACGAGCTCGAGGTAGCGCGCGACCGCGTGGGTGACGTCGAGGTCGGTGTCCAGGCGCAGCTCGCCCAGCGCCTTGCCGACGCGCGCGACGTCGCCGAGCAGCTCGTCGCGCAGGGTCTGGAAGGTCGCGTGCAGCGCCTCCTCGGGTCCGAACAGCTCCTCCTCGAGCACCTCCCACTCGGCCCCGAGCGCCGCGCGCGCCTCCTCGGCGAACGGCGACGCGGGCTGGGCGACCCCGCTCGCCGACTGCGCCGGGTAGGCGAGCACGAGCCCCGTCGAGGCGCGCGTCATCGCGACGTTGAGCAGCCGGCGCATCGTCGCGACGTGGGCGGCGCGGTCGTCGGGACCGAGCGTCTCCTTCAGCAGCGCGTCGGGCACGCTCTCGCCCGCGCGCAGGCGCCCGCCCGGCATCCGCGCCGCCGTCAGGCCGAGCACGAACACCCAATCCAGCTCGCGGCCGGCCGCGGCGTCGAGCCCCATGAGCGCGACGGCGCCGGGCGGCGCGTCGGCGCCGTCCTCGCCGCGCAGGCCGGCCTCGGCGACCGCCGCCGCGTAGCGCGCGAAGTCGCGCGGCGTCGCGTGCGGCGCGCGCTGGGCGTAGGAGCTCGCGAGCTCGCCGAAGCGCGCGAGGTTGACGAGCCGCTCGACGACGTCGGCCTGCGCGGAGAAGACCTGCTGGCGGCGCAGGCCGAGGCGGTCGACGAGGCGATGGACGAAGAGGTCCGGGCGCTCGCTGTCCAGCGAGCCCGACACGTCGCGGTACAGGCGCAGGAACGAGTGGACGTGCTCGCGCGCCTCCGGCGGCAGCTGCGGCGACTCGGTCGCCGCGACGAGCGCCGAGACCATGTCGAGCTTGCGCCTGCGCGAGATCTGCACGCAGCGCGCGATGTCGACGGAGCGCAGCGCGACCGGGGGCCGCGCGAGGGCGCGCACGACGGCGCCGGCGTCGGCCGGGTCGGCGAGCAGGCGCAGCCAGGCGATGACGTCGCGCACCTCGGCCTGGGCGAACAGGTCGGCCTCGCCGACCTGGCGCAGCGCGATCGCGCGCTCCTCGAAGGCGAGCGTGAGCTGGCGGCCCTCGTCGCGCGGGGAGCGCACGACGACGCCGATGCGCTCGGGCGCGCAGCCGCCGCGCACGAGGCGCTCGACCTCGGCGGCGACGGCCTGCGCCTGGGCGCGCTCGTCCGCCGCGCGCCAGAAGCGCACGGCGCCGCCCTCCGCGCCGCTCAGCGGCGTGCCGAGCCGGTCGGCGATCGGCTCCAGGACCGCGGCGGCCGCGTCGAGCACGCGCCGCGGGCAGCGCATCGAGCGCTCGAGCCGCACGACCGCGCCGCCGGGATGCGCGCGCATGAAGTCGCGCGCGTTCTTGGTCGATGCCGCCCGCATCCGCCGGGCGGCGCCGTCGTCGTCGGCGCATGCGGTCAGCTGCTCGTGGGCGGCGCCGAGCAGCTCGACGAGCAGCGCCGCGCCGAAGCCGAGATCCGCGTAGCCGTCGACGAGGACGTGGCCGTAGTGCTCGGCCACGCGCGCGCGCACGTGGGGACGGTCGCGCAGCAGCGCGACGGCGCGGCGGACGAGCTCGCCGGCGTCGAGCGCGCCCTCCGCGGCGAGCAGCCGGTCGTGGTCGACGTAGAGCTGGGCGAACTCCGCCTCGCGGTCGGCCCGGGCGCGCTCGGCGTCGTCGCCGCGCGGCAGCGCCGCGGCCCACCCGGCGTAGTCGGCCGCCGTGACGAGGCCGTCCTTGAGCCGGTCGATGCGGTCGATGACGTCGGCCAGCAGCACGGCCGGACGCCCGCCGATGTCGTGGCTGCGCAGGTGCAGGTCGTCGATGCGGTCCAGCAGCAGCGCCAGCCGGTCGGCGCGCGACACGGGCGCGAAGAACGGGTCGACGCCCGCCTCGGCGGTCTCGTCGCGCAGCAGGCGGACGCAGAACTCCCGCACGGTGTGGATCGCGAGCTCCTCGTACGGGCGGTCCAGGCCGTTCTCGACCGCGCGCCGCAGGGCCGCGGCCCCGGCCGCATCGGGGGTCAGCGCGAGGATCGACTCGGGCGCGACGGCCTGCGTCGCCACGAGCCATGCGAAGCGCCGCGCGAGCACGGTCGTCTTGCCGCTCCCCGCGCCGCCGAGCACGAGCAGCGGGCCGCCGGCGTGCGTGACCGCGGCGTCCTGGGCGGGGGTGAGGTCCGGCACCTGCCTAGTATGCCTGCGATGTCCTCGCCCTCGAACGCGCTCGAGCCCGACTGGCTCGGGGCCTGCCGGCGGGCCGTGGCGCAGATGCGCGAGGTCTTCGCCGAGCACCCGACGAGCCGCGAGCGGATCATCGAGACCGGCGAGCGCGGGGAGGGCGGCGACCGCACGCTCGTCATCGACCAGCAGGCCGAGGACGCCGTCTTCGCCCAGCTCGACGGACTCCACGCCGCCGGCGCGCGCTTCACCGCGGTCAGCGAGGAGCGCGGCACCGTCGACTACGACGGCGACGGCGTGCTCGTCGTCATCGACCCGCTCGACGGGTCGCTGAACGCCAAGCGCGGCATGCGCCACTTCTCCCTGTCGATCGCCGTCGCTGACGGGCCGACGATGGCCGACGTCGTCTTCGGCTACGTCTACGACTTCGGCCCGCGCGAGGAGTGGCGCGCGATTCGCGGCGAGGGCGCCTGGCTCGACGACGTGCTCATCGACGCCCCGCCGCAGGAGCGCCTGCTCCCGGACGGCCGGCTGGAGATGATCACGATCGAGTCCGCCGATCCGCGCTGGATCGCCCCGAAGATCGACGTCCTCTCCGACACGACCTACCGGCTGCGCGCCATGGGGTCGATCGCGATCTCGCTGTGCCAGCTCGCCCCGACGCGCGTCGACGGGATGCTCACGCTGTGGCGCACGCGCGCGGTCGACGTCGCGGCGGCCCAGCTCATCGTCCGCGAGGCCGGCGCGATCGTCGCCTTCCCGCTGTTCGACGACCCGCTCGGCGCGCCGCTGGACATCGAGCCGCACTCGCCGGTCGTGGCCGCGCGCACGCCGGAGTCGCTCGCGCGGCTCATCGCGGTCATCCAGCCGATCGGGTAGCCGCAGGCGGCGGGCCGGGGATCGCAGTTCGCCATGATGAAGCTGTGCTCGACCGCGAACTGACGCAGCGCATCGCCAACGTCGTCTCGGGCGGCTCGACGCCCGGAGGCCACGACGAGACCCCGGCCGCGCCCCTGCCCGGCGACCTCGTGGAGATCTGCGCCGACGCCGAGGCGCGCGTCGTCGCCTACACCGGCCTGCGGCCGGCCGCGCCGCTGCCGGCGCCCGAGGCGCTGCCGCGCGCGGACTGGATCGCGGCGAACGTCACGTCGATGGGCGCGCTGCTGGACCCGGTCGGCGAGCGGCTCGGCGGCGGGCTGCTCGGCGGGGTGAGCCGCTCGGCCGCCGGCGTGCTGCTGTCGGTCGAGGCCGGGGCCCTGACCGGCTACCTGTCGCGGCGCGTGCTCGGGCAGTACGAGTTCGCCCTCGCAGACCCCGCCGCGCCCGCCCGCCTGCTCTTCGTCGAGCCCAACATCGCCCAGGCCGCACGGCGCCTGGAGGCCGATCCGGGCGAGCTGCTGCAGTGGATCGCCTTCCACGAGGTCACGCACGCCGTGCAGTTCGCCGGCGTGCCGTGGCTGCGCCCGTACCTCGCCGGCCTGCTGCGCGACCTGCTCGCCTCGCTCGAGGTCAAGGTCGACCCGCGCGCGCTGCTGCGGATGCCCTCGCTCGAGGACGTGCGGGGCCTGCTCGACGAGCTCAAGGAGCGCGGGCTCATCGCCGCGCTGGGCAGCGGCCGGCGCGAGCTGCTGGACCGCGTTCAGGGCGTCATGGGGCTCGTCGAGGGCCACGCCGAGCACGTCATGGACGTCGTCGGCGAGGACGCGCTGCCCTCGCTCGCCGAGCTGCGCACGGCGCTCGATCGCCGTCGCCGCGAGCGCTCGCCGCTGCTGGCGCTGCTCGAGCGCCTCATCGGGCTCGACGCCAAGCTGCGCCAGTACGAGGACGGCAAGCGCTTCTGCGACGCCGTCGTCGCCGCCGCCGGCCCGGCGGCGCTGCACCGCGCGTTCGACGCGCCCGAGCAGTTGCCCACGCCCGCCGAGCTTCACGACGTCGAGTCGTGGATGCGGCGCACGGGCGCTCCCGCGGCGGCGTAGCGCGCCGACCGCGGCCGGACCCCGGCGCGGTCCCGCTCGTAACCATCGGGCCCGGACGGTTTACAAACACACGTTCGGGTACTATTGTTCTCGGGCACAAGCTTAGAACTAATATCCTTAGCCCTCGAAAAGGAGGCCACCATGGCCGAGACCACCAGCACATCGACCACCCGCACCGCCGCTGCCGAGAAGGCCGCGGCCACCCGCAAGACGAACGCCACGAAGCGCTCGACGTCCGCGAAGAAGGCCGCGGGCACCCGTGCCGCCAACCGCGGCGCCGCCGCTCGCAAGACGACCGCTCGCAAGGCGCAGGCGTCGGCCACCCGCGGCCGCACGACCGCCGCTCGCAAGGCCGCCGAGGCCAAGCAGGAGATCAAGACCCCGCTCGGCCGCGCGACGGAGCTCGTCGAGAAGGTCGTGTACGTGCCGGTCGGCGCGGCGCTCGTCGCTCGTGACGAGGTCGTCGCGACGTTCGAGGATCTGCGCTCGACGTACGGCTCGCGCTCGAAGGCCGAGCAGGAGCTGCGCCGCTTCGAGCGCCGCGGCTCGAGCGCCCTCAAGCGCATCGAGCGCGACGCCAAGAAGACCCGCACGCGGGTCGAGCGCGAGGTCCGCCAGCGCCGCACGCGCCTGGAGCGCGAGATCAAGCGCAACCGCTCGGTCTTCGAGAAGGAGTTCAAGGGCGCGCTGAAGGACATCGAGACCCGCTCCGAGCCCGTCCTGAAGAACGTCGAGCTCGTCGGCGCGCGGATCGAGAACGCCTACGAGAGCGGCCGCACCGCCGCCACGAAGGCGTCGACCACCGTCCAGGAGCGCATCGCCTCCCTGGCGTAAGCCTCACCGCACGGATCGCAGCACCGCAGCCTCCCCCCAGCCGACGCCGCGCCCTCCTTCCGGGCGCGGCGTCGGTGGTTAACGACCGGATGCGATTGACCTTCCGCGCCGCGGCGTGTGTGATGGGTCGATGGACGACGTCGACCCGTTCGGGCGCCGCAAGGACGAGAACCCGCTCGCCGGGCTGGGTTGGCACGAGCACGACCCGGCCGGCACGCCGGAGCCCGCGGCGCCGTTCAACGCGGCGGGACGCCCCTCGCGCACGGAGCCGTACAACGCCGCGGGACGCCCGGCGCGCACGGAGCCGGCCGAGCCCGCCGCCGATCCTCCGAGGCGACCCGAGCGCCGGCCGCCGCCTCGGCCCGACAGCCCCGCCGTGCGCCCGGCGCGCGTGCTGCGCGGCATGTTCGGCTTCGTCGTGGTGCTCGTCGCCGGCGGCGCGCTGCTGAGCGCCTTCAGCCGTCCGGCGCTGGAGCGCGCCGAGCGGTTCGCACGCTCGCTGACGACGCCCGCCGCTCCTCCGGCGGCGATCCCCGGGGGCTCCGGCGAGCCACGCGGCCTGGCTCGCGGCTCGCTGCTGCGCCCCGCCGCGTTCCGCCTGGCCGTCGCGCGACTGCGCAGCGGCGGCCACGGGCGCCTGACGAACCTCCGCGTCGCCCCGGAGCGCATCGACGCGATCCTGCTCACGCAGGACGGGCGGATGCGCATCGTGCGCGTCGCCCCCGACGGCGTGGCGCGCGTCGTGCACACGAGCGCCAGGGGGTTCGCGGGGGCGAAGACGATGTCGCTGGCCGCGATCGACGCGGGCGCCCCGCAGCGCCTGACCCGATCGGCCGCCGGGCGGCTCGAGCGCTCGACGAGCGACGTGCGCTACCTCGTGTACTCGCAGTTCGGCGGCACGATGCGGTGGACGGTCTTCTTCGGCTCCGGCGCGGCGTTCTCCGCCGACGCGCGCGGGCGGATCGTCCGGCGCATCGGCTGAGCGGGCCGCGGCGGAGCGTTCTCCGCGGACGCGCGCGGGCGGATCGTCCGGCGCATCGGCTGCGCGGGCCGCGTCCGGCCGGGCGCGCCGGCGGGTCTTTTCTAGACTGGATCGCATGCCGACCCAAGACGAGATCCGCTCAGCACTCACGCGCGTCGTCGACCCCGAGCTGCGCCGCTCGATCGTCGAGCTCGGAATGGTGCGCTCCGTCGAGATCTCGGGCGAGGGCGTCGTCGACGTCACGGTCTCGCTGACGACGGCCGGCTGCCCGATCCGCAACCACTTCGTCGAGGCGGTCACCCGCGAGGCGGGGACGGTCGCCGGCGTGACGGCGGTCAACGTCGCCTTCGACGTCCTCTCCGACACCGAGAAGTCCGCGCTGCAGAAGTCGCTCGGCCGCGGCTCGCTGCCCGCCGGCGCGCTCGCCCAGGTCGCCAACGTGCTCTGCGTCGGCTCCGGCAAGGGCGGCGTCGGCAAGTCCACGCTGACCTCCAACCTCGCCGCCGCGCTCACGCTGGACGGCAAGTCGGTCGGCATCCTCGACGCCGACGTCTGGGGCTACTCGATCCCGCGCATGTTCGGCCTCGGCGGCGAGCGGCCGCCGGTCTCGCCGGACCGCAAGATCCTGCCGATGCAGGCCCACGGCGTGAAGGTCATGTCGATCGGCTTCTTCGTCGAGGAGGACGCGGCCGTCGTCTGGCGCGGGCCGATGCTCCACAAGGCGCTCACGCAGTTCCTCGAGGATGTCGCGTGGGGCGAGCTGGACTACCTGCTCGTCGATCTGCCGCCCGGCACCGGCGACGTCTCCATGACGCTCGCCCAGCTGCTGCCGCAGGCCCAGTTCGTCATCGTCACGACGCCGCAGCCGACGGCGCAGAAGGTCGCGCGGCGCGCCGCGCAGATGGCGGGCAAGGTGAGCCTCGAGATCGCCGGCATCGTCGAGAACATGGCCGGGTTCACGACGCCGTCGGGCGAGCGCTTCCAGATCTTCGGCGAGGGCGGCGGCCAGTCGCTGGCCGACGAGCTCGACGTGCCGCTGCTCGGCAAGATCCCGCTGACGATGCCGCTGCGCGCGCAGGCCGACGCCGGGACGCCGCTGGTCTTCACCGACCCCGACGACCCGGCCGCACAGGCGATCCGCCACGCCGCGCGCGGGATCCTCGCGATGGCCCCCGCCGAGGTGCCCGTCCTGCAGGGGCCGCAGACCCCGGCGCCGACCGGGATCAGCCTGCCGATGGCGGCAGGCTGACCGCGGCGCGGACGAATCCCTCAGGCGGCGTTGCCCGCGGTCTGGGTCGCCCGCCCGGCCTCGGTCGCGGCCTCGACCTCGACGAGACGCCCCGTCTCGACGTGGTACACGTAGCCGTAGACGGGGATGTTGCCCGGGACGAGCGGGTGGTTGCGGATGGTCTCGACGTCGTCGACCACCGCCTGCTCCTGGTCGGAGATCGTCAGCCAGTCGATCTTCCTGCCCTCGGGTGAGCCCGGCCCCTCGCCGACGTCGTGGAAGCCCTCGGCGCCGAGCGCGGCGGTCTCGAGGCTGCTCTCCAGCAGCTCGCCCATGAGCTCGCTCGTGAAGAACTCCATGCCGCAGTTCGTGTGGTGGATGACGAACCACTCGGCCGTCCCGAGCAGCTTGTAGGAGATGACGAGCGACCGGATCGCGTCGTCGCTGGCGCGGCCGCCGGCGTTGCGGATCACGTGGGCGTCGCCCTCGGCGAGGCCCGCGTACTTCGCGGGGTCCAGGCGGGCATCCATGCAGGTCAGGATCGCGAAGCGTCGCGCCGGCGGCATCCCGAGCCCGCCCTTGTCGCCGAAGTCGGCGGCGTAGTCGTCGTTGGCTGCGAGCACTTCAGGCAGGACGGACACGGAGACTCCTATCGACGGGTGCAGAAAGACTCCGCGACGATACCACTGATTGCCGATAGGAATAAGGGGATTACAGGCGGGCCATGTCGCTCGGCCCGCGCGTGGCGCCCGCGACTACGTCTGCTTGAAGTAGTCCGCGTTGATCTGGGTGAACTTCGCCCACTCATCCGGCAGCTGATCCTCGGCGAAGCACGCATCGACCGGGCAGGCCTCGACGCAGGCGTCGCAGTCGATGCACTCCTCGGGGTCGATGTAGAGCATCTCGACCTTGTCGTAGTCGGGCTCGTCGGTCGTCGGATGGATGCAGTCCACGGGGCACACCTCGACACACGAGTTGTCCTTCGTGCCGATGCAGGGCTCCGCGATGACGTAGGCCATGTAGAACGTTCCTTCGCTTGGTTTCAGGGGTTCAGCCGGGCCGGACATAGTATCCAGGCGTGCTCCTGCTGACCGGTGCCACGGGTTCCGTCGGACGCGCGCTCCTGCGCCGCCTCACCGCGACCGGAGAGCCCGTCCGCTGCCTCGTCCGCGACCCGCGCAGGCTCGGCTCCGACCGGGTGCGCGTCCAGCTCGCGCTCGGGGACCTGGCCGATCCGCCGTCGTTTCGCAACGCGATGCGCGGGGTGCGGACGGTCGTGCACCTCGCTGCGGCGATCCGCGACCAGCCCGCCGGCTCGATCGAGGAGCTCAACGGCATCGCCACGTGGCGCATGGTGCGCGCCGCCGAGCGGGCGGGCGTCGAGCACTTCGTCTTCATGAGCTCGCTCGGCGCGGTGCGCCACGACCGCACCCGGTTCCTGCGCGCGAAGGCCCTCGCCGAGGACGCGGTGCTCGCCTCCGACGTGCGCCACACGGTCCTCGCGCCGTCGATGATCTACGCCCCCGGCGACATGTTCCTGACGCTGCTCGAGCGGATGGCGATGCTGCTGCCCGCGATGCCGGTGAGCGGCGGCGGCCAGGCGCTCTTTCAGCCGATCTGGGCCGAGGACGTCGCCGACGCGGCGGCGGCCGCGCTCGCCGGGCCGGGCGCCGCCGCCGGCGGTGCGCCGAGCGCGCGCTACGAGCTCGCCGGGCCGCAGACGCTCTCCTACGAGTCGATCGTCGAGCTCGTGCTGCGCGCCGCCGGCCGCAGGCGTCCGACGATCAACCTGCCCACGCCGCTCGTCAGCCGCGGCCTACGGCTCGTCGAGACGCTCATGAAGTCGCGCGCCCCCGCGACGTGGGACGAGGCCGAGCTGCTCGAGGTCTCGATGACGTCGCCGCGCGGCACGGCCGACGCCGAGCGGCTCGGCGTCACCCCACGCCCGATGGCGGCGGTCCTCGGCGCCTGAGGTCAGGCGGCGCGCGCCGGCGGGCGCCGGCCCGCCCAGGGCGCGGCGGCCTCGAGCTGCGCGGCGAGGGCGAGCAGGGCTCCCTCCCGCGCCGGCCGGCCGATGAGCTGGACGGCGAGCGGCAGGCCGCGCTCGTCGACGTCGAGCGGCAGCGAGATCGCGGGCGAGCCGGTCACGTTGCTGATCGCCGTGTACGGCGTGAAGTGACCGGAGCGCTCGAACGTCGCGGCCGGATCGGGTCCGCACGGATCGAGCGTCCCGATCGGGACGGGCGGCTGGGCGAGGGCGGGCGTCAGGAGCGCGTCGTAGGGCTCCGCCCAGCACGTGATCGAGCGCGCGAAGGCCTGCAGGCCGAACCCCGCCATCGCCGCCTGGACGGCGTCGATGCGCTTTGCGGTCTGCCACAGATCCCAGCTCAGCGGCTCCATGTCCGCCTCGCGCGGCGCGCGGCCCGCCAGCAGCGCGGCGAACGCGATCGACGTGCCGATCGCGGGCCCGAAGGCGTGCGTGAAGAGGTCCAGCAGCCCGGGGCGATCCCACGGCGGGCGGACCTCCTCGACCTCGTGGCCCAGCCCGGAGAGCAGCTTGGCCGCGTCGGCGGCGGCGCGCGCGCAGGACGGGTGCAGCTCGGCCTCCAGGAGCGGCATGAGCGTCGTCACCCCGATCCGCAGGCGGCCGGGGTCGCGCTCGGCGCTGCGCGCGAACGGCTCCGGCGGCGGCGGCGCCCAGGAGGCGTCGCCCGGCTCGGGCCCGGCGAGCACGTCGAGCAGCAGCGCCGTCTCGCGCACGGTCCGCGTCAGCACGCCGTCCTGGACGAGGAACTGCTCGCCGGCGTCGGGCGCGAGCGAGATGCGCCCGCGCTGCGGCTTGAGGCCGACGAGGCCGCAGCAGGCCGCCGGGATCCGCAGCGAGCCGCCGCCGTCGTTGCCGTGCGCGAGCGCGACCATGCCCGCGGCGACCGCCGCCGCCGATCCTCCCGACGAGCCGCCCGGAGTCCGCCCGCGATCCCACGGATTGCGGGTCGGCCCGTGCAGGCGTCCCTCGGTGACCGGCAGGATGCCCCACTCGGGCAGCGCCGTCGTGCCGACGACGACGAAGCCGGCGGCGCGCAGGCGCCGCGTGACGTTGTGATCGGCGGGCGCGACGAAGTCGCCCATGAACGCGGCGCCGGCGGTCAGGCGCATCCCCGCGACGGCGCGGTTGTTCTTGATCGCGATCGGGACGCCGGCGAACGGGCGCGCGTCGCCGGCGCCGATCTCCGCGGCGGCCGCCCGCGCGCCGGCGTCGTCGACGTCGACGAACGCGTTGATCTCGGGCTCGGCGGCCGCGATGCGCTCCAGCGACGCGTCGACGAGCTCGCCCGCGGTCAGCTCGCCCGAGCGGACGAGCCCGGCCAGCTCGGCGGCCGGGCGGTACATGAGCTCGGCGGAGGTCAACGCGCCGGCAGCGGCGGGCCGACGGCCGCGCCGATCGCGACATCGAGCCCGACGAGGAACGGGAGCACGACGACGGGCTCTCCCGTGAGCGGCTGGAACGCGACGCGGCTGCCGCGCACGGCGGCGACGCTCGGGGGCGTCAGGCGATCGGCCCGGCCGAACGAGCCGCCGCCGCGGCGCACCGCGGCGTAGGTCGCGACGACGTACGGGTTGGCCTTCGTCGGCCGCGGGGCGGCGTACGTGATCGCCAGCGAGCGCCGCGGCCCGTCGGCGACGTCGTCGAGCACCGCGCCGCGCTGGCGCGAGAGGACGAGCGGCCGGCCCGAGCCGCGCGGGCCGACGCGGGCGAGCTTGACGGCCCGGCGGCCGCTGCGCAGCCGGCCGGTCCAGGCGACGTAGGTCGCGCCGCGGCCGTCGGCGAGCGGCAGCACCGGCGATCGCGCCGGATCGACGCCGCTGACGGCGCAGCGGCGCTCGAGCGTGCGCGTGCGCCAGCGGCCCGACGTGCCCCGGACCGATACGCCGCAGGCGCTGCCGACGGAGCCCCAGGTGAGCACGACCCGGCCCGAGCGGGCGACGAGGACCGAGAGGCGCAGGCCCGCGATCGTCTTGACGCGCCCGAAGCGCGCGGTCCGGCTCCACTCGCCGCCGGCGGGGCGCACGCGGGCGGCGAGCCGCCTGCCGGCGCGCCAGGCCAGCACGCGGTCTCCGCGCGCGTTCGTCGCGACCGCGGCGGCGGAGGCGACGGCGAGGTCGCGGGCGGGGGTGAAGCGGCCGGTCCCGGAGCGCTCGGCGACGCGCACGAACGGCGAGCGCTCGCTCGTCCAGGCGACGATCGCGTCGCCGCTGGCGTTCGCGGCCGACCAGTGGTCGACCACGTAGTCGTCGAGCGTCGAGAACGCGCCGAAGCCGCCGTCGGAGCGCCCGTCGGCGGCGACGAGTCGCCGGCGACCGAGCTTGGACGGCGTCTCGCGGGCGACGAGCAGCGTGCTCGTCAGGGAGTGCATGTGGATCTGCGCGGTCGAGGGCTGGACGCCGGCGAGGTCCGGCGACCGGTGCCAGCCGCCGGCCGGCTCGCGCGTGGCGAGTCCGCCGAGGAGCGGCGCGAGGCGGTTGCCGGGGGCGGCGTCCCAGCTCACGAGGGCTCGTCCGCGCAGGTCGAAGCCGAAGCTGCGCAGCCCGACGACGCCCCCGGAGGAGGCGATCGGCTCCAGACGCCAACGCGCCGCGTCGGCGGGCGCCGCGGTGACCGCGCCGAGGAGCACGAGCGCCGGCAGGAGCCGGCGGGCGATGGGCCGTGAGGGGTTGGCCGCGTCGGTCATGCCCGCGGCAACCGTAGCGTCCGGCGCCGCTGCGGGCCAGCGCCGCGCGGCGCACGCGTCAGGCGCACGACGAGCGAGGGCCCGGCGCGCGTGGCGCCGGGCCCTCGGTACTGCGTCTCGCCGCTGGCGAGATCCGACGTTCGGCTCGCGGGGAGCGAGCCGGAAGCCGGCTACATCATGCCGCCCATGCCGCCCATGCCGCCGTCGGCGCCCATGCCGCCCATCGACATCTCCTTGCCCTCGATCTCGCAGACGATGGCCTCGGTGGTGAGGATGTTCTTGGCGATCGAGGCCGCGTTCTGCAGCGCCGAGCGGGTGACCATGGCCGGGTCGATGACGCCGGCGGCGACCAGATCCTCGATCTGGTTCGTCGCGGCGTTCAGGCCGTGGCCCTTCTTCGCCTTGCGGACGTCGTTGATGACGACCGAGCCCTCGAGGCCGGCGTTGTGCGCGATCTGGCGCAGCGGCTCCTCGAGAGCGCGCAGCACGATCTTCGCGCCGGTCTTCTCGTCGTCCTCGTAGGTGTCGAGGTTGATCGCGCCCTCGGCCTGCAGCAGCGCGACGCCGCCGCCGGGCACGATGCCCTCCTCGAGGGCGGCGCGGGTGGCCTGCAGCGCGTCCTCGACGCGGTGCTTCTTCTCCTTCATCTCCGTCTCGGTGGCCGCGCCGACCTTGACGACGGCGACGCCGCCCGACAGCTTGGCGAGGCGCTCCTGGAGCTTCTCGCGGTCGAAGTCGGAGTCGGTCGTCTCGATCTCGGCCTTGAGCTGGTTGATGCGGCCCTTGATCGCGGCCGCGTCACCCGCTCCGTCGACGATCGTCGTCGAGTCCTTGCCGACGACGACGCGACGGGCGCGCCCGAGCTGCGAGATCGTGGTGTTCTCGAGCTTGAGGCCCATCTCCTCGGTGATGACCTCGGCGTTCGTCAGGATCGCGATGTCCTCGAGCATCCGCTTGCGGCGGTCGCCGAAGCCGGGAGCCTTGACGGCGACGCCCGTGAACGTGCCGCGCAGCTTGTTGACGACGAGCGTCGCGAGTGACTCGCCCTCGACGTCCTCGGCGATGATCAGCAGCGGCTTGGCGGACTGGATGACGGCCTCGAGGACCGGCAGCACGTCGCGCACCGAGGTGATCTTGGAGTTGGCGATCAGGATGTAGGGGTCATCGAGGACCGCCTCCATGCGCTCCTGGTCGGTGACCATGTACGGCGAGATGTAGCCCTTGTCGAAGAGCATGCCCTCGGTGAACTCGAGGTCCATGCCGAAGGTCTGACCCTCCTCGACGTTGACGACGCCGTCCTTGCCGACCTTCTCGATCGCGTCGGCGATGACGTCGCCGATCTCCTCGTCACCGGCCGAGATCGTCGCGACGCGAGCGATCTGGTCCTTGCCGGCGACGTCCTTGGCCTGGCGTGCGATGTTCGCCACGACCTCCTCGACGGCGCGCTCGATGCCGCGCTTCAGCGCGAGCGGGTTGGCGCCGGCCGTGACGTTCTTCAGGCCGCTGCGCACGATCTGCTGCGCGAGCACCGTGGCCGTCGTCGTGCCGTCGCCGGCGACGTCGTTGGTCGCCGTGGCGACCTCGCGGACGAGCTGGGCGCCCTGGTTCTGGAAGACGTCCTCGACCTCGATCTCACGAGCGATCGTGACACCGTCGTTGGTGATCGTCGGCGCGCCGAACTTCTTGTCGAGGACGACGTAGCGGCCCTTGGGGCCGAGCGTGACCTTGACGGCGTTGGCGACCGCGTCGACGCCGGCCTGCAGTGCGTTGCGGGCGTCGACGTCGTACAGCAGTTCCTTATGAGGCATAAGTTCCGGTTCTCCTGACTAGATGATCTTGGCGAGAACGTCGGACTCGCGGAGCACGAGCAGCTCCTCGCCGTCGACCTTGATTTCCGTGCCGCCGTACTTCGAGTAGAGGACCTCGTCACCCTCGGCCACGTCGAGCGGGATGCGCTTGTCGCCGTCCTCGTCGAACTTGCCGTCGCCGACGGCGATGACCCGGCCCTTCTGCGGCTTCTCCTTCGCGGTGTCGGGAAGGACGAGGCCACTGGCCGTGGTCTCCTCCTCCTCGATCGCCCGCACGATGAGCCGATCGCCCAGGGGCTTGAGCTTCATGTGTGACCTCCAAAGAGCTTGCTGAGTGGGATTGGCACTCGCACGGTCAGAGTGCCAACTTGGAAACGACTGTAGCGCACTTGGCACTCGGGGTGGAAGAGTGCCAACGCGGGTCGACGGGCGGGGCCTCGGTTCCGGCTGCGTGCGCGGCCGCGGGCGGTGCGCTCGGCTGTCGGCGGAGCTCTGGACGAGCCGCAGACCCGGGCGTTCGCTCGGCGGGCCGGAGGGTGCGGGGTGCCTGGGAACGGGATCGATGAGGGTGGGGTGGTCGGCGGGTGTGGCGGGCGCTCGCCGGCGGAGGGTGCGGGGTGCCTGGGAACGGCATCGATGAGGGCGCGGTGGGGCGGGCCTGGCCGGCGCTCGGGTCCGGCGGAGGGTCCGCGCCCGAGATCCCTTCCTCGGCGGCGCGGGCACGTGAATCTGTGACATCCCGACCGCTGAGGCCTGCTCCGGTGTCACAGATGCATGCAATACGTGAATCTGTGACGTCCCGACGGGACGCACCGCGTCAGGTGCCACAGATGCATGCGCGGCGGGCGGGCCGCCGGCGCTGAAGGGCACCCTTCGTCATCGATGCCGTTCGCTCGGGCCGGCGCCCGCCGCGAGGGGGGGCTCGCCGCCGGCGGTCGGCCGGGGACTGGCGGAGGACCGGCCCGGAGGCAGGCAGGGCGCTCGCTCGGGGCGCGCTCGCCAGAGCGCTCGCCGGGAGCGCTCGCCGGGAGCGCTCGCCGGAGCGCCGCGAGCGCTCGCCGGGAGCGCTCGCCGGAGCGCCGGGAGCGCTCGCCGGAAGGGCTCGCCGGGGGCGCGCGCCGCGAGCGCTTGGGATGCAGTGCCGAGGGGCTCGCGCTCGGGGCGGGTCAGTCGCGCCGGGGCGCCTGGGCGCCGTCGGGCAGGTCGTGCCCGCGGTCCAGGGCGCTGCTGGCGGGGTGCGAGCTCGCGACGTGCCGCGCGAGTGCCTCGCTGTAGAGCACGTCGCGGCGCTTGCCCAGGCGCTTGGCGAGCTTCTCCGCGCTCTGGAACAGCGCCTCGGGGATCTCGATCGTGAGGCTGGGCGATCGGCCGGGGATGCCGTGGCGGCTGCGCAGCGAGCCGGGCGAGGCGCTCCTGTTCGTCTCGACGTAGCGCTCGATCGACGCCGCGTAGAGCTCGTCGATGCTCCTGCCCTGCTCCTGCGCCGCGGTGGCCGCCTTCTGCAGGAGCTCGTCCGGGATCATGACCTTCACGCGCGGCATGCCTTGACCCTTGACCCGAGCGCCCCGTCCGGACCGCGAGGTCAGTTCTGGGCGCCGCCGATGCCGTGCAGCCGCTCGGTCATCGACGGTGGGTTCTCGATGATCTGGCTGAAGCGCACGACGGTGACGGTGTCCTCGAGGTCCACGTCGCGCCCGTAGATCTGCTCGAGGAAGTGGATCATCTCCTCGGTGCGGCGGAACTCGGGGTTGTCGTGCTCGATGTCGCGCGGCGAGAGCTCCTTGACGCGCTTGATCTCGACCGAGTCGATGACGGCCATGAAGACCTTCTCGCGAGGCGAGTGCTGATAGCCGATCGTCACGAGCACCGCCTGGTTCTTGCGGTACTTGTGCGACTTGTCGCCGAGGCGGATCGTGGCGGTCTTGCGGCCGCGCTTGAGCTGGTCGGCGAAGATCGTCGAGTAGAAGTTGAGGACCTGCACGGTTGGGGAGACTACAAGCCGGGCTGCAGCCGTGACAGAGCCTCGCGCACCATGTCGCGCTCGCCGGGGTACGTGAGGGTCTCCGCGGCCTCTGCCGCCGGCATCCAGCGGGCCTGCTCGACCTCGTGGTCGTGGTCATCGACATCGCCCGAGACGTACCGCAGCAGGAAGAACTCGACGACCTTCGCGATCCGCCGGCCGCTGCGCTGGTACCAGTAGCGCACCTCGCCGAGCGAGCCGACGAGCTCGGCCTCGACGCCGGCCTCCTCGCGCACCTCGCGCAGCGCCGCCTCGACGGCGGACTCCCGGCCGTCCGGGTGTCCCTTCGGCAGCGCGAGCACGCGCGAGCCGTCCGCGGCGCGCCGCGTGGGGACGATGACCACGACCTCGTTGTCGGCGTTGACGACGACGCCGCCGGCGGAGAACTCGCTCGAGGCCATCAGTACACGTAGCCGGCCAGCGCCGCCGGGTCGTGGACGGTCACGCGGCCGCGGCCCTGCGTGACGACGCCGGCGCGCTCGAGCACGGCGAGGAAGCGGCTGGCCGACTCGCGCGAGGAGCCCGCGAGCTGGGCGACGTCTGCCTGCGTGACGGTCACGAGCACGTCGCGCTCGCCCGCCCCCTCCGCCTGCGCCTGCGCGACGAGCTGCGCCAGGACGCCCGCGACCCGGCTCTGGACGGTCTGGAAGGACTGCCGGGCGATCCGCTCGTTCGCGGCGCGCAGCCGGCGCCCGAGCGCGATGACGAGCTTGACCGAGATCTCGGAGTGCTCGCGCAGCAGGCGCCGCATGTCCGCGCCGAGCACGGCGATCGAGTCCAGCGCGTCGAGCGTCTCGACGGTCGCCGAGCGCCGCTCGTCGTCGAACATCGCCAGCTCGCCGAAGATGTCCCCGGGCCCGAAGTGCGCGAGCGTCAGCGTGCGGCCGTCGCCGTGCTCGCGCACCGCGCGCGCGTGGCCCTTGCGGACGATGTAGCACGTGTCGCTCTCGTCGCCCTCGCGGAAGATGACGTGACCGGCGTCGAACGACCTCGGCACCGCCACCTCGGCGACCCTCGCGAGGTCCTTCGGGCCGAGCGTCTCGAACACCGGGACGTTGGCGAGCAGATCGACCGCGTCTTGCTCTCGCGTCCCCATCGCGTGAGCAATAGCACACGGCGCGGCCGCGCGGGCGATGCGGGCGCGGCTCGCGCGGCGGGGATCCGCGCGAGCCGCAGCCTGCTCAGGCCGGGTCGAGGGCCGTCTCGCGGCGCCTGCGGCGGCCCGCGCGCAACCCGAGCGCGAGCCCGCCGCCGACGAGGCCCACCGGCACGAGCACGGCCAGCCCGACGAGCGCGACGCCGGCCAGGACCTCGAGCACCCGCAGCGCGTCGCGCGCCGCGTCGCCCGGCGACCAGCGGGCGCCGACCCCGGCGCCGCGCTCGCCGCTGGAGCGGATCGTCAGGTCGACGGTCGCCAGGTCGGCGCGGCGGCGCAGCGAGGAGCGCTGGCGCTCGAGGGCGGCGATCCTGCCGCCGACGGCGCGCAGTCGCGCCTTCGTGCTGTCGATCTGCCCCTGCGTCGTCGCGCGCTCCAGCGTGCGCAGCAGCCCGCGGCGCTCGGCGCGCGCGTCGGTCAGGCGCGTCTGCACGGAGTCGAACGAGGCGGTGATGTCGTCGAGGCTGCGGTCGCGCTCGGTGACGCGCCCGATCTTCGCCAGCACGGCGAGCGTCCGGTCCAGGCGGCCGGCCGGGATGCGCAGGTCGTAGGAGCCCTCGCTGCGCCCGTCGCGCGTCGACGTGCGCGCGCCGGCGACGATCCCGCCGGCATCGGCCACGATCGTCGCGACCCGGCCGTCGGCGGCGTCGAAGTCGCCTGCCGGAGTCTCGATCGCGAGCGACGCGCTGAGCTGCACCTTGCGGGGGGCGCCCGTGGCGGGAAGCACCGGAGCGGGCGCCGGCAGGACCGACGTCGCGCCGCCGGCCGCGGCCGCGGGCGGCGCCGTCGCGAGATCGGCTCCCGCGCCGCGGGAGGTGTCGGCGTCCTCGGCGCCCGGCGCGACCTTCTCCGGCGCGTTCGCGGGCGCACCGGGCGCCGGAACGGCCGATTGGGCGCCGGAGCCGCCGCCGGGGGCGCGCGTCGGCGTCCCGGACTCCGAGCCGCCGCCGAGGACGACGACGAGCGCCACCACGACGGCGGCCAGCGTGCCGGCGGCCGGCAGCGCGATCCAGCGCCGCCCCCGGCCGGGGACGGCGCGGGGCGCCTGCTCTGGGGTGGGGAAGCCCTCGCGCGCATCGCGCTCCAGGCGGGCCGCGAAGCCCGGGCTCATCTGCGGAGCGGTTGCGCGGACGTCGGCCACGAGGGCCTCGAGCTCGCGCAGCTCCGCGGCGACCGGCTCGCCGGCCAGCGCCCTGTCGATCGCCAGAAGCTCGCGCTCCTCGTCGGGGGTGAGGTGGTCACGCTTGCGCATCGCAGGCCTCCCGCAGCTTCGTGACGGCCCGGTGGACCCGGGTGCCGGCGTTGGATTCGCTCGTGCCGAGCACGGCGGCGAGCTCGGCGTTGGACAGGCCGCCGTGGAACTTCAGCGCGACGAGCTCGCGGTCGCGCGGGGCGAGCGCGGCGAGCGCCGCGCGGACGGTCGCGCGGCGGACGGCCAGGTCGGCCTCCTCCTCGGGGGCGCGCGCGGACTCGTCGGGCGGGTCGCCCACGAGCGGGGCCGAGCGCTTGCGCCGGCGCAGCTCGTCGAGCGCGGCGTTGCGCGCGATCCCGAAGAGCCAGCCGCGCTGGCTGCCTCGCCGCGCGTCGAAGCTCTCGCGCCGGCGGAACGCGCGCTCGAAGGCGAGCGCCGTCACGTCCTCGGCGGCGCCGTCGTCGCCGAGCAGCGTGCGCACGTAGGCGTAGAGGTCGCGTGCGCAGTCGCGGTACAGCGCATCGAAGCTCCCGGCTGCCGTGTTGAGGGGTGTTGCCATGATCAGAGCTGCGCTCATGCGACTACTACGACGCCGCGTCGGGATCATCACGGTCTTCGTGCTGCTCGTGGCGCCGATCGCCGTCTCGCCGGCCGCGCGGTCCGACAAGGACCGCCGGCCGTGGGCCACCGTCAACGTCTGCGACACCGAGGCCGCCCCGGACACGATCGGGATCCGCGGCTCGATGCCCGGCTCGCGCAACCGCCGCACGCGGATGTACATGCGCTTCGTCGTGCAGTACTACTCGCGCGAGGACAAGCGCTGGTACCGCGTCGGCAAGGCCGGCGACTCGGGTTACCTGTACGTCGGCCGGGGACGGCGCACGCGCCAGTTCGGGCGCTCGTTCCGGATCGAGCCGGTCGAGGGCCGGCCCGCGCTCCTGCGCGGGCGGGTGTACTTCGAGTGGCGCCTGAAGGGCGACGTCGTGCGCCGCGCGAGCCGCCGTACGCGACGCGGCCACCGCTCGAGCGCCGGCGACGACCCGGATGGCTACTCGGCCTCCACGTGCACGATCAGCGCCGAGGAGCGCTGAACAGGCGCGGGTCGTTGGAGATGACGCCGGTGACCCCCATGCGCTCGAGGCTGTCGATGCGCTCGGCGTCGTCGACGGTCCACGCGTAGAGCTCGCCGCCGGCGCGGCGGACCGCGTCGGCGAGGGTCGGCGTGACGAGCCGCCAGTGCGCGGTCAGCGCGTCGATCTCGCCGCGGCGGATGCGGTTGGCCGCGACGCCCGGCAGCGCCCTGCGCACGTACGTCAGCACGGCGACCGCCGGCAGGGCGATGAGCGGGTTCTGCAGCGGGTTGCGGCGCATCCGCGGCAGCGACCAGCTCAGCGCGATCTCCGGATGGCGGCGGCGCAGCAGCGCCAGCGACGCGTCCTCCGTCGTGGAGATGAGCGCGCGGTCGTCGAGGCCGTGCTCGCGCAGCGCCGCGACGACGCGCTCCTCGTAGCCGCGCGTCTTGAGGTCGACGAGCAGCTCGATGCCCTCGTAGACGCCGTCGGTGAAGTGCGCGAGGCCCTCCTCCAGCGTGTGCGGCCGGCGCCCCGCCAGGTCCTCCCAGTCGTGGGCGAGCAGCAGCTCGCCGCTGCCGTCGGGGAGCTCGGGCAGGACGTCGAACTCGATCATGTGGACGCCGTGCTCGAGCGCCGCCGCGAAGGAGCCGAACGTGTTGCCCGGCGCGATGTGGTCGGCGCCCTTGTGGCCGACGCGGCGCAGCGAGTCCGTCTCGCGCGGCGCGCGCCTCACGCCTGGCACCCCGCGCACCAGTACGTCAGCCGGTTGTCGTCGCCCTGCCCGCGGCTGCGGATCGGCGCGCCGCAGCGAGGGCACGGCCGCCCGGCCATGCCGTAGACGACGCGGTGCACGTCCTGCATCCCGTCGAGCGCGGACTGCTGCATCCCCGGCCGTACGGCGCGGACGATCGCCAGCGCCTCCTCGTCGCTGACGGAGCCGGCCGGCCGCCACGGGTCGATCCCGGCCGCGTGGCAGCCCTCGCACTTCCAGAGGTTGCCGATGCCGGCGACCGTGCGCTGATCCAGCAGGGCGTCGCCGATCGCCCGGGTCGGATCGTCGGCGCGCAGGCGCCGCAGGATGCCGGCCTCGTCGAGCTCGGCGGCGAGGACGTCGGGCCCGAGCATCGCGAGGCGCCGGTCGAAGCGCGTGCGCGACTCGGTCAGCAGCTCGAGCAGCGGGCCGTCGAACTGGACGACCTCGCCGAGCTCGGTCGTCAGCACGAGCCAGGCGCGGCGGCGCGCGCGGCGCCAGCGCTGGCCCGGGCCGTACGTGCCCCAGGAGCCCGTCATCCGCAGGTGCGAGTGGATGACGAGGTCGTCCTCGAAGCGCACGAAGAGGTGCTTGCCGTGGGCGTCGACGGCGCGCACCTCCCGGCCGGCCAGCTTCTGCGGCCAGCGCTCGCCGCGCAGGCGCGGATTGGGATGGTCGATCTGCGGCACGCGGCCGACGACGAGTGGCCGGATGCGGCGCGCGGCGTAGTGGATCGTGTCGCCCTCGGGCATCGGCTCAGAGCGTAGGACGCGCGCGGTCCGCGGCCGGCGCGTCGCGCGCGTGGGCGGCGGACGGCCCCCGCTCCCGCCGCGCGCGCGGGTGCGCCCGCGGCCGCCGTGCGCGAGCATCTGACGTCGTGCGGGCGCTGCGGGACATCGTCGGATCAGAGCACGTCGAGCGCGACGTGCGCGTCGGCGACGTCGCCGTGCCCGGCGTGCCGGCGACGCTCGTGCGCCCCGGCAGCGCCGAGGAGGTGGCCGCGGTCGTCGCATGGTGCTACGAGCGCGGGATCGCGATGGTGCCGGTCGGCGGGCGCAGCGGGCTCGCGGGCGGCGCCGCGGCGCTCGACGGCGACGTCGTCGCGATCGCGCTCGACCGCCTGCGCGCGATCCGCTCGTTCGAGCCCGAGCTGTGGCGCATGGAGGCCGAGGCGGGCGTCACGACGCAGACGATCGCCCGCCTGGCGCGCGAGTCCGGCCTCCTCTTTCCCCCCGACCCCGGGGCTCCGGAGCAGTCCCAGCTCGGCGGCATGGTCGCGACGAACGCCGGCGGCCCGCACGCCTTCAAGTACGGCGTGACCGGCGACTGGGTGACCGGCGTCGAGGCGGTGCTCGCGCCCGGCGTGCTCGTGCGCGTCGGCGGGCCGGTGCGCAAGGACGTCGCCGGCTACGACCTGCGGGCGCTGCTCGTCGGCTCGGAGGGAACGCTCGGCGTCGTGACGGCGGCCTGGCTTCGGCTCGTGCCCGCGCCCGAGACGCGGCTGCTCGCGGCCGCGGCCTACCCGGACGCGGAGTCGGGCTGCGCGGCCGTCCTGCGCGTGCTCGAGACCGGGCTCGTCCCGGCGGCGCTCGAGTTCTTCGACGAGCCGACCATGCGCGCCGCGGGCGGCTCGTTTCCCGGCGGGGCGCTGCACGGCTTCGTCGTGCTCGCGGAGGCCGACGGCGCCGCCCGGGAGGCGGCGCGCGTGCACGGCGAGCTGCGCGAGGCGCTCGGCCCGGGTGCGCGCACCCTGCGCGCTGCGGGCGACGCGCGGGCGACGTGGCGGTGGCGCGACGGCGTCTCGCCGACCGTCGCGGCGGTCCGCGGCACGAAGCTCTCCGAGGACGTCGCGGTGCCGGTCGAGCGGCTCGCCGGGGCGATCGCGCAGACCATGGCGATCGGCGCGCGTCACGACCTCGAGGCGTGCGCGTGGGGTCATGCGGGCGACGGCAACCTGCACGCGAGCTTCCTGCTCGATCCCGACGACGGCGCGCAGCGCGCGCGCGCCGATGCGGCCGCGAGCGAGCTCTTCGACCTCGCCGTGCGCCTCGGCGGGACGGTGACCGGCGAGCACGGCATCGGCGTGCTCAAGGGGGGGCGGCTGTCGCGCCAATGGGCGCCGGCGGCGGTGGCGGCCCAGCGCGCGATCAAGGACGCGCTGGATCCCAGGGGACTGCTCAACCCGGGCAAGAAGGTGCCCTGAGACGGCCCTGGCGCGTGGCGCCGCGGCGCCGCGGCGCGGGCCTACATGCGGCGGCGGCGCACGACGGGCTCCTCGCGGTACACCGCGGACTCCTCGACGACGCGGGGCCGCCTGAAGGAGCGTGCCTGGGCGAGCTCGACGACGAGCCAGACGACGCCGACGAGGAACAGGATGAGGCCGATCGTCTGGATCGAGATGCCGGCCAGCGTCGCGGTCACGGCGAGCCACAGGACGAGGCCGAGGCCGATGAGCACGAGCGGGGGTCCTACGTCGGCAGCCATGAGCACAGCCTCCTGGTCGGGGGTGAAGCGGTCGGTGGCAGTCTCACCGCCGGGGCCGCTCGCCAAACCCGCCGGCCCGGGACGGCCGGGGCGGGCGCGACTCATCTACTCTGCCGCGCATGTCCACCGACGTCGTCCGCACCGCCCGCGACCTGCTCGACGTCCTCGGCAGCAACACGCCCGACGACGGTCGCGCCGACCGCCTCATCGCGGAGCTCGGCGGATCGATCGGCAGCACGTCGCCCGCGGCGTCGCGCGACGCGATCGCCACGCTCGCCTCCGGGCTGGCCACGCTGGATCCCGAGCCCGCCGGCGTCGCCGCGCGGATCGTCGGCGCGATGATCGAGGCCGGGCACGATCCGCGCCCGGCGCGCGCGGCGATGGTCGGCGCGCTGCAGACGACGATCCCGGCCTGCGCGAAGCTCGTCGCCGAGGCCGTCGAGGAGGTCGGCGAGCCGCCCGAGCACCTCGACGAGGAGGAGGCCGAGGCGTGGACCGGGGAGGCCGTGACGGCGGCCGTCAACGAGGCCGCGGCCCGGCGGCCGTCGGTGGCCGAGGCGTGGAAGCGCCTGCAGGAGATCTGGCCCGGGGCGATCGCGCTGCTGTCCGTCGATCCCGAGGCGCGCGCGGAGGCCGCCGAGCTGGGGCCCGCCTGCGAGCGCATCCAGGAGCTGCACGAGGCGGCCGGCTGGATCCGGGCGATGCTCGACGTGCTCGACGACGAGCCCTACGTGGCGATCGAGCCGTCGACCGGCACCGGCATCGTCGGGCGGATGAGCGGCATCGTCGAGAACTTCCAGCTCAACGTCCTGCTCATGGACGAGTTCCCGCGCGACGAGCCGCGCGTCTCCAAGGCCGCCGTCGCGGTCGCGCGCGGGGAGGGTCCGCAGCAGATCGACGAGCAGGTCACCGGCGTCTGGAACCTCTTCACGTTCGCCGCGCTCACGGAGGAGGGCGGCCTGCCCGACCCCTCCGACGTCTCCTACAGCGACACGTGGATCTGGCACGAGGGGATGCCCGTTCACATCCCGGCGGTCGACGGCCACCGGGTCATCCTGCTCGGCCCGGCTCCCGAGCCGCGCACGTGGCCGGCGCAGCGGATGTTCATCAAGCTGCGGGCCCGGATGACCGCCGACCTGCTCGACGAGGACGGCGTCGCCGCGTGGCTGGCGAAGATCCACGCCGCGCGGGACGCACTGGCGCGCGGCCACTCGCCCGGCTAGGCTGCCCGAAGCGCACAGGACGGCGCGCACCGCAGGACCACGGCTCGGATGCCCAGCCCCATCGTCGACACCTCACGAACGCCTCGGCCTCCCCCGCTCGCTGCGCTCTGCGCCGTCGTGCTGGCGCTGATGGGCTCGGCCTCGACCGCGCTGCCCGCCGCGGCGGCGGTCCCGGGGACGGACGGCGCGATCGCGTTCGACAGCACGCGCGACGGCAACGAGGACGTGTTCGCCATGCGCCCCGACGGCACGGGGCTCGTGCGGTTGACGAGCGACGCGGCGTCCGATCGCGAGCCGGCGTTCTCGCCCGACGGCGCGCGGATCGCGTTCACGAGCGACCGCGGCGGCAGCGACGACGTGTACGTCATGAACGTCGACGGCACGGGGCTCGTGCGGTTGACGAGCGATGCGGCGTCCGATCGACAGCCGGCGTTCTCGCCCGACGGCGCGCGGATCGCGTTCACGAGCGATCGCGCGGGCAGCGACGACGTGTACGTCATGAACGTCGACGGCACGGGGCTCGTGCGGTTGACGAGCGATGCGGCGTCCGATCGCGAGCCGGCGTTCTCGCCCGACGGCGCGCGGATCGCGTTCACGAGCGATCGCGCGGGCAACGACGACGTGCACGCCATGCGCGCCGACGGCTCGGCGCAGACCCGGTTGACGACCAACACGCTGCCCGACGACGCGCCGGCGTTCTCGCCCGACGGTCTGACGATCCTGTTCAGCTCCAACCGCGACGTCGACCCGGAGGCGCCCGGCCACCCCGTGCCCAGGGCGGAGCACAGGCTGTTCAGCATGCGCCCGGACGGCTCCGCGCAGACGAGCTTCACGCAGAGCCGGGTGCCCGTGCAGGACGCAATGCCGTCGTACTCCCCGGACGGCACGCGGGTCGTCTTCGTCGAGTACGCGCCCGGTGAGCCGGGCGGGCTGCACGTCATCGGCGCCGACGGCTCGGGCGACCGGCGCGTGACCCTCGACGACCACCAGAACCGCCACCCCGACTGGGGCTCCGCCGAGCTGGCCCCGCCGCCGCCCGCCGGCGCCTCGCTGCTCGCGCCGGCCTCGACGCGGCGCCGCTCGTCCGTGCGAAGGTGCCCGAGGGGCACGTCGCGAACGGTGCGCTGCCGGCGCATCGGCCGCGCCGGCCTCGTCATGGTCGGCACGAAGCGCAACGAGACCTTCGTCGGGACCAGGCACGCCGATCGCATCTACGGCCGCGGCGGGCGCGACGTCATCCGCGCGCGGCAGGGCGACGACCGGCTCTTCGGGGGCACCGGCCGCGACCTGCTGCTGTGCGGCCGTGGCCGCGACCGCGTGTTCAAGGCGCGCCTGGACCGGGTCGGGCGCAGCTGCGAGCGCGGCCGGCACCGGCTCTCGCGGCGCGGCGCGTCCACGCGCCGCCGCTGAGCTAGGCGCTGAGCGTGAGCTTGCTCGGCCCGGCGCGGAAGCCGAGCTCGACGAGCATGTCCTCCAGGCCCGAGCCGACGACCGGTTCCCCGTCGACGCGCTCCAGGGAGAGCTTGCGCCCGCGGCCGCCGGTGACGAACCGCGCGAGCGCCTCGAAGGCCGGGCGCAGGCGGGCGTCGCCCGGCTCGGCGAGCGTCACGATGCCGCGGCCGCCTCTCTCCACGTAGAGCACCGGCTCCGCGCCGGCGAGCACGACGTAGGCGCCGCGCACGCGGGCCGGCCGGCGCCCGGTCCGGTCCTCCCCGCCGCGGCGCGGCCACGGCAGCGCCGCGCCGTAGGGCTGCGCCGGATCGGTCGCGGCGAGCACGATCGGCGGCGACTCCTCGACGGCCTTCTGCGCACGCAGCCGCTCGACCGCGCCGGGCAGCGCGAACTGCGCGCCGCCGAGCCCCTCGACGAAGTAGCCGCGCCGGCACACGCCGAGCGTCTCGAGCTGCGAGAGCGCGTCGTAGAGGATCGAGAAGCCGCCCGGGATCCCCTCGGCGAGGACCTGCTCGCGCGTGACGATGCCGTAGCGCTCGAGCAGCAGCTCGGCGACCGTGCGCCGCCGCTGGCCGGGCTCGGGCTCGCGGCGGAAGATCGTCTCGGTCAGCGCCCAGCGGCCCTGCACGGTCGGCTGCGCCCCGCCGCGGCGGGCGCCGAAGCGGCGCGCCGCCGAACGCCCCCCGGCCTGCCGGGCGCGGGCGAGCGTCAGGCGCGGCGCGCGCAGCGGTGCGAAGGCGTCGTTGGTGACCTCGCCCGCCCAGACGAGGTCCCACAGCGCCTCCTGGACCTGCGCGGGATCGAGCGCGACGTCGGCCAGCAGGTCGGTGAAGAAGCACGGCGCCTCGGCAAGGCGGGCGCGCACGAGGTCGTGCTCGGGCTCGGCGGGCGCGCTCGCCCCGCGCGGCGGCGCCGGGCGCCCGATCGCCTCGGCGTCCTCGCGGAAGTACAGCGCGACGCGGCCGGTCGTGCGGCCGAGCGTCCCGGCGCCGGCCCACACGACCTCGCCGGAGGCGCAGAGCTGGTCCAGCCAGGTCGGCGAGTAGGCGCCCAGCCGGCGCGGCAGCACGTCGCGCTCCCAGACCTCGGCGGGCAGGGCGAGCCCCTGCAGCGCGACGAGCACCTCGCGCAGCCGGTCGATCCCGGCGCCCGCGGGCGGGTGGCGGTCGACGCCCTGCCAGGAGGGCAGGAACGCCGCGAGCGCGCGCTGGTCGGCAGGCTCGATCTCCTTGCGCAGCGCCGCCAGGGAGGCGCGCCGCAGGCGGCGCAGGACCTCCGTGTCGCACCACTCGGGCTCGCCCGGCCGCCCGCCGGGGCGCAGCTCGCCGCGGACGACCCCGCCGTCGTGCTCCAGGCGCTCGAGCACCGCGGTCGGGTCCACGCCGTAGCGCGCGCGCAGCTCGTCGGTCCGGAACGGGCCGTGGGTGCGCGCGTAGCGCGCGACGAGCTTGGCCAGCGCGTCGGGCACGTCGGCGAGGAAGACCTCCGGCAGGCCGCCGGGCGGCGCGGCGCCGAGCGCGTCGCGGTACAGGCCCGCGTCGTCGGCGGCGATCCAGCGCCGCTCGCCGCCGATCCGCATGACGATCGCGCGCCGCTCGCCCTCGAGCGCGTCGAGCATCGGGCCGGCGTCGACGCCGGCGAGCACGCGCTCGGCGACCTCCGCGCCGGTGAGGTCGCCGACGCGGCGCAGCACGTCGGCGAGCGCGTCGCGCGTCTCGGCGCGGGTGCGCTCGGAGCGATGCTGCAGGTCGTCCTGCACCATCTCCAGCGCGCCCGGGTCGATGAGCTCGCGCAGCTCCTCCTGGCCGAGCAGCTCGCGCAGCAGGTCGCGGTCCAGCGACAGCGCGGCGGCGCGCCGCTCGGCGTTCGGCGCGTCGCCCTCGTACATGTACGTCGCGACGTAGTCGAACAGCAGCGAGGAGGCGAACGGCGACGCCGTCGGCGTCTCGACCTCGACGAGCGACAACTCACGGCTGTGCAGGGCGCGCAGCAGCTCCTCGAGCCCGGGCACGTCGAGCACGTCGCGCAGGCACTCGCGGTAGGTCTCGAGGATGATCGGGAAGTCCGGGTAGCGCTTGGCGACCTCCAGCAGCGACTGCGACTTCAGGCGCTGCTGCCACAGCGGCGTGCGCCTGCCGGGGTAGGCGCGCGGGATGAGCAGCGCGCGGCCGGCGTTCTCGCGGAAGCGCGCGCCGAACAGCGCGCTCGACGCCAGCTCGGCGACGACCGCCTCCTGGACCTCGTCGGGCTCGACCATGACGAGCTCCGCGCCCGGCGGCTCGTCGGCGTCGGGCAGGTGGACGATGATCCCGTCGTCGGACCAGATCGCGTCGGACTCCAGGCCGAAGCGCTCGCGGATGCGGCGCGAGAGCGCCAGGCCCCAGGCGGCGTGGACGCGCCCGCCGTAGGGCGACAGGACGCACAGCCGCCAGTCGCCGATCTCGTCGCGGAAGCGCTCGACGACGATCGTGCGATCGGACGGCAGGACGCGGGTGGCGTCCTGCTGCTCGCGCAGGAAGGCGAGCAGGTTGCGCGCGGCGAACGCGTCGAGGTCGTAGTCGTCCTGCAGCGTCTGCGCGTCCTGGTCGACGGCCCAGCGGCTGAACGCCCCGATCGCCCGGCCGAGCTCCTTCGGGCGCCCGACGCCGTCGCCGCGCCAGAACGGCAGCGCGCCCGGCGCGCCCGGCGCGGGCGACACGATGACGCGGTCGCGGCCGATCTCCTCGATCCGCCACGTGCTCGCGCCGAGCAGGAACGTCTGGCCGGCGCGCGCCTCGTAGACCATCTCCTCGTCGAGCTCGCCGACGCGGCGCCCGTCGGGCAGCGTGACGCTGAACAGCCCGCGGTCGGGGATCGTGCCCGCGTTCGTGATCGCGAGCTGGCGCGCGCCCTTGCGCGGGCGGATCGTCCCGCCGACGCGGTCCCAGACGATCCGCGCGCGCAGCTCGCCGAACTCCTGCGACGGGTAGCGCCCGTCGAGCATGTCCAGCACGTTCTCCAGCAGCGGCCGCGACAGCTCGGCATAGGAGTGCGTGCGCGTGACGAGCGCGTAGAGCTCGTCGACGGAGATCGGCTCCTCCTCGGGCTGCGAGGCGGCGATCGACACGACGTGCTGGGCGAGCACGTCGAGCGCGTTGCGCGGCACGACCGTCGGCTCGATCTCGCCTGCGCGCATGAGCTTGCAGACGACGGCGCACTCGAGCAGATCGGCGCGGAACTTCGGGAAGATGCGCCCCTTGGAGACGTCGCCGACGTTGTGCCCGGCGCGGCCGATGCGCTGCAGCCCGCGCGCGACGGACTTCGGCGACTCGACCTGCAGGACGAGGTCGACGGCGCCCATGTCGATGCCGAGCTCGAGCGACGACGTCGCGACGAGGCACGGCAGCTCGCCGGCCTTGAGCAGCTCCTCGACGACGAGGCGCTCCTCGCGCGCGAGCGAGCCGTGGTGGGCGCGGGCGATCTCGCGCGGCGGCGCGTCCTCGGGCAGGTCGGCGTTGGCGAGCTCGTTGAGGCGCAGCGCGAGGCGCTCGGCGCCGCGCCGGGCGTTGACGAAGACGATCGTCGAGCGGTGCTCGGAGACGAGGCGCAGGATCTCGGGGTAGATCGCCGGCCAGATCGAGCGGCGCGTCGCCTCGCCGCCGGCGAGCGGGTCCAGCGGGTCGGGCGAGTCGGAGCCGGGCGCCGCCTGCTCGGGCTCGACCATCGACTCGACGGGCACGTGGATGCGCAGGTCCAGCGGCTTGCGCACGCCCGTGTCGACGATCGTGCACCTGCGGCGCGGGCCGACCATGAAGCGCCCTACCTCCTCGAGCGGGTTCTGCGTCGCGCTGAGCCCGATCCGCTGGGGCTCGCGGCCGTCGGCCTGCAGCGCCGCGAGGCGCTCGAGCGTCAGCGCGAGGTGCGAGCCGCGCTTCGTCGCCGCGACGGCGTGGATCTCGTCGACGATCACGGCATCGACGGCGGTCAGCATCTCGCGCGCGCCGCTGGAGAGCATGAGGTACAGCGACTCGGGCGTCGTGATGAGGATGTCGGGCGGGTTGCGGCGCATCGCGGCGCGGTCGCGCTGCGGAGTGTCGCCGGTCCGCACGCCGACGCTCAGGTCGGCGCCGATCCCGCGCAGCGGCGCGCGCAGGTTGCGGTCGATGTCGTAGGCCAGCGCCTTCAGCGGGGAGACGTAGACCAGGCGCGTCGAGCCCGAGCCCGGCTCGCGGGCGAGGCGGTCCAGCGCCCAGAGGAACGCGGCCAGCGTCTTGCCCGATCCGGTCGGCGCGGAGATGAGCGTGTGCTCGCCCGTCGCGATCGCCGGCCAGGCCTGGCGCTGGACCTCCGTGGGGCCCTCGAAGGCCGACGCGAACCAGTCGCGGACGGGCGGCGTGAACTGCTCGAGGACCACGTGTTCAGGCTAGCCGCCGGGGCCCCCCGGACCGCATCCGGCGAGTTACCTTGCGGGGTTGGGCAAGATGGAGCGGCACTGCGATCGCCGATCCACACGCCATGAGCAGTCTGCTCCGTGCCACGCTGCTGGCCTGCGCCTGCGTGCTCGCGGCCGCCGCGGGCGCGAGCGCGGCCGCGAAGCCGTCGTCGCGCCCGCTGCCGAACGTCGACGTGCGCGGGGCCGACGCCGGGCCCGTGACGGCCTCCGAGCGCCGCGCGCGCGCGGCGCTGGACCGCTCGCTCGGCGACGAGGGGGTCGTGGCGACGGACCGCGTCAGCGGCGGCGTGCGCCGCGTCGTGCGCACCGACGGCGTGCTCACCGGGCGCAGCGCGAGCTCGCCCGCGGACGTCGCGCTCGGCTTCGTGCGCGAGCGCCTCGACGCCTTCGGGCTCGACGCCGCCGACCTCGACGCGCTGCGCCTGACGAGCCGCTACCGCGCCCCGGACGGCGTGACCCACCTCGCCTGGGTGCAGACGCACCGCGGCATCGCGGCGTACGACAACGTGCTGACCGCGAGCGTCCTCGCGGACGGGCGCCTGCTGAGCTCGGGCGGGTCGCCCGTCGGCGATCTCGCCGTGGACTCGATCGTCCCGGCGCTCGGCCCGGCCGAGGCGCTCGCCGTCGCCAGGGGCGAGGTCGGCGGCGCGCTGCTCGCGCCGCGCGCGACGACCGCGCCCGGCGCCGAGCGCGCCACCGAGTTCTCCGGCGGCGACCGCGCGCGCCTGACGATCTTCTCCGACGGGCGCACGGCCCGGCTGGCGTGGCGCGTCGACGTGACCGGCGCGCGCGACGTCCTCTACGAGGTCGTCGTCGACGCCGCCGCGGGTGACGTGCTCAAGCGCCGCTCGCTGACGGAGTTCGCCGCCGACGCGAGCGTCTATCGCAACTTCCCGGGCGCCCCCGGCGGCGGGACGGCGCAGACCGTCGACCTCGAGGCCGACCGGTCCTGGCTGGACCGCTCGCTGGGCGGGCAGCGCCTCGCGGGCAACAACGCCCACGCCTACGCCGACGACGACGGCAACGACGGCCGCACGAGCCCGGGCGAGGACATCCCCGCCGTCGGCGGCGACTGGAGCTTCGCCCAGCAGCCCTTCGACGTCCCCGGCCAGAGCTGTCCGATCGTCGGCGCCCAGCCGTTCTGCACCTGGGACTCGCGGGCGGGGCAGGCCGCCTCGAAGGCCGTCAACCGAAGCCAGGCGACGACGCAGCTCTTCTACCTCGTCAACGTCTTCCACGACCATCTCGCGGCCGCGCCGATCGGCTTCACGCCCGCCGCGCGCAACTTCGAGTTCACCGCCACGGGCGCCGGCTTGGGAGGAGATCCGGTGCTCGCCGAGGCCAACGACGTCGCCCGGCTGAACAACGCCTCGATGTCGACGCCGTCCGACGGGGCGTCGCCGTCGCTGCAGATGCACCTGTTCACGACCCCGTCGCTGAACTCGTCCGACACCGCCGACGTCGTCTACCACGAGTACGCCCACGGGCTGACGAACCGCTCGGTCGGCTCCGGCGCCGGCCTCGACGCGCCGCAGTCGCGCGCGCTGGGCGAGGGCTGGAGCGACTGGTACGCGCTGGACTTCCTCGTCGGCGAGGGGCTCACGAGCGACAGCGCCACGAACGGCGAGCTCGACCTCGGCGGCTATCTCGGCGGCTTCCGGCGCCAGGGCATCGACTGCCCCGTCGGAGCTTCGGCGGCCGCCTGCCCCGGAACGGCGAACGCGGGATCGGGCGGCTTCACGCTCGGCGACATGGGCAGGGTCGGCAGCGTCTTCGAGGTCCACGACGACGGCGAGATCTGGGCCGAGACGCTGTGGGACCTGCGCGCCGCGCTCGGCTCGGCCACAGCGCGCGCGCTCGTCACGGGCGGCCTGCGCCTGGCGCCGAACAACCCCTCGTTCCTCGAGGCGCGCGACGCGATCATCCAGGCCGACCAGGCGCTCGGCGGCACGAACCACGCGACGCTGTGGCAGCTCTTCGCGGCGCGCGGGATGGGCTTCGGCGCGCGGACGACGAGCGCCTCGTCGACGACGGCGCAGGAGGCCTTCGACCTGCCCCCGGCGCTCCGGCACGAGGCGTCGGCGGTGACCGACCCCGCCCCCGGCGGCGACGGCGACGACGTCGCCGAGCCCGGCGAGACCGTGCGCCTGACCGAGACGCTGCGCAACATGAACCCGTTCGCCGTCGGCGGGGTCACGGGCGAGCTCTCGTCGAGCACGAGCGGCGTCATCGTGCGCGCGCCCGCGTCGGCGACCTGGCCGTTGCTCGACCCGCGCACCGCGAAGGCGGGCGATCCCGCCTTCACGATCGCGATCGAGCCGTCGGTGAGCTGCGACCGCGACGCCGCGCTGGCGCTCGCGCTCACGACCGACCACGGCGCCTTCAGCGTGCCGGTGGCGCTGCCGATCGGGCGCAGGGCGAGCGTCGACGTGCCCAAGCTCGTCGACGACGAGGCCGGCGTGGACTCGACGCTCACGTTCGGCGGGACGGGAGCCGTCCACGGCCTCGAGGTGCGGCTCGCGCGCCTCACGCACCCCTACGTCGGCGACCTCGTCATGACGCTGCGCGCCCCGGATGGAACGACGGTCAAGCTCATGAACGGACCCGGCGCGGGGCAGTTCGGCTCGCGCGGCGACGACTTCGCCGACCTCGTCCTCGCCGACGACGCCGAGACGGCGATCGAGTCCCTGCCGGCGACCTCGCCCGAAGGGGGCTACAGCGGGCGCTACCGGCCCGACGAGCCCCTCTCCGCGTTCGACGGCAAGCCCCGCGCCGGCACGTGGACGCTGCACGTCGCCGACACCTATCCCAGCTCGGACTCGGGCACCCTGCACGCCTGGGCGCTGCGGCCCGACGCATGCTCGACGACGGGGACGACGACCCCGCCGCCGCCTCCTCCGCCCCCGCCGCCGCCTCCTCCGCCCCCGCCGCCGCCGCCCGTCCCGCCGCCGCCGCCCGTTCCGCCGCCGCCGCCCGCGCCCGTCCCGCCCCCGCCGCCGGCCCCACCCGGCCCGCCCCCGCCGGTCGACCGCTATCCGGCGAAGATCTCCGTCCTGCGCGCCGGCGTGCGCGGCGGCCGGCTCGACGTGCTCGCCCGGATCACGGCGCGGGCCACGGGACGCGTGCAGGTGAGCTACCGCTCGTCCGGGCGGACGACGCGCTTCAGCGCCCCGATCGCCGGCGGGATCATCCGCTTCGCGCGCACGCTGCCCGCCGCCCAGCGCCGCAAGTCGACCGGCATCTTCACGCTCACCTACGCCGGCAACTCGCGCGTGCGCAGCGACGAGGTCCGGCTGCGGGCCGCGCGCGGCAAGGCGCTGCTCACGCGGCGCACGGCGCGGATCGACGACCGTTCGCGGCTGCGCGTGGCCGGCACGATCTCCTCGCGGGCGCGCGGCGTCGTGCGCGTGCGCCTCGGCTACGAGGGCGCCGGCGGACGGGCCGAGTTCCTCTACTTCCAGGCGCCGATCAGGCGCGGCGGCTGGTCGCTCACGAAGCCGCTGCCGCCGGCGGCGGCCCGCGCCGGCGGCCAGCTCTCGATCCAGTTCACCGGCTACGAGCCGCGGCGCATGCGCGGTGAGCAGCTCGCCAAGGCCGTCACGCCGGCGGGCTGAGCCCCGCCGCCGCGCGAGCGCGCAGCAGCACCGCGTCGAGCATCGGCGCCGTCAGCCGGCCGGTGAAGGTGTTCTGCTGGCTGGGGTGAAAGCAGCCCAGCAGCAGCGGTGCGGGCGGGTCGGCCGGGATCGCGAGCTCGGCCGCGTGGCCGAAGCGCGGCCGCGGGCGGGGGAGCGCGACCCCGCCGCCGGCGAGGATCCGCAGCGCGGCGTCCCAGGCGAACGCGCCGAGGCAGACGACGACGCGCACGGCGCCGAGCAGCTCGAGCTCGCGCAGGGCGAACGGCAGGCAGGCGTCGCGCTCGGCCGGCGTCGGCCGGTTGGCGGGCGGGGCGCAGCGCACGGCCGCCGCGATCCAGGCGCCGCGCAGCGCGAGGCCGTCGCCGGCGTGCGACGAGCGCGGCTGGTTCGCGAAGCCGGTGCGATGCAGCGCCGCGAAGAGGAAGTCCCCCGAGCGGTCGCCGGTGAACACGCGACCGGTGCGGTTGGCGCCGTGCGCCGCGGGCGCGAGGCCGAGGAGCATGACGGCGGCGCCCGGATCGCCGAAGCCGGGGATCGGCCGGCCCCAGTAGTCCTCGCCGGCGAACGCGGCGCGCTTCTCGCGTGCGACGAGCTCGCGCCAGGCGACGAGCCGCGGGCAGCGCCGGCAGGCGACGATCTCGCCCTCGAGCCGTTGCAGCTCGGCGGCGTCCCGGCTCAAGCGTGCGGCGGCTGCGAGAGCAGGCCGAGGATGAGGCGCTCGACGAGCGGCTGCAGGTCGAGCATGTGCTCCGGCTGGCCGGTGCGCAGCTGGCGCGAGACGAGCTCGAACGTCGCGCCGACGATCGCGAAGGCCTCGTCGGGCGAGGCGTACGCGGGTCCGCCGGTGAGCTCGGCCGCGCGCACGGTCTGGTCGTACATGACCTGGGCGAAGCCGTTGAGCGCGGCGATCCGCAGCTCGGCGAGGCGCGGCCCGGCGCCGACGGTCTCGACGAGGATCGCCTGCGCCAGGGGCGGGTTGGCCTCGATCGCCTCGAGGATCGCGCGCAGGCCGGCGCTGTGGCGCTCCTCGAAGTCGCGATCCGCGCCGCGCGACGCCGCGACGAGCTCCTCGACGAGCGAGGCGGTCGCGTACTCGAAGAGCGCGATGAGGCACTCCTCCTTGTTGGCGAAGTGCTCGTAGAACGTCGCCTTCGACATCCCGGCCTGACGGCTGATCGCCTCGGCGCTCGCCTCGGCGTAGCCAAGCCGCGAGAAGACGAGCGCGGCGGCGTCGAAGAGGCGATGACGCTGAACCTCGAGGCGCACCTCCAGCGGCGGCGCGTGGCGCCCGCGCGGGATCGGCTGGACGGAGGGCGTGATCTCGGAGTTCACCACCGGTCAGTCTAGATAGGCTCCCGGCGCATGAGAACGGCGTTGACCCTCCTCGTCGCGGCGCTCGCGCTGTCCGCCTGCGGCGCCGCGCCCCGCGACTCGGCCGAGGAGTTCAGCGGCGCCGAGGCGAGCGTCGCCGCCGCGGTCGAGAGCGTCGAGGACGCGGCTCGCAAGAACGATCCCGACCGCCTGTGCACGAAGCTGCTCACCGACGGCCTGCTGCAGACGCTCGAGCGGCAGGGCACGAACTGCACGACGGCCGTGCGGGAGGCGTTCAAGGACGCGTCCTCGAAGGACCTGACCGTCGACGACGTCTCGATCAGCGGCACGACCGCCACGGCGAAGGTCACCTCGGGCACGGGCTCGAAGGCCAAGCAGGACACGCTGAAGCTCGAGAAGGTCGGCGCCGAGTGGAGGATCGCCTCGCTGAGCTCCTGAGTGGGCGTTGCGCGGCGCCCGCGCGGCGAGGATCCTGCGAGGGGTGGAGGGGAGATCCGACCGCGCGGTCTTCATCGGGCGCGAGCGCGAGCTCGCCGCGCTGCTCGACGCGCTCGCGGCGGCCGAGGCCGGCCACGGCGCCCTGCACCTGCTCGTCGGCGAGGCGGGCATCGGCAAGACGAGCCTCGCCGACCGCCTCGGCGACGAGGCCGCGGCGCGCGGCGCGCTCGTGCTGCGCGGCCCCTGCTGGGACGCCGGCGGCGCGCCCGCCTTCTGGCCCTGGATCCAGGTCCTGCGCGCGCTCGTGCGCAGCGGCCGGCCGCTCGGCGCTCGCCCGGCGCTCGGCCGCGGGCTCGCCGACGCCGTCGGGCTCGTCCCCGAGCTCGCCGGCCTCGCCGGCTCCGCCGAGCCCGAGCCCCCGGCGCTGAGCGCCGACCGGCGCCGCTTCGAGCTCTTCGACACCATCGGCGCGCTGCTCGCCGCGGCCGCCGCCGGGGGCGCGGTCGTCGTCGTGCTCGACGACCTGCACGCCGCCGACGAGGCCTCCCTGCAGCTGCTGGGCTTCCTCGCGGGCCAGCTGCACGGCACGTCGCTGCTGCTCGTCGGAACCCACCGCGACGCCTCCTCCGCGCGGCCGGGCCCCGGCAGGGCGCTCGAGGAGCTCGCGATCCGCTCGCGACGCCACCGGCTCGAGGGACTCGGGGAGCAGGAGATCGCGCAGATCGTCGTCCGGCGGACGGGAGCGCCGCCCGGCGCGACGCTCGCGCGAGACCTGCTCGAGGCGACCGGCGGCAACCCGTTCTTCGTCGACGAGATCGTCCGCGCGCTCGCCGCCGACGGCGCGCCGGACGCGGCGGCGGTCCACGAGCGGCTGCCGCTGCCCGAGAGCGTCCGCGCCGCGCTCGGCCGGCGCCTGGCGCCGTTGCGGGCCGAGAGCCGCGCGCTCCTGGAGCTGGCGGCCGTGGCGGGAGGCGAGGCGCCGATCGCCCTGCTCGCCGACGCGGCCGGCGTGGGGGCCCCGGCGGTGCTCGAGCGCCTCGAGCAGGCTGAGCGCAGGCGGCTCATCGACGTGTTCGAGGGGCCGCAGGGCCACGTGCGCTTCGTCCACGCGCTCGTCCGCGAGACGCTGTACCGCGAGCTGGGATCGAGCGCGCGCCGACGGCTTCACCTCGCCGTCGCGGAGGCGATCGAGCGCCGCCACGCGGCCGCGCTGGACGACGACGATCTCGCCGCGCTCGCCCACCACCACGTCGCGGCGCTGCCGGCCGGGTCGCCCGAGCGGGCCGTCGACTACGCACGCCGGGCCGGCGACCGGGCCGCCCGGCAGCTCGCCTACGAGGAGGCGGCGCGGCACTTCGCCCAGGCGCTGCACGTGCTCGGGCCCGACGAGGAGCGCGCGCCCGAGCGCTGCGAGCTGCTGCTCGGGCTCGGCCTCGCCCAGCGGCGCGGCGGCGACGTCGAGGGGGCGCGCGCGGCGTTCGAGCAGGCGGCGCAGCTCGCGCGCGGGCTCGGCTCGGCGCGCCTGCTCGCCCGCGCGGCGCTCGGCATCGCCGGCGCGCTCGGTGGGCCCGGGCTGGCCGCGCGCACCGACGAGGCGATCGTCGCGACGCTCGAGGAGGCGCTCGACGCGCTCGGCCCGGAGCCCTGCCCCGAGCGCGCCGACCTGCTGTCGCGGCTGGCGCTCGAGCTGTACTACACGGGCGACGTCGAGCGCCGCGCGACGCTCAGCCGCGAGGCCGTCGACGTCGCCGCGGCGACGGGCGACACGCGCTCGCGCCTCATCGCGCTCTACAGCCGCAGCTGGTCGATGCTCGGGCCCGACCGCGCCGAGCAGCGCCGCGCCGCGGCCGACGAGCTGCTGCGCCTCGCCCACGGCATCGACGACCTCGAGATGCGCTTCAGCGCTCACCACGTCCGCCTCGCAGGCTGCCTCGAGCGTGGCGACCTGTCCGCGATGGAGACCGAGCTCGAGGCCTGCGGGCAGCTCGCCGGGGCGCTGCACCAGCCGCTGTACCGCTGGCAGCACGGCCTGCTGGGCGCCATGCGCGCGCTGCTGGCGGGCCGCGCGCAGGAGAGCGAGCGGCTCGCGCTGGAGGCCTTCGAGCACGGCCGCGTCGTCGACGAGGAGACGGCCGCCAACCTGCTCGCCGCGCAGCTCTTCAACCACCGCTGGATCGTCGGGCGCCTCGGCGAGCTCGCCGGCGCGATCGACGAGTTCGCCGACCAGCGGCCGTGGATCCCGACGTGGCGCTGCGCGGCGGCGTTCCTGTGCAGCGAGATCGGCGACCGCGATGGGGCGGTGATGCGGCTGGACGCCGTCGGCGCCGACGGCTTCCGGGATCTGCCCCGCGACGGCAACTGGGCGGCCGGGATGGCCCTTGCGAGCTACGCCGCCAGCGCGGCCGGAGTGACGGAGCACGCCACGCCGCTGTACGCGCTCGTCGCCCCCTACGCCGACCGCGTCGCCGTGCTCGCCGCGGGCGACGCGGCGCTCGGCCCGCTCGCGCTGCCGGCGGCCGCGCTCGCGACGACGCTCGGACGCTGGGACGACGCGCTCGCGCATCTCGACGTCGCCGACCGGATCAACGCCCGCCTCGACGCCCGCCCGATGATCGGCGTCGCGCAGCGCGAGCGGGCGCGTCTGCTGCTGGCCCGCGGGCGCCGCCGGGACCTGCCCGCGCTCCGCGACGCCTGCCGGCACGGGCTCGCGCTCGCGCGGGACCTCGGGATGCGGCGCCTCGCCGAGCAGATCGGCGAGCTCGCGGCGCTCGTTCCGGACGAGCCGCCGGCGGGCGGCGCGGGACGTCCGACGGGCGAGCGCGCGCAGCCCGCGGTCCTCGAGCGCGACGGCGACGTCTGGCGCGTCGGCCGCGGGCAGGCGATGACGCTCCTGCGCCACACGACCGGCCTCGACATCCTCGCGCGGCTGCTCGCAGAGCCCGGCGTCGAGATCAGTGCAGTCGAGCTCGCCGGCGCCGCGGACACCGGCAACGCCGCGGCGCCCGCCCGCGCCGGGGGCGTCGACAGGGCGTCGGCCGAGCTCGCGCGGGTCAACGTCACGCGCCACCTGCGGGCGGCGGTCAGGCGCATCTCCCAGCACGACCCGCAGCTCGGCCGCGAGCTCGACCGCGCGATCCACACGGGCGCGCTGGCCCGCTTCGAGCCCCTCGATCCGGCGGCGGCGCGGTGGCGCGTGCGGCGCTGAGGCGCGCGAGAGGCTCGGCGCCGCGGCCCGCGGCGGCGGGTCTCAGTCCTTGATCGCGGAGCCGTACTGGCGCTCGTAGTACGCGCGGTAGTCGCCCGAGCGGATCGGCTCCCACCAGTCGCGGTTGGCCTCGGTACCAGCGCACGGTCTGCTCGAGCCCCTCCTCGAAGCGCACCCGCGCCTCCCAGCCGAGCGCGCGGACCTTCTCGGAGCCCAGCGAGTAGCGGCGGTCGTGGCCGGGACGGTCCTTGACGTACGTCAGCAGCGACTCGTCGGCGCCGGTGAGCTCGATGATCCGCCGCACGACCTCGAGGTTCGGGCACTCGTCGGGCCCGCCGACGTTGTAGGCCTCGCCGGGCGCGCCGTGCGCGAGCACGTGGCCGATGCCGCGGGCGAAGTCATCGACGTAGAGCCAGTTGCGCACCTGCATGCCGTCGCCGTAGACCGGCAGCGGGTCGCCGTGCAGCGCGTTGAGGACCATGAGCGGGATGAGCTTCTCGGGGTACTGGCGCGGGCCGTAGTTGTTCGAGCCGCGGCAGATGACGGTCTGCAGCCCGTAGGTGTGGAAGTAGGAGGCGACGAGCAGGTCGGCGCCGGCCTTCGTCGCGCTGTAGGGCGAGGAGGGCGCCAGCGGCGAGGACTCCGTGAACGATCCCTCCTCGATCGACCCGTACACCTCGTCGGTCGAGACCTGCAGGTAGCGCACGCCCGCGGCGCGGGCGGCCTCGAGCAGCACCCAGGTCCCGACGGCGTGGGTGGTGACGAAGGCGTCGGGCTCGGCGATCGAGCGGTCGACGTGCGTCTCGGCGGCGAAGTTCACGACCGCGTCGGCGCCGGCGATCGCGTCGGCCACGGCCTGCGCGTCCTCGATCCCGGCGTGGACGAACTCGACGTCGAGGCCCTCGAGGTTCTCGCGCCGGCCGGCGTAGGTGAGCTTGTCGAGCACGATGATCTCGTCGCCGTGGTCGGCCAGGCGCGACGCGCACGAAGTTCGAGCCGATGAACCCCGCGCCGCCGCAGACGAGCAGCTTCATGCCGCCGCCACCCGCGTCGCGAGGTACGCGGCGACGCCGTCCTGCCAGGGCGGCAGCGCGAGCGGGTTGCGGCGCTCGCTGCCGAGCACGCTGTAGGCCGGCCGGCGCGCCGGGCGCGCGAACTGCTCGCTCGTCGCCGGCAGCACGCGGCAGTCGATGCCGGCCCGCTCGAAGACCTCGAGCGCCAGCTCGTTCCACGAGCAGCAGCCGCCCGCCGGCGATGTGGTGGACGCCGGTCTCCTGCGGGTGCTCGGCGAGCTCGACGAGCGCGCCGGCGAGGTGCCCGGTCCACGTCGGGCAGCCGACCTGGTCGGTGACGACCGCGACCTCGTCGCGCTGGGCCGCCGAGCGACAGCATCGTGTCGACGAAGTTGCCGCCGCCGGCGCCGAACAGCCACGCCGTGCGGACGATCGCGTGGCGGGAGTTGGCCGAGGCGACGGCGCGCTCGCCGGCGAGCTTCGTCTCGCCGTAGACGCCGAGCGGCGCGATCGGGTCGGACTCCAGCCACGGCTCGCGCTTGGAGCCGTCGAAGACGTAGTCGGTGGAGACGTGCACGATCATCGCGCCGACGTCCGCCGCGGCGGCTGCGACGTTGCCGGCCCCGGTCGCGTTGACGGCCTCGGCGTCCTGCGGCCGCGACTCGGCGCCGTCGACGTCGGTGAAGGCCGCGCAGTTGACGACCGCCTTCGGGCGCCACGCGGTCAGCGCCGCGGCCGCCGCCCGCGCGTCGGTGACGTCGAGCTCGGCGCGGGTCGCGGCGCGGACGTCGTGGCCCAGGCGCGCCGCGGTCTCGACGACGGCGCCGGCCGAGCATCCCGCCGGCTCCCGTGACGAGCAGCCTCATCGGCGTGCCGTTCGCTCGGCGCGCGCGGTCACAGGATCCCGATCTCGGAGTTGTCGCCGACCATGAAGCGGTACGCGCGCGGCTGGCGCACCCCGCGGGAGATCGTCACGTTGCGGCCCAGCAGCGAGGACTCCATCCGGCCCTCGAGATCGCAGACCTTCGATCCGGCCAGCAGGATCGAGTGCTCGACCTCGGCCGAGCTGATGACGCAGTCCTCGCCGATCGCGGTGTACGGGCCGATGTAGGCGTCGGTGATCCGCGCCCCCGCGCCGATGATCGCGGGCCCGCGGACCGTCGTGCGCTCCAGGCGGGCGCCGCGCTCGACGACGACGCGCCCGTCGCACTGCGAGTCGACGAGCTCGCCGTCGATCTGCGGCTCGATGCGGTCGAGCACGAGGCGGTTGGCCTCGAGCATGTCGTCCAGGCGGCCGGTGTCCTTCCACCAGCCGCGCACGATGTGCGGCTCCACCCGCCGGCCGGCGTCGACGAGGTGCTGGATCGCGTCGGTGATCTCCAGCTCGCCGCGCGCGCTGGGCGCGATCGCGCGGGCGGCGTCGTGGATGCCGGCCGTGAACATGTAGACGCCGACGAGCGCGAGGTCCGTGGCGGGCTCCGGCGGCTTCTCGACGAGCCGCACGACGCGCCCGCCGTCCAGCTCGGCGACGCCGTAGTTCTCGGGGTCCTGGACCGGCGTGAGCAGGATGAGCGCGTCGGGCGCGCTGGCGCGGAAGGACTCGACGAGGTCGGTGATGCCGCCCTGCAGCAGGTTGTCGCCGAGGTACATGACGAACGGGTCGCCGGCGAGGAACGCCTCGGCCGTCAGCGAGGCGTGGGCGAGGCCGAGCGGCTCGGCCTGCTCGACGTACGTGATGCGCACGCCGAAGCGCGAGCCGTCGCCCGCGGCCTCGCGGATCTCCGCGCCCGTCTCCGGCGCGATGATGATCCCGATCTCCTCGATGCCGGCCTCGGCCATGGCCTCGATGCCGTAGAAGAGCACGGGCTTGTTGGCGACCGGCACGAGCTGCTTGGCGCTCGTGTGCGTGATCGGGCGCAGGCGGGTGCCCTTGCCGCCGGAGAGGATCAGGCCCTTCATGAGAGCCTCAGTAGACCCCGGACGCGAGCTTGCGGTGATCCCACGTGGCGCGCGACCGCGGCCGGAACTGCAGCGCCAGGCGCTTGGGCGCCTGCGCGAGCACCATCGCCCGGACCTCGGGGTCCAGCTCGCCGGGCCCGCCCGCGCGGTAGCGCTCGAAGATCTCCGTCCCCAGCTCGGCCACGGTCTCGGTGTCGCGGTGCAGCACGACGTCGCACTTCAGCATCGCGCCGCGCAGCTCGGTGTACTCCTCGCCGGCCTCGACCTGCAGCGTCGCCCGCGGGTCGCGCTCGAGGTTGCGCGCCTTCTGGGTCTTGCGAAACGTCCATGACCACATCTCCGTGTCGCGCATCACGTACCACAGTGGCATGAGATGGGGAAACCCGTCCCGGCCGATCGTCGCGCAGATCACCGTGCGCTCCTCGTCGAGGAACGCGGCAAGCTCGGCGTCGGACATCTTGATCTGCTCGCGGCGGTTCACGGGCGGGACTGTAGCCAGCCCCGCCCGCGATTCACCATGACGGCGCGACTGCGGTGCTACCTGTCGTTGAAGACGTACACGACCTCACAGCCGCGTACGCGCCGGCGCTCGTTGGCGTTGATGCGGACCTTGTCCGGGCCGGGGCCGCAGTTCGCCGATGCCGGCGGGCCGGCGGTCGCGATGTTGATGTAGTCGCGGCCGGGGCCGCCGATCGCGCGGTCGCGGCCGAACGCGGCGTTGATCGTGTCGTTGCCGCTGCCCCCCGAGAGGCGGTCGGTGCCCGGCCCGCCGTTGAGGTGGTCCATGCCGGTGCTCCCGTACAGCCGGTCGCTGCCGAGCGCGCCGGAGATGTTGTCGTTGCCCTTGCGCCCCTCGATGCAGTCGTTGCCGCGACCGCCGTCGAGCTTGTCGTTGCCGCCGAGGCCGATGATCCGGTCGGCGCGGTTCGTGCCCGTGATGCGGTCGGCCCGCTCGGTCCCGACGATCGCGAACTTCGGCGCGCCGCCGGAGCCCAGGCAGGGGCTGTGGCGGCCATAGCGCTTGCGCGCGACGTCGATCGGCACGACGGACCCCCCGCTGGGGCCCTGGTAGGGCAGCCCGACGACGATCGTCCCGAGGCGCGATCCCCCTGCGCCGGCGGGGATGATGCAGACGCCGCGGGCGGCGTCGAGCTGCGAGCCCGGCGGGCAGACGGAGGGGATCGCTCCGCCGCCCGGGCCCTGCCGGTCGGGGTCGCAGACGGGCCCGTTGGTGGCGGCCTTGCTCTCGGCGACGACGACGTCGAGCAGCGGTGCGCCGCCCGCCTGCGGCATGACGACGACGTGCAGCGCGCGGATCGTCAGCGAGGTCGAGTCCTGGATGCGCTCTGCGACCTTCACGCTGACGAGTGGATTGCCGCCGACCGCGTCGGCGATCGCCTTGGCGAGGCCGTCGAGCGCGATCGGGCTTCCCCCGAGCGTGACCTGCGCCAGCGTGGTGGAGCCGTCCAGGCGCGGGTCGAGCGACCCCGCCCCGCAGCTCGCGGTGGCGTCGGCGGTCGCCGCGCGCACGCCGAGCAGCGTCGAGCCCCCGGCGGGGACCTGCACGGTGAGGTCCTCGACCTTCGCCGATGCGCTGACGCGCTGGTCGATCGCCTTGCCCAGCTCGGGGACGATGGCCGTCACGGCGCCCGCGGTGCGCGCGCCGATCTGGTCCTGCGGGATGCCGATCTGCGTCGCGCTGTTGCCGGCGCCCGCCTCGGTCGACGCGCACTGCGCGCGGTCGGGATCGGCGCCGCCGGCGGTGTTGATGTTGCCGTTGGCCACGATCGGCTCGACGCGGTTGTTCGCGCCGACCGACGTGTACACCGGGCTCGCCCGGCATTTCCAGACGGGGACGGTCGTGGCGGCGGGCGCGGCCTGGGCCGTGACGAGCGCCGCGAGCGCGGTCGCGAGCGCTGCGAGAACCATGCGAGTCATGCGTCTCCCTCGGTGCGGCCAGCGCCACGACGTCCCACGCCCGCTGACGGTGAATGAACCGTTCCCGGCGACGACCGGCGTCCGCATCGCCTCGCGAGGCGCCGATGCCCTGTCGCCCATGCCCCTGAATCGAGCGCGCGATTCTCTCACCTCGAATGCCGGTGGCGAGCGCTGTGTGACGCATGTCGCACGACGGTGGGACACGCCGACGTGCCGCGGACGCCGCGGCCCGCCGCGGAGGGTCAGCCGACGGTGGCGGCGCGCAGGCGCTCGACGGCCGCGAGCACGGCCTCGCGGACCTCGCCGGGCTCGAGCACCGCGGCGTCCCCGGCCTCCCCGAGGATGTCGCGCACGAGGAAGTCGGTGCCCTTGAACGGGTGCTCGACGATGACCGAGCCGTCGGCGAGCTCCTGCGCCACGCGGCGCTCCTCGCGCGCCCAGCGGGCGCGCTCGGGCGAGACCCAGACGCGGGCGATGCGCGAGGCCTGCACCTCGCCGGTGCGCAGCCAGCCGTCGAGCTCGGCCGCCGGGTTGACCTCCGGGCGCGGCTCGTAGGGCGTCTCGGTGACCTCGGCGTGGCGGATGCGGTCCAGGCGGAAGTGGCGCACCGCCTGGCGCTCGGGGTCGTACGAGGCGACGTACCAGCCCTCGCGGCCGTTGACGAGCGCGTAGGGCTCGACGACGCGCCGGGAGAACTCGTCCTCGTTGGGCTTGTAGTAGTCCAGCGTGAGCAGGCGCCGCGCGTTGATCGCCTCCGAGGCGACGCGCGCGATCGCCGAGTCGTCGCCGCCGGCGTCGGCGACGTGCAGGCCCTGGTCCATCGGGTCGGCGCCGAGCGCGTCGACGATCTTGTCGCGCGCCGACGCCAGCGAGCCCTCGGGAAGGTGCTCGCCGATGAGGTCGATCGCGGCGACGAGCGCCTTGGCCTCGACGGGCAGCAGCCGCGCAGGCCGCGCGAAGTTGTCCGAGTAGGGCTCCGGGTCGACCTCGATGAGCCCGTCGTCGCCGATCTCGGCGTAGAGGACGTACGAGCCGCCACCGAAGTTGACGACGTTGAGCACGTTGATGTCCTCGCGCAGCTCGGCGTCGGAGATCTGCATCTGCTCGCAGATCTCGCTTGCGACGAGCTTGATCTCGGCGCGGCCGGCGCGGATGAGGATCGAGGCGAGGGTGACGAGGCGCGCGAAGCGCTCGGGGCGGATCGAGGTCTCCGAGCGGCGCGCCGCCCCGTTGGCCGCCGTCGCCGCGGCGGCCGCCGCCTCGGCCTCCTGCGCCGCGGTCCGCTGCACCGGCGCGGCGAGCTCCGGCGCGGCGCCGCGGTGGCGCTCGTGCAGCAGCTCGATGCGATCGGCGAGCTCGCGCTCGAGGGCGGGCGGGCCGAGCACGCGCGCGTGGTCGCCCAGGCGCAGCACCCACGCGGCGAGCTGGCGGCGGTCGGCGTACGGCGTCGCGAACACGACGTCGCCGGCGGTGCCCGATGGCTGGACCTCGCCGAAGCGCCCGAAGTGGCGTTCGATCTGCCAGGCGATGCGCTCGGAGATCCAGATCTCGGCGGTCTCGTCGGCGTCGCCGAACTGCCAGTCGGCGCGGTTGGCGTACGGGCGCGGGTCGAAGCCCTCCGGCGGGCCCTTGAAGTCGTGCTCGGCCTTCGTCGCGTAGGCGACCTTGCCGAGGATCCGCGAGAGGCGGAAGACCCGCAGCGACTCGCGCTCGTGCGCGTAGCCGAGCAGGTAGAACTCGGGATTGCGGAAGAGCAGCTGGTAGGGGTCGACCTTGCGCGTCGACGTGTCGTCGCGAGCCATCGTGTAGTAGTCGAAGGTGATCGTCTTCTTGCGGAAGATCGCCGTCTCGATCTTCGCCAGGCGCTGGGAGAGGTCGTGGCCGCCGGCAGACGCGGTGATCGCCAGGCCGACCGAGCGCTGCTCGGAGGTGCGCAGGGGGTTGGCGCGGCCCCAGGAGATCTGCTGCAGGGCCAGGCGCAGCGGCTCGGCGTAGGCGAACTCGCCGTCGAGCAGCGACAGCGCGGTCTGCAGCGACGCGAGCTCGCCATCGGAGAACGCGATCGGCGGCAGGTGGAAGTTCTCGGGGCGCAGCGAGTAGTTCTCCTGCTCGGCGACGCCGTCGACGGGCCGCTCGACGGTGAGCGCGATCCCGAGCGAGTCCAGCTCGGAGCGGTCGGCGTAGAAGCGCCGGGCGAAGGCGTCCTCGTTCATCGCGCTGTAGCCCTCGACGTCGCGCCTGATCTCCAGGGCGGTCACCGGCCGGCGCTCCGCCATGAGGTACGAGATCAGGGAGAGCTGGCGGATGAGCTTCTCCGTGTCCTTGGCCATGGGCGGACACGATAGGGCCCGTTCGCCGCCATCCGGCCCACGCTGCGCGGCGAGCGCCCGCTTTTTGCGAAGAGTTGCCGCCGATCGCGCGTGCGCGGCCTGCTCAGGCGGCGCGCCGGCCCTGCGACGCGGGCGGCTCCCCGAAGTAGGCGCCGCCGCCCAGCGCGCGGTCGAAGCGCGACCAGCGCTCCCCGGCCGGCAGCTCCCGCTCGAGGCGATCGAACGAGCCCAGCCGCCCGCCGAGGTTGTCGCAGAAGTGCACGAGCGTCGCCTCGCGGGTGCAGGGGACGATCGGGCTGCCGTGCTGCAGCGAGCCGTGATGGCTGAGGATGATGTGCAGCACGGCGGCGGCCGTGTCCGGGTGGAAGCCCTCGATGTCGTCGATGAGCCGCCTGATCCGGTAGTAGCCGAGCGGGATCTCGCCCTGCAGCTTGCCCGCGTCGGTCATCTCGATCGCGCCGCCCCGGAACGCGTAGGCGTCGAGCTTGCCGACGTCGTGCAGCAGCGCGCCGGCGACCGCGACGTCACGGTCGATGCCGCTGAACGTCGCGCTCATCGCGCTCACCGCCTGCGCGACCGACAGCGAGTGCTCGAGCAGCCCGTGGCGGTAGGCCTGGTGGAAGCGCTTGGCGGCCGGCGCGGCGCGGTAGCGCGCCCACAGCGCGGTGCCCGCGCCGAAGACCGCGCCGAGCAGGCGGCGCAGGTCGGGCTCCTGCACGGTGGCCACGAGCACGCGCAGGTCGGCCTCCATCCGGGCGGCGGAGCGCGCCGGCCCGTCGAGAAGCTCGGCGGGCTCGTAGGAGCCCGGCTCGGCGGCTGCGATCGCGTGCAACTCGAGCTCGTCGCCGGCGTGGTCGCGTGCCAGCAGCCGCCCGCCCACGCGGACCGCGGCGCCGATCGGCGCCACCGCGGCGACGTGCGCGACGTCCTCGCGGACGGTCGCCCGCAGGGTGCCGGTGCGATCGCCCAGGGTCAGGCGAAGCTGCGCCGTGCCGTCGCGCTCGACGCGCTGCTCGGCGGCGCGCACGACGAGCACGCCGTCGACCTCGCTGCCCTCCCGCAGGTCTCGCACGAGCATGGCGACACGGTGGCAAGCGTCGCGGACGGACCGGCGCGATCCGACGAGGTAGCGTGTGGGCCGATGGCCGGCAGCGCACTCATCACCGGCGGCACCGGCGGCCTCGGCCGCGCGGTCGTGGAGGCGTTCCTCGACGGGGGCTGGCGGGTCGTCGTGCCGGTCTTCGACGAGGCCGAGCGCGAGCGCGTCGGCGAGCACGAGCGCCTCGTGTTGGAGGCCGCCGACCTGTCGGAGCCCGACGCGGCCGCCGCCGTGGCGCAGGTCGCCGCCGGCGACGCGGGCGCTCCGCTCGGGGCCGTCGTGAACCTCGTCGGCGGCTTCGCCGCGGGCGGCCGCGTGCACGAGACCCCGGTCGCCGACTTCGAGGCCCAGTTGCGCCTGAACCTGCGCCCGACGTACCTCGTCTGCCAGGCCGCGATCCCGCATCTGCAGGCGGCCGGCGGCGGGGCGATCGTCTGCGTCTCCTCGCGGGCGGCACTCAGGCCGTTCGCGGGGGCGGCCGGCTACATCGTCGCCAAGGCGGCCGTGCTCGCCTTCGTCGACGCCCTCGCCACGGAGTACCGCGGCGACGGCATCCGCGCCAACGCGATCCTGCCGAGCGTCATCGACACGCCGGCCAACCGCAGCGCGATGCCCGACGCCGACCACGACCGCTGGGTCGCCCCGGTCCAGATCGCGAGCGTCGTGCGCTTCCTGTGCGAGGACGGCTCGGGCGTCGTCAGCGGCGCGCACCTGCCGGTCTACGGCCGCGCCTGACGGCGCGGGCGATCAGGCCGTCGTCCAGTCGACCCGCGCGCGCTGCGGCAGTCGCCCGGCGACGAGGTGTCCGGCGAGCAGCACGATCGCCAGGACCTCGGCCGCGATGGCGATCGCGATCGGCGCGCGCAGGGTGGGCTCGGTGTAGCCGAACAGGCCCCCGGCGCTCATCGAGATCGCCAGGGAGACGAGCGACCCGGCCGACAGGCCGATCGCGCCGATCGCGCCGAGGTCCGCGCGACGCGTCGCGAGCAGGATCGCGAGGACGCCGGCGCCGGCCGCGTTGAGCAGGAAGAGCGTGCCGATCGTCGGCACGTCGCCGAGGAGGGACGCGTACTGCTGCAGATGCACGGCGCCGACGACGATCGTCGCCAGCGCGCCGAGCAGGCGCAGCCATGCCGAGGTGGTCGGGCTCATCGGACGGTCACCGTCGCCTTCATGAAGGGGTGGATCGAGCAGTAGTAGCTGTAGGTCCCGGGCTCCGAGAGCGTCACGCTCGCGCTCTTGCCCTTGGCGAGCGTCCCGGTGTCGAAGCGGCCGTCCGGCTTGGGGGAGGTGCCGGACGTCGCGGTGTGCGGCGCGTCGTCGGCGTTCGTGAAGGTGAGCTTCACCCCGGCCTCGACCGTGACGGAGGCGGGCGAGAAGAGGAAGTCCCTGATCTCGACGCGGTTCGTGGCGGCCGGCGCGGCGGCGGCGGCGGTGGCGGGGGCCGAGGCCCCCGAGCGGTCGTCGCCGCCGTCGCGGGCGGCGAACACGGCCACGGTCGCGACGAGCAGCGCGACGCCGAGGAGGGGCAGGAGGCGGTTCAGGCGGGTGACGGCGGAGGAGGTCATCGACAGCTATAACGACGCGGGCGCCGCGGCAGATCACTCGGTCCATCCGGGCGGTCGTCTGCCGCCACGCCAACCTGCGTGGGTTTGCCGGGACTCCGGGTAGATTGCGTGGCGATGTTCAAACGACTGATCGCCCTGTCGGCCTGCGCCGCGGTCGCCGCCTTCGTCGCGGCCCCTGCCGGCGCACAGCCGCCCCTGCCCGGCGAGCGGATCGCCTCCGGCATCACCGCCGGGGGCGTCGACGTCGCCGGCCTGACCGTCGACGAGGCCGCCGCCAAGCTCATCGCCGTGCACGGCGAGCGGATCGAGCGGGGCCGCATCACCGTCCAGGCGGCCGACCTGACCTGGGTCCTGCGCACGCGCAGCGCGAAGGCGACCCTGGACGTCGCGCGCACCGCCAAGCGCGCCGTCTACGCCGGCCGCAGCGCCGGCGGCGCCCCCGTCGACGTCCCGCTGGCGGTCACGTACTCCAAGGCGGTCGTGCGGCGCTTCGCGCGCAGGATCGACAAGCGCCTGCACCGGTCGGCGCGCAACTCGCGGCTGAAGATCTCCGTGCGCCGCGTGCGCGTGACCCACTCGCGGCGCGGGCGCGACATCAACAGCCGCGCGCTCGAGAAGCAGATCCGCGCCGCCATCGTCGACCCCCGCGTCTCGCGGGTGTTCAAGCCCAAGCTCATCTCGGTCCGGCCGAAGATCACCGCGAACACGCTGCGTCGCACCGCGGGCACGGTCATCACGATCGAGCAGTCGACGTTCAAGCTGCGCCTGTTCAAGCGCGCCAAGCTCGTCCGGACCTACCGGGTCGCGGTCGGCCAGCCCGGCTACCCGACGCCGCGCGGGCGCTACAGGATCGCGAGCAAGCAGGTCAACCCCGTCTGGTCGGTCCCCAACAGCCCGTGGGCCGGCGAGCTCGCCGGCACGACGGTGGCGGGCGGCAGCGCGGCCAACCCGCTGAAGGCCCGCTGGATGGGCATCGTCAATGGCGTCGGCATCCACGGCACCGGCCAGGACTACTCGATCGGCACGCGCGCCTCGCACGGCTGCATCCGCATGCACGTCGGCGACGTGATCGCTCTCTTCGACCGGGTGCCGCTCGGCACGCCGGTCCTCATCGCCTGAGGGCCGCCCGCCCCGCCCGCCGACACGCTCTACAAGGCCGCCTGACCGGCCTGGCCGGGATGGCGCAGCGCGGCGCCGCTGAGGCTCACCGCGTCGAGCAGCGGCTGCGCCTTGAGCAGCATCTCGTCGTACTCGTCCTCGGCCTCGGAGAGCATCACGATCGCGCCGCCGGCGCCGATCGTCGCGCCGGCCCGCGTGGCGACGAGCGTGCGGATGACGATGCTCAGGTCGGCTGTGCCGTTGAGCGCGAGGTAGCCCAGCGCCCCGGAGTACACGCCGCGCGGCGCCCCCTCGAGGGCGTCGATGATCTCCATCGTGCGCAGCTTCGGTGCCCCGGTCATCGAGCCGCCGGGGAACGTGGCGCGGATGCAGTCGACGACGTCGACGTCGTCGCGCAGGCGCCCGCGGATCGTCGAGACGAGCTGGTGGACGGTCTCGTAGCTCTCGACGTCCATGAAGCTCGCGACCTCGACGCTGCCGATCTGCGAGACGAGGCCGAGGTCGTTGCGCAGCAGGTCGACGATCATGAGGTGCTCGGCGCGGTCCTTGGGGCTGCGCGCGAGGGCGCCGCGCGCGGCCTCGTCGGCGGCCGGGTCGGCCTCGCGGCGCGACGTCCCCTTGATCGGCTTGGCCTCGACGACGCGGTCGCGGGTGGCGCGCAGGTAGCGCTCGGGCGAGGAGCTGAGGATCGTGGCCTCCCGCATCCGCAGGTAGGCGCCGTACGGCGCCGGGTTGACGCGCCGCAGCACGCGGTACAGCTCGAACGGGTCGCGCAGGGCCGGCAGGGCGAGCGTGTTCGTCAGGCAGATCTCGTAGCTCTCGCCGGCTTCGAGCAGGCGCTTGCAGGCCTCGATGTTCGCGACGTAGTGCTCGCGCCCGCGGCTGAGGGTGAATTCGAGCGCCGCCTGGCCGTGGTCGAGCGCCGGCGGCTCCGGCAGCGCCGCCAGGTCACCGAGCACGGCGGCCGCGTCGGCGAGCCAGTCCGCGGCGGCCGTGCGCTCACCCTCCTCGCCGCTCTCGCTCAGCGCGAGCAGGTGCGTGCGGCCGAGCTCGTGGTCGATCGCGACGACGCGGTCGGCGAGCAGCAGGAACGCGTCGGGCAGCTCGGCCTCGTGCGCGGCGGTCGCGCCGCAGTCGGCCTTCAGCTCGTAGCCGAGGTAGCCGACGAAGCCGCCGTTGAGGTCGAACGGCAGGTCGGGGCTCTCGGTGTGCAGCCGCGCGAGCTCGCGGCTGAGGTAGGCGAAGAGCTTCTCGTCGCGGACGTCGCCCTCGCCCCCGCGGGTGACCGTCAGCTGCGATCCGGCGACCCGGTAGCGGACCTCCGTGCCGAGCCCGCCGAGCGCCGCGCCCATGAACGAGAAGCGCGACAGCGCGGGGTCGACGCGGCTGGAGTCCAGCCAGAAGGCGTGCTCGCGGTCGCCGAAGAGCGCGGCGAACGCGGCCTCGGCGTCGACCGCGCCGTCGAGCTCGCCGTGGTCGACGTGGACCGCGCCGTGGCTGCGCACCGGGGCGCGCCCGCCGGGCACGACCGTGCTGCGCAGCTGCGCCGGCGCGCCGGCGCGCCGGCGGCGCCCGGGCGACAGCGCGAGGAAGTTCGCGACAAGCTGCTCGCCGTGCTCGGTGCCGATCGACTCGGGATGGAACTGCACCCCCCAGGCGGGGCGGCCGCGGTCGCGGATCGCCATGAGGGTGCCGTCCTCGGCCCAGGCGATCGCCTCCAGGGCCGCCGGCAGCGCCGGCTCGACGACGAGCGAGTGGTAGCGCACCGCGCTCAGGCCCTGCGGGATGCCGGCGAAGAGGCCGTCGCTGCGATGAAAGACGCGGCTGATGCGGCCGTGGACGATCTCGGTCCCGCGCACGACGCTGCCGCCGCTGACGTGCGCGAGGCCCTGGTGGCCGAGGCAGACCCCGAGCACCGGGATCTCGCGCTGGGCGAGCGCCGCCAGGCCGACGCCGAGATCGCGCTCGCGCTCGGGGCGCCCAGGGCCGGGCGAGACGACGATCCGGTCCCACGGGTGCGCGGCGAGCTCGTCCCACTCGATCTCGTCGTTGCGCACGACGACCGGCTCGGCCCCCGCGACGCGCGCGATGAGCTGGTAGAGGTTGAACGTGTACGAGTCGTAGTTGTCGATGAGCAGCGTCGTCACACGTGTCCGACACCCTAGAGACAGCCCTGCGCTGGACCGGCCGCGCGCTCGTGCCGGCGGCCGGCGTGGACGCGGCCGCGCCGGCGCTGCGCGAGGAGCGGCGCTCCAGGACGGGTGCAGGTGCGCCGCCGGCCCGCCCGGGGCTGCTCGTCGCGGACTCCTGGCTCGTGGACGAGGGCCGCGCGCGCCGGGCGGACCTGCACTGGGCGCGCTTCGCGGGCTCGTGCGCCGAGGCGGGGGTGGGGCGCGAGGAGCTCGTGCGCTTCGAGGCGGCCGTGCAGGTCGCGCTGCCCGCCGCGGGGCGCTGGTTTCCGCGCGTCGAGCTGACGGCCGGCGGGCTCGCGCTGCGCCTGCGCGCCGCGCCCGCGCTCGCGCTCGAGGCGCGCGTCGTCGCCGGCCCGCCCGGCGACCCGCGCGCGCTGCCGCGGCGCAAGGGGCCCGACCTCGAGCTGCTGGCGCGGCTGCGCGCCGGGGCGCGCGAGCGCGGCGCGGACGAGCTGCTGCTGCGCGACGAAGGGGGCGCGCTGCGCGAGGGCGCGCTGTCGAGCCTGCTGTGGTGGGAGGGCGCCACGCTGTGCTCGGCGCCCGACGCGGTCGTGCTGCCGGGGATCACGCGCGCGCTGCTGCTCGCGATCGCGCGCGAGCGTGGCGTCGAGGTGCGCCTGCGGTCGCCGCGGCCCGGCGAGCTCGCCGGCCGCGAGGCCTGGCTGACGAGCGCGCTGCACGGCATCCGCGTCGTCGGCGCGTGGCTTCACCCGGTCCAGGAGGCCGGCGCGGGGGAGCGCGCGCCCGCGTGGCGCGAGCTGCTCGACGGTGCCTGACGATGCGGGACGTTGCCTGACGATGCGGGACGTCGCCTGACGATGCCTGACGCGCCGTACGACACGATCGCCGCGGTCTACGAGTTCCTCGTGCCCGACGAGCTGCTCACGCCGCAGGGCAGCGCGGCGGCGTTCGCCGCGCACGTGCCGGCCGGCGCGCGCGTGCTCGACTGCGCCTGCGGGATCGGGACGCTCGCCGTGGGCCTCGCGCTGCGCGGCAGCGAGGTCGTCGCGACGGACGCGAGCCCGGCGATGGTCGTGCGCACGGCGCGTCTCGCAGCCGAGCACGGCGCGGCCGTCGAGGCGTCCGTCTGCCGGTGGGAGCAGCTCGCCGGACGCGGCTGGCGCGAGCGCTTCGACATCGTTCTGTGCGTCGGCAACTCGCTGCCGCACGCCGCCGGTCGCGCGGCGCGGCGCGACGCGCTGGCGGCGATGGCCGGCGCGCTGCGCGCCGGCGGCCTGCTCGTCGTCACCTCGCGCGCCTGGGAGCAGGTGCGCGCGGCGGGCTCGCGGCTTGGGGTCGGCGAGCGCGTCGTGGAGCGCGGCGGCCGGCGCGGCCTGCCGGTCCACGCCTGGACGATCCCGCCGGGGTGGGACGAGCCGCACCACTTCGACGTCGCCGTCGCGCTCGTCGGCGACGACGGCGCGGTGACGACCTACAGCGAGCGCCTGGCGTTCTGGCCGTTCACCGAGGACGAGCTGCTCGACGACCTGCGAGCCGCGGGCCTGCGGCCGCAGGGCCCCGCCGTGCCCGCCGACAAGGCCGGGCGCTACCTCGTCACGGCGCGGCGGCACGCGGGAGCGCCTGCCGGCTGACGCCCGCGCCCGTGGCCGGAGGTCGTGGGCTCCAGAGCAGCGCCGGCAAACCGCCCGTACGTGAACGTCACCGGCAACCGCGCACGGGGCACGGGTCATCACCGGGTGCTGAGCGAGCGACGAGGGCGGGCAAGGGGCACTTGTGTCAACGACGTCGGAGCGCCGGTCGGCGCGAGGTCCGGCGCCTAGGGTCGTGTGGCGAGTTGGTGAGCCTCTGACTCACTTTCTCGCCACACGGCGCCGAATCGGGCGCCGATCGTCGTGGCGAGGTTGCAGCGCTCAGGCACGGCGACCGGCGCGGCGGGGGGCCGTGCAGGACGCTGGCGTTGGTTGCCGCCGGTCGGATAGCTTGACCGCATGAGGTTCCTGGTCGCTGGAGGCGGCGTCGCGGGACTCGCGGCTTCGCTTGCCGTCGCTCGGGCGGGACATCACGCCGTCGTCCTCGAACGCGACGTGGTCGATCCCGGCGGTTCGCCCGGCGCGGCGTTCGAGGTCGAGCGTCCCGGGATCTCGCACTATCAGCAGCCGCACGCGTTCCTGCCGCGCGGGCGGCGCCTGCTGGCCGACTGGGCGCCGGACGTTCTCGACCTGCTGCTGGATGCCGGGGCGGAGTCGCAGGACCTGGCGCTGAAGCTGCGGGGCCCGCGCGAGCCCGGGGACGAGGACCTGGTGTATCTCTGGGTGCGGCGACCGATCATCGAGTGGGCGCTGCGGCGCGCCGCGGCGGCCGATCCGGGGATCGAGATCCGAGCGGGCGTCCGGGTGACCGGGCTGCTGACGAGCGAGCGCGGCGCGCCGCGTGCGACGGGCGTCACGATCGACGAGGGCGATCCCGTGCGCGGTGACGTCGTGGTCGACGCGCTCGGTCGCTATCGCTGCCCGAGCGGTTGGCCGCGTGCGAGCGGAGCGCCGACCGATTCCGGAGCCGTCTACTACTGCCGCTACTTCGAGCTCGCCGAGGGGGTCGAGCACCTCGACGCACCGATCCTCAACCCGCGCGGCGACCTCGGATACATGGGCTTCAACACGTTCCGCGGCGACAACCGCACGTTCGCGGTGCTCCTCGTCGTGCCGTCGGCCGATCGCGCGCTGCGCGTGCTGCGACACGAACACGCGTGGCGGGCAGCCTGCTCTTCGATCACGCCCCTGGACCGCATGACCTCCATGGACTACGGGCGGCCGATCACCGACGTCATGGCGATGGGCGGGCTCATGAACGTCGACCGGACCGGCGACCCGGGCGTGTCCGGCGTCGTCGCGGTCGGAGACGCCTTCTGCCACACCGATCCGGCGTTCGCGTACGGCCTGTCGTTCGCGCTCTCCCACGCACAGGCGCTGGCCCGCGCCGCCGCAGACGGATCCGACGTCGACGCGATGATCGAGCGCTACCGGGCGGATGTCGGCCCCGAGGCTCGCGAGCGCCACGCGCTCGCGTGCGCGACCGACGCGGCGCGCTCGCTGCGCTGGAGCGGCGAGCCGCTTCAGATCGGGCGGCGCGACGGCTGCTATTCGCTCTTCTCGTTCGCGGGGGCGCTGGCCGCCGCACCGCACGACGACATGGTCCTGCGGCGGACCATCGGCCGCATCGGCCTGCTGGACCGGACCGCGGTGTTCGACGACGACCACGGGCTGCACGACCGCATCGAGACGATCCTCGGCGCGTTCACGGCGCCGCCGCCGCCGCCGGGCCCGCCGCGTGAGGACCTGCTCGCCCGCTTGGGAGCGGTTGCTCCCGTCGATGCAGCCTCGCGATAGATCCGAGCGACCCGGCCGGAGGACCGGCAAGGTGTGGGCCGACGGTGCCGGCGCCACGCCGTCGCGCAGGTCGGCGCCACGACGCAACACCGGTTCACGTTCAGACCGCAGTCGCGCGAGGGCGGCGAGACGGATGGGGGCGCGCGGCCGAGGGGGTGATGCGGGTTGCGTCCCACAGCGGGACGCTTCGCGCACGACCCCTCCCGGGCAGGCCGGCCGCGCCGGGGGTCATGCGGGTTGCGTCCCACAGCGGGACGCTTCGCGCACGACCCCCGTCGCGCAGCCGGGCGCAGCGTGGACAACGGCGCGCCACGGGCGTCGGCGCTGCGGGGCGCCGGTCCGGCCGGACACGCTCGGTCGCGCTCCGGCCTTGCGGCAAGGCGTCATCGCTCGGGATGTCGGGTGGGCGAGCACGCCGATGTCCGGATAGCGCGGCCTGAACGCGAGCGAGCGCAATCCGCGCAGCGGGGCCTTCCGTCCACGGCCACGCGGCGACACGCTAAGGTCACAGGCGTCAGACAGCGATGGCGACCGGAGGGCTGAGACCTTCAGTACGAACGTCCCCCTGCCACACAAGCCTGATCTTCTGATGGCCGAGGCCCGCCCCATGCGGGCCTCCGCCTTTTAAGGGGCCAGGGCACCGATCGTGAGCGTGCGTCTGCGCGTCCGAGGGCGCGGGGCGGCGCCGCCCGGCGCCACCGCGCATGAGCTGCTCCGGCGGGCGATCGGGCCGGGGACCTCACCCGCCCTTGCGCACCTCGTCGCGCAGCCGCTCGATCTCGTCGAGCAGCTCGCGCTGGCGGCGGATGACGTTGTCGAGGCGGTCCTCGACGCTGCGGCCGCCGCCGCTCGGCGTCGTCGTCGTCGTGGTCCGGCCGGCGGTGCCCCCCGCGCCGGCGGGCTCGGTGGCGGGCTCCTCGTCGGCCTGCGCGGTGCCCGGCGCGGCCGAGTCCGGCACGACGCCGTTCTGGATGTAGGCCAGCGTCTTCTCCTCGGCGCGCGGGTCGCGGTCGTTGTCGAAGATCGCGACGAGCTTGTTGTTCTCGGCGCCGACGACGACCGTCTTGGAGACGGCGTTGGCGGTGTTGGGGATGATCGACGTGAGGTAGACGACGCGGCCCTTGACGAAGACGGGGCGCGGCTCGACGACGCGGAAGTTGCCCGAGCCGGGGGTGCCGTCGCCGAAGTCCACGCCCGGGATCGACACCGCCCGCACGGCCTGCAGCGCGCGCCGGTTGCCGCTCAGCGACGTGCGCCTCGGCACGCGCCAGATCCGCGTCTTGCCGGTCGTCGCGTCGGTCAGGAAGATCGCGCTCGCCGCGAACGCGCGTCCGAACGGCTCGGCCACCGTGACCCACTGGGGCCCGAGGCCGGCGGCGCCGAAGTCGACGAGGTAGGGCTGGCGGTTGACCTCGGTGTCGGTGATCTGCGTCTGGTCCTCGTGGACGAACCAGGCGTTCCACAGGCCGCGCTTGTACTGGAAGGCGTCCTGGACGCGGCGGGCCTGCGTGTCGGGGAAGATCCGGCCCGTCGTGGCGAGCTCCGGCCGGCGCGCGGCCTCCTCGGGCTCGAGGTCCTCGATCGTGCCGTCGGGCGCGACGACGAAGACCCCGCCGAGCACCGGCCGGCGGATGAGCAGGCCCTTGTACTCCAGGTAGGGCACGAGCAGCCGCGGTCCCTTCGGCGTCTCGATCCCGACGGGCTCCTCGAGGTTGATGAGGAAGCGGGTCTTGAGCAGCCGCCAGCGCAGGCTGTCGGTGATCTGCAGGCCCGGCGCGACCTCCATCTCGGCGTCGATCTGGCGCAGCGAGCGCGCGGTCTGCTCCGCGTCGAGCTCGACGATGCCCTGGCTCTTCTTCGTGAAGATCCGGAAGGCCCCCTGCGGCGTGCGCAGCGCGGTCCACACGAGCCCCTCGTCGGTGTTGACGATGCGGAAGTTCGTCAGCGTCTCGGTCGGCGAGTTGAAGGCGCTCGCCGCGTTGACCTCGGCGACCTCGCGCGGGACGAGGCGCACCTGGCCCTTGGCGGGCAGCCCGGGGATCGCCTCGTAGGTCGTGTTCTGCACGATCGCGCGCCCCACGAGCGGCGCGTACAGCGCGCCGCCGAAGACGAACGCGAAGAAGGCCAGCGCCGGGAACGCGAAGAGGTAGGTCGGCGGGCGCACGCCCATGCGCAGGTCCTCGAGCGTCTTCCAGCTGCGCTGCGAGCGGCGCAGCAGGACGGCGCCGGCGATGAGCAGCAGCAGCGGCGGCAGCCAGACGAGGGGCGCCGTCCAGACGAACAGCGCCAGGCCGTGCCAGATCGGCCGAACGAGCCACAGCACGACGAGGGCGACGACCCCAAGGGCGACCGGCAGCGGCTTGACGGAGGGCAATCGGAAGCGCACGAGGCCGCCGACTCTACGCAAGCCGGAGGCGCCGCGCGGTCAGTTGCGCGGCGCCCCCGGAGTCGAGCGGTCCCGCCACGGCGCCCGCGGGCCGCGGATGCGGCGGCGCTACTGGGGCTGGGGGACGATCCGGATGTACGGCCGCGGCGCGTCCCACTCGCCGAAGATCTCCTTGGCCTGCTCGTCGGAGACCGAGCCCGCGATGATGACGTCCTCGCCGTTCTTCCACTGCGCGGGCGTCGCGACCTTGTGCTTGGCGGTGAGCTGCAGCGAGTCGATGACCCGCAGCACCTCGTCGAAGTTGCGCCCGGTCGTCATCGGATAGACGAGGACGAGCTTGATCTTCTTGTCGGGCCCGATCACGAACACGTTGCGGACCGTCTGGTTGTCGGCGGGGGTGCGCTTCGTCGGGTCGCCCTCGACGTCGGCCGGCAGCATGCCGTAGAGCTTGGCGACGTTGAAGTCCGAGTCGCCGATCATCGGGTAGTTCGGGGCGGTGCCCTGGGTCTCCTCGATGTCCTGCGACCACTTCTCGTGGTTGTCGACCGGGTCGACGGACAGGCCGATGATCTTCACGTTGCGCTTGTCGAACTCGGGCTTGATCGACGCCATGTAGCCCAGCTCGGTCGTGCAGACCGGCGTGAAGTCGCGCGGGTGCGAGAACAGGACGCCCCAGGAATCGCCGAGCCAGTCGTGGAACGAGATGCGTCCCTCGGTCGTCTCAGCCTCGAAATCCGGTGCGTCGGCACCGATTGTCAGCGTCATGGGCCATCCTCCCTCGGGATGAAATTGGACAAAGCCGATCGCGTTTGAAGAGTATGAACGCAGTCGCCTCTCCATGCTACGAAACCCGAGTGTGACGATTCGCTGAAAGCGCCCCCGGCGCGCTGGCGCGGCGGGTCGCGATCGGGGATCGTCCGGGGGCGTGAGGCTCTTCCCGCAGTCCGCCCCGCCGGGCCCGTTCCGGCGCGCGTCGTGGCGCAGCCCGCTGCGCGGCCCGTGGCTGACGTCGGTCCTCGGGGCGGCGCTGCTGGCCGGCATCCCGGTCGTGGCGGTCACGGGGCTTCTGTCCTACGCGGCCTACTCCCCGGCGCTCGGGCGCAACAACCTCATCGGCGACCCCGGCCTGCTCGACGCCTACGTCTTCGCCTGGCCGACGAGCCCGAGCTGGCTCTACGCCCTGACCCAGGGCCTGCACGTCACCGTCGGCATCGCGCTCGTGCCGATCGTCCTGACGAAGCTCTGGTCGGCGATGCCCAGGCTCTTCGAGTGGCCGCCGCTGCGCTCGCCGGCCCACGCGCTCGAGCGCGCGAGCCTCGCATTGCTCGTCGGCTCGACGCTGTTTCAGTTCGCCACCGGGATCCTCAACGCGCAGCTCTACTACCCGTGGAAGTTCTCCTTCCTCGCCGCGCACTTCTACGGCGCGTGGGTCTTCATCGCGGCCTTCGTGCTGCACGCCGTGCTCAAGGTCCCGACGATGCGCCGCTCCCTGCGCGAGCGACGCCTGCTCGACGAGCTGCGCTGCGGCCTCGACGAGACCGTGCCCGAGACCGGCGACTCCGAGCTCATCCCCGCCGCGCCGAGCGCGCCGACGATCTCGCGCCGCGGCGTGCTCGGCCTGACGGGCGGCGCGTCGCTCGGCCTGCTCGTGCTGACCGCCGGGCAGTCGACCGGCGGGCCGCTGCGCCGGCTCGCGCTGCTCGCGCCGCACGGCCGCGACCTCGGCGACGGCCCGAACGACTTCCAGGTCAACAAGACCGCCGCCTCGCTGGGGATCACGCCGTCGCAGACCGGCGACGCCTGGCGGCTGCGCGTCACGGGCGGATCGCGCACGCTCGAGCTCTCGCGCGCGCAGCTGCTCGCGCTGCCCCAGCACACCCACGAGCTGCCGATCGCCTGCGTCGAGGGCTGGTCGACGACGCAGACCTGGACCGGCGTGCGGCTGGGCGACCTCGCGGCGCTGGCGGGCGTCGCGTCGTTCGACGAGCTCTACGCGGAGTCGCTGCAGGAGCGCGGCAGCTTCCGCCGCGCGTCGCTGAGCGCGCGCCAGGTGCGCGACCGGCGCTCGCTGCTGGCGCTGCGCGTCAACGGCGCCGACCTCTCGCCCGACCACGGCTTCCCGGCGCGGATCATCGTTCCGGCGCTGCCGGGCGTGCACTGCACGAAGTGGGTCGCGCTGCTCGAGTTCCGCGGGGTGCGGGCATGAGCCGCCTGCGGCGCGCGTACGGCGCCGGGCCGCTGCACCTGCTCAGCACGCTCGCGGCGCTCGCGCTGGCCGCCTACGCGTTCGGGCGGATCTTCGACGGCGGCCAGCCGTGGAACGTCGTGCTGTGGCTCGCCGGGGCGATCGTCGCGCACGACCTCATCGCGTTTCCGCTCTACACCGCGCTGAACCGGATCGCGCTCGGACGCCGCCCGCGGGCGATCAACCACGTGCGCGTGCCGGCGCTGCTCGGCGGCCTTGCGTTTCTCGTGTACTTCCCGCTCATCCTCGGCCTCGGCGGCGGGCGCTACGAGCGCGCGACGACGCTCTCCCAGGACGTCTACCTCGGCCGCTGGCTGCTGCTCTGCGGCGTGCTGTTCGCGGCGTCGGGACTGCTGTACGCCGTGCGCGCGCGGCGCCGCTGAGCCGCCGAGTCGCGGAGCTGCCGAGTCGCCGAGTCGCCGAGCCGCGGCACCGTCGAGCCGCCGGTCAGCCGGCCGCGGCGAGGCGCGCGAACCAGCGGCGCTCGTGCTGCCAGCGCTCGGCGACCATGAAGCCCGCGGCGCGCGCCGGCGCGGCGATCGCGTCGACGCCGACGTAGGCCCAGGCGAACGCCCCGCTGCGCCGCTCGCCGAGCTCGAGGCTGATGCGCTCGCACGTCGCCGCGACGCCGGGCGGCGCGAGCTCGACGAGCACCTCGCCGCCGGGTCGCAGCAGCTCGCGCAGCCGGGCGAGCAGCGCCTCGGGGGCGCCGCCGATGCCGATGTTGCCGTCGAGCAGCAGCGCGCTGCCCCACGTCCCCGCGCCGGGGATGGCCGCGAAGACGGAGGCCTCGATCGCGGGCGCGCCGCGCCGGCGCGCGACGCGGACGGCGGCGGGCGAGACGTCGACGCCGAGCGCGAGCCGGCCGCGGCGGGCGAGCGCGAGCACGTGCCGGCCGGGCCCGCAGCCGACGTCGAGCACCGGCGCGCGGGCGCGGTCGAGGACCGCCTCGTCGGCGGCCGCGGGCGGGCCCATCCAGCGATGCAGCGCCAGGCGCATCGCGCTGCCGTCGGGCCGGCGCGCGCGCAGCGCCGGCGCCTCACGCTCGAGCGCGAGGCCGAAGACCTCGGCGGCGGACGATTCGGGTGCGGGCGCGCGGAGTCGGCGGGGCGGCTCCGCGGGTGCGGGTGCGGGCGCGCGGGGTCGGCGGGCCGGCCCCTCGGATGCGGGCGCGGCTGCTCGTGCCCCGGTGGCCGGCGCCGTCATGCGCCCGGCGCGATCTCGGCGAGCGTGCGCGCGAAGCGCGTGCTCGGGGCGAGCGCGGCGACGGCGCGGGCGTCGGCCATCTCGTCGACGTCGCGCAGCACGGGCAGCTCGTCGGTCGTCAGGCACAGCGCGCGCAGCCGCTCGCGCTGCGCCGCGCACGTCGCCGGGTCGCTCATCGGGACGCCCGCGAAGACGGCGTCGTCGGCGCGGCGCAGGCCGATCGCCCAGTAGCCGCCGTCGGGCGCGGGCCCGAGGACCGCGTCGGCGCGCTCGAGCCGGGCCAGCGCGTCGGCCAGCAGGCCGGGCGTGAGCTGGGGCGTGTCCATGCCGACGAGCAGCGCCGGCTCGCCGACGTCGGCGAACGCGGCGGCGAGGCGCTCGGCGAGCCCGGCGCCGCGCTGCGCGATGATCTCGAACTGCGGGCCGATCCAAGGGCCGGCGGCCCCGTCGAGCACGACGACGTGGCGGTCCGCCGGGGTCGCGGCGACGGCTGCCAGGGTGTCGGCGAGCGCAGCGGCAGCGAGCGCCGCCGCCTGCTCGGCCGTGCAGGGCGGGCACAGCCGCGTCTTGCAGCGTCCCGCGACCGGGGCCTTGGCGATGACGGCGATCGCGGTCACCGCGCGCCGTCCTGGCGATGCCGGCGATCGCGGTCACCGCGCGCCGTCCCTGCCGTGTCGTGGGTGGCGGGCCGCATCGGCGTCCCGCCTACGAGAGCGCGACGGCCATGTCGCGGATCGCGCGGACCGTCCCGCGCACGGTGCCGGTCACCTTCGAGCGCCCGGCGCGGGCGCGGTAGGGCACGCCGACCTCCTCGATCCGCCAGCCCTGCGCGGCCGCGCGCAGCACCATCTCCAGCGGCCAGCCGAACCGGCGATCCTCGATGCCGAGCCCGAGCAGCGCGTCGCGCCGCGCCGCGCGCATCGGCCCGAGGTCGCGCAGGACGACCCCGCTGCGGCGGCGCAGCTCGAGCGTCAGCGCGCGGTTGGCCAGCCGGGCGTGCGGCGCCATCGCGCCGCGCTCGGCGAGCCGGGCGCCGAGCACGAGGTCGGCGGCGCCGGCGCCCACGGGCTCGGCGACGAGCGGCAGGTCGCCGGGATCCAGCGACGCGTCGCAGTCCATGAAGCAGACGACGCCCTCCTCGGCGGCCAGCAGGCCCGCGTAGCAGGCGGCGCCGAAGCCGCGCAGAGGCTCGCGCACGACGCGCGCCCCGAGGTCGCGGGCGATCTGCGCCGAGTCGTCCGTCGAGCCGTTGTCGACGACGATCGGGACGTAGCCGCCCGGCATCCGCGCCAGGACCCATGGCAGGGCCTGGGCCTCGTCGAGCACCGGGAGGACGACCGTGGGCGACATGACCGGCGACGATACGCGGCGCGCCCGCGCCGCTCGATTACGAATCCGGGAACGCGGGCCGCGCGCACAGCACGAGCGAGGGGTAGCCGCCGCGCGGCAGCACGACCCGCCGCGTGACCGCGAAGCCCGCGCCGGTGAGGTCCTCCGCCGGGTCCAGCGGGCGCAGGCCGCCCCACGCCGCCGGCCGCGCGCGCGCCAGGAGCGCCAGCGCGACGCTCGCCAGCCGGCCGCCCGGCCGGCGCCGGTCGGCCCACACGGTGACGACGACGAGCCGCCCGCCGGGAGACGGTCCGAGCAGGCGCCGCGCCTCGCGCAGCACATCGCGGCGCTCGCCGGGCTCGAGCAGGTGCAGCAGGTAGGCGCAGGTGACGACGCCGGCCCAGCCGTCGGCGAGCGGCACGGCCCGCGCCTCGGCGTGCAGCGTCGACCAGCCCTCGGGGAGCGTGCCGACGCGGTCGAGCATCCCGCGCGAGCGATCGACGCCGATCGCCTCGCGCGGGCGCTCGGCACGGGTCGCGAGACGGCGCAGCACGAGCCCCGTGCCGGTCGCGAGGTCGACGAGGGGCTCGCCGGGCGCCGGCGCCGCGAGCGCGAGCGCGGCGTCGATCGCGCGCGTCTCGAAGCGCTCCTGGCGCGCGTAGCGCGCGGCGTGGCGATCCCATGTGGCGGCGGCCGACGGGGAGCGCGTCACGCGCGGGCGCGGGCGAACTGCCAGCCGCCACCCGCGATGTTCAGCAGGCCGATGACGGCGACGGCGAGCGCGTAGGTCGTCGCGTCGACGAGCGCGTCGGCGCGCGGGCTGAGCGCGAACACGAGGCCCGCGCCGGCGATCGTCAGCCCGAGTCCGAGCCCGCTGACCGCGAAGCCGCGCGCGCGCAGCAGCGCGGCGGCGGCCGCGGCGAGCCCGACGCCGACGAGGTAGATGCCGGCGATCTCGACGTCCGGCGGGCGCACCTCGCCGGCGTAGGCGACCGACAGCCCCCAGCCGGTGAGCGCGATCGCGGTCGCCCAGTAGCCGCCGCGCGGCCCGTCGACCGTGGCGGCGAGCAGGTAGATGACGCCGAGGATGAGCGGCGTCCAGTAGAAGGCGATGCGGTCGCCGCCGACGGAGAACTCGAGCAGCCCGGCGCCCGCGCAGAGCAGCAGCCCCTGGATCAGCCGGTTGCCCGGGGTCCGCTCGGCCTCCTGCGCGATGGGGCTCGGCACGGGCCAGATCCTATGAGAGCGCGGCCGGCGGGCTCCATGACGATTCGCGAAACGACGCCCGCCGCGGTCCCCGCGCGGGCCGGCGCGCCGTAGCCTGCGCTGGCGTGAAGCCCGTCCTCACGCGCGCCCGCGCCATCGACCGCGCGGCCACGTTGCCCGCCGCCGCGGCGCTCGCGCTCTGGGCGCTGCTCGTCGTCGCCGGGCACCTGCTCGGCGCGGCGCTCGTCGCGCGCGACCCGCTCGTGCACGTCGGCGCGCCGCCGCTCGTCGGCAGCTTCGACCTGCGCCTCTCGCCGCGGGCCGTCCCGGCGCTCGCGCTCGGCGCGGCGGCGGTCGCCTGGGCGCCGGCGCTCGCGCAGCGGCTGCGCTGGCCGGGCCTGCTCTGCGCCGCGTGGGCGGCGGCGGCGGGCTGGGCGGTCGCGCTGGCGGCGACCGACGGCTGGGGCGCGCTCGCCGAGCCGCTGCGCAGCCGCTACGAGCAGCTCACCGCGGTGCCGCTCGTCGGCTCGCCGGGAGCGTTCCTGGCGTCCTTCACCGACATGCTGCCGACGTACGCGACGCACGTCCGCGGCCACCCGCCGGGCGGCGTGCTGGCGCTCTGGCTCGCCGACCGCGCTGGCCTCGGCGGCGCGGAGGCCGCCGCCGCGCTCGCGATCGCCGCCGGCGCGCTCGCCGCGCCCGCCGCGCTCGTCGCGGTGCGCGCGCTCGGCGGCGAGGGGCACGCCCGCGCCGCCGCGCCGTTTCTCGCCTTCGCGCCCGCCGCGGTCTGGACGGCGACGTCGCTCGACGCGCTCACCGCCGGCGTGAGCGCGAGCGCGATCGCGCTCTTCGCGCTCGCGTGCACGGCGCCGGGGCCGCGCGGCGCGGCGCTGCTCGCGCTGGCGGCCGGGATCGTCTTCGGGGCCGCGCTCATGCTCAGCTACGGCGTCGCGACGCTCGGCGCGATCGTGCTCGCGATCGCCGTCGCGCGCCGGCGCCCGGCGGCGCTCGCCTACGCCGCCGCCGGCGTCGCGCTCGTGCTGGGCGCGTTCCTCGCGGCGCGCTTCAACTGGCTCGACGGGCTGCAGGCGACGCGCGAGCAGTACCTCGCCGGGGTGTCGCCGCGCCGGCCCTACGCGGACTTCCTCGTCATCTCGCTCGCGGCGTTCGCGCTCGCCGTCGGGCCGGCCGTCGCCGCCGGTCTCGCGCGGCTGCGTGTCAGTGGGCGCCGGCCGCGCGAGACCGGTCTCGCGCGGCTGCGTGTCAGCGGGCTCTGGCCGCTCGTCGGCGGCGCGCTCGTCGCACTGCTCGCCGCCGACCTGTCGGGCATGTCGAAGGGTGAGACCGAGCGCATCTGGCTGCCGTTCGCGCCCTGGCTGCTCGTCGCGACGGCGGCGCTGCGCGGGTCGCGCGGCTGGCTCGCCGCGCAGGTCGGGCTCGCGCTCGCGTTGCAGGTCGGGGTGCGCTCGCCGTGGTGAGCGCACCGGCGCGCTCACCGCTACTCGCCAGCGCCCCGGACGGGAGGCCGGCGTTCTCGACCGGCCGGCAGATCAGAGTGGTGGTCGCGACATGACGCGCGTGCTCGTCACCGGCGGCGCCGGCTTCATCGGCTCACACGTCGTCGACGCGCTGCTCGCGCGCGGCGACGAGGTGCGGATCCTCGACGCGCTGCACCCGGCCGCGCACGCCGGGCGCCCGGACTACGTCCCCGAGGCCGCGGAATGGATCCACGGCGACGTGCGCGACGGCGCGACCGTCGCCGCGGTGATCGACGGTGCCGACCACGTCTGCCACCAGGCGGCGATGGTCGGCCTGGGCACGGACATCGGCGACGTCGCCGACTACGTCGCGCACAACGACCTCGGCACCGCGGTGCTCCTGCGCGAGCTCGCCCGGGCGCGGTTCGGCGGCCGGCTCGTGCTCGCGTCGAGCATGGTCGTCTACGGCGAGGGCCGCTACGCCTGCGCCGGGCACGGCCTCGTGCGGCCCGGCCCGCGGCGTGTCGAGGACCTCGACGCTGGCCGCTTCGAGCCGCCGTGTCCGGTCTGCGGCGCGGCGCTCGAGCCGCAGCGCATCCCCGAGGACGCGCCCGTCGACCCGCGCAACGTCTACGCCGCGACGAAGCTGCACCAGGAGCACCTCGCCGCGGCGTTCGGCCGCGAGACCGGCGTGGCGGTCACGGCGCTGCGCTACCACAACGTCTACGGGCCGCGGATGCCGCGCGACACGCCCTACGCCGGCGTCGCGTCGATCTTCGCGAGCGCGCTCGCGGGCGGGCGCGCGCCGCGCGTCTTCGAGGACGGCGGGCAGCTGCGCGACTTCGTCCACGTGCGCGACGTCGCCCGCGCGAACGTCCTCGCGCTGACCTGCGCCGAGCCGGTCGCGGGCGCGTTGAACATCGCCGGCGGGACGCCGCGCAGCGTCGGCGAGATGGCGGCGGCGCTGCACGCCGCGAGCGCCGCCGGCGCGCCCGCGCCGGTGACGACGGGCGAGTACCGGCTCGGCGACGTGCGCCACGTCTTCGCCTCGGCCGACCTGGCGCGCGAGCGCCTCGGATTCGCGGCGCGGGTGGAGTTCGCCGACGGCATGGCGGAGTTCGCCCGGGCGGCGCTGCGCGCGCCCGCTTGACGGCGACCGGCCGATGATCTCGCCTCGGCGGTCGACCTCGCGCTCGCGACCGCGCTCATCCGTCACCCATGCGATGCGCCCCGCGGCCACGCCACGAGCCAACGCTCCCGGGCGGGTCCGGGCGTGCGGGGTGCCGGGCCGGTGCCTGCCGGCAGGGGATGGGCGGGTCTTCGGCGCGTGTCGGCAGCCGTGCGTGGCTGCGCCGCAGTCGTCGTGAGCGCGGGCCGATGGCGCGCCGTCGCCCGCGCCCCGGCGCAAGGGTGGCGAGGATGGTCGGGAGCGCGCGAGAGGGGTCATGCGGATTGCGTCCCACAGCGGGACGCTTCGCGCAGGACCCCTCACGGGCCGGCCCTCCGAGGCGGGGGTCATGCGGATTGCGTCCCACAGCGGGACGCTTCGCGCAGGACCCCTCACGGGCCGGCCCTCCGAGGCGGGGGTCATGCGGATTGCGTCCCACAGCGGGACGCTTCGCGCAGGACCCCTCAAGAGCCTTGCGTCGCGCGACGAGGTGCGTATTCGGGGGCCGTGCGGTGTCGAGCCGGTGGCTGCCGTGCCGTGTCGACCGTGAGCGACTCGACGTGTACCCCCGTTGTGAGCCCACAGAGGGCGAAAGGCGCTACCTGCGCCGGGCTGGCTGAGGCGGGGTTGTCAGTCGTCGGCGGGCGTGAACACGTCGTCGCGCATGAATGCGCCGACGACCCAGTTGGGGGCGTCGACGAGCTCGTGGATGCGCAGGTCACAGGCGACGCTTGCCAGGGCGTAGGCCTCGTTTCGATCGAGGCCGCGGCGCTCTCCGAGGTACGCGATCGTTGCGCGGATAGCGTCGCGGCTGGCCTGCATGAGGTCGGGTCCGATGCCGGTGCAGACGTGGTAGCCGGGCGATCGGTCAGGCGCGCGCGGGGGGAGGTCGTACTGCGGCGCGGAGACCGTGAGATCTCGTCGCACGGTGAGGCGCACGACGACGTCCATCGCCGTCTCGACGGCGGTGCCGCAGACCTCGCCGTCGCCCTGGGCGGCGTGCGTGTCGCCGAGGGCGAACAGTGCGCCCTCGACGCCGACCGGGAGGTAGAGCGTGGTGCCCACCTGCAGGTGCCTCGTGTCGAGATTTCCGCCCCATCGCGTCGGCGGCAGGATCGGATGGCGCCCGGGGTCGGGCGGTGCGACGCCGAGCGTGCCGGGAAACGGCCGGTGCGGGAGGGCGATCGTGTCGGAGAAGCGCACGATGGCGCGCTCGGCGTCGATCTGCGAGACGCGCAGCCAGGGCTGGGGGAACTCGTCGGCGAGCAGACCGAAGCCGGGGATGATCGCCGTCCATCCCCACGCGCTCGGGCGCAACTCGAGGATCTCGACGGCCAGCACGTCGCCCGGCCGCGCGCCCTTGACGAACACCGGGCCGCTGACCGGGTTGACGTGCGAGAAGTCGATCGCGGCAACATCGGACGCGTCGGAGTCCGCGCGGATCTGCCCGTCGGAGGCCTCGCGGGCGTGCAGCTCGACCGCGTCGCCGGACTCGATCTCCAGCACCGGGACGATCGCGTTGTCCCACGCGTAGCTCAGCGCATCGCAGCGAACCTCGTGGATCGAACCCGACGACACGCACGCGAATGTAACCGAGCACGCTCGGCGCGATCACGTTTTCCGCGCGACCGCCCAGATCGCCGGCTCACTGCTCGCCCGCAGAGCCCAAACCAGCCACGTGAGCGACGCAGCTGGGTTCTTGTCGGCGCCGTCTGAATACTCACCCCCTTCTGCCGGTTGAAAATGCACCCCCTTGACGGATGGTCGTCCGGGTCGGTGCGGAGCCTGGCTTGGTCGACGGCGATCGAGGCGGGGAGGAAGGGGTGCTGGACGTGGAGCGTTGGGCCGAGCTGCGCCGTGAGCATTTCGTCGGTGGCGTGTCGATCAAAGAGCTCGCGCGTCGGCACGGGATCGATCGCAACACCGTGCGTCGAGCGTTGCGGTCGGACGTCCCGCCGGTCTATCGCCGTGTGTCGGCGTCGAAGCTTGATCCGTTCAAGGACGAGATCCACCGATTGTTGAAGGCCGATCCGAAGCTGCCAGGCCAGCGAATCCGGGAGCTGATCGCGCCGCTGGGCTTTGAGGGCGGCAAGACGATCGTCGATGACTACCTGCGCGAGGTGCGCCCGCTGTTCGCCGCGCCACCGAGGACGTTTCAGCGCACCGTCTACCGCCCCGGCGAGATCTGCCAGTTCGACGTGTGGGAGCCCAAGAACGAGATCGCGGTCGGTCACGGCCAGACCCGGCAGGGCTGGGTCGTCGTCGCGTGCTTGGGCTACTCGCGTGCGGGCGCCGGCGCGCTGATCTTCACCAAGCAGACCCCCGATCTGCTGGCCGGGATCCGTCGCTGTTTGTGGTCGCTTGGGGCGTTGCCGCAGACGCTGGTCTGGGATCGCCAGGCTGGCATCCACGGCCATGGCGGCCGCCCGAGCGAGGAGTTCGCGGCGTTCTGCGGTCAGCTGCGCGTCGGCTGGCAGTTCTGCGAGCCGGCCGACCCGCAGGCCAAGGGCGTCGTCGAGCGCCTGCAGGACTTCATGGAGCGCTCCTTTGAGCCGGGCCGCGCGTTCGCGAACGAGCTGGACTTCCAGCTGCAGCTCGACACGTGGTTCGACGCGCGAGCGAACGCCCGTCATCACCGCACGCTGCGTTGCCGGCCGATCGACCGACTGATCGAAGAACGCCGCGTGATGGCGGCGCTGCCAGCGACGGCGCCGGACACCGATCGACGCTGGGTGCTCAGGGTTTCGCCCGATCCCTACCTGCGCTTCGATACCTGCGACTACTCGCTGGATCCCGCGTTCGTTGGCCGGCGCGTCGAAGCCAGGGTGACCGATCGGGAGGTTCTCGCGATCGTGCTGGACACCGGCGAGATCGCGTGCCGACACCCCAGGTCGTTCGCCAAGCACCGCACGATCACCGCGCTCGAGCACGCTCGCGCGATGCGCGCCGGCCGCGGCCAACGCGACAACGTCGACGCGACGGTCGAGATCCGGCCGCTCGCACGCTACGACCAGCTGATCGCATGAGCCGACCCACGACGGAGCTCGCGCACCTGTTTCGCCAGCTCAAAGCACCGGCCGCGGCCCGCGCTCTGCCGAAGCTCGCCGACCGCGCGCGCCAGGAGGAGTGGTCCTATGAGCAGTTCGCCGCGGTTCTGTTGAAGACCGAGACCGACAGCCGCGACAGCCACGGAGGCCAAGCAAGGATCAAGGCCGCCCGCTTCCCGGCGCGCAAGACACTGGAGGAGTTCGACTTCGCCTTTCAGACGTCGGTGCGTCGTGACAGCGTGCTGCATCTCGGCCAGCTGGACTTCCTCGCCGGCAAAGAGAACGTCGTCTTGCTCGGCCCGCCCGGGACCGGCAAGACCCATCTCTCGATCGCGCTCGGGATCCGTGCCTGCCTCGCCGGACACCGCGTCTTGTTCAAGACCGCGACCGAATGGGTCGCGATGCTCGCTGACGCCCAACGCCATGGCCGCCTCGACGCCGAGCTCGACCGCCTCCAACGCGTCCCGCTACTGATCGTCGACGAGGTCGGCTACATCCCGTTCGATCCGCACGCCGCGAACCTCATGTTCATGCTCGTCTCCAGGCGTTACGAACACGCGTCGCTGATCGTCACGAGCAACAAGCCCTTCAGCGCCTGGGGCGACATCTTCGGCGACGAGGTCACCGCCGCGGCGATGATCGACCGACTCGTTCACCACGCCGAGATCCTCGCGCTCAAGGGCGACAGCTACCGCCTCAAAGACCGCGACCTCGCCCGCGCCACACCGACTGACCCCTGACACCCCACCAACCGACGCGCGCGCTGGCGCTGCTCCGCTCGGCCTACGGCCTCGACTCCGCAGCACCAGCGCGGCCACAGCCGGTGGCCCACCTTTCAACCGGCGCCACAGGGGGGTGCATTTTCAACCGGCGCAGAGGGGTGCATTTTCGGCCGGCCTTGACAGTTCTCACCGTTGCTGCCGCTCGACGAGCAGGAGCAGCCGGTCCCGAGCTGCGCGCCGGCCCTGGTAGGGCGCCCGCGCCCCACTGCCGCGACGCGCCGGGCGCCGGACAAACGATCGTGCGCGGGCAGCTGTGTGCCGGTGCGCTCGCGTGCTTGCATCCCGGCCAGCAGGAGGGCCGGCGCTGGCCTTCCTCCAGCTCCTCCTGGGTGCGCCGGAGGCGCAGCGGCCGGGTGGCCTCCCGCTCGGCGTCCTCGACCCAGCAGATGAACTCGCTGCGGGCCAACGGCGTGATGTCAATCCACGCATCGAGTGCCCTCGATTGACGAGAAGCACGTCACCGAGGTCCACGCGTAGTCACCCCACCGGGCAATCTCTGGGCGCTCATCGGTCCATCGCGATGAGCCCGGCAGGTGCGGACGCGACCCGCGCCACGCATCGCTTGCGCTCCGAGCGAGTGGGGAAGCGGCGCCGAGCGTCACGAGAGCTTCGAGATGCGCAAGGGGAGCGCTCCGCCGCGCGGAGCCGAGAGCGCTCCTGTCACGCGGGAGCGGCACTCCCCGGGGTTCGGTGGTCGCTGGCTCAGATGCACATGTAAGGCAGCAGCGCGCACGTTGCCGCTTCGGCTCGGGCTGGGTCCGACCTGGTCGCCGGTCCGCTTGGTAATCAGGCGAGCCAGGTGATGCCGTACTGCTCAGATGCCGCAGCGTAGGAGTCCGGACCCAGGACGCCGCCTCGGTCGGCGTCAGCAAGCGCCCGAAAGAACCCCTCGAAGCCGCCCGGAGAGGTGAGCACCAGCAGTCGTCCCTCGCGCGGAACGACGCGTCGATGGGCATGGGGAATCCCGCGCGGGAGGAAGATCAACCCGCCGGGCCTGAGATGGAACTCCGCGTCACCGCACTGCACGACGTGCTCGCCTTCGAGGACGTGGAAGACCTCGTCCTCGTTGGCATGGACGTGACGCGGGGTGTCGAGGAGCGGGGGCCCCTCCTCGAAGATCGTGAAGGCGCCGCCCGTCGTCTCGCAGGACGCCTTGATGAGTACCGTCACGTCACCGAACACCAGGCGCTCGCCCTCGTTGCTTGCCAGCGCGAAAGGAGCCGTCGGGTACTCCACGTGCCTACCCTAACCCGCGCCATGCGCGGCAGAGCGCTGGATCGCGCGAATAGGAGCGCTGTCGATCTCGGGCAAACCGTTGCTCAGCGGCCCGATTGAGCAAGGCAGCTGGGACGCTGGGCGTACCTGCGTCGGTGGCGGGACATCCGGCGGTGTTCGGGGCGGGTCAGCCGGGCTGTTGGCGTCGTTGGGGACGTATTGTGTCCGTCGTCGGTGGGTAGATCGCTGATGCTGCGCGGAGGAAGTCGCCGACCTCGGGCCCGTCGGGCAGGCTGATGTCGTCGGGCCAGCCTGCGACTTGGTCGGCGGCCCAGTCGGCCCAGCCGATGACGATGTCGCTTTGCTCGAGCATGAACTTCGTGACCAGCTCGTTGACGTGGAGGCGATCGGGGAACGGTCCGCCGGTCGTGGCGAGGTCGGCGGCGAGCGCGAGCTGCTCGTCGCGAGTGCGTTCCGCGTGCTCGCGGGCGCGGCGGAGCGTCGCGAGCAGCTGCGCCTTGGTGCCCTGTTCGGCAAACTGCACCTTGACCGCGGCGTCGAACTCGACGATCGGAAACTGCGTCGGCTCGTCGAGCCAGCGCCGCAGCGCCTGGCGCCCCTTGCGTGTGATCGCGTAGGTCGTGCGCGGGCGGCGACCGGTGTATTCGCGCGTTGCGGTCGCGAGGCCGTGAGCGACGAGTTTCTTGGGCTCCTCGTAGATCTTGCTCTGTGCTCGCGGCCAGAACCAGCGGGTGCTGCGCGTCATCTGCTGCGCGAGCTCGTAGGTCGACCAGTCGCGCAGCGCGAGGTGGCCGAGGATGACGTACGACGTCGTGCTGAGGTTCGGCAGTTGACTCATCCTCCCTTCGGGAGTATATATCGTCCCATGGGGAGTATTGAGGCGAAGCGGTGCGTCCTGGTGTCCGCGGGCGCGGCGGCAGAGGGCAGAACCGGGGTGACGTACGCCGCCGGTGTCTCGTCGGCCAGCGCCGGCGCACACGGCCTGTGCCTGCAACTCGCAAGCCTGCCCCCGGGAGCGCGGTCGCGCGCCCACCGCCACGACGAGCACGAATCGGCTGCCTGCGTCATCGAGGGGGAGATGGAGCTGCGGTTCGGCGATCAGCTCGAACACCGGATCGTCGCGCGGGTCGGGGACTTCGTCTACATCCCCGAGGGCGTGCCCCACCTCGTCCTCAATCCCAGCGCGACGCACGCGGCCGTCGCCGTCCTCGCGCGGACCGATCCCAACGCACAGGAGGACGTGACCGAGTTGCCAGCGCTCGATGCGCTCCCCCACCTCGAAAAAGGCACCTGAGATGTCCGTCGATCGCAGACTGCAGGAACTGGGGATCGCCCTCCCGACGCCGCTGCAGCCCCCCGGCAACTTCGAGCTCGTGACCATCCACGGTGGCCTGGCGTACATCGCCGGACACGGCCCGTTTGACGGGTCGAACGTGCTCGTGCAGGGACGCGTCGGCGACGATCTCACCCTCCAACAGGGCTACGCCGCAGCCCGCCTCACGGCGCTGTCGATCCTCGCCTCGCTCGAGCGCGAGCTCGGCTCCCTCAACCGCGTCACCCGCTGGCTGCGCGCCGTCGGCTACGTTCACTGCGCGCCCGGATTCGGCAAGAACGCGGCCGTCACGAACGGGTTCAGCGACCTCATCATCGAGCTCTGGGGCGATGCCGGACGCCACGCGCGTTCCTCCCCCGGCCAAGGACCCTCACCCCTCAACGTTCCGGTCATTATCGACGCCATCGTCGCCGTCGACTGAAGCGCAACCAACCCGCCGGAGATCATCATCGCCGTCGTACGTGGGAGAGCGGCTTCGACGCTCTCGATCCTCGATCCAGCCCAGCACGCCATTCCTGGAGCGATGTCAGAGGGCGCCGCACGAAGGCTCGTCGAGAGCTTCCCTTTTCGACGAAAACGAGCGCTCCGGGCCGACGAGCCAAGGGCGGCCGCGTCGCCCGTACCGCGCCTATCTACCCCGGGCTTCGAAACCCGCATCCATCGGTCGGCTCAGCCTCCGGTAAGGGTGACCGCGGGCTGCCGCTCCGGTCACCCGCCCCCACGCCCGTGACGACGGCGTGCTCTGCCCTGGGATCGCCGCCCGCCGCCCGCCGCCCGGTGGCCCGGGGCAGCCTCCCTGCTCGGACCGCGAACCCCCGCTGGCTCGCGGTCCGTCGAGTCAGCGCGGCCGGTGGTGCGAGAGGGTGCGACAGGGGTGCGAACGCGCGATCTCGATGGCGCTCAGCCGGCCCGTGCACCCGATGCGCTCCCCGGCCTCAAGGCGGCGAGCTCGCTCACGACGAGGTCGATCGGCTCGTAGGACCGCAACTCGTCGCGCAGCCGCATGGCGCGCTCGGTGTAGCCGGGGTCGGCGAGGATGCGCGTGACGCCCTTGGCGATCTTGGTCGCGGCCGGCCGCTCGGTGCGCAGGTCGATGCCGACGCCGAAGTAGTCGATGCGGGCGTTGATGTCGTTCTTGCCCTCGCGCTTGCCCGCCGACAGGACGGGCACGCCGTGCGAGAGCGCGAGCATGACGGTGCCGTAGCCGCCGTTGCAGACCAGAAGGCGGGTGCGCTCGAAGATCGTCGCGAAGTCGACGAAGTCCTCGACCACGACGTTCTCGGCGGGGAATCGCTCGCGCAGCTGCTCGGTATTGCAGCCGCCCGTCGCGGCGACGACGACGTGCTCGGTGCCGGAGAGCGCTTGGAGCGCAGGCGCGAGGAGCTTCTCCGGATCCTTGTTGTCGACGGTGCCCTGTGACACGACGATGACCGAGTCGGGCCCCTCGAGGCGGTCGATGTGTCCGGACGGGGTCGCGGTGGGGTGCGGCAGCAGTGGCCCGACGAACCGCACGTTCTCCGGCAGGTCCGGGCGTGGCCACTCGAACCCGGGGACGCCACTCTGCCAGAACGTGGTCGAGACGTCGGCGGGGATGTCGAAGAAGTCACGCGGTGCCGGCAGTGGTCTCAGGCCCTCGGCCTCGAGCAGGTCGTTGAACCGCTTGGCCCCGGGCTTTATCGTGCTGTTGACCATCGCGTCGAAGATGTGGTCCCTGACCTTCCCGAGCGGCGACCGCGCCGGCTTCAGGCCGAAGAAGTTCGGCGGTACGTGAGGCGAGTTGAACGTCAGCGTCCCGACCCCGACGGTGTACACCGGCACGCCCAGCTTCTCCGCGACGAGCTTGCTCGCGTAGAGCCCCGCGTCCGCGATCAGCACGTCGAACGGGAACTCGCGCCGGATCTCCTCGATGTCGCGGTAGTGCGCTTCGCAGTTCGCGACGAACACGTTCTCGAACTCGAACGCGATCAGCTTCGGGCCCGACAGGCGCTCGCGCTCGGGGAACAGCGTACCGATGTTCTCGCCGTTCACCGCGTTCGCTCGCCGGAACGGCAGGTGCGCGATCCCGAGGGCGTCGAGCGCCGCCGCGTACGTGGGTCCCGCGTACCAACGAACGTCGTGCCCGAGCTCCTGCAGGCGCGCGGCGATTGCGGTCAGCGGCTTGAAGTGACCGTCGAACGGCATGGTCGCGAAGAGGAAGCGCATCATTGATCGTAGCTCCACACTAGAGTCCGACTTTAGTGACTGACTACGGTAGCCTAGGGGGACTGCACGCGTCCGTCAACCCAGACAAGCCCTCGCGTCGCGAGCGCGCCCACGCCACTCGGCGGCGCATCCTCGACGCCGCCTACGACCTGTTCGTTGAGCGGGGCTTCACGGGGACGCGGATGGCCGACGTCGCAGAACGCGCCGGCGTCGCGGTTCAGACCGTGTACTTCACGTTCCACACGAAGGCGGGCCTTCTCGAGGCATGCAACGCGCGCGCCGTGTTGGGCGACGACGAGCCCCTGCCGCCCCAGCAGCAGCCGTTCTGGCGCGCGATGATCGAAGCTCCGGCCGGCCGCGAGTCCGTGCGTCACTTCGTCGAGGGACTGGGAGCGATCGAGATGCGAGGCGCCAGGCTGAAGCAGGTGATCAACGCGGCGACGCACGACCCCGACGTGAAGGCCATCTCGACCGAAGGCGAGCAGCTACGCCGGGCCGGCTTTCGCGAGGCCGCCGAGCACTTCGCCACCTACGGTCTGCGCGACGGCCTCGATGTCGAGCGCGCCACCGACATCCTCCTCGCCGTGGGCGATTCCTCCGTCTACTGCTCCCTGGTGCACGACTACGGCTGGCCGCACGAGGCCTTCGTCGACTGGCTCGCGGACTCGATCGCCGACATGCTGCTGTCGCCGACGTGACGGGGCTCGGGCGAAGACGGGACGGCCTCCGGCCTCGCCTGACGCGGCGGTTCGTCGCCCGGCAGTTCGCCATGCACCTCGGCCAAGCGCTCGACCAGATCGGTCCCCTCTCCCAGTCGCGCGCTTCATTGCGACGCGGTCAGCGAACGAGCAGATCGGTGACTCCTCCTCACGCCCGGAGCGTAACCACGCTCGGTCATCGCACAAGGGTGCACCACCCCAGGTGATCTGTGCTGCTGCGCGGCGGCCCACGGCTCACGCATTCCCTCCGGACGAGGGGCAGAAGCGGCGCGGCGGCCGCCTACGAGAGCGCCCGTGTGCGCGAGAAGCGGCGCTATGCCGCGACGATCGCGACCGCCGGCTGTGTAGCACGATCCGTGCTACGGTGCGGTTGTGGCTCGCTCTCTGCACGTACGGCTGGACGACGCGAGCGCCGCCGCGCTGGACGTCGTTCGGGCGGAAGGTCTGAACGACTCGGAGGCCGTGAGGACCGCTCTGCAGGAGGCTGCAGCACGACGACGCGGCCGCGCGGCGGTGCGCGAGGAGGTTCGTCTGCTCGCCGGTGATGCAGCCGACCGTGAGGAAATGCGAGCTATCCGCGAGCAGTTGGCTGGGTTGGCCCCCGCGGTCGAGCACTGACCGTGGTCCGTGGCGAGGTCTTTCGCCTGCCCGCTGCTCGGGGTGTGCGAGGCCGAGAGCAGCGCGGAGCGCGCTACGCGATCGTCGTTCAGGCCGACGACCTCCTGGAGCTCAGCACCGTACTCGTTGCACCGACGTCCACGAGCGCGCGGCCGGCCACCTTCCGACCGACGATCGGGCTGTTGGGGACGCAGACGCGCGTGCTCGTCGAGCAGACGACCGTCGTCGATCCGCAACGGCTGGGTGCGTCGGCCGGCAGACTCGATGCCGCAGAGATGCAGGCTGTCGACAGCGCGCTCAGGCTCCTGCTCGCGCTGTAGCCACGGCACGTTTGCCCGTCGCGCGCGAACGGCAGCAGCGCTTCGCGACGGGGTCCGGACGCGCCCAGTGCGGCATCCGCACCTCGCGCCTCTCGACCGTCTGAGTCTCGTTCGTCCCGACGCTCCCGGTGCGATATCGGCACCGGCCGCGTCGCGACCACTGGCTCCATGCGGCGCGATGGCGAGCGGTTCCCTCCTCGACGAAAGGGGGTGCGACCCTCGCCTGGGCTGCCAAGACGACTTCGGGGCGCGCTAGTAACGACGCGACCACGCTGGCGCTGCCACCAGCCGGGGTGCTGCCCCTCGACTGCTGCACCCGCGAGATCGCCGGTTTCCAGGAACCCTCGCAGGGTCCCCTCTTGCCGGAACGAGACGCCTCGTCCGTCTGGCAACTCGAAGATGCGCACGCCGTCACGGCGAATCCGCTCCCTGGCCTGAGGATGGGTCAGATAGTCCCCGCCCAGTTCTTGACCGATCCGCAAGCGTTCAGCAGGCGAGGTGATTCGTGGACAGACGCTTCCCGGACGGTCACCGTGCTTCTGAAGCGCATGGCCCGCAGCGCTCTGACCGCCCTTCCCCGGGGACCCGCAGCGGCGCGGGCGAGATCGTCCAAGCCGGTCGCTGCGCCCTTTGCGGCACGGACACCGGCTGACGCTTCGAGCTATCGGCGCAGGATGCCCAACGCTTCCTGTGCCGGGCCGCGGATCCCCGCCGCGACGAACGTGCCGTCATCGACCATCGAGCGCAATCCCGCGATCGAGCCGCCTCGCTCGATCAGCGGTAGCAGGTGATCCTTCAGCAGCGCGACCAGCTCGTCGACGCGCTGCTCCTCGGGCATCTCGAACTCGAGATCGAGAAGCTCACCGACGCGCTGCTCGACGTCAGGCAGCAGATCCTCGATCCGCGCGGCGATGTGCGCGAGGTTGCTCTTGGGGAAGGCCTCGTCGTCGAGCTGGCGCAGCCAGAAGCCCTGGTTGAAGTAGTACTGCGGGCCATACTGCGACTTCTGAAGGTTCGAGATCGCGATGACCTCATCGCCGCGGCCATACCACGATCCCGACTTCTTCTCGAAGCCCGCCTCCCGGCCGAACCGATCAAAGCCCAGTTGGACAGCGTTGCGTTCGCTCATGGTCTGTCGTAGGTCTCCAGCCGCCGCGTGAACGGCGCCCCCGGATACAGCTCCTCGAGCTCGCGAGCGTAAGCGTCGAGCTGGCGCCGTCCCTGCGCGATCGCCCTCGGGTTGTTCGGCTTGAGCTCGACGACCTCGCGGGTCCGCAGATTCACCCCGTCCGCCCTGCGGCCACTCGGCAACGTGAACTCCCTCCGGAAGCCCGGACCGTAGTCGAACGTCTTGTGGATCTCACGCCCGTAACGAGTCGCAGCCGTCTCTCCACCACGGACGATCGCCGGTGCTTCCTTTGCGGCACTGCGACCCGCCGCAACGCGCGCCCGCCCCCGCGAAACCTCGCGGGTCGCGTCGTCGCCACGGAACTCGGCAGTGCGCGTGTTGAGACTCGCGGTCGTAGCCGCAGCGCGCGCGTCGTAGACATAGCCGCCAACCTCCTGCCAGCTGCCGTCGGCGCCGTGCGCCGCCGCCGAAGACCCGACCGCCGCGAGCAGGAGCGGTAGCACCCAGACGACAGCGAAGAAGCGATATCGAGCCGAACTCGAGATCGCCGCACGTCTCACTGCGACCCGATCCTCTCGTCCCAGGCTTCCCATGTGGAGCGTCCAGCTGCCGTCGGTTCGTACCAGTACCGACGGAGCGCGGATGGGGAAGTCCCAGGCGAAGGCACGGGCACTAGCTCCGGTTTCTCACGCGACTCGTCTAGTGCCGCGATAAGGCCGCTATCAAGGAGCCGCGCCAACGCGGCGACTGCGTCGTCCGCCGTGTACTCCACGTCCAGCTGGTGGCGCCACTCGGCGAGCATCCGTATGATGCTCGGAAGCTGCTCCACGTCGTCCTGGACAGCGTCCAAGACGAGCATGTCGATGGTGAACTCGGAGTTACTCACCGTCGCGCGCCTTGTAGTAAGGCCTAGGGTGGTCATCGATCACGCGACCCGAACGGCTGACGACCGTGTGCCACACCAAGCGGTCGCCGGTGCGTCGATTCACATAGATCGTCTGGATGCTGGCCCCTCCTCGTGCTGCGCGGTTGCGCGCGGCCTCAGCGTGTGAGGACCAGACCTTCCAGTCGTCCGGGTTGTCCAGGAAGTCCTGCTTGAGCCGCCCGAATGGCGTCGAGGGCGCGCGGGCAGCCCGGCTGACGTCGTCTACGACGTCATCGGCCGCTCGACCTGGACCCTTTGCGGCAAGGAAGCGGCCGATTCGCGACGGCGACGACCGCAACGCCGTCCGCGTACCCGGTGTCGCCTGCTGCGCGTCGGTACGCGTGTTGGTGGGCGGTGTCGTAGCCGCGGCGGGCGAGTCGTACTCGTAGGTCGGAGCGTGGACCGCCGACGGAGTGAACGCCGAATGGCTGACCGTCGCCGGTACGCCATAGACGAGCGCGATCGTCGCGATCAACAGCGCGAGCACAGACCGCCGCGTCCGCGTCATGCGTGTGTCAGCCGCCCCGGGCAAGAACGAGCTGCACGAACTCGTCGATTGGAAGGTCCGCTTCGAGATCCGGATCGAGTTCGTCCTCGATGGTTGCGATGCCGGCGTCGAGATCGAGTCGGACGTTGAAGCGGTTGAACGTGAAGTACCGCTCGCCCGACTCGACCTGCGCAGCCTCGCGCAAGAGCTGGACGACGTGCGGCGTGCACTCCTCCGCGAGGAACTCGTCGAGAAGTCCAGCGGTCATCGCGCCACCGGGTACGCCGTTCGGATGATCCCGCTGCGGACGTGCACCCGGATGCCCGTGACCGCATTCCCAGCCGCGTCAGTGCCGATCGTTCTGCCGAGGTTGTAGTTGATCGTCCCGCCCTGAACGTCCCCGTAGCGAAGGGCGTCGTCGACGTACTGCTTGATCTGTCGGACCGACGTCCCTTCGGAGAAGCGGCTGACGTTCTTGAAACCGGACCCGAATGCGTGGCGGTAGTTGATGTGCTCGATCGACGACATGAGGCCGCCGTGCTTGTAGACACCAGCACCCCAGGCAGCGTCTACCTGACGGGCAGCCGGTAGCGCCTTTGTGGCCGGTTTGGGCTGGATGCGGCGGCCTTCGTGCGGGTCTCGGAGTCCGGGGGCCTTGGCGCGTCCCCCGCGTCCGGGAGGAATGCCCTTGCCGCCCGCGCGGATGGGTCCGCTGGCGCCCGCCTTGCAGGCCACGCCGAGGTTGCCGATCCCCTGCATCAGGACAGAGCCTGCGCCGAAGGGGTTGGGATCGCCGGTGGGCGCGTTGTTCTTCGCGTGCCCGTGGGGGTCGTAGTCGTAGCTGACCTTCAGCGCGCCGGAGTTGTCCGTCAGGCCGACGACCGAAGCGAAGCCGTCAACGAGGTAGTTTCGGCGTCCTGCAGGCGCGCTGGGTCGCTGTGAGATGAGCGTGCCGTCGTCGGCGAGGGTGTATCGGTTGCTGCCGTGCGCGGACACGCCGAGGATGTTGTTGTGCACCACGAGGCCGCTATCGCGGATGAGCTCGGACTGATCCGCGCCGCGGTAGACCACGGTGTTCCGCGTCGAGAAGTGCGCTCTTGAGTAGATGCTCGTGGGCTGTCGCGCGGCGTTGTACTGCACGGCGAGCAGGGTGCTGTCGGTCTGGTTGCCGTTGGCGTCGTGGTGGTACGTTCGCGCTCGCTGGGCGCACGTGGAGCCGCTGGGGGCCCCGACGGCCGACCAGCACGGCAGACCTGCACTGTCATATGCCCATGTTGTCGTGGTGCCCCCGCTGGGGCCGGTGAGGTTGATCGTCTCGCTGAGGCGGTTGCCGACGCCGTCGAGCACGAACAGATAGTGAGAGGGATGTACGCCGTTTGTGACAGCCTCGACGGGGCGGTCAAACGCATCGTAGGTCGTGACGGTCGTGTCTACCTGAGGGACCTTCACAATAACGCCCGTTCCGTCATCGTAGTCGACCATCGTCGTCGTGGTCGTCGTTTGCGCAAACTCCGTGTCGCGGGCGTTTTTTACGTAATCGTAAGTGAAGCCTTTGAGCAGCTCGCCGTTCGGTGCCATGTTGTTGACACTTTGGATGCGTCCGCTGGCGGTGTGATAGCCCCAGTTGACCGAGACGCCGCTCGGATACGTCATCCGCGTGCGGTCACCGTCGGCGTTGTAGGCGAACGTCGTCGACTGGGTGTCGTTGGGTTCGGTGACCGACAGCAGCTGGTTGAGCCCGTTGTAGGCATATGTCGTCATGCCGCCGCCGTCGGTGATCGATTTCAGGTTGCTCGCGGCGTCATACGTGTAGACGTTGGAGGCGCCGGGGAAGTCCTCGCGTTCCAAGCGACCAAGCGGATCGGGACTGTAGGTCGTGACCGATCCGTCGGCGTCCGACAGGCGAGTCTGGATGCCATCTGCGTCGTAGTCATACCCATATGACAGTCCGCCTGCGAACGCAATCACCCGCGATCTGTCGAGCGCGTCGAACGTTGTCGTCTGAGCCACACCGTTGCCGTCCGTGACGACTCGGGGGCGACTGAGCGCGTCTGGAGTGATCGTCCAAGCGCCCAGCCCGACGCCCGCGGGGGGCGTCGTCATGCGCAGGTTGCCGAGGCTGTCGTAGCTGTAGGTCGTGACGGCTCCAGTGGCGTCGGTCTCAGACGTGACGTTGCCCTTGGTGTCGTAGCTGTAGCGCCACGTGCTCTGTGTCGTGAGCCCGTTCGACCAGGAGGCGAGCGTTCCCGTCGGACCGGTATACCCGCAGGACGGCGTGGCGCCGTTATAGCAGTACGTTTCAACGCTGCCCTGCGGGTTGGTGACACGCGTCGGGAAGTACTTCGTGAAAAAGTCGGTGTTGGCGTACTCGATCGTCGTCTTGATCCCGCCGCTGGTGCTCTGGCAGTTCTGGATCTGTGTGACACCGCCCTGGACACAGACCAGTGTGCGCTTCTGCGCGTCATAGGCGTAGTTGGTCACGCCGCCACCGGGGGTCTTGACAGACGCCACGTCACCGCCTGAGGTGTAGGTCGTCGTCGTCGTGTTGGCTGCGGAGTCCACGGTCTTGACGACGCGACCGAGCGAGTCGCCGCAGTACGTCACGGTGTGCCCGCTCGACGTCGCGGCGAGCGGATCGGCGATCACCGTCCGCGACTCCCCCGATGAGCACGGTGCTCCTGTGGCGTAGGTAAACGTCGTGGTCGGCCCGGTGGTCTTTGCCGGATCTGTCGTGCGGATGATCGACGTGGTGCGGCCCTGCGCGTCGTACGCAAACCGGGTCACGCGTCCCGCCGGCGTCGTGATCGAGTCCAGGCGCCCGGCTGAGTCATAGCCATACCCGGTCGCCTTGCCCTCGCCGTCGGTATAGCTCGCAAGCCGGCCTTGGGCGTCATAGGCATACGCGACGCTGCGCTGCGTGACGTCGGTCAGGCGCGTGATCCGTCCCGCACCGTCCTGTGTGGCCGTCAGCGTGCGGCCCTGCGTGTCGCGAATCGACGCGAGCTTGCCCGCTGTATAGGCGAAACTGATCACGTTCGTGCGACGGTCGTCCTGGCTTTCCAGTCGCTCCCAATGCCCGGCCCCGGAACTCGAGAACGTCAGCCGCTCTCCAGTGGCGTGGTCGCTCAGGATGAACGTATATGTGAAGCATGCGGGCTGGGGTGGATAGTCGCAGTCAGGATTCTCCGGCGTGAAGTCTTCGTTGCGCGTGAGCGTGGCGTGGATCCCCGGGGGAGCGTTGTAGGTGCCGCTGGGGGAGTCATAGGTGAACGTCAGCACCTCCCCCGACGGCCCGTAGAGCTGCACCGACGATCCGCCGTCATAAAGCCGGACGTCCTGCCCGGTGCCCATGTTCCAGCGCGACCCAAATGACCCGCTGGACTGCGACAGACCGTTGTACGTGCGACCTACAGCGAGATCCAGCCCCGTGCCCGCGATCTGCAAATCTGAGGCCGACACCAACAAATTACCGTTGATGACGTTGACGCCGATGCTGGATCGATCCGTCAACGACTGGCTCTCAAATGCGGCCTGGGGATAGACGCCCGTCAAGGTTGCCTGCGCCAAGGCCAGCGACGGGAACATCCCGAGACTCGCCAACGAGCATCCTACAACGACAAGCCGGCGTGACCACACGGACGCCGCCACACCCCCGTGACGCGCACAACGCGTCGGGCGGCGCGTGAAAACGGATGCCCAGACCGACCGCAAGACGGCGCCGCGCATGATGGCCCTCCCGAGTTGTGTGGGCGCCGTCCGCGAGAGCCACCTGACGAGAAGTCGCCCCGTACCACCCGCCCGCTCGCGTCGGTGACTATCTACCAGAACGCAAGAGCGGTACGCAAGCCGTCGGTCGAACCATCGAGAGGCAGGACGGGCTTCTCGCGGTGCGCGCGACGCCCGGTGGTGCCCGAACCGACCCCATGTCGTCAGGCGCTCCTGTCTCACCTGCGCGCCGGGCACCGCGTGCGAGTACCTCGTCCAGCCAACGGCCAGCTCTACAGCAGCCACGCGACCCAGCCGGACAACGGGACTGCCACTTCACGAGCCCGGCCGGCGACACGGGCACCGTCCTGTGCTCGATCGGCTCCGACTCGTGGGGGTCGGCCGCCACGACGGTCGTCGCCAGCTCTTCGGCCACCGTTGGCGCAGCCGCGACGAAGGCGTCGCTCGTCTGCGTCGGGTCGCTTCCACGGGTGTGACGTCCTTCGAGAACACGCCGACGGCTGCGACGATCGCGGCCCGATGAACAGACGATGAACGCTCCTCCGAGCGCGTAACGCGGGCGCCCGGAACTGCGACCATCGCAGTCCCATGGCGACGGCCGAGCACTCCCGCGGGAACATCCTCGTCGTCGACGACGAGCCGACGATCGCCGAGGTCCTGTGCCGCTACCTCGAGCGCGCGGGCTACCGCACGCGGGTCGCCGGCGACGGCCACGCCGCGATGGCGGCCGTCCACCGGTCCTCACCGGACCTCATCGTGCTCGACCTCATGCTGCCGGGCATCGACGGGCTGGAGGTCATGCGCCGCGTGCGCGAGCGCGACCGCGACCACACGGCGGTCATCCTCCTGACCGCGCGCGGCGAGGAGTCCGACCGCGTCGTCGGGCTGCGGCTCGGCGCCGACGACTACGTCGTCAAGCCGTTCTCGCCGGCCGAGCTCGTCGCACGCGTCGACGCCGTCCTGCGGCGCCTGGACACCGCGCCGGGCCACGAGGAGCCGATCGCGTTCGGCGAGCTCGTCATCGACCCCGCGGCGCGGCGCGTCACCGTCGGCGGCGAGGAGGTCGCGCTGACCCAGCGCGAGTTCGACCTGCTGCTCTTCCTCGCCCGCCACCCCGGGCAGGCGTTCACGCGCAACCAGCTCATGGACCTCGTCTGGCAGTACTCCTTCTACACCGACACCTCGACGGTCACGGTCCACATCCGGCGGCTGCGCGCGAAGATCGAGCCCGACCCCGCCAAGCCGCGCTTCATCGACACGGTCTGGGGCGTCGGCTACCGGTTCTCGCCATGAGCCGCAGCCTCGGCTTCGCGGCCCTCGCGGCGGTCGTCGTCGCGGGGCTGGCGGCCGCCGGCTACGGTTCGGCGGCGGGGCGCAGCACGCTGCTCATCCTCCTGCCGCTCGGCGCCGCGACGGTCTTCGCGGGGCACGCGATCGTCGCCGCGCGCGGGCGCATCGGCGGGCTGCGCCGGCAGTTCGCGCTGCTCGCCGCCGTGGCAGCCGCCCAGCTCGCGGTCGCGGTCGCGCTCTTCGTGCAGCTCATGTTCGTCTCGGGCCACGACGCGTTCTTCACGGCCCTCATCGCCGCCTACGCCGGCGCGCTCGCGCTGTGGGCCGGGCGGCTGCTCGGCCGCCGCGCGCTGGCCGACGTCGACGCGGTCCGCGCGACGCTCGAGGCCGTCGGGCAGGGCCGGCGCGACGTGCGCACCTCGCTCGGCGGCCGCGACGAGCTCGCCCGCCTCGGCGCCGATGTCGACGCGATGGTCGTCACGCTCGACGGCGAGGAGCGCGCCCGCCGGGGGCTCATCGCCGCCGTCTCGCACGACCTGCGCACGCCGCTGACCTCGCTGCGGCTGCTCGTCGACGCGATCGACGACGACCTCGTGACCGACCCCGCGATGCGCCGCGAGTACCTCGCGCGGATCTCGACGAACGTGCACGCGCTCAGCGCGCTCATCGACGACCTCTTCGAGCTCTCGCGGCTGGAGTCCGGCGACATCCGCTGGACGATGGAGCGCGTCGAGCTCGGCGAGCTCGTCGCCGAGACGATCGAGGCGATGCGCCCCCACGCCGAGGCGGGCGCCGTCGCCGTCCGCGCCGAGCTGGCGCCGCGGCTCGCCGCCGCGCAGGCCAACCCCGAGCAGATCCAGCGCGTGCTGTTCAACCTCATCCAGAACGCGATCCGCCACACGCCCGCCGACGGCAGCGTCGTCGTGCGCGCCGCGCCCGCCGACCAGGACGCGATCGAGGTCGAGGTCGCCGACAGCGGGCCGGGCATCGGCGGCGACGAGCGCGACCGGATCTTCGAGCCGTTCTTCCAGGGCGGCGAGCGCGCCGCCCGCTCGGACGGCGGCGCCGGCCTGGGCCTGGCGATCTCGCGCGCGATCGTCGAGGCGCACGGCGGCCGGATCTGGCTCGCGGACGCCGAGTCCGGGACCGTCGTGCGCTTCCGGCTGCGCTGCGCGGCCTGAGGCGGGCGTCGCCGGCTCGCCGGCCTCACACGGGGAGGCTCACGTCGCGAGCCGCCGCCATCGTGCCGCGACGCCCGCGCTCACCTGGGAGCCGGGCGCGGCAGCCGCGCGCGCGTGACGGCGAGCAGGCGCCCGAGAGCGTCGGCCAGCCCGTCGGTCCTCCGCCGCAGCGCCGGCAGCCACAGCGCCAGCGAGGCGGCCGCCCCGAGCGCGGCCCCGGCGAGCACGTCGCTGGGGTAGTGCACGCCGATCGCCACCCGGCCGGCCGCGAGCAGCGCCGCGAGCGCGAGGACGAACGTGCCCCAGCGCCGATCGCGCAGGAGCACGGCGGTCGCGATCGCGAACGCCGCCGTCGCGTGGTCGCTGGGAAAGCTCGCGTCGGCGGCGTGGGCGGCGAAGAGGTGCACCCCGCCGGGGTCGGCGACGAACGGGCGGGGGCGGTCGGCGGCGCGCGCGAGCACCTGGGCGACGGCCAGCGCGACCCCCGCGCCGAGGCCGCCGGCGACGGCCGCCCGTCGCAGCGGCCCGCGCTCGCCGGTCGACGAGCACGAAGAGGACGAGGAGCCGAGGAAGAGCAGCTGCGACCCGCCCTCGTAGAGCGAGACGGGATCCTCGATGCCGTCGTGGCGCGCGAGAACCCGTTCAGCGCGTGGAGCAGGGTCATGTCCATCTGCCCCCCCTCAGGCGGCCTGCGCCTGGACCTCGGTCGCGTCGCGGCGCGTCACCGTCAGATAGGTCACGAGGCACAGGATCGTCGACAGGAACAGGGCGCTCGTACCCGTCGTCCCGAGCCCGAGCCCGCCGGCGTGGCGGCTCTGCGAGAGCCCGTCGCCGATCGACGCGCCGAGCGGGCGCGTGAGGATGTACGCCAGCCAGAAGGCGAGCACCGCGTTGAGCCGCAGGCGGAAGTGGGCGACCGTGATGAGCGCGATCAGGCCGCCGAAGATCGCCGCCGAGACGCCGTAGCCGAGGCTGAGCTTCTCGGCGACGAGATCGCCGGCCGCCGTCCCCAGCGCGAACGTGAAGAGAATCGTCACCCAGTACCACCGCTCGCGTCGGGAGGTGACGATCGTATGGATCGACAGCGTCCGTTCGCTGCATACCAACCGGCGAACGTCAGCGCGAGCGCGACGGCGAAGACCGCCGTGCTCAGCGTCAGCGGGACGCCGGCCGCATCGGTCAGGTTGTCGGTGATGAGCGTGCCGACGACGCGGACGAAGACGACGACGAGCCAGTACACCGGCAGCACGTACGTGCGCGCCCTGAACTGGAAGCCGAGCGCGACGAGCAGCAGCGCGCCCATGACGTACGTCGTGTTCGTCAGGCCGAAGCCGAGCGTGTCGTTGAGGTAGTCGGCGGCGGTCTCGCCGACGGTCGTCGCCATGATCTTGATCACCCAGAAGAAGAGCGTGACCTCCGGGACCTTGTTGAGCATCCGACGCCAGGTGGGCCGACCGGCGCTGGGAGCGTCGTGGTGGCTGTCATGCGCGGCAGGCTCGCAGCGCGCGCCTGAACTTCTCCTGACTGCCGTCACGGGCTGCCGCGGCCGCGTCGTCATGCTGCGTGCGTGCGACCGACAGTGCTCGTCGTCGAGGACGATCCCGAGCTGCGCGCGCTGCTGGCCCGCGGGCTCGGCGAGGAGGGCTTCGACGTGCTCGTCGCCGCCGACGCCGCGGCGGCGATGCGCCGCGCCACGCAGAGCGCCTTCGACCTCGCCGTCATCGACGTCGGCCTGCCCGACGCCGACGGTCGCGACCTCTGCCAGGCGCTGCGCGCGCGCGGCCTCGGCGCGCCGGTGCTGTTCCTCACGGCGCGCGACGCGCTCACCGATCGCGTCGTCGGGCTTCACGGCGGGCGGCGACGACTACGTCACCAAGCCGTTCGCGTTCGCCGAGCTCGTCGTGCGCCTGCGCGCGCTGCATCGCCGCGCGGGCGCGCTGCGCCGCCCGCCGGCGCTGCCCGGCAGCGTCGTGCTCGATCCGGCCGCCCACGTCGTCGCGGGCCGGCCGGCGCGACCGAGCTCACGCCGACCGAGTTTCGCCTGCTCGCCGCGCTCGCCGGACGCGACGGCGCGGTCGTGCGGCGCCGCGATCTCGTCGGCGCGGCGTGGCCCGACGGCGCGATCGTGCACGACAACACGCTCGACCAGTACGTCGCGCGGCTGCGCCGCAAGCTGCGCGAGATCGCGCCCGAGCGGCGATCGTCACGGTGCGCAGCGTCGGCTACCGGCTCGGCTGATGCGCCGCCCGCGCACGCTGCGCACCCGCGTCACGGTGCTGTCGTTCGCTCGCCGCGGCCGTCGTCGTCGCGCTGCTCGTGGCCACGTTCAACGTCGTCCTGCGCATGTCGCTGGACCGCGACGTCGAGCGCACGCTGCGCGCGAAGGCCGCCGCCGCCACGACGACCGCCGCCGTCCGGGACGGTCGCGTCGTCGTGCGCGACTCGCCCGACGACGAGGCGATCGACCGCGACGTGTGGATCTACGAGCGCGGCCGCGCGCTCGTGCGCGCGCCCGGCGACGCCGCGCTGCAGCGCGCGGCGGACGCGCTCGCGCGGCGCGCCGGGCCGCTTCGCCAGACGCCCGATCGCGGCGTGCGCCTGCACGGCGTCGAGCTGTCGGCGGGCGACCGCCCCGTCGGCGTCGGTCGTCGTCGCCGAGTCGCTGGAGGTCTACGACCGCACGACGGACGTCGCGCTCGTCGGCTCGATCGCGCTCGGCGGCCTGCTGCTCGTGCTCGTCGCCGGGCTGACCTGGATCGCGACCGGACGCGCGCTGCATCCGGTGCGCGAGATGACGCGCACCGCGGCCGACTGGTCGGCGCACGACCACGAGCGGCGCTTCGGCCCGGATCCGCGCCCGGACGAGCTGGGCGAGCTCGCCGCACGTTCGACGCGCTGCTGGACCGCCTCGCCGCGAGCCTGCGCCACGAGCAGCGGCTGTCGCGCCGAGCTCTCGCACGAGCTGCGCACGCCGCTGGCGAGGATCTCCGCGGAGACGCAGCTGCTGCGCGCCGCGCCCGCTCCGCCGAGCGAGATCGAGCGAGGGCCTCGCGGCGATCGCGCTGAACGCGGGCGAGATGAACGCGATCCTCGACACGCTCATGAAGGCCGCGCGCGCGGAGGCCGGCCTCGACCGCGGTCGCGTCGAGCTCGACCCGCTGCTGAAGCGCATCGCCGGCGCTGGCGCGCGGCGCTTTGAGGCGCGCGGCATCGAGCTGGACGTCGCCTGTCCCGCACGGCCGAGGTCGGCGTCGACGCCGACCTCGCCGAGCGGATCCTCACGCCGCTGCTGCACAACGCCGAGCGCCGCGCCGGCGCACGTGTCGAGCTGGGCGTGCGCGAAGGCCATGGCGCCATCGAGATCGACCTCGACGACGACGGGCCGGGCATCGCCGGCGACCTGCGCGAGGCGGTCTTCGAGCCGGGGCGCACCGGCGGCGACGGCGACGGCGCGGGCCTCGGGCTCGCGCTCGCGCGGCGGCTGGCGCGGGCGGGCGGCGGCGACGTCGAGGTCGCCGCGGCGCCGGACGGGGCCGGCGCGCGCCTGCGCGTGCGGCTGCCCGCGTAGCCCGCCGGGCGGGCGCCCCGCGCGATGCGTGCGGGCGCCCGCGTAGCCCGCCGGGCGAGCGCCCGGCCCGATGGGTCCGGCGCCCGCGAAGCCCGCCGGGCGAGCGCCCGGCGCGATGCGTGCGGGCGCCCGCGCCGCCGCGGTCCCAGAGCGGCCCGGGATCGGTCATATTTGCGCCATGTCCTCGACCGTCCGCGCCGACGCCGCCCTGCTGGAGCGCGACCGGGAGCTCGCCGAGCTCGAGGAGATCGTCGGCGCCGTCGCCGGGCCCGGGACGCGGATGGCGCTCATCGAGGGCCCGCCGGGCATCGGCAAGACGACGCTGCTCGCCGAGGTCCGCCGCGACGCGTCCGAGCGCGGCCTGCGCGTCCTGCACGCGCGCTGCTCGGAGCTCGAGCGCGAGTTCCCGTTCGGCGTCGTGCGCCAGCTCTTCGAGCCCGAGCTCGTCGATCCGGCGGCGCGCGCCGGCGCGCTGGCGGGGGCCGCGGGCACGGCGGCGCCTCTGTTCGGCACGCTCCTCGAGGACGCCGGCGCGACCGGCCAGGAGGACACGGGCTTCGCCGCGCTGCACGGCCTGTACTGGCTGACGCTCAACCTCGCCGGCGAGCAGCCGCTGCTGCTCTCGATCGACGACCTGCACTGGATCGACCGCGCGTCGCTGCGCTTCCTCGCCTACCTCGTGCGGCGCCTGGAGGACGTCCCGGCCGTCGTCGTGTCGACCCTGCGGCCCAACGAGCCCGGCGCCGACGAGGCGCTCATCGGCGAGATCGCGCACGATCCGCTGACCTGCGTCATCGGCCCTGGCCCGCTGAGCCCGGTCGCGGTGGCCGGCCTCATCGCCGAGCGGCTGGGCGCCGCGCCGGCGAACTCGTTCGCCGGCGCCTGCCACGCGTCGACGGGCGGCAACCCGCTGCTCGTCCAGGAGCTGCTGCGCGCGCTGCAGGCCGAGCGCGTCGCGCCGACGGGGGCGAACGTCGGCGCCGTGCGCGAGCTCGGCCCGCGCGCCGTGTCGCGCGCGGTGCTGCTGCGCCTCTCGCGGCTGTCGTCCGCCGCGGCGCGCGTCGCGCGGGCGATGGCCGTGCTCGGCGACGGCGCCGAGCTGCGCGAGATCGGCGACCTGTCGGGCCTCGCCGCGCGGGCGGTCGCCGAGGCGACCGGCGCGCTCGCGCGCGCGGAGATCGTGCGGCCCGACCGCCCGCTGGGCTTCGTGCATCCGCTCGTGCGCGACGCCGTCTACTTCGAGCTGCCGCCCGGCGAGCGCGAGCTCGAGCATCAGCGTGCCGCCGAGCTGCTGCACGAGTCCGGCGCCAAGGCCGAGCTCGTCGCCGCGCACCTGCTCAACACCCCGCGCGGCTTCGCGCCGTGGGTCGCCGACGTGCTCGAGCGGGCCGGGCGCGAGGCGGCGCGCGCCGGCGCCGCCGACAGCGCGGTCGCGCTGCTGCGCCGCGCGCTCGACGAGGAGCTCGAGCCGGCGCGCCGCACGCGCCTGCTGGCCGAGCTCGGCCACGCCGAGCTGCACGTGCAGGGCGTCGAGGGGGCCGACCACCTGCGCCAGGCCTACGAGGCGACCGACGACCCGCGGGCGCGCGCCCGCCTGGCGTTCTCGCTGGCGTGGACGCTCATGTTCACCGGCCGCCCGCCCGAGGGCTACGCGGTCGCCCGCCGCGCCCAGGACGAGCTGCCCGCCGAACTCGACGACGAGCGCGCGGCGCTCGTCGCGATCGAGAAGATGTCGGTCATCTTCGGCGGCGGCCCGGCGGAGGACCTCGCCGGGCTGGAGCGCCACCGCGCGCTGCCCGCCGGCGCGGGCCTCGGCGCCCGGATGCTCGCGGCCTGCGCCGCCTACCACTGGAGCGTCGCCGGCGGCAGCGCCGCCGAGTGCGCGCCGCTCGCGCGCGACGCCCTCGAGGGCGGCACGCTGACCGAGGGCGACAACGGCCTGTTCTGGGTCGCCGCCAACGCCGTGCTCGTCTACGCCGACGACCCTTACGCCATGGACGTCTGGGAGACGGCGCTGCGCCGGGCCCACAGCAGCGGCTCGCTGTTCGGCGTCCTGACGGTGAACCTCTGGCGCGGCTGGACGCTCATGCGCCACGGCGAGCTCGCCGAGGCCGAGGCGTCCGTGCGGACCGGCCGCGAGCAGCAGAAGCTCTGGTCGACGGGCTCGCAGACGGTCGGCGAGTACTCGGCCGCCTTCCTCGCCGAGGTGCTCGTCGAGCGCGGTGACCTCGCGGCCGCCCGCGAGGCGCTCGACGCCGAGCGCGACTGCGCGGACGTCGTCGGCGAGGGCGCCAACCACTGGCGCGGCGCGCGGGCGCGCCTGCTGCTCGCCGAGGGGCGGACCGAGGAGGCACTCGCGGCCGGCGACGCGTATCGCGAGCGGCTGGCCCCGGACGTCAACCCCTGCGCGCACCCGTGGCGCTCGCTGTACGCGGAGATCCTCGACGCGCTCGGGCGCACCGGCGAGGCGACGGAGCTCGCGGAGGAGGAGGTGCGCCGCGCCCGGCACTGGGGCGCGGCGAGCACGATCGGCCGCGCGCTGCGGGTGCTGGGCACGCTGCGCCGGGCGGGCGGCATCGACGACCTGCGCGACGCGGTCGAGCTGCTGGCGCGCTCGCCGGCCCGCCTGGAGCTCGCCAAGGCGCAGTGCGCGCTCGGCACGGCGCTGCGGCTGCACCGCCGTCCGTCCGACGCGCGCGAGCCGCTGCGTCAAGCGCTCGCGCTCGCCGAGAGCCTCGACGCGGTCGGGCTCGCCGAGCGCGCCCGCGCCGAGCTGCTCGCGACGGGCGCGCGCCCGCGCAGCTCGGCGGTCGGCGGGGTCGCCGCGCTGACGCCGTCGGAGCGGCGGGTCGCGAACCTGGCGGCAAGCGGCATGTCCAACCGCGACATCGCGCAGGAGCTCTTCGTCACGCCCAAGACCGTCGAGGTCCACCTCTCCAACGCGTATCGCAAGCTCGACATCGCCGGACGGCGCGAGCTCGCCGCCGTGCTCGCCTGAGCGAGCCGCCCGCCGCACGGAGACCCCCAAGAGGCCCCCCGAGGCCAAACCTTGGGGTCGGATTGGGGGTCGGTCCCCGATGACGCACGCGGACCTTGCGCCGATGCTGCGCGGCGTGAACGAGATCGACAACGACGCCCGCACCGCCCGCGGCCCACGCCGAGGCGCGCGGTAGCGGCACAGCAGGGGGAGCATCATGAGTCAGCGCAAGCGGATCATCGCCGCCGTCCTCGCGACAACCGTCGCGCTCGTCGCCGTGCTGCTCGGCGGCGAGCGGCAGGGCGCCTCCCAGTCGACCGCGGCCCCGAGCGCGCCGAGCCTCCTGCGCCCGGGGATCCCCGTTCGCAGCGTGGACCCGCCGGCCGGCGTGCGCGCGGCCCGGCGCGCGCTCGCGCGCAGCCTCGGCGGGCACGTGCTCATGCAGAGCGACCGGCGCACCGGCGGCGTGCGCCGCCTGGCCCGGCTCGACGGACGCGCGCTCACCGGCCCCTCCCGGGCCCCCGCGCGCGAGCGGGTGCTCGACTACGTGCGCCGCCACCAGCGCGTCTTCGGGCTCGACGCGGGCGACCTGCGCGGGCTGCGCCTGGCGCGCGAGCGCCGTGACCCGGGCGGACGCGTCGTGCGCCTGCGCTGGCAGCAGCGCGCCGGCGCGATCCCCCTCCTGGAGGGCGACCTGCGCGCGACGGTCACGACCGACGGGCGGATCCTCTCGGTCGGCGGCGGCGCCCGCCCCGACCTCGCCGAGGACGCCGCGGCGGCGCCGGCGCCGCGGCTGACGGCCGAGCAGGCGTACGCCGTCGCGGCGCGCGGGACGGGCGGACCGGTCGCGACGCCGCGCGTGCTCGGCGCCCGCGGCGGCGGCGACCGCCGGGCGCGCTTCGCCGGCGGCGACGAGGCCGCGCTCGTCCACACGGCGGCGACCGGCTACCTGCGCCTGGCCTGGCGGGTCATCCGCCGCCAGGGCGTCGAGGACCTCTACGACCAGCTCGTCGACGCGCGCACCGGCCGCGAGCTCAGCCGCCGGCAGCGCACGCGGCGCGCCTCCGGCCACGTCTTCGACAACCATCCCGGCGCCGCCCAGGGCGGCACCGGGCGGCTCGTGTCGTTCGGCTCGGACCTGTCGTCGTCGAGCGCGCTCATCGGCCCGACCGCGCAGGTCTTCACCGACGTCAACGCCAACGACGCGGTCGATCCCGGCGAGTCGATCCCGCCGGTCAGCCCGGGCGGCAACTGGAACTACCCGCGCCAGGGCCAGCCGGGCAGCAACTGCCCGGCCGCCGGCTGCTCGTGGATCCCCGGCTTCACGGACTCCTGGAAGACCAACCAGCGCCAGGCCGCGACCCAGCTCTTCCACTTCCTGCGGACGTTCCGCGCGCACCTCGCGGCCGCGCCGATCGGCTTCGACGACTTCCGCAACGAGGACCGCGTCGACGGGCGCGCGCTGTTCGGCGCCGACGGGCCCAACGGCTTCCCGATCGAGGGCGCGCTGAACAACGCGTCGATGGGCGTCCCGCCCGAGGGGAGCAGCCCGACGCTGCGCGCGTACCTGTGGGCGAGCAGCCGCTTTCCGATCCCGGCGACCAACGGCGGCGACGACGCGTCGGTCGTCTACCACGAGTACGGCCACGGCCTCATCGGCCGTCTCGTCATCGACGCGACGGGCTGGACGGCGCTCGGGCTGCGCCAGTCGGCGGCGCTCGACGAGGGGGTCGCCGACCTCTACGCGCTGGACTACCTCGTCGGCGCGGGCCTGGAGTCCGACACGCCCGCGCCCGGCGAGGTGCGCGTCGCCAGGCACGTCGACCCGCGCAACGCCGTCGCGCGCTCGCAGGGCGTGGACTGCCCCGTCGGCGCGGCGGCTCCCGCCTGCCCGGGGACGCCGGGCGCGGGTCCCGGCGGCTACACGTACGGCGACTTCGCGAAGGTCGCCGGCAGCCACGAGGTCCACAAGGACGGCGAGATCATCACCCAGACGCTGTGGGACCTGCGCGCCCGCCTCGTCGCCGACCACGGGGCCGTCGAGGGCGTGCGCCGCCTGCGCGGCCTGCTGACGTTCGCGCTGCGCGAGACGCCGACCGACTCGTCGTTCCTGGACCTGCGCAACGCGCTGCTGAGCGCCGACGCGGCGCCCGGCGCGGGCGGCGACGCGGGCCGCATCTGGTCGGCGTTCGCGGCGCGCGGGATGGGCTGGTTCGCATCCGCGCAGGACGGCGACGACGCCGCGCCGAAGGAGGACTTCACGCTGCCGCCCGGCGCCGCCACGGGCGCGATCGCCGGCACGGTGACCGGCGACGAGACGGGCGCCCCGCTCGCCGGCGCGGTCGTCTCGGTCGGCGGCCACGACAGCGGCGAGCTGTTCGCCGGCGACCTGCGCGCGCGCACCGGAGCCGACGGCCGCTACGAGATCGCGGGGCTGACCGACGGCACGTACGGGCACCTGACGGTGACCCGCAACGGCTACGAGACGAAGGTCCTGCGCGACGTGGTCGTCGCCGGCGGCGCCACCGCCGAGGCGTCGGCGAAGCTGCGGCGCAACTGGGCCGACCTCGGCGCCGGCGCCGTGCTCGACGTGCGCGACGGCACGGAGTACGCCCACCGCGGCTGCGGCCCCGAGCGCGCCTTCGACGGCGACCGCACCCGCGGCTGGGCGACGCGCAACCAGGGCCCGAGGACGCTCGAGATCACGCTGCCGGCGACGGTCACGATCAGCTCCTTCGCGCTGGACCCGACCGCGCGCTGCGGCGTCGACCAGGACGCCGCGACGCGCCGCGTCACGGTCGAGGTCGCCGTCGAGGGCTCCTCGACGTGGGGGCCCGGCGTCGTCCTGCACGCGGGCACCGGCAGCCAGTACCGCCTGACCGAGCAGCGCCCGCCCGCGCCGCTGGAGGACGTCCGGCGGCTGCGCGTGACGATGAACGGCGCGATCGACCCCAGGAGCACCGTGCAGTCGATGTCCGAGCTGCTCGTGTTCGCCTCCCGCAAGGCGCCCCCGCGCGCCGCGTTCGACTGGCGGCCGCAGCTGCCCGACGTCGACGAGGAGGTCACGCTCGACGCCAGCGCCTCGCGGCCCGGCTCGTCGCCGATCGTCCGCCACGAGTGGGATCTCGACGGCGACGGCGCGTTCGACGAGGACACCGGCGCGACGCCGACGACGTCGATCGCCTTCCAGGCCGGCGGCCGCCACGCCGTCTCGCTGCGCGTCACGAACGCGGAGGGGCAGACCGACGAGGTGCGCAACGTGCTCAGCGTCGGCCTGGGCGTCGAGGTCTTCGACCTCGGCTCGCTCGAGGAGGACGAGGGCGGGCGCGCGCACGCCAACGGGATCACCGCGCGCGGCATCGTCGTCGGCCAGACGAACCCGACGCCCGGGCGCTGGCGCGCGTTCCGCTACCGCGGCGGCGACATGGAGGCGCTCGAGCTGCTGCCCGGCCACACCTACGGCGTGGGGCTGAACGCCAACGACGCCGGCCTCACGGCGGGCATGTCCAGCCGCGGCGCGGAGGACCGGCGGGCCGTGCTCTGGAACGGCACCGAGCCGACCGACCTCGGCACGCTCGGCGGCAGCGGCGGCTCGGCGCGCGACGTCAGCTCCTCCGGCGTCGCCATCGGCTGGGCAGACGACGCGCGCGGCCAGCAGCGTCCGTTCATCAAGACCCCCGGCGCGCCGATGCGCGACATCGACGAGCTGGCCGGGATCCCCGAGGCGCAGCGACGCTCGTCGGCCGCCTGGCGCCTGAACGACGACCTCGTCGTCGTCGGCTGCCGCGGCGCCTTCGACGACAACTGCTCCGGCAAGGCGTTTCGCTACGACCACGCGACGACGACCGCCGTCGACCTGCCCGATCTCGGCTTCGGCGCCGCGGCGTTCGGGATCAGCCCCGCCGGCGTCGCGTCCGGGTGGGCGCGCGCGGCCGACCGCACGCTGAAGCCGGCGCGCTGGTCTGCGGCCGGCGCCTTCGAGCGGCTGGACACGCTCGGCGGCCCGAGCGGCGCCGGCGTCCAGGTCACCTCCGACGGGACGGTCTACGGCGCCGCGGAGACCCCCGACGGCGTGGAGCACGCGACGCGCTGGGCGCCCGGCAGCTCCGAGCCGCAGGACCTCAACGAGCTCGTCGCGGGGTCGGGCTGGACGCTGACCGCCGTCGACGACGTCAACGACCGCGGCGAGGCCGTCGGCTGGGGCGTCAACGAGCGCGGCGGCCGGCGCGCGTTCCAGCTCAGCATGGGCCCGTGCCGGATGTGCGTCGCGGGCGTCGAGCTGTCCGAGCGCGACGTCGTGTCGGGCGCGTGGCGGCCGGCCGGCGCCGACGGCGTCGTCGACGGCAACCGCGTGCGCGCCCGCGTCACCGTGCGCAACGCCGACGACCAGCCGCACATCGCGCAGGTGCGCGGCATCGACGCGAACCGCGACGAGCCGCTGGAGGGCTCGGGCGCGCCGGTCTCGCTGGACCCCGGGGAGGAGGGCGTCGCGACGCTGTACCTCGACACGGAGGACCTCGCGTGGGACGCCGAGGGCCGCCCGGACTCCGACCACGTCCTGCGCTTCCGGCTCACCCTCGGCCATACGGTCTTCAACACGCGCGGGGCCGCGCTCAAGGTGCGTCCCAAGCCGGCCGTGCTCGTGCACGGCATGACCGCCGACGCGTCGACGTGGGGCGCCTATGGCGCGTTCGCCGAGCGGGCGCACCCCGACTGGCGCACGTACGCCGTCGGCGACGGCCGCGCGCCCGGGGCCATGGACACCGGAAGCTGGAGCGACGTGCTCACGTGGCCCAACTCGATCCGCGAGAACGCGCGCGTGCTCGCGGGCTACCTGCAGGGCGTCCGCGAGGCCGAGAACGCCGAGCGCGTCGACGTCGTCGCGCACTCGATGGGCGGCCTCATCTCGCGGCGCTACATCCAGGACGAGATGCCCGAGCCCGTCGACCGGTCCTCGACGCCCGTCGTCGAGCACCTCGTCCAGATCGGCACCCCCAACAGCGGCTCGCCGTGCGCGGACCTCACGGGCCTGCCGATCCAATACGAGCTGCGCACCGACGTCGCCGCGCGCTTCAACACGGAGGTGACCGACCGCCGCGGCGTGCGCTTCTCGATCTTCGCCGGCGACCCGCTGTCCTTCACGTGCGACTCGGGCGAGGACGGCGACAGCGTCGTCGGGCTCTCGAGCGCGCTGTGGGAGATCGCCGACCGCACGGTGGCCGGCGTGTTGCACACCGACATGACCGGCTCGGGGACGATCTTCTCGACGTACGTCAAGCCCCGCCTGGCAGGCGAGGTCGAGGTGGAGGTCGATCCGGCCCCGGCCCTGCGCAGGCGCTCCTCCGAGGCCGCCGAGGAGCCGGCCGCGGTCCGCCCGCGCTCGCACGAGCTGCTCGCCCGCCGGACGCTCCCGCTCGCGCCGGGCGCGCCCGCCGCAGAGGCGCGGCTGGACGTCGACGGCGGCGCGCGGCTGGAGGTCACGCTGCTCGCCGAGCGCGACGTGTCCGCCGAGCTCGTGGCGCCCGACGGCAGCGTCGTCGCTCGCTCGGAGGCGGGAACACGCGAGGCGCGCTCGCTCTTCCGGCGCCTCGTCGCCGCCAGCCCCGTCGAGGGCGCGTGGCGCGTGCGCGCCAGCACGACCGGCGACGGCCCGACGACGGCGCAGGTCGTCGCGCGCCTCGTCGACGACCGCTGGTCGCTGGACCTGCTCGCGGGCCGGGCGCCCGCCGGCGGGGCGACGCCGCTCGTCGCGACCGTCGTCCGCGACGGGCGCCGGCTGGCCGGCGCGAGCGTCAGCGTGGCGGTGCGCCGCCGCGGCGCCGCCGACCAGACGCTCACGCTGCACGACGACGGCGCCCACGGCGACGGCGCCCCCGCCGACGGCTGCTACGCGGCCTCCGCGCAGCTCGCGCCCGGCGGCGCGCTGCTGACGATGACCGCCGCCTCGGGCGGGCGCGAGCGCCTGCGCGAGACGTGGGCCGAGATCGCCGCGCCGGCGGGCGCGGGCGTGGCGGTGACGTGCCCGCGGGGCTCGGGCCGCAACGGCGAGATCGTCTTCCGCGCGAGCGAGCGCCGCGCGAACCCGGCGTGGGCGGCGATCCACCCCGATGGCGGCGAGGCGGCGCTCGCCGGCCTGCCGACGCACGCCGACGACGTCGCGCTCTCGCCCGACGGCGAGCGCGCCGCGTGGGGCGAGCCTGGCACGAGCGGCGGACTCGTCATCGCCGCCCACGACGGCAGCGCACCGCGGACGATCCTGTCGGGGGACGGCGTGCTGCGCGAGGATCCGGCCTGGTCGGCGGACGGCGCGCGGCTGGCCTACGGAATGCGCTGCCCGACGCCGGCCGGGGGCTACCGCCGCTGCGGGCTTGGCGTCGCCGACGTCGCGGCGGGCACCGAGCGGCGCATCGCGACGACCGAGTCGCTCGGCGGCGACCAGCCGACGTTCGCGCCCGACGGCGAGACGCTCGCGTTCAGGGGCACCGTCGCCGCCTCCGGCTGCGAGGGCCCCGCCTGCCCGACGACGACCGACATCCACGTCGTGCGCGTCGACGGCAGCGGCATGCGCCGGCTCACGCGCGGCGGGCTCAACGCCGAGCAGCCGGCATGGTCGCCGGACGGCGGGCGGATCGCCTACACGCGCTGGGACACCGACGGCGAGGGGGTCGGATCCGACGACGCCGAGATCTACGTCGTGGACGCCGATGGCACGCACGTCGAGAACCTCACCGCCGACCCCGACTGCATCCCCGGCACGACCCCGTGCGCGCTCGACGACGACGACCGCAGCCCGGCCTGGTCGCCCGACGGACGCCGGATCGCGTTCGTCTCCAACCGCGGCGAGCCGACGACCCCGGGGCAGCTTCCCGCCACGAGCCAGATCTGGACGATGCGCGCCGACGGCAGCGGGCGCGCCCGGCTCACGGCGAGCGCGACCTACAAGGCCGAGGGCGCGCTGAGCTGGCGCTCGCTGCCCTACCTCGAGACGCAGGCGGCCCCGGTCTGCCGCGACCTCGCAGTGCGCACGACGCCGGGCACGCCCGTCGAGGTCCCGCTGGACTGCTCGGACGCCAACGCCGACCCGCTGACGCTGAGCATCGTCGACGGGCCGGCCCACGGGTCGCTGTCGGCGATCGGCGCGGGCGCGACGGTGACGTACACGCCCGCGGCCGGCTTCGAGGGGTCCGACGCGTTCACGTACCGCGCGGCTGACGCGGAGTCCTCGTCGGCCCCGGCCACCGTGACGGTGACCGTCGCGCCGCCGCCGGCCGAGCCGCCTCCGCCCCCGCCGCCGCCTCCCCCGCCGCCGCCTCCCTCCGGCGGCGGGTCGGGCGGCGGCTCGGGTGGGGGCGGCTCCGGCGGGGGTTCCGGCGGGGGCTCCGGGGGGGGCAGCAGCCGTCCCGGCCCGCCGATCCGGATCCCCGGCGACTGCGTCGTCGATCCGCGGACGAACGCCTGCATGATCGTCATCCCCTGCCGGCCCGGGGGCGACATCACCGGCTGCACCGGCAGGCTGAGCGAGGCGCCGCCCGTCACCCGCACGGCCGTGGCCGCGCGGGCGGCCCGCCTCGTCGCCGGCGCCGCGGCGAGGGGCAGGCGCCGTCCCCCGGCGCTCGTGCGCACGACGACCGTCTTCATCCCGGCGGGCCGCTCGCGCCGCGCGCGCCTGGCGCTCACCGCGTACGGCAGGCGGATGCTCGCGCGCCGGCGCGTGCTGCGGGTGCGCGTCCGCTTCGAGCTGCGCGCCGGCGGGCGCGTGCTGCAGCGCAGCACGCGCACGGTGACGTTCCGCGCGCGGGCGCGGGGCCGGCGATGAGCGGCGGGCGACCGCGCCCGCGGCGCGACCGGGCGGGCCGGGCTACAGCCAGGTCTGCTCGGTCCTGCCCCGCGGGTGCACGCTCACGACGCGCAGCGTGCCGTCGGCCGCGCTCCGAAAGCCGTGCGGCGTCTGCTCCGGGACGACGACGACGTGGCCCGACTCGACGACGAGCTGCTCGTCGCCGACGGTGAACGCGGCCGTGCCGGTCTGCACGACGAAGACCTCCGGGTAGGGGTGCACGTGCAGGCCGGGCCCCTGTCCGCGCGCGTACTCCGTGACGAAGATCGAGGTCGCGACGTCGTCTCCGCCCTCGAACAGCGCGGCCGTCGGGCTGAGCCGCAGCTCCTCGATCGCGATCACCCTCGCCATTCCGAGTCCTTCTTCGGAGCCCCCTCCGCGATCGCGCTCTGCGCCCGGCGCGACCTTCCCACGCCAGCCGCGCGGGGCGGCGCGACGCCGCGCGCGCGGCGCATCGCTAGCGACGCTCCGACTCGCGGTCCGCGCGCTCGTCGAGCACCCGGCGCAGGGGCAGGAGCCCGTGCTCGGCCACGCGGCCGCGGGCCCTGAACTCGGCCGGCTTCAGCGGCGCGCAGCGCAGCAGGGCGCGGGTCTGGGCGCGCGTGAGGTCGTCGGGGGCGTCGTCGGGGCCGCTCCTCGCGTCCCCCTGGATCGCTGATGATCGTCCGGACGATGCAGGCCGCTCTGACAGCACGGAAGCCCCCTCTGATCGGAGTTTGCGGCCCTCCACGGATCACCGGCTCCCGCTCGCCGGCGACTGGCGAGGACCCTCTCGAAGCGAGAGCGTACACGCTATGTGTCAAAGACATACTCGGTGGCCGGTCCGCGCCCGCATGCGGGCATCGCCGGAGCCGATTCGGACGTCGCCGTGCCACGGGCGCGGGCCGCGGGACGCTCAGCCGCCGCGCGGATCCGGCGTGCACCCGCGCGCCGGGTCGCCGGGCTGTCCGCCGCCGGCCGGAGCCTGGCCGGGAGGCGCCGTGTGATCGTGGTTCGCGTCGCCGCTGCCCTTGCCGGGCCGCAGGCCCATCGGGTCGCGTCCCGGAGCGGCCTGGTGGTTGTGGTTGTCGTCGCCGTAGCCGCAGCCTGGACGCGGCTGCTGGGACTCTCCGGCGGCGAGGGCGGGGGAGAGGGCGAGCGCGAGCGCTGCGAGCGCGCCGGGCGCGGTCCTGCGCACGATCGGGTTCATCGGTGGCTCCTCCTCGGGCGTTGATCGGTTGCGACCTGCCCCGGCGCCGTGCGCCCCAAACGACGTACCGGTCGAGCACCTCACCGGCTGCAGGGTGACCCGCGCTGCCGTGCGGTGCAGGGACCATCGCGCGAGCGGCGCCGGCGATCGGCGCGCCGGTCAGCTCGCGTCGGACAGCTGCATGACGTAGAACGACGCGCCCTGCGGGTCGATCATGCCGCCGTAGCGCCCGATCGGCGTGTCCATCGGCTCCATCGTGATCGTCGCGCCGAGCTCGCGGGCCCGCGCGACGGTCGCGTCGGTGTCGGCGACCGCGAAGCAGACCGCCCAGTGCGACGGGACGTCGGGCGGGAACTGGCCGCCTTCGTCCATCTGCATCATGCCGCCGAGCGGCCTGCCGTCGAGCTGCCAGAGGGTGTAGCTCTCAGGCGCGCCCTCGAACGGCGCGCGGCCCGCCTCCCAGCCGAAGACGGCAGGGTAGAAGGCCTTGCCGGCCTCGGCGTCGCGCGTGAGAACCTCGTTCCAGCACAGCGAGTTCGGCACGTTGACGAGGTCGGCGCCGCCGAACGCCTTCGGCTGCCAGATCCCGAAGACGGCGCCGGCCGGGTCGGCGAAGACCGCCATCCGTCCGATGTCCATGATGTCCATCGGCTCGACGAGGACGTCGCCGCCCGCCGCGCGGACCTTCTCGGCGGTCTCGTCGGCGTCGGCGACGCTGACGTACGTCGACCACGCCGTCGGCTGGCCCTCCTGCATCGGCCGCGTCAAACCGCCGACGTTCTGGCCGTCCTGCTCGAACATGCGATAGCCGCCCGTCTCGTCCTCCGGGCCGGGCTCGGCTGCGCTCCAGCCCATGAGCTCGCCGTAGAACGCGGCCGACGCGTCGGTGTCGGGCGATGTCAGCTCGACCCAGGACGGGGTTCCGGGTGGGAAGTCCGGCATGACGGCTCCTCTCGGACGTGGGCGGTCCTTCGATCGTCCCAGGTGTCCGCGCGCGCCGCGACGGTGCCGCGCGTGAGCCTGCGGACCTCAGCGCGCGCAGCCGCGCGCAGGTGGCCGGCGCGGACCTGCGCGCGATCGCGTTCATCGGGGGCTGCTCCTCGGGGCGTTGATCGGTCGCGACCTGCGCGGGCGTGGGCGCCGCAGACGACGCCCGCCGCGCTCGGATTGCCAGCCGCGGACGGCGGGACTATGGTGAGCCCGTTTCGATGTACCGCCAAGCAGCCACCGTCGCGCCTGCAGCACCGATCCCGGCCCCGCGGGGGCCGCGCCCCGCGCCCGTGCCGGTGAGCGAGGCCGCGCCGGCCCGGTCGGCCGCCGGCGGCGCCGAGCTTCGCGCCGACGGGCTCGCCCGCGCGCTCGCGGCCAGCGTCATCCAGCGCAGCGCGGCCGGGCGGCGCGGCACCGCGGCCGGCGTCCCCGTGACCCGGATGGCGGACTCGCCGGGAGGGCCGGCCGTCGTCCAGCGCAAGACGACGGCGGCCTCTGCGGTCCAGGCCGCCGCCAAGACGAGGCTGAAGACCTCGATCGGTGGAACGTCCGTGTCGGAGTGCAAGAAGCGACTGGCGAAGCGCTTCCCCAAGGGCCCGCTCTTCACCGACGCCGACCTCGCCGACATCCAGACGATGCAGACCTGGAAGGACGGCAGGAAGTGGCTGAGCGAGGTGGGCATCGGCTCGTGGAACGACGCCGTGGGCTATCTGGCGGCGGCGGACTACAGGCAATGGCTCAAGCAGCCGGCCGGCAAGCGCCTGCTCCTCGCCACGATGGCCTGGAGGAACGGGACCGGGGCGACCGATGCCAACCCGCCGCCGTCCTACACGCTCGGCCGGGCGATGGCGATCCAGACCGGGGCGAACACCGGGCCGCTCGACCCGGCGGCGAAGGCGCGGGCCGAGGCGGAGCGCGACCGGCACATCCGCGACGCGTTCGTCAACACGCTCATGCCGGTCGGTCCCGCCGAGCTTGCCACCGTGGGCCAGGCCTGGACCGACACGGCCGCGACGATCGCCGCGAACCTCCAGGCGCAGGACATCCTCGCGCGGATCCTGCTGATCCTCCAGGCCGGCCTGCAGGTCTACGACCCCGCCCAGGGCGCGCACGTCGACTTCAAGACGGCCGACGTCGTGCGCGCGCTGGCGCACGGAGGCCGCGTCAACATCCGCATCCCGGCCCTCAGCGGCCTGAACGCCACGGACGACGCGTATGCGCTCACCGACTGGATCGGGATCACCCACCACGGCGCCGCGGCCGGCGCGGTGACGGCGCGCGGCTTCGGCACGCACCACATGGCGATCGGCAAGAACAAGCAGGGGCCGGGCACGGGCAGCTTCGTCGAGGAGGGGGGCAAGGGCGCGTCGCTGGCCAACAAGCGGTCCAAGGGCGTCAAGCTCTTCGGCCTGGACCTGGCCGCCGGAGGCCTCGGCAGGCGCGACTTCAACGGCGACGTCATCCTCCCCGACGGCGCCCACGGGCACATGTTCATCGGGTTCACGAAGCCGACGGCGACCACGGACGGGGCGCTGCAGATCGGGATCGAGACGACGGCCCCCGGGGCCCCGAGCCTCGTCGGCTACAAGCACGACTGGAACTCGACCGAGGCGACCGCCAACCCGGAGTCGAGCCTGTACGGCCACAAGATGCAGAAGGTCGGCGGCGGGTCGCTGGCGACCAACCAGCGTCTCGTGGACCTCAACACGATGCAGGCGCGAGCGGGTCAGCTGTGGCTCGACGTCCTCACGGCCTCCCACGACCAGCTGCTCGCCGATCTCGCCCTCGCCGCCGGTCAGGAGCGCGGCGTGTACGAGCTCCTCGCCGGCCGGCGCACGTAGGCGGTCGCCGGCGCCGCGGGCGCGATCGCCGGCAAGCGGCCCCGGGCCGGCGCGCGCTGCGCTAGCCTCGGCGGCGTGCCTGGAGCGGGACCATCCGGCACCGAGCAGGTCCGCGCCGCCGAGGTCGTCGGCGCGCTGTGCCTGGCGACCGATCTCGCGATGGGCTTTCCGCTCGAGCACGGCCTGCACAGCACGCTGTTCGCGGCGCGGCTGAGCGAGCGCCTCGGCGTCGACACCGACACCGAGCAGCAGGCCTTCTACGGCTGCCTGCTGTACTACTCGGGCTGCACCGCCGATGCGTACTCGGCCGTGCAGATCTTCGGCGGCAACCTCAACGAGCACCACACGCCGGCGATCTTCGGCTCGCAGCGCGACAACCTGCTCGGGATCGTGCGCGCGCTGCCGACGCCGGCCAGCCCGCCGCCGGCGCGCGCGCTGCAGGTCGCGCGGCGGCTGCCGCAGGCGGCGCGCGCGTACCGGCCGCACATGACCGCGATGTGCGAGGTCGCCCGCATGCTCGCCACCGGGCTCGCCATGCCCGACCGCATCACGCGCCTGTTCGAGCACCTCACCGACCGCTGGGACGGCAACGGGCCGCTCGGCCGCGCTGCCCGCGAGGAGCTGCCCCTGGCGCTGCGCATCGTGCAGGTCGCCCGCGACGCCGCCCTGCACCGCATGATCGGCGGGACCGAGCAGGCCGTGCGCGTCGTGCGCGAGCGCGCCGGCGCGGCCTTCGATCCCGAGGTCGCCGCCGGCCTGGCCGACGGCGCGGACGAGATCCTCGCACTCGATCCCGAGGCGCCGGCCTGGGACGAGGCGCTGGCGCGCGAGCCGCGCCCCCGGCTCACGCTCGCGGGCGAGGCGCTCGATCGCGCGCTCGCGGCGGTGGGCGAGTTCGCCGACTTCGCGTCGCCGTGCTTCTCGGGCCGCTCGGCGTCCGTCGCCGTGCTCGCCGAGCGCGCCGCGGCCCGCTGCGGCCTGGACGGCGAGGGCGTCGCGCGGGTCCGCCGGGCCGGCCACGTGCACGATCTCGGGCGCGTCGCCGTGCATCCGCGCATCTGGCTCAAGCGCGACCCGCTGACGCACGACGAGTGGGAGCAGATCCGGCTGCATCCCTACCAGTCCGAGCGCGTCCTGCTGCGCTCGCCGGCGCTGGCCGCGCTGGCGCCGCTCGCCGGCGCGCACCACGAGCGCCTCGACGGCTCCGGCTACCACCGCGGCTGCGCGGCCGCGGACCTGCCGCCCGGCGCTCGCGTGCTCGCCGCCGCCGACGCCTACCACGCGATGGTCGAGCCGCGCGCGCACCGCCCGCCGCACGCTCCCGGCCGGGCCGCCGAGCTGCTCGCCGAGCGCTGCCGTGCGGGCGAGTTCGACGCCGACGCGGTCACGGCCGTGCTCGACGCGGCGGGCCAGCCCGTGCCGCGCATCGACCGCCCCGCGGGGCTGACGGAGCGCGAGGTCGAGGTCGTGCGCCTGCTGGCGCGCGGGCTGCAGACCAAGCAGGTCGCCCGCCGGCTCGGCGTGGCGACGAAGACCGCCGACCGCCACGTCCAGAACGCGTACGCGAAGATCGGCGTCTCGACCCGCGCCGGAGCGACGCTGTTCGCGATGCAGCACGGCCTGCTGACGTGGGGAGAACTCCCGATGGACCGGCCCTCCGAGCCTTCCTAGGGTCGCAGCAGCGGGTGCAAGACGGCACCGCGCGACGCGACCGCAGGAGGCTCACATGACCAGCGACACGATGACCGGGCAGGCCCGCGAGGCGCTGCCGACATGCGACGCGGCGGCCGGTCCCGCCGAGTCGATCGAGACCGTCGTGATCGGCGGCGGGCAGGCCGGTCTGGCGACCGCGTACCACCTGACGACGGCCGGGCGCCGCTGCGTCGTGCTCGACGCCGAGCAGCGCGTCGGCGACCGCTGGCGGCGTCACTGGCCGACCCTGAGGCTGTACTCCGCGGCGAAGCTCGACGGCCTGCCCGGGATGCGCTTCCCGGCGCCGCCGAGCTCGTTTCCGACGGCCGGCGAGATGGGCGACTTCCTGGAGTCCTACGCGGCCCGGCTCGAGCTGCCCGTGCGCAGCGGCGTGAGGGTCGACAGCGTGCACCGCAGCGGCGAGCGGTATCTCGTCCGCGCCGGAGCGCAGCACCTGGAGGCCGACAACGTCGTCATCGCGACGGGCGGCTTTCGCGACCCCTACGTGCCCGATCTCGCCGAGCGCCTGGACCCGTCGATCCGCCAGCTGCACTCGGAGGACTACCGCGGGCCGCACCAGCTCCGCGAGGGGCCGGCGCTCGTCGTCGGCGCGGCGCATTCCGGCGCCGACATCGCCGTCGAGGTCGCCGCCGGCCACGAGACGATCCTGTCGGGCCCGAGCACCGGTGAGCTGCCGTTTCGCTGCGACGGACCGCTCGCGCGCCACCTCATGCCGCCGGTGCTGCGTGTCCTCGCGACGCGCGTGCTGACCGTCCGCACGCCGATGGGCCGCAAGGCGAGGAGGAAGCTGCGAGCGGGTGGCGGCCCGCTGCTGCGCCACCGCTCGCCGGAGCTGCGCGCGGCCGGCGTCGAGCGGGTGCTCGAGCGCACGACGGGGGTCGTCGACGGCCGCCCGCAGCTCGCCGACGGCCGCGTGCTCGACGTCGCCAACGTCATCTGGTGCACCGGCTTTCGCAACGGCTACGGCTGGCTGCGGCTGCCGCTGCCGATCGGCGAGGACGGCTACCCCGTCCAGCACCGCGGCGCCGTCGAGGGCCTGCCCGGGCTGTACTTCGTCGGGCTGACCTTCCAGGACTCGTTCAGCTCGATGCTGATCCTCGGCGCGGGCCGCGACGCCGGGCGCGTCGCGAAGCAGATCGCCGCTCGCAACCTGGTCGCGCGATGATCGCCTCCGAACGACGTGCCACCGCCACCGCGCGGCTCGCCGCCCTCACGGCCTGCGTCCTCGCGCTGCCGATGCTGACCGCGACGCCGGCCGCGGGCGCGCCCGCGGACCGGTCCACCGCCCCCGTCTTCCGGATGGCCGACCTGCTCGGCGGCGGGCCGCCCGCGCCGGTCGGGTCCTCGAGCCTCGTGCGCACCGACCGCGGGTCGTCGGCGCGGCTAGCGACCGGCGCGCTGACGCCCGACCACGTCGTCACGATGTGGTGGGTCGTCTTCAACGACCCCGCCGGTTGCGAGGCGGGCATCCCCGGGGCGTCGAGCTGCGGACCGCAGGACGCGCGCGCCGGTCGCGGCGCGATCACGATCATGCGCGCGGCCGGCCGGATCGCCGACCGCGACGGCGAGGCCCGCTACGGGGCGCACGCCCGCATCGGCGACACCTCGGGCGCGCTGACCGGCCCCGGGCTCGTCGCGCCGCGGCACGCCGAGGTGATCCTCGCCCTCAAGAGCCACGGCCCGAGGATCCCCGGGCTCGTGTCCGACCAGCTGCACACGTTCGCGGGCGGCTGCGCGGACAGCAGCGATGCGCCGCCCGGCGCGCCGCCGCAGCTCGTCGGCCCGGCGGGCCCGAACGACTGCGCCGAGATCCAGATCAGCGTGCACCGCTCCGCCTGAGCGATGGCCGGCTCACGGCGACGCGCATCGCCCGGGCGTCCACCGGCCCGATCTCAGAAGACGGGCGTCTCGCGGTACCCGCCCCAGACGTCCTGCAGCGCGCCGATGATCTCACCCTCGCTGGCGTGGGCGCGCGCGCACCGCAGCAGCGCCGGCATGAGGTTGCAGCGGTCGCGCGCCGCCCCGTCGCGCAGGCCGGCGAGCGCCGTCTCCACGGCGACGGCGTCGCGCCGGGCGCGCACGCCCTGGAGACGGTCGAGCTGCTTGCGCTCGATCGCCGCGTCGATCCGCAGGGTCGGGATCTGCGGGTCGAGGTCGGACTGGAAGCGGTTGACGCCGACGACGACGCGCTCGCCGGCGTCGATCGCGGTCTGCAATTCGTAGCTGGCGTCCGCGATCTCGCGCTGCGGGAAGTTCTGCTTGACGGCCTCGACCATCCCGCCGAGCTCGTCGATGCGGCGGAAGTAGTCGTACGCGCGCTGCTCGAGGCGGTCGGTCATCGCCTCGACGAAGTAGGCGCCGCCGAGCGGGTCGATCGTGTTCGTCACGCCCGTCTCGTGGGCGATGACCTGCTGCGTGCGCAGCGCGATCCGGACCGCTTCCTCGGTCGGTAGCGCGAGCGCCTCGTCGTAGGAGTTCGTGTGCAGCGACTGCGTGCCGCCGAGCACGCCGGCGAGCGCCTCGATCGCGGTGCGCACGATGTTGTTCAGCGGCTGCTGGGCGGTCAGCGAGACGCCCGCCGTCTGCGTGTGGAAGCGCATGAGCAACGACTTCGGGTCGCGCGCGCCGAACGTGTCGCGCAGCTCACGCGCCCAGATGCGCCGCGCGGCGCGGTACTTCGCGATCTCCTCGAAGAAGTCGATCTGCGCGTTGAAGAAGAAGCTCAGGCGCGGCGCGAAGTCGTCGACGTCCAGGCCGCGCTCGATCGCCTCCTGCACGTACGTCAGCCCGTCCTTGAGCGTGAAGGCCAGCTCCTGCGCCGCCGTCGACCCTGCCTCGCGGATGTGGTAGCCCGAGATGGAGACGGGATGCCAGCGCGGCATCTGCGTCGAGCACCACTCGACCATGTCGCCGAGCAGCCGCATCGCCGGGTCGACCGGGAAGCACCACTCCTTCTGGGCGATGTACTCCTTGAGGATGTCGGCCTGGATCGTGCCGCCGAGGCGATCCGGCGAGATGCCCTGCCGCTCGGCGGCGACGACGTAGAAGGCGAGCATGACGGCCGCCGGCGCGTTGATCGTCATCGAGACGCTGACCTCGCCGACGTCGATGCCCTCGAACAGCGTCTGCACGTCGTCGAGCGTGTCGATCGCGACGCCCTCGCGACCGACCTCCCCGAGCGACAGCGCATGGTCGGAGTCGTGCCCCATGAGCGACGGCATGTCGAACGCCGTCGACAGCCCCTGCTGGCCGTGGGCGAGGAGGTAGTGGAAGCGCTCGTTGGTCTCCTCGGCCGTGCCGAACCCCGCGAACTGGCGCACCGTCCACAGGCGCCCGCGATACATCGACGGATACACGCCGCGCGTGAACGGATAGGCGCCCGGCTCGCCGATCGCCTCGGCGCCCGGCAGGTCGGCCTCCGTGTAGAGCGCCTTGACGGGCTCGCCGCCGAGCGTCGTGAACGGCTCGTCGCGCTCGGCCGCGAGGCCGTACGCGGTCTGCCACTCGTCGAACGTCGTCGGCACCGCCGCCGCCTGGGGGTTCATCCGCGCAGCGCCCTTGCGATGACGATGCGCTGGATCTCGTTCGTGCCCTCGTAGATCTGCGTGAGCTTCGCGTCGCGCATCATGCGCTCGACGGGGTACTCGGTCACGTATCCGTAGCCGCCGAGCACCTGGACGGCCTCGACCGTGACCTCCATCGCGACGTCCGAGCAGAACAGCTTGGCCATCGCCGAGTACGTGCCGAGGTCGCGCTCGCCGCGCTCGGCCTTGGCGGCGGCGCGGTACAGCAGCTCGCGCGCGGCGGCCGTTCGCGTCTGCATGTCGGCGAGCTTGAACTGCATGCCCTGCAGGTCGATCAGCGGCTGCCCGAACGCGATCCGCTCACGCGCGTATCCCACCGCGAAGTCGGTCGCCCCCTGCGCGATGCCCAGCGCCTGCGCGGCGATGCCCAGCCGCGAGCGGTCGAGCGTGCGCATCGCGATCTTGAAGCCCTCGCCCTCCGCGCCGATCAGGCTCGCCGCCGGCACGCGCACCCCGTCGAGGACCGGCTGGCCGGTCGGCGAGCCGCGCATGCCCATCTTGTGCTCGAGGCCGCCGATCGAGAAGCCCGGCCGGTCGGCCTCGACGAAGAACGCCGAGATCCCGCGCGAGCTCGGCGCGTCGGGATCGGTGACGGCGAAGACGACGTAGGCGTGCGCCACGCCGGCGTTCGTGATCCAGTTCTTCGCGCCGTCGATGACCCACTCGTCGCCGTCGCGGCGCGCGCGCGTGCGCATCGCCCGCGGGTCGGAGCCGGCATCCGGCTCGGAGAGCGCGAATGCCGCGAGCCACTCGCCGCTCGCCAGGCGCGGCAGCACCCGCTGCTTGAGCTCCTCCGACCCGGCCAGCCTGATCGGCAGCGACCCGAGGTCCTGGACGGCGAGCAGCAGCGCCGACGACGCGCACGCCGCCGCGACCTCCTCGATCGCGACGCAGAGCATGAGCGTCCCCGTCCCGGTCCCGCCGTGCGCCTCGTCGAAGGGCAGGCCGAAGAGGTCGTGGTCGGCGAACAGCCGCCGCACGTCCTCGGGAAACGCGGCCTCGGCATCGATCGCCGCCGCCCGCGGAGCGACCCGCTCGCGCACGATCTGACGGATCGCCGCGCGAAACGCGAGGTGATCCTCGGTCAGTCCGTAGAGCGGGACGACGTCCGGCGCAGCGACCGTCATCGCCCTGCCACCGCGACGGCGCGCGCGGGGGCGTACTCGTAGAAGCCGTGCCCGGCCTTGCGGCCCAGCGCGCCCGCGGCGACCATGCGGCGCAGCAGCGGCGGCGCCGCGAACTCCTCGCGCCCGTACTCGTCATGCAGGCAGTCGCAGATGCCGGCGATGACGTCCAGGCCGATGAAGTCGCACAGGGCGAGCGGCCCCATCGGATGGCCGCAGCCGAGCGTCATGGCGGCGTCGATGTTCTCGCGCGAGGCGTAGCCCGCGTCGAGGAGATGCACGGCGCCGACGAGATACGGGATCAGGAGCAGGTTCACGACGAAGCCCGCGCGATCCTTGGAGCGGATCGCGCGCTTGCCGAGCCGGCGGGCGAACGCCTCGACCGCATCGACCGCCTCGGGGCTCGTCCCGTAGCCCGGGACGATCTCGACGAGCGCCATGACCGGGACCGGCGAGAAGAAGTGCAATCCCAGCACGCGCTCCGCGCGCGACGTCGCCTGCGCCAGAGTCGTGATCGGGATCGACGAGGTGTTCGACGCGAGGATCACGTCGCGCGGCAGCCGCTCGTCGAGCCGGCGGAAGACCTCGCACTTGATCGCGCGGTCCTCCGTGACCGCCTCGACGACGAGCTCGCACTCGGCGAGATCGTCGATCTGCGTCGTGTAGACGATCCGGTCGCTCGCCTCGGCGGCGGCGTCCGTGTCGAGCTTGCCGCGGCTGACCGCCTTGGCCAGCGAGGCGCCGATGCGCTCCTCGCTGGCCAGCAGCGGCTCCCGCTCGGGCTCGTGGACGACCGCGTGCACGCCCGCGACGGCGATTACCTCGGCGATGCCGGAGCCCATCTGCCCCGCACCGACGATGCCGACGGTCCGCATGGCTACGCGACGGCTCCGGCGGACTCGAGGCCGGCGGCCTCGCGCAGCAGGTCGGCCTTGCCCGTCTGCTCCCATGTGAAGTCCTCGTCGTCACGGCCGAAGTGCCCGTACGCCGCGGTCTTCTGGTAGATCGGCCGGTGCAGGTCGAGCTCCCGGCGAAAGGCGCCGGGACGCAGGTCGAACAGCTCCTCGACGAGCTCCTGCAGCCGCGTGCGGTCCACGCGGCCGGTGCCGAAGTCCTCGACCATCACGGACACGGGATGGGCGACGCCGATCGCGTAGGCGACCTGCACCTCGCAGCGGTCCGCGAGGTCCGCGGCGACGATGTTCTTGGCGACCCAGCGCGCGGCGTAGGCGGCGCTGCGGTCGACCTTCGACGGGTCCTTCCCGCTGAACGCGCCGCCGCCGTGGCGGGCCATGCCGCCGTACGTGTCGACGATGATCTTGCGGCCGGTCAGGCCGCAGTCGCCGACCGGGCCGCCGATGACGAAGCGCCCCGTCGGGTTGACGAGGAGCTCCCGGCGCAGCTGCGCCGGGTCGAACATGTCCTCGGGCAGCGACGGCAGGACGACCTGCTCCCACAGGTCGTCGGGGATCTGCGACTCGACCCCGGCGCGGTGCTGCGTGGAGATGAGGACCTTCTCGACCGCCACGGGCACGCCGGCCCGGTAGCGCACGGAGACCTGCGTCTTGCCGTCGGGTCGCAGGTAGTCCAGCTCGCCGCTCTTGCGCACGTCGGCGAGGCGCTTGGCCAGCCGGTGCGCGAGCGCGATCGGCAGCGGCATGAGCTCGGGCGTCTCGTTGGAGGCGTAGCCGAACATCATCCCCTGGTCGCCGGCGCCGGCGACGAGCAGCTCGTCGGACTCGCCGGAGCCGGTGCGCGCCTCGTGCGACGCGTCGACGCCCTGGGCGATGTCGGCGGACTGCTTGTCGATCGTGTTCAGGACGGCGCACGAGTCCGCCGAGAAGCCGAGGTCGGCGTCGACGTAGCCGATGCGGCGGATCGTGTCGCGCACGACCTGCTGGATGTCGACGTACGTCTCGGTCGTGATCTCGCCCGAGACGACGACGAGGCCCGTGTTGACGAGCGTCTCGCACGCGACGCGCGACGACGGGTCCCCGGCGAGGCACGCGTCGAGCACGCCGTCGGAGATCTGGTCGGAGACCTTGTCCGGATGACCCTCCGTCACCGACTCCGATGTGAACAGGTACTCGTCCTGGGCAAAGCTCGTCATGACTGGGACTCCCGATCGCGGTTGGACTTGGGCGCGTTCACCGGGCCAGCTCGATCCCGGCGCTGTCGAAGTGCGTCATCTGCTGGAGGTCTCCCACGCGTCCGTGCAGCTCGTCCGTGGTGAGACGGGCGACGCGGTCGGTGCCGAACTCCTCGACGTTGAAGGACGCAAGCGCGGTCCCGTAGGCCATCGCGCGGCGCAGCGTGGCCGCGTCGTCGAGCCGGTCGAGGTGACGGGCGAGGTAGCCGACGAACCCGCCCGCGAACGTGTCGCCGGCGCCGGTCGGGTCGATGACGCTCTCCAGCGGATAGGCGGGCAGCGCGAAGAAGTCGTCTGCGGTCAGCAGCGCGGCGCCGTACTCGCCCTGCTTGGCGACGACCGCCGACGGCCCCCACGACAGCGCCTCGCGCGCGGCGGCGACGAGGCTGGGCTTGCGCGTGAGCTGGCGCAGCTCGGCGTCGTTGAGGATGAGGCAGTCGACGCCGAGGCCGATGACGCCGATGAGCGCGTCGCGGGCGACGTCGATCCACAGGTTCATCGAGTCCAGCGCGACGAAGCGCGGGCCCGCGCACTGCTCGAGCACGTCGCGCTGCAGCGCCGGCTGGATGTTGGCCAGAAACAGCACGTCCGCCGCTCGCGAGGCCGCGCTCAGCTTCGGCTCGAAGGTCTCGAACACGCCGAGCTGCGTGTCGAGCGTCTCGCGGGAGTTGAGGTCCCAGCCGTACTCGCCGGCCCAGAAGAAGCTCTTGCCGCCGGCGACGCGCTCGACGTCGTCGGTGTTGACGTCGCGCGTGGACAGCAGCGCGAAGGCGTCCACGCCGAAGTCGTCGCCGACCGGACCGACGACGCGGACGTCGTCGAAGAACGACGCGCCGAGCGCGAAGTGCGTCGCGGCGCCGCCGACCATCCGCTCGCGCCGCCCGAACGGGGTCGCGACCGTGTCGAACGCGATGGATCCGACGACCGTGATGGGCATCGCCGCAGCATGGTGGGAGGCGCCGCGGCGCACACCTCCCGTGGGGGTGGTCTTGCCCTACCGAAGGGTGGGAGTCTTGCTCGCCGACCCGTTGTTGAGCGTCTGGCGCAGGTAGCGCGCGCTGGCGTCCCCGCGGTTGGAGGCCTGCATCTTGCGCAGGATGTTCTTGACGTGGAACTTCACCGTGCCCTCGGAGAGGAAGAGCACGCGCGCGATGTCGCCGTTCGTCCTCCCCTCGGCCATCAGGCGCAGGACGTCGATCTCCCGCGCGGTCAGTTGCGTGGCGACACCGTCCTCGGTGACGGTCTCGGCGGAGCGGTCGCGCGGCTCGGGCTCCTCGACGGGCTCGGCCGACAGCCCGACCGCGCCGTCGCTCAGCTCGCCCGTGCGGGCCTCGGCCCAGGCGGAGATGCGCCGCAGCTCGCGGCGCTGGTCGCGCAGCCGCCGGCGCAGCACGGTGCGCTCGAACACGAGCGCGAAGCCCGCGGCGAACTGCTCGAGCGCGTCGGCGTCGAGCTGCGCGAGCGGGCGCCGCTTCGCCGAGCGGTCGCCGTGCAGGAACCCGACGGCGGCGCCGTCGACCATGACCGGAGCGGCGACGTAGGCGCGCCACCCCATCGCCTCGAGGAACGCGTGGCGCGCGGGCTGCGACGCGTCGACGTCGGTCACGAGCGCCGCCTGGCGGCGGCGCAGCAGCTCGCACTCCAGCAGGGGATAGGACAGGCGCTGCGGCGGATGGTCAAGGGGCTCGCCGTCCGCGTCGCCGCCCCCGGGCGCGAGCTGCGCGCGCTCGACGACGAGGCTCCCGTTGTCGATCCGGCTGAGCAGGACCCGGTCCAGGTCGGCCGCCCCCGCGGCCAGCGCCGGGCAGCGGTCGATGATCTGGCTGGCGGGCCCGAGCTGCGCCAGCGCGTCCAGCGAGCTGTGCACCCGCTCGTAGGCGGCGAGCCGGAGCGCGTCGTCGCCGCTGATCACGGCGCCTCGAGGCCCGCGGGCTGCGGGCGGATCTCCAGCAGGTAGGCCACGAGCAGGTCCCGATCGCCGGCGCGCGGATGGCCGGCGTCGCTGAGCCGCTCGACGCGCTCGATCTGCGCGCGATGCTCGCCGAGCTCGGGCGGGAAGGGGAAGACCGCGTAGTCGGCGACGCGGACGTCGAGGCCGGCCTCGGCAAGCAGCGCGGCCGTGCGCCGCGGCGAGAGGATCGAGAGCTGCACGACGTAGGCGACGCCCTCCGGCGCGAGCGCGTCGGCGAGCTTCGTGAGCACCGGGTCCAGCGGCGTGCGCCCCCAGTAGTCGACGGGCCGGTGGCCGGCCACGTGCTGCTCGGGGTCGACCGGCGTCTGCTCGACGCACGCGACGATGACCTCGTAGCGCTCCTCGGGCACCCACGGGAAGATGTCGACCCGCGCCGCGGTCATGCGCTCGCCGACGCCGTTGCGCTGGGCATTGGTCTCGGTCGTGCGCACGGCGCGGTCGTCGATGTCGATCGCGTGCACGTGCGACGCTCCGTTGAGGGCGAGCTGGATGCCGAGGATGCCCGTGCCGCAGCCGATGTCGAGGCAGCGCTGGTGCGCGCCGATCGCCTGGTCGTGAAGGTGGCGCCACGCCATGAGGCTCGCGCTCGACGGCGCCATGACGCCGGGCTCGGCGACGAGGTCGGGGAACGGCAGCGGATGCACGGCGCGGCCCCGCCCGTCGGTCCACGCGGGTGCGGGCGCGGGCGCCGGCATCTCGGGAAGGAGGCCGTCGGGCATCGCCGCGGGCGCCCGCGCCGGGACCTCGTCGGCGGGCGCCTGCTCGAGCAGCTCGCGCGCGGCGCCGACGTGGGCGGGGCCGACCCCGCAGCAGCCGCCGATGATCTGCGCGCCCTCCGCCCGCCAGCGCAGCGCCATCGCCGCGTACTCGGCGGAGCCGACGCCCGGCTCGAAACGCCACCCCTCATCGGTGTAGTAGCCGACGTTCGGATACACGCCGAGCGGCAGGTCGGTGAAGTCGCGCAGGTAGGACAGCATCCCGTCGACGTGGTCGGGCGGGATGCAGTTGATCATCAGCGCGCCGATGCCCATCTGCTCGAACTGCGCCGCCGCGCGGCCGAAGGCGTCGCCCTCGGGACCGCCCCAGTGCTGTCCGTACACGCTGCAGAGGCCGTGCCGGCAGCGGCGAAACGACAGCCAGACCGGCACGCCCGTGTCGAGCAGCGACCGGACGGTGGCGAACAGCGACGGACGCACGACGGTGAGCGTCTCGAGCAGGATGAGGTCGGGCGGCTCGTTGGCGAACAGGCGCGCGAGCAGCCGGATCGTGCTCTCGCCCCCGGGCGCGTCGACGTCGCCGTTGAGCGAGAACGCGACGGCGCACGTGTCCGCGCGCCCGCCGTCCTCGACCGCCTGCCGGGCGAGGCGCAGGCCGCGGCGCACGAGGTCCATCCAGTGCACCGGCTGCGTCGAGTTCCAGACCGGCGCCACGCCCTCCAGCAGCGCGCTCGGCAGGCCCCACGTGTTCGTCGAGATGACGTCGCAGCCGGCGGCGACGTAGGCGCGGTGGACGTCGAGCACGGCGTCTGCCTCCTCGACGAGCGCCCGGGTGCCCCACAGGCGCTCGTCGACGGCGTGCTCGGCGTCGCTGAGGTGCGGCAGCTCGGTCGCGGTCGCGCCGTCGAGCACGACGCAGGAGCCCTCGCCGATCTTGTCGACGATCCGACCGTATTGCGATGAGCGCGTGGTCTGCACTGCCGAGCCCCCACTCCAAATGAGACCTACCTGTCTCTCTCCCTGGGGGCAACCTACGCTCGACCGCGGCGCCCGTCAAGGCGGCGGGCGCCGCGGCGGGCTCGTCACTCGCCCTTCGTGGCGGTGATGTACGTCCAGCACGCCTTGAACGACTCGCGGGCGCCGAAGATCGTCCCCAGGGCGTGGCGCATGATCTTCAACCGGTCGCGCACCGCCTCCTCCGACGGGTCCTCGCCCTCGATCCGCTTCGTCCCGCCGACCCAGCCGAGCACGGCCTCGTGGTAGGCCGTCATGAGCTCGAACCACTCGTTGACGTCCGCGACGATCGTCGCCTGGCTGATGTCCGTGACCGCAAGGCCGTTGCGCTCCAGCGCGTCGGTGTAGTAGCCGAGCGGGCGCGGCTGCAGGAACACCCGGTCGCGATGCGCGTGGTGCGCCGCCAGCCGCTCGGTGTCGTCGAGCACCCCGCGGTACTGCGCGTACTCCGGGTCGCTGCGCACGAGGCTCTCGGCGAGGTCGTTCATGACCCAGACGGTCTCGTCGAGGATCCACTCGCCCGGCTTCGCGCTGGGGTTGCGCAGGTTGCCGGAGTTGATGAACAGCTTCCCGCCCGGCTTCAGCGCCCGCTCCCAGGCCGAGGCGACCTCGTCGAGATCGGGGTACAGGTGGATGGCGTTCACGGCGGCGATCGCGTCGACCCCGCGCGCCAGCATCTCGGGCCCGAGCACCTCGTCGAGCGACTGCAGCCGCTTCTCCTCCTTGACGAAGCGCAGCAGCCGCGCCGCGAAGCGGGGATCGTCCTTGTACTTCTCGTGGGCGACCCGGAGGAACTTCGCCGAGGCGTCCACGACGATCGTGCCGACCGCGCGGTCGAAGATCCGCAGCCGCAGGCGGTCCAGCAGGATCCCGGTCCCGCCCGAGTAGTCGACGAGGATGTCACCGGGCTGCAGGTGCGCGGCGAGCTGGTCGACGCTCGGGTTGAGGTTGTCGTACCAGCCGTGCTCGTCGACGTGGTCGTAGGCCAGGCCGGCCTCGCTGAGCGGCGCGTGGGTCCACTCGTCGTCGGGGATGCGGTCAAAGCCCTCGGGCCACTCGAACGACACCTGCGAGCGCGTCACGTCGAGCCGATCGCAGGTCGCGCGGTGCAGATCGAGCAGCTGCGCGACCGCGGCCGCGCCGCCGCGGCCCCAGCCGCAGTCGGTCGCCACCCCGAAGCTCCGCACGTAGCGGCTCGCGCAGCTGATCCGCCGGCGCGCGCCGACCTTGCCGTCCTGGAGGTGCAGGACGCCGAGGTACAGCTCGGTCTTGGCATCCAGGCGCAGGTTTCGCAGCGGCGCGAAGTACTCGTCGTCGGCCTGTGCCGGGACCGGCACGTGAAGCCAGTTCAGCGGCCGGTAGAGGGCGGTCTGGAGCGCGTTGGCGACCTCGACGAGCTTGGCGGTGTCGTCGGGCACGGTGAAGTGGCCGTGGTAGTCGTCGCCGTAGCAGAGGTGGAAGCCGAGCTCGACGTCGGCGGGCACCCCGCGGCTCACGCGCAGCAGACGCTCCAGCACGCCGGCGCGGGTGCCCTGAAACCAGGCCGCGCTGATGCCCTCGAGGATCGCGAACTCCAGCCGCGTGTCCCACTGCAGCGCGAGCTGGTCGTGCGGCACGGCGGCGAAGATCGCCTCGAGCTCGCGCAGCACCTGCGCCTCGTAGACCGGCTCGACCTGCGCCTGGTGCTCGGGGTCGACGAACGCGCTCACCGGCGCCAGCGGGGTCGGCAGGGAGACCTGGAACCGCACGTGCGCCGGGATCACCCCGTCGCGCTTGAGCCGGGCGAAGATGCCGTACGACGAGAGCGCCGCATCGGCGAAGCCGAGGTTGTCGAGCACGATGTCCTCGGCGCGCTCGCCCTCGCGCAGCCGCAGCTTGGGCAGCGTGCGGTAGGAGTCCGCGCCGGGCGGTCCGACCTCGAACTGCGGCAGGGCGCTGAACACCGGGTACTGCCACAGGATCCAGTCCGACCGCGGGCCGGGCTCGCCGTCGGGCATCCGCCGCAGGCGGTCGCCGAGCACGCCGGCGGTGCGGCGGAAGACCTCCTCCACGCTCCCGAGCGGCACGCTGCCGACGAGATGGGCGCCCACCGGCGCGTGCGGCGACAGCTCCTCCGCCGCGGCGTCCGGCTGGGCTTGCGTTGCTGCCGTCTCGATCGTCGCTTGCTGGGTCATCCTCGCTCATCACCTCTCGGTCGTGGTCCGGCCGCCCCGGGCCGGGCGATGCCTCTTCGGGCCCGGCACGGCGACCTTACGACCGCCCTCCGGACGCAGCAACGGGCCGGAAGGGGTGAATCACCCCCTCCATAGGGAGGTCATGCGTGCCTTGCCGCTGCGGCGCTGATAGAGACACGACATGGGCGCCACCACGAGGCAAGCCGCATGACTTCCGCCTACATCACCGGGTCGGCGGCGACGCGCTGCGGCCGGTTCCCGGACGCCACCGTGGCGGGCATGGCGATCGACGCGCTCGACGGCGCGGTCGCCGACGCCGGCCCCAGCGGCGGCCGCATCGAGGCGATCTTCTTCGCGAACGCCCTGTCGGGTCTGCTGACCGGGCAGGAGTGCGTGCGCGGGCAGGTCGCCCTGCGTCATTCGCGCTACGGAGGCATCCCGACGGTGAACGTCGAGAACGCGTGCGCGAGCGGCTCGACGGCGCTGCACATGGCGTGCATGGCGATCGACTCCGGGATGTACGAGACCGTCGCCGTCGTCGGCTCGGAGAAGATGTCGCACCCCGACAAGCGCCAGTCGATCCGCGCGCTCGCCGGGGCGGCCGACGTCGACCTGCTCGAACCGGGGTCCGACGACCACAGCATCTTCATGGACAGCTACGCCGAGCGGGCGCGAGGCCGGATCGACCGCTTCGGCTGGAGCGCGGCCGACTTCGCGCGCGTCGTCGTCAAGAACCGCCACCACGCCGTCCACAACCCCGACGCCCAGTTCCGCACCACGATGACCGTCGACGAGGTGCTCGCCAGCCGGATGATCACCGAGCCGCTGACGCTGCCGATGTGCTCGCCGATCGGCGACGGCGCGGCCGCGCTCATCCTGACGGCGTCCCCCGACGGCGCCGCCGCGCCGATCCGCGTGCGCGCGAGCGCGCTGAGCGCGACGGGCGGGCCGGCGGAGGGGACCGTCGTGCAGCGCGCGAGCGCGGCGGCGCGCGAGCAGTGCGGGATCGGCGCCCCGGACGTGGACGTCATCGAGGTGCACGACGCGACCGCTTCGGCCGAGCTCGAGGCCTACGAGCACATCGGGCTCGCCGAGCCGGGCGAGGGCAATCGCCTCATCGCCGAGGGCAGGACCGTGCTCGGCGGCGCGATCCCGGTCAACACGGGCGGGGGCCTGCTGTCGCGCGGCCATCCCGTCGGCGCGACCGGCGTCCTGCAGGTCGTCGAGCTCGTCGCCCAGCTGCGTGGACGGGCCGGCGAGCGGCAGGTCGATCTCGATCCGCGGCTCGCTCTCGCCCAGAACGCGGGCGGCTTCGTCGAGGGCGACAACGCCGTCGGGGTCATCACGGTGCTCGAGCGCGAGCGATAGGGACGGACCACCAGCAGAACAACAGCGAGGAGAGAGGCATGTCCGATTACGATCCGAGGACCGATACGGGGATTCCGACGGAGCCGGTGGGGTCGCTTCCGCGGCCGGCGACGTTGCAGGCTGCGTATGCGGCGTATGACGCGGGGGAGATCCAGAAGGAGGATCTCGAAAAGGAGCAGGAGGCGGCGGTCAAGGATTCGATCGAGCGGTACGAGGCGACGGGTTCGCCGATCATCTCCGACGGTGAGCAGCGTTGGTCGTCGTTTGCGACGTATCCGATCACCGACACGCTGGCGGGGACGGGTCTGGCGCCGAATCTCGGGCCGGGCGGTCAGTTCTTTGCGATCTTCGCCGACGGTCACGGCCGCCAGCTGCCCAAGCTCACGGGTGGCCCGCTGAAGTACAACCATTACGCGGCCGATTCGCTGGCCAAGTCGTTGCCGTATGCGACCAAGCCGATGAAGCAGGCGGTCATCGCGCCGTCGATGCTCGCGCTGCTGTATCCGCTCAAGGATCCGGTCGCGGGGTACACGCGCGAGGAGTTCGAGGAGGACATCGTCCAGGAGTGCGTGACCGACATTCGCAAGGCCTTTGAGGTCGGTGCGGCGCGCGTGTCGATCGATTTCACCGAGGGTCGCCTGGCGACGCGTGAGGATCCGCGCAACCCGTGGACGGGCGCGGGGCTGCTGCCGCACTTCATCGAGCTCAACAACCGGGTGCTGGCGAACTTCTCTGACGAGGAGCGCAGGAAGATCGGCGTGCATACCTGTCCGGGCGGCGATCGCGATTCGGTGCATTCGGCCGACGTGCCCTACAACAACCTGTTGCCGGAGATGTTCAAGATCAACGCCGGCTACTTCCTCATCCAGTTGGCGTCTGAGCGCGACAAGGACAGCGTGTACGAGTCGATCGGGCAGCACAGCCGCGAGGACCAGATGTGCTACATCGGCGTCACGGTCACGCAGTCGCCGCGTCCGGAGAGCGCGCAGGAGATCTGCGACGCGATCGTGCGCGCGGCGGACTTCATTCCCAAGGAGCGCCTGGGCACGACCGACGACTGCGGCTTCTCGCCGTTCTCGATCGACGAGAAGCCCAACCACGGCACGCCCGACTACGCCCGCGAGATCGCGTTCCAGAAGATCAAGAGCCGCGTCGAGGGCACCCGTATGGCCGCCGAGAAGCTCGGCGTGGGCTGAGCGCGCAAGCAGCCAGGCCCGATGCCGGAGCGGCCCGCCGTGTGCGGGCCGCTCCGGCCCGGAGCGCCATGGAGCATCTGGAGACCCAGCCCGTCGCCGCCTCGGTGCCGGAGACCTGCCTCGCCGCGGGCGCTGTCGTGCGCGTCTGCGACGGTCGCGCGGTCGTCGCCCACTACGGGTCGATTCCCGGCGAGATCGCCGTCTGCATGAAGCGCGTCGGGCTCGCCGACCGCGCCGACCACGGCGTGCTCGAGCTCCGCGGCCAGCGCGAGCTGCTCGACCGCGCCCTCGCCGCCCGCTGCGGCGATCCGCCGCCGGCGATCGGCAGCGCCAGGCGCCGGCGCGGCGTCTGGCACCTGCGCCTCGATGCCCGCAACGGCCTGCTCGTCGGACCGCATTCCGCGCTCGCGCGCGAGCAGGCGGCCGGACGCGGACGCGATCACCACGACCTGAGCTGCCGCGACGTCGGCGCGTCGCTGGCGATCGTGGGCCTCGCCGGCCCGCGCGCCGCGCGCCTGCTCGCAGCGGCCGGCCTGCCCGGAGACCTGCCGCTGGGCGCGATCGGTTCGAGCGGCGACGGGGACGGCGTCACGATCCTGCGCGAGAGCCGGCGCAGCTACCTCGCGCTCGTCCGCGCAGACGCCGCCGACCGCCTCTGGGCGCGGCTGCTGGCGGCCGGCGAGCCGCTCGGCGCCGCCTTCGTCGGCCTCGACGCGCTCACGCTGCTGAACGCCTCCCCGCGCCCGTCGGCCTGAGACCGTTCAGCGCACGCGGAAGCGCGCCGCGCGCCCGATCGGCCCGCTGCGCCCGAGCGCGTCGATCGCGGCGGCGCGCGCGACGTAGCGCCCGCGCGGCAGCCTGCGGCGTACCTGCACCCGCCACGCGCTCTTGCCCGTGGCCCGCAGGTGGATCGGCCTGCGGCAGTCGCGGCGCTCGCTCAGGCGCCCGGTGCTCAGGACGAAGCGGCAGCGCCGCCCGCCCTCGCGCCGCGACACGCTGATCTTCACCCGCGCGATGCACGCGCCGCGCGCGCGGCCCGACAGCCGGGGCCGGCGATTGCCGCCCACGCGCGTCGACAGCCGCCCGGGCGCGTCGCCGGAGCAGGCCGCGCCGGCGGGCGGCAGCGGGTCCGGCCGGCAGGCGGCCGACTGCGCCGCGGGATCCGGCGAGACGTTCGACGGGGTGTCGTCGACGCGGAAGTCGCGGTTGCACGGCGCGGGCTCGCCGCGGGTGAGCTGTGCGGTGAGGCGGTCCAGGCCGGTCTGGACGACGACGTTCGTCTGCGAGCCCTCCCAGCCGTGGCCGGCGAGCCCGGTCTCCAGGCCGGCGTAGCTGCCGATCGTCGTGCCGGCCTCGCCGGGACCCTTGCGGCCCACGGAGTACATGTCGGCGGGCACGCCCGAGCGGCGCAGCTCCCTGGTCATCTCGACGGACTGGTTGTAGGGCACGGTGCCGTCGTCGTAGGCGTGGACGAGCACGACGCCGCGCACGCCCGACGCGACGATGTCGGAGAGGCGCAGCAGGTTCGTGCGCTCGGCGTAGGCGCCGGGGACGGCCTCGATCGGCCCGCCCGTCTCGGCCTCCATGTCGTCGCGGACCTCCTTGCCGAACGCGACGGCCGGCGCGACCGCGCGCGCCTCGAGGTAGCTCTCGGTCAGGTTGTGCACGCCCTCGATCGCGAACCAGTAGTCGAACAGCGGCCGCCCGTCCGCGCGCTCTGCGCGCGCGGCGACCGCCAGGCCGCTCATGTTGCCGCCCATCGAGACGCCGTACATGACGATCCCGGGCAGGCCCGGGCAGCGCTCGTCGAAGTGCCGCGCGGCGGCGACGAGGTCCTCGGAGCCCGCCTTCGCCGGCCATCCGCGCGCGATCTCCGTGCCGCGCTTCGGATCGCGTCCGGTGACGCGCATGCCGCGGTAGTCCATCGCGACCGCGATGACGCCGTCGCGCCGCGCGACGAGCGCCACGTGACGCCGCCAGGCGTCCGACGTGTTGCCGGCGCCGTGGGCGAAGACGACGAGGCCGCGCGGCGGAGCGGCGGGCAGCGTGTAGATGCCGGTGGCCGGCTTGCCCTCGACGGTGAGCGCGATCGGCCGGACCTGCGCCGGGTCGCCCGCGCACGGCGCGGCCGCCGCCGCGGCCGCCGGGACGGCCGGCGCCAGGAGCAGGCCGGCGAGCGCGGGGAGGATGCGTCGGAGCATCCGCGCAGTGTGTCAGCGGCGATGGCGGCGGGGGCCGGTTGGCGGCGGCGCGTCAGTCGTCCACGCCGCGGGTACGGCCGCGCAGCGCAGGCGATGGCGCCGGCGTACGGGTCGCGCGTCAGTCGGCGAGCGCCGCGTAGGCGGGCAGCACGCGCCCCTCGATGAACTCGAGGCCCGCGCCGCCGCCCGTGCAGATGTGCGTGACGCGGTCGGCGAGCCCGAAGCGGTTGAGCGCGGCCACGAGGTCGCCGCCGCCGACGACCGTCGTCGCCGGGGTGCGCGCGATCGCCTCGGCGACCGCGCGCGTGCCGGCCGCGAACGGCTCGAGCTCGAACGCGCCGAGTGGCCCGTTCCAGAAGACGGTGCCGGCGCGCGCGATCTCCTCGGCGTAGGCGGCGCGCGTCCGCGGGCCGATGTCGAGGCCCATCCAGCCGGCCTCGAGGCCGTCGGCGTCGACCTCGCGCAGCGTCGCGTCGGCGGCGAAGCGGTCGGCGGCTACGACGTCGAGCGGCAGGCGCAGGCGGCCGTGCGCGTGCTCGAGCAGCGGGCGGGCGACGTCGATCCCCTCGGCCTCGCAGAGCGAGTCGCCGACGCCGTGGCCCTGCGCGGCGAGAAACGGGAAGCTCATCGCCCCGCCGATGAGGACCGCGTCGGCGAGCTCGAGGAAGCGCTCGATGACGCCGATCTTGTCGGTCACCTTCGACCCGCCGAGGACGACGACGAGCGGCCGCGCCGGCGCTCGCAGGACCGACTCGAGCATCGCGATCTCGCGTTCGAACAGCAGCCCCGCCGCCGAGCGCGCGACGTGGTGCGCGACGCCCTCCGTCGAGGCGTTCGCGCGATGCGCGCTGCCGAAGGCGTCGTTGACGTAGGCGTCGGAGAGCGCGCCGAGCCGCGCCGCGAGCGCCGGGTCGTTGTCGGTCTCGCCGCGCTCGAAGCGGATGTTCTCGAGCATGACGACGTCGCCCTCGGCGACGTGGTCGAGGTCGGGCGCGAGCGCGACGTCCTCGCCGAGCAGCTGCGACAGGCGCGCGGCGACCGGCCGCAGCGACAGCGACGGCTCGCGGTCGCGCGGCCGGCCGAGGTGGGCGACGAGCAGCACGCGCGCGCCGCGCGCGCGCAGCGCGGCGATCGTCGGCAGCGTGAGCCGCAGGCGGGTGTCGTCGGCGACCTCGCCGTCGTCGCTCAGCGGCACGTTGAACTCGGCGCGCAGGAGGACGCGAGCGCCGTCGAGGTCGCCGAGATCGTCGAGCGTCCGCAGGCGCCCCGCACCGTCGCGGGCGGCCAGGCCCGCGTTGCGGCTCATGCTTCGAGCACGACGTTCATCGACGGTCGCACGGCCCGGGAGACTAACGTCGTCGCCTCTGCGCGGCCGGCCGGGCGGCTGACCGCCGCGCGACCCCCGTCCACGAAGTTCCACGCGCAGGCCGGCGCTGTCTATTGAACTTGGACGCGCCCGGCGGCTTGCATCCGCCCTCGGTCAACCCGAGGAGCGAGAGCGATGAGCGCAGCGGACGCCGGCGACGGCGCGAAGGACGCGGGCAGGAGCGGGCGAGTGGCGGCGGGGCTCGCCGTGCTGGCGCTGACGGCGACGGCGGCGGGCGCGCCGGCACAGGCGGCGGGCGCGCCGAAGCACCCGGTGCGCCATGTGACGCTCATCAACCTCTCCGACACGCACGGCAAGCTCGTGCCCCACTGGGAGCGGATGGGGCGCACCTGGCAGCGCCGCGCCGGCGGCCTGGCGCGCGACTACACGCTCGTGAAGCGCATCCGCCGGACGCGGCCGGGACGCAGCCTGCTCATGGTCAACGGCGACAACTTCCACGGCGGCGGTGAGGTGTTCCTCACGCGCGGGCGGGCGGTCGTGCCGATCTTCAACGCCTTCGGGATCGACGCCTACACGCCGGGCAACTGGGACTTCGCCGACGGGACCGAGGAGACGCGCGCGCGCTTCGCGGGCACCGCCGCGTCGCGGCCGCAGGTGAACTTCCCGGTGCTCGCCGCCGGGGTCTACAACGCCCCCGGCGCGCCGCGGGGGGCGCGCCTGGGCGCGCGCGTCTTCCGGCCGTACATGTTCCGCCGCGTCAACGGGCTGAACGTGGCGATCATCGGCCTCAACGACGACAAGCCGGCCGAGCAGCAGGAGGCCTTCTCGCTCGGCCTGGAGTACCGCTCGCCGATGTACGAGCTGCCGCGGCTCGTGCGCGAGGTGCGCCGCCGGCGCCCCGACCTCGTCGTCGTCATGTCCGAGGCCGGGCTGGCCCAGAACCTCGCCCTCGCGCGCGACGTGCGCGGTGTCGACGTCATCCTCAGCGCCGACACGCACGAGGAGACCGAGCGGCCGCTGCTCGTCAAGCGGACGGGCACGATCGTCGTCGAGTCCGGCGAGGGCACCCGCGTCGGCCAGCTCGATCTCAGGGTCGCGCGCCGCGGCCCGCGCTCGCGGGTCGTCGGCCTGCGCTGGCGGCTGCACCGGGTCTCGAGCGCGGTGCCGGAGGATCCGCGCATCAAGGCGCTCGTCGCGAAGGCGCGCGCGCCCTTCCTGCGCGGGCCGGCCTTCACGCCGCACGTGCGCACCTACGCCGGCTGGAAGCCGGGCACGGGCCTGCGCCTGACCCAGCCGCTGGACACGGTCCTCGGCCGCACCGACGTCACCCTCGCGCGCCACGAGGTCGTCGCCGGCGTCGGCGACGCGATCATCTCCGACGCCCTGCGCGAGGCCACGGGGGCGGACATCGCCGGCACGAACGGCTTTCGCTTCGACTCGCCGGTCCCCGCCGGGCAGCAGATCACGCTCGACGACGTCTTTCACTGGGTTCCGCTCGCGGCCCACGTCGCCGTCGCCGAGCTGACCGGCGGGCAGATCCTCGACCGCTTCGAGCACTTCCTCTCCAACGTCCTCGATCCCAACCCGTACCGGCGCGGGGGTGGGTGGCTGCCGCGGCTGTCGGGCGTGCGCTTCCACGTCGACCTGCGCCGGCCCTACGGCCCGTCGGACGGGCGGATCGTCCGCGCGCAGATCCTCGACCGGGCCGGCGGATGGCAGCCGCTCGTCGAGGACCGCGTCTACACGATGGCGTCGTGCTACGGCCCCGGCGATCCGCTGGACCGCATGTGCCGCACCGACGGCGTGCGCAACCTGCGCTTCCTCACCGAGGACGGGCGCCTCGTCGCGCCGCTGGCCGACCACATGCCGCCCAACCCGCAGCGCAAGGTCCAGGTCGCGCCCGATGACGTCATGTCGCTGCCCGAGCTCGTGCGCCGCTCGATCGTCGCCCGCGGCGGCGTCCGCAAGGCCGAGCACAGCGAGCCGACGTGGATCGTCGTCGGCGGCCGCTGGCCGCGGTCGCGGCGCCTTCCCGGCGCCGTGCAGCCGCTGTCCGGCTCGGGTCCCGACTGGCTGGCGGCGCCGCGCGTCGAGCGCGAGCGCTGAGGCGGTGGGCGACCGCGCCGCGCGGCGACGACTCCGCCGCCGGCCGCTCCCCCGGAGGGCCACTAGCATGGGCTTCGTGGAGAGGCTGTCGGCGTGCGCGCGCGAGAGCGGCGGGACGTTCACGCTCGAGGGGCACCGGCGCCTCGAGGAGGTGCTCGCTCCCGTCCGGCTGATCTTCGCGGTGGTCGTCGTGGCGATGGCGGTCGTCTTCGAGCCCGCCTCGGTGCCCGCGGTCGCCGTCGTCGCGCTGGCGGCGGCGGCCTTCAGCGGCTACGCGCTGCTCGCCGCCCGCCGCCTGGACGGCGTCGCCGCGGGACGGCGGCTGGCGCGGCGCTCGCTGGCGCTCGACGCGACCCTCGCGCTGGCGACCTACCTGCTGTTCGTCGGCGATCCGCAGGCGATGCCGATCGCCTACGCCCCCGTGCTCGTCTTCCAGGTCGCCGCACGCTGGGGCATCCGCGGGGCGACCGTGGCGCTCTCGCTGTTCGCCGCCGCCGTCGGCCTGCGCGTCGTGCTCCAGCTGTCGCTGCTGGAGCGAGGGGAGCTGCGGCCGCCGCTGCTCATCATGTGGCTCGGCGTGGGCGTGCTCATGGTCGGCTTCGCGCGCGAGTTCCGCGCCGCCGAGCGCCTGCGGGTCGCGGCGCAGCGCCAGGGCGAGCGCGTGGCGGCCGTCTTCTCCGAGACGCTCGAGCAGATCCTGTCGCGCTCGGGCGTGGCGCAGGACAGCGCCACGTGCACGGAGATCCGGGTTGCGCTGCGCAGCGCGTCGCGGGAGGGCGCCGGCGACCTCGACGCGCTCGCCGGGCGCATCGCCTGGCTCGTCGTCACCGCCCGTGACGAGCTGGGCCTCACCCGGCGCGAGCGCGAGATCGCGGCGCTGCTGGCGCGCGGCTGCTCCTACGCGCAGATCGCCGAGGAGCTCTACGTCAGCCAGAGCACGGTTCGCAACCACGTCCACAACATCAGGACGAAGCTCTCGCTCGAGTCGCGTGAGGACGTCGCGGCGCTCCTGCGCCTCGAGGAGGACGCGACCGGGGCGCGCAGCGCGGTCGGACCGGGCTAGGCGCCGGCCGCCCGTCCGGCTGCGCGACGCGACCCGGCCAAGCGCGACGGAGCCGAGCTCAGTCGCGCGTCATGACGGCCGAAACGTAGACGACCGCGACGCAGACGAGGGCCAGCAACAGCGTGATTTCGAGCGTTCCAAGGTCCATGACAGGAACATACAGGTACGCGACACACAGTGCGCGATGGTCGCCGGATTCAGGGGCGGCGCCGGTACCGGCGGGGCGGGACGGCCGTCCTGCAGGCCAAACTCGGCCGCGGGGTCGCGGCCGGCGCCGTAGTCGGCCGCAGCCGGGCGGCGGCAGCTCCCGGATGCCGGGCCGGAGGCGGCGTGGGAGGGTCGGGCCGTGGCACAGAGCGAATCGACTCGACGAAGGCGTGCCGGCTCCCGCGACGAGCTGAGGTTGAGCCTGGTCGTGGCGGCCTGCCTGCTCGTCGAGGCAGTCGTCGCGAAGGAGGCGCTCGACGTGCGGCTCGACCCCTTCTCGCAGCTCGCGGCGCTGTGGGTCTTCATCTTCTACCTGGCCGCGGGCCCGAACGACAGGTCCCGCCCCGGGGCGGTCGCGGCCGCCGCGGTCTTCGTCACCGCTGCCGTCCTCGTGCTGTACGCGGTGTGATGGTCCCGCGTCGTCCGTTGGGACGGCGCCTTCGCACCGTTCGTGCGGACTACTCCTCAGAGGGGCCCCTGGTGTCACGGTCGCGGTCGTACCGTCTCTTGAGCGCAAACGGCGGCAACCAGGACTCGCGACGGACGGTCCAGCTCTCGTAGGTCGGCATCAGCTGGTCAGGGGCATCCAGGCAACCCAGGTTCACCTCGATCTCGTCTGCGCTGCGTCCGAAGACGGGAGAGCCGCAGCGCGGACAGAAGAACCGGCCGGCGTAGTCGCGCGTCTCGCCGTCGATCGTCACCGCATCCTGAGGGAATATCGCGGACGCGTGAAACAGGGCCCCATGATGCTTGCGGCAGTCCAGACAGTGGCAGATGCCGACCCGGTAGGGGAGTCCCGACGCCACGATTCGGACCTCGCCGCACAGGCAACCGCCGGTGAATCGGTCCATGCTGCGCCTCCTCGAGGTCTGGCGATCGCGGAATGGTACGACGAACAGCAAGCCGGCGGACAGCGGGGCGCTCGAGGCTCCAGTAGCCGCCTGAGGCATCGGGGGCGTTGCACGGGCCGCACTCAGGATGGGCGAACACGAGCACGAGATCGAACATCGCCCACCTGAGAGGGTGCCCGTGCGAGCAGGTCGCAGCGTCAGGACGTGAGCCCCGCGGCGAGCTCGGCCAGGTCCAGCATCGGCTCGCCGACCGCCGCGGTCAGCGCGATCGCATGTGGCAGTTGCCCGGCACCGACGAGCGCGCTCGTGACCCCTGGAAGGCTGCGGGCGACGCGGGTCGCCGCGCGCACGTCGATCTCGCACGCCGAGCGGCGGCCGCCCAACGCCGCGCTGGCGAACACCGACAAACCGAGATCGTCGGCCGCCGCGAGCGGCGACGCGAGCCCGGCCGCGCACTGCTGCAGATCCAGGAACGCCTCGGGCGCGGCGGCGCTGATCGGCAGCTCGACGAAGCGGAAGTGATCCTCGCCACCGGCCGCCTCGCGAGCGAGGCCGCGCAGGCGTGTCAGGTCGAGATGGAGGTGATGATCGGGTCCGACGCGGAGCCCCTGCCACGTTGCGAGGCCGTAGGACGCAATCAGCCGGTCTGCGCACGCCGACTCGAGCGACTCGAAGACGCGTCGCATCGTCGCGTCGAACGCGGCTCGATCGCTCCCGACGAGGGCCTCCTCCGGGTTGTGGACGAGGTACACGTCCAGGGTCGTCAATGCGAGTCGCTGGAGACTTCCGTACAGCTGGACCATCAAGCTCTCGGGCTCGATCGAGTGTCGCCTGCCGCCCGGATGCTCCCCCGGAAGGAGATAGCCGCCCTTGCTCACGATGACGATCTCGTCGCGCCGCACCTCGCCGCTGCGCGTCAGGCGACGAAGGACCCGTCCCACGACCGGCTCCGCCTGCCCGGCGCGGTAGTTGGCCGCGGTGTCGACCACGTTGATGCCGTGGGTGAGCCCGTGCGCGAGCGCCGCCTCGAGCGATTCCTGCGCCCCGTCGCCCTGGGTGCCCATCCCGAGCGACGAGATGCGCAGTCCCGCGGCGGCCGACCGGAAGTGGTCGCGATGGCACGTGCGCTCGTGCATGTGCTCATACCGGGTGGTCCCCGCCGCGGTTGCGAGGCCCGCGAGGAGCTCAGGCAACGGCGCCGATCGCCGGCTGGTCGTCGGCCGGCGCGGTGATGGCGTCGCGAAGGTGGGCGATCAGCAGCCGGATGTCCTCACACCAGACCGAGGGATTGTCGAACCGCCGAGCCTTCGAGAACCGGTGCGGGAGATAGCCGCCGCCGCAGATCCCGAGCTCGGAGCAGGCCCGGCATTCTCCCGAGAGCGGGATGCCCTCGTTGACGACGGCGTGCACGAGCGGCAGACCCTCGGCCAGGTCGTCGAAGCCGTGATCGAAGACCGTCAGGCCGGTGCTGTCGATGCCGTCCTCGCAGACCCTGAGGGCGTCGAGCCCGTGGATCGACCCGTCCGTCTCGACGATCAGGTAGCTCATGAGCGGGTTTCCGAACGCGTCGGTCGGATGACCGCCCCCGAGCAGCGCTGACAGCAGGCCCCACAGGACGCGGACCTTGACGTCGGGGTCGTCCTCGGCGAACCACTCGTCGAAGATGGGGATCAGGAAGTCGCTCACCGGCGTGGGGCCGAACTCGCCGTACCACGCCTCCTTGGAGTCCCAGGACACGTCGGGAAACAGGAAGTCCATGCTGGTCACGCCGAGCGACCGAAAGTGACGGTAGGCCGCAAGCCCCGACGTTCCCGGATTGATGACGCACAGCACGCCCGGGTGAAAGCCGACCTCCTGCAGCGCGCGCAGGCCGCGGACCGCCGATCGGTGCGAGCCGCGACCCCCATGATCGACACGCGCTGCGTCGTGGATCTCGGGCGGTCCGTCCAGGCTCACGCCGATCGACACGCCGCATTCGGCGGCCAGCCGCGCCCAGGACGCGTCCAGCAGCGTCCCGTTGGTCTGCAGGTTGACCGATCCCAGCCGGTCGCCGAGGACGTCGCGCGCTCGCGTCAGGAGTCGGCGCGTGCGCTCGATGCCGAACAGCGTCGGCTCGCCCCCGTGCAGCGTCAGCGACATCTTCTGATCGGGGCGGCCGTCGAGGTACTCGTTCATCCGGAGGAACAGCTGCTCGTAGACCGCCGGCTCGAGGAACTTCGGTCGGCTTCTGTATCCGCTGTCCTCGTGCTGGTACATGAAACAGTAGGAGCAGTTCAGGTTGCAGCGCTCCGCGACCTTCACGACGAGGTTGTCGATGTACGTGCTCACAACAACTCGCGCAGCGGCTCGACGAGCCCCCGTCCGGTGGCGGTCAGCGCCGGGTTGTCGGCGAGCGGCTTGACGAGCTCGTCGAGCCATCCTCCGAGGAGCTCCTCCTGCCGGGCACACTCCTTCTGGTTCTCGAGTCCCGCGGCCGCGCAACGCCGGTAGAAGTCCAGGACGTTCCCGAACGCGTGATAACCGGCGAGGATCATCCGCAGCGGCCGCTCGCGCTGCACCGGCGGCGACCAGTACAGCGTCGCATCCGACCCGTCATCGAGCGGCTCCATCTTCATCGCGACGTTCATGTACTGGTGCGACGCCTCGTGGACGAGCAGCTCGGCGACCGGGAGCGGCTCGGTGTGGGCCGACATGTGCACGAGGCCGAGATAGTGCTCGACGCTGCCGCTCTCGATCGTGTGCGCAACCGGACGCAACAGGAAGAGATGGTGCAGCGGGCGCTGGATCCATGGCAGATAGATCGGGGCGTACTCCCGGACGATGTCGATCGCCTGCGCGAATACGTCGATCACGTCCGGATCGATCGAGTCCACCGCTCTGATCCGCAGCTCGTCGAAGTCCTTCACGTCGAGCTGCGACTGCGTATAGATCGTCATCCGGACGCCGTCGTGGTCGAGGCGCGCGAGCTCGTCGACGCCTTCTCCGCGCCAGTCGGGCGCCGGGCCGGCAAGCTCGAAGCGCTCCCACGCTCCGTCGATCAGCATCTTCACGTCGGCGCGATCGCCATCGCTGCTGACCTCCAGGCGCTGCGCCGCGGGCAACAGCAGATGCCCCCAGCGCAGACGCGTGACGGCCTCCAGGTCGACGCTGAACGACATCGGCGCACCGCGAGCGGCGAGGTGCAGCGCGACCGACGTGACGATCCGGACGCGTTCGTCGTCGGCACCGACGACAAGCGCGCGGAAGAGGTCGCCGATCGCCGGATCCCACGCCACGCCCGCCACTGGTTCACCCTCCAGCCAGGGCTGGAGTGCCGTCAGCAGTCCGTCCGACGCGCGCGACACCTGCGCGTCGTGCTGCTCGACGAAGAACTGCGCAATGCCGCGCGCGTACTCCTCGACAGACAGGATGAACAGCCCATCGTCGAACGGCTCGGACGGATGGCCATAGCTGCGAAGTTGGCTCGACACCAACTCGTCAGTGGCCCTGCCGGTCATCGAACGTCAGGCTAGGGTCCGGGCTGGATCCGAGGCGCGACGTTCTCCGCTGCGACGATGCCCGGGTTCGAGACGCGCTCGAGGATCGCCGCGAGATCCTGGATCTTGTCATCGGACTTCTGGTGCATCCCGTAGTTGGTGCCCTGGCTCTTGGTGTGCTGCGTCGAGGCGGCGAGCTCGGCACCGGACTCGAACTCCGCTTGGATGCGCTCCAGGATCTTGGTCTTGACGAGCGACTGCAGCTCGCCAACCTGCCTGATTTCTCCGGCCATGCCTTGCTCCAATGGTTGCGGGAGGGGAGAACGCGTGCGCGCTGGTTCAGTTGAACACAGCAAGACGATCTGAGTCAAGGTGTATTGGCACCCGCGCGCGAGCCTTGATGTCCCCTTTTGTCACACCGGTTTATGGCGGATCTCGTTACCGGGCCCTGCACCGCGGAGCTGGGTCATTCAAGTGCGAACGTCGCCCGGGCGCGGGTCGCGACGACGGGCGATCATCGCCGTGAGTGGCGGCAGAGGGCACAGCGCGTGCGTGGTCGGTCGCTCGAGATCGGCAGCAGCGGCCCAGCGCGCGTACTCGTCAACGGTGTGCAGCTGGCCGCCTGGACCGATGTGGAGCACCCCGGTGGCGTAGAGCGCGCTCCACCGCCCCCAGTCGGGCTCGGTCTCCAGCACCTGGTCGACGATCGCAAGTGCCCCGCCCGGGCGCACGCGACGGGCCACCCGCTCGAGCAGCAGTTGCGTGGCGGGCGCGTCGAAGACGTGACAGACGTTGGCGAGGATGACGACGTCGAACTCGCCGAGATCGTCGAACGTGTCGGCGAACACGTTGCCACTGACGATCTCGTACCGGTCGTGGGCGCCGGCGGCCGCGATCGCATCGCGCACCGCCGGCTGCCGGCCGGGGAGGTCGAACGCCACCAGCTGCATGCCGGGATGCCGCGCAGCGAACGCGAGGCTCCAGGGACAGGCGCCGGCGCCGACGTCGAGCACCCGTCGAGCGTCGTCGCCGAGCATCTTGGCCAGACGCATCGGCGCCTCCGGAAAGTACGAGCGCAGCTCGTCCAGGCCGGCCCGGATCGCGCCGAGCCGCTCGCTCATCTCGGCCTGCGACGCGTCCGGGGCGGGCGACGGAAGCGCGATGCCGCCACTCGTCTGCAGCTCGTAGAGCAGCGCCCGTCGGAGTGCCCCTCCCGCGCGCCGCGCGAGATGGGCGGGACTACTGTCCACCGGCTTGCGGTGGACCCTCGAAGGTGTCGTGCGCCTCGGCGACGGCGCGCTCCACCTCCGCCTGGATCAGCTCGAGCATCCGGGCCGAGTCGAGATCGAGGTCGGCCTTCTCGTACTTGCCGTAGAGGCCGCTGTCGCTGCGTGTGTATCCCGGTGACCGCATCCCAACGTGCGTCTCGGCGGCGAGGACGCTGAGTAGGCGGTCGAGGATCCTGCTCTTGACGGCCTCCGTCAGGTCCAGGTGATCTCCTGCCGGGTTCTCATCCGCCATGCACCGCCAGCGTGGCACCGTCTGCGCCAGGTTGTCAACGCGCGCATCAGCTCGGTTGCACCAGATCTCTCACGAGGTAACCGACGTCTCCGGCGGCGGGTACCTGCCTGCCGTGCGCCGATCTGCCGGCCGAGTCTCACCCGGAGCGGAAGCGATGCGGGCCCCTTCCCGGGCTCAATACGATGGACCGGTGAACGGCCAGAGATTGCCCGGCGGGGTGGTGCATGCACTACCCGCGGACCTTGGCGAGGCGCTGCGCGCCAACGCGACGGCACGCGATGCCTGGAACGACATCACGCCGCTGGCCCGCAACGAGTTCATCTGCTGGGTCGAGGATGCCAAGCAGGACGCCACCCGGGCGCGCCGCATCCGGCGCACCCAGGAGGAGCTGGAGGAAGGCCAGCGCCGGCCCTGCTGCTGGCCGGGGTGCAAGCACCGCGAGCGCACAGGCAGATAGCGCCCGGCGCGCGCTTGACGCCGGCCGAGGCGTGGGCTCGGGCGAAACCGCTGCTCGCTCGTGCGGCGAGCTCGTCGTTGCTCAGCAGCTCGCGTCGCACGACCTTCAGGTCGACCTGGCGGTCCCCGATTCAGTGGCTGGGGGCGCGGCCTGATGCCCTGCTGAAGGCGGGGCCTGCGGAAGCCGAGCAGTTTCGGGGCGGGGTTTCATGCGGTGATCGTCGCGACGAGCAGCATCCGGGCGGTCGCACTCGACGATCCTGCGCGCACCGCGCCCGCTCTGTCAGTCCGTACGGGACGCGGGGCGGCGGCGTGTTCGCGTCGTCTGTCCGGCCTCGTCGCGGATCTCGCCGACGAGTTCTTCGAGCACGTCCTCGAGCGCGACGACGCCTAGGACGTCGGCGTCGGCGTCGGCGTCGGTGACGCGGGCGAGGTGGGCGCCGCTTTGCTGCATCGTGCTGAGGATCTTGCGCAGCCGATCGTCGTGCGCGACGGTCGGTAGCGGTCGGATCCAGGAGCGGGCGATCGGGCGGTTGCGGTGGACGTCCTTGAACTCGAGGACGTCCTTGAGATGCAGGTAGCCGATCAGCTCGCGGTCCTTGGCGACGGGAAAGCGCGAGTAGCCGGTGCGGGCGGCGAGTTGCTCGAGCTCGGCAGGCGTCACGGTGTCGTGCACCGTCACGAGGTGTTGCGTGGGCAGCAGCACTGATCGGGCGTCGCGCTCTTCGAACTTCAGCGCGCCGACGAGCAGGCGTCCCTCGTGCGGGTCGAGCAGGCCTTCGCGGCGTGACTGCTCGACGAGTCCGGCGACCTCGTCGCGCGTGAACGCGCTGGTCACCTCGTCTTGCGGGGTGACGCCGGCGAGCCGCAGGGTGGCGTTCGCGATCGCGTTGAGAAACGCGATCGCGGGGCGCATGACGCGGACGACGAAGGCGAGCGGCGGGCCGAGCACGAGCGCGGCGCGGTCGGGGCCGGCAAGCGCCAGGTTCTTGGGCACCATCTCGCCGACGACGACGTGCAGGAACGTCACGATCGACAGCGCGATCACGAACGCGATCGGGTGCAGCAGCGCCTCGGACACGCCGACGATCGCGAGCGGCTTTTCGATGAGGTGCGCGATCGCCGGTTCGCCGAGGTACCCCAGCCCGAGCGAGCAGATCGTGATCCCCAGCTGCGCGGCGGCCATCATCAGCGAGACGTTCTCGATCGCGCGCAGCGTGATCTTCGCCGCCCGGCTGCCGGCCTGCGCGCGCGGCTCGATCATCGTGCGGCGCGCCGAGACGAGCGCGAACTCCGCGCCGACGAAGAACGCGTTGGCGCCCAGCAGCACGACAGCGAGGGCGATCGCCGATCCGGTGCTCACCGCTCGTCGTCGCCCTCGTCCGCGAGCGGCTTGGTCTCGAGCCGGACGCGATCGACGCGCAGCCCGTCCATCGCCGAGACGATCAGCGTGACGCGTTGCGGACGGCGGTCGGTGTCGAGGGTGTCGAGCGTCACCCTGTCGCCCTCCTGTGCCATCCGGCCGAGCTTGAAGGCGACGAGGCCGGCGAGCGTCTCGTACTCCTCGTCTTCGGGCAGCACGATCCCGACGGCGTGCGCGACCTCGTCGGGACGCAACAGTCCCGACAGCGACCACGTGCCGTCGGCGTGACGCCGGACGGAGGTGTCGTGCTCGTCGTGCTCGTCGCGAACCTCGCCGACGATCTCCTCGATCAGATCCTCCAGCGTGACGATCCCGTCGACGGTCCCGAACTCGTCGACCACGACAGCCATCTGCAGCCCGCCGCGCTGCAGCTCAGCCAGCAGGCTGTCGAGCCCGACCGAGGAGGGCACGAAGACGGGCTCGGCCATCACCGCGCGCACCGGGACCCGATCGCGGCGCTCGGGCGGGACGGACATCGCGTCCTTGACGTGCACGATGCCGACGACGTGGTCGCTGTCACCGTCGATCACCGGAAAGCGCGATCGTCCCGTCCGCCGCGCGAGAGCGAGCATCGCGAGCACGTCGCTGTCGGCGTCGACGGTCTGCATCCGGGCGCGCGGCGTCATCACGTCGACGGCGTGGCGGTCGCCGAAGGCGATCGAGCGTTCCAGCAACACGGCGGTGTCGAGCTCGAGCGTGCCGTGTTTGGCGGAGCGGCGCACGAGCGACGTCAGCTCCTGCGGCGAGCGCGCCGACGCAAGCTCCTCCTGCGGCTCAACGCCGAAACGACGCAGGATCGCGTTCGCGGTGTTGTTGAAGAACGCGATCGCCGGTCCCAGGACGCGCGTGAACGCGCGCTGGAACGCCGCGACCGCGCGCGCCGTGGCGAGCGGCCGCGCGATCGCGAGGTTCTTCGGCACGAGCTCGCCGAACACCATCGTGACGGCGGTCGCGAGCACCAGCGCGAGCGAGATCGACACGCCGTCGAGGGCGCCGTCGGGCACGCCGGCCGCCTGCAGCGGCCCGTCGATCAGGCGCGCGACCGACGGCTCGGCGAGAAAGCCGATCAGCAGGTTCGTCAGCGTGATGCCGACCTGCGCGCCCGACAGCTGCGTCGACAGCGACCGCAGCGCCGCCAGCACCCCGGCCGCTTGGCGATCGCCGTCGGCGGCCGCCCGCTCGACCGTCGGCCGATCGACCGCGATCAAGGAGAACTCCGCCGCCACGAACGCGCCGCACGCCGCGACGAGCAGCAGCGAGACGACGACCAGAACAACCTCGATCACGAACCTCGCACCTCCGGCGATCCCCCATCAACCGGCCAAGAACTGCAGCTCGGGTCGGTGCGATCGGGGGGCCTCGCAGGGCACCGATACCGCACGAACAACAGGCAACAGAGGCTAGCGGCGTTGACGCGACGCCGAGCCGGGACGATCGCGCGTCGCTCACCGACGACGGCGGCCAAGGGAATCCTCGCCGTGGGCGGCGATCGGATCTCCTCATCGGCGGTCGTCGGATCTCCCCGCCCGTGGCCATCGAATCTCCCACGATCGTGTCCTGACTGGCCGGTACTCACCGCGGCGGCTTGTCGTCGACGCGCGCGGGGAGGCGGGCCTTGAAGAGCTCGGAGGAAGTGATGGAGCTCCTCGCCCGACCCCGCCGCCGAGCCGGTCGCCTGCCGGCCCGACCCGCTGCCGCTTCGTGCTGTGCACCGGGCGCCTCAGCGAGCGCCGCGACTGCCGCCGGCCGATCCACCTGCAGGCGGCGGGCATCGAGCGCCTGGCGGGTACAGGTGCGCCGCAGGCTGCCGCGCGGGCGCGACGTCGCGCGCGCGATCTGGCCGGGCTGCGCCGCTCAGGGTGAGCCGCAGGGGCTTCGCGGACGGCCCTCGGGAACGGGCTGTCAGGCCGCCGCGGGCTCGCCGGCGGCCGGCTCGCGCCACATCCCCCACGCGGTCGGCCCGCCGCCGGGCAGCTCGATCTCCGCGACGACCTCGAAGCCGATGCCGGCGAACAGCTCCCTGCTCGCGGGCCGGGCGGTCTCGGCGTAGCACGGCAGCCGATCACGGTCGCAGCGGGCCAGTACCGGCGCGAGCAGCGCGGCGGCGATCGTCCTGCGCCGCTCTGCGGCTATTCCGCGCGCGGCGACGACTTCCTGCGCCTGCGCGCCGAACTCCGCCGGCTCTTCGGACTGGGACGTGCGTGATCCCTGAGCGGTGCGCGTCGTACGACTTCGTTTACGTCCAAATCGACATCCCTGAGGGGATGACGATCCGCGAGTGGCAGCGAGAGCGGGCGGTCGAGCCCGCGGCGTCACAAGACGCTGATCGCTCCATTCGCGGCCGCGTCCGATGGTCGCGTTGGCTTGCGGCAGTCCTTGCTGCGACGCTGACAGCGGGGCAGCGCGCGCCAGTCGATCAGGTCCTTGAGCGCAGAACCGGGGGGTAGAGTGTCCTGGCGGGACCGGGGCGATATAGCCGTGCCTTTCGCCCGCCAGCGGCTCCCGGCGGTGCGAGGTCGTCGGTTGGTTCGAGGAACCCGGGCGAGCCAAGCACCTTGCGCTGGAAGTTGCCCGGATCAAGCTCATGGCCCCAGACGGCCTCGTAAACGTGACGCAACGCCGTGATGGTGAACGGCGGGTGGAGGAACCCGGTCGCAAGCGATGTGTACTCGAGCTTGCTGCGCACCCGTTCGAGCGCGTCGCGCACGATCTCGTCGTGATCGAAGGCGAGCTTGGGGGCGTTCTTGCGCCGCCGCTCGAAGCCGAGTTCGTCGATCGTCCAGTACCGCGCTCGAGCCGCGTCGCTGCCGGCACGGGCTGCGGGTAGCCGCGGCGCGATCGCGACGTGGGCGACGCTGACGACGCGCATCCTCGGGTCGCGATCGGGATCGCCATAGGTCGCGAGCTGTTCGAGGTGTCCACCGAAGCGTGCGACGCCGGTCTCTTCGGCAAGTTCTCTGGCGGCCGCTTGCTCGATGGTTTCCTCCGGCCGCACGAACCCGCCGGGCAGCGCCCACGCGCCTAGGTAGGGATGTCCTCCGCGCTCGACGAGCAGCACGGCCAAGTTGCCGTCGACCAGGGTGAACAGCGCAATGTCGACCGTGACAGCAACCCGCGGGAAGCGGCTCGGGTCGTAGCTAGCCAGGAAGTCGGTCTCGCTCATCGCTCGGCCGTCCATACACGCCCGAGATGGTGGCTATTGTCATTCTGACTATCACCTGATATTGTCAGCACGACAAGAACTGTAGCCGACTCCGTCAGGGGTTGGGACGGCGGGGCGACATTGGGGGGAACATGAGCGACACGACACCAATCACTCAGCTGGACCGATACCGCGGCTCCCTACTTGCTGGCGCCGCCGGCGACGCCTTGGGTGCTGCGGTCGAGTTCGACGACATCGCGACGATCCATCGGCGCTTCGGGCCGGCTGGGATCACTGCTCCCGCCGAGGCCTACGGCCGCATCGGTGCGATCACCGACGACACGCAGATGACTTTGTTCACGGCCGAAGGCGTGCTCCAGGCGGACGACCGGCTCGAGCGCGGGGTCGGCAACCCGCCCGGCAACATCTGGTTCGCCTACCAGCGCTGGCTGCGCACGCAGGGCGTTACCGACCCGTGGCAAGGCGAGCTCGCGCAGCTCCAGCATGGAGAGCTTCATCGCATCGCGGAGTTGCGGTCTCGGCGCGCACCCGGCAACACGTGCCTGGCGGCGCTGCGCAGCGAGCTGGACTTGAACGGCGGCGGCGAGTACCCGATCGCGGACAACAACAGCAAGGGGTGCGGCGGCGTCATGCGCGCCGCTCCCTGCGGACTTGTGAATTGGGAGGAGGATCTCGTCTTCAAGTTGGGGGTCTCGTCGGCCGCTTTGACCCACGGTCACCCGTCAGGCCACCTCGCCGCTGGGGCGCTTGCGCTGATCGTCCGCAAGCTCTGTGACGGCCGTTCGCTCGACGTCGCCGTGGATGTCGCCATCGACGCCGTCGCGATCCACGACGGCTCCGACGAGGTACGAGACGCGCTCCGATGCGCCCGCAACCTCGCCTCGTCCACACGCGCGGCTGATGTCACGCTGCTCGGTCAGGGGTGGGTGGCCGAAGAGGCGCTCGCGATCGCCGTGTACTGCGCGTTGACGCACCCCGACGACCTCGCCGCGGCCGTCCGGCTCGCAGCGAACCACAGTGGCGACAGCGACAGCACCGCCTCGATCACCGGCAACATCATGGGCGCTCTGCTCGGCGTCGGCGCGATCCCCGCCGGTTGGCTCACCGTCCTCGAGCTCCGCGACACGATCGACCGCCTGGCTACCGCGATGCACGACCGTTTCGTCGTCGGGCGTCGCGACGTCGACTGGAAGCGCTGGAACTACCGCGGCGAGCCCGACCACGACGCCCCGGCACCGACGCACGACGCCTATTGGGTCTCGCCTGGACGCGTGCTGGCCGGCCCGTACCCAGGCGCGAAGTACGGCGTCGAAGCCACGGGCAAGCTCAACGACTTCCTAGATCTCGGCGTTACCTGCTTCATCGACCTCACAGAGGAAGGCGAGGCCAAGCTTGAGCCCTACGCCGCGGTCCTGCGCAGGCTCGCCGATCGTCGGGGCATCGAGGTCAGCCACCTGCGGATGCCGATCCGCGACGTTGACGTCGCCCCGGCATGGCGAATGCGGGCGATCCAGGACGCCATCGCCCGCGCGCTCGACGGCGGCGAGCTCGTCTACATCCACTGTTGGGGTGGCGTGGGACGCACGGGCACCGTCATCGGCTGCCACCTCGTGCAGAACGGAACTCACACCGGCGACGAGGCGCTCGCCGCGCTCAAGCAGCTCCGGTGCTCCACCCAGCGAGCACATCGCGTGTCCCCGGAGACCCGCGAACAGCGCGCGATGGTGCGCAAGTGGAGCGCCGCGTGACGCCGCGGCTCTACATCAAACACCCCGCCGATCTGGATGGGCTTATCGCCCTCGAGTTCGGACGTGTCGACGATGGCCAACCTCCGGACTGCTGGGAAGGCATCTCGGAGGCCTTCGGCTGGCTGCACGACGGGCCAGATGGCCCGATCGTAGGTTTCAAGATCCTTGACTTCTCGTCTTTCGACGCCACCGACGACGAGCACTCCGCGATCTGGAGAGGGCCGCGGTTCCAACAGCACGATCAACCGCCACTGGTTCACCAACGCCGTGCGGAACGTCGACGCTCCCGACGAGGCCTTAGTCCAGTGGCTCGTGTGTCTGCAGGCCGGCGACGCCATGGCCCATTTCGGAATCGGCTGCTCCCTATACGCGCTCGGTCGCCATCGCGAGGCCTACCGGCACCTCCGCCACTACACCGAAATCGCGCCACACTGTGCGTGGAACTGGTGCTGGTACGGCAAGGCAGTCAAGCCATCGGGGAAATCACCGAGGCCAAGAATGCCTACCGCGAAGCACTGCGGCTCGAAGCACACGACGGCAACGAGACCGACGCGCGCGCCCGTCTCGAAGCACTCGACTCATCCTGGTAAGACAACTACAGCCATCGAGGACGGAGACCGTATGACCCTGTACCACGACCCCCTCATCGGCGACAGCCGCCCCACACTCGTCGGCGACCTTCTCGGAATCCCGGCACGGGACAAGAATCATCAGCTCGAGAACCAGGCGACGACCGTCCTCGCTTGGCTGGTCGATCGCTCGCCGACGATCGGGCGGAGCGTCCTCAGGCTCTTCCTCGGGGACCATGCCGCTGTCGACGCCGGGCTCGCAATCGGGGCGCAGACCCAGGTCAGTCTCGTGAAGCCCGACGGCGGCGCGCTGTACCCGGACCTGTCGATCTGCGTCGCGGAGCGCAAGCTTCAGTTGCTCGTGGAAGTCAAGGTCGACTCGGTGCACGCCCTCTACGAGGAATACGGCGGCCAGCTCCAGCCGCAGGTTTATCGAGATCTGTGGGCAGACGCTGGCCCCGGGGACGCGGCTATCCGCGCCCTTGGCACGCTCACGCGGAATGCGAGCGATACCGAACCCGACCCCGAGCACAAGATCGCGCGCGACGTCTCGTGGCGCTGCCTGGGCGAGGAACTGGGAACGCTCCTCACCAATGGCCATGTCGAGGAAGAGTGCCGCCTGGTCGCCGAGTCATTCGTTGCTGCAATCAACGAGCGAATCTCGCCCGCTCCGCCATCGGCCGACAAGCAACACGAGTTCTTCGAGCTCCACGCGCCGCTCCTCGACGGTGTCAAGGATGAGATTGCGCGTCTGATACGCGGAACCGGCGGAGCCAAGGCGATTCGTGGCAACGCGTACTTCGGCTGGCGTATTCCGTTGCCGTCGGCGACGGACGCCCCACTGTTCCTTCGCATGTACCTGTCACCCCGCGACACGCGGCTCAACCTTCCAGGCAAGCCGGATTCGCTGATCGTGGCGCCCGAGCGTGGCCCGAACGGCGAACTTGAGTCGAACGAGCGTGAGCAGGTCAAGGCTGCTGGCTTCCCGCGAACGAAGGACATCGCCAGGTTCCCGTTGCACCGTCGCCTGTGGTCCCTCGACGGACTAGACGCAACAGCAACCGCGGCCGAGATCGTCGCTCTACTGGCGAAGACCGGGCTTCTCCTCGAAGGAGCGATAGAGCAGCCGTAGTCGGTCTGGTCGGGCGTACGTGAATGTCAAGGCCGCTCGAAATCTAGGCCGGTAGCGCCGGTCGAAAACTAGGCCACTGCGAGCGCGCCCTTGTCGAGGGGGTCAGGAGTCGGTCGGCGTGGCGCGGGCGAGGTCGCGGTCTTTGAGGCGGTAGCTGTCGCCCTTGAGCGCGAGGATCTCGGCGTGGCGAACGAGGCGGTCGATCATCGCGGCGGCGGTGACCTCGTCGCCGAAGATCTCGCCCCAGCCCGAGAAGGGCTTGTTGGACGTGACGATCCTCGAGGCGCGTTCGTAGCGGCGGCTGACGAGCATGAACATGAGGTTGGCAGCGTGTGGGTCAAACGGGATGCATCCGACTTCGTCGACGATTAGCAGCGGTACGCGTTGCAACTCGTCGAGCGGGGAACCTGGCGGCCTTGATGCGCGCTTGGCCGCCGTGGCTGTCGCGGCTGTCGGTCTCGGTCTTCAGCAACATGACGGCGAACCGCTCATAGGACCATTCCTCCTGGCGGGCGCGGTCGGCGAGCTTCGGTAGCGCGCGGGCGGCGGCGGGCGCTTGAGCTGGCGAAACAGGTGCGTGAGCTCTGTTGTCGGGCGGCTCACGCGATCAGCGCGTCATAGCGCGCCAGCGGCCGGATCTCGACCGTCTCCTCGGCGTCGTCGGCCCGGCCGCGGCCGGCTCTGAGTGCGCGGGCGTGCTCGAACGCGGTGATCGTGCGGTGCTTGGCGAACGATCGTGGGTGCTGGCAGGCGAGCTCACCGGTGTCCAGCGCGATCGCCAGAACCTCGCGGTCGGTCACCCGAGCCTCAACGCGCCGGCCGACCAGGCGCGGGTCCAGCGAGTAATCGCAGGTATCAAAACGCAGATACGGATCCGGTGGCACGCGCAGCACCCAGCGCCGATCGGTGTCCGGCGCCGCGCTTGGAAGCGCCGCAATCACGCCGCGCTCTTCGATCAGCCGGTCGATCGGACGGCAGCGCAGCGTGCGGTGAAACCGTCCGTTGGCGCGGTCATCGAACCACGCATCCAGCTGCAGCTGGAAGTCGTGCTCGTTGGCGAACATCCGGCCCGGTTCAAAGGAGCGCTCCAGAAAGTCCTGCAGGCGCTCGACGACGCCCTTGGCCTGCGGGTCGGCCGCCTCGCAGAACCGCCAGTCGACGCGCAGCTGCCCGCAGAACGCGGCGAACTCGTCGCTCGGGCGGCCGCCGTGGCCGTGGATGCCGGTCTGGCGATCCCAGACCAGCGTCTGCGGCAACGCGCCCAGCGACCACAGACAGCGCTGGATCCCGCCCAGCAGATCCGGCGTCGTCTTCGTGAAGATCAACGCGCCGGCACCCGCACGCGAATACCCCAAGCACGCCACGACCACATAGCCCGGCCGCGTCTGGCCATGACCAACCGGGATCTCGAGCTTGGGCTCCCACAGATCGAACTGGCAGATCTCCCCCGGCCGATAGACGGTCCGCTGAAACGTCCTTGGTGGCGGCGCGAACAGCGGCCGCACCTCGCGCAGATAGGCGTCGACGATCGTCTTGCCACCATCAAAGCCCAGCGGCGCGATCAGCTCCCGGATGCGCTGCCCGGGCAGCTTCGGATCGGCGCGCAGCAACCGGTTGATCTCGTCCTTGAACGGATCAAGCTTCGATCCCGTCGGCGCCCGCCGATACGCCGGCGGCTCATCGCTACGGATCGCGCTCGGCCGATCGTGTCCCTCGCCAGCCCCGTCCGGCGGTGATCTCCCGCATCGACAAGCCGCGCACGAAGTGCAGCCGCCGGATCGCCGCCCACTGCTCGACGTCGACCACCCCGGTCCTCCCGAGCTCACTTTGCGCAGACAAGCCCAGGGTCCGCAGACCACCGGACGTGGCCTAGTTTTCAACCGGCGCAGGTGGCCTAGTTTTCACCCGGCGCCGACAGGCGGCAACCAGGACTCGCGACGGACGATCCAGCTTTCGTAGGTCGGCATCAGCTGGTCGGGGGCATCCAGGGATCCCAGGTTCACTTCGATCTCGTCTGCGCTGCGTCCGAAGACGGAGGAGCCGCAGCGAGGACAGAAGAACCGGCCGGCGTAGTCGCGCGTCTCGCCGTCGATCGTCACCGCATCCTGGGGGAATATCGCGGACGCGTGAAACAGGGCCCCATAATGCTTGCGGCAGTCGTCACAGTGACAAATGCCGACCCGGTATGGGAGTCCCGACGCCACGATTCGGACATCGCCGCACCGGCAACCGCCGGTGAATGGGTCCATGCTGCGTCTCCTCCAAGATCAGGCGGTCGGGACGGGTACGACGGACGGCAGGCCAGCGAACAGACGGGCGCGCGACACGCCAGTAGCCGCCGCGACGATGATGATGCCGTGCTTGGTCCGCGGCTACGTCGAGCGCGGCCTGGAGCAGGTCAGCGTCGCGTAGCCGAATCGTCCAACGAGGTGGCCCGTGCCGTCAACGCCGCCAGCGGCAACCGGCCGGTGGTGGTGCTGGCCCACCTCTCGGGTTTCGACGGCTCGCCGGAATAGCTGCGCAACCTGCAACTCGAGTACGGTGCCGAGATCGGCCGGGCGGCGGTCAGCTTCGACGGCCCGATCGTCTTCTGCATCGTCTCGGGCTGCCACGGCGGAGCGTTCGTCGTCTTGTCGGGGACGCTCAACGACACGATGGAGGTGATCGCCGTCAAGGGCTCGTACGCGTCGGTCATCGGTGGCGCACCGGCGGCCGCGACGGTGTTCGCGCGCGACCTCGGCAAGCGCACCGACGCCGATCCACGCGTGGTCGAGCTCGAGGCGCGCCTCGACGACGTCCACAGTGTCGAGCGGGCGCTCCGCGTCGGCTCGATCGACGCGATCATCCCTGCCGATCGGCTGCGGCCCGAAGTCATCGAGGCGGTGCAGCGAGGCATGAGGCATAGGCTGGAGCGACGATGACCCAGCCCGTGTCGCGAAAGATCCGAAAACTGCTGGTCGCCAACCGCGGTGAGATCGCCATCCGGATCTTCCGGGCCGCGGACGAGCTGGGGGTGCAGACCGTGGCCGTCTACTCGCACGAGGACCGTTTCGCGCTGCATCGCTTCAAGGCCGACGAGTCCTACCTCGTGGGCAGGGGCAAGGAGCCTGTGCAGGCCTACCTGGGAATCGAGGAGATCGTCCAGGTGGCGACCGACGCCGGCGTCGACGCCATCCACCCGGGCTACGGCTTCCTGTCCGAGAACCCTGACCTGGCCGCCGCCTGCGTGGCTGCGGGCACCGTGTGGATCGGCCCGCCCGCCTCGGTCATGCAGGGACTTGGCGACAAGGTGTCAGCGCGCGCGCTGGCCGAGCGGGCGGGCGTGCCCGTCATGCCGGCCACGGGGCCGCTGCCGGACGACGACAGCGAGGTGCAGCGACTCGGCGCCGAAGTCGGCTGCCCCGTGATGGTCAAGGCAAGCTGGGGCGGCGGCGGGCGCGGCATGCGCGTGGTCCTTGACCCGCCGACCTCGTCGAGCAGGTCGCCGCGGCGCGGCGGGAGGCGCGTGCCGCCTTCGGACGCGACGACGTGTTCCTCGAGCGCCTCGTGCAGCGGGCGCGTCACCTGGAGGTCCAGATCCTGGCCGACGAGTCCGGCGAGGTGGTCCACCTCTACGAGCGTGACTGCACGGTGCAGCGGCGCCACCAGAAGGTCGTGGAACAGGCGCCGGCGGCGGCGCTCGATTCCGAGACCCGGGAGGAGCTCTGCGAGGCCGCCGTGCGACTCGCTCGCGAGGCGGGCTACCGCAACGCGGGCACGGTGGAGTTCCTTCAGGACATCGACAGCGGAAGCTTCTTCTTCATCGAGGTCAACCCGCGCATCCAGGTGGAGCACACGGTCACCGAGATGGTCACGGGCATCGACCTCGTGAAGGCGCAGATCCGCGTGGCCGAGGGCGCGCTCATCGGCACGCCCGAAGGCGGGCTCCCGGCCCAGGCGGACATCCGGCTCAACGGCCACGCGCTGCAATGCCGCGTGACGACCGAGGATCCCGAGAACGACTTCATCCCCGACTACGGCCGCATCATCACCAAGCGCGAGGCCACCGGGTTCGGCATCCGCCTGGATGGCGGCACCTCCCACGTCGGCGGCGTCGTCACGCCGTTCTACGACTCCCTGCTCGAGAAGATCACCGCGTGGGCCCCGACCCCCGAGGAGGTCGTGGCGCGGATGAGCCGAGCGCTACGCGAGTACCGCATCCGCGGGGTCAAGACGAACCTGCTCTTCCTCAATGCGCTCATCACGCACCCGCGCTTCAACTCCGGCGATGTGACGACGCGTTTCATCGACGAGACGCCCAAGCTCTTCGACTTCGCGCCACACCAGGACCGGGGCACGCGCCTGCTCGCCTTCATCGGGGACGTGCTGGTCAACGGCAACCCGGCGGTGCAGGGGCAGCCGGACCCCGGGCCGCTGCCGCCCGCGCCGTCACCAGCCGTTCCCCACACCCCGCAGTTGGAGGCGGGCACGCGTGGTCTGCTCGACGAGCTCGGTCCCGAAGGCTTCGCACGCTGGATGCGCGACCAGGATCGCCTGCTGGTCACCGACACGAGCTTCCGCGACGCCCACCAGTCGCTGCTGGCGACACGCGTCCGCACCCACGACCTGCTCCGCATCGCCCCGCTGTACGCGCGCCGGCTGGACGGGCTGCTGTCGCTGGAGTGCTGGGGCGGGGCCACGTTCGACGTTGCCATGCGCTTTCTGAAGGAGGACCCGTGGGATCGGCTCGCACGGATGCGCGAGCGGGTCCCGAACATCCTCCTGCAGATGCTGCTGCGCTCCTCCAACGCGGTCGGCTACACGAACTATCCGGACAACGTCGTGCGCTTCTTCGTCGCCCGAGCCGCGGCGACCGGGGTCGACCTCTTCCGCGTGTTCGACTCGCTGAACTGGGTCGAGAACATGCGTGTGGCGATGGATGCCGTGCTGGAGTCAGGCGCCCTCTGCGAGGCGGCGATCTGCTACACCGGCGACATCCTCGATCCGGCGCGGTCGAAGTACGACCTCGGCTACTACGTCGGCCTTGCCCGGGAGCTCGAGACGGCCGGGGCGCACGTGCTCGGGATCAAGGACATGGCCGGCGTCTGCAGGCCCGAGGCGGCCCGGCGCCTGGTGCGGGCGCTGCGCGAGGAGGTCGGCATCCCGATCCACTTCCACACCCACGACACGAGTGGCGCTTCCGCGGCCAGCGTGCTCGCCGCCGCCGAGGCCGGTGTGGACGCGGTCGACGCCGCGATGGACCCCATGAGCGGTCTCACCTCACAGCCGAACCTGGGAGCGATCGTCGAGGCGCTGCGCCACACCGAGCGCGACACCGGCCTGCCGCGCGAGGCGCTGGACCAGGCCGCGACGTACTGGGAGACGGTGCGCACCTACTACGCCGGGTTCGAGAGCCCCATGCGAGCGGGCGCGTCCGAGGTCTACGAGCACGAGATGCCGGGCGGCCAGTACACGAACCTGCGCCAGCAGGCGCGCGCGCTCGGCATCGAAGGCAGGTGGCCCGAGGTGGCGCGGGCGTATGCGCAGTGCAACCGGATGCTCGGCGACATCATCAAGGTCACGCCGACCTCGAAGGCGGTCGGTGACCTCGCCGTGCTCATGGTGACCAACGACCTCAGTGCCGATGACGTGCTGGACCCAGCGCGCGAGATCGCCTTCCCGGAGTCGATCGTCGAGTACTTCCATGGTGACCTGGGCCAGCCCCCGGGCGGGTTCCCAGAGGGACTGCAGCGCAAGGTGCTGAAGGGTCGCGAGCCCTTGCGCGTGCGGCCGGGCGAGGCGCTGGAGCCCGTCGACCTCGATGCGACGCGCGACGAGTTGCAGCGCGAGGTGGACCGCCCTGTCAGCGACGAGGATCTCGCCTCCTACCTCATGTATCCCAAGGTGTTCGTCGAGCTCGCCGACTTTCAGCGCCTGTACGGGGACGTCAGCGTGCTGCCGACTCCCGTCTTCTTCTGGGGCCTGCGCCAGGGCGAGGAGCTCGCCTTGGAGCTCGAGCAGGGCGTCGTCCTGATCGTCCGCTTCCTGGCCGTGGGCGAGCCCGACTCCGCGGGCCGGCGCTCGGTCTTCTTCGAGCTCAACGGCCAGCCACGTGCGGTGAAGCTACGTGACCGCGGGCTCGCGGCCCCGCCGACGCGGCGCGAGGCCGACGCGGATGACCCGGGCCACGTCGGCGCGCCCATGCGGGGCGTGGTCGTCTCGCTCTCGGTCGCCGCGGGCCAGCGTGTGTCGCCCGGGGACCGTCTGGCCACGATCGAGGCGATGAAGATGGAGACGGCGGTGTTCGCCGAGATCGGCGGCGTGGTCGAGGAGGCCGTGGCCGCAATTGGAACGCACGTCGACGCCGGCGACCTCCTGCTCGTGGTGCGGGCCGGCGGCGACGACGCAGACGACTGACAGCGCGCCGGCCTCGCGAGCGGCCGGCTACGCCGCTGCGCGGGTCTCGGCGGCGCCGCTGGGACGCGCGCCGACGAGCTTCTCGCGCTGGCGCTCGGGCGTGATCCGCACGACATTGCTTGCGATCCCGGCCTTCTCGAGCATCCAGATGAACATCGCCGAGGGGTCGAGCTCGAAGCGGCCGAGACCCTGGCGGGCGGAGCGCGGGAAGGCGTGGTGGTTGTGGTGCCAGGACTCGCCGAACGTCACGAGTGCCAGCCAGGCGACGTTCGTGGACTTGTCCTCGATGTCGAACCGGCGGCGCCCGAAGAAGTGGCAGATCGAGTTGATCGACCACGTGACGTGGTGGATGAAGAAGATCCGCACGAAGCCGGCCCACAGCAGCGTCCAGAGGGCGGCGGTCAGCGAGAAGCCGTGAAGGACGAAGCCGGCGACGAACGGGATCAGCAGGCCGAGGGCCGCGATCCGCAGGAAGTTGCGGCTGATCCAGCGCATGCCCTTGTCCTCGCAGAGATCGGGGGCGTACTTGCGAAACTCGGAGCTGCCCTGGGTCTTCATGAGCCAACCGGTGTGCGCGAACCAGAGGCCCTTGAGGCCGGAGCCGTGACCGACGTGGGGGCTGTGCGGGTCGCCCTCGACATCGGTGTGGGCGTGGTGCTTGCGGTGGTCGGCGACCCATGCGATCGGCGGACCCTCGACGGCCATCGTCCCGGCGACCGCGAAGACGTACTCGACCGGCTTGCTCACATGGAAGGCGCGATGCGTCAGCAGGCGGTGATAACCGACCGTGATCCCGAAGCCCGTGAAGACGTACATGACGACGAAGATCGCCAGGTCGATCGGGCCGATGGCCGTGTTCCACAGCAGCACGACGGCAGCCAGGAAGGCGATGAACGGGATGACGACGGCGCCGAGGTTCGCATACTTTGTGATCTTTGGCATGTTTTGAGGCTAACCCACTAGCAGCTTGGCGTTCTTATCGGATGTCCGTGGTCCGGCACCCAGAAAGCTGTTGGTTCTGCACAAAGCGCCCGGCGTTGTCCAGGAACTGCGGGAGTCTCGTGAAGGGGCGCGCTGATGAGACCACGCCACTTGTCGGTCGCTGAGCCAACGGGCTTGGTCAGTGTTCCCGATGTCCGGGCAGATACAGCAGTACTTCGGTGCGCTGATGGCCTATGCGGACCGTGCGCGATGGGGAAAGAAGCCGCTCCCGCGGTGGCAGGCCTGGCAGACGCACACGGGACTTCGAGCTGAGCTGCCGCAGCAGAACCGGTGCCTCGACCAGCGCCTCTTCCCGCTTGCCCGGCGTACGCAGCGGCGCGCTCTGCGACATGGCGGTTGCTACGTCCAAAGTGCGCTGATCGGGACGGCCCAGAGGCTGTCTGCGAGGGGGAGTGTCTGGCGGCCGGTGTGGATGATGACGCCGCCGCGAAAGCGCGCTGGGCAGCGGTCGCGGAGTTTGGCGAGGGCGCGCCAGTCGCGCGCGTCGATTGACGCGGCGGCTTTGACCTCGATCGCGGCGATGTCGCCGGAGCGGCTCTCGAGGACGAGGTCGAGTTCGTCGCGTCCGTCGCGGTAGTCGTGTACGCGGCCGCGCTGCTCGCCATGGGCCGCCGTATGTCGGGACCGTCCACGTCGGTGACGACGCCCCGCTCGTCCTGGGCGCCGGCGACGCCGCCCTCGCGCCGCGCGGCGTCCCGCACGTCTACGTCGTCACGTCGGACGCGCCCGCGCGCTGGATCGGCACGGCGACGGGCGGGCGGTTCGCGTCGTTCGTCTCCGAGCTGTCGACGCCGGCCACCGCGCCGCGGCTGCCCGAGGCGCCCGAGATCGACCCGGCTCGCGTCGCCGCGGCCGCCGCGCGCCACGGCATCGAGCTGCTCGGCCCGCCCGGCATGCTCCCGAGCAGGCTGGGGGCCGCCGCCGCCCGATGACGCCGGCGGCGGGCAGCATGCGGATCGCGGCCGTTCACCGATAACCAGGAGATTCACAGACTCCATCGGCCGCACTGACCGGTTAAACGAACCGCGGGCGCTCCGGATCACCTGGTCCCTGCGATACTGAGGATTCTCCGACCGGCAGACCGTCGCCTACGAGCAGCACGTGAACCCATCCGTTGCATTGCGGCAGTCGCCTGCGGAGCTCAAGGCGTGCCTTCGGGCCGAGCGCGCAGGGGTGGCCTTCGTCGTGTTCCGCGATGGCGAGCACCGCCAGCAGATCGTTGGGCTTCCGAAGCCGTCGCGGGAGATCGCGGTCGGGCGCGGGCCCGCGCAGGACATCGACCTTGCCTGGGACCCGGAGGTGTCGCGCGTGCACGCGCTGCTCTCGCCGATCGGCGGGACGTGGACGGTGGTCGACGACGGGCTGTCGCGCAACGGGACGTTCGTCAACGGCGGGCGCGTGCTCGGGCGCCGGCGCCTCTGCGACGGCGACGTGCTGCGGTGCGGGTCTGTGAACCTGCAGTTCCGCGAGCCGGCCGTCTCTGACGCCGATGAGACGCACGCCTCGGCGGAGGCAGTGTCCGCTCGCCTGATGTCACCGGCGCAGCGCCGCGTCCTCGTCGCGCTGTGCCGGCCGCTCGCGCAGGCGCCCCATGGCCTGCCGGCGACCAACAAGCAGATCGCATGCGAGCTCTCGCTCAGCGTCGATGCCGTCAAGACGCATCTGCGCAGTCTCGCCGAGCTGCTGGAGGTGGAGGATCTCCCGCAGAACCAAAAGCGGGCACAGCTTGCCTGGAAGGCGCTGAGCAGCGGGCTCGTCTCTGCACGGGAGCTGTCTCGCGCGTGATGTGAGCGGGTGACTCAGGGGGTGAGTCACCTGCCACCTCGACCACCCCTTGGAGTTGTTCCGGTAGCCCCAGGAGGGCTGGCGGGCCACCGCCAGCGGTGAGACCGTGCGCAGCAGCCGTGGGACTGCAAACGCGCAGTCGTCGGCGTCAGCCAATCGGAGGTAGGTCATGCATGTTGCTCGCACGGGCAGGGTCGCGATCCTGCTCACCGCCGCTGCGCTCGTCGCCCTCGCCGGCGCAGGCGCGACGCCGGCCGCACCCCCGCCCGACGCGTCGGTCAGGCTCGATCCCCGCGCCGACGCCGCGGGCGCGGCGGTCCCGCCGCATTTCGTCGGCATCAGCGTCGAGTGGTCGCTCATCGAGAAGTACATGAACCCGGCGGCGCGGCCGGCGTTCGCGAGCCTTCTGCGCAACCTCGGCACCGGGGTGCTGCGGATCGGCGGATCGTCGCAGGACCTCGTGCCGTTCGACCCGCAAGCGCAGAACTCGGTGAGCGTCATCACGCGCGAGGACCTCGAGGCGATCCGCGACACGCTCGCCGACGTCAACGCCCCCGGCGAGGCACCGCGATGGGGCGTGATCCTCGGGACCGCGCTGGCACCGGTGTCCGACCGGCGCCCGTTCATCAGCCCCGAGCACGCCCGGGCGTTCGTCGAGGGCGTGCGAGAGGTCTTTACCGATCGCGCGCGCAGGTGGGTCGTGAGCATCGCGCTGGGCAACGAGCCCGACCTCACCTACCGCGGGGCGCTGGCCGAGTACCTCGCTGACCTCGACCGGTATCTCGGCATCGACGTCACGCGGCCGTTCGCGGTGGATCTTCCGGCCACGAGCGAGAACATCCTGCCGTGGCAGAGCCTGGCTGATCGCACGGCGACCGCGCCCCGGTGGTTCTGGGAGTGGCCGACGATCCTCGACGCGATCGCCCCGGCGACGAAGGCGATCCCGGCGTCGCTCGGGCTCGTCACGTCGGATCACTTCTATCCCGGCGCGCGGGGCTGCACCGCCGATTCGTACCGCTGCATGACGCTGGAGATCCTGCTGTCCGGCGAGCGCTCCGCGAACCTCGCATACCTGGTCCACACGCACGCCGCGCAGGCGGCGCAGCGCGGGCTGGCCTATCGCATGGCCGAGCTGGGCACCGCCGCCGGACGCGGCGTTCAGGGTGTCAGCGACGTCGCGGCAAGCGCGACCTGGGCGCTTGACAGCATGTTCACCATCGCCTGCCCGCAACCGCCCGATCAGCCCGGCGCGAACAGGAACTGCGCGACCGGCGGGATCGGCGTGAACTTCCACAACGCCGAGGTGCGCGCGTTCTTCGCGCCCGACGAGGGCAACGCCTACTACAACTCGATCCGGTACGACCCGAGTCCCGCCGCCGGCGCGCCGGCCGCCGCGCCGATGTACTACGCGATGCTGCTGTTCTCGCGCTTCGCGCAGGGCGCGCGCGACCTGCGGCCGGTCGACGTGGACGAGCTGCAGCCCGCGGGGGCGCGCGTGACGGCATGGCAGGTCGAGGACGAGCATCGCTTCGACACGCTGTTTGTCATCAACAAGAGCAGCTCGACCGCCACCGTGAACGTGGCGATCCCGGACCGATCCTCCCGCGTCGAGGTCAGCCGGATGGCGCCGTACGACCCGACGGGCGCCGGTCGCACGCTCGAAGCACCGCAGGTACGCATCGACGGCCGGGCGGTCGCGGCCGACGGCACGTGGCCGGGCTTCGACCCCCAGGCGCTCGAGCCGCAGGGCGGCCGGCTCGAGGTCGTGCTCGGCGCCGGCGAGTCGGCTGTCCTGCAGCCGCGGTAGCCCATGTCCTCTGGAGCGCTCCCCGGCGGCGTGGAGGGTCGCCACGCCGGCGGCTCCGGGGTGCGCGCCTTGGACCGTCGCTCAGCGACTCGTGCAGATCCCCCTCGCCGCCGGATCCATGTCCACCGCCGGGCGCGCGTTCGCCCGGCGGGCGCCCGCCGACGCGCCGACCCATGCCACCGCGTGTGGCCCCTTCGGCAACGGACGGGCCCGGCGGATCGAACACCGCCTGCGCGGGTAGCTAGGACGCCATGCTCGCGTTCCTGCTGCTCATCGCACTGCTCGCCGTGGTCTTCGGCGTCGGCGCGGTGCTCGAGGCGGCGCTGTGGGTGTTGCTCGTCATCGCAGTCGTGATCGCCGTCGCCGTCTTCCTGATCGTGTCGGCGGTGCGCAGACGGCTGTCGTAGGCGCGAAGCCGCGATGCGTCTCGCCGCGCATCGTTGAACGGGCGCGGGGGACTGCGGCGGGGCGCGGCTGGAAGCGCCGATGGCTGGCCGGCGGGGGTCTGTCGGATGGGGCGCGCCGGGGGTCGCCGTCGGCGTGGCGCCGGAGTACGCTGACGTGAGACCGACGACGGAGGTTCCTCATGCAGTTCGAGGTCGGTGACCACGTGGTGGCGGAGACCGAGTCGATCGCGCGCCGTCCGCGGCGCGGCGTCGTTGAGGAGGTACTTCGCGGGGAGCCGCATCCCCGCTACCGGATCCGCTGGGACGACGGGCGACAGACCCTCTACACGCCGGCGGCGGGCGCGCTGCGCAAGGCCGCCGCGCCGACAGCCGCCTGACGCGCCGGACGCGGGCGGGCCGGGCTGCGGGCCGGTCCGCCACCGCGAGCGCTCGCGAAGCGGCCGCGATGGGGGCTCCGATTGCTGTTTCGCCGCTTGCTGCGGCGCCGATAGGTTCGGGGCAATGGCGCACGACAGCGGGTCGCGTGATGCCTGCCCCGCGCGCCGCGCCCGCAGATGCGGTGCCGGCCGGTGGGGCCGTCCGCCGCGACGGCGACGCGGGTGCCGCTACGTGCCCGTGCGCTCCTCGGCGTCAGCGCGCTCGCGGCGGTCATCGACAAGGAACGCGCCGATCGAACCGGCCAGCGAGGCGACGACGACGAGACCGAAGGCGAAGCCGGCGAGCATCACGAGGCGCGCGCCGGTCGTCGTCGGCGTCGGGTCCCCCTGCAGCGCCACGACGACCGTGAGGGCCCACAACATCGCGTCGCCGAACGAGGAAAACGCCGGCTGCGCCGCGTCGCGCTCGAAGAGGAACGCCAACTCGGCGACGGCCACGGCGACCACCGTCGCGAGCGCGCCGAGGTATGCGAGGCGCGTGCTCAACAGCTTGCGTGCCGTCCCCGCGACGCGGTAGGACGACGTGACGACCCGCGCCGCCGGCAGGGCCCGGCCGAGCCGCAGCAGGCGCACGAAGCGCAGGAAGCGCAGCGCCGGGATCAGGATCGCGAGCGCGCGGATCCAGTGGCGCCGCACGTAGCGCAGCCGGTCGGGCGCGAGGTACAGGTAGGCCATGAACTCCGTCAGGAACAGCGCCCAGATGACCCAGCCGGCGATCGAGAGCACCCGGCTTGCGCTCTGGCCCAGATCCACAGCCAGCTCGTAGCCGACGAGCAGCGCGAACAGCACGCCGAGCCACGCCATGAACGGGTCGGTTCGCTCGAGGGCGCGCTCCAGCTGCTCCTCGACGTCGCTCTCCTCGACGCTGGCGGCGTCGCCATCTGACGCGCGGCCGCGCTCGTCGGAGCCGATCACCCAGTTCGCCATCCGCGCCAGTGGCCCGCGGCCGGCGGAGGTGCCCAGCTGGACGACCGCGCCAAGCGCGAGCGTCGTGGCGAGCCCGGCCAGGAGGCGAACCCACCACTCCGCGGAGAGCCCCACCCCCACGACGACACCGATGCTCAACACGACGCTGAGGAGCGTGATACCGCCGGTTGTGAGGGTCAGCGACCTCGTGGTGCGCTCGTCGTTCATGCTGCGCGTCCTTCTCCCCGTCCGGCCGACGCGCTCGAGGCACCTCCCCGACGTGTTCGGTCAGCGGGGGTCAGCGTCGTCCGGGAGCCTATCCGGCATGGCCGCGCACGCCGGGGGTGTCGCGCTCGGCGAGCACACGCGACGCGCGCCGAGATCGTCGCGCGGCGGCGGCGTAGACCCGCTGGGCCTCCTCGGCCCCCTCTCGCGCGATTCGCTCATCCGGTTCGACGACGGATCCCGCCGAGCCGCGAACGTTCAGAGCCAAAGCGGAGGCGAACTGATAGGAAGTGCTCGGCGCGAACGGTCTTTTCTCGTACAGACCGCATCGCGTCTCGCGGACATCGACCCAGGAGGCACGAGATGGCGGCAGAACGCGGCAGCGGCGGGAACGTCGGAGGGATTGGCCTGGGAGGCATTCTCGTCATCGTGGGCATCATCGTGATGCTCGTCTGGAGCTTCTTGCTGGGGCTCATCATCACGCTCGTCGGGCTCGTCGCCTTCGGGGGATTCGCGAAGGGCAAGTGGTACTGAGACGCAGACCGCGCGGCCCGGTGCCCGCAGCGCGCGTCAACAGCTGAATCGATCACCGCGCCGCCCGGCCGGCGCCGACGTCCGAATGAGACCGCGGACGCGGCCGGGCAGCGGGAGAGGTTGGGGCGGGCGGAAGGCCGGCCACGTAGCCGTTGGTATCGGTGGCACGGCGTCGCCCCGCGCGATCGCCCGCTCGCGCGATGCGCTCGCGAGCGTCGATACTCCGCGTTATGGGTTTTCCGGCGCACGCGCTCTCCCCCGCGGAGCGGGCCGCCCTGGCGAGCGCCGAGCGCGACGGCGACGCGTTGCTTGCCTACCGCGACGAGCTCGGCGACCTGCGGCTCGTCCCGATCGAGCATCTCGCGCGCGCGACGATCGGCCGCGCGGCCGACAACGACGTCGTCATCGCGGGCGACCCGCAGGTCTCGCGCGCGCACGCCGTGGTCGAACGGACCGGCGGCGGGTGGGCGCTGCACGACGACGCCCGCTCGCGCAACGGCTCGTTCGTCAACGGCGAGCGCGTGCTGCGCCACCGGCGGCTCGCCGACGACGACATGCTGCGCCTCGGGGCGACGTCGATCCTCTTCCGCTGCCCGTCGCTTGCGGTGGCCGACAGCACGATCGCGACGAGCGGCGCGTGCGCGGCGCGCCTGACGGCGGCTGAGCGGCGCGTCCTCGTCGCGCTGTGCCGGCCGCTGCTCGGCCCGGGCACCGTCGCCGCCCCGGCGAGCAATCGCGACATCGCCGCCGAGCTCGTGCTGTCGCTGAGCACGGTCAAGTCGCACATCCGCTCGCTCTCGACGAAGCTCGCCGTCGCCGAGCTGCCGCAGAACCGCAAGCGCGCGCAGCTCGCCCGGCGCGCGCTCGACGCCGGCCTCGTGACCACGCGGGATCTTGCGAGCCGATGAGCGACGAGCGCGCGGAAGCCACCATCGGGCGCTACCGGCTCGGCCCGCTGCTCGGCCGCGGCGGGATGGCCGTCGTCTACGAGGCGACCGACGAGGCGATCGGCCGCACGGTGGCGCTGAAGCTGCTGACCGGCGAGCTCGCGCGCGACGCGGCGTTCACCGCGCGCTTTCGCCGCGAGGGCCGGCTGCAGGCGGCGCTGGAGCACCCGAACGTCGTGGCCGTCTACGAGGCCGGGTCGTGGGAGCACGGGCTGTTCATCGCGATGCAGCTCGTCGCCGGCCCGACGCTCGCCGCGCTCGTCGACGGCGGCGCGTTGACGGCGCGGCGCGCGCTCGCGCTGCACCGCCAGGTCGCCGCGGCGCTCGACGCCGCTCACGCCGCGGGGCTCGTGCACCGCGACGTCAAGCCGCGCAACGTGCTCGTCGCGCCCGGCGACCACGCGTACCTCGCCGACTTCGGCCTCACGAGGCTCGGCGACGCGTCCGGGCCGACGGCCGCGGGCAACCTGGTCGGAACGGTCGCCTACCTCGCGCCCGAGGTCATCCGGGGCGAGCCCGCGACCGCCGCGTCGGACCGCTACGCGTTCGCCGCGATGCTGTTCGAGTGCCTCGCGGGGACGGCGGTCTTCCCGCGCGCGACGCACGCCGCCCTGCTGTACGCGCACTCCAGCGAGCCGCCGCCGCGCATCTCGGCCCGCCGCACCGGCCTCCCGCCGGCGCTCGACGACCTCTTCCTCGCCGCGCTGTCCAAGCAGCCCGGCGCCCGGCCCGCGAGCGCGGTCGCGCTCACCGCCGGCGTCGAGCGGGTCCTCGCCGAGCACGGCGCGCTCGATCTCGGACCGCCGCCGCCGCCGCGCGGCGCGATCGGCGGCGCGGACGCGACCGAGCCCGGCGACGGCGACGACCGCGCCGTGCCGTCGGCGGCGGCGCCGGCGGGCGCCCGCGGCCGCCGGCTCGCCGTCGTCCGAGGCCGCCGGCCGGCGATCGCCGCGGCCCTGCTCGCCGGCGCGCTGCTGGGCGGCGCGACCGTCGCCATCGTGGCCGCAGATCGCGCGCCGCCGCCGGCCGCGGTCGGCGCGCCGCCGGCGGGTGCGGTGCTGCTCGGGTCGGCGCTCGACCGGCCCGGCAGCCCGCGCGACTGCCGCGGCGTCGCGCGGCAGCCCGCCGCGCCGGCGTGCACGATCCTCCAGGACCGCCTCGACGGCGCGACGCTCGCCGTACCGCGCGCGGGCGTCGTGCGCCGCTGGGGGCTGCGGTCCGCGCGCGGCGAGTTCGCGCTGGCGGTCCTGCGACGCCGCGGCGGCGGCTACTTCCAGACCGCGCGCTCGCGCACGGAGTTCGTCGCCGACGGCGCCGTGCACACGTTCGCGGCCGATCTGTCGGTCATCGCGGGCGATCGGCTCGCGCTCGTCGTCGTCGGCGGATCGGCGGCGGGGCTGCGACCGGCCCCGGCGGCGACGACGGTGACGTGGTCGCCGCCGCTGCGCGGCGACATCCTGGCGACCTCCGCCGGGCCCGCCGGCGAGCTGCTGCTGCGCGTCGACTACGTGCCCGGCCGCGAGCCGCGGCTCCCGGCGCAGGTCAACGGCGCGGCGGCGGCCGGCCTGCCGGACGGGGAGGTCGTGCGGCGGCGGGCGATCCGGATGGGCAACGGCGTCGCGGTGCGCGTGCTGGCCGTCGGCGTCGACGGGCGCTACGCGCTCGACGTCTTGCGCGGCAAGCGGCGCGTCGCACGCATGACGCTGCCGGGGCTCGCCGGCGAGGGCCGCTTCGTCGAGTTCACCGCGCTCGCCGACGACGACCCCGAGCAGTTCTACGTCTACCTGGAGTGGGTCGCGCGCGACAGCGAGCGCATCGTCTCGCGCTACATCGAGGGCAATGCGGGCGAGCTCTTCTTCTACGGGTGAGCCGCAGATCGCGGGCTACCGCCTCGTGCGCGAGACGCGCCGCGACGCGACGACCACGACGTACGACGCCGTCCAGCTCGAGCTCGAGCGCCCGGTGACGCTCACGCTGCTCGCGCCCGGCGATCCGCGCGCGGATCGCTTCCGGGCCGCCGCGTGGCCCTCGCACCCGAGCGTCGTCGCCCTCTACGCCGCCGGCGCGGACGCGGACGGCTTCTTCATCGCCGCGCGGCGCGTCGACGGCGCGACGACGATGCGCCGGCGGATCGCCGCCGGCGCCGATCCGTCGCCGTGGCTCGCCGACGTGCGCGCGGCGCTGGCAGCGACGGGCGCCGTCCACGGGGCGCTCGACGACGAGGCGTCGCTGCTCGTCGACGGCGGCGGGCGCGCGCTCGTCACCGGTTTCGGGCTCGGCCCGCCGGGCGCGACGGCGGCCGACGACGAGCGCGCGCTCGCGCGCCTGCAGGCCGCCGCTCGCGGGGGAGCGCAGGAGGGGCGCGCGGCCTCCGTGCCCGCTGCGGGCCGCCGGCGCCCGCGGTGGTCGGGGCGGCGCGCGCTGCGCGCGGTGGCCGCGGCGCCGGCGGTCCTCGCGGCGCTCGCGCTGGCCGTCATCGTGCTGCGCGGGGGCGGTCCGCAGCCCGGCGCGCCGCCCGCGCCGGCGGCCGGCGCGCTCGCGCTCGGCTCGGCCCTCGCGCCCGGTCCGCTGCGGTCCGTCGACTGCGACGGCGAGCCGCCGAGCGGGCGCTCCGCCGCCTGCACGCTGCTCCAGCGCGCCCTGCCGGGACGCCGGCTCGTCGTCGCGCGCGCCGGCGCCGTCGTCGGCTGGCACGTGCGCGGCGCGCGCGGCCTCGTCGCGCTGCGCGTCATCAGGCCGCGGGCCGGCGGGCGGTTCGCGAGCGCCGGCGGAAGCGAGTTTCAGGCGCTCGACGGCGGCCTGCGCTCGTTTCGCGCGGCGCTGGCGGTGCGCCGCGGCGACCGCCTCGGGATCGAGCTGGCGCCGGGCGCGGCCGCGGGCCTGCGCGCGACCGTCCGCGGCGCGACGACCGCGCGCTTCGTCGACCCGCTGCGCTCGGAGTCGCGGCCGCCCGACCCCGGCGGCGGCCGCGACGAGGAGCTGCTGCTGCGCGTCGACTACGTGCCGCGCAGGGTCGTCGCGGCGCCCGTCCGGCTCGCCGGCGCGGCGGCCGAGGCCGCGCCGGCGGGGCGGCGGCTGCTCGAGCGCGAGATCGACCTCGCCGATGGCGCGCGGGTGACGGCGGCGGTCGTCGCGCTGCCCGGCGCGATCGCCGTCGACGTCCTCGACGGGGCACGGCGGCGGGCGCGCATCACGGTCCCGGGCGCCGATCCGCGCGGCCGGCCGGCGGCGCTCACCACGAAGGGCGAGGCGGACCTCACGCTCGCGTGGCGCAACCCCGGCGGCGCGCGCGTCGAGGTTCCCTACCGCCTGACGGCGGCGTCGATCGCGCCGCGCTGAGACGGGGTCGGCCGGCGTCGGCGTGCGCGCGCCACGGCGGTCCGCCCGAGCCCGCGGCGGGGACCGATCGCCCCCGAGGGTCACCGGACTTCATCCCTGGGTGCACTTCCGCCGCCGCCGGCCGCGATCGAGACTCGTGCGGTGTCGTACACGAGTCTTGTCCGGTCGCGCATCGCGGGGGTGCTGCTGCTCGCCGTCTGTGCGTCCGCGGCCCTCGCCGGCCCCGCGCGCGCCGGCCTCGTCGAGGAGTCCGGGAGCCCGATCGCCGTCGGCACCGAGCCGCGGTGGGCGACGAGCGCCGACTTCGACGGCGACGGGCTCGCCGACCTCGCCGTCGCCAACGACACGTCGGCGTCACCGGCCGGGACGGTCTCGATCCTCCTGCGCCGGCCGCAGGGCGGCTTCTCGGCGGAGGGCGCGATCACGGTCGGCGCGCGGCCGGAGTCGCTCGCGAGCGCCGACTTCGACGGCGACGGGCGGCGCGACCTGGCCGTCGCCAACTCCGCCTCGAGCACGGTGACGGTGCTGCTGCGCAACGCCGCCAACGACGGCTTCGTCGAGGAGGCGGGCTCGCCGCTGGCGGTCGGGACGAGCCCGCGCGCCGTCGCCGCCGGCGACGTCGACGGCGACGGCCGCGCCGACCTCGTGACGGCCAGCCACGCGCTCGGCACGGTCTCGGTGCTGCTGCGCAACGCCGCCAACGACGGCTTCGTCGAGGAGGCGGGCTCGCCGGTCGCGGTCGGCACCAACCCGACGCAGGTCGCGCTCGCCGACTTCGACGGCGACGGGCGCCTCGACGTCGCGACCGCCAACCGTGGATCAGACGACGTCAGCGTCCTGCTGCGCAACGCCGCCAACGACGGCTACGCCGCCGAGCCGGGCACGCCGCCGCCGGCCGGCGACGCGCCGGTCGGGATCGCGAGCGCGGACTTCGACGGCGACGGGCGCCCGGACCTCGCCGTCGCCGGCGAGGGGTCCGACGACGTCACGGTGCTGCTGCGCCGGCCCGGCGGCGGCTTCGCCGCCGCGCCGGGATCGCCGCACCCCGCGGGCGACGGGGCGTACGGCGTCGTCGCCGCGGACTTCGACGCCGACGGACGCGCCGACCTCGCGGCGACCGCGTTCGCGGCCAACGCCGTGACGATCCTGCGCGGCACCGGAAACGGCGGCTTCGAGCAGCCGCCGTTCTCGCCGCTGCCGGCGGCGAAGGGCCCGCTCGTGCCCGCGGCCGCCGACCTCGACGGCGACGGGCGCTCGGACCTCGCGATCCCCAACCACGGCGCGCACACGGTGACCGTGCGCCTGAGCCGCGCGGACGGCGCCCCGCCGCCGCTCGCGCCGCCGCCGCCGGGCTGCACCCCGCCCGCCGCCGGCCGCGTCGCGCTGTGGCGCGGGGAGGAGAGCGCGCTCGACAGCGTCGGCGACCACGACGGCACGCTCGAGGGCGGCGGCTCGTACCGCGACGGGGCGGTCGGTCGGGCGTTCTCGCTCGCCGGCTCCGACGACTACGTCCACGTGCCCGACCGGCCCGGCCTCGCCGCCGCCGGCGACATGAGCTTCGACGCGTGGGTGCGGCTCGACGACGAGGACTTCGGCGCGCCGGACCCGTACGGCGTCGGCGGCGACCGCGTCATCGTCGCCAAGCCCGACGCCACCGACAGCGCCGTCGCGCTCGCGCTGTGGATCGAGGGCGACGCTCCGACCACGGCGGCGGCCGCGCCGCTGGCGTTCGCGAGCGGCCCGCGCAGCGACTTCACGACGGTCGTCACCTCCGAGGCGGTCGCCTGGCAGCGGGACACGTGGTACCACGTCGCGGTCGCCCGCAGCGCGAGCACGGTCGCCTTCTATCGCGACGGCGAGCCGATCGGCAGCGCGACGATCGGGGGCGGGCCGCCGCCGGCGACGAGCGGTCCGCTCGCGCTCGGCGCGTCGCCGTACGACACGACGATCTTCAACCCGCTCAGGGGCGGGCTCGACGAGGCCGCGCTCTGGAGCCGCGCGCTGTCGCCCGCCGAGGTCGCGGAGCTGTACCGGGCCGGCAGCGGGCGCTGCACGGCGCCGCCTCCGCCTCCGCCGCCGCCGCCCCCGCCGCCGCCGCCGCCGCCCCCGCTCGTCGCGCCCGTCAACGTCTCCCGGCCGGCGATCGTCGATGCGCGCCTGTGCTCGCTGCTCGGCGGCGGCTGCACCCCCGTGCCGCACGTCTACCGCTGCGCGCCCGGGACCTGGGAGCACGCCGACGCGGCCCGCCCGCACCGGTTCTCGTGGCACCGCATGGTCCGCGACGCGGGCGCCGTCGACGGGTACCGGGCGCTCGAGCAGCCCGTCCACGAAGGCGAGACGTACCACGCCCGGACGTCGCAACAGGCCGGGCTGGACCCGTCGCTGTGGCACTTCCAGTGCCGCGTGCACGCGACGAACGACGCCGGCAGCTCGACCGCGGTCAGCCCGCGGCGCCAGCTCGATCCGGAGTACGTCCCGGCGGCCGGCCCGCGCAACCCGACCGTCGATCTGCGCGTGACGGGGATCGAGGTCACGCAGGGCATCCAGGAGCTCGGTTGCACGGGCTGCCAGGGCGTGCTGCCCAGCCGCGACCAGTCGGCGCTGTCGCAGCCCGCGCGCGTCGCCTATCGCGGCGTCGAGCTCGCGGCGGAGAAGTTCACGATCGTGCGCGTGTTCGCCGACTACGTCCCCGAGGGCGGTGGCGGGGGTGGCGACCTCGGGGGCGTGTCGGCGCGCCTTGAGCTGCTCGACGCCGGCGGGCGGCTGGTGACGACCCTGACCCCGGACTTCGCGCCGATGTCGGTGCCGCGCGCGCCGGCCGACGGCCGCGCCGAGGTGACGATCGCCCGCCGCAACGACACGCGCGCCTCCTTCAACTTCCTCGTGCCCTGGCAGCACACGCGCGAGCGGCGCCTGAGCCTGCGCGCCGTCGTCTCGCCCGCGACCTCCGGGCTCGCGCCGCTGCGGCAGTGCGCCGGCTGCAACGCCAACGTCTTCACGCTCGAGGACGTCCCGTTCGCGCCGGCCGAGACCGTCCGCGTGCACCCGGTCCGGCTGCGCTACGCGGTGACCGCCAACGGGCGAACGGTCCAGAAGGTGTCCCCGAAGAGCGAGGCCGAGATGTTCGGCAGCGCCCAGGTCATGCTGCCCTCCGACGTCGTCGTCTTTCCGTATCCGGCGGCGCCGCTGGACGTCGAGCCCGACACCGACGTGGCGACGGCCGCGGTCGCGCAGTGGGCGGCCGACAACGGCCACCCCGCGAGCGAGCCCGCGATCGGCGTCTTCCTGCGCGCCAACGACGGGCTCGGCGGTCAGACGAACGGCGCGTGGGTCGTCGACGGCGGCACCATCGAGCGTCGCCGAGCGGCGATCGCCGGAGACGACCGGCCGATCTCGAGCGTCGCCCACGAGCTCGGGCACCTGCTCGACCTGCGCCACGCCGACACGGCCTGCGGCGGCAACTCCAACGGCCAGGTCGGCGTCCCGAGCCCGCCCGGCAACGTGCGCGGCAGCATCCGCGGACTCGGGCTCGACCGGCGCGCGTCGGCGCGCGAGCCGCGCGTCTTCACCGACGGCTGGCCGGGGCCGGGCGAGTTCGTCGACCTCATGTCCTACTGCGCCAACGGCGACCTCGAGGGGACGCACTGGATCGGGCTGTCGAACTGGCGCACCCTGCTCGCGCGCAACGCCGCGGCACGGGCCTCCACGGCCGGCGTTCGCCGTGCCCTGACGCGCGCCGCGGCGCCCGCGCGCCCGCTGCGCATCGTCGCGACCGTCGACGCGGCGGGCGCGGCGACCCTCGTCGGCGTCGCGGCCGGGCGCGACGCGCGCGCTCGCGTCGACGCGGGTTCGGGCTACCGCCTCGAGCTGCTCGACGCAGCGGGCGCGACCGTCTCCTCGGTCGCGCCGTCGGCGACCGCGATCGGCCGCGAGGGCGCGCCCGCCTCGACGCTGCTCGTCGGCACGCTGGACCTCGTGCCGTCGGCGCGGCGGCTCGTCGTCCGCCGTGGCGGCGCGATCCTCGCCGCCCGCGACCGCAGCGCGCACCCGCCCTCCGCGCGGATCCTCGCGCCGCGCGGCGGTTCGGTCGTCGGCCGCGGCGCGCGCACGCGGATCGCCTGGGCCGCGCGCGACGCCGACGGCGACCGGCTCAGCACGACGGTCGAGTACTCGCGCGACGGCGGGCGGACGTGGACGACGGTCGCCAACGACGTCGCGGGCAGCTCCGTGACGGTGGCCAGCCGGGCCCTCGCGGCGTCGGAGCATGGGCGCATCCGCCTGCGCGTCAGCGACGGGTTCGACGCCGCGATCGCGCTCTCCGGGCGCGTGCGGGCGCTCGGGGCGCCGCCGCGCGTGCAGATCGTCGGCGCGCCGCGCCGCCTGCGCCTGCGCTCCGACGGGCTGCTCGTCCTGCGCGGGGCCGCCTTCGACGACGCCGGGCGCCGGCTCGCCGGGCGGCGGCTGCGCTGGTACGCGGGCCGCCGGCCGCTCGGGTACGGCGAGCGCCTGAGCACGCGCGGGGTGCCGCCCGGCGCGCGCTCGATCAGGCTCGTCGCGACCGACCGCCGCGGGCGCTCGGCGCTCGCGCGCGTGGCGCTGCGGGTCGCCGTCGCCGCGCCGAGCTTCCTCGCGCTCGAGGCCCCGGCGCAGGTTCCGAGGGGCGCGCGATCGCTGACGCTGCGGCTCGCGACGGCCGCGCCGGCGATCCTGCGGATCGGCGGCCGGCGCTACGCGCTGCGCCGCGCGCCGCGCCGCATCCGCGTCGCGATCGCCGGCCGCGGCGCCACGATCCGCCTTCCGTACACGCTGTCGGCGAGCGGTCGGCGCACGAGCGGGCGCATCGTGGTGCGGCGCGCGAGCTGAGCCGCGCCGCCGGACGGCGGCGCCCGCGTCCTACGGCGCCAGGTCGATCAGCGCGCGGCCCGACGCGGGGTCGAACGGCACCGACTCGTGGTCGTGCACGATCACCCAGCGGCCCGCCACGCGCCGGCAGCCGAGCGTCGCGCGGACCCACATGCTCATCTGCTCGCCGGAGGTCAGCGTGCCGCTGACGTGGTAGACGAACGAGCACAGGCCGAAGTCTCCGTCGGCGGTCACGTCGAGATCGTGAACCTCGTAGCCGATCTCGCCGTCGTAGAGCCCGAACCACTCGCGGGTGCGCTCCTCGACCGCCGCGCTGCCGCGGGAGCGCAGCGGCGCGAGCACGTCGAAGACGAGGACGTCGGCGGCCTGGCGCGCGGCCAGCGGCGCGGGGTCCTTGGCGCGGACGGCCGCGACGCGCTCGGCGACGAGCGCCCGCAGCTCGGCTTCGGCGGTGGTCGCCGGTACGGCGGTGGAGTCCATTCGGCTCGCTCCCTTCGGGGCGGCCGGCCACGTCGCCGGCCGCCGCAATCGCTGTAGGAGTGATGACCGGCCGCGGCGGCCGAGCTCATCGGTCGCGGCGCAGTGGCCTCGTCAGCAGCGGTCGGCGTGACGGACCGGTCGCAGCCGCGTCGCGGCGATCTCGGCGCCGATCGCGCGTCCCGCGGCGCGGCCGGCCTCGTTGGAGAACCCGAAGTGGATCCCCTGGAAGATCCGCGATCGCCCGGCCTCCTCGGCGGCCTGCAGCGGCGTCGCGTACGAGCGCGGCCCGTTCGACGCGAGGTCGGTCTGGAAGCTGAACGGGCCGGCGCTGCCGCAGTAGAAGCCGTCGATCGCCGCCGACGCCGCGCCCGCGAACGTCGACGTGCCCGAGGTGTACGTCGCCGAGCCGCCGACGCCGCCGATCCGTGACGTCCAGCTCGAGTCCTGCGCGGTCGCGGGGTTGGCGTCGCTGTCGGCCTGGCGGATCGCGGTCGTCGGGCGCCATGTGAAGTACGCCGTCTTGGCCTCCCAGGAGACCGTCACCGCGTCGGCGATCGCCATCGAGACGAGCGCGAAGAGCCGCGCGCTGCCGGCGATCGACTTCGCCGTGCGGCGCCGGTCGGCGATCGCGATCGCCGCCTGCAGCCAGGTGCCGGTCTCGCGCACGGTGCCGCCCTCGGCGAGCCAGAAGTCCGAGATCTCCTTGCGCTCGGCGGGCGACGCGGGATCGTCGCAGAGCGCCTCGAGGGCCGCCGAGGCGCTGGCGCACGTGCGCACGTCCTCGAACGCGGCGGCGTAGGCGGCGCCATCGAGCGCGGGCGGCGGCGGCGACGCGTGGTGCGCCGGGTCGGCGACGCCGAACGGCGCCATGTGGCGCCAGCGCTCGCGTGAAAGTCGCCGCCCGCGCCGTCGACCTCGGCGGCCAGCGCAGCGTCGAGCGCGCCGTAGGAGATCGGCGGCGCGTCGGCGCGCAGCACGGCGTGCGCGGCGGCCGCGGCCGCGACCTCGCGGCGGGCGTGCCGGTCGACGGCGCCGGGTGCGACGAGCGCATGGTCATGCCCGCGCCCGCGCGCGACCCGACGCCGTTGACGGCGTCGAACATCGCCGCGCCTGAAGACGTAGAGGGGATCCGCTCCGGGCTGCTGTTTCCCCGCGCGGACGGCAACGCCTGGCACGCGCACGACTGGAAGAACTGGTGCCGGCGCGTATGGCACACGGCGCGCGCCGCGGCGGGGATCGAGTCGCTGCCGCCCTACGACCTGCGCCACGCGTTCGCGTCGCTGCAGATCCGCGCCGGCATGTCGGTGCCCGAGCTCGCCGAGCAGCTCGGCCACGCTCCGGCGATGACGATCGGGACCTCCACGCACGTCATCCGCGAGCTGAAGGGCGAGCCGATCGTTTCCGCCGAGGAGCAGATCGAGCGGGCCCGCCGGGACCTGCCGGGACGCTTTGGGGACGTCGGCCCCGTAGCGGCAGCGGCGCGTGAGCCAGAAGACCCCCGGTGTGCAGGGATGGCGAGACCCGGACTCGAACCGGGGACACCACGATTTTCAGTCGTGCCCGGCGGTTTCGCGCGCTGACTCGTGATCTCTGTGAAAGCCCTGCAAAAGCAGCGCTTTGTGGTCGATCGCGATGAGACGGTTTCGGCCGTTTTCGAGCGCGCTTGTTCGCACATCGTTCGCACCGGCGGCGTTTGGACTCGTACTGGCAACGAGCTGCAAACGATCGTTGGCAGTGGGATTGCAGTTGAGCTATCTCGGGATGATCTCCCAGTACGCGCGGGGGTCCTTCGGGCTCTTGCCTACCCGCCGGATCAGGCCAGCCTCTTGCAAGGACTTCAGCACCTTCGCCGCGTGGGGTCGAGATCGGCCGAGAAGTTCGGCGACCTCTCCGGTGCTAAGCCGGCCGGCGTCGCGTAGTGCCCCGGAGACGGCTCGGGCGTCGGGTGTGAAGGCCTCGTCCAGCGCCGCCTGCACGAGCTCGCCCGAGAGCGTGAGTCTCACGCTGGCGGCGCTCTGGGTGTACCGAGGTTCTTGGAGGCCGGCGAGGTGCATCTCCTCGAAGATTCGACGGATCCCCTCGCCGAGCTCCTGGCCGAACTGCAGGTCCGAGCACACGCGCGCGATCCTAGGGTTGCGGGCGAACCGTGGGGCCACTCGCGGGTCCGTCAGATCGACGATGCCGGGAAATCTTCCCGGGCTATGGATCTCCATTCGGTCGTCGAAGATGTCCACGCGAATGTGGTCACCGGCAAGGCTGTACGACCGGTGGACGACGGCGTTCACGAGCCCCTCGAGCCAGGCGTCCTCGGGCACGATCGGCACGTCGCTAAAGCGTCCCGCCCGGGTGAGCGCCCGACGTGCCGCGGCCAGCTCGGCGATCCGGCTGCGCGCGTCGAGCAGAACGCGCGGAATGGGCCCCTCGAAGCGATCGTCCGCTATGAGCTGCTGACGCTCGCCGCTCCCACGCTCGCTACCGCGATAGCGCAGGACGCGCACGAAGGCCTCCGGTAGCCACCGCTGCGGGTGCGTGGCGAACAGCAAGCAGCCAGCGACCGTCATTCGCCCTTCCGTCGCCAGACCGCGAGCTTGAAGCAGTCCCGCTGCGCTGCGGGCTCCGGTGGCCGCCACGTACGACGAGATGAGCGTGGCATCCAGGTCGGCCTCGCTGACATCCAGAAGCCTCGCCTCGTAGCTGTCGTGGCCGCGGTCGAACTGCAGCTCTTGGCGCTGCGCGAACGTCAGGCGCCGGGTTTCGTCGCCGACGCGCAGGTACACCTCGTCGCGAGCGTTCGCGTGGACGACGTCGGTGCCCGGCCGCACGTCGAAGATGAGCAACTCGTCGGGCTCGCCGTCGCTACGTACGCAGGGGACTAGGCGGGTGGTCGCGGCGACTTGCGGCACCGTGAAGTCGATCGCGGTTTGCTGGAGCTCATTGATGCCGGCACCGATCGATGAGATTCCTTCGACCCTGCCAGAACCCAAACCGACCGCGACGATCCCGCCGTCCGCGTTTGCGAAACCGATCAGCACATCAGCGAGCGATCGCGCCTTGATGCGCGCCGACTTGCGGTCGAACCACTGGTCCTCGCGGGCATCGAGGAGCGCCTGACCGATGTGCTCAGCGGGGAGGTTGAGAGCCTGGTCGATGGCTACGCTTGGCATCTACTGCAAACACTTTACAGTAGATGTAAGCGGTCAGACGTCGTCCAGGAAGCCTGCGTCGCCGAGCCCCTCGTCCAAGCACGTCGCCCGTCGCGATCCGGCCCGCGGCGCTGCGGGCCTCCTCGATCCCCAGTCGGCCGGCGATCCGCAGGTGACGACGGGCGCGCAGGTTGAGGTCGGCCACGTCGCGGCGGCGGTGGGCGAGCATTACGACATCCTCGGTCGCGCCCTGCGCGATCCAGTCGGAGACGAGCCGCTGGCGTGCCTCCTCGTCACGGTGGGTGACGGTGATGCGGTCGTGTCGCGCATAGGCGACGAGCGCTGCCGAGGATCGCCGTCGCGCAGGGTGGCCGCAGCACCGCGCTCCCATTCATTGACCTGGCGGCGGTTCTGTGTGAGCTGGATCGATGGGCCTCGGCGTGCGAGCGCACGGAACTCGTCGCCGGCGTCGATCGCTTCGAGCTGGCGATCGTCGCCGACGAGCACGAGCTTGCCGTCGGCGGCGTCGACCGCCTGCGCGAGCGCTGCGAGAGCGCGGGTGCCGGCCATGCCCGCCTCGTCGACGACGAGCACGGTCCCCGCCTGCAACGGCCGGTGTTCGAGCTGGATGAGCAGGGCGCTGATGCTTGTGCTCGGGATCCCCGCACCGGTCTCGAGCTCGCGGGCCGCGCTGCGCGCGACGGCGGCGCCAGTGACCGGCTTGCCGGTAGCTCGCCAGGCGTCGGCGCACGTCCGCAGCGCGAAGGTCTTGCCGGCGCCCGCCACGCCGATGA
>CAVYMD010000002.1:0-193614 GCA_963769555.1 uncultured Solirubrobacteraceae bacterium | reverse complement strand
CGTCGTTCACGACCAAAAAAAGCGGGCCCTTCGGGCCCGCGCGTACGTCCGAGTTTCGTCGGGCCCGTCGCGCTATGTGGTCGAGGTATCCATCGTCGGGCGCACTTCGGACCCGGGGCGGGCGTGGATGAGCACAGCGGCTCCGGGAACGGTCGACGACTATAGCAAAGGGCCCTGGGTCGTCGGGGCGATTTCGTGAGGATCCGGCGGCTCGCGGCCGGGCTCGCGCTGGTCGCGATCGTGCTCCTGCTGACGGCGGAGTTCACGACGGTCTTCCAGGTCACGGTCGGCTCGCTGGAGACCGTCAAGCGCAGCGCGACGGGCGGCGCCAACCACGGCTACGCGCTGCTCATCGTCGCGGTCGCGGCCGTCATCCTCACCCTGCTCGCGCTGCCGGGTGCGCGCCCGCCGGCCGTCGGGCTGCTCGCGCTCGCCGCCACCGTGCTCCTCATCGCGCTGGCGATCGACCTGCCGGACACGCGCGGCTCGGGCCGGCTGCCCGAGTCGCTGGCCTACGAGAACGCGCGCGCGCGGGCCGGCGTCGCCCTCACGCTCGAGCTCGTCGGCGCCGTGCTGCTGGCCGCCGCGGGCGGGCTGCTGCTGTTCGCCGCCGGCCGCGGCGAGTAGCGCCGCGCGACGGTCGGTCGGGCGGCCGGCGCCGGGCGGCCGTCGGCTACGAGCCGGCGGCTGACCAGTCGACCGGCCGCAGCGGCACGGTCAGCAGCGCCTGCCAGGTCGCGCCGTCGGTCTCACCCGTCGCGGGCAGGCCGCTGCGGGTCTGGAAGGCGCGCAGCGCGGCCTGCGTGGCGGACGTGAGGCGCCCGTCGAGCGCCACCGAGGCGTCGGCCGACGCGAGATGCTGCTGCAGGCGGACGACCTGGTCGCCGGTCGCGCCGCGGCGCAGGATCGGCCAGCCCGGGTCGGGCAGGACGACCGGCGCGGGCGCGGGCTCGGAGAGCGTCCTCCAGCTCGCCGCGCTGGACGCCTGCCAGCTCCACCACGACAGCCCGCGGGCCCCGTAGCCGGCCCAGATCGCGCGGAAGCGGCGCAGGTCGGCGGCCGCCGGCGCGTCGTAGGACTGCCCGATCGGGGCCATCGGCGTGCCGTAGATGCGGTTCTGGGCAACGGTCTTGGCGCTCACCGCGTCGACCGAGCCGCCGATCGCCTTCCAGTAGACCTGCGGCAGGTTGGCCTGCGCGCCGCCCGGCCCGAGGAAGACCGAGTACGGCATGCGCGGGTGGTAGTCGACGTACGGAAACGACGTGAAGCCGAGCGGATACTCGGGGCCGACGGCGGCGCGCAGCGCGGCCATGTAGCGCTGGGCCGACACGTAGCGGCCCTCGTAGGCCGTCTCGGCGTCGATGACGAGGCAGTCGGCGCCGGCCGCGACGGACGCCGCCCCGGCGCGCGCCTCGCCGATCGGGTCCGAGCCGTAGACGAACTGCCACGCGCAGACGCGCAGGCCGCGGGCGTGCAGGTCGGCGACCAGCCGGGGCGTGAACTGCCTCCAGACGCTGGCGCGGTCGGCGCTCTTGACGAACACGGTGCCGACCCCGGCCGCCGCGGCGCGCGCGGCGATCGCGTCGAGGTCGCCGCCCTCGCTGCGGGCGACGTACCAGATCCACATCCCGTTTCCGGCGAAGGCCTCAGGCAGCCCTCCGGGCCGCGCGGCGGCCACCTTCGGCGCGGACGCGACCTCGAGCACGGTGATGTGGCGCTTGTTCGACCGCCGGCCGGCGCGGTCGGTGACCGTCACGGCGACCTTGCCGGCCGCGGTGCCGGGCGGCACGCGCACCGTCCAGCCGGCGCGGCTGCGGTCCAGCCTGCTCGCCAGCGCGCCCTTGGGCCAGCGGAAGCTCACGCGCATGCCGTGCGCGAGCTGGCGCCCGCGCAGCTGGAGCTGCCTGCCGACGGCCACGCGCACCTGCGTGCGGCACGCCGTGGAGGTCGTCGGGACGCAGCGCAGGCCGGTCAGGCGCGGCGTCTTGGCGGCCGCGTGCGCCGAGTCGGCGACGCCGAGCAGGGCGATCACGAAGACCGCCGCGCATGCCGAGGTCGCGATTCGCAGTCTCATGGTGCAGAGGGAACCCGCGGGCATGCCAACAGTAGCGTCGCATGCGCGGATGTCGTCCGCGCAGCTTCTCGGCGTCCTGCGAGGGCCGGCGCCGGTCGGCGCGGCCGGTCTACCAGCGGTAGTGCGCGAAGGCCTTGTTGGCCTGCGCCATGCGGTAGATGTCGTCCTTGCGCTTGAACGCGCCGCCCTGCTGGGACTGGGCGTCCATGAGCTCGTTGGCCAGGCGCTGGGCCATCGTGCGCTCGCGCCGCTGGCGGGCGAACTCCACGAGCCAGCGCACGGCGAGGGTGCGGGCGCGGCGGGACGGCACCTCGACGGGCACCTGGTAGGTCGCGCCGCCGACGCGGCGGGAGCGGACCTCGAGCACCGGGGTCAGGGCCTTGATCGACAGCTCGAGCTGCTCGACGGGGTCCTTGCCCGTGCGCTCGCCCATGATCGCCAGCGCGTCGTAGACGATCCGCTCGGCGGTGGACTTCTTGCCGTCGAGCATGACCTTGTTGATGACCTGCTGGACGACGCGGGAGCGGAGCATGGGATCCGGCTCGATCGGCCGGATCGTGGCTGCAGAGCGGCGGGGCATCAGGCGTTGGGGGTGGGCGGAGGGATCATTTCTTCTTCACGCCGTACTGGCTGCGGGCCTTCTTGCGGTCGCTCACGCCGGCGGCGTCGAGCGTTCCGCGGACGACCTTGTAGCGCACGCCCGGCAGATCCTTGACGCGACCGCCGCGGACGAGCACGACGGAGTGCTCCTGGAGGTTGTGGCCCTCGCCGGGGATGTAGGCCGTGACCTCGATCGAGCCGGTGATCCGGACGCGCGCGACCTTGCGCAGCGCGGAGTTCGGCTTCTTCGGGGTCGTCGTGTAGACGCGGGTGCAGACGCCGCGGCGCTGAGGCGCGGCGACCTTCTTCTTGCGACCCTTGCCGGACTTCAGACCCGGGGTGGCGAGCTTCTTCTTGGGCACCTTGCGGCCCTTGCGGACGAGCTGTGACGTCGTAGGCATGCGGCGCGAGATGCTAGCAACTGCGGCCGCGTCAACCGGCGATGCCGACCGGCCGGACCGACGGGCCGGCCGCGCGCGGGCCGGCCGGGCTCGGGTACGTCAGGCGGTACAGCGCGCCGCCACGGTGGCGGATCGTGCGCGTGAAGCTCGCGGTGCCGTCCATCCGGATCCGGGCGACACGCGTCCAGCGCCCCCCGCGGACGCGCCGCTGGACGACGACGACCTTGGGCCCGGCGCCGAGCCGCAGGCGCCCGTAGAGCAGCACCGTGCCCTTCGGCCGCAGCTGCGCGAAGAGCCCCGCGACGAACGTCCTGGCGGCCGGCTTGTCCGAGCCGTCGACGTTCAGCAGCCCGGTCGAGTACTCGCCGTACGGGCGCGCCGAGCTCTGCGTGACGCGGTGCGGCGCCGGCGGCTGGTCGCGCAGCAGGAACTGGGCGAAGGAGCGCACGGCCGGCACCCGATCGGCGAGGTACTCCGCCCAGGTCAGCCAGTGCGCCTGCCGGTCCTCGCTGACGCGCGGGCGGCCCCTGACGTCCTTGGTCTCGTAGCCGAACTCCGTGAGGTAGATCCTGCGGTTGCCCCGCGCCAGGCGGCCCATCCGCACGAGCCTGTCGAGCGTCCCGGCGAGCACCGGCAGGTCGGCGAGCCGCACGTCGTAGCGCTCGCGCACCGACCGCCGCCTGCTCTCGCGCGTCGGGCGCTCGTTCTGGGAGTAGGGGTGGTGCGCCCAGCCGTCGCCGGGGAGCGTCTTGAAGTTCGCGCAGTCGCCGGTCGTGCGCGGCTTGAAGCTGTGGCTCACGCAGGCCAGCTCGCGCAGGAACCACAGCGGGCCGACGGGTCCGCGGCCGCGCGCGCCGCCCGTGCTCGACGTGTTGCCGACGAGCACCGAGGCGCCGGGCCGCGCCGCCTTGACGGCCGCGTAGCCGGCGCGCAGCATCGCGCGGTAGACGGCGGGGCTCGCGGGCCGCCGGCGCGCGTCCCACTGCGGCATGAGCAGCCCCTGGTGGTTGGGCTCGTTCCAGATGATGAAGCGGTCGACCTGCGGCAGCGGCTCGTCGGGCGCGCTCGCCCCGCCGCTGCCGGGGTCCTGCGCGGCGCGCCACGGCGGGATCGGGTCGGGCACCGGAAACGGGACGATCGGCTGCAGCAGCTCCTGGATCGCGCCGTCGTCCTCGTTGGGCGGGGGCGGTGGCTGCGCGGGGTCGTCGGACGGCGGCGTGAACGACCCCGAGTAGCGCAGCGCGACGGCGGTCGCGAACTCGGCGTACGCCTGGGGGTCGATGTTCGTGCGCGCCCGCGGGCCGGGTTGGTCGGTCGTGGCCCAGTGGGGCGCCCAGAAGCCGATGTCGACGAGGGCCTTGAGCCCGGCTCCGCGGATCGCCCGGATCGCGGCGTCGAGACCGCGCCAGCGCGGCTGCTCGTAGGCGGCCGGGTCGCGCGCGTCGAAGTCCGCGGGGCGCTCGCCGGACTCCGGCGCCCGGGTCAGCGCCGACCAGCTCGCGGTGATCCGCACGCGGTCGACGCCGAGCTCGCGCATCTTCGCGACGGCCGCCTCGACCTCCGCCTTCGGGCGGTAGAGCAGCAGGCCGTCGTCCTGCACGATCGTCTCCAGGCCCGGCGAGGAGGACGGCGCGCTTCGCCTGGCGGCGCGCGGCCGGGGCGCCTTGCGCTTCGCCGTCGCGGGCCGGTCGCCGGTCCGCTTCGCCGCCGCCGGTGAGTCCTGCGCGCGCGTCGCCGCCGCCGCGCCGGCGGGCGACATCGCTGCCAGCGCGATCGCGAGCAGCGCAGCGATGTTCCCCCGACGCCTCGTCACCGCTGGCAGTGTGACCGCTGCGCCGCCGCGATGCGCCGCCACCGGCCCCGCCGCGACGCTCTACGGTTCGCCGGTGCTCAACTACGTGCGTCAAGGTCGCGGCGAGCCGCTCGTGCTCGTCCACGGCATCGGCAGCCAGTGGCAGATGTGGCTGCCCGTGCTGGACCTGTTGAGCGCCGAGCGCGACGTCGTGGCGCTCGACCTGCCCGGCTTCGGCGACTCGCCCGTCCTCGGCGAGACCCCGACGGTCGCCGCGCTCGCCGACGCCGTGGCCGGCCTCGCCGCGCAACTCGGGCTCGACCGCCCGCACGTCGCGGGCAACTCGCTCGGCGGCGGGATCGCGCTCGAGCTCGCGCGCAGCGGCCGGGCGCGCAGCGCGACGGGACTCTCGCCGGTCGGCTTCGCGGCCGGGCGCGAGCGTGCCTACGGGGTCGCGGTGCTGCGCGCGACGCGGGCGCTGGCCGGCACGCTCGGGCCTGCGCTGCGCCCCGCGCTGCGCACCGCCGCGGGCCGGGCGCTGCTGCAGAGCCATCTCTTCGGCCGGCCGTGGCGGATCCCCGCCGAGGAGGCGATCCGCGCGACGGACAACTTCTCCGCCTCCCCCGGGTTCGACGCGACGCTGCCCTGCACGGTCGGCTTTCGCTGGGACCACGGCGACCTCGACGTCCCCGTCACGATCGCCTGGGGCTCGCGCGACGCGCTGCTGCCTCCGCGCCAGGGGCGCCGCGCTCGCGAGCGCATGCCCCGCGCGCGCCACGTGACGCTGCGCGGCTGCGGCCACGTGCCGACGTGGGACGATCCGGCCGGGGTCGCCGCCGTGCTGCTGGCAGGATCGCGCGACACATGAGCGACCCGTTCACGATCCGCCCGGCGACGACGCAGGACCTCGGGACGATCGCCGACAACCTCGTCGAGGGCCTGTCGACGTACCGCGGCTGGACCCCGATGGCGTGGAACCCGCCGGAGCGCACCGAGATGCTGATCGGGCTGCTGCAGCGCTTCCGCCGCGACGGGTCGTGGGCGCACGTCGCGTTCGTCGGCACGGCGCCCGCCGGGCACATCTCGCTCCGGCCCGACCGCGACGAGGACGGCCACCCCCGGTCCGACGTCGCGCTGCTGACCCAGCTCTTCGTGCGCGAGCAGTACTGGGGCAGCGGCCTGGCCCAGCAGCTGCACGCGCTCGGCGTCGCCGGCATGGTGCAGCGCGGCTTCGCGACCGGGCGCCTGCTCGTCGCCAACGGCCACGTCCGCGCGCAGGCGTTCTACGCGCGGCAGGGCTGGACGCCGACCGGTGAGCTCGAGACCTCGGGCGAGCTCGGCCTCGAGCTGGCGGAGTACGTGCTCGAGCTAGGCGGCTGAGGGGGCCGCGGCCGGCACGCCGGACGCGGCGCGCGCGGCGCGCACGGGGGCCGGCGTCAGCGCCGACGCCAGGATGACGAGCACGAAGGCGGTCGCCTGCAGGACGATCCCGAGGGTGTTGTGCGGGATCGGGTCGCCGAAGACGACGATCCCGCCGGCGATCGTCGCGATGTTCGCGGCCGTGCCGGTGATCGCGATGACGGGCACCGCGTCGCCGTCCTGCAGCGAGCGCGCGGAGGCGTAGAAGGCCGCCGCCGAGCCGACGAGGGCGACCCACATCCACGGGCTGAGGATGACGCCCAGCGCGCCGGCGTCGCCGACGACGCCGGTCAGCGCCTTCACGCCGATGTTGCAGACGCCGAACAGGACGCCCGCGGCGGCGGCCATCATGATGCCGTGGTGCTCGGCCGCGCCGCCGAGGCGCGGGCCCATGATGAAGAGCGCGCCGAGGCCGAACAGGCCGGCCTCGAAGGCGATCATGGCGGTGACGGAGAAGGACGCGCTCGCGCCGTGGCTGGCGGGCAGCGTGATGCCGAGCAGGATGAGGCCCACGCAGGTCATCCCGAGGCCAAGCCACTGGCGCGGGCCCACGCTGAAGCCGAAGAGCTTGTCGGCCATGACGGCGAGCAGGACGAGCCCGCCGGAGAGCACCGCCTGGACGACCGACAGCGGGGCGAGCGAGATCGCCGCGACGTGCAGTAGCCAGGCGACGAGGCCGACGAGCATGCCGAGCGCGAACCAGCGCTGGCTCCAGAGCGAGATCGCGGTGCGCAGCGGATGGCGGATGTCGACCGCGCAGGCGTCGCAGGCGCCGCGGTGCTTGTACAGGAACGCCAGGTTGGAGGCGAACGCGCAGAGCAGCGCAAGGAGGATTCCTAGTTGAAGGCTCATGAAAGGTTGTCAGCGCGACGCGGAGGTCAAGCAACGTGCTCGGCGCCGGGCGGCACCCCCGTCATCGACAGCCCGGTGGACTTGCTTGACGCCTGTCAAGCGCCCCCGGCAGGCTATCGACATCGTTTCGCATCCGCGCCGACGCGACGAAGTCGGTGCGAAACTGCGGCAGATGCTGGAAAAACCGGCTCTGCTCGTTGACATCGACGGCGTCATCTCCCTCTGGGGATTCGACTCGGACGCACGTCCAGATGGCACCTTCCACAACGTGGATGGGGTCATGCATTTCCTTTCGTCCGGCGCCGGCAGGCACCTGCTCGACCTGCGCAGCCGCTTCGAGCTCGTCTGGTGCAGCGGCTGGGAGGAGAAGGCCGACGAGCACCTGCCCCACGCGCTCGGCGTACCCGCTGGGCTGCCGTTTCTCTCCTTCGAGCGAAATCCCGGCCGGGCGCACGGGCACTGGAAGCTCGCCGCGATCGAGCGCTTCGCCGGGCCCGAGCGCCCCCTGGCCTGGATCGACGACGCCCACGACCATGCCTGCCGGGCGTGGGCCGACGCCAGGCCCGCGCCGACGCTGCTCGTCGCGACCGATCCCGCGCACGGGCTGACCGCCGCCCACGCCGGCGAGCTGCACGCCTGGGCCGACGCGCTGGCGGGCCGGTGACGCCCGACCCGCGGCTGGACGGCCTCGAGCGCCGCCCGCTGCCCGGCGGCCTGACGCTGCTCGTCGCCGGCGACCGCCGCGCGCGGCGGCACGGCCTGGCGCGCCTGGACTCGCTGCCGGCCGGTCACGCGCTGCTGCTCGAGCGCTGCCGCTCGGTCCACACGATCGGCATGCGCTTCGCGCTGGACCTGCTGTGGCTCGACGCCGGCGGCGAGGTGCTGCGGGTCGACCGCGCCGTCGGCCCGCGACGGCTGCGGACGCGGCTCGGCGCCCGCGCGGTCGTCGAGGCCAACGCCGGCGAGGGCGAGCGCTTCGCGCGCGCGCTCGCGGCCCGCTGAGCGCGCGCGCCGCCGTCGCCGGCGGCGGAGCGGGTGACGCGCGCGCGGCGGCCCGCCGAGCGCCCGCGCGGCCCGCCGGTGGCAGCCCTTGGGCGCTATGCGCCCCATCGCTGCCGGTCTCGACGCCGGCGGCTCAGGAGGGCCGGCTCGCGGCCCGCTCCGCCGCCCTCTTCCTCGCCGCCGCCTTCTTCCTTGCCGCCGCCTTCTTCCTTGCCGCGGCCTTCTTCCTCGCCGCCGCCTTCTTCCTCGCCGCGGCCTTCTGCTTGGCCGTCTTCTTCTTCTTGACGCGCTTGGCGTACCAGGTCCGGTTGACCTCCCGGCGCGTCGCCGCCGGGCCGATGGCGACGATCCGCACGCTGTGGCGCCCGATGAGGGCGGGCTTCCAGGGGATGCTGTGGCGCCCCCGCGGCAGGCGCAGGCCGCGGGCGAGCTCGATGCGTCCGCGCCGGTCGCGCACCTGCACGATGACGTCGGAGATCTTCGACAGCCGGAACGTGATCGCGCTCAGGCGCCGCGCGCGCAGCTTGCGCGGGTTGCGCAGCGACACGCCCGGCGGCTCGAGCACGTAGGCGGCGAAGCGCCGCCCGGCGCTGCAGTAGACCGAGGTGCCGGTGCGGCTGCACAGCCGCTCCAGGAACGTGCCCACGAGCCGGTGGTAGTTCAGCGTCGACTCCCTGCCGCCCTGGCTGTACAGCGACCAGGCGCCGGTGTCGATCGCCGGGACCGAGCGGCGCGCCGTGGGCTCGGCGCGCGCGAACAGGCGCTTGGCATGCGAGCTGCCGAGGATCCGGGCCACGTCGCGCAGGCCGATGAGCGCCTGCAGCTCGCCGTTGAAGATCCGCAGGCCGGGCGCGAAGGAGTACATCGCGTAGCGCCGGCCCGCCGCGCCGGAGACGGCGACGCCGAGCGGGGGCGGCCGGTCGAACGCGCCGAGCGCGCGGCGGGCGGCGGTCGCGTAGCGCTCCTCGCCGAAGGCGCGGTGCCCGCGCGCGTAGGCCTGCGCGGCCGTCGCCTGCGCCATCCCGCTGATCCACGGCGGCGCGCCGCCGCCGAAGGCGACGAGGTACTCCCAGGTCAGAAAGCCCCCGCGCTGCGAGCCGAGCTCGAGCATGCGGTCCAGCAGCTTGCTCAGCGCCGCCGGGCGGCAGCGGTGCGGCGACACCGCGCGCACGCACGACCCCGCCAGCGCGTTGGCCTTGCCGAACGTCGCCAGCGGATGGATCGCCAGGCCGCGGCCCGAGAAGTACTGAAAGACGACGGGGTCGCGCCGGAAGGTGATGCGCTCGCCGGGCGACGGCAGCGGCCGCGACGTCCAGAACTCGCGGTTGCGCCGCAGCGTCAGCATGACCGCCTCCAGGCGGCTCGACGTGAGGATCCGCGCCGCGGCGAGCCGCTGGACCATCCGCACGGATGCGCTCAACTCCGCGCGCCGGGTCCCCGACAGCCGCCCGGCGTCGCGCTCGGCGCGCCACAGCGTCGAGCGCATCTGCTCGTAGCGCCGGCGGCTGATCGCATGCGACAGCCACGCCCTGCGCAGCGCGCCGCGCACGGTGCGCGAGCGCCGCAGCCGGCGCGCCTCCGCCTGCCGGGCGGCCTCGCGCCGCTCGCGGCGCTGCGCGCTCTCCCGGGCCGCTCGGCGCTCGGCCTTCTCGGCGAGCGCGCTCACGACCGGCTGCAGGCCGATGCGGACGGGCGCGACGGCGTCGGCCGGCGCGGTCGTCCGGTCTGCGGCGCCGCCTCCGGCGCTCAGCGCGAGCAGTGCGAGCGCGATGAGCAGCACGCCGACGGCGACGGGAAGCCGGGCCACACGTATGCCATCGGCGTTTGGGCGCGGTTCCTTGATCGCGGCCTTCCTCCGGCGCGCCCGCGCGCGCACGCGGGGGGCGGCCGGCGCTCACGCGCGCAGCCGCCCCCCGTCAGGCGCGATCCGCCGGGCGGTGCCCGGGGACTACTTGCTCTCGTCGGGCACGTCGAGGTCGGCGAGCTCCTCGGCGAAGCCCGTGTCGCTCGCGCCCGTGCCGATCTCCTCGAGGGAGGCGATGTCCTCGTTGAACGCCGTGCCGAACCCGCCGAGGCCGTCGCCGTCGCCGAGCCCGAGCTCGGCGGCGATCTCGTCCTGGTCGAGCAGGCCGACGTCGTCCATCGCCCGCGGCAGCGGCTCGGACGGCTCGATCTCGATGCGCCGGTAGCGCTTGAGGCCGGTGGCCGCCGGGATGAGCTTGCCGATGATGACGTTCTCCTTGAGGCCGTTGAGACGGTCGATCTTGCCCTCGAGCGCCGCATCGGTCAGGACCTTCGTCGTCTCCTGGAAGGACGCCGCGGAGAGGAACGAGTCCGTGTTCAGCGAGGCCTTCGTGATGCCCAGGATGATGTCCTCGAACTGCGCCGCCTCGCCCTTCTTGGCGATGACGTCGTCGTTGACGCGCGCGAACTCGAAGCGGTCGACGAACTGCCCCGGGAGGTAGTCCGTGTCGCCCTTCTGGTCGACGCGCACCTTCTTGAGCATCTGGCGCGCGATGAGCTCGATGTGCTTGTCGTTGATGTCCACGCCCTGGGAGACGTAGACCTCCTGGACCTCCTTGACGAGGTACTGCTCGGTCTCCGTGCGCCCGCGGATCGCCAGCAGCTCGTGGGGATACAGCGAGCCCTCGTTGAGCTGCGTGCCGGCCTCGACGCGCGCCCCGTTCTCGACGAACAGCCGCGTGCGGCGCGGGAACGTGTGGCGGTGCTCCTCGCCGGCGTCGTCGGTGATGACGACCGTCAGCGCCTTGTCGGAGTCCTCGATCGTGACCGTGCCGTCCTGCTCGGCGATCTTCGCCAGGCCCTTGGGCTTGCGCGCCTCGAAGAGCTCCACGACGCGCGGCAGGCCGTGCGTGATGTCCGCGCCGGCGACGCCGCCGGTGTGGAACGTCCGCATCGTCAGCTGCGTGCCCGGCTCGCCGATCGACTGCGCGGCGATGATGCCGACCGCGTCGCCGATCTGGGCCGTCTGGCCGGAGGCCATCGAGCGCCCGTAGCACGCCTGGCAGACGCCGCTGGACGCCTCGCACTTCAGCACCGAGCGCACCGCGACCTTCACGACGCCGTGGCTGTCGGCCTTCATCTGGTCGACGCTCTCGCGGATGTCCGCGATCTGCGGGCGGTCGATGATCGCGCCCTTCTCGACCATGACGCGGCCGCGCTTGGTGGCGATCTCGGCCGCCGCGAAGCGCCCTAGCAGGTTGTCGTTGATCGAGCCGTCGTCCTTGAGCAGCGGCAGCTCGATGAACTCCTGCGTGCCGCAGTCGGTCTCGCGGATGATGACGTCCTGCGCGACGTCGACGAGACGGCGCGTCAGGTAGCCGGAGTCCGCGGTGCGCAGCGCCGTGTCGGCCAGCCCCTTGCGCGCGCCGTGCGTCGAGGTGAAGTACTCGAGCACGTCGAGGCCCTCCATGAAGTTCGCCTTCACGGGACGCTCGATGATCTCGCCCTTCGGGTTGGCCATGAGGCCGCGCATCCCGGCGAGCTGGCGGATCTGCTTGAACGACCCGCGGGCGCCCGAGTCGGCCATCATGAAGATCGGGTTCAGGACGTCGAGGTTGGCGACCATCGCGTCCGCGACCTCCTCGGTGCACGCGTTCCACTGCGCGACGACCGCCTCGTGGCGCTCCTCGTGCGTGATGAGCCCCATGTCGTACTGGCTCGTGAGCTCGGCGACCTTGTCCTCGTAGGACTTCACGATCGCGCCCTTGCTGGGCGGGATCACGACGTCGTTCTTGGAGATCGTGATGCCGGCCTTCGTCGCGAACTCGAAGCCGAGGTCCTTGAAGGCGTCGAGCACCTGGGAGATCGTGGTCGCGCCGTAGCTCTGGACGAGCTGGTCGACGAGCTCGGTCGTGTCGCGCTTCTTCATCGACTTGTTGACGAAGTCGTACTGCGAGACGTCGAACGCGTCGCCCATCGCCTCCAGCAGCGCCCGCTCGATGCGGTCGTTGTAGATGATCCGCCCGATCGTCGTGAGGACGTGTCCGCCCTCGCGGCCGAGCACGCGGAACTCCGCCAGGTCGTGCAGCTTCACGGCGCCCAGCTCGTAGGCCAGCTCGGCCTCCTGCGCGGTCCGGAAGACGTGCGGCTTGGGCTCGTGGCTGGCCGGGTCGATCTCCTCGAGCTCCTTGGCCTCCAGCCCGTAGGTGAGGTAGTAGGCGCCGAGGATCATGTCCTGCGTCGGCGTGGCCAGCGGCTGGCCGTGCGCCGGCGAGAGGATGTTGTTGCTCGACAGCATGAGGATGCGGGCCTCGGCCTGCGCCTCGGCCGACAGCGGCAGGTGGACCGCCATCTGGTCGCCGTCGAAGTCGGCGTTGAACGCGTGGCAGACGAGCGGGTGCACCTGGATCGCCTTGCCCTCGACGAGCACGGGCTCGAAGGCCTGGATGCCCAGGCGATGCAGCGTCGGCGCGCGGTTGAGCAGCACCGGGTGCTCGTGGATGACCTGCTCGAGGACGTCCCACACCTCGGGGATCATCGAGTCGACCATCTTCTTGGCGGCCTTGATGTTCTGCGCCGCCTTGCGCTCGACGAGCTGGGCCATGATGAACGGCTTGAAGAGCTCCAGCGCCATGAGCTTGGGCAGCCCGCACTGGTGCAGCTTCAGGTACGGGCCGGCCACGATGACCGAGCGGCCCGAGTAGTCCACGCGCTTGCCGAGCAGGTTCTGGCGGAAGCGGCCCTGCTTGCCCTTGAGCATGTCGCTCAGCGACTTCAGCGGCCGGTTGCCCGGGCCGGTGACGGGGCGCCCGCGGCGGCCGTTGTCGAACAGCGCGTCGACGGCCTCCTGGAGCATCCGCTTCTCGTTGTTGACGATGATCTCCGGCGCGCCGAGGTCGAGCAGCCGCTTGAGGCGGTTGTTGCGGTTGATGACGCGGCGGTAGAGGTCGTTGAGGTCCGAGGTCGCGAAGCGCCCGCCGTCGAGCTGGACCATCGGACGCAGCTCGGGCGGGATCACGGGCACGGCCTCGAGCACCATCTGCTCGGGGCGGTTGCCGGACTGGATGAACGCCGAGACGACCTTCAGGCGCTTGACCGAGCGGGCCTGCTTCTGGCCCTTGGCGGTCCGCACGAGCTCGCCGAGCTCCTCGGCCTCGGCCTCGAGGTCGACCTGCTGGAGCAGGTCGCGGATCGCCTCGGCGCCCATGCCGCCGCGGAAGTACTCGCCGAAGCCGTAGGGGGAGCCGAAGCGCTCCTTGAGCTCGCGGAAGATCGTCTCGTCGTGCTCGATCTTCTTGGGGTCCATGTCCTTGAAGAGCGCCCAGACCTGGCGCATGCGCTCGGCGGCGTCCTCGATGTACGCCTCCGTGTCGGCGATGTCGGACTCGAAGTTCTTCTTGAGCTCCTTGAGCATCTTCGCGCGCTCGTCGTCGTCGAGCTTCTTGACGTCGATGTCCAGCGCCTCGGCCCAGAGGTGGTCCTCGTCGTCGAACTCCTTCTGGCCGCCGTGCTCGAGGTAGCCCTCGCGCCGCGCCTGCTGCTCCTTGAGCTCGAGCACGCGCTCCTCGCGCTCGGCGGCGTAGGCGTCGAGCACCTCGTTGACCTTCGTCTCGAGCTCCGCCATGTCGCGCTCGCGCGCCTCGTCGTCGACCCACGTGACGATCGACGCGGCGAAGTAGAGGACCTTCTCGAGCTCCTTGGGAGCCATGTCGAGCAGGTAGCCGATCCGGCTCGGGACGCCCTTGAAGAACCAGATGTGGCTGACCGGAGCGGCGAGGTCGATGTGGCCCATCCGCTCGCGGCGCACCTTCGAGCGCGTGACCTCGACGCCGCAGCGCTCGCAGACGATGCCCTTGTAGCGCACGCGCTTGTACTTGCCGCAGTAGCACTCCCAGTCCTTCGTCGGACCGAAGATGCGCTCGCAGAACAGGCCGTCCTTCTCGGGCTTCAGGGTGCGGTAGTTGATCGTCTCCGGCTTGGTGACCTCGCCGGAGCTCCAGCCGCGGATCTGCTTGGAGGAGGCCAGGCCGATCTCGATGGCGTCGAAGTTGTTGATGTCGATCAAGGTGAGTCCTTACGTCAGTGGTGGCCGGCCTGCGGTGTCAGGCCGAAAGCGGAGTCGGTTGCGCGGCGGGCACGACGCCGCGATCACGTCTCCGCAGGCGCTTCTGCGTCGATCTCGATGCCCGCCTCGGCATCGACCTCGTCGTCGGCGTCGGCGTCGGCGGGCGTCTCGAGCTCGTCGGCGTCGACGACCGCCTCGACGTCCTCGCCGGCGGCCTCGGCCTCCGCTGCCGGCTCGGCCTCGGCCTCGGCTGCCGGCTCGGCCTCGACGGGAGCCGCCCCGGCGCGCACGCCGGAGAGGTCGATGCCGAGCTCCTCGGCGGCCCGCAGCAGGTCGTCGTCCTCGTCGCGCATCTCGGCGCGGGCGCCCTCCTCGGAGACGACGTTGACGTCGAGCGCCAGCGACTGCATCTCCTTGAGCAGGACCTTGAACGACTCGGGGATCGACGGCTCGGCGATGTTCTCGCCCTTGACGATCGCCTCGTAGGCCTTCACGCGCCCGACCGTGTCGTCGGACTTGATCGTGAGCATCTCCTGCAGCGTGTAGGCCGCGCCGTAGGCCTCCAGGGCCCAGACCTCCATCTCGCCGAAGCGTTGGCCGCCGAACTGCGCCTTGCCGCCCAGCGGCTGCTGGGTGACGAGCGAGTAGGGGCCGGTCGAGCGGGCGTGGATCTTGTCGTCGACGAGGTGCAGCAGCTTGAGGATGTACATGTAGCCGACCGTCACCTGCTCCTCGAACGGCTCGCCGGTGCGGCCGTTGAAGAGCGTGAACTTGCCCGACGCGCGGATGCCCGGGCGGCGCGACTTGTCGATGTCCATCCGGATGCGGCCCTTGTGCTCGTCCTGCCAGCGCACGAGCGCGTTGTCGACGTCCTCGACGGACGCGCCGTCGAACACCGGCGTGGCCGTGTAGACCTTGCCCGGCCGGCCGTCGACGCCCGTGTTCTGGGCGAGCTTGTAGGCCTCGCTGCCGTCGTCGTACCAGCCCTCGGCGGCGGCCCACCCCAGGTGGGTCTCGAGGATCTGGCCGACGTTCATGCGGCTCGGCACGCCGAGCGGGTTGAGGATGACGTCCACCGGCGTGCCGTCCTCCATGAACGGCATGTCGGCCTCGTCGACGATCTTCGAGATGACGCCCTTGTTGCCGTGGCGTCCGGCGAGCTTGTCGCCCTCGGAGATCTTGCGCTTCTTGGCGACGAACACGCGCACGAGGTGGTTGACGCCGGGCGGCAGGTCGTCGCCGGCGTCGCGGCTGAAGGTCATGACGTCGATGACGACGCCGCCCTCGCCGTGGGGCACCTTCAGCGAGGTGTCGCGGACCTCGCGCGCCTTCTCCTTGAAGATCGCGCGGATGAGCTTCTCCTCGGCGGTCAGCTCGGTCTCGCCCTTCGGCGTGACCTTGCCGACGAGCAGGTCGCCCGAGCCGACCTCGGCGCCGACGCGGACGATGCCGCGGTCGTCGAGGTTGCGCAGCGACTCCTCCGAGCGGTTGGGGATGTCGCGCGTGATCTCCTCGTCGCCGAGCTTCGTCGTGCGGGCGTCGATCTCGTACTCCTCGATGTGGATCGAGGTGAGCTCGTCGTCCTTGACGAGGCGCTTGGAGAGGATGATCGCGTCCTCGAAGTTGTAGCCCTCCCAGGACATGAAGGCGACCTTCAGGTTCTTGCCGAGCGCCATCTCGCCGTGGTCGGTGGCCGACCCGTCGGCGAGGACGTCGTCCTCGTCGAGGACCTCGCCGACGCTCACGACCGGCTTCTGGTGGATGAGCGTGCCCTGGTTGGAGCGGCGGTACTTGTCGAGGATGTACTCGTCCTTGGCGCCGTCCTTCGTCTCGATCTCGATCCGCTCGGCGTCGACGTAGGAGACGGTCCCGGCGTTGCGGGCCAGCAGCACGTCGCCGGTGTCGAGCGCCGCGCGGCGCTCCATGCCCGTGCCGATGACCGGCGCGTCGGTCCGCAGCAGCGGCACGGCCTGGCGCTGCATGTTCGAGCCCATGAGCGCGCGGTTGGCGTCGTCGTGCTCGAGGAACGGGATCATCGCCGTGGCGACCGACCAGATCTGCTCCGGCGAGACGTCCATGAGGTCGACCTCGCTCGGGTCGACGGTGACGTACTGGCCCGCGAGCGTCCGGCAGACGGCCTCGTCGCCGAGCAGCTTGCCCTTGTCGTCGACCGGGTGGTTGGCCTGGGCGATCTTGAGCTCTTCCTCCTGCGTGGCGTCGTAGCGGACGACCTCGCCGGTGATGACGCCGTTCTTGACGACCCGGTAGGGCGTCGTGACGAAGCCGTGCTCGGAGACCTCCGCGTAGCTCGACAGCGAGCCGATGAGACCGATGTTCGGGCCCTCCGGCGTCTCGATCGGGCACATCCGGCCGTAGTGGGTCGGATGCACGTCGCGCACCTCGATCGGCGCGCGCTCGCGGGTCAGGCCGCCGGCGCCCAGGGCGCTCAGGCGGCGGCGGTGCGTCAGGCCGGCCAGCGAGTTCGTCTGGTCCATGAACTGGCTGAGCTGCGAGGAGCCGAAGAACTCCTTCTGCGCGGCCACGACCGGGCGGATGTTGATGATCGTCTGCGGCGTGATCGTGTCGGCGTCCTCGGTGGTTAGGCGCTCGCGCACGACGCGCTCCATCCGGTACAGGCCGATGCGGAAGGCCTCCTGGATGAGCTCGCCGACGGTCCGCAGGCGGCGGTTGCCGAAGTGCTCGTACTCGTCGAGGTGCTCGGCGACGGCCTCGCGCGGGTAGGTCTGGGCCTCGGCCGCGAAGTCCTTGATCTCGACGTCGGGCTCCTCGGGCATGCCGAGCAGGCGCGGCAGCGAGACGAGCTCCTTGACGAGGGCGAGGATGTCGTCGTGCGTCAGCGTGCGCGTCTCGAGGTCGATGTCGAGGCTCAGGCGCGCATTGAGCTTGTAGCGACCGACGCGCGTGAGGTCGTAGCGCTTGGGGTCGAAGAACAGCTGGTGCAGCAGCGCGCGGGCGTTGTCGACGCTCGGCGGCTCGCCGGGGCGCTGCTTCTTGAAGAGCTCGACGAGCGCGCCCTCCTCGGTCTTCGTCGGCTCCGTGTCGGCGTCGATCGTGTTGCGGATGTAGAGGCTGTTGTCGAAGAGGTCGAGGATCTCCTCGTCGGTCGCGTAGCCCATCGCGCGCAGCAGGACGGTGACCGGCAGCTTGCGCTTGCGGTCGATGCGGACGAAGACCTTGCCCTTCTTGTCGATCTCGAGCTCCAGCCAGGAGCCGCGGGCCGGCATGAGGTTGGCGATGAAGACCTGCTTCTCGCGGTCCTTGGCCTCCATGAGGTAGGCGCCCGGCGAGCGCACGAGCTGCGTGACGACGACGCGCTCGGTCCCGTTGATGATGAACGTGCCCCGCTCGGTCATCCAGGGAAAGTCGCCCATGAACACGGACTGCTCGCGGATCTCGCCGGTCTCGCGGTTGACGAACGCGACGGTGACGGTCAGCGGGCGGGCGTAGGTGAGGTCCTTCTCGCGGCACTCGTCCAGCGAGGCGACGGGATCGTCGAAGTGGAACTCCCCGAAGTCGACGGCGAGGTTGCCGGTGTAGTCCTCGATCGGCGAGATGTCGGAGATCGTCTCGCGAAGTCCGCCCTTCTCGGGGTCCGTCAGCCAGGCGAACGACCTGCGCTGGATGTCGATGAGGTTGGGGACGTCGTGAACTCGTTCAGACGCGCGAAGGTGCGGCGCGTCCGGGGGGCGTCAACAGGGGGCAAGGCGGCGACTCCTCAAGGGGTCGGAGAGGGAATGCGGGGGGCGGCGCCGCGGCCATCGGCCTTCAGGCGCGGACGTGCCAGGATAGCACAGCAAAACGTCACCCCCGCCAGGGGGCTGTCGACGCTCACGGACCCCGCCTCGAAGTTCGCGCTATGTGGGCGCGAAACCCATTCGGGAGGCGGCTGCGACTATTGGCCGACGCCCCCAGGGTACCGCGAATCGCGCGTCGCGGCCACGCGGCGGACGACTGTCCGGTGCCCGGTCCCCCCGCGGCCCTCGGGCGAGCGGGCCTCGAGGCACTAGCCTCGACGGGGTGCGATTCGATCACGTCGCCCAGCAGGTGCCCGACATCGCGGCCGCCCTGGCCTGGTGGTCGCGCATCGTCCCCGGCGCGCGCGTCCTCTACGCCGACGAGACGTGGGGGCTGCTCGAGGCCGGCGGCGCGAAGCTCGCCTTCGTCATGGCCGAGCAGCACCCCAACCACCTCGCCTTCGAGGTCTCCGGCGCCGAGCTCGACCGCCAGGCGACCGAGCACGACGTCGAGATCCACGGGCATCGCGACGGCAGCCGCTCGTTCTACCTCGACGCGCCGGGCGGCCAGCGCGTCGAGGTCATCGCCTACCCCGGCGCCGCCGCCGGGTCCGCCGGGTAGACCGGCGGCGGACCGGGCCCGCCGGCTCGGAGGCGGGCCGACCGGGAGCGACCGGGAGCGACCCGGAACGACGAAGGGCGCCCGGCGGGCGCCCCTCGGCGATGCGGCTGATCGCGCGTCGCGCTACTTGATCTCGACGGTCGCGCCGGCCTCTTCGAGCGCCTGCTTGAGCTTCTCGGCCTCGTCCTTGTCGACGCCCTCGCGGACGGCCTTGGGAGCCTCGTCGACGAGCGCCTTGGCCTCCTTGAGGCCGAGGCTCGTGGCCGCGCGGACCTCCTTGATGACCTGGATCTTCTTGTCGCCGGCCGCCGTGATGATGACGTCGAAGGCGGTCTGCTCCTCCTCGACCGCGGCACCGCCGCCGTCGCCGCCGCCGCCGGCCGGAGCCGCCACGGCCGCTGCCTGCGCCGAGACGCCGAACTCCTCCTCGAGGGCCTTGATGCGCTCGCTCAGCTCGAGGACCGAAATGCCCTTGAGCTCTTCGATCCACTCCTGGGTGGTCTGGGCCATGGGTTACTCCTTCTCTTCGTCAGTGTCAGATGGGATGTCGTCCGCCGGCGCGGCCTCGGACTCGGCAGCGGGCTCGGCAGATGCTTCGGCGACGGGATCGGGCTCCGCGGCGGCCTCGGGCTCCGCGGCCGGCTCCGGCTCAGCAGCCGCAGCCGCCTCCGGCTCCGGCGCGGCAGCGGCCTCGGGCTCCGCAGCCGCCTCGGGCTCAGCGGCCGCCTCGGGCTCCGGCGCGGCCGCGGCCGGCGCGTCGCCGGCCGGGATCTCGCCGGACTCCTTCTTCTCGGCGACCTGGGCGAGCTGTCGCGCCAGGCCGCTGATGAGGTTGGACAGGCTCGTCACGAGGCCGGTCAGCGGCGAGGCGACGATGTTCACGAACTGTGCGTTGAGCACGTCGCGCGAGGGAAGGCGAGCGATCGCTGACATCTGCTCGGGCGCGAGCACCTCGCCGTTCATGAGCCCGCCCTTGAAGGGCAGCAACCCGGTCGCGCGGGCGTAGTCGGCGACCGCCTTCGCCGCCGTCGCCGCGTCGCCGCGCGCGAACGTCAGCGCGGTCGGGCCCTCGAGCACCGACTTGAGCGTCTCCGCCCCGGCCTGGTCGGCCGCGCGCATCGTGAGCGTGTTCTTGACCACGCGCAGCGACGCGTCGGCGTCGCGCAGCTTCGTGCGCAGCTCCGCCGCCTGCTCGACGCTGATCCCGCGGTAGTCGACCGCGAAGATGGCCTCGGACTCCTGGATCTGAACGGCGATCTCCTCGATCACCGCGGCTTTCTGCTCTCGGTTCATCTGCCTCCTCGCCGGGACTTGCGCCGCGTCGGCGGCCCGGGGTCTGCGGTGGCCTCAGAGATGGACGCTCACGCGGCTGACGCCGGAGCGGCCTCCTCGAGGATGTCGCGGGTGCGGGACGGGTCGACCTTGACGCCGGGGCCCATGGTCGATGCGAGCGTGATCGTGCGCAGGTAGCGGCCCTTGGCGGCGGACGGCTTGGCGCGGACGAGCTCGTCGATGACGGCGGCGTAGTTCTCGAGCAGCTGACGCTCGGAGAAGTCCTTCTTGCCGATCGGAAGGTGGACGATCGCGGTGCGATCGGTGCGGTACTCGATCTTGCCGGCCTTGGCCTCGTTGACGGCCTGCGCGACGTTCATCGTCACGGTGCCGACCTTCGGGTTGGGCATCTTGCCCTGCGGTCCGAGCACGCGGCCGAGGCGGCCGACGACCGGCATGAGGTCCGGCGTGGCGATCGCGACGTCGAAGTCCGTGAAGCCGTCCTCGACGCGCTTGGCGAGGTCCTCGGCGCCGACGATGTCCGCGCCGGCCTCCTCGGCCTCGCGCGCCTTGTCGCCCTGGGCGAAGACGGCGATCTTGACCTCCTTGCCGAGGCCGTTGGGCAGCGCGATCGTGCCGCGCAGCTGCTCGTCGGCGTGGCGCACGTTCAGGCCGGTGCGGATGTGGACCTCGATGGTCTCGTTGAACTTCGGCCCGGGCAGCGACTTGACGAGCGCGACCGCCTCGGCGGGCGGTGACCTCGCGCTCGCGATCGACGCCCGAGCGGGCCTCCAGATAGGTCTTTCCGCGCTTAGACAACGTCGACTCCCATGCTTCGCGCCGTGCCGGCGATGATCTTCGCGGCCTCGTCGAGGTCGTGGGCGTTGAGATCGTCGAGCTTGCGCTGCGCGATCTCGCGCAGCTGCGCCTGGGTGATCTTGCCGACCTTCACCCGGTGCGGCTCGCCGGAGCCCTTGTCGATGTTGATCGCCTGCTTGATGAGCACGGCGGCCGGCGGCGTCTTCGTGATGAACGTGAACGAGCGATCCTCGTAGACGGTGATCACCACCGGGATCGTCGTGCCGGCATCGCCCTGGGTCTGCGCGTTGAACGCCTTGCAGAACTCCATGATGTTGATGCCGTGCTGACCGAGGGCGGGACCGACCGGCGGCGCCGGGCTGGCCTGGCCGCCGACGGCCTGCAGCTTGATCTGTGTGAGGACTTTCTTGGCCATTTAGATCTTCTTCACCTGATCGAATCCGACTTCGACCGGAGTCTCGCGACCGAAGATTGACACAAGCACCTTGAGGCGGGACGCGTCCTCGTTCATCTCCGAGATCTCGCCGGAGAAGTCCGACAGCGGTCCGGAGATGACCTTGACGCGTCTCGCCGATCGCGAACGTCGCCTTCTTGCGCTCCCGCACCGCGACCTCGCGGTGCAGCAGCCGATCGACCTCCGCCTGCGTGAGCGGGACCGGCTCGTTCGACGCGCCGACGAAGCCCGTGACGCCCGGGGTGCCCTTGACCAGGCCCCACGAGTCCTCGTTGAGCTCCATGTTGACCAGGACGTAGCCGGGCATCGTGCGCTTCTCGACCGTGACCTTCTGGTTGTCCTTCATCTCGGACACGGACTCGGTCGGCACGACGACCTGGCGGACGTTGCGCTTCTGGTTGAGCGAGACCACGCGGTGCTCGAGGTTCTGCTTGACCTTGTTCTCGTGGCCTGAATAGGTGTTCACGACGTACCAGCGAAACATGCTTGCCTTCAGATCTCGGAGTTAGAGGATGAAGTCGACGATCTTCTGGGCGACGACGTCGGCGAGCCCGAGGAAGGCACCGGCGACGACGACGAAGCCCAGCACGACGGCCGTGGCCTGCCCGACCTGGCGGCGATCGGGCCAGTCGACGCGCTGCAGCTCAGCCCAGCACGCGCCGAAGAAGTGCAGCAGGCGCGCGCCGCCGCGCTTGCGCGGCGCCGTGTCGCGCGTCGTGGCGACGTCGCCGGCACCCCTGCCCAGGCGCTTGTCCTCGACGGCGCCGGCATCGGCGTCGGCCGCGTCGTCGAGCGGGACGCTGTCGTCCGGGATGCCTGCTGCACCCGCGACGATCGCGGCCTCGGCCTCCTCGACCTCGCCGGAGGCGTGGTCGAGCGAGCCCGGGATGTTCTCCCGGTGCAGCTTCTGCTTGCGATCTCGCGCGCGCTGGCGGTTTCTGGCCATGGAATGCGGGGGGTCCTGAGGGCTACCGGGTCTCCCGATGGCTCGTGTGCTCCTTGCACCACTTGCAGTATTTGCGCATGGAGATTCGATCGGGGTTGTTGCGCTTGGACTTGTTCGTCTGGTAATTGCGCCGCTTGCAGACCTCGCAGGCGAGGGTCACAGCGATGCGCACGTCTCCGCGGGCCATGCGGTAGCTCCGTGACGGCGAGAGGACAGAAAAACGACCTGCGGCTGCAGGTCTGTCGAGCAGGATAGCGCGGGCCGCGCGTCGACGGGAGGATCGACCGCAGGCGGCCCGGGCGGGATCCGGCGCACGCGCCGGTCGGGGCGGTCAGGCGCGCGCGCCGGCCTGCGGGTCCAGGCGCGTCATGTGGACGCTCGCGTCGAGCTTGGAGCCCGCCGTGCCCTGGAAGACGCCGCGCACCGGCGGGACGTCGGCGTAGTGGCGCCCGTGGCCGATCTTGACGTGGCGCTCGCCGGCCAGGCGGCGGTTCGTCGGGTCCGCGCCGACCCAGGCCGGCTCGCCGCGGCCGTCCTCGCCGGGCAGCAGCGCGTCCAGCCAGGCGTGCGTCTCGACCTCGACGGAGTCGTCGCCGCCGTCCGTCGGCGCCGCCCACAGGTAGCCGCTGACGTAGCGCGCGGCGATGCCGTTGCGGCGCAGCATGAGCAGCCCGAGGTGCACGTAGTCCTGGCAGACGCCGGCGCCGGCCTCGAGGAACTCCTCGACGGTCGAGCCGACGTACGTCACGCCGGGGCGGTACTCGTAGCGGTCGGGGATGAGGTCGCAGAGACGCTCGAGCGTCCGCAGCGGCGTCTCGCCGCGCACCGCCGCGCAGAGCTCGTCGATCTCCGCGCTGTCGGGGTCGTCGCCGACGGGCAGCAGGTACTCGCCGGCCGCCTCGGCGTAGGCCTCGGTCGCGACCGCCTCCCAGTCCGCGTCGGGCGGCGCGGGCGGCTCGGCCGTGACGACCCGCGCGCGCACGTCGATGCTCATCTGCGTGTGCGGGCGCACGATGCCGAACTCGAGCACCTCCGTGCCGAAGTAGTCCGAGTGGCGCCCGACGCGCGCCTCGGGCTCGATGCGCACGGTGAACTCGTCGCAGCGCTGCGTCGACGTCGTCGCCGGCCGCACGCGCAGCGCGTTGAGGTTGTCGGACACCGGGGCGTCGTAGACGTACTCCGTGAGGAAGCGGATCGAGAAGTGCATGGCCGGTCGCACGGACTATGCCGCCCGGGCGCCGCCGAAGTATCGATGGGCGATGTCGGCGTCGACGAGCCCGAGCTCGCGCTGGACCTCCTGGCAGGTGACCCGCAGGTCCGCCCCGCCCTCCGCGCTGCGGCGAAACTCGAGGTCGGCCGACAGGCGGCTGAGCCGCAGGATCGGCTCCGAGCTGCGCGGCGACGCGTCGGCGTGACGCAGCGCGCCGTTGAGCGAGTCGACGGCGGCGGCGACGGAGTCGGGGTAGTTGCGCTCGAAGAGCAGGAAGCGCGCGACGGGCTTGGCGTGCGCGGGCGCCGGCACCGCCCGGCGGTAGGCCTGAAAGCCGCCGACGGCCTGCAGCAGGGCGATCGCCTGGCCGTCGGCGCTCTGGCCGGCGGCGCCCGCCGGCAGCGCCACGCGCAGCATCCGCAGCACCATGTCGGCCGACTCGATCCGCCCGCCGGCGGAGAGGAAGGCGCTGGCGTCGTCGCGCAGCATCGTGCGCGCCGTCAGGCCCCAGAACAGCGCCGAGCGCTCCTTGACGTGCTGGTAGATCGAGTACGGGCCGGTGTCCAGCGGTGTCGCCGCGAGGTCGCCGTCGCGCAGGCGCAGGTGCGTCGTGTTGATCGCCTCCCACATCTCGGCGGAGATGACGTCGCGCACGGCGCGCGCGCCCTCGCGCGCGCGCGCGACACACGCGACGACGGAGGCCGGGTTGTCCGCGTCGCGCGTGAGCGCGTCGATGACCGCGTCGCGCTGCGCGGGGCCGTCGGCGTCGGTCGCGCCGCCCATGATGTGCGTCAGCGACTCCCAGCCCAGCCGCGTGGCGCTCGGATCGTCGGGATCGCCCTGCAGGTCGGCGAGGAAGACGCCCTCCAGCAGCCGCGCCGTCGCCTCCGCGCGGGCGAGGTTGCGGCCCAGCCAGAAGAGCTCCTGCGCTATGCGGGCGAGCACCGGTCCGCCGACTGCTGTTGCTGCTGGGCCTGATTCGTCCAGGCGCCGTAGCGCAGGTCGGGCAGCGCCGGCGGCAGGCTCTCGGCCCGCAGCGGCGCCGCGCGGTCGCCGTGGTCCTCGTCGTCCTCGAGCACCCACGTGTCCTTGGAGCCCCCGCCGCGCGAGGAGTTGACGATCATCGAGCCCTCGACCATCGCCACGCGCGACAGGCCGCCCGGGACGATCGAGATCGTCTCGCCGAAGATCGCGAACGGCCGCAGGTCGACGTGGCGCGGCGCGAGCACGCCGTCCCCGTCGGCGGTCGGCACCGTCGACAGGCGGACGAGCTCCTGCGCGATCCACTTCTCGGGCGCGCGGCGGATGACGTCGGCGAGGCCGGCGAGCACGTCCGGCTCCGTCGAGGGGCCGATGAAGACGCCCTTGCCGCCGGACTCCCCCGTCGGCTTGAAGACGAGCTCGTCCATCCGCGACAGCGCGTGCTCGCGCGCGTCGGGGTCGGACATGAGGTACGTCCGGACGTTGTCGAGCAGCGGCTCCTCGCCGAGGTAGAAGCGGATCATCTCCGGCACCCAGTGGTAGATCGCCTTGTCGTCGGCGACGCCCGTGCCGACGGCGTTGGCGAGCGCCACCGTGCCCGCGCGGTAGGCGCGCATGAGCCCGGGCACGCCGAGCGCGGAGTCCGGGCGGAACTCGAGCGGGTCGACGAAGTCGTCGTCGAGGCGGCGGTAGACGGCGTGCACGCGCTGCAGCCCGTGCGTCGTGCGCATGTACAGCACGTCGTCGCGGACGACGAGGTCGCTCGCCTCGACGAGCTCCACGCCCATCTGGCGGGCGAGGAAGGCGTGCTCGAAGTAGGCCGAGTTCAGCGGGCCCGGCGTCCAGACCACGACCGTCGCCTCGCCCTCGGCCGCGGGCGCGACCGAGCGCAGCGCGTCGCGCAGGAGCATCGGGTAGTGGTCGACGGGGCGCACGCGGTACTCGGCGAAGAGCTGGGGCAGCAGGCGCGTCATCGCCGTGCGGTTCTCGAGCACGTAGGAGATCCCCGACGGCGTGCGGACGTTGTCCTCGAGCACCCTCCAGGTGCCGTCGGCGTCGCGCACGAGGTCGCAGCCGGCGACGTGGCAGTAGACGCCGCCGGGCGGGCGGATGCCGTGGGCGGCGCGCGCGAAGTGGCTGCGGCTGACGACGAGCCGCCACGGCACGATCCCCGCGCGGACGATCTCCCGTCCGTGGTAGACGTCGTCGACGAAGCGGTTCAGCGCGCGGATGCGCTGGGCGACGCCGCGCTTGACGAGCGTCCACTCGCTCGCGGGCAGGATCCGCGGGACGAGGTCCAGCGGCATCGGGCGCTCGAGCGTCGGGCCGTCGTCGCCCGTCGTGTCGAACGTGATCCCCTGCTGGACGAAGATCGCGTCGCGCCGGCGGCCGGCGGCGGCGAGCTGCTCGGGGCCGAGCGCGTCGAGGCCGGCGGCGAGCGCGGCGGCGTACGGGCGCGGGCTGCCGTCGGCCTCGTACAGCTCGTCGAAGAACCCGGGCGCCGGCCGGTAGGCCGGCGCGGAACGGGGGATCCCCACGTGCGCCATCGGCCTATCTTCGCGCACCCCCCACGGGCCGCGCCACCGCCAACCGGTCCAGCGCGGGGGCGGCGGCTCTGTGCGCGGGGCCGAGCGGCGCGGGCGCGCGCGCCCGTCAGCGCGGGGCCACGACGCGGAAGGTGCGCGCCGCGACGGCGACGCGGCGGCCCCGGGCGTCCAGGCCGACGACCTTCCAGCGGTGCCTGCCGGGGCGGCTGACGCGCTTGCTCAGCAGGCGCGCGCGGCGGGCAGGCTGGGTGTGCACGCGGCGGCCGTCGAGCAGGACGCGCCAGCGCGTGACGCCCCGGGCGCCCTGCGCCGTCCAGCGCACCGTCGAGGAGCGCCCGGCGTGCACGCGCGAGCGGGTGCGCACGCGGACGCGCACGCGCTCGGCCCGCGCCCGCGGCGCCGGTGCGGCGCGCCACATGGCGCCGGGCAGCACGCGGTGCATGGCGGCCCCGACGTCGAGCGCGCCCGACCCGAGCAGGCCGGCGAGCGGCGACCGGCGCCGGGCGCTCTGCAGCAGCGCGTCGCGCAGCTGCGCCTGCGGGAGGTCGGGCCGGGCGGCGGCGAGCAGCGCGAGCGAGCCCGCGATGAACGGGGCGGCCATCGACGTGCCCGAGCGCAGCTCGTAGCGCGAGCCCCGCGCGGTCGACAGGATCATGGACCCGGGCGCGGCGATGTCGACGGAGCTCGCGCCGCGGTTGGCGATGGACAGCACCCGGCCCGACTCCTCCGTCGCGGTCACGCTCAGGACGGCCGGCAGCTCCGAGGAGGCCGGGTAGGAGGGTCGCGCGTCGATGTCGCGCGAGTTGTTGCCCGACGAGGCGACGACCGTGGCGCCGCGGTCGTCGGCGTAGCGCAGCGCCTCGTCGAGGTCCGGGCTCGACGCGTCGCCGTTGAGCGAGACGTTGAGGATCCGCGCGCCGCGATCCACCGCGTAGCGGATCCCGCGCGCCAGCAGGCTCGAGTTGCCCGAGCGGCGGGCGTCGAGGACCTTGACGGCCATGAGCCGGGCGCCCGGCGCGATGCCCGAGCCGCCGGCGCCGTTGCCGGCGCGGGCGGCCACGATGCCGCCGACGTGGGTGCCGTGGCCCTCGTCGTCGGCGACGTTGCCGTCCGAGGTGATCATGTTGGCCCCGAAGACGTCGTCGACGTAGCCGTTGCGGTCGTCGTCGACGCCGTTGCCCGGCACCTCGCCGGGGTTGCGCCAGAGGTTGCGCGCGAGGTCGGGATGGTCGAGCTGCAGGCCGCTGTCGAGGATCGCGACGATGACGCCGTCGCCGCGCGACTGCGTCCAAGCCTCGCGTGCGCCGGTCGCGGCGGGCTCGCTCAGCGCCCACTGCTCGCCGAGCAGCGGATCGGCGGCCGCGAGCGCGGGCGGGCAGGCCGCCGCGCCGAGCGCGAGCACGGCGCCGAGGGCGGCGATCGGTCGTGTGAGGCGGCGCGGCACATGACCTGATCTCGGGCGCTCGACGGCTGTTCGACCACCCCGAGGGGGCCTGCGCGGACGGACGGACGACCGCATGGATCCCGCCGATCTGGACGGATGGCCGATGCGGTCCGCCCCGCGGGCCGGCGAGGGCGGCGTCGCCCGCCCGGCGCGGGCGGCCCGCGGGCCGGCGAGGGCGGCGTCGCCCGCCCGGCGCGGGCCGCCCCGCGGGCGGCCCCGTCGGCGCGGCGCCCGTCAGATCGCGTGCAGCCAGCCGCGCCGGCGCAGCTCGGCGAGGAAGCGGGCGTACTGCTCGTCGAGATGCGCGCGCATCGAGGCGCGGGGCTCGAAGACGGCGGCCGTGCGCGCCACGCGCAGCGCGACGTCCGCGACGGGCTCGCCGCCGGCGGCGGCCGTCGCGAGGATCGCCATCCCGAAGGCGGACTCGCCGCGCTCGGGCAGGCGGGCGCAGCGGTCCAGCGCGTCGGACCGCAGCTGGCACCAGCGCCGGTTGCGCGTCGCCCCGCCCGTGAAGGTCAGCTCGCCGGCGGCGGGCGCGCCGAGCTGCGTCAGCCGCTCGAAGCACAGCCGCTCGACGAGCGCCAGGCCCTGCAGCAGCGCCGCCGCGTGCTCGCCCTCGCCGGCGGGGGCCCCGAGCAGGAACGCCTCCGCGTCGGGCGCCGCGATCGGGAAGCGCTCGCCGCGCGAGACGAGCGGATAGGCGAGCACCCGCGTGCGCTCGTGCTCGGCGGCACGCAGGCCGAGCGCGTCGAGGTCCCGCCCGGGGAACGCGGCGGGCAGGACGCCGGCGCCGCTGCTCGACGCGCCGCCCGGCAGCCACGCCCCGTCCGGCGAGCGGTGCGAGTACACGCCGCTCGCCGGATCGTCGATGCGGTGCCGCGAGCAGCCCTTGAGCACGAGCGTCGTGCCGAGCACGGCGTTCCAGTCGCCGGGACGCAGCGCGCCGGCGGCGATCTGCGCCGCGCAGCCGTCGGTCATGCCCGCGAAGACGGGCGCGCCGGCGGGCAGGCCGGTCCGCTCCGCCGCGGCGAGACCGACGCCGCCCAGCCGCGTGCCCGGCGCGACGACGCGCCCGAGCATCCCGTCGCGTGCCCCGAGCGCGTCGCGGACGGCGACGGGCCACTCGCCGCCGGCAGGGTCGAAGCCGGTCTTCAGCGCATGGCTCGAGTCGGTCGCGACGGCGCGGCCGACGAGGCCGGCGGTGACGACGTCGGGCTGGTGGGCGAGGCGCGCCCCGGGAGCGTTCGCCGCCGACGGCTCGTGCTCGATGAGCCACAGCAGCTTCGGCAGCCCCCACGAGGGCGCCATCGCGCAGCGGGCCGCCTGCCCGGCGGCGCGCGCGTCGTCGTACATGAGCGCGGTCGTCAGCGGCCGGCCGCCGGCGTCCGCGAGCAGGACGGTTCCCGACGTGGCGCACACGGCGATGCCGCCGACGCGCTCGGCGGCGACCTCGCGCAGGGCGTCCCGGCAGGCGCCGGCGACGGCGTCCCACCAGTGGCGCGGGTCCTGCTCGTGGCGGGCGCCCGCGCGGCGGCCGGCCAGCGGTCGCTCGCCGCGCCCGGCGAGCGATCCGTCCGGATCGACGGCGAGCACCCGCGCGCTCGTCGTGCCGAGGTCGATCCCGACGAAGACGTCCGGCGCGGCGCTCATCGCGCGGCCCGCGCCGGCGCGGGCCCGCGGCGGCGCCCCGGCCCCCGGCGCGGCGCGGGCGGCGGTCCGGCTGGCGCGGGGCCCGAACGGGTAGGCGACGGCCCGTGAGGAGCGCGCTCATCGTCGTCGACATGCTCAACGCCTACGACCACGAGGACGCCGAGCTGCTCGCGGAGTCCGTCCGCGAGGCGCTGCCGGCGATCCGGCGCCTCATCGAGCGCGCGCAGCGCGAGGGCGCGCCGATCGTCTACGTCAACGACAACCACGGCGACTGGGGCGCCGCTCGCCCGGAGCTCATCGCGCGCGCCATGCAGGGCCGGGCGCGCGAGCTCGTCGAGCCGATCGTCCCGGCCGAGGGCACGTGGTTCATCCCCAAGGCGCGCCACTCGGTCTTCTACGGCACGCAGCTCGAGGAGCTCCTGCGCGAGCAGGAGGTCGGCCGTGTCGTGCTCGTCGGGCAGGTCACCGAGCAGTGCATCCTGTACTCCGCGCTGGACGCCTACGTGCGCCACCTCGCGGTGGCCGTCCCGCGCGACGCCGTCGCCGGCATCCACGACGACCTCGCCGAGGCCGCGCTGCGCATGATGCAGCGCAACATGCACGCGGACATCTCGCCGGCGGACGACTGCGAGCTCGTGCCGGCCGGCGGGGGCGATCAGCGCTCGTCGCCCTGCTCGCGGTCCGGCCGGGGCGCCGCGGAGTAGCGCTCGTAGGCGGCGGCGCTCGCGGCCGCGGCGGCCTCGGCGTCGGCCCTGAAGTTCGGGTGCGGCTCGTCCCGCGGCGCCACGGGTGCCGGCGCGTGCTCGTCCGCGGCGGCGCCGGGCGGCTCGCCGCCCGGCTCGGGCTCGTCTGTGTCGCTGTCGCCGGGCGGGTCGTGCGGGCGCATGCCGCCTTCCTTCCAGGTGCGCTGCGGGTGGGGTCGCCGCCGAGGATCGCGCAGCGGCCCGGTGGGATGCAAGCGCACCGCATGTATCACCGTCGCGCGGGCGCGATCTCTGAGGTGCGCAGGGTGGCTCCCCGCCACGACCCCGAGCACGGAGGACCGTCGATGCACGTCGTGCCCAAGCCCCGCATGAAGCGCCGCGCCCCGCTGCTGCGCGGCGGCGGCGAGCTGCACGTCGTCGGGCACCGCGACGTCGTGACGCTCGCCGATCCCGACGGCGCGCTGCACCGCCTCGCCGAGCTCGCCGACGGATCGCGCAGCGCCGGCGACCTGCACGGGGCGCTGGCGGCGGACTTCCCCGGCTGGGGGCGCGACGACGTGCTCGACGCGGTCGCGCGGCTCGACGACGCCGGTCTGCTCGACGAGGCGTCTCCCGGGCTGCGCTGAGCCGGCGGCCGCGGCGACGCCCTCCGGGTCGCCGCCGGCCCGCCGCGTCAGGGCAGGTTCGCCGGATCGACGATCGTGCCGAGCTGGGCGAAGTGCGGCCGGCCGGGGTCGGCGATGAGCCGCTGGACGGCGTCCCGGACGTTCCCGACGCCCGGGCGCGAGGCGATCGCCGCGAGCGCCCCCACGACCTGCGGGCACGCCATGGACGTGCCGCTCCAGCTCGCGAAGCCCTCGAAGCCGAAGTCGTACAGGAACGTGCTCTGCACGTCGACGCCGGGCGCGCAGCAGTCCACCCACGGCCCGAAGTTCGAGAAGTCCGGCCGGGCGCCGTTGCCCGCGTCGAAGATCGCGCCGACGGCGATGACGCCCTTCGCGGCCGCCGGCCACTGGGGCCGCGAGACGCCCTGGTTGCCCGCGCACGCGACGACGACCGTCGACCTGCCGATCTTGCGCAGCGCCCGCTCGACGACGATCGGCACCTGGTCGTCGTCGAGCGCGGGGCCGCTGAAGGAGCAGTTGACGATGTCCGCCTGCGCGCTGTCGAGCAGCGCGTCGGCGACGGTGAGGTCGCTCGCGACGCCGGCGACGCCGGTCAGGATCCGCCGCGCGACGATCTTGGCGCCGGGTGCGATCGCGGCCACGAGGCCGGCGACGTGCGTGCCGTGCCCGCCCGGAGGATCGCGCTGCCTGTCGTGGTCGGAGTCGGGGTCCTCGGCATCCTGCGGACGGGCGTCGACCGGGAACGGCACCTTGGCGATGCCGGTGTCGAGCACGGCGACGGTGATGCCCTCGCCGAGCGCCTGGTCGCGGCCGGGGATCGTGCCGGGATCGGGCACCGGCTGCGGGGCGCTGTCGCCGCCCCAGCGGGCCGGGCCGCCGACGAGGACGTGGTCCAGGGACGCCGAGCGGCCGCGGATCTCGTTGATGCGCCGCACGGCGGCGGCGAGGCGGTCGTCGGACCGCCTGGAGCCCTGCTCGAAGACGGCGAGGCCCAGCCGCCCCGCCATCCGGGCGGCCTCCTCGTCGCGTCCGGGCTCGAGGCCCGCCGCGTCGAGCTCGCTGCGGACCCGGTCGTCGTCCGTCGCGCTCTCGTCGAGCAGCAGCCGGCCGGGCGTGAACAGCACCCCCCCGTCGCGCACGCGCTCGCCCAGGGCGGCGATCCGCCCCGCCTTGATCTCCGCCTCGATCGCGTCGTCCCAGCCTTCGTCCCACGAGACGGGACAGGTCTCTTCGGCCTCGGTCATGGTGCTCCTCCGGTGTGGATGGACCGCCGGACGGGCGCCCTGTCGGGCAGCCGCTCGAGGGTCAGAGCGCTGCGATGCGCAGAAAATACCTCGCACGCGGGGTCACGTGCCGGCGTGGCGTAGGGTTTGAGGCGTCCTCGACATCGGGTGTGGGAGATCGTCATGGAGGTCGGCCAGCTGGTCCGCCGTGCCGCGTCGGGCGAGCGAGCCGCCTGGGAGGCGATCGTGGAGCGCTACGAGGGCCTGCTGTGGGGCGTGGCCCGCAGCCACCGGCTCGACTCGGCGAGCGCGTCCGACGTCGTCCAGACGACCTGGTTGAAGCTGCTCGAGCACGTCGAGGACCTGCGCAACCCCGACGCCCTCGGCGGCTGGCTGGCGACGACCGCGCGCAACGAGTGCCTGCGCGTGCTGCGCCACCAGGCGCGCACGGTCCCGACCGAGGAGGACCGCATCCCCGAGGACACCGTGCCGTCGAACCTCGACGCGGCGCTGCTCACGCAGGAGCGCGACGCCGCGCTGTGGCGCGCGTTCGCGAAGCTCAGCGCCCGCTGCCAGACGCTGCTGCGGATGCTCGCCAGCGACCCGGCGCCCAGCTACGACGAGGTCGGCGCGGCGCTCGACATGCCCGTCGGTAGCATCGGGCCCACCCGCGGGCGCTGCCTGGCGACGCTGCGCCGGGCGATGGCAGGAACACGTATCACCTCGCCGTCGCCGGACTCATAGTCAGTGATGCTCATGCAACCCGGCAACCCATCTCCACCCGACGACGACGCGCTCCTCGACGAGCTGCGTCACGTCCTCGGGCAGCTCGACCCGGTCCCCGAGCCCGTGCGGATCGCGGCTCGCGCGGCGATCGAATGGCGCACGCTCGAGGCAGAGCTCGCGGCCCTCGTGCATGACTCGGCGGCCGACGAGTCGCTGCTGGCGGTGCGCGGCGCCGGCGAGCCGCGGGCGCTGACGTTCGAGGCCCCCGGCCTGTCGATCGAGGTCGAGGCGGAGGCCGAGGGCGACGACGGGCTGCTGTGCCTCGCGGGCCAGCTCGTGCCGCCGCAGGCGGCGGAGGTCGCCGTCCGCCACGGCGAGGAGATCGTCGCGGTGCGCGCCGACGAGCGCGGGCGCTTCCTGGCCCGCGGCGTCTCGCCCGGGCCGGTCAGCCTGCGCTGCCGTCTCGACGGAGCGACCGGCGACAGCCGGCTCCTCGAGACCGCATGGCTGACGATCTGAGCGACGCCGCCGCGCTCGCCGAGGAGGCCCACCGGCTGCTCGGCGTCGACCCGGGGCGGGCGCGAGACCTCGCCGCGACGGCGCTCGAGCGCGCCCGCGCGGCGGGCGAGCACGAGAGCGCGTCGGTCGCGCTGCGCGCGCTCGGCATGGCGGCGCTCGACCTCGACGACGCGCCCACCGCCGTCGAGCACCTGCGCGCCGCCGTCGCGGCCGGTCGCCGCGCGCGCTCGCCGGCGCACGCGGCCGAGGCCCGCATGGCGCTTGCCTTCGCCCTGCTCAACCAGGGGCTGTCGGGCGCCGCCCTGCGCCAGGCCGGGGCCGCCGCGCGGGCCGGCGCGGAGGGCGCGGGCGCCGCGCAGATGGCGCTGCAGCACGCCGCGATCCTCGAGCGCCTGGGCCGCCTCGACGAGGCGCTCGGCGGCTACCGCCGCGGCCTGACGGCCGCGCGCCGCGCCGGCGATCGCCAGACGGAGGCCAAGCTGCTGTGCAACCGCAGCGTCCTGCATGCCTACCGCGGGGCGCTGCGCGCCGCCGAGACCGACCTGCGCGACGCCCTGAAGATCGCGCTGGCGCTCGACCAGCCGCTGCTCGCCGCGACGATGCTGCAGAACCTCGGCTGGGTCGCCACCCGCCGCGGCGACCTGCCCGCGGCGCTGGCGAGCTTCGACGCCGCCGAGCCGGTCATCGCCCAGGCCGGCGCGCGCCACGGCATCCTCGAGCTGGACCGCTGCCACGCGCTCCTCGCGGCGGGCCTCGGGCGCGAGGCGCGCGAGAGCGCGCAGCGCGCCGTCCAGCGGCTGGCCGACAACGCGATGGCGGCGGAGCTCGCCGAGGCCCGCCTTGCGCTCGCCGAGGCGCTCCTCGTCGCCGGCGAGCCCGCGGGCGCGCTCGCCGCCGCCGAGCAGGCCGCGGCCGACTTCGAGCACCAGCGGCGCCCCGGCTGGGCCGCGCTCGCCGAGCGCGTCGCCGTCGGCGCGGCCTTCGGCCGCGGCGAGCGCAGCGCGGCGCTGTACGCCCGCGCCCGCGCCGTCGCCGGCGCGCTGGCGTCGTCGGGCTGGCCGGCCGCGGCGCTCGACGCCCAGGTCCTGGCCGCGCGGGTCGCGCTCGCCATCGGGCGCGAGGCCGACGCCGCGCGCGCCCTCGAGGAGGTCGCGCGGGCGCGCCGCGGCGGCCCCGTCGCGCTGCGCGTCGGCGCGTGGCACGCCGAGGCGCTGCGGCGCCTGGCCGAGGACCGCCACGGCTCGGCGCTGCGCGCCCTGCGCGCCGGCCTGGCGGCGCTCGACCAGCACCGTCTCAGCCTCGGAGCGACCGAGCTGCGGGCGGGCGCCGCCGTGCACGGCAGCGCGCTGGCGGCGCTCGGCCTGCGCCTGGCGCTGACCTCGGGCCGCGCGGCGGCGGTGCTCGAATGGGCCGAGCTCGGGCGCGCGGGCGCGCTCTGGCAGCGCCCGGCCCGGCCACCGGGCGACGACGCGCTCGCCGCCGACCTCGCGGAGCTGCGCACCGTGCTGGCGGCGATCGACGAGGCCGGCAAGGAGTCCGCCGACACGCATCGCCTGCTGCGCCGGCAGGCCGAGCTCGAGGCCGCCGTGCGCCGCCGCGCGCGACACGCCGGCGGCGGCGCGGCCGACGCGCCCCTCGCCGCGCCGGGCATCGAGCTGCTGCGCGCCGCGCTCGGCGCGCGCGCGCTCGTCGAGCTCGTGCGCGCCGACGACGCGCTGTGGGCGGTCGTCGTCGCCGGGGAGCGGCCCGCGCGGCTCGTCTCGCTCGGCGAGCCCACCGCCGCCGACCGCGAGCTGCGCGCGCTTCGCTTCGCATTGCGCAAGCTCGCGCGCGGCGCCGGCTCGGCCGGCTCGCAGGCCGTCGCGCTCGACAACGCCGCCCACGCCGCCCGCGAGCTCGACGCGTTGCTGCTCGCGCCGCTCGCCGGGCTGATCGGCGACCGCGAGCTCGTGCTCGTGCCGACGGGCGAGCTGCACGCCGTCCCCTGGGCCGCGCTGCCGTCCTGCGCCGGGCGCGCCGTCAGCGTCGCTCCCTCGGCCGCGCTGTGGCTGCGCGCCGCCGAGCGGCGCACGCAGCCCGGGCGCGACGGCCACGCGCTCGTCCTCGCGGCCGGGCCCGGCCTGCCGCACGCCGCCGAGGAGGTCCGCGCGCTCGCCGCCCGCCACCCCCGAGCGACGGCGCTCGCCGACGCGCGCGTCGCCGCCGTCGCGGGCGCGCTGGAGACGGCGTCGCGCGCGCACATCGCCTGCCACGGCACGTTTCGCGCCGACAACCCGCTGTTCTCCTCGCTGCAGCTCGCCGACGGACCGCTGACGGTCTACGACCTCGAGCGGCTGCGCGCGGCGCCGCGCGACATGATCCTCAGCGCGTGCGACGGCGGGATGACCGCGGTGCGGCCCGGCGACGAGCTCATGGGCTTCAGCGGCGCGCTGCTCGCGCTGGGCACGAGCGCGCTGATCGCGAGCGTCGTGCCCGCCCCCGACGAGCCGACGCGGCGGCTCATGCTCGCGCTGCACGAGCGCCTGGCGGGCGGCGACGAGCCCGCCGCGGCCCTCGCGCGGGCGGGCGCCGCCCTCGATCGCGCCGCGCCGGCCGACTACGCGGCGACGGCCGGCTTCGTCTGCTTCGGCGCCGGCTCCTCCCCGGGCGCGGCCGGCGCCGCCTGATCGCCCGGCTCGGGCGGACGGGGTCGGCGAGAGCGGCGGCGGGGGTTGCGCGCATCGCCGCGAGGGTGTCGAATCGGTGGCGACGCGTTCGACGGTTGCACAGAGGCGCCGGAATCCGCCGGCTGCCGAACCACGAGGTGCTGACATGCCGCAGTACATGCTGCTCATCTACTCGCCGTCCGACAGCGTCCCCTCACCGGAGCAGATGGCCGAGGAGATGCCGAAGTGGTACGCGTTCACGAACGAGCTGCAGGAGTCCGGCGCGATGGTCGCCGGCGACGCCCTGCAGCCGCTCGAGACCGCGACGACGGTGCGCGTGCGCGGTGGCGAGACCGTGCTCAGCGACGGCCCGTTCGCCGAGACGAAGGAGGCGCTCGGCGGCTACTACATCGTCGACGTGCCCGACCTCGACGCGGCGCTCGGGTGGGCGGCGAAGGTGCCGAACGTCGGCTACGGCTCGATCGAGGTGCGGCCGGTCATGGTCTTCGACGCGCCCGAGGGCTGATGGCACGGGCGAGCGCCGCGGCGGCCGTCGAGGCCGCCTTTCGCGAGGAGCGCGCCGCGGTGCTCGCCACGCTCATCCGCCAGGTCGGTGACTTCCAGCTCGCCGAGGACGCCCTGCAGGACGCCTTCGCCGAGGCGATCGTCGCGTGGGAGCGCGACGGCCGGCCCGACCGGCCCGGCGCGTGGATCACGACGACGGCGCGCCGGCGCGCGATCGACCGCCTGCGCCGCGAGCGCGGGCTGGCCGACCGCGTCCAGCGGCTCGGCGTGCTCGCCGAGCGCGAGGCGTCGGCGGCAGACGACGAGGAGGAGGCCGAGCCCTCGGCGGTCGCCGACGACCGGCTGCGGCTCATCTTCACGTGCTGCCATCCGGCGCTCTCGATCGAGGCCCGCGTCGCGCTGACGCTGCGCTCGCTCGGCGGGCTGACGACCGGCGAGATCGCCGCGGCGTTCCTCGTCGCCGAGACGGCGATGGCGCAGCGCATCGTCCGCGCCAAGCGCAAGATCGCGAGCGCCCGGATCCCCTATCGCGTGCCGCCCGACGACGAGCTGCCCGACCGCCTCGGCGCGGTGCTGGCGGTCGTCTACCTCGTCTTCAACGAGGGCTGGAGCGCCTCGAGCGGCGACCGGCTCGTGCGCGGCGAGCTGTGCACCGAGGCGATCCGCCTCGGCCGGCTGCTCGTCCGGCTCATGCCCGACGACCCCGAGGTCGCCGGCCTGCTCGCCCTCATGCTCCTGCACGACTCGCGTCGCGCGGCGCGGGTGAGCGCCCACGGCGAGCTTGTCGCGCTCGACGACCAGGACCGCTCGCTGTGGGATCGCGGGCGCATCCGCGAGGGCGAGCGGCTGCTCGAGGCCGCGCTGCGCCGCCGCCGGCCAGGGCCCTACCAGCTGCAGGCGGCGATCGCGGCGCTGCACGCGACGGCGCCCTCGCCCGAGGAGACCGACCACGCGCAGATCGCGGCGCTCTACGGCGAGCTCGCGTGGCAGGCGCCGTCGCCGGTCGTCGAGCTCAACCGCGCCGCGGCGCTCGGCCGGGCGGGGCGCGCGCGGGAGGGGCTGGCGCTCGTCGACGGGCTCATCGCCGGCGGCGCGCTCGCCGGCTACGCGCCGCTGCACGCCGCCCACGCCGACCTGCTGGCGCGCACCGGCGACCGGTCGGGCGCTGCCGACGCCTACCGGACGGCCGCCGATCACGCCGTCAACGACGTCGCGCGCGGCGAGCTGCTGCGGCGCGCCGAGGCGGCCGCGGGGCGCTGACGGCCGCGCGCGCGAGGTGACGCTGTAGCGTCTGCCCCATGGCCGATCCGCTCTTTCGCCTCGTCTGCGCGCCCGGCGTGCTCGACGGCGCGCCCGAGGGGTGGGTCGCGACGATGCTCGCCCAGGGCGAGCTCGCGCTGCTCGCCGACGGCGGCGGCCTGGACGCGATCACCGATCTCGCCCACGCGCTGGACGCCGTGACCGTGCGGGTGCTCCGCGCCGAGCGCACGAGCGAGGAGCAGGAGGCGACCGTCGTCGCCTACGCGGCCTCCAAGCCGATCGTCTGGATCGCCGGCGAGTTCAGCGAGGCGACGACGCGCTGGGCGCACCGGCGCGGGCCGATGACGCTGCTCGTCGAGTCCGCGGGGCCGCTGTCGGAGGACGAGCGCAAGCGCATGGAGCGCTTCGCGGTGATCCTCGGGCGCCAGGCCGAGTAGCGCGCGCGGCCGGCTCGCCCCAGGCCGGCGCGCGTGGCCGACCGCCCCAGGCGGCCCGCGGGCGGACCGCCCCTGGCCGGCGCTCGCGCGGGCGCGGGCGGCGCGCGGGCCTCAGACGCGGTACTCCGGGTTGGGATAGTCGAAGCGACAGCCCGCGTCCCATGCCGTGCGCTGGTTGCCGTGGGCGGGAATGCCGCCCGCGTCCTTGAGCATCCGCGCGAGGTGCAGCATGTTCCACGTCAGAAAGGCGGTGTTGCGGTTCGTGAAGTCGTTCTCCGGACCGCCCGATCCGTCGTCGCGGTAGCTCGGCCCCGGCCCGGCCTCGCCCAGCCAGGCCGAGTCGGCCTGCGGCGGGATCGTGTAGCCGAGGTGCTGCAGCGAGTAGAGGATGTTCATCGCGCAGTGCTTGGCGCCGTCCTCGTTGCCCGTGATGATGCAGCCGCCGACGCGCCCGTAGTAGGCGTACTGACCGTCGTCGTTGAGCAGGTGGCTGTTGCCGTACAGGCGCTCGACGACCTTCGTGCAGACCGAGGACTTCTCCCCGAGCCAGATCGGCGACAGCAGCACCAGGATGTCGGCGGCCATGACCTGCTCGTGGATCTGCGGCCACTCGTCGGCCTCCCATCCGTGCTCGGTCATGTCCGGGTAGATGCCGGTCGCGATGTCGCGGTCGATCGCGCGGATGACGTCGACGGCGACGCCGTTTCGCTGCATGATCGCGATCGAGCGATCGGCCAGCGCCTGCGTGTGCGAGGGCTCGGGCGAGCGCTTGAGCGTGCAGTTGACGTAGAGCGCGCGCAGGTCGGAGAAGTCCCACCGCGAGCTCTCGCAGAGCTGCTCGTCGAGCTCGGTCAGATCAGCCATCGTCGGTCCTCTCCTCGATGTGGCATCGTCGCTTCGGGCATGGTCGCGCACCCGGTGGATCCGTTACGCCAGCCGGTAGCCTGAGCCCGAGATGGCGACCCAGCCGGCACCCCAGAACCTCGATCCGGCGGCGCTCGTCGACGCGGCTCCCGACGACGAGTACGCGCTCGTCGAGCTGCGCCTGGACTGGCCCTACGACCTCGAGATCCACCCCGAGCACAGGCAGCTGTGGCTGCGCTGCTTCGTCATCACGCAGGACCCGCTGGGCTGGATCGCCGACCGCGACGACGCGTGGACCGCGGTGACCGTCGACGACGACGTGCTCGAGGTCGACCTGTACCTCACGGTCGACGCGGTGCGCCGCGCCACCGAGGACGCCGGCGGCGACCTCGCGGCCGGGATCGGGCGCTACGCGTCGACCGTCATGGCGGCCGCGCTCGCGCGCGAGGAGGAGCTGCTCGACGGCGACTACCCGCGCCTGGCCGCGCGCGGCGAGGCGCCGCGCCTGCTCGACCACGACGGCGGCGCCGTCGCGTTCGGCACGCCCTCGCTGCAGGCCAAGCGCTCGTGGAGCCCGGTCGGCCTCGGCGCGCTGACCGATCTCGTGCAGCACGCCTTCGGCGCCGTCGACCTCGACCGCTCGCCGGTCACGCTGGACCCGGTGCAGCCCGCCGGCGAGGGCTGTCCGGCCTGCCAGGGGCACGCGTTCGGCTACCCGTCGAGCCTCGAGGACGCCCGCGAGTCGATGTGCGCCGCGCACGAGGCCGCCGCGACGGCGGTCAACACGGCCCGGCTCGCGCGGGCGCGCGAGTCCAACCCCGCCGGCTGGCGCGCCGTCGACAAGGCGGTCCGCCGCATCAACAAGCTGCCCGAGCCGCTCTACGCCCCGCAGCCGCCCCGCGTCGTCGGCGAGACGCCGGCGCGCAACGACCCCTGCCCCTGCGGCAGCGGGCGCAAGTACAAGCGCTGCCACGGCGCGTAGCGCGCGCCGTGCGGGTCTGCCGTCAGTCCGGCGCCGGCGACGGGCGGCAGGCGAAGTGGCGCAGGTCGGTCGTGACGGCGAGCACGCCGTGGAAGCGGCCCTCGGCGTCGACGACGGGGACGCGGCGCGCGTCGGTCGCGACGACGAGGTCTCGTCCCGCCGGCGCGGGCGCCTGCGGCGCGATCGTGGGACGCGCGTGGGCGAGGTCGAGCGCCCGGCCGCCGTCGCGCTCGGCGGGCCCGACGTCCGCGGGGGTCAGCGATCCGGCGTAGCGCCCGTCGGCGGTGATGACCGCCAGGCGACGGCTCGCGCTCGCGGCGAACCACGCGCGCAGCTCACCGACGGTCACGGTCGTCGGCATGCTCGCGACGCCGGCATGCATGACGTCGGCGACGGTCAGCCCGTCGGCCTCGTCGGTCCGCATGCGCGCCGCGTCGGTCAGGCCGCCCAGCCTCCCCCTTGACGGCGGGTCGCCGCGATCCAGGCGTGGTCGGTGTCTGAGTGCGCCAGGCTCGAGGGGTACGGCGGGCGCTTCCACACGTGGAAGCCGATCGAGCCGTAGTGCGATCGCAGGTACGCGACGAGGTCGCCGCGGTGCTCCTCGCATGCGTAGCGCACCGGGCCGTACAGGCCGCGGGCGTGGAAGACGAGCCAGCGCCCCGGCAACGCGTCCTGATAGGCACCCCAGATGTTCTCGCGCATCGCGGTGACGAGGCTCAGGTGCGTGAGCGGATCGGGCTGCTCGTCGCAGAACTGGCATCTGAAGATCAGGCTGACCGACATCGGGTCACCTCCACTGCGTCCCTCGGGGGTGGGACAGTGTCGCAGACATATAGGAGTATCGGCACCTAGGACGGCGAGCTGAACCGGGTTTGCCCGCAGGTCGGCCCGTGGTCGACCGCACGAAGCGTGAGCGTGGGCACACAGCCGTCCGCAGCGGCGGCGGCCGCCCTCTTGTCAGGCAACGTCTCGAACCTGACACGAAGGAACGTCGCTCATGTCCGCCTTCCCGATCCCCCACCTGCTCGCTCGGTATGCCAGCGCCGCCACCCGCCCGGTTCGCTCGGGCCTCGTGGCAGCCGGCGGCCTCGGCCTCGACCGGCGCCTGCGGGTGGCCGAGGCGGCGCTGCACCGCTGGCTCCTCGCGTACAGCGTCTCCGTGCTGCGCGTGAGCGTCGGCATCGTCTTCCTCGCCTTCGGCGCGCTGAAGATCGCCCCGGGCGTCAGCCCGGCGCAGGACCTCGTCGAGCACACCACCGGCCTGCTCACGTTCGGCCTCGTGCCGGGCGGCATGGCGCTGGCGCTGGTGGCGGCGCTGGAGTGCACGATCGGCGTGCTGCTCGTCAGCGGCCGGGCCAAGCGCGCGGCGATGCTGCTGCTGGCGGTCAACCTCGTCGGCATCCTGTCGCCGCTCGCGCTGCTGACGACGCGGCTGTTCGCCGGCCCGCACGGCGCGCCGACGCTCGAGGGCCAGTACGTCATGAAGGACGTCATCGTCGTCGGCGCTGCGCTCGTCATCGCTGCGAGCGCCCTCACAGGCGGGCTCCCGAGCGAGGCGCCCGAGGTCTAGCCGGGAGGCCGCCCGGCGCGGTCCGCATCGCGGCTCGTCTCGGCCGGCGTCAACCGGCGACGCGCAGCAGCGAGACGAGCAGCAGGATGAAGCAGCCGCCGGCGACCGTGCCGAGCACGCGCATGATCCACAGGTCGAAGCGCGAGAGCCCGATCCGCTGCCGCGGGGCCGGCGGCAGCAGCTCGGCCATGACCGCGCGGGCAGCCGGGATCCGGCGGACGCCGAGCGGCTCGTCGGGCCCCGCGGTGCGCGCGCGGGCGCCGTCGCCGTCGCCGTCGCGCGAGCGGTCTTCGCGCGCGAGCTCGCTGCGCACGCGGCGCTCGAGCGCGCGGAGCGCGAGCAGCACCTCGTCGCGCTGGGCGTAGGCCTCGTCGCGCTCCTCCCGCGCCCGGGCGAGCGCGGCCCTCGAGCTTCCGGCGTCCGCCCGCGACTCGGCCGCATCGGCGCGGCGGCGCAGCTCGTCGCGCTCGCGCCCGACGCGGGCGAGCTCGGCCTCGAGCGAGGCGATGCGCGCGGCCTGCCGGCCGCCGGCCGGCGTCGCGGGGGCGGGGCCGTTGGCCTCGGGCGCGCCGGGCGCCTTCGACGCCGGCCGCCCGGTTGCGGGCGTCGCGCCGATGGAGGACGCCCGCCTGCGACGCTCGCGCTTGGCGGCCGGAGCGGCGCCGTCGGCCGACGGCCGCTTCGCCGTCGCGGGCTCGCGCGCGGCGGCCGGGGCCTCCTCCGTCTCGAACGTCACGTCTGCGGGTTGCGCCATGACGCGGCAGGTACCCATCGGCGCCCCACCTCAGACACGGGCGGCGCGGCGTGTCAGACGGCGGCCGCGTCGTCGAGCTCGACGATCTCGCGCCCGAGCGGCAGGAGCGCCAGCGGGACGAGCTTGAAGTTCGCCAGCCCGAGCGGGATGCCGATGATCGTCAGGCACAGCGCGATCCCGGTCAGCAGGTGCGCGAGCGCGAGCCACCAGCCGCAGAGCAGGATCCACAGGACGTTGCCGATCCCGGCCCCGATGCCCGCGTCGGGACGCGTGACGACCGTCGAGCCGAACGGCCACAGCGCGTAGGCGGCGATCCGCAGCGCGGCGATGCCGAACGGGATCGTGACGACGAGCAGGAAGCAGACGAGCGCCGCGAACGTGTAGCCGATCGCGAGCCACAGCCCGGAGAGCAGCAGCCAGACGATGTTCAGCGCCAGGCGCACGGCGAGTTCGTTCCCCCGCGCGCGCGCAGCCAAACCGCGCCGCGGCGCCCGATCTCCCCCACCCTTCGGGGCGCGGGCCGAACGGCGCGTCAGCGCTCGCGCGCTCGCCGGCGCCGGAGCGCGGCGACGATCCGCGCGCGGATCGCGACCGGCATGTCGTCCGCGCGCAGGCGCCGCAGGGCGGCGATCGTCGCCCGTACCTGCTCGACGTACGCCGCGCACTCCGCGCAGGCGGCGAGGTGCGCCGTGACGCGGGCGCGCTGGCGCGGCGCCAGCCTGCCGTCGAGATGGTCGGAGACGAGCTCGACGACCTCGCGGCACGTCAACCGCGGCGCGGGCAGCTCGCCCGCGGCCCCGGGCTCGGCGCGCGTCGGCCTGCTCGAGCGGCGATCCATCGCCCTGCTCGGTCTCTGCGCGCCGGGCCGCGTTACGCCGCCGGCGCGCGCGGCCGCGCCGCCGCCGGCGGGCGCGGGGGCCGCGTCACGCCGCCGGCCGGGGGCCGCGTCCCGCCGCCGGCCTGCGGCGGGACCGCGCCGCGGCGAAGATCCTGTAACGGCCGCCGCGGTGCGGGAGACTGCGCGGCGTGCAGCCAGTCGCGATTCCGGCCGGGCGCCGGCCGGACAACGAGGACGAGCGCGCGCTCGTGGCGGCGCTGCGCCGTGGCGACGAGGCGGCGTTCGTCGATCTCGTCGGGCTGCACGGGGCCGCGCTGCTGCGGGTCGCTCGCACCTTCGTGCGCGACCGGGCCGTCGCCGAGGAGGTCGTGCAGGAGACCTGGCTCGCCGTCCTCAACGGCATCGACCGCTTCGAGGGGCGCTCGTCGCTGAAGACCTGGATCTTCCAGATCCTCAGCAACCGCGCCAGGACGCGCGCCGTCCGCGAGCGCCGCAGCGCGCCCTTCTCCGCATTCGCCGGCGACGACGAGGACGACGAGACCGCGGTCGACGCCGATCGCTTCCGTCCCGATGGGCATCGCTGGGTCGGCCACTGGGCGGCGGCGCCGTCGGACTGGAGCCACCTGCCCGAGGAGCTCCTGCTCGGCCGCGAGACCCTGGCGCGGGTGCACGAGGCGATCCGCGAGCTTCCGCCGCGCCAGGCCGAGGTGCTCGTGCTGCGCGACGTCGAGGGCTGGGGGCCCGCGGAGGTCTGCGCGGCGCTTGCGATCAGCGACGGCAACCAGCGCATCCTGCTGCACCGCGGGCGCAGCAAGGTGCGCGCCGCCCTCGAGCGCTACCTCGCGCAGGAGGCGTCCGCGTGAGCGCCGGCGTCGACCACCTCACCTGCCAGGAGCTCGTCGAGGTCCTCACGGACTACCTCGAGGGCGTCGCCGAGCCGGCCGCGCGGGCCGAGGTCGAGCGCCACATCGTGTTCTGCCGCGGCTGCTCGAACTACGTCGAGCAGATGCGCAGCACGATCGACCTGCTCGGGCGGGTCGCCGGCGACGACGCCGAGCCCGCCGGCCGGCCGCCCGACGCCCTGCTGGAGATCTTCCGCACGTGGAAGGCCGGGCGGTCGCCGTGATCGCGCTCAAGTTCCTGCGCGCCGGCGGGATCGGGCCGTTCTCGGGCGTGCGGTGGCCCGCCGACGGCGAATGGCTGTGGGCGACGGAGGGCGGCGGCACGTGCCTGGGCCGCGTGCACGCGTGCCGCGCCGAGGACCTGCCCGACTGGATCGACGACGAGCTCTGGCGCGTCGAGCTCGACGGCGACGTGCGCGTGGACTGCGGCAAGCTCGTCGCCGATCGCGGGCGCCTCGTCGAGCGCGTCGACGCCTGGGACGTCGCGGTCATGGCCGAGTTCGCCGAGGCCTGCGCGCTGCGCGCACGCGACGCCGCGCTCGCCGCGCTCGGCCCCGGTCCCGCCCGCGACGCGCTCGCGTCGTGCACGACCGGCGCGCAGCTCGCCGCGGCGGCCACGCGCCAGGACGGGCTCGACGAGGCCGAGGCGCGGGCGGCGAGCTACGCGGGCGACGCGGCCCGGCACGCGCTGGCCGTCCGCGACGAGCCCGCCGCCGAGGCGCCGGCGCATGCCGCCGTCAACGGCTTCATCGCGGCCCATGCCGCCGCGTCCGCCGGCGACGACCGGGGCGCCGTCGCGCGCGAGCGTGCCTGGCAGGCGGCGTGGCTGGCGCGCAGGCTGGCGCTCTGACCGGCGCGGGCCGGCTAGCGGAAGTTCACGTCGACGCCGATGAGCAGCAGCGGCCAGATGAGGATCGCGACGATCGCCTCCAGCGTGCCCGAGAGCGAGCCGACGTGGGCGAAGTAGTTCTGAGCCGCGGCGACGAACGCGCCGATGATCGCGTAGACGAGCGCGAACACCGCTAGACCGGCGCCTGCTCGCGGGTGGTGACGAGGCGGTAGCGCTCGGCGATGCCGGCCAGCCTCATGCGTCGCCGCGCAAGCTCGTCCTCGCGCGCCCGGCGGCGGGCGCTCACGCCCGACAGCGTTGCGACGAGCGCCAGGACGGAGAGGACGATGACGAGCTCCACGGTGCTCCTGGCTACCCCCGCGCCGGGGCTTCATAACACCGTCGCGTTGCGCGCTAGGCTGAAGATGGTTGTCTGAGCAACTTCCGCGAAGGAGGCCCATGCACGTCGAGATCTGGTCCGACATCGCCTGTCCCTGGTGCTACGTCGGCAAGCGGCGTTTCGAGGCCGCGCTCGCGGGCTACGAGCATCGCGACGAGGTCACGGTGACCTGGCGCAGCTTCGAGCTGGACCCGCAGGCGCCCCGCCAGCGCGACCAGGACGGCGCGGCGCACCTCGCCGAGAAGTACGGCACGACGCGCGCCGAGGCGATCGCCATGCAGGAGCGCATGGCCGCGGCGGCCAAGCGCGACGGCCTGGACTTCCGCTTCGACATCGCCCGCGGCGGCAACACGTTCGACGCCCACCGGGTGCTGCACCTCGCGGCCGCCGGCGGCGTGCAGGACGAGATGAAGGAGCGCCTCATGCGCGGCTACCTCAGCGAGGGCGAGCTCATCGCCGACCACGCGACGCTCGAGCGGCTCGCCGTGGAGGTGGGCCTGCCCGCCGGCGAGGTGCGCGACGTGCTGAGCACCGACCGCTACGCCGCGGAGGTCCGCGACGACGAGCGCACGGCGGCGCGCATGGGCATCAGCGCCGTGCCGTTCTTCGTCGTCGACCGCGCGATCGGCGCGTCGGGCGCCCACCCGCCCGAGGCGCTCGCCGAGCTGCTGCGCCAGGCGCGCGAGCGCAACCCGCCGATCTCCGTGACCGCCTCGAGCGACACCTGCGCGGCCGACGGCAGCGGCAGCTGAGGCGCCGTCCGGGACCGGGTCGGGCCCGGGGTGGCTCGACCGGCCGCGTAGAGTAGGTGGCGAGGCGCTCGGTCGAGCGCCGCACAGCGGCCGAAAGGAACCAGCGATGGTTCGCAAGCCAGCCAGGGAGTCGAATGCCGCAGCTCGGCGCAGGGTGACCGCCGAGATGCTCCGTATCGGGACGACGATCGACGCGCAGACGCAGGGCACGCCCAAGCGCCTGGAGCTGCTGCGCCGGCAGGCGCGACTCAGCGACGAGCTCGAGGCTCTGCGCTCAGTGCACGCCTGATCCGCCGCGCCGCGGCGACCTTCCGGCGTCGAGGGGGCGACGGCGGGCCGTCAGGCGGCGGGCGGCGGCGGTGCGCCCTCCGCGTGGCGCAACCGCGCCTGCGCGGCATCGTGGACCCGCTCGAGCTCGCGCAGCCGGGCCGGGGACGTGGCGCGCGGCCCGTAGGACTTCGCGCGGTACAGCTCGAAGCGCTCGCGGTGATAGCGCGCCTCGGCGCGCAGCTCGGCGATGCGGTCGGCGTCGGCCATGGCTTCCACGGTACTCCTGACCGCGTGCGCGGTCAGGTCGCGGGGTCACGCTCGAGCAGCTCCTTGAGGCGCCGCAGGTCCTTGGCGTTGGCCCGTCGCATCGCGGCCGCCATGGCCGGTGCCGCGACCCGCGCGAAGCCGGACGGCTCGCCGCGGTTGCGCAGCGTCATCAGCGTCGCCCCGTCCGCCGCGTCGGCGAAGAGGTAGGTCGTCCGCATCGGAAAGGGCCCTTCGGCGGTGCTCATGACGAAGCGCTCTCCGGGGACGAGCTCGCGGACCTCGTACGTGTAGGCCAGCCGCCGGCCGAGGAAGCGGGCGACGAAGGCGAGCCGCGAGCCGACCGCGAGGGGCCGGGGCGACTCCCACTCGACCGTCTCGATGTTCTCGTACCACTCGGTCGCCCTGTCGGGGTCGCACGCGTACGCCGCGACCTCCGCGCGGGGCCGCGCGATCTCGATCTGCGAGCTGACGTCGACGCCCATGGCGCCAGCCTACGCCGTGCGCGGCCGGGCGTCCGGGGCGGTGGCGGCGCTCCGCTTGCGCCAGGCCGACGAGCGTGGCGCATATTGCCCCGCCTGCGGGGCAGCATCCGCCACAGGACCCGCATGACCGCACGGAGCACGCGGTCGGCGCAGCGACACGAATACCCCCTGGGGGTTCTTGACGGCGCCGTCGGCCGGATGCTAGGCTCGGCCCAGAGATACCCCCCGGGGGTATCTGACCCGAAAGGAGCGACATGGAAGCGACCGCCGCGCACCACGACCACCACGAGATGCCCGCCTCGGGCGGCGCCCTGACGCGCCTTGCGATCAACGCCACGCTGCACTGCCTCACGGGCTGCGCGATCGGCGAGGTCCTCGGCATGGTCATCGGAACCGCGCTCGGCTTCTCCACCCTCGGCACCGTCGCGCTCGCCGTCGGACTCGCGTTCGTCTTCGGCTACGGGCTGACGAGCCTGCCGCTCCTGCGGGCGGGGATGGCGGTCTCGGCGGTCGTCCCGATCGCGCTGGCCGCGGACACACTGAGCATCGCGACGATGGAGCTCGTCGACAACGCGCTCATGGTCGGCATCCCGGGCGCGATGGAGGCCGGCGTCGGCAGCCTGCTGTTCTGGGGCAGCCTGGCGGTCGCGCTCGCCGTCGCCGGGGTCGTCACCGTCCCGGTCAACCGCTGGCTCATCGCGCGGGGCAAGGGCCACGCCGTCGTCCACGAGACCGGCATCCACGGCGGCCCGTCGCCGCGCGCGGTCGGCATCGCCGCCGCGGTCGCGTTCGTCTTCGGGACGGCCGTGCTCGTCGCCGAGATCGCCGGCGGGAGTGCCGACCAGGGCACCGGCCACGACGGGATGGGCGCATCGCTCGCGCTCCCGGCGGCGCGGGCCGCCGCCTGACGGCCTCGTGGCGAGCGACGGGCGACATGCGCCCCTCGCGCGCCACGACCGCCCCGGACGGCGCGGACCGCGGCCGCGGCGCGGTCGGCTCAGCACGCGCGCGACGTAGCTGCCGCAGCGCGGGTCAGCTCAGCACGCGCGCGACGTAGCCGTCGCCCGCGATCGCCGCGAGGACGTCCTCGGCGTGCTCGCGCCCGCGGGTCTCGAGCACGAGCTGGATGGCGGTCTCGCGCACGTGCAGGTCCACCCCCTCGCGGACGTGCTCGACGTCGAGGATGTTCGCCCCGGCGCCGGCGACGCACGCGAGCAGGCGCGCGAGCGATCCCGGCCGGTCGGGCAGGCGCGTGAAGACGACGAGGCGACGGCCGACCTGGGTCTCGTGGCGGCGGGCGACGCCGGCGAGCAGCCCGGGGTCGACGTTGCCGCCGGAGAGCACGACGACCGTCGTGCCGCTCGGCGCGGGCGCGACGAGCCCGCCGAGCAGCGCCGCGACGCCGACGGCGCCCGCCCCCTCGACGACGAGCTTGCTGCGCTCCATGAGCAGCACCATCGCCTCGGCGATCTCGTCCTCGCCGACGGCGACCACGTCGTCGAGCCAGCGCCGGACGAGGGCGAGCGTCAGCTCGCCGGGTCGCTTGACGGCGATCCCGTCGGCGATCGTCAGGGCCGAGTCGACGGCGACCGGCTCGCCGCGCCGCAGCGACTCGGCGAAGGCGGCGCAGGCGTCGGCCTGCACGCCCACGACCTCGACCTCGGGACGCGCCGACTTCACGGCGATCGCCACGCCGCTCGCCAGCCCGCCGCCGCCGACGGGCACGACGACCTTCGCGAGATCCTCGACGTCCTCGAGCAGCTCGAGCCCGAGCGTGCCCTGGCCGGCCACGACGTCGGGGTCGTCGAAGGGGTGAACGAAGGCCAGCCCGCCCTCCTCGGCGCGCTCCTTCGCCGCCGCGAAGCAGTCGACGACGGAGTCGCCGACGAGGCGCACGACCGCGCCGAGCGCCTCGCACCCCTCGACCTTCGCGATCGGCGCCTGGTGGGGCATGAACACCTCGCAGGGCACTCCCCGCGTCCGCGCCGCGTCGGCCAGCGCCCACGCGTGGTTGCCCGCGCTGCCCGCCACGACCCCGCGCTCGCAGCCCGCGCCGAGCGCGGCCAGCTTGCTCAGCGCACCGCGCAGCTTGAACGAGCCCGTGCGCTGCAGGTTCTCGGCCTTCACGGCGATCTGGCCGCCGCAGCGCTCGGAGAGCGTCTGCGACGGCAGCACCGGCGTGCGGCGCACGACGTCGCAGACGGCCTCGCGCGCGCGCTCGACGTCGGCGGCGTCGACGCTCATCGCCCGCGCCGCCCGGCGAGGACCGCGGCCCGGGTGGGCGCCGGCGCGCCCGCGATCTGCTGGCTCGGCATCGGGACCGACCCTAGCGGGCGGCCGCGGCCGGTCGGCCGCGCGGGCGGCGGCGCTCGCCCTGGCATCCTGTCCGCGCATGCGCCGGCTGCGACTCGTGACCCTCGGGACGTCGCTTGCGATCGTCCGCCTCGACGCGGCGGCGCCCGTGCCGGACTGGGCGTGGTCGGGCGAGCTGTGCGCGGTGACCCGCTCGGCCGACGAGCTGTCGATCGTCTGCGACGACGCGGCCGCGCCGCCCGGCGTCGAGGCCCAGCGCGGCTGGCGCGCGCTCCGGGTCGCCGGCACGCTGGACTTCTCGCTGACCGGCGTGCTCGCCGCGCTGGCCGCGCCGCTGGCCCGCGCCGGCGTGCCGATCTTCACGCTGTCGACCCACGACACCGACTACGTGCTCGTGCGCTCCGAGGACCTCGAGCGGGCGGGCCGCGCACTCGTCGAGGCGGGGCACGTCGTCGCGCGCGGATGATCGGCGCGGCGGGGCTCGCTGCGCGGACGCGCCCGCGGCCGGCCGCCGGGCGGGCCGCACGAGCGATCGATCCGCCGCGGCCTGCGAGCGCGCCGGAGGCTCAGCGCGGCCCCAGCACCTCGAAGGAGCGCATCTCGCCGCGGATGCCGGCGCGCATGTCGCCCGTGAACAGCGTGTACGAGTGCACGGTCCCGCTGCGCCGCGCGATCGCGTCGCGGACCGCGGGCGCCAGGCGCTCGCTCAGCGACCACCGGCCGTCGCGGATCGGCGCCCTGAGCTCGTGCGTGCGCGTGTCGTCGCCGACGACGACCTGCAGCTGCACGCGGACGACGCCGCGCGCGCGGCGGCTGACGGTCCCGACCGCGCGCAGCCGCCCGCCCGAGATCGCCGGACGCCGCACGCGCAGCTCCGCGCTGCGCGCGGCGGCGCGGAGGCGCACGGTCTGCGGGCGGGTGTCCGCGTCGCCGCCGTACGAGAGCGTCAGGATGCCGGTCGCGAGCTGCGCCTGCGCGGCGGCGATCCGCCGGCGCAGGCGAATCCGGCCCGCCCCCTCGCGAAGTTGCACGCCGAAGCTGCGCGTCATCCCGGCCGCGCGCAGCCGCACGCGCACGCGGCCCGACGCGAGGCTCGTGATCGGCGCGAAGACGTCGAGGATCCGGTCGCGGCGGAGGATCCTCGCGCGCGCGAGCGAGAGCTTCGCCGCGCGCAGCGCGGCGGCGGCGGTCGGCGGCGGCGGCGCGAGCGGGGCGGGCGGCCCGGGCGGCGCGGGCGGCGCCGGGACGGCGAGCACGCACGGGGCCGCCGGCACGCCGGGGATCCCGAGATCGACCGGCCCCGCCGAGCCCGGCGTCTCGTCGTCGCCGACGCTCTCCCGGCTGCACGAGCCCAGCCTGCCGTGCACGCCGCGCCCCCAGCAGCGCACGCTGCCGTCGTCGAGGCGCGCGCACGTGTGCTCGCCGCCCGCGGAGATCGCCAGCGCGGTGCGGCCGGCGCCGAGGTCGACGGGACCCGCCGCCGCCGGCGTCTCGTCGTCGCCGATCGCGGCCTGGCTCGCGTAGCCGAGCCGGCCGTACCCGCCGTCGCCCCAGCAGCGCACGCCGCCGTCGTCGAGCAGCGCGCACGTGTGGTCGTCGCCGGCGGTGATCGCCCTCGCCGTCCTGCCCAGACCGAGGTAAACCGGCCCGGCCGCCGCCGGGGTCTCCGTGTCGCCGATGCTCTGCACGTTCGCGTACCCGAGCCGTCCGGCGGCGCCGAGGCCCCAGCAGCGCACCGTCCCGTCGTCGAGCACCGCGCAGGTGTGCCGGTCGCCGGCGGCGATCGCGACCGCGCGGCGCCCGGCTCCCAGGTCCACGGGGCCGATGAGGTCGGGCGTCTCGTCGTCGCCGACGTTGCCGACGCTGCCGTACCCGAGCTGTCCGTCGTCGCCGCGTCCCCAGCAGCGCACGGCGCCGTCGTCGAGCACCGCGCACGTGTGCGCGCCGCCGCTCGCGATCGCCAGCGCCGTCCGCCCCGCTCCGAGGCGCACGGGCCCGACGGATCCCGGCGGCTCGTTGTCGCCGATGAGGTCGGTGCGACCGTACCCGAGCCGGCCGTCGGAGTTGAAGCCCCAGCAGCGCACGGCGCCGTCGTCGAGCACCGCGCAGGTGTGGGCCATGCCGGCGGAGATCGCGCGGGCGCCGCGGCCCACGCCGAGGTCGACCGGGCCCGCGGCCGCGGGCGGCTCGTCGTCGCCGATCGTGCTCGTGCTCGCGTAGCCGAGGCGCCCGTCGCCGCCGAATCCCCAGCAGCGCACCGCGCCGCGGTCGAGCAGCGCGCACGTGTGCGCGGCGCCCGTGCTGACGGCCTCGACGGCGCGGCCGGCGCCGACGTCGACCGGGCCGGCCGCGGCCGGCGGCTCGTCGTCGCCGATCGTGGCGGTGTCGCCGTGGCCGAGCGCCCCGTCGAGACCGAGCCCCCAGCACCGCAGCTGCGCCGGCGGCACGACCGCGCACGTGTGGAGGCGGCCCGCGTCGAGCCAGCCCGCCACGCGGGCGGAGGGCTGAGACGCCTGCTCGGCGCCCGCCGGCACGAGGCCGGCGCTCCACCCCGCGAGCACCGCGCCGAGCGCCGCCGCCAGGACCATCGGCCGCCGCCTCATCGATCGCACCGTACCGCGGCCGGGGGCGCGCGCGGGCGCCGCGCTCAGCGTGGGCCGAGAACCTGGAAGGACCGCATCTCGCCGCGCACCCGTCCGCGCATGTAGCCGGTGAAGAGCGTGTAGGAGTGCACCGTCCCGCTGCGCTGCGCGATCGCGTCGAGGACCACCTGCGCGAGGCGCAGGTCCAGCGACCAGCGGCCGTCACGGATGGGCGCGTGGAGCTCCAGCGTCTCGGTCGCGCCGCCGCTGACGTACTCGAGCTGGACGCGGACGATGCCGCGCGCGCGCCGGCTGATGGTGCCCGATGCGCGCAGCCGGCCGTCGGCGATCGTCGGCCGCGAGAGGCGCAGGTCCGCGCGCTGCGAGGCGGCGCGCAGGCGCACCGTCTGCGGCCGCGTGTCGGCGTCGCCGCCGTAGGCGATCGTGAGGATGCCCGTGCCGAGGTCGGCCTGCGCCTGCGGGATCCGCCGGCGGAAGCGGATGCGCCCGTTCACGGCGTCGATGGGGGTCGTGAAGCGCAGGCGCCGGCCGGCCGCGTGCAGCTCGACGCGCGCGCTGCCCGAGGCCAGGCTCGTGATCGGCGCGAGCACGTCCAGGACGCGGTCGCGGCGGTTGATCGTCGCCCGCGCGAGCGCGAGCTTCGCCGTCGCCGGGCCGGCCGCCGGCTGCGCGCCCGGCGGCGGCGGCGGCGCGGGGGGCGCCGCCGGCGGCGGCGGGGCGACGGCGGGCGCCGGCGCCGGCGAGTCGTCGCTGCGCAGGATGTAGATCCGTCCCTGCGCCACGCCGGCCGGCCCGGCCCAGGAGGGCGCGGCGACGAGCAGGTCGAGGAAGCCGTCGCCGTTGAGGTCGCCGAGCGTCGCGATGTCCGCCCCGAACCGGCTGCCCGGCGCGGCGTCGGGATCGACGATGCGCTGCAGCGCCTCGGACTTCAGCGGGTCGAAGACGTGGATGTCGTTGACGAGCTCGGGGTTGCCGGGCTCGCCGAGGTGCCCGGCCCCCACGATGAGCTCGTTGCGGAACTTCCCGCTCTGCGCGACGAGGTTGCCGGCGGCCGCGTAGCCGCCGCCGAAGTTGCCGGCCGGGGCCGGCGTCGGGTCGTCGAGCAGGGCGAAGTTCAGCGTCGAGGTGAACGCGTTGAGGTCGCCGCTCATGACGTAGCCGCGGCCCTGTCCCTTGAAGGCGCCGTTCTGGGTGACGGCGGGGATGTAGAGGTCGGCGCGCGTCGTGTCGCCGCCGAGGTCGCCCACGGGCAGCCCGCCGACCGGCGTTCCGAACGTCGCGCCCGCCTGCGGCTCGGGATGGTGGTAGGTCGCCAGCAGCGCGCCGGTCGCGCCGTCGTAGAGGAAGTTCACGCCGACGTCGGGCATCGACCCGTCGGGGTTGTTCATCGGCAGGTCGACGCGGAACGCCGAGACGAGGATCTCCGGCCGGCCGTCGAGCACGGTCGAGATGCCGCTGAACGGGCAGCGGTCGCCGGCCGCGATCGCGGGCGTCGTGCACGAGCCGACGTCGCCGACCGCCGTCATCGCGTTGCCGAACAGCTCGCGCCGCGCCGTGATGTCGGCGACGAACGGGTCGTCGGCCTGGGCGGCCGGGTTGCGGAAGATCCTGAACGCGGTCTCGAGCGTGACGTTCGGGTCCGAACCCGCCACGTCCTCGCCGCGGTAGGCGTAGGCGCGACCGGAGCCGACGCACTGCGCGCCCGCCGTGTTCGCGCAGTGCGAGCCCGGATAGGCCGTCGCCGGGCTCTCCGTGTAGCGCGACGCGCCGACGACGATGTCGGGCGTTCCCCCGCCGTCGAGGTCGCCGCGCGCGACCGGGGGCGCCACCGTCGCGCAGCCGCCGACGCCGAGGTTGCCGGCGCACGGCGGCAGGCCGCCGGGCGAGTAGACGACCCGTCCGTACCACGTCCCGCCGGCGGAGATCGCCGTCGCGGTGCGGTCGCCGGGCGGCATGTCGATGCGCTTCATGAGCGCGCGGGTCAGGCCGTCGTAGACGTAGGCGCGACCGATGTCGGTGAACCCTCCGACGTCGACCCCGCGGGCGCCGATGAGGATCTCCGGCACGCCGTCCTTGGCGCCGATCGGATTCGTGCAGAGCTGACCCGTCGTCCTGCCGGGGCAGCTGCCGATGTCCGGGAGGCGATCGACGAACGGGATGCCGAACAGCGCCGAGGCGGTCCCCGCGCCGCCGGACTCGGGCGCGACGATCGTGTCGAGCAGGCTCCCGTCGGCGCCGCTGAAGATGAAGACCTGGCCGTCGCCGCCCGGGCTGCCGGGCCGCTGGCCGGTCGCGAAGTCGTCCTTGCCGTCGCCGTTGAGATCGCCGATCGCGGCGAGGCCGCCGCCGAACCCCGCGGCCTGCTCGGGCAGCGGGCTGTCGACGCGCTGGACGTCGTAGGTGCGCGGCAGCGCCGCGAAGGCGGGCGGCGTCACTGCGGCCGCGAGGCAGCACACGAGCGCCGAGCGGGCAGCGAGCCGGCGCGCCCGCGCCGTGGCGACCCGAGCAGCGGCGCGCCGTGGCGCGGGCGCGTCGATTCGGCGCCGAGTCCGGTCGCCCTCGGGCCGCACGCCCATCCAGCCAAGCCGGATACCCATTCGAACATCCCCCTCCGCCCAGGAAGCCGTCCTCGCCGGCTCCTCGGCCCGACCCTAACCGCCTTCGAGCGCGTCGCGCAACGCGGAGGTCCTACACGCGCTTGGTGAGCGCCGGGACCGCCCGCGTCGCGATGCTCTTGAAGTACTCGTCGTCGGCGTCCAGCGGGCGCGCGAAGTGGTAGCCCTGGCCGAGCTGGCAGTTCAGCGTCCGCAGGACGTCGCGCTGCGCCTCGTCCTCGATGCCCTCGGCGACGACCTCCAGGCCGCGCATCGCGGCGAGCTCGATGATGAGCCGCACGAACGTCGCGTCCTCCTCGTCGTGGGCGATGCCGTCGATGAACTCCTTGGCGATCTTGAGGATGTCGAGCGGGAGCGATCGCAGGTAGCTCAGCGAGGAGAAGCCGGTCCCGAAGTCGTCGAGCGCGAGCCGGACGCCCACGTCGCGCAGGCGGCTGAGCTGCGCGTTGCCGCTCACCGAGTCCTGCACGAGCACGGACTCCGTGATCTCGATGACGAGGCGCTCGGGCGCCAGGCCCGTCGACTCGAGCGTCGCGAGGACCCGGTCGGCGAGGCCGGGGTCGTCGAGATCGCTGCCCGACAGGTTGACCTGCACGGCGAGCGGCGCCGCCCCGAGGTCCGTCCAGCGGGTGGCCTGTCGGCAGGCGGTGCGCAGCACGAACGCGGTCAGGGAGCCGATCAGGCCCGTGTTCTCGGCCAGCGGAATGAACTCGAGCGGCGGGATGCGGCCGTGCGTCGGGTGCTGCCAGCGCACGAGCGCCTCGACCGCGGTCGTCGCGCCCGACCGCGAGGTCGACGATCGGCTGGTACTGCACGAGCAGCTCGTTGCGCTCGATCCCGACGCGCAGCTCGTCCTTGAGCGTGTGCCGACGCATGACCGCGTCGCGCATCTCGGGGGTGAACAGCGCGAAGCGGCGCTTGCCGGCGGACTTCGCCTCGTACATGGCGACGTCGGCGTCGCGCAGCAGATCGGCGGTGGCGGTCTCGCCGTCGCGGCGGGCGGCGACGCCCGCGCTGAGGTTGACGGCCATGAGCCGGCCCGCGACCTCGATCGGCAGCTCGAAGGTCTTCAGCAGGCGCGTGGCGGTCTCGATCGCGACCGGCTCGACGTCCTCGCGATCGGACCGGATCAGGATCGCGAACTCGTCGCCGCCCAGGCGGGCCACGAGATCGCCGGAGCGCACGGCGCGCCGCAGGCGGCGGGCGACGGCGCACAGCAGCTCGTCGCCGACCGGATGGCCGAGCGTGTCGTTGACGGCCTTGAAGTCGTCGAGGTCCACGCAGATCACCGCGACGCCGCCGACCCGGGCGAGTGCCGCGCCGAGGCGATCGCTGAACAGCGTGCGATTGGCCAGCCCCGTGAGCGGGTCGTGGTAGGCCTGATGCTGCAACCGGTGCTGGAGCTCCTCGAGCTCGGAGACCGCCTGCTCGAGACGGTCGTACTGCAGCGCGGCGCCGGCATTGGCGGCCAGCGTCTGAAACAGCTCGAGATCGTCCTCGTCGAAGCCGCGCGTGATGCCGACCCGGTTGGCGATCAGGATCGTGCCGACGATCCGGTTCTCGCTCCGCAGGACCGTGGTCATCGCGTGGCGGATGTCGCGCCCGAGCGTCAGCGGCGCGAGCTCCTCCGGGAGCGGGGCCGACAGCCTGACGGGCGCGCTCAGCGCCATGTCGCGCAGCGCCTCGGCGGCCTGCCGATCGACCTGCTCCATCGTGCGCCGCTCGTCGCCCGGGCCGAGGCGCGTGCGCACGGCGCCGGCGTCGTCGCTCGAGAACAGCGTGACCTCGGCGTGATCTGCGCGAAAGGCCTCGCGAGCGCGGTCGAGCAGGCCCTCGATGGCGTCGGCGACCTCGGGCGACTGCGACAGCGTCCGGTTGGCCTCGTAGAGAAACTCGACCTTCTCGCCGCGCTCCCGCTCGGTGACGTAGGCGCGGCAGCCGAGGAAGGCGAGCGCGACGGGGACCACGATGATCGGCGCCGCCGCCGGCTGCGCGACGACGACGACGGCGGCCAGCAGCGCAAGGCTCGTGTTCGCCAGCGTGACGACGGCGTCCAGGCCGAACATCTGGCGGACCTCGGCGAGCGTCAGGCGTCCCTCGGCCAGCGTCATGACGAGGGCCAGCAGGCAGATGGTGACGACGCCGCCGAGCTGCGTCGCGACGAACGCTCCGAACCACAGCGTCGGCCCGAACTCCGGGGCCGGCCCGGCGATCGCGTGCAGGACGGCGAGCCCGAGCCCGGCGGCCACAGCGAACTGGGCGACGTTGAAGACGAGCTTGATCGGCGGCAGGCGCGACATCGCCATCGCCGCCGTCGTGCCGACCACGACGCCGACCATGAAGTCGGGGCCGGACGCGAAGATCAGCGCGAGCGTCACGGGGATGTCGGTCAGCGAGAAGGCGTGCGCGCTGCGCCTGAACTGCAGGTTGACCGGCCAGCGCTCGCAGGCGGCGATCGCGACCGCGATGACCCACCAGGGCGCGCGCGGGTCGTGGATGGCCACGGCACCGTCGACGGGGCCGAGGAAGATCGCCGCCGCGATCGCGATCAGGGTCCCGTTCAGCCACCAGACCGGGTGGACGCTCGCGAAGAGGCGTTCCACACGGCGCTGCGGCGCAGGGGCCGGTATCGGGCGATCGACTGCCATGGCCCCCTGATCGGCCCCCACCCCCCGATCCTTGATCAGCGGCCGCGCCTCCGGACAACCGGACCGGTGGGCCGCGTCCAGGCCGGGCCGCGGGTCGCGGGTCGCCATGAGTCCAGCCCCGGAGCGACGCCCGGTGGACCATGTGTCCACGCCCCGGCTCGGCGCTGGTGCCTCGGGCGGGAGCGGGCCGAAGGTAGCCGAACGAATTTGCAGCTCCCAGGGGCCGTCGTCGCGACGGCCCCTGATCTCGAAGGCTCGCATGGATGCGAGGCGACCTGACGACCCGGCGCCGCCGGTGCCAGGCCGACCCTCACGGAGGAGGACAAACGTGTTCACGACGCGCAACAGCAGGGAAGCGGCGGCACGCCGGCTCGAGACCACGAGCCCGGTCCGGGGCGCCAGGAGCCGCATGGCGACCGTCACGGCGCTCACGATGGCGGCGCTCGCCTACGCCACGCTCGGCCTCGCGGCGTCGCCGGCGATCGCCGGCGCGGCCGAGGCGGAGTACATCGTGCAGTTCCACGGCGACCTCGGGGCCGATGCACGGCGCGCCGCGGTGGAGCGGGCCGGCGGTGCAGTCACCCGCGACGTGCGGCTCATCAACGCCGTCGGCGCCGAGCTGTCGCACGCCGAGGCCATGGCCCTGGCGCAGGACGGCTCCGTCAAGGCGGTGACGGTCAACGCCTCGGCCAAGCCGAGCTCGATCATCAACTTCGATCCCAAGAAGATGGCCACGGTCTACAACCGCTCGGCTCGGACCTCCAACCTCTGGAAGCACGCCACCGGCAAGGGCGTCGGCGTCGCGGTCATCGACACGGGCGTCACGGGCGACCTGCCGGACTTCCGCGTCTCGCAGACCGACGCGCGCTCGCGCGTCGTCGCCAGCGTCGTCGTCAACCCCGAGGCCAAGAACGCCGACGACTCCTACGGCCACGGCACGCTCGTCGCGGGCATCCTGGCCGGCAACAGCGGCTACCGCCAGCCGTCCGATCCGCTGCGCGGCAAGTACGCCGGGGCTGCGCCGGACGCCGAACATCGTCTCGATCAAGATCGCCGACGAGGAGGGCGAGGCCACGGTCCTGGACGCGATCTACGGCGTGCAGTTCGCGATCGACCACAAGGCCGAGTACAACATCCGCGTCATCAACCTCTCGGTCGAGTCCGAGGAGGCGCAGTCCTACAAGACCGACCCGCTCGACGCCGCCGTCGAGGCCGCATGGTTCAAGGGGATCGTCGTCGTCGCCGCCGCCGGCAACCGCGGGAACACCCCCGGCGCCGTCGGCTACGCGCCCGGCAACGACCCCTACGTCATCACGGTGGGCGCCGTCGACGACGGGGAGACCAAGGGCATCAAGGACGACGTCATCGCGGCGTGGTCGAGCCGGGGCGTCACCCAGGACGGCTTCGCCAAGCCCGAGGTGTACGCGCCGGGAGCACGGATCTCCGCGAACCTCGCGCCGAACAGCAGGTTCACGTCGATGTGCCCGTCCTGCATCGTCGACGAGGCCTACATCCAGGCAGGCGGCACGTCGCTGTCGGCGCCGATCGTCGCCGGCGCCGCCGCGGCGATCCTCGAGCGCCGCCCCTCCTGGACGCCGGACATGGTCAAGGGCGCGCTCATCAACACGACCCGCAAGATCGACAACGGGCAGGAAGTCGACGCCGACAGCGCGTCCGACGCCTCGAAGCTCGAGCTCGTCTCGAACGTGGGTCTCACCCCGAACACGCTGATCAACCCGGTCACCGGCTCCATCGACTACACGCGCGCCTCGTGGCGCGTCGCGGACTGGAGCTCGGCGGTCGGCTCGCTCAAGGCGTCGTGGAGCCGCGCGAGCTGGCGTTGCGACTGCTCGACGACCGCGGGCGGCCGCATCGACCCCAAGCGCGCGTCCTGGCGCCGGGCGAGCTGGCGCAACCTGGACTGGGACAAGTAGGAGGGCAGCGAGCCGGCGGGGCGGGGCGCATCGTCGCCTCGCGCCGCCGGGTCGCAGCGTCATCCCGCGAACGGCCGCCCGCGCCCCGCGAACCGTCTGTGAGGCGGGTGGGTCAAACCCCGGACGTCATCGCCGACAAGGGGGGTCACCCGTGAGCACACGTCAATCGCCAGTGCCGCTGTATCTCGAGCGCGCCTTCGACCGAAGGAGGTTCCTCGCGCGCGGCGCCGGCGTCGCGCTGGCCGCGGGATCGCTGCCGACGCTGCTCGCCGCCTGCGGCGACGACGACGACAAGGCCGCCGTCCAGTCGCCGACGGCGACGACCGGCGGCGGCGACGGCCGTGCGATCGTCGGCGACGTCGTCGACTTCGCGCTGACCTCGGAGGACTGGGAGGGCGCCTTCGGCTTCGTGGCGCTGCGCATGCACGAGGCCCGCCACGACGGCAAGGCGGCGTACTTCATCCAGACCGACACCTCCGACGCGGCGTTCGCCGGCGAGCGCAAGCTCGTCCACGTGCCGAAGATCGCGGGGATGGCGACCGAGGACATGTCGGGCGAGATCTTCCTCATCGACGATCAGCCCGCCGTCCTGTCCTCGATTCCCGGCCGCGACGACTACACCCCCGCCTGGCGCGTGCGCCGCGCGAGCTGGAAGGGCGCCGCGCGCGAGCTCGGCTCGGTCGCCGACGCGCGCGCGGCCGCGAAGGCCGGCGACCTCGAGGTCCAGGACACCGACATCGTGCTCAACGCGGCCGTCGTCAAGTGGCCCGGCGGGGAGCTCGCGGTCGACGGCAAGCTGAAGGAGTACCTCGGCGACGGGCAGCTCGTCGAGAAGCCCGACACGAGCGCGATGCAGGTGCGCTTCAAGCTGCACGAGTGCTTCCCGGCGTCGCGCTACATCGTGACCGACCACTCGCTCGCCGGGCCGGCGGAGAAGACCCACACGGCGCTCTCGCCGCGGCTGCAGGACAAGCCGACGAAGGCGAGCGCCACGGGGCGCACGAACGTCTTCATGAACGGCCTCCCGGGGCCCGGCCCGATGAATCAGCAGCCGTCCGTCTTCGACTCCGACGCGGGCGACCCCGCCTGGAGCCCCTACTGGGACCACTACGCGATGCAGTGGAAGGACGGCGTCCAGCCGCGCGTGCTGCGCTCCCAGTCCGAGGTCTTCGAGGCGCGCGACGCCGGCGACCTCAAGGAGTTTCCGGGCGTGCCGGACACGAAGGGCACGGTGTTCACGGTCAACTGCCCGGTCCCGGTCATCGCCGACGCGACGTTCGAGGCGTAGCCGGACGCGGCCACCGTCCGCCGCGAGCCGCTAGCGGAGCTTCCTGGGCTGCCCGAACTCGGCCATGAACTCGTCGATGTCGAGGTCGCTCTCGTCCTCGGGAACGCCGAGCACGCCGTCGAAGTCGAAGCTGCCGACGGACCCGTGCTCGCCCGCCGCGGCCTCGGCGGCCGCGACCCAGTCGACGCCGTCCGCCGTCGCCGGCAGCACCGTCCCGGGGACGAGCAGGTGGACGGCGTAGACCGGCACGCCGACCGCGCGCAACGCGACGTCGCGCTCGCCGAGCCGCAGGTCGACGTCCCATGCGGCCAGCATGCCGAGCGCCGCGCTCGACGGGCTCGCCGCGGTGAGCCTCGCCGCGACCGCCTCGGGCCTGCGGCGAGCGACGGGGCGAGGATCGTCGATGCCCGGCGGCGGCGGCTCGCCCAGCGCCTTCCAGCCGTGAACCGACTGCCCCGTGCCCGCGGCCGCCGACCCCGCGCGCCGAAGCGTCGCCGGCCAGTCGATCAGGGCCTGGTCGCCGCGCCGTCGCAGCACGACCGTCGCGCCGAGGTGCGCCCGCTCGCGCTGCGGTTCGAGCCACTGGCGCACGCCGAGGCGCCCGTCGGCGGTCGTCACGCCGAACTCCCAGCGGTCGGGGCTGTCGGCCCGGCTGACGATGCGGATCGCGTCGATGCGGCCGTCGACGGGCTCGCCCTGCGCGAGCAGCTTGCGCGCCGCGCGCGAGGCACGGCCCGGGATCAGGTTGTCGGCGAGGCTCTGGAGCACCGGCGGATGCTCCCAGAACCTCGCAACGCCAGGTCGACCGCCGTGCGCCTCAGGCGTCCCAGCCGACGTCGTCGCCGGTGTCGAGCTTGTGCCAGACGGTCACATCCGGCGGCGACGTCACACCCGCGGACTCCATGACCGGGCCGATGTCCGGCCCCGCCGCCTCGAAGAAGCGCTCGAAGCTCTCCGCGTCGGGCCACTCGTCGATCGCGATGGCCGCGCCATCCCCCCCGTACCAGCGGTGCGCGATGAGCCCCTCGCGCTTCGCGATGCCGATGATGCGGCCGATCGCCTCGGTCTGCGTCGCGACCTGCTCCTCCCAGACGGCCGGATCGACGGTCACTCGGATCATCACGATCACTGACATCGCTGCCTCCTCGTCGGATGGGGGTCGGCCGACTGTACTCCCGGACCGCAGGTGCCAATAGGAGCGCCATGCCCCTCTACGCCGCCGCCACGCTGCGGGCTAGGAGGGCCACAGGACGGACACGCAGAACAACCCCCCCGCAAATCCCGAAGCCCTCTTCCGGACTCGAACCGGAGACCCCTTCCTTACCATGGAAGTGCTCTACCAACTGAGCTAAGAGGGCGGGGCGCGAAGGGTACCGCGCCGGCCGTGCGACGATGGCGCCGTGCCGAGCCTGAACCCTGCGCTGGAGGACGTACGCTACTGCCCGCGCTGCGCCGCGCTCGCCGAGATCAGCTTTCCTCGAATGCTGCGCTGCCAAACGTGCGGCTATCGGGCGCTCTGGAGCCCCGAGCCCGTGGCCGCCGCGATCCCGCGCGACGAGGAGGGCCGGATCTGGCTGCTGCGCCGCACGCTGCACGAGGGCGCGGGGCGCTGGACGTTTCCCGGCGGCTTCGTCGAGCTCGGCGAGTCGGTCGAGGACGCGGCGCGGCGCGAGACGCGCGAGGAGCTCGAGATGGACGTCGAGCTCGGGGCGCTCGTCGGCGTCTATTCGCGCGCGAGCGAGCGCACCGTGCTCGTCGTCTTCCATGCGCGCGCGCTCGGGCCCGCGCGCGAGACCGCGGAGGCCTCGGAGGTGCACGCCTTCGCGCCCGCCGAGCTGCCGTGGGACGAGCTGGCCTTCTGGTCGACCGAGCAGGCGCTGCGCGACGCGCTCGCCCGGCCGGCCTGAGGGATCCAATCGCCGGGCGGTCAGCGCCCGACGGGAGGCGCGCCGAGCTCGGCGGCGAGCAGCGTGCGGGCGGACGAGCGCATGAGGTCGACCGCCTCGTCGCGGGAGAGGCCGCCGATGTCGGTGAGCCAGACGAGCGCCTCGATGCCGAGCGTCGCGCGGATGGCGAGCACGAGCCTGCGCAGCCGCGCCTGGCCGATGCGCTCGCGCAGCGGCGACAGCGCGTCGTCGAGCCAGCCGACGACGTGCCCGCGGCGCAGCGGCAGCGCGTCCTGCCCGGCGGCCGCGGGATCCAGCGACAGGCGCAGCATCGTGCGCAGCTCGGGCTCGTTGTCCAGAAGCTGGCGCCCGATGAGCTCGGTGACGAGCTCCAGGCGCTCGACCGGATCCGCCGGGGCGTCGGCGTCGAGCAGCGAGCGCTGGTCGAGCTCCGGGTAGGTGGCGATGAGCAGGTCGCGCTGGTTGGGGAAGTAGCGGTAGGCGGTCGTGCGCGAGATCTCGGCGCGGGCGGCGGCCTGCTCGACCGTCGGCGTCAGGCCCTCGGCGAGCAGCCGGCGCGTGGCGTCGAGCATCGCGGCGCGCGTGCGCGCCTTCTGGCTCGTCCTGCCGGTCTTCTCATATGGGATTGACATGCCCATGATGGAACTGTAGTTTCATGGTACTGGTGTCCCATCTTAGTGGGCGCCGATCACCAGAGGAGACATCATGAGCACCGCAGTCCCGATCATCCGGCAGCAGAGCGAGGGCGAGCAGATGTGGTTCGCCGGCGGAGGCGTGTTCACGTGGAAGGCCACCGCGGCCGAGACCGGCGGTGCGTTCCTGCTCATCGAGGACCGCATGGAGCGCAACAAGATGACCCCGATGCATGTGCACCCAGAGCAGGACGAGGCGATCTACGTGCTCGAAGGCGAGCTCCTCGTCGACGTCGACGGCGAGCAGCACGCCGTTCGCCGCGGTGGGCTGTTCTATGCGCCGCGCGGGGTGCCGCACGCGTTCATGGTCACCTCAGAGACCGCGCGCGTGCTCGGGTTCATGGTCGACGGGGCGGGCGAGGAGTTCTACCGCCGTGCCGGCCGGCCGATCACGACCGCCGCCGACGCCGAGCAGCCGGCCGACTTCGCGCTGCTGCGACAGGTCGCCGAGAGCTCTCCCTCGATCGAGATCGTCGGCCCGCCTCCGTTCACGGCGATCGCCCCCGCCGCCGTCCCCGCCTGAGCGCCCGGCGGCGGAGGGGACGGACGATGACCGCGACCTCCGCCGCCGCACGCCGTCCGCGGCCCTCCGGCGAGCGCTCGGCGTGGACCGGCGAGGACGCGGGCCGCGTGGCGATCCGCCATGTCGTCGTCGCCGAGCTGCTGTGCCAGGCGGTCGACGTGCACGCCGGCGAGCGCGTGCTCGACGTCGCGGCCGGAAGCGGCAACGGCGCGCTCGCGGCGGCGCGACGCGAGGCGCGGGTCACCGCCGTGGACCTCTCCGCCGGCGCGCTCGAGCTCGCGCGGCGGCGGGCCGAGCTCGAGGCGCTGAGCGTCGACACGCGGGTCTGCGACGCGCAGGCGCTGCCGTTCGAGGACGCGTCGTTCGACGCCGTCCTCTCGACGTTCGGCGCCATGTTCGCCGCTGACGCCCGGCGCGCCGCCGACGAGATGCTGCGCGTCTGCCGGCCCGGCGGGCGCATCGGGCTGGCCAACTGGACGCCCGACGGGTTCGTCGGCGGCACGCTCGCGCTGCTTCGGCGCCACGCCGCGCCGTCCGAGGCCGCCGGCCTGGGCGACCCCGCGACCTGGGGTCTGCGCGGTGGGCTGCGCCGCCTGCTCGGCGACGAGGTCGACACCCTGCGCACGCGCCGCCTGAGCAGCGACCTGCGCTCCGCGTCGGCCGCCGCGCATGTCGAAGCCATTCGCTCCGGTCCGGGAGCGGCGCGCCTGGTCTTCGCCCTGCTCGACGAGACCGCGCAGGCGCGGCTCACGCGCGAGCTCACCACCCGCGCCGAGCAGCACAACATCGCGGGCGACGGCACGTTCGCCGCCGCCGCGCAGTACCTGCAGGCCGTCGCGGTCCGCAGCTGCGCGGGCCGCTCGTGAGCGCGTCGGCCGAGGGCTCGACGCCACGCCGAACCGCGCCGGGCTAGGCCTGCCAGACCGTCTTGGAGGCGCGCGCGGTCACGGTCGTGATCGGCACGCCGAGCGGCTTGAGCTTGCTCGGCAGGTCGGCGTGCAGCCAGCGCGACACGCGCGCCGGCAGCGTCGAGATGATGATCTCGTCGTAGCCGTCGATGTTCATCGCGTCGTGGATCGCATCGGAGGGGCTCGGATCTCCGATCTTCCCGGCGACCGGCGCTCCGACGGCCTCCTCCAGCAGCGGGATCGCCAGCTCGAGCACGGCCTGGGCCTCGCCCTCGTCGGCGTCCTCGGGGTCGACGAGCCGGTGCAGGCCGTGCGCCGCGCGAGGAACCAGCAGCGTGAACTCGGCCGGGCCCTGCGCCGCGCGGGCGGCCACCGTCTCGATCAGCGCGGGGGTGGCGGCGGTGCGGTGCGCGACGACGAGGACACGGGCGGGCGCGGACGCTTCCATGGGCGCGACTCCTCTTGCTCGGGAACGCCACTGATCCTGACACGAAGGCGCCGCGGTCGCCACGCCGATCCCGGCGGCGCGGCGTCCGGGCGGGTGCCGGGCGCCACGAGTGGCGGGGGCAGGATTCGAACCTGCGAAGGACTAGCCACTCGGTTTACAGCCGAGCCCGTTTGACCGCTCCGGAACCCCGCCGGGGTCGCGCAGTCTAGCGATGAGCACGCCGGGCGAAGCCGCGCTTGCAGCGGCGCGCCGGGTCGGACAGACTCCCGTGGTGCGCGCCTGGCGACCGCTCGTCCTCGACGCGTCGGACGATCCCGGCGCGGTGGAAGCGCGGCGCCGCGACGCCGCCTTCGTCCACGACACGATCGAGGTCCAGCTGCGCGACCTCGCCGCCGCGCGCAGCCCGCAGCGCGAGCTGTCCGAGGCCGAGCTCGCCGCCGCCGTCGACGACATGCTCGGCGGCCGGCCACCCGGCGAGCACGGCCGCTGGGTCTTCTACCCGTGGTCGGGACGCCTCGTGCACCTGCTCGCGCCGCCGGAGTTCGACGAGCTGCGCCTGGACCGCAACCGGCACAAGCTCACCCGCGACGAGCAGCGGCGCCTGCGCGGCGCGACGATCGGCATCGTCGGCCTGTCGGTCGGCAACGCGATCGCCCTGACGCTCGCGCTCGAAGGCGTCGGCGGCCACCTGCGGCTGGCCGACTTCGACCGGCTCGACCTGTCGAACATGAACCGCGTGCGCGCCGCCGTCCACGACATCGGCGTGCCGAAGGTCGTGCTCGCGGCGCGGCAGATCGCCGAGATCGACCCCTACCTCGAGCTGTCGCTGCTGCCCGACGGGCTGACGTTCGACAACGTCGACGCCTTCCTGCGCGGCGGCGGCGAGCTCGGCCCGCCGCTCGACGTCGTCGTCGACGAGTGCGACGGCCTGGCGCAGAAGTTCCTCCTGCGCGAGCGCGCCCGCGAGCTGCGCCTGCCCGTCGTCATGGAGACGAGCGACCGCGGCCTGCTCGACGTCGAGCGCTTCGACCTCGAGCCCGACCGCGCGCTGCTGCACGGCCGCATGGACGGCGCCGGCTCGGCCGACGTCGCCGAGCGCCTGCGCGCCCCGAAGCGGATCGCCGACGGCCACAAGGCCGCGCTCGTCGTCGAGCTGCTCGACGCCGGGCTGCTGTCGACGCGGATGGCCGCGACGATGGTCGAGGTCGACGCCACCGTGTCGTCCTGGCCGCAGCTCGCCAGCGACGTCGTGCTCGGCGGCGCGAGCGCCACCGTCGCGGTGCGCCGGCTCGTGCTCGGCCAGCCGCTGCCATCGGGCCGGCGCTACGTCGATCTGCAGCAGACCGTCGCCGGCGCGACCTTGCGCGCGGGCGACGAGCACGCCACGGCCCCGCCCGCGCCCCGCCCGCGGCTCGGCGCCGCGCATCCCGACCGCGCCGACGACGTGCCGCCGGAGATCCGGGCGATCGTCGAGCAGGCGGTGCTCGCGCCGTCGGGGGCCAACGCGCAGCCATGGCACTTCCACTGGGACGCCGAGCGGCTGTGGGTCGCCCGCGACGACGCGCGCTCGAGGGGCGTGCTCGACAGCCGCGGACACGCGACCCTGCTCGCCCTCGGCGCGGCGATCGAGAACGCGGCGATCGCCGCCGCCGCCGACGGGCGTGCCGCCGAGATCGAGCTCCTGCCGGCCGGCGCGCCGCCGGCGGCCGTCGCGGCGCTGCGATTCCTGTCCGGCCTCGGCCGCGGGGCGCCGGGCGAGCTCGCCGCGCTGGCCCCGTTCGTCGCGCGGCGCAGCACCGACCGGCGGATCGCCGAGCGCCGCCCGATCGATGCCGCCGGCCTCGCGGCGCTCGCCGCGGCCGCGCGCACGCGCGGCGCCGACCTGCAGCTGCGCGACGAGCCCGCCGCGCTGGAAGAGATCGGACGCATCGTCGGCGCCTCGGACCGCATCCGCCTGCTGTGCCCCGCCACGCACGCCGAGCTCGCCGGCGAGCTGCGTCTGACCCGCGCCGACGCGCGGCGCACGATGGACGGCATCACGCTGTCGAGCCTCGAGCTCGACGCCGGCGCGCAGGCCGGCGTCCAGCTCGTGCTGCGCCCCGACGTGGCCGGCTTCCTGCGCGAGATCGGCGGCGGCCGGCGGCTGGAGGAGGGCGCCCAGCGCTCGCTCGCCGGGGCCTCGGCGGCCGTCCTGCTGACGCTCGGCGCCGACACCCCGGATGCCTGGCTCGACGGCGGGCGCGCCCTGCAGCGCGTCTGGCTGGAGGCGACGAGGCGCGGACTCGGCATGCAGCCGATGACCGTCCTGCTGTTCCAGCTCGAGATGCTCGACGGCCCGGCGGCGACGGTCTTCGACGACGGCGAGACGGCCGAGCTGCGCGCGCTCGAGCAGCGCCTGTACAGCGTCTTCGAGCGCCCGCCCGGGCCCGCCGCGATGCTGCTGCGCGTCGTGCGGATCGACGGCTCGCCCGAGCGCGCCCTGCGGCTGCCGGCGAGCTGGGTCCTGAGCGCCGGGGAGCCCCCCGCGCCATGACCGTCCGCATCCGCCTCGCCCGCACGACGGACGACCTCGACCAGCTCTTCGCGCTGCGCCACCGCGTCATGGTCGAGGAGGAGAGCTACATGCCCGCCCAGCCGGGCGGGCGCCTCGTGGACCGCTTCGACGCCTACCCCACGACGGCCAACGTCATCGCGCTCGTCGGCGAGCGCGTCGTCGGCGCGATCCGCTTCATCGAGCGCACGCCCGTCGGCACGTCGGCCGACGAGTACTTCGACTTCCGCCCGTACCTCCCGGCGGACGCGCGCGACGTGACGTCGAGCCTGCTCGTGCTCGAGCGCGCCCACCGCGGCACACCGCGGCTCGTGTTCGCGATGTTCGGCATGGGCTACTGCTGGGCGATCGAGCGCGGCGCGACGCACATCCTCGCGCCCGCCAACCCCGAGCGGCGCGAGGGCTTCCGGCGCAGCGGCTACCGGGTCGTCGCCGACGAGTTCCTCCACGAGCCCACGGGGCTGCCCGTGCTGCCGATGGTCCTCGCCCTCGACGAGCTCGAGGACCGCGCGCTGGACTTCCTGCGCCGCCATCGCATCGATCACTGGCTGCACTCGTTCGAGCGCCAGTTCCAGGTCCCCGGGGAGACCGTGCTGCGGCGGGGCGATCGCGGCGACGCGGCCTACGTCGTCGTCGACGGCAGTGCCCGCGTGCTGGACCGCGACGGCACGCCGCGCGACGAGATCGGGCCCGGCGAGCTGTTCGGTGAGCTGGCGTTGCTGACCGACCGACCGCGCACGGCCGACGTCGTCGCCGCGACCGACCTCGACCTCATGGTCCTGCACCGCGACGCCTTCCGCGCGCAGCTGCGCGCCGACCCGCGCGCGAGCGAGCGCATGCTCGAGCTGCTCGCCGAGCGCGCGGCGACCGCCCTGAGCCGCTGACCTACGACGCGTCGCGGAGCTTCTGCGCCTCGGGCAGCGACTCGAGCTTCTTCAGCGTGTGGTTCTCGATCTGGCGGATGCGCTCGCGCGTGACGTTGAAGGCGCGGCCGACCTCCTCCAGCGTCCGCGGGCGGCTGCCGGTCAGGCCGAAGCGCATCTCGATGACCTCGCGCTCGCGCTGGGGCAGCGTGGCGAGCGCGCGGCGCACGTTCTCGCGGCGCAGGTTCTCCGAGGCGAGCTCGAAGGGCGACTCGGCCGTCTCGTCCTCGACGAAGTCGCCGAGCTCGGACTCGTCCTCCTCGCCGACGGGGCGCTCCAGCGAGATCGGCTGCTGCGACATGCGCAGGATGTCGCGCACCTCGCGCGGCGTGCAGTCCAGATTCGTGGCGATCTCCTCCGGGGTCGGCTCGCGGCCGAGCGACTGCACGAGCTGGCGCTCGACCTGCACGACCTTGTTGAGCTTCTCGACCATGTGGACGGGGATCCGGATCGTGCGGCCCTTGTCGGCGATCGCGCGGGTGACCGCCTGGCGGATCCACCACGTCGCGTACGTCGAGAACTTGTAGCCGCGGCGGTAGTCGAACTTCTCGACCGCCCGGATCAGCCCCAGCGAGCCCTCCTGGATGAGGTCCAGGAACGTCAACCCGCGGCCGAGGTAGCCCTTGGCGATCGACACGACGAGCCGCAGGTTGGCCTCGACCATGTGCTGCTTGGCGTCCATGTCGCCGCGCTCGATGCGCTTGGCCAGCGAGATCTCGAGCTCGGCGGTCAGCAGCGGGACGCGGCCGATCGAGCGCAGGTAGAGCCGCAGCGAGTCCAGCGACGGCTCGACGGTCAGGTCGAGCTCGGGCTTCTTCGGGGCATCCGGCACGCCGCCGTTGGCGCGCTCCTTGCGCGCCTCGGCCACCGCCTCCACGCGCGCGCCCTCGGTCGTCACGTGGCGCCCGTCGGCGCCGACGATGTCGATGCCCTGCTCGGAGAGGTAGCCGTGCAGCTCGCGGAGCTGCTCCTTGGTGACCTCGACCTCCTCCAGCGCGGAGGCGATCTCGTCGAACGTCAGAAAGCCCCGCTCCTGACCATCCGTGATAAGCGTTCTCAGCTCGTCCAACTCGTGGATCGGAGCTTCGTCCGCCAGCAGAACGTCGTTCTCTATCGTTCGGCCCCCCTCGGATGCCGGTGCCACTCACGCGCCTATGTATGCCGATCCCTCGTTCTCCCGCGATGGACCGACTTGTGAGTGATAGCACAAGATTTCCGGTGCGCAAGACCGAAAGGTCCAGACCGCACCAGTACCCTCCAGGCATGCCGCAGCGCCTCAGCGCCGCCGCCTCCGACGTGCAGGCGCAGGAGCCGACCCTGGCCGTCAGCCTGTCGCGCGTCGGGGTCACCGAGATCGAGAAGATCGTCCGCATCCGCCAGAACGGCGAGGAGCAGCTCTTCTCGGCGCGGCTGCAGTGCTTCGTCGACCTCGGCCTGCGTCAGAAGGGCGCGCACATGTCGCGCTTCGAGGAGGTCGTCAACGAGGTCATCGGCGAGGTCGTGCTCGGCGAGTCGACCTTCAAGGCCGAGTCCCTGGCGACCCGGATCGCCGAGCTCGTGCGCGAGCGCCAGGGGGCCGAGCGCGCGGAGGTCACGGTCGCCGCGCGCTATCCCGAGCACAAGCCGGCCCCCGTCTCCGGCATCCCGACGCAGGAGATCTACACGCTCTACGGCGTGGCCGCCGCCTCGGCGACCGGGACCCGGCGCCTCGTCGGCGTCGCCGCGCAGGGCATGACGGCCTGCCCCTGCGCCCAGCAGCTCGTCATGGGCAGCTCGCGGGAGCGCCTGCTCGACGACGGCTTCAGCGAGGAGGAGATCGAGCGGATCTTCGACCACGTCCCGGTGGCCACGCACAACCAGCGCGGCCTGGGCACGCTGCACATCGGCATGCCCGAGGGCTCCGACGAGCAGATCGAGGCCCGCACGCTGCTGGACATCGTCGAGGGCTCGATGTCGTCGGAGATCTACGAGCTCATGAAGCGCAGCGACGAGGGCGCGGTCGTCGAGAAGGCCCATCGCCGCCCCCGCTTCGTCGAGGACTGCGTGCGCGAGATGATCGGCGGCGTCGTCGCGCGGCTCGGCGGCCTCGGCGACGATCACTTCGTCAGCGCGCGCCAGGAGAACCTCGAGACGATCCACCAGCACAACGTCGTCGCCGAGCGCTTCGGCCTGCTCGGCGAGCTGCGCCACGAGATCGAGACCGGCGAGCTCGCGCGCCGGCACACCTCGATGCGCGACTGGCTCGACGGCGCCGGCCGCTGAGCCGGCCCGCGCTCAGGAGCCGCGCGACTTCGCCGGCGCGGCCGCGGCGGCCTGGCGGCGCGCCTCGGCCTCGCGCAGGACGCGGCGCAGGCCGAAGAAGTAGTCCACGCCGCTGACGATCGTGATCGCGACCGCCGCGTAGACGAGCCCGTCGACCCAGGCCGGCGGCGGCTGGCCCATCGCGATGAGGAAGAAGATCGCCGCGACCTGGACGATCGTCTTCGCCTTGCCCCACCAGTTGGCGGCGATGACGACGCCGTGCTGGGTGGCCTGCATCCGCGTCACGGTCACGGTGAGCTCGCGCGCGATGATGACCATCGCCACCCAGGCCGCAAGCCGGTTCAGGGACACGAGCGCGACGAGCGCCGCGATGATGAGCAGCTTGTCGGCGATCGGGTCCATGAGCTTGCCGAAGGTCGTGACCGCGTCGCGCGAGCGCGCGAGGTAGCCGTCCATCGCGTCGGTCGCCGAGGCCAGCGCGAAGACGATCGCGGCCAGCAGGTCGCCGTTGGCGGTCTCGTCGAGGAGCGCCACGACGAGCACCGGCACGAGCAGGATCCGAAGCAGCGTCAGGACGTTCGGCAGGTTCAGCGCGAACACGCGCGATCCACCTTCCCAGAAACCCCGGCGCTACGCCTTCAGGCGACGGCCGGTGTTGAACATCCGCGCGCTCCAGGCGACGCATGCCGCCGCGAAGGCCGCCGTCACGGCGAACGCGACGCCGATCGGGACGTCGCTCGTCCCCAGGAAGCCGTAGCGCACGGCGTTGATGAGGAAGAAGATCGGGTTGACGTGGCTGATCTCCTGCCACGGCGAGGGCAGCAGCTCGACCGAGTAGAAGACCCCGCCGAGGAAGCTCAGCGGCAGGATGACGATGTTGTTGACGAAGCCGTGCTGGTCCCACGTCTCGGCGTAGACGCCGATGACGACGCCGAGCGAGGCGAACAGGACCAGCAGCAGGCCGACGGCGAGCGCGAGCGCGAGCGGCTCGCGCACGGGGACGTCGGTCGCGGCGAGCGCCAGCGCGAGCAGCGCCGCGCCGATCGCCAGCGCGCGGACGACGCCGCCGAAGGCGAGCCCGAGGTTGACCTCCCAGGGGCGCATCGGGGCCGACAGCACGTCGTTGATGTAGCGGTCGCTGCGCGCCTGGAAGACCGACGAGGCGTTGTTGGCGTAGGCGGCCTGCGCCATCGCCATCGCGATGAGGCCGGGCACGATGAAGACGTCGTAGGGGACGTCGCCGATCGAGCGGATGCGCCCGCCCAGCGACAGGCCGAACACGACGATGAACAGAAACGACGCGAGCACGGGCGCGGCGATCGTCTGCGTCCAGAGCTTCAGCACGCGGTCGGCCTCGCGCGCGGAGAGCGCGATGAGGCCGCGGCGGCGGTCGACGAGGGCGACGAGGGCGCTCACGGCAGCGAGCCCATCGCGCGCACGTAGGCGTCGGCCAGCGAGCCCGCCTCGTACGTGGTGCGCAGCCCGTCGGCGGAGTCGCGCGCGATGAGCCGGCCCCCGCGGATGAGCGCGATCTCCTCGCAGAGCTCGTCGGCCTCCTCGAGGTAGTGCGTCGTCAGCAGGATCGTCGTGCCCTCGTCGTGCAGCCGGCGGATGTAGCGCCACAGCTCCAGGCGCAGCTCGAAGTCGACGCCGGCGGTCGGCTCGTCGAGGATGACCATGCGCGGCTCGTGCATGAGCGCGCGCGCGAGCAGCAGGCGCCGGCGCATGCCGCCCGAGAGCTTCGGCGCGCGCACGCCGGCCTTCGCGCGCAGGTCGAAGACGTCCATCATCTCGCGCGCCCGGCGGCGCGCCTCGGGGCGGCTCATCCCGAAGTAGCCGCCGTGGTAGAGCAGCGTCTCCTCGACGTCGAGGAAGCGATCGAGGTTGACGTCCTGCTCGGCGAGGCCGATGCAGCGCCGCGCGGCGAGCGTGTCGTGCGGCTCGCCGAAGACGTCGATCTCCCCGGACGTCACGCGGATGAGGTTGCAGATCGCGCTGATGATCGTCGTCTTGCCGGCGCCGTTGGGCCCCAGCAGGCCGAAGAAGCTGCCCTCCTCGACGTCGAGATCGAAGTGCTCGACGGCGAGGAACCCGCCCGCGGCCGGCGCCGTCGCGCCCCTGCGCCGCCCCCCGCGCCGGTCGGCGCGGGTCTCGTCGTAGAGCTTCGTCAGATCGCGGATGCTCAGCGCGGCGGTCACGCTGTTGAGGCTACCCCCAGGGCATCGCGGGCCTGTGCGGGTTGCGGCGGGTCGAACGCGTCGCGCCGCGGCGCCCGATGGCGGCGCTGAGCGCGCGCCGGGGGCGGGGCCGGACGGCCGGTGTGGCAGGATGCTCGGATGCCCCTGATCCCCTCGGTCGTCCAGCGCAGCGCCCGCGGCGAGCGCGAGTACGACATCTACTCGCGCCTGCTCAACGAGCGCATCATCTTCCTCGGCACGCCGGTCAACGACCAGGTCGCCAACCTCATCGTCGCCCAGCTCCTGCATCTCGAGTCCGAGGACCCCGAGAAGGACATCTCGCTGTACATCAACTCCCCCGGCGGATCGATCTACGCCGGCATGGCGATCTACGACACGATGCAGTTCGTCAAGCCCGACATCCAGACGATGTGCATGGGCGTCGCGATGTCGATGGGCTCGCTGCTGCTGACCGCGGGCGCGAAGGGCAAGCGCTTCTCGCTGCCCAACAGCCGCGTGCTCATCCACCAGCCGTCGGCCGGCTTCGAGGGCCAGTCGACGGACATCGAGATCCACATGAACGAGATCATCAAGACGCGCAAGCGGATGGACGAGATCTACGCCAAGCACACCGGCCAGTCCGAGGAGCAGGTGCGCGCGGACATGGAGCGCGACCGCTTCTTCAAGCCCGACGAGGCCGTCGAGTACGGCCTCATCGACCGCGTCCTCGACAAGCACTGACGCTGCGCCGGCCGGCGCCCGGCGGGCCGCGTTCGCCCTACGCGCGGGCCCGGCGATACCGGCCTCAGGGCCAGTAGGTCCCTCGGGGCGCGAACGCCCACGTGCCGAAGCCGGTCGGCTTGGCGCCACCCGGATGTGCGCCGACGGCTGCATGCCACATGAGGCCTTCCGGGTAGGCGTCGCCGAAGACGTGCGGACTGTCGGACTTCGGCGGGGTCCAGGTCGCCGTGTACCAGAGGCCGAGCACCGCACGGGCAAACGGACCGAGCGCGGGGTCGCCGAGGATCGCCGTCTTCAGGGCTGCCTCGCGCCGATCGGGCGGATCGTCGCGCAGGATGGCGGACCACGCCTGCATCAGCTCGTCCAGCTCAGCGGCGTACTCGAGCGAGAGCCACGCGAGATATGCGTCCCCCACGCCGGTGCCGCGCAACTCGACGTCGCTGAAGCCCGTCAGCGTGACCGACAGCGAGTAGAAGCCGTCGAGCAGGTCGGGCGGCGGCGCGGCCGTCGCGAGGCGCAGCGCCTGCGGCGGCAGGTCGGCCGCAGGCGGCAGAATCGCAAGCGCAGAGTCCGCGGCCCGCCGTGGAATCTTGTAGCTGATCGCTCCCCCCTGACTGTGGTGGGCCGACCGTACCGTGAGTCTCGTGGCGGGTGATCCCCGCAGACCATTTGCACGAAATACGATGCGCAAGGCGTCACATTGCAGAGTGAGACGCTCGCCGCCCCAGCACGCTGCGTACGGTGCCGGGCACCGCTTTTCGGATCGATGTAAGGGTCAGCCGTGCCGCAGAGCTTCACTTCAATGCCGGCCGCAGGTCCGCCCACGATAGACCAGTACCTCCCACCGCGGCCCGACGCGCTGGCGCGGATCGACCACATCGTCGTGCTCATGCTCGAGAACCGGTCCTTCGACAACCTGCTCGGCTGGTTGTATGACGCCGCGCCGCCGCCCCGCGGGCAGCACTTCGAAGGACTGCGCGGTGACATGTGGTGCCCGCTGGCGAACGTGGACCCAGACGGTGTGGCATTCACCGAGAAGGTGTATGTGCACCGCAACGGTGACCCGGTCAAGCGCGGGCAGCACGGCAGGCCGCAGCCGGCGCCCGCCGACTTCCGGCTCCCCGCGCCAGATCCGGGCGAGGGATTCATCGACACCAACGAGCAGTTGTTCGGTCATCGGCAGGTCGCCGACCTATATCCGCCCGAGCCGACCTGTCAGGGCTTCGTCAACAACTACGCCGGCGCGATGCTCTACGGCTCCTACGCCTTCGGTGACGAGCCGGCCGATCCGCGCGCGATCATGACGACCTACACGCCCGAGCAGGTGCCCGTCCTGAGCACCCTCGCCCGGCAGTTCGCCGTGTGCGACGCCTGGCACTGCTCCGTGCCCAGCCAGACGCTCCCCAACCGCGACTTCGTGCATGCCGCGACTTCCGCCGGACAGGTCAACAACAAGCCCGAGGCGATCTGCGACGCCGAGACCGTGTTCAACCGCCTCCAGGCCGCGGGAATCCCATGGAGGGTCTATGGCAACACGCAGCAGGGCAAGCTGTTCTCGCTGACGCGGACCATCATGTCGAGCCTGCACGATCCCGCGCTCGCCGCGAACTTCGTGGCGATGGACCGATTCGCACAGGATGCCGCGGCGGGCGAACTGCCGGCGTACTCGTTTCTCGAGCCGCAGTTCTCAGGCCCGGAACAGAACGATCAGCATCCCGATGCCGACATCCGGCCCGGCGACAAGCTCATCGCCGACGTGTACTCGGCGATGTCCTCCTCGCCGGCGTGGGACAAGACGCTGCTCGTCGTGACCTACGATGAGCACGGCGGCTGCTACGACCACGTCGCGCCACCCAGCGGGGCGCAGGCGCCCGACGCCAAGCCCGGCACGGAGGGCGGCATGGACGCGGGCGCGCCCGGCCAGTGCGGGTTCCGCTTCAACCGCTTCGGTGTCCGCGTGCCGGCGGTGCTGGTGTCACCGTGGATCGAGGCTGGAACGGTCGCGCGGCCGGCGGGCTATACGCCCTTTGACCACACCTCGATCATCGCGACGCTGAACCACCGCTTCGGACTGCAGACGCTGACGGCGCGCGACGCGGCGGCACCGGATCTCAGCTGCGTGCTCACGCTGGAAGCCCCGCGGACGGACGTCCCCGCCGTGACGCCGCTGCAGTGGACGTCGGCTACGCACGGCTTGGAGAACGATCTGCACGCCATCGTCGCCGAGGTGCTCGCGCACCTGACCGGCGAGCCGGTCCCAACGGAGGAGAGCTTGACGACGTTCATCCACGACGCCTACGAGCGCCAGTTCGGATCGGGGGCATCCTGAGGGGGAGGCAGTGATGTTTGGCATGACCCGCAGCATGTCGAGGGCCGCGGCATATGCTGCCGCGATCGCCTGCCTCGCCGGCGCGGCTGCGCTGCTGGAGGCGTGCGGCAGTGCTTCGGACGCGCAGACACCGTTCAAGGACTACGGCTACAAGCCACCGGCGCGCGAGTACGAAGGCACGCTGTTCAAGCTCAGCCAGGACTACCCGGACGAGATGCCCGACAAGGACCGCATCCCGGCGTTCTTCAAGACGGACTTTCGCAAGGACTGGCGCAAGTACATGATGCAGGTGCGCAAGTACTGCTTTGACGGCAACACCGACGTCGACTGGCGCGTGGAGAACAACAAGGTCCGCCGCTGGTACCACATGCCCTGGCAGGACTACGGCATCAACGGCCGCGAGGGTATCCACGGCCTGACACAGGAGGCGCCCCTCTCACCGTTCCAGCTATCGGCGACCGAGCCGTATGCGAAGGCCGTCGCGCATGCGGTCGGGTTCTACAACGAGTTCGGCGGCTACACGATCGGCCAGGTCTGGAAGGACCACGACAAGCCCAATCCCAAGCCCGCCGCGACCGATGGCTTTCCCAACGGCACGGTGGTCTGCAAGACCCTCTTCGTCAAGGCGCCGCAGAGTGTCATCGACGAGCAGGTTCCCTACCTCGTCAACCCGATCCAGTGGACGACTTACTCGACGACGTCGTTCAACTCTGCCGAGCATGACGTCGGACCGGTGACCCTCATCCAGATGGACATCATGATCCGCGACACGCGCGCCCCGCTGGGCTGGATCTTCGGCACGTTCCAGTACAACGGCACGCTCGACCACGCCGACAAATGGGAGAACCTCGTGCCTGTCGGGCTCATGTGGGGTAACGATCCACAGGCCGACAAGAACATCCCGCAGACGGTCGACGGCAAGTTCCCGCCGGCTCCGCCGGTCGCGAGGACGCCGATCAACACGAGCCTCCAGGACACCGTCATCAACCCCGACGCCGCCGAGCTTCCGGCCACGCACCTGGGCTGGGGCGGCCGTCTGAACGGACCTGTCGACAACCCGCGCAGCTCGTGCCTGAGCTGTCATATGACGGCCGCTTTCACGCAGGCCAAGCTGTCGCCGCTATTCGTCGGCGGCTCGGTCATGCCCGAGAGCGGCACGGCGGAGTGGGATGCCTGGTGGATGCAGTGGTTCCAGGACGTCGGATGGAAGGACGGCAAGCTGCAGCCGTTCACGTGCGATCGCTGCGGGGATGACACGAAGCCCGAGCGGCCCGCCTACGCACTGGACTTCAGTCTGCAGATGTCCGACTCGATCCAGAACTTCTATGCCAGCAAGGACGTGAAGGCCGAGAGCCCAGTGCGGCGATGACGATCGCGCTCACCGCGATGGACGACGCCGGCGCGCCGGTCGACTGGTGGTTCATGTACAAGGTCGCCGGCAAGGCCAGGACGAGCGGCGCGCGCAAGCTGCGCGGGACCGAGTACGTGTACTTCGATGCCAACGCGCCCTCCGACGCCCGGCTCGCGCTCTCGGCGCACCAGCTCGACCAGAGCGGCGCGCTGCCCTCGACGATGGGTCAGCTCTATGGCGCACAAGCGACGGCGAACACCTCGCTGGGCTGGTTCTTCTACAACGACGAGAATCCCATCACGGGCCAGGTCGTCGGCTCGCGGGGCCACACCAAGGGGGTGCTGGCGTTCGACCTCGCGACGGACTCCGCATTCTGGCTCGTGCAATCCACGCCGAAGTTCCCGCCGCAGACGGCGTACGCGTTTCCGACGACCGGCATGCCCAACGCGCAGACGCTGTTGTGCATCACCCTCCCGGGTGCCGACGCCGCGCAATCGATCGCAAAGCAGATGTTCGTCGCACAGCAGCCCAACGTGTATCTCGCGTCGGCTATTCCGACCGGCTTGGCGAACGCGCCCAACGACGCCCGGGTCAAGCTCATCCAGAATCAGGCGGCGACCGGCACGACGCCGGTCAGCGTCGTGATCCCCTTCGTCTCCAAGTCCGGCGTGAAGTTCATGTCGATCGCCAAGAATCGCACCTGGGATCTGGACTTCTACAACGACCTCGTCGGCCCGACGCTCAAGGAGAACATCGAGGTGGAGACCTGGGAGCACGATCCAACGCCGCCGGTCGCCGACAGCGACCACGTGCACACGGTCGTCGACATGCGTGGCGTGGACCTCAGTCCGCTCGGCATCGACATCGCTTGGCCGGAGCCGGACGATCACGCCAAGCTCGCGATCTCGGCGCGCAGCGAGGCCACGCACTTCGTGTGTATCGGCGATTTGAACTACACGATTGCGCAGCGCAAGCGCGGCGGCGGCACCGTGGCCTTCCAGTGCGAGGCTCTGTGGAGCAGCTTGTCGTCGACGCTCGAGGCCGCGGCGCCGATCCCGCGGATCTCACCGCCGTCCGCACCCCTGACCTGACGCCGCGTCGCAGACGAGCACCGTCCCACAGTCGGCGCGCTGCTCGACAGCAGCCCCCCGGCTCGGGCGTGGGCGATCTGCAGCACGTCCGATCCCAGGGCGAACGACGGCGCGGCCGTGAGCCGGCGGGTCGGGCGCGAGGCGACGAGCAGCCCGGCCGTGGCGACGACGACCGGCGCGTACGAATCCACCGCGTCGTCGGACAGCCAGCCCGGTAGACGCCGGAGGTCGACGGCGCCGTCTCTCGACGACCGTGAACGCTGACGACGAGGCTGCGTCACAGGTCGTAGAGCGCGCCGTACTTGTCGCGCAGGTGCGCGAGCATCGGCTCGGGGTCCAGCGGGCCGCCGACGGCCTGCTCGATGAGCTCGGCCGGCGTGTGCAGGCGCCCGTGGCGGTGGATCGTCTCGCGCAGCCACCCGCACAGCGCGCCCAGCTCCCCGCGCGCGAGGTCGTCGTCGAGCCCGGGCAGGTCGGCGCGCGCGGCCTGCCAGAGCTGCGCGGCGAGCACGTTGCCGATCGCGTAGGTCGGGAAGTAGCCGATGATCCCGTCGGACCAGTGCACGTCCTGCAGGACCCCGCGCAGGTCGTCCGGGACGTCGATGCCGAGGAAGCGCTTCATCTTCGCCGCCCAGGCGGCCGGCAGGTCGGCGGGATCCAGCGTCCCCTCGACGAGCGCGAGCTCGAGCTCGTAGCGCAGGATGACGTGCAGCGCATAGGTCACCTCGTCGGCCTCGACGCGGATGAGCGTCGGGCGCACGACGTTGATCGCGCGGATGAAGCCGTCGAGGTCGACGTCGCGCAGGCTCAGCGGGAAGCGGTCGCGCAGGCGCGGAAGCCAGTGCGTCCAGAACGCGGGGCTGCGCCCGACGAGGTTCTCCCATAGGCGGCTCTGCGACTCGTGCACCCCGAGCGAGACCCCGCTGTCGAGCGTCGTGCCCTCCAGCGCCTCGTCGACGCCGTGCTCGTAGAGGCCGTGGCCGATCTCGTGCATGAGCGCGAAGAGCCCCGTCAGGTGGTGGTCGTCGAAGCGCGAAGTCACGCGCACGTCGCCGCGCGAGGGCGAGGAGGCGAACGGGTGCACGGCGTCGTCGAGCCGCCACGCCTCCCCGTCGAAGCCCATCGCCCGCGCGATCTCCAGGCCGATCTCGCGCTGCCCGGCGACCGGGAAGTCGCCCGTCAGGCCCTGCCGGGCGGGCTGCATCGCGATCTGCGACAGCAGCGGGACCAGGCCCTCGCGCAGCCGCCCGAAGAGCGCCGTGACGTGCGCGGCGGTCGCGCCCGGCTCGTAGCGGTCCAGCAGCGGGTCGTAGGGATGCTCGGCCTCGGGGAAGCAGGCCGCGTAGCGGCGCGCGAGCTCGATGTTGCGTCGCAGCGCCGGCTCGAAGACCGCGAAGTCGTTGGCCTCGCGCGCCCGCAGCCAGACGGCGTACCCGTCCGAGCCGGCGCGCGACATCTCCGCCGTCAGCTCACCCGGCACGCGCCGCGCGACCTCGTGGTCGCGGCGGACCGCCCGGACGATCAGCGGTTCGGCTGCCTTGGCGGCGTCGAGCATCGGGCCGAGGCCGTCGTCCATGAGCCCGTCGTGGTGCAGGCGGTGGATCGTGCTCAGCGCGCGCCCGCGCGCGGGCGCCCCGAGCGGGGGCATCATGACCTGCTGGTCCCACGACAGGACGTGCGCGGCGTGGCGCAGATCGCTCAGCTTCGTGAGGCGATCTGCGAGCCGCGGGTCAAGCGATGGCATGTTCGATCGCGCCGAGCGACTGGATCTCGACGCGCACGACGTCGCCGGGCTCGAGGAACCGGCGCGGGTCCATCGACATGCCGACCCCGCTGGGCGTGCCGGTGAGGATGAGGTCGCCCGGCTCCAGGGTGCAGGTCTGCGAGATGAAGTCGACGAGCTCCTGCGGGCCGAAGACGAGGTCGCTCGTCGAGGAGTCCTGGCGCAGCTCGCCGTTGACGTGCGTCGTGACGCGCAGGTCGCGCGGATCGGGCACCTCGTCCTTCGTCGTGATCCACGGGCCCCACGGACAGAAGCCGTCGGCGCCCTTCGCTCGGGTCCACTGCGGCTCGCGGCGCTGCAGGTCGCGCGCGCTGACGTCGTCGGCGACCGCGTACCCGGCGATCTCGCCGCCGGCGCCCATGACGACGGCCAGCTCGCCCTCGTAGTCCAGGCGCTTGACGACCGCGGGACACGTGACGGGGCCGTTGGGCGGGGCGCTCGAGCTGGGCAGCTTGGTGAAGACGATCGGGAACTCGGGCAGCTCCTTGCCCTGCTCGGCGGCGTGCGCGGCGTAGTTGAGGCCGATGCCGAAGATCGCCCGCGGCCGCGGGACCGGCGCGAGCAGCGTGACGTCGGCGAGCGGGTAGGGATCGCCGAGCGCCGGGTCGAAGTCGCCGGTGCGCAGCCGCTCGAGGACGGTCTCGCGCTTCATGACGAACGAGATGACCTCGTCGTCGCGGATCTGCCCGGCGCGGGGGGTGTCCGAGCCGGGCGGCAGGAAGGTCGTCAGCCGCATGGGCGCAAGGCTACGACGTTCGGCCGCCGCCGCGCCCGGAGCCCGCTCCGGGCGCGGCGGACGGCCGGCGCCGGCTACCTCACGCGCACGGTGTACGTCACGCTCGAGGCGCCCATGACCGCGTTGCCCTTGAAGGCGACCCTGAGCTTCAGCGACCTCGCCGAGCCGACCCGCGCGCGGCGGATGCGGATCCGCTTGCGGTAGCGGCACGTCCGCGAGAGGCTCGTCGTGGCCGTCGCGATCGTGCGGCGCCTGCCCCTGAGCTTGGCGACCGTCAGGGCGATCCTGCCGCCGCACGCGGTGGCGAGGCCCAGGCCCGCGGGCGGCTTGAGCGAGCCCGAGACGTTGACGACGACGTAGCGCCCGCGCCGGCGGGCCGCGCCGCCGACCACGGGCGGCCGGGACCGCGGCGCGAACCCGAACGTCGGCGGCGCCACCGACGCGGGACGCCCGACGTTGACGCTCCTCGTCGCCTCGCCGGTGTTGCCCGCGAGGTCGCGGAACGAGAGCCGCACGAGGTAGTAGCCGGGGCTCGGGAAGGCGAAGGACGCGCTCGGGCCGGTCTGGGCGGGCAGGCCGTCGACCGTCCAGAGGTGGCCCGCCGGGTCGACGCCCGATCCGCCGGGGTTGTCGGCGACGACCGCCGAGAACGCGGTGGGCCGCCCGGCGAGCGTCGTGTCCGGCCCGGCGATCGAGCCGGTCGGCGCGACGATGTCGGGCACGACGTTCGCGTTCGTCGAGACGACGAGCTTGCCCGTCGTCCCGCCGATCGCGGCATCGGCCGGGCCGGCCAGGCTGACGGCGCGCCAGTTCTGCGTCGCCTCGGCGCCGCCCGCCGGGTCGAAGTAGAACGAGATGCCGTCGATCGACTCGGCGATCATGCCCGCCGACCCCGCCGCCAGCACCGTGCCGCCCTCGAAGTCGACCCCCTCCGCGCGAGTCAGGGCGCCGCGCGCCGGGTTGGCGATGCTCCAGTAGTCGCTCGTGCTCCAGCCGTCGGTCGTGCGCTTGTAGTACGACACGCCCTCCCCGTCGGACATGATCGCCCACTGCCGGTTGGGGTTGGCCGGATCGCCGGCCAGGCGGCGGACGCCGGTGAACCCGTTGCCCGCGCTTGCGGCCTTCTTCGTCGCCGCCGAGGCGAGCGCGTTGGAGGAGAAGAAGACCTCTCCGAAGTACTTGGAGGCGAAGTAGACCGAATCCGAGCCGGGCACCGGGAAGAGGTCGTCGATGTCGCGGTTGATGCGGCAGGTGGCGCCGTCGTCGTTGACGTACTGCCAGCCGCCCACGCCGCCGACGTTCGCCGCGGTCGCGGCGGCCACGGTGCGGTAGATCTGCGTGCCCCCCGCGGCCAGCCAGGCGCGGGCGTTGCCCGCGAAGCGGATGCTGTCGACGTCGCCGATCGCCTGGTCGGCGCTCGTGCAGTCGTTGACGTCGATCTGGCGGCCCCCGAGGATGCCGGTGACCTGCGACCAGTTGTCGCCGCCGTCGCTGCTGCGCATGACGACGCCGTTCGTGCCGACCGCAAAGCCGACCGAGCCGCCGGCCTGGAACTCGATGTCCTTGAAGACCGTCGTCGGGACCGAGGCCTCCTGCTGGAAGACGCCCCCGACGCGCCGGAAGATCTTGCCCGAGCCCGTCGTGAACCAGAAGCGGTCGGCGCCCTGGTACTCGATCGCGGTGATGTCCTCCGTCGTGTTCGAGGCGATCGGCGTCCAGGTCGCCGCCTGGGCCCCGGGCGCGAACGCGCAGAGCGCCGCGAGCGCGGCGAGAGAACAGGACCGAATGGGCGACATCTACGGCCTCCTGGCCTTCAGGGCTGAAACGCGATCGCGCATTCTGCGACCTGCGGGCCTCCGGAAGCAAGGGGTGGCGCGGCGAACTTGGACCATCGACCAGGCAAGCCGTGCAACGGCGCGGCGCCCGGCGCGGCGCGGCGGGCGGCGCGCGAGGTGGCGTTAGGCTCGTGTCCAGCCATGGCCGAGCCCGTCGTCTGCCTCGTCACCGCCCCGCCCGATCGGGCCCTCGCGATCGCCGAGGCGCTTGTCGAGCGCGGACTCGCCGCCTGCGTGAACGTCGCGGCGAGCGTGCGCTCCGTCTACCGCTGGAAGGGAGCGGTCGAGCGCGACGAGGAGTCGCTGCTCGTCGTCAAGACGACCCGAGGGGCGCTCGCCGCACTCGAGGCGGCGCTCGCGGAGCTTCACCCCTACGAGACGTTCGAGCTCGTCGCGCTCGTCGTCGCCGGCGGCTCGCGCCCCTACCTGGACTGGATCGGCGACTCGGTCGCGGCGCCGGAGGGCTGAGCGCGCAACGGACGCGACCGCGGCGCGGCTATGCTTGCCGCCGCATGCTCCTGCTCGCCGCCACCCACGGCTTCTGGTCGGACACCGTCGGCCTGCTGTTCACCTGGGTCATCCTGCTGCCGGCGATCGCGACCGGCCTCATCGTGGTCGCGATGGTCTCCGGTCGCGGCGAGAAGAAGGTCGACGACGAGCTGCGCCGCCGCTGGGAGCGCAAGCACAGCGAGCACAGCTAGCCCTCGCGGCGTCGGGTCGGGTCGGGTCGGGTCGGGTCGGGTCGGGTCGGGTCGGGTCGGGTCGGGTCGGGTCGGGTCGGGTCGGGTCGGGTCGGGTCGGCCGGAGCATCGCTGGCCGCCGCTGGAGCCGCAAGCGCACCGCCGGCTCAGGCCGGCCGCAGCGTCGCTCGCCGCCGCTGGCCCGCGCCGGCGAGCTCGCCGTACACGCCGGCCGTCTGCTCGGCGACGTCGGTCCAGTCGAAGCGCAGCACGTGGGCCGAGGCCTCGGCGACGAGCCCGTCGCGCAGCGCCTCGTCGGTGAGGACGCGCTGCATCATGGTCGCCAGCGCGCGCGGGTCGCGCGAGCGGAAGCGCAGGCCGACGTCGGCGTTGGGGACGACCTCGCGCAGGCCGCCGGTGTCGGCCACGATGCACGGGCAGCCGCTCGCCATCGCCTCCAGGGCGACGAGGCCGAACGGCTCGTAGATGCTCGGCACGACGCAGAGGTCGGCGATCCGGTACAGCGAGTGCAGGACGTCGTCGCCGATCCAGCCCATGAACGTGCCGTGGCGCATGAGCCCGAGCCGGCGCGCCTGGCGCTCGAGCTCGGCCTCGTGCGTGCCCGAGCCGGCGACGAGGAAGCGCACCCGCCCGGCGCGGCGGATGACCTGCGGCAGCGCGTCGAGCGCGAGCTGGAAGCCCTTCTCGTAGACGAGCCGGCCGACGAGCAGGACGAGGCGCTCGCCGGGCGCGGCGAAGCGCGCGCGCAGCTCGTCGAGGTCGCCCACCGGCTGCAGGTCGGCGGGGTCGATCCCGTTGGGGATGACCGTGATGCGCCGCTCGTCGATGTCGTAGACGTCGGCGACGTGCCCGCGCATGTAGTGCGAGCAGGTGATGACGTGGTCGGCGCGGCGGGCCATCCAGGTCTCGATGCCGTGGATGTAGGACTGCGGGTGCTTGTCGACCCAGCCCTGGTGGCGGCCGTACTCGGTGGCGTGGATGGTCGTCAGGTACGGGCAGCGCAGCCGCTCGGCCAGCCCCGCGGCGGCGCCCGCCACGAGCCAGTCGTGGCCGTGGACGAGGTCGAAGGCCAGGCGCTTGCCGAGCTGACGGCCCGCGGCGTGCATGTGCGCGTTCATGCCCTCGATCCACGCGACGAAGGCGTCGAGGTCGCGCGGCATCTCCTCCTCGGCGACGCGATGGATGCTCACCCCCGCGCGCTCCTCGCGCTCGGCGTGGTCGCGCCCGCCGCGGGTGAGCACGTGCACCTCGACGCCCTGGGCGACGAGCGCCTCGGAGAGCTTGCGGACGTGGCGCGCGAGACCGCCCGCGACGATCGGCGGGTACTCCCACGAGAGGATGAGGATGCGCGGGGTCACGATCGGCCGGGCCGGTCCCGGGCCCGCAGCGATCCTAGACCTCGCCGCGCGAACCCGCGGCGGCGGGCGGCCTGCGCGCGCGACCGATCGCATAGCCTCGCGTTGCACCAGGGATGCTCCGCCGCCTCCTTCCAGCCGCGCTGATCGTCGTCGTCGCCTGCGCGGCCGCGTTCGCGATCGCGTTGCGCGCCGAGGACCCGGCGTCGAGCGGGCGCGCCGGGGCCGCCGCCGGCGGCGCCGAGGCGGCGCTCCTGCGGACGGGCGCCGGCCCGGCGGGCAGCGCAGTCGTCGCGCTGCGCCGCTGGCGCTACCGCTGGGATCGCTCGGACCGCGGGCGCGATCTCGGCTGGGCGCGCGGGCGCTGGGGCGGGACGCTCGTCACGGTGCCCTACTCGCCCAACGCCAGGGCCGTCAGCGGCGCCGCCGGCCAGCGTGCGTACGACGGGGCGGTCGGCTGGTTCGCGAAGGACGTCTCGGTGCCGGTCGGCGGGCGCTACGCGATCCGCTTCGAGTCCGCCCACCACAAGGCGACGGTCTTCGTCGACGGCAGGCCCGTGCGCGAGCACGTCGGCGCGTACGAGCCGTTCACCGCGCGCACGGCGCTCGAGCGCGGGCGCCACACGATCGCCGTGCGGGTCGACTGGCGCGGGCCGCGGCGCCAGGCCGACTCGGGCTGGGCGCGGAGCTGGTTCAACTACGGCGGGCTGAACCGGCCGGTGACGCTCATGCGCCTCGGCGCCAGCGAGATCGGCGCGCTGACGGTGCGCACGCGCCTGACGGGCGCCAAGCGCGCCCGCGTCGAGATCGCGGTGCGCGTGCGCAACCGCGGCGCGTCGCGGTCGCTGCGCCTGCGCGGCGCAATCTCGCTCGGCGGGCGCATGATCCGCGGGCTGGACTTCGGCCTCGCCGGCGTCGGCGCGGGGACCTCGCGCGCGCTGAGCACGACCGTGACGATCGAAGATCCCAAGCTGTGGTCGCCCGACGCGCCGGCGCTCTACGACCTGCGCATCGACGTTCCCGGCGAGGCGACGCTGCGGCGCCGGATCGGGCTGCGCGAGCTCGGCTGGGACGACGGCCGGCTCTCGCTCAACGGCGAGCCGCTCGTGCTGCGCGGCGTCGCGATGCCGCCGGACGCGCGGGGTCACGGCGACGCGCTGACGGCGGCCGACGAGCGGCGCATCGTCGCGGGCCTGCGGGCCGCGGGCGCCAACGCGACGCGCTCGCAGATGGCGCTGTCGGAGAGCATGCTCGGACGCCTGGACGCGGCCGGCGTCCTCGTCTGGCAGGAGATCGGCCCGTTCGAGCCGGGCGGGCGCTGGCGCGCGCAGTCGCCCGCGCAGATCGCGGCGGCGCGCGACCGCGCGCTGCGCGTCGCCGAGGCGGGGCAGGCGAACCCGTCGATCCTCTGCTGGACGCTGACGAACGAGGTCGCCGGCAACGGCCAGCCGGCGCAGCAGTCCTACGTGCGCCAGACCGCGCGGCGCCTGCACGAGCTCGACCCGACGCGGCCCGTCGCGGCCGACATCTGGGGCACCATGCTGCCCAACGCGCCCGGCGGCATGTTCGCCGCGCTCGACGCGATCGGCGTGACGGACTACATCGGGTGGTACGAGGGCCTGGAGCTCGGCGCCGCCGGCCAGGCGGCGAAGGCCGCGGAGCGCCTCGCGCGGCTGCGCAGCCTGTTCCCGGACAAGCCGATCGTCGTCACCGAGCTCGGGGCCGCCGGGACGTCGCGGATCGCCGGCGACCGGTTCGGCAGCCATGCGTTCCAGGCCGCGCTGCTGACCCGCCGTCTGCGCGACCTCGACGGCACGCCCGGCCTGAGCGGCACGATCGTCTGGAACCTGCGCGACTACGCGCTGCGGCCGGACTTCCGCGGCGGCTCGGTGCGCGACGCGCGCCCGGACCTCCGGCTTGCTCCGGGGCTCAACGAGAAGGGCCTCTACGACTTCGACGGCCGGCCGAAGCCCGCGCTGGCGGCGGTGCGGCGAGCGTACGCCGAGCCGTAGGCCAGCCGCCCGCGCGGGCGCGGCTCCCTGGAATCCGCGCGTGGGCCCGGGCCGTGAGGGCGCGAGGCGAGCGTGGCGCCTGGTGGGCCGGAGCCGGGGCCGGGCCGGGCTGTGGCAGGGGGCCGGCAGGGCAGGCCGGGCCGGGCCGGGCTGTGGACCCCGCCGCCGCCGCGACCGCCAGCCGCCAGACGCCGTGCCGGCTGCCCGCCCCGGCGAGCGTGGCGGTTCGTACCCCGCCCGCGGGGCACGATCCGCCACGCGTCACCCTGGGCCAGGCTCACCGACCGGCCCCCCGCCGCCCGGGCCACACTCACCGACCGGCCCCCGCCGCCCGGGCCACACTCACCGACCGGCCCCCGCCGCCCGGGCCACGCTCACGGTCCGCCCCGCCACCGCGACCCCCGGGGGCCAGCCAGCCCACGCGGCCGACCACCCGGACAAGCGTGGCGCTTCGTACCCCGCCCGCGGGGCACGATCCGCCACTCGCCGCCGCGGGGGGGCGAAGATGGGGCGCCTGGCCGCTCTTCAACCATGTGGAGCCTCTGTATCTCGCCGCCGGCCGGATCGCCGGACGCCAGCACGGCCGGATCACGCGCGCGCAGCTGCTCTCCGAGGGGGTCGGGCGCAAGCGCATCGAGCGGTGGCTGGCGGACGGGCGGCTGCGCCGGGTGCAGTCGGGCGTCTACGCGCTCGGGCACCTCGCCCCGTCGCGGGACGCGACCTACATGACGGCCGTCCTCGCGGCCGGCCGGGGCGCGCGGCTGAGCCACGACGCAGGCGGGCACATGCTCCGGCTCAGGCGCGGGGCGCCGCCGCCGGCCGAGGTCACGATCCCCACGACGGCGCATCTCCGGCGCCCGGACGTGGTCATCCACCGCGTGCGGAGCCTGCCGGAGCTCGACACGGCCGTCCTCGACGGCATCCCGATCACGACCGTCCCGCGCGTGCTGCTCGACCTCGCGCCGCGCAGCAGCGCCGAAGAGCTCGCCCGCCTGTGCCACGAGGCGTGGGTGCAGCACGGCTGCGGGCCCGAGGCGGTCGAGGCCTGCATCGCGCGAAATCCGCACAAGCCCGGGGCCTCTCGCCTGCGGCGCGCGCTCGGGTCGGATGTCACGCTGAGCGCGCTCGAGGAGGCGTTCCTCGCGCTGCTGGCCGCGCACGGGCTGCCCCTGCCGCGGACCAACGTCGACCGGCACGGTGACCTCGTCGACTGCCACTGGCCCGAGCGTGGCCTGACGGTGGAGCTCGTGTCGTATCGCTATCACGCGACGCGCCGGGCGTTCGAGCGCGACGTCGCGCGCCGGCGGCGCTCCGACCACCTCGCCTACTCGTACGGCGACGTGCTCGAGCGCCCGGCCGCGACCGTCGCCGAGCTGCGCCGGCGACTGAGGACGTGACGCTCGCCTGGGCGAGCGCGGGACCGGGCGGGAGCCGCCCCCGACCCGATGCGGCCGCGACCGCTTAGGACTCGGCCGGCTCCTTCGCGGCGGCGTCGTGACCGGGGTCCGCGTGCAGCCCGCCGTTGGCCGGCGAGTAGACCGTCGTGACCCCCTCGTCCCACTTGATCTCGTAGCGCGGATTCGGATCGCCGCGCAGGACGCGCGCGATGACGCCGTGACGACCTGGGCGCAGCGGCTGGCGGGCGGTCCTGCGGCGGCGCCCGGACTTCTCGGCGACCACGCGATCTCCAACCTCGAATGCCATGGGACGTCTCCTCCTGCGTGAAATGTCGATGTGCGCCGCGTGACGATCGCCGCCGCACCGGGCGAGCGGCGCAGATCTTAGACCCCGCACGGCCCCGGTGCCGTGGGCGCGCTCGTGCGGGACGCTCGTGCCGGGCGCGCCCGTGCCGGACGCGCTCGTGCCGCGGACGCGCTCGTGCGGGACGCGCCCGTGCCGCGGACGCGCTCGTGCCGCGGAGGCCCCGTTGCCGTGAACGCCCCTGCCGGCGAGCGCCGCGGCCTCACGCGCTCGGCGCGGGCGATCAGGTCCAGCGGTCCCAGGTGTGCAGCTCGGGCGCGGGGTCGATCGGCCGCCCCCGCGAGCGGATCTCGAAGTGCAGGTGACAGCCGATCGTCCGGGCGTTGCCCGTCGCTCCGACGCTGCCGATGCGCTGCGCGGTGCGAACGCGATCGCCGACCCGCAGCCGCGGCCGGCGGGCCAGGTGCGAGTACCAGTAGTCGCGCCGCGTGTGGTCGCCGCGGATGATCACGACGTTGCCATAGAGCACCGGGTCGTAGTCCGCGCGCACGACGACGCCGCCGCGGGCCGCCACGAGCGGCGTCCCGCAGGCCGCGTTGACGTCGAAGCCCTCGTGGGTGCGGCCGCCGCTGCGCCCGACGCCGAAGCGCCCGATCGCGCCGCGGTCGACGTGCCGGCCGCGGATCGGATAGGCGTGCGTGCGCAGCGTCAGGCGCCCGGCGTTGCGCGCGCTGCCGTCCGGCGCGCGGACCCGGATGCGGTAGCGCCCGGCCGGCGCGACGCGGCCGCCGCCCGTCAGCGCGTCCCATTCGACGCGGCGGGCGGCGTCGGCCGGCTGCTCGGGCAGCGTGAAGCGGCGCACCGGCTTGCGCGTCGCCTCGCGGACGACGTCGACCGTCAGCGCGACCGGCGCCGAGCCCCGGACGCGGAAGCTGACCCGAACCGGACGGCCCGCGACGTAAGCGCCGCGCGGGCTCACCCGCGCGCCGGCGAGGCGCAGTCCGGTCGCGCGCGGCGCGGGCGCGCCGCTCTCGCCCGGCGCCGCGCCGCCGGTCGGCTCGGACCCTGCGACGGCCGCGACGGACGCGAGCACGACGATCGACGCGATGGTCCCCGCGAGCGAGCGTCCCGCCCGACCGCTCATCCGAGCCGCCCCGCGACCACGGCCACTGCCCGTGTCGCCCCGGCGAGCGAGCGCCGCGCCAGGGCGCCCATCAGCCGCCGGCCGGTCCCTCGAGCTCGAGCACGTCGAAGGACCACAGCTCGCTCGCCGTCCCGACCGGCCCGCCGCTGCGGTGCTGCGCATGCCCGGCCGCGAAGTCCGGCCCGGAGACCCAGGCCTGGAAGTCCTCCTCCGAGCGCCAGCGCGTGAGGACGAGGCAGACCTCGCGGTCGTCGTTGGGCCGCAGCAGCTCGAAGGCCTCGAAGCCCTCGGCGCTCGACACGCGTCCGGCGCGCGCCGCGAAGCGCTGCTCGAACTCCTCCTCGAAGCGCTCGCGCGGGACCGTGATCGCGTTGATCTTGACGACGCTCACGGCATCGCGGCCGGCGGCGTGCCGTAGGCCTTCTTCGACAGCAGCCCGCCGCCGGGACCGAGCAGCTCGACGATGTCGCCGGCGTCGTCCCAGACCTGCTTGCGCCGGCAGGAGTAGTAGCGCGAGCCGCGCACGACGGCCTTCCGCTGCCCCTCGCGGCAGCCCGTGACGATCCGTAGCCTGCCGCCGCGCTTCAGCCGGCCCGAGCGCAGCTTGATGAGATGGTCGTCGGCGTCACGCAGGGAGTAGCCGCGCAGCTTGACCGTCCGCCGGCCGGCGTTCGTGATCGTCACCGACTCCTCGCGCGCCTTGCCCTTGGGCTGCACCGCGACGATCCGCAGGCGCGCCGCGCCACCGCGGCTGTCGCGGCAGCCGCGCTGCTTCCAGCGCCGCAGCTCGCGCTCGATCGCGGGCCGGATGCCCTGCGCGTAGGCGTCGACGTCCTCGCCGATCTGGCTGCTCGACGTCCGCAGCTGGCGCGCGGTGAAGCGGCAGGGCGTGATCCTGCCGTCGCGCGAGTAGTCGAGGATGACCGACTGCAGGTCGGCGGCGGGGCTGCCCGCCGCGGGGGCGGCGAGCACGACGGCGAGGAGCGCGCCGGCAAGCGCGAGGAGGGCCCTGGATCTCACGCGCCGGTATGAAAGCACACGTCCTGCATCAGAATGGATGCGATGCCCGAGCTGTCCCACGGCGACGTCTTCGCCGGCTGCCGGATCGAGGCCCTGCTCGGCCGCGGCGGCATGGGGGTCGTCTACCGCGCGGTGCAGCTCGACCTGGGGCGTGCGGTGGCCCTGAAGGTCATCGCCGCCGACCGCGCCGCCGATCCCGAGTTCCGCGAGCGCTTCCAGCGCGAGTCGCGCATGGCCGCGGCGATCGACCACCCGAACGTCGTGCCGGTCCACGCCGCCGGCCAAGAGCGCGACCAGCTCTATCTCGTCATGCGCTACGTCGCGGGCAGCGACCTGCACGCCGTCATCAAGCGCGGCGGGCCGCTGGCGCCGGCGCGCGCGGCGGCGATCGTCGCGCACGTCGCCTCGGCGCTCGACGCGGCGCATGCCGCCGGGCTCGTGCATCGCGACGTCAAGCCGGCGAACGTCCTGCTCGGCAGCGCCAACGGGGACGGCAGGGAGCACGTCTACCTCAGCGACTTCGGGCTCATGCGGCTGCTCGAGCCCGACACGCAGCTCACGGAGAGCGGACAGTGGATCGGGACGATCGACTTCGCCTCCGCCGAGCAGCTGCACGGCGGCCGGCTCGACGCCCGCTCGGACGTCTACTCGCTCGGATGCGTCCTCTATGCCGCGCTGACGGGCGCGCCGCCGTTCGTGCGCGGCACGATCCCGGCGACGCTCCTGGCGCACATGCACGACCCGCCGCCGCGCCCGTCCGAGCACGGCGCGCCGCCGGAGTTCGATCGCGTCGTCGCACGGGCGCTCGCCAAGGCGCCGGAGGACCGCTACCCGTCCGCCGGCGACCTCGGGCGCGCCGCGCTGGCCGCGGCCCGCGGCGAGGCGGTCTCGGAGACCGAGCGCAGCGTCGCCGTGGGCGTCGCCGCGCCGGCCGCCCCGGCGCCCGGCGAGGGCGAGACCGCCCCGGCGGCAGGCGCGGACGCAGACCGCGGCGGCGAGACGGCTGCGACCGCGCGCCCCGCCCCCGCCGGCCAGACCGTCCGCGACGAGACGGCCGCGACCGGACGCCCCGCCCCCGCCGGGGAGACCGACGCCAGCGACAAGACGGCCGCGACCGCGCGCCCCGCCCCCGCCGGCCAAACCGCCCCCGCCGGCGAGCCCGCCGCGACCGCGCGCCCCGCCCCCGCCGGCGAGACCGCCGCCACGCGCCACCCGACGCGGGTCGCGGCGGCCGGCGACGGTCGGACGGCGGTCGCGGCCCCTCCCCCGGGCTCCTCGCCCGCGCGGCGCCTGCGCGAGCGCGTCGCCCGCCTCGGCCGCGCCGCGATCCCGCGCACGGGCGTCGCGAAGCTCGCCGCGGGGGGCGCGCTGCTGCTGCTCGCCGCGGGCGCCGTCGCGGTCGCCGCCGGCGCGCTCGGCGGCGCGGAGCGCGCCGCGGCGGACGACCGGCCGCTGCGCGCCGCCGAGGTGCGCGACGTCGCGCAGGCCTTCGCCGCCGCCTACGAGACCGAGGACGCCGGCGCGCTGGCGCGGCTGCTCGCGCCGGACGCCAGGCGCGTGCTCCCGACCGGGACCGCGCGCGGCGCGCAGGCGATCGCCGGCGAGTACGCGGCCCAGTTTCGCGACAACGTCACGCTCGGCTACGAGCTCGACGGGCTCGACGCGCGCGGCGGGCGCGTCGGTCGCGCGAGCGCCGCCTATCGCGTCCGGCGTGAGGACGGCGACTCGCTGGAGGGCACGATCGTCCTCGGCGTCGTGCGCGACGGCGCGGGCGAGCCACGCATCGCGCTCCTCGCCGTCACGCCGCGCGCCTGAGCCTCGTCACGACCGCGCACCGCCGCGCGCCTGAGCCTCCTCACGACCGTGCACCGCCTCGCGCCGGCAGCCTCCTCACAACCGCGCACCGCCTCGCGCCGGCAGCCTCCTCACAACCTCGCATCGCCGCGGACCGCCTCGCACCGCCGCGCGCCGCCCCACGCCCGACCCTCAGCAGGAGCGCGCGACGACGACGCGCACGACCGACCCGCGGCGCACCTTCGCGCCGGCCTGCGGGTCCTGGTCGCATACGCGCAGCGCCCGTGGCACGAGCCCGTCGAGCACGCCGCCGCCGCGCTGCGCCTCGGCGGTGAGGTCGAGCGGCGCGAGCGTCGCCTCGAGGTCGCGGGCGGGCAGGTCGGCGAGGTCGGGCACCGAGACCTGGTCCTCGCGTGTGATGCGGATCGCGGTCAGCGCCGGGGCGCGGCCGCGGGCGCTCGCGACGACGTCGACGACGTTCGCGCCTTCCTGCAGCGGCACGACGACCGTGAACTCCCCGCGCGTGACGAGCGCCGGGCGGCCGAGCACCGAGACGTCGGCCGCCGCCGGCGCGACCCGGCCTCGCACCTCGACGTTCTCCTCGCCCACCCGCGCGCCGTCGGCCGGCGCCGCGATCGTCAGCGCGACCCGGGACGCGGAGCCGCCGGCGGCGCGCTCGGACCCGCAGCCGACGATGCCCGCCGGGAGCGCGAGCGCTGCCGCGAGGGCGGCGATCGGCACGTTCGTGCGCACCGAGGCGAGGCTAGCGCCTGTGCCCCGTGCCTCCCGGTCCAACGCGCTCGACCCGGCCTCGGACCGCGGCACACCCCGATCGCGCGCGTCCCGGCGCTCCTCAGACGCGCTCGAGCAGGCCTCGCACCGCGGCACACGCCGACCGCGGGCGTCCCGGCGCTCCTCAGACGCGCTCGAGCAGGCCGAGGCCGTGCGCGTCGACGAGCTCGCCGACCCCGATCGCGCCGGCCAGGTCGAGCTCGCGCGACGCGAGGACGCCGCGATAGCGCCCCGGCGGGACCTCGACATTCGCGCCACCCGCCACGGGGCGCAGCGCGACGACGACGAGCACCTCGCGATCGGCGCCGCGCGTGAACGCGCAGGCGTCGGGCCCGGCCTCGATCGGCTCGTAGGCGCCGTCGGCCCCGAAGGCCTCGGGCCGGCGCGCGCGCAGCGCCAGCGCGCGCGAGACGACGTGCAGCTTCATCGTCTCGCGCGAGGGCTCCATGCCCGCGCGCAGCGCATCGAGCGCGGCCCGCCGGGCGGCCCAGTCGACCGGCCGGCGATTGTCGGGATCGACGAGCGAGAGGTCGGTGAGCTCGTCGCCCTGGTAGACGTCCGGCACGCCCGGCACGGTGAGTTTGAGCAGCAGTTGGCCGAGCGCCGAGCGCTCGCCCGCCTGCGCGACCTCGGCGGCGAACGGCTCGAAGGCCTCGAGGAAGGGCTCGTGCGTCAGCAGCGCGACCGCGAAGCGCTTGACGCGCTCCTCCCAGCCGTGGTCCTGGTCGACCCAGTTCGTGTTGCGCTTGGCCTCGCGCAGCGCCTTCTCGACGTAGCCCTCCAGGCGCTCGGCGCCGATCGGCCAGACGCCCGCGAGCGTCTGGAAGAGGAGGTAGCGCTCGCTGCCGTCCGGCGCGCCGTCGTCGACGAGCCCGTCGGTGAGCTCGTACCAGCGGCGCACCGACGTCGCCCAGCCCTCGGCCATCGCGCTCAGCGCGCCGAGTCGCGCGCGCACGTCGCCCGAGCGCTTCGTGTCGTGCGTCTGCGTGACGAGCAGCGCCTCCGGGAAGCGCGCGGCGCGCTCGGCGTTGGCGGCGTGGAACTGCTCCACGGTGACGCCGAAGCGCCCCGGGTCGCCGCCGACGTCGTTGAGCGCCAGCAGCCGCAGGTGGCGATAGAAGGCGGTGTCCTCGATCCCCTTCGCCGTGACGGGCGGCGAGGTCTGCTGAAAGCGGGAGACGAACTCCTCCGGCGCGCCGTCGAAGAGGTCGGGCCGCCCGGCGGCCTGCAGCGCCGCGCGGTCGGCGTCCTCGATGCGACCCTCGCGGACGTACGTGCGGTAGACCGGGAGCCGCGCGAGCGCCTCCTCCAGGTCGCCGGGATCGTGCAGGCGCCGCAGCCGGTCGACCTCGCGCGAGAACGTCCCCGTCGCCTGCTCGAGCTGCGCCTCGAGCGCGACCTCGGCGAACGGGCGCGCCTCGCCGGTCAGCTCGGCGGCCAGCTCGGTCAGCGGCCCCTCCCCGGCCGGGTCGACGAAGAGCCCCTGGACGTCGTTGAGGAACTCGTAGCCGACGGTGCCCGACACGGGCCAGTCGCGCAGCGCCTCGCCGGGGTGCAGGATCTTCTCGACCCACACGCGCCGCGCGCCGGCGTCGCGCAGCCGCTCGAGGTAGCCGGCCGGGTCGGCGAGGCCGTCGGGGTGATCGATCCGCAGCCCGTCGAGCACGCCGTCGCGCAGCAGCTCGAGCACCTTGGCGTGCGTGAGCTCGAAGACGTCGGGATCCTCGACGCGCACGCCGGCCAGGTCGTCGATGTCGAAGAAGCGCCGGTAGTGCCCGGTCTCGGGGTCGACGTCGAAGACGCGCACGCGCTCCTGCGGGTCGGCCCACCAGCGGTTCTCGTCGCCGGTGCCCATGTGGTTGGGGACGATGTCGAGGATGATCGCCATGCCGGCCGCGGCGAGCTCGCGCAGCCCGTCCTCGCCGCCGAGCGCGTCCGACACCCGCGTCGGGTCGACGACGTCGTAGCCGTGCGTCGAGCCCGATCGGGCCTGCAGCGCCGGCGACAGGTAGAGGTGGCTGACCCCGAGGTCGCGCAGGTACGGGACGAGCGCGCGGACGTCGTCGAAGCGCATGCCGGGCCCGAGCTGCAGGCGGTAGGTCGCGCGCAGCTCAGTCACGCGCAGGATCCACCCGGCGCAGCACGGTCACCGAGCGCGCCGTCACGTGCGCCTCGTCGCGCGCGGCGAACGCGACCGACCTGGGCTCGGCCTCCGGGTCGCCCGTGCAGAGCTCGAGCTCCCACGCCTGGCCGTAGCGCCGCGCGGGCAGCGTGAACGTCACGTCCTCGTGGTGGCCGTTGAAGAGCAGCAGGAACGAGTCGTCGGTGACGGGCTCGCCGCGCGCGCCGCGATAGGGGAACTCCTGGCCGTTGAGGAACAGCCCGAGCACGTGGCCGTCGGAGTGCCAGTCGCGCTGGGTCATGCGCCGCCCGTCGGGCCGGAACCACCACGCGTCCGGCAGCTCCGAGCCGGTCGCGCTCTCGCCGGACAGGAAGTGACGGCGGCGGAACACGGGGTGCGCCTGGCGCAGGGCGATGACGCGCCTGGCGAACGTGTGCATCCGCTCGCCGCCCTCCGCCCAGTCCCAGTCAAACCAGGAGATCTCGTTGTCCTGGCACCACGCGTTGTTGTTGCCGCCCTGCGAGCGCGAGAACTCGTCGCCGCCCAGCAGCATCGGGACGCCCTGCGAGAGCAGCAGCGTCATGAGGAAGTTACGCTGCTGGCGCGCGCGCAGCTCGTTGATCTCGGGGTCGTCGGTCGGACCCTCCGCGCCGTGGTTCCAGGAGCGGTTGTCGTCCGTGCCGTCCTTGTTGTCCTCGAGGTTGGCCTCGTTGTGCTTGTCGTTGTAGGCGACGAGGTCGGCGAGCGTGAAGCCGTCGTGGGCGGTGATGAAGTTGATCGACGCGAACGGCGTGCGCCCGTCGTGCTCGTAGAGGTCGCTCGAGCCGGTCAGCCGGCTGGCGAACTCGGCCGCGCTCGCCTCGCCGCGCCAGAAGTCGCGGATCGTGTCGCGGTAGACCCCGTTCCACTCCGTCCAGAGCACCGGGAAGTTGCCGACCTGGTAGCCGCCGGGCCCGACGTCCCACGGCTCGGCGATGAGCTTGACCTGCGACAGGATCGGGTCCTGGTGGATCGTGTCGAAGAACGCGCTGAGGCGGTCGACGTCGTAGAACTCGCGCGCGAGCGCCGACGCGAGGTCGAAGCGAAAGCCGTCGACGTGGCACTCGATGACCCAGTAGCGCAGCGAGTCCATGATGAGTCGCAGCACGCTCGGATGGACCGGGTTCAGCGAGTTGCCCGTGCCGGTGAAGTCCATGTAGAAGCGCGGGTCGTCGGGCATGAGCCGGTAGTAGCTCTGGTTGTCGATGCCCTTGAAGGCGAGCATCGGCCCGAGGTGGTTGCCCTCGGCGGTGTGGTTGTAGACGACGTCGAGGATCACCTCGATGCCGGCCTTGTGCATCGCCTTGACCATGCCCTTGAACTCGTGGACCTGCTCGCCGGTCGAGCCGGTCGCGGCGTACTCGGCGTGCGGTGCGAGGTAGCCGATCGAGCTGTAGCCCCAGTAGTTCGACAGGCCCTTCTCGACGAGGAAGTGCTCGTCGGCGTTGTGGTGGACGGGCAGCAGCTCGATCGCCGTGACGCCGAGCTCCTTGAGGTACTCGATCGCCGGCTCGGAGGCCAGCCCTCCGTAGGTCCCCCGGAGGTCCTCGCGGACGTCGGGGTGGCGCATCGTGAAGCCCTTGACGTGCGCCTCGTAGATGACCGTCTGGTTCCACGGCGTCTGCAGCAGCCGGTCGCCCTCCCAGTCGAAGCCGGGATCGACGACGAGGCACTTCGGGATGGCCTCGGCGTCGTCCTCGTCGTCGGACTCGAGGTCGGCCGTCTCCGACCCGTCGGGGACGTACGGCAGCGTGCTCGCCGCCTCCCAGCGCACCTCGCCCTCGATCGCCTTCGCGTAGGGGTCGATGAGCAGCTTGTAGGGGTTGAAGCGCTTGCCCGACTCGGGGTCGTAGGGGCCGTGCACGCGGTAGCCGTAGCGCTGTCCCGGCCCGACGTCGGGCAGGTAGCAGTGCCAGTTGTACGCGGTGCGCTCGACGAGCTCGATGCGCGTCTCGTTGTCGTCGGCGTCGAAGAGGCACAGCTCGACGCGCTCGGCGTTCTCGCTGAAGATGCTGAAGTTCGTGCCGCGCCCGTTCCAGGTCGGCCCGAGCGGGAAGGGGCGGCCGGGCCAGACCTCGGGCCGCTCGCGATCGCCGCTCATCCGACGAGCGCTCCGGACAGGGGCGCGAGCAGCACCGCGCCGTCGGCCAGCCGCGCCTCGGAGCTCGTGGCGACGAGGATCTCGCGGGCGCCCGCCGCGACCGGCACGGCGCGCTCCTGCGCGGAGAAATTGCAGGCCAGCCGGTAGCGGCCGCGATCGACCGCCAGCCAGCGGTCGTCCTCGTTGTGGTCGGTGACGACCTCGTCGTCGGGCAGCATGCGGCGCACCTCCAGCAGTCTTGCGTACAGGTCGGCGAGGCCCTCGTCGCGCTCGCGCGTGAGCTTGGAGCGCTCGAACGTCTCGGGGTCCTGCGGGTCGGGGACCTCCTCGCCGGCGAACTCCGCGAAGGCGGCGAACTCGCGCCGGCGCCCGTCGCGCGTGGCGACGGCGATCTCCTCGTCGATGTGGTCGGAGAAGAACTGAAACGGCGCCGGCTCGCCGTACTCCTCGCCCATGAAGAGCATCGGGACGAACGGCGACAGCAGCGTGCAGAAGGCCGCCAGCGGCCGCGCCGGCGCCGGCAGGCGGTCGCCGAAGGCCCGGTTTCCGACCTGGTCGTGGTTCTGGTCGAAGACGACGAACTGCTCGGGCGGGCGGTCGCCGGCGGGGGCGCCGAAGCGCCGCTTGCGAAACGCCGAGTACTGCCCGTCGTGCACGAACGGGCGCCGGAAGGCCTTGGCGAGGTCGGCGACGGCGCCGAACTCCGCGTAGTAGCCGGCGTCGTCGCCGGTCAGCAGCACGCGCAGCGCGTGGTGGAAGTCGTCGGCCCACTGCGCGTCGTGGCCGAGCCCGCCGAGCTCGGGCGGGCGGATCACCCGCGGGTCGTTGAGCCCCGACTCCGCGATGACGAGCGCGCCGGGCCGCGCGGCGTGGACCCGCTGCGCGATGGCCGCGAGGATCGGCGCCGCGCCCGAGTCGTAGATCGCGTGGATCGCGTCCAGGCGCAGGCCGTCGACGTGGAAGTCGCGCACCCAGCCCTCGGCGGACTGCAGCACCCACTCGCGGACGGGGTCGCTGTGCTCGTCGTCGTAGTTGATCGCCTGGCCCCAGAACGTCGAGTAGCGCTCGGTGAAGTAGGGCCCGAACGCCGCCAGCGCCGTGTTGCCCGACGCCCCGACGTGGTTGTAGACGACGTCGAGGATGACGCTCAGCCCGCTCGCATGGGCGGCGTCGACGAGCCGCTGGAAGCCCTCGGGGCCGCCGTAGCTGGACTGCGCCGCCGACAGGTAGACGCCGTCGTAGCCCCAGCCGTGGCGCCCGGGGAACTCGGCGACCGGCATGACCTCGATCGCCGTCACGCCGAGCCGCGCGAGCCCCGGCAGGTGCTCGATCGCGGCGTCGAAGGTTCCCTCCGGCGTGAACGTGCCGACGTGAAGCTCGTAGATGACGAGCTCGGCGAGCGGCGACGGCGCGAAGTCGCCGTCGCTCCAGGCGAAGGCCGCCGGGTCGACGACGCGCGACGGGCCGCGCAGGCCGCCGGGCTGGTGGCGCGACGCCGGGTCCGGCAGCGCGCCGGCGTCGTCGAGCAGGAAGGCGTAGTCGTCGCCGGCCCGTGCGGGGACCTGCGCGGCGTGCACGCCCTCGCCCTCGTGGGCGAGCTCGTGCTCCTCGCCGGCGACGCGCACGCGGACGCGATCGGCGCGCAGCGCCCAGACGCGGAACTCGGCGACCCCGCCGGTGAGCGCCGTCGCTCCGAGCCGGCGCTCCCAGGGGTAGGGCTCGGTGGCGGCGGACACGCGCCCCAAGCTACCCATCGCCTCCGTGGGGCGAACCCGCGGGGGCGCTCAGCGGCCGCGGACGACCCGCAGCAGCGCGTCGACGACGTCGGCGTCGAACTGCGTGCCGGCGTTCTCCTCGAGCTCGCGCGCCGCGGCCGCCCGGCCCATCTTGCAGCGATAGGGCCGGGTGCTCGTCATCGCGTGGAAGGCGTCGCAGGCGAAGGCGATCCTGCTCGTCAGCGGGATCTGGTCGCGCACGAGGCCGTCCGGATAGCCGAGGCCGTCCCAGCGCTCGTGCTCGGCGCGCACGGCGGGTGCGAGGTGGCTCAGGCTGGCGATCGAGGAGACGATGTCCGCGCCGATGACCGAGTGGCGCTTCATGAGCGCCCACTCGTCGGGGTCGAGCGCGCCGGGCTTGCCGAGCACCGCGTCTGGAATGCCGATCTTGCCGACGTCGTGGAGCATCGCGACCTGCCGGACCTCGGCGACCTGCACGTCGTCGAGGCCGAGCTCGCCCGCGACGGCCGCGGCGAGCTCGACGACGGCCTGGCTGTGCATGCCGGTGTAGCTGTCGCGCGCGTCGAGCGCCGCCAGCAGCGCGCCGGTCGCGTCGGCCTCCACGCGGTAGCGCTCGCAGCGGCGCTCGAGCTCCTCGCGCTCGAGCTGGTGCGACAGCAGCCGCGCGAGCACGCGCAGGAAGCTCGCGTCGCGCTCGCTCAGCCAGGGAGCCGGCTGCCGGCCCGCGCAGCACAGCGTCCCGTACAGCCGGCCGTCGGAGAAGTGCACGGGGACGCCGACGTAGGAGCCGATCGACGGCATGTCGCCGGCCCGCGGCTCGCTCTCCGTGTCGGGGACGACGTTGGGCAGCAGCCCGGCGAGCACGCGCTGGCAATGCGTGTCCTCCAGCGGGATCGCCGTCCCCGGCTCGAGGCCGAACGACCTGACGTCGCCGTCGGCGTCGCGGACGATCTGCTCGGTCGCCGTGAAGTGGCTGAAGTACGCGATGTCGAGCTCGAGGTGCTCGCGGGCGGCGTGCAGGACGTCGAGCACGGCCACGCGGACGTTGTCGATCGCGAGCGTGGCGGCGGCCTGCAGCCGGTCGGCGTCGCGCGTGTTGCGCGGCCTGCCGGGCCGGCGCGGCTCTTCGGCTTTGCGGTCTCGTTCCATCGACTGCTCCATCGGCGCGCTCCCGTGCGGCCCATTTCAGGCGTCAGGTGAGCGACGAACCTCGCACGCGGGCCGCCGGCGTTCCATCGCCGCTGCAGGCTTTGCACTGGTTTTGCGGGGCACAGCGCAATCGGCGCGCACCGGGACCGCCGCCCCCGCCCGGCGCGCCGGCGCTCAGCGGCGGCCGCTCAGCCACTGCCTGATGGCGAGCCCGGCGAGCCCGAGGACGGCGAGCAGCGCCAGCAGCGAGATCGCGTTGACGACGGTGAACCCGAAGCCGGACTCGTCGTCGCCGCCGACCTGCGCCGGAGCGGCGTCGACGACGCGGTCGGGTCGCGCCCCCGTCGCGCCCGGCAGGAACGAGCGTTTGTCGAGGATCCCCGTGCCGGGGATGAAGGTCCAGCCGTTGTAGATGGCGTCGCGGAAGGCGAAGGCGCCCTGCGAGAAGAAGAGCGGGATCTCGGGCGCGTCGCGTTCGAGCAGCGTCAGCTCGGCGAGGATCGCCTCCTCCCGGGCGGGCCGCTCGGCGGCGGCGGCGACGCGCGCGGCCGCCGCGTCGAAGGCCTTGCTGCGATAGCCGGAGACGTTGAGCGGCGCCGTGGCCGGATCTGAGCCGAACATGGCGCGCAGGTAGTCGGGATCCTGGGAGACGAGCGGCGGGGTGCTCGTGATCGCCGCGTCGAAGTCCGGCGTGCCACCCTCCTCGCCGAGGGCCTTGCCGAGCGCCTTGGGCGACAGCTCCACGAGCGTCGCCGTCGCGCCCGCGCGCCGCAGGGCCAGGACGACCTGCCGCCCGGCTTCCGAGCGGACCGGATCGTTGTCGGGCGCGAGGACGCGGATGCGCTCCAGGGCGAGCTCGCCGAACGTCTTCTGCGCGGCGGGTACGTCCGCGGCGTGGACCCGCGCGCTCGGCGCCCAGCGCGACGCCGGATGCAGGAAGCCCTGCACGGCGGGCTCGGCCGGAGCGACGTTGCGCGCGATCCGGCCGAGGTCCAGCGAGTCGGACACCGCCCGCCGCGCCGCCGCGCGGGCGAAGGGCCGGCGCCGGGCGTTGAGCACGAGCGCGGTGCCCGTGTACGACGTCCCCCGCCGGACGGTGATCCCGAGCGCGCTGTCGAGCCTGCCCGCCGCCTGGCGCGGAAGGCTCAGCGGGACCATGTCCACCGAGCGCCTGTTGAGCGCGTCGTAGGTCTTCTCGGCGTCTCCGAGGATCGGCACGCGGATCTCGCCGACGCGCGGCGGGCCCTTGAAGTGGCCGCGCTCGGCCTTCAGGACGTAGCCGCCCTTCCTGCTCGCCCGGGTCAGCCGGTACGGCCCGCTGCCCACCGCGAGCCCGCTCGGCGCGCGGCGGCCCGCGGGCAGGTCGCGCCACAGGTGGCTGGGAAGGATCGGGACGTCGGCGAGCGGCTGGTCCTCGAAGCCCAGCGACGGGCGCCGCAGGTCGATCCTCGCCGTCAGCCTGCCGGTGGCGCTGACGCGGCTGATGTCGGCCAGCTGCGGGCTGAACCGGGGATGGCGCCGCGCGGCCATGTAGCGCAGCGTGAAGGCGACGTCCTGCGCGGTGACCGCCCGCCCGTCGTGCCAGCGCGCGCCGGAGCGCAGCCGCACCGTGACGCGCCGGCCGCCGCGGCTGCGCGTGACCGACTGCGCCAGCCAGGGCTGCGGCACGCCGTCGGCGTCGCGCCACATGAGCGTGTCGTAGACGAGCGTGACGAGGGGGTAGCCGAGCTCGAACGTGTACGGCGTCAGACCGCCGTCGTAGCTGGGAAACGGCAGCCGCAGGACGTCGGTCTGCTGGGCCGCCGCGGGGGCGGTCTGGAGGCTCGCAACCAGCGCGAGAAGGAGTATCGTGGTCTGGGCGCGCGTCGCTCGGGTGGCCGTCATGGCCCAGACCATAGGCATCCATCCGTCCGCATGCGAGAAGTCATGTAGTCGATGACTTGATGCGGTTGACACATAGTGGTAGCTTCGCAACGCACCCAGAAAACCCATGTTTCGTCAGGAGGCGGTCGCAGTGGTACCACGCACCCGAAGAGCGGGTCTTGGCTTCATCGGCGTATTGAGCGCGCCAGTGCTCGCAGCGGGCGTAGCGTTCGCATGCACGCCGGCCGGATACGGCACCCCGCAGACACCCGCAGCGCCCCCGTCATCCACGGCCGCTCCGGCACCGGCGGCGACGCCGACGCCCGCAGCGACTCCGCCGGCGACGGCGGCGGCGGCTCCTGCCCCCGCTCCGGCCCCGCAGGCTCAGGCGCCCGCGCAGGCCAAGGCTCCCGCGGTCTCGGCTCCGGCGCAGAGCGCGTCGGCCTCGACGAGCGGCGCCGTCCGCGAGTCCAGCCGCGCGGTGACGAAGCCCGCTCCGGCCCGCCAGAGCGCAGTGACGTCCCGTGTCAACGGGTCGACTGCCGGCGTGACCAAGCAGAACGGCCAGCCGGTCTTCGCCAGCTCGGCGGCGCCGAAGGCGTCCAAGAGCACGGCGTCGACGAGCAAGGGCTCTGCCCGCTCGACGGCCAAGAGCACGGCGCCGGCGGCGAAGACCGCACCGGCGGCCTCGACGCGTACGGCCACGGCTGACCTGTGGAGCGGCGTCAGCTCCGCGGCCTCCCGGCCCTCGCTGGCATCCGCAACGGCTGCGGCCGGCGGCACGGGTGGCGGCCTCAGCGGCGCCATGGTTGCCGGTATGGCCGTTCTCGGCCTCGGCCTCGTCGGCATCGCCGGCGGTGCGCTGGCCACGGCAGGTCGCCGTCGCCGCGCCACCGAGCGCTAGCACCTAGATGACCACGGCTGACGCGGAGACCGCCTCTCGCCAGCCGCCAGAGAGTGAAACGAGCCCCGACCGCCAGAGGCGGCGGGGCTCGTTCCTTTCGGCGCTCCTTGGCTTGTGGCTCATACTCGCCGGCATCGGCGCCGTGATCTTCGCGGGCGCCTACGGCGAGGAGCCGACGGTGCAGCTCGTCGGTCGCGACGCGCCCGTCAACCTGTCGGCGCGAAGCAGCGAGGACATCAGCGCCCACAACTCGCCGACGCTTGCGCGCAACCCGACGCGCACCCAGAACCTCGCGGCCTCCAGCCGCATCGACACGCCCTTCTTCTCCTGCGCGCTGCACGCCTCGTTCGACGGCGGCGCGACCTGGAGCCAGACCGCCATCCCCGCCCCCAAGGGCGAGGAGGCCAAGTGCTTCGCCCCCGACGTCGCGTTCTCCGCCGACGGGACGCTCTACTACTCGTTCGTCACGCTCAAGGGCAGCGGCAACGTCCCCAACGCGCTGTGGCTGACGACGTCCGACGACGGCGGCCGCACGCTCTCGGACCCCGTCAAGGTTCAGGGCAAGCTCACCTTCCAGGTGCGCCTCGCGCCCGACCCGGCCAACGCGAAGCGGATCTTCATGACCTGGCTGCAGGGCAACGCCGTCGGCCCGCTGAAGTTCCTGTCTCCAGGCAACCGGCTCGTGGCGTCGCGCTCCGACGACGCCGGGAAGACATGGAGCGACCCCGCGCCGCTCAGCAACCCTGACCGCGGCCGCGTCATCACGCCCGTGCCGACGGTCGGCCGCGACGGCACGCTCTACGTTCTCTACACCGACCTCGGGGACGACAAGCTCGACTACGAGGGCGTGCACCGCGGCCTCGGCGGACCGCCCTACAAGGGGAGCTTCTCGCTCGTCATGGCGCGCTCGTCCGACGGACAGGCCGGATGGTCCGAGTCGGTCGTCGACGACCGCATCTCGCCGATCGGCCGCTTCATCGTGTTCCTCGCCCCCGCCCCCTCGGTGGCAGTCGACGACGAGGGACGGCTGTACGCCGCCTACCAGGACGATCGCCTCGGCGATCCCGACGTCTGGGTGTGGTCGCTCGAGCCGGGCGAGTCGACGTGGAGCGCGCCCGTGCGCGTCAACGACACGCGCCCGAAGGACGGCACCGCGCAGTACCTGCCGAAGATCGCCGTGGCCCCCGACGGCCGGCTCGACGTCCTGTACTACGACCGCCGCGCGGACGCCAAGGACAACGTCATGAACCAGGTCTCGCTGCAGTCCTCGTTCGACCACGGCGAGACCTTCACCCCCGCGCTGCGTCTCTCGAGCCAGCCCTCCGACTCGCGGATCGGCTTCGGCGCCAAGGAGGGCCTGCCGGATCTCGGCAGCCGCCTGGCGCTCATCTCCGACGATCGCGCCGCGATGGGCGTGTGGACCGACACGCGCAACGGCGTGCCCGAGACCCAGAAGCAGGATCTCGCGGAAGCCGTCGTCGCCGTCGACGACCCCCCGCGCCTGTCGGACACCGCGAAGAGCGCGCTGCGCATCGGCGGCATCGTCGCGGCGCTCGCCGGGCTCGTGCTCCTCGGGCTCGCGGTGCGGCGCCGGCGCTCGTCGGCGACCGCATAGGAAGAGCCGCGCGGCGGCCCGGGCGCCCGGGCCGTCGCTCGTCTGGCTGCGCGCGGGCGCAGCGCCTGCGCCGCGGGCTCAGCGCCTGCGCGCGAGTCAGCGCCAGCACCGCGGGCTCAGCGCCTGCGACAGCTCGCCGTGCCGACGCGCGGCCCGGCTTTGCGCAATCCCGCGCGGACGTACCGATTGGGCACGCCGAGGGACCCCGACGCGAAGTCGCCGGCGAACGTCGTGGTCACCACCCGGCCAAGCGTGTCCACGACGGGCCCCCCCGAGCTTCCCGGCTGGACCTTGCTTCGGAACACGGTGACGAGGCGGCCGGTGATCGTGTCCGAGACGCCCGGCGACGGAGGGCCGGACAGGAAGCCGACGAGCCGCTTCGTCGTCGGCCCGATGCGGGCCCGGCGGACGGCCCAGCGCCCGAGCGGGTAGCCCAGCGCCGCCGCCGACGCGCCTCCCGCCGCATCGCGCACCATCGGCAAGGCCGGCAGGCCGCGCATCTCACGCACGCGAAGGAGGGCGATGTCGTGGGTGCCGTCGAACCAGATCGGCACGGCGGACATCCATGCGCTGCCTCCCCGCGCCTGCACCCTGATGCTGCTCGAGCCTGCCACGACGTGCGCGTTCGTGACGACGATGCCGTTGCGCGCCACCCAGCCGCTGCCCGTTCCATGCCCCCGGCACGACGTGACGTCGACCTTCAGCACGCTGCGCTGGGCCTTGACGATGTCCGGGTCGCTCAGGACGCTCTCGTCGCCGACTCCCACCCACGGCGTGCGACCGGCGAACCTCGGCAGGACGTCGATCGGGCGGTCCTCGAGGCGCTTGGGACCCGCCGGCGCCAGCACGTCGTTGAGTCGCCCCACGAGCTCGGACCGCGCGAGGCGCTCGCGCGCGGCGGGAACCTCGGAGATCACCGGCGCCAGCAGCCAGACCGCGGCGACGCCGGCACACGCGCCGAGCAGCGCGCCCGCCCCTGCGTCGGCGAGCGCGCCCAGGCCGGCGCGCCGAGCCATGCGCCAGCCGAACCGCTCGAGCAGCGCGGCCAGCAGCGCCCCGAGCAGCAGGGCGGCCGGCAGGGCCGCCACGAGCGAGTAGCGCGAGTCCAGGTCCTGCCCGAACAGCAGGGGCGCGCGGCTGCCGAGCACGGCCCCCGCGGCGAAGCCGGCCAGCGGCAGCGAGCGTCCCAGCCCGAGCCAGAACCCGCATCCGGCCGCCGCGACGACGAGCAGGCCCGCGATGAGGTCGACGGCGGCGGGCATGGCGCAGGATAACCCGCCCGGGGCGGTCGGTCAGCCCGCGCGGGCCCTGGTCGTCTTCGAGCGCCTGCCGGTTCGGTTGGACACGTTGTCGCGCGCCGCGATGGCGTAGTAGTAGCGCCGGTGGCTGCGCAGCCCGGTGATCGTGAGCTCGAGGCTGGCGCCGACCGGCTTGATGTCGAACGAGCAGCGGCCCTTGCACAGCGACGCCCCGCGCACGAAGTCGCGCGCGGTGCGGATCGGCCGGCGGGACTGCTTGACGAGGTAGCGGCGCGCCGCGGGCGGCTTGCGAGCGTCGGTGCCCGGCGCCCGGAAGGTCAGGCGGATCTTGCCCTTCCCGCTCGACTTCGCCGACAGGTGCGACACCCGGCCGGGGATGCGCGAATGGCGCCGCAGGCACGAACGCCGCGCTGACCTGGCCCGGGCCTCGGCCCGCCGCAGCACGCCGCGCCGCTTGAGCGACGGCAGGCGGCGGGCACGCTTGCGATCGGCCCTGATCCGCCTCGTGGCCTTGCGCAGGCAGCTGCGGTAGCGCTTCTCGCGCGCGCGCTCAGCGGTGAGCGCGCGGGACAGCCGCGTGGGTGCCGCGGGTTGCGGCTGGCTGGCCGGCGGCGGCGGCGGCGGCGCGACCTGGGCGACCGGGGGCGGGGGCGGCGGCACCGGTGGCGGCGGCGGAGCCACCGGGGGTGCCGGGCAGGCCTGACCCGCGATGCCCGGCTGCCCGAGGGCGACGGGCCCGAGCGAGCCCGGCACCTCGTTGTCGCCGACGATGGCCTCGTTGCAGTACCCGACCCGGCCGTTGGCGCCGTAGCCCCAGCAGCGAATGCTGCCGTCGTCGAGCAGCGCGCACGTGTGCAGCGCGCCGGCGCTGATCGCCCGCGCGGTGCGCCCGGCGCCGAGGTCGACGGGACCGGCGGCGCCCGGCGTCTCGTTGTCGCCGATCGCGTCGGAGTTGCCGTAGCCGAGCTGGCCGAAGGCGCCGTAGCCCCAGCAGCGCACGGTGTCGTTGTCGAGGATCGCGCACGTGTGCTCGCCGCCGGCGGTGATCGCCTTCGCGGTGCGGCCGGCGCCGAGGTCCACGGTGGGGATGGAGCCGGGCGTCTCGTTGTCGCCGATGTTCTGGAAGTTGCCCGTGCCCAGGCGGCCGCTGCCGTTGAAGCCCCAGCAGCGCACGGCGCCGGTGTCGAGGATCGCGCAGGTGTGGCTGAAGCCGGCGCTGATCGCCCTGGCGGTCCGGCCGGCGCCGAGATAGACCGGGCCGACCTTGTCCGGCGTCTTGTCCGGCGTCTGGCCGATGTCCTCGAGGTTGCCGTAGCCGAGGCGCCCGTTGCCGGCGAAGCCCCAGCAGCGCACGTTGCCGTCATCCATGATCGCGCAGGTGTGCGAGCCGCCGGCGGTGATCGCGGCCGCGGTCCGCCCGGCGCCGAGGTTGACCGGCCCTGCCGTGGCGGGAGTCTCGTCGTCGCCGATGTCGGCGGTGTCGCCGTAGCCCAGCCGCCCGTCGAGACCGAAGCCCCAGCAGCGCACGGCGTCGTTGTCGAGGATCGCGCACGTGTGCCCGTTGCCGGCGGTGATCGTCTTCGCCGTGCGGCCGGCGCCCAGGGCGATCGGCCCCACCGAGCCCGGAGCCTCGTCGTCGCCGATGATGGCGGTGCCGGCGTAGCCCAGCCGGCCGTTGCCCGCGAAGCCCCAGCAGCGCGCGCTGCCGTTGTCGAGCACGGCGCACGTGTGGACGTCGCCGGCGCTCATGTCGGTTGCGCTGCGCCCCGCGCCGAGGTCGACCGGCCCGGCCGAGGCCGGCGTCTCGTCGTCGCCGATCGGGGTGGGGTTGCCGTAGCCGAGCTGGCCGCTGCCGCCGAAGCCCCAGCAGCGCACCGCGTTGGACAGGTCCGGGATGACGGCGCAGCTGTGGTAGTCGCCGGTCGCGAGGTACCCGGCGGCGGGTTGCGACGGCTGGGTGGCCTGCTCGGCGACGGCGCCGCCGGGCTGGAGGACGGCCGCAGCGGCCAGGAGCAGCGTCAGGCCCAGCACGGCGCGCCGCATCAGCGGGCGCGGCCGGGGAGCGGAAGAAGGTCGAATGCGAGTCACGAGGTCAGCACGATACGCATACGTCGAACTGCAGACTGCCGATACGGCTCACATGGTGCCTGACAAGGGGCCGACGGGGGTCCGACGCAATCAGGACGCGCATCTTCGATCTCATCCGCTCGCTCGACAGGGCGATCTAGCGTGCCCGCGACCTGACCGTCTTGGACCGTCTCCCGGTCCGCCCCGAAACGTTGTCGCGGGCGGCAACGGCGTAGTAGTAGCGGCGGTGGCGCTTCAGACCGGTGATCGTCAGCTCGGCCTTCGTGCCGACGACCTTGGCGTCGAAGGCGCAGTTGCCCCGGCACAGCGACACCGCGCGGACGAAGTCGCGCGCGGTGCGGATCGGCCGGCGGGACTGCTTGACCAGGTAGCGCCGAGCCGCGGGCGGCTTGTTGCGATCGGTGCCGGGGAGCTCGAACCTCAACCGGATCTTGCGGCCGCCGATCGCCTTGGACGTCAGGTCCCTGACCCGTCCCGGGATGCGCGAGTGGCGTCGCAGGCAGGACCGCCGGCTCCCCTTGGCGCGCGCTTCGGCACGGCGGGTGGCGCTGCGGCGCTTCAGCGACGGCAGGCGGCGGATCCGGCGGCGGTCGGCCCTCAGCCGGATGGTGGACTTGCGCAGGCAGCTGCGATAGGTCTTGCGGCGCGTGCTCTCGCGCTGCAGCGCCGTTGCCAGCCTAACCGCGGCGGGGTCGGGTGCCGGTGCGGCCGGCACCGACGGCCCGACCGGCGGCCCGACCGGCGGCGGCGGCGGCGCAATCGCAGCCGCGGGCGGTGGTGGTGGTGGCGGCGGAGGCGGCGGAGGCGCCACGAAGCAGCCGTCGCCGGCGATGCCGGGCTGGCCGAGCGGAACGGGTCCCACCGACCCGGGCGCCTCGTCGTCGCCGATCACTTCCTCCGAGCAGTAGCCGAGCCGGCCGTTGGAGCCCCTGCCCCAGCACAGGATGCTGTCGTCGTCGCGCACCACGCAGGTGTGGTCGCGACCGGCGCTGATCGCCTTCGCTGTCCGTCCGGCGCCGAGGTCGACCGGGGGAACCGCGGTCGGCAGCTCGTCGTCGCCGATCGACGCGGTGCCACCGGTGCCCAGCCGGCCGAAGCTCCCCAGGCCCCAGCAGCGCACGTTGCCGTCGTCGAGGATCACGCAGGTGTGCTCGCGACCGGCGCTGATCGCCGTCGCCGTGCGACCGGCGCCGAGGGCGACGACGGGGGCGTCGCCGGGCTCGTCGATCACGCCGACGGGCCTGAAGTTGCCGGCGCCGAGCTGCCCCTGGGCGTTGTTGCCCCAGCAGCGGACGTTGCCGTCGTCGAGGATCGCGCAGGTGTGGAAGTTGCCGGCCGAGATCGCGCTCGCCGTCCGGCCGGCGCCGAGGTTGACCGGACCGAACAGGTGCACCGCCGTCTCCGCTGAGCGACCGACCGTTCGCGGGCAGTCGAACGCGTCCGGATCTCCCTCGGGCTTGCACTGATCCTGGGCGTAGCCCAGCTGACCGCCGCGGTCGGTGCCCCAGCAGCGAACGTCGCCGCCGTCGAGGATCGCGCACGTGTGGGTTCCACCCGCGGTGATCGCGGTCGCCGTGCGCCCGGCACCGAGATTGATCGGCGGCGTTGCGGCCGGCGTCTCGTTGTCGCCGATCCACTCCTCGCTGCTCTGCCCCAGCCGGCCATCGGAGCCGAACCCCCAGCAGATCACGCCGTCGTTGTTGAGGATCACGCACGTGTGGCCGTTGCCCGCGCTGATCGCCTTTGCCGTGCGCCCTGGCCCGAGATCGACGGGTCCGGCGGCGGTGATCGGCTCGTCATCGCCGATGTTGCTCTGGGACCCGTAACCGAGCCGGCCGTTGACGCCGTAGCCCCAGCAGCGCACGCCGCCATCGTCGAGCAGGGCGCACGTATGGACGTCACCGGCGGCGATCGCGGCCGCCGTCCGGCCGGCGCCGAGAGCGACGGGACCGACCGAGGACGGCTCCTCGTCGTCGCCGATCGGGATCGTGTCACCGTAGCCCAGCTGACCGCTGCCGTTCCATCCCCAGCAGCGCAGCGCCGATCCGGCGCGGGGCAGCACCGCGCAGCTGTGGTGGTCACCGATCGCGAGGTGGCCGGCCCGCTCGAAGCTGGGCTGGTTGGCCTGCTCGGCCACAGCGCCACCCGGTGCGATCGCGACGACGGCCACCAGGAAGATCGTCGACATGAGCGCCACGAGCCCGCACGGCGACGGCCGGCGCCGCCGTGGGTGTGTCCGGCGAGGGCGATTCACTGGTGGTCAACCATACGTAGGCCGCGGCGCAGTCGCGCCGGCAGCCACGGCTGCCGGCGCGCCCCGCTCGCGCGCCGAGCCGTGGCGGGAGCTCCGAGGAGCTCGCGCCACGGCTCGACCGATGCCCGCGCCCCGATCAGGGCCGGACCTGCTTGGACGTGGCCCCGCCTGCGAGGCGGAGCAGCTGCGAGCCGGTGTACTGGATCGACAGGTCACCACCGGCCTTCGCCGCCTGCGCAGGCAGCTTCTCGTCGAGGCTCCACTTGCCCTTGCTGATGGGTGCGCGGAGTCTCAGCGACTTGACCTCGCCGTCGGTGTCCTTGTAGTCCATCCGGATGCGGACGACGCCGCCGCGGGCCCTGCTGCTGATCGTGCCCGACACCTGCAGGCGACCGTTGCGGATCCGCGTCGTCTCGCGCTTGAGCAGCGACGGGAAGCGCGCCGAGCGCAGCCGCAACTCGTCCTTGCGGACGCGGGCGTTGCCCTCATAGGTGACCGTGATGATCCCCGTGCCGAGCCGGCCCTGCTTGGCGGACAGGAACTTCGCCGTACTCACGCGGCCGTTGCGGATCGTGCGCGTGAATCGCACCTTCTGGCCGGCACCGTGGTACTCGAACTTCAGGTTCCCGGTGGCGCGCCCGGTGATCTGGATGAACACCGACAGCGTCCGACCGCGTACCCGCGCACGCACGAGCCGCATCTTGGCCGGGAACTTGTCCTCGACCACCGCTGGCGGTGGCGGTGGCGGTGGCGGCGCCGGTGGCGCCGCCGGCGGTGCCGGCGGAGGCGGCGGTGCCGGCGGAGGCGGCGGCGGCGCCGCGGCCGGACCCAGGAGCACGAACTTCTGGATCCCGGTCATGCCGAACGTGGTCGCCTGCGCCGTCGCCTTGTCGTACAGCGGCGCCTCGGCGAGGATGAGCATGCCGGTGGCCCTGGCGACCGCGACTCCGAGCAGGATGCCCTCCATCGGCACGCTGCCGTCGGCGGCGTAGACGACGTTCGTCGGCATGCCGCGCGCGATCGCCTCGCCGACGACCGCCAGCGACGTCCCGTACTGATCGATGCCGCCCAGTCGCTTGGCGGTCACGCCGGGCAGGTCGTCGAGCGTCGTGAAGACGCCCGAACTGATGACGCCCGGGCTGCCGATCACGAGCACCGTGGCGATGTCGAGGTCGGCGATCGCGGTCGTCGTCGCCGCCGGCACGCTGTTCTGCGCGACGAACAGCACCGGCAGCCGCCGCGCCGCGGCGAGGCCGGAGACCGCTGCCGCGTCAGGGCTGTCGGGGTTGACGATCACGGCGGCGTCGAACGCCGGCGTGTCGGCGGTCACCTGGGCGGGGGTGCGCCGATCGGCAGCGCCCGCGATCAGCCTGGCCGCGGCCGCGTCGCTGCCGCCGTCCAGGCGCGTGATCGATGCGCCCGGGATGCCGAGGGCCTGCAGGTCGGCGACGACCTGCGCCGACAGATCGGACGTGTCGCCGATGACGTAGGCGTCGAGCGGGTCGATGCGCGCGACCTCGTCCTTGACGCTCTGCGGCAGGCCGGCGGCGGGCGACAGCAGGACCGGACCCGGGTACGCGCGGCCGAGCACCGTGCCGGCCAGCGCGTGGCCCTCCTCGCCCTCGTTGACGATCACGACCGTCGACGTGTTGCGCGAGGCAGGCCCGTTGGGGCGATCCGTCGTGTTGTCCGGGAATGCTTGCACCGTGGGGTCGCGCGGCCCGCCGACGAGCGCGCCCTCGGTGCCGCCCTGGTAGGCGACCTTCGAGACCGCGACCGAGCGCTCGACGAGGTTGGGCGCCTCGATGCCCGTCTTCGGCAGAGCGCCGGAGCCGTTGTGGTCGACCTTGGCCAGGTAGATGTCGAAGTTGTCGGTGTGCCAGTTGCCCTCGCGGGAGTCCATCCAGCCGACGAGCACGCCGTTGGAGCCGAGCGGGACCGTACGCGGGCTGAACCACCAGTAGCCCGACGGCGACGTGTCGTAGCCGACGGCATTGTTGAACGAGCGGTCCGTGACGCGGATGTTGTCGGAGAACGTGCTGCCGCCGTTCGTCGAGAACGCGTAGTAGGTGTCGCCGAGCCGGATGTCCTCGCAGTAGATGTGCGAGTGCGTGCACGTGCGCTCGCCCGGTCCCTGGTACCAGTGCCGGCGATCGTGCCAGATGACGTCCACACGGCCCCCGGGTCCGACGTCGACGGCCGGGTGGCGCGTCTGGTTGATCTGGTTGCCGGGATAGACCGTCGAGTCGTTGATCCTCTTCGGCGCAGACCAGGTGGCGCCCTTGTCCGTCGAGCGCGTCAGGTAGACGTTCGAGTCGGGGCTGATGAAGTGGTCGGAGCCCTGGTAGCCGCCGGGAGGGGCGTTCGGCCCGTCGACGCCCTGGCTGAAGACCAGGTAGAGGTTGCCGGTGGTCGGGTCGCCCTCCATCACCGGGTAGCTGGCGCTCGTCGACTGACCCGTCTTCGGGACCGACTGGACGTGCGTGCGTGTCGACGTGCCGGTGTTGACGACTTCGGTGATGTCGACCGGCGCCGACCACGTCGCGCCGGCGTTCGTCGAGCGCGCGGCCCGCAGCATCCCGACGGTGCCCGTCGAGCGCCAGGCGACCGTGACCGAGCCGTCGGTGTTGACGACCGGCTTGCTCGGCATGTCCTGGTTGTTCCCGGCGGCCACGGTGACGGGAGCCGACCACGTCGTGCCGCCGTTGTTGGAGACGGCCGCCACGATGGGGGCGTTGTTGTTGAGATCGCGCGCCACGACGTAGACGCGATCCTGACCGGCGGTGCCCCCGCCGGCGTGGACGGACAGGCTCGGGCGGTAGTAGCGCGCGCCCGGCGTCTCGATCGCGATGATGCCCTGCTGCCACGTCGCCCCGCCGTCGGTGGACTTGTCGAGGATCAGGGCCCAGTCCAGCGACGCCTGGCGGATGGCGATCCGCGGGGAGTAGACCGTGTTGCCCGTGCCGAACTCCAGCGACTGGCCGAGGCCGGTGCTGTTGTTGCACTGGGGGGCGAACGGCAGGCCGACGCCGGGCGCAGCCTCCCGGAAGGTCTTCGGCGCGTCCCAGGTCTCTCCGCCGTCGAAGCTCGCGCTGGCCTCGCAGACGGAGTCCAGGTAGTTGGAGTACGTCGCGACGATGTTGTTCGGGTTCGACGGGTTGACGGCGAGACCGACCTGGTCCTGGCCGCGGAAGGGGGTGGTGTCGCCGTCGAGCCGCTCGTTGGGCGACACGCGGACGGCGGCCTGCGCGAGGCTGGCGGCCCCGATCAGGCAGGCGATCACGAGTGCGGTGATGCTGGTCAGACGCAGTTTCATGTACGTGTCCTCTGGTTGCGTCCGGCTAGCTGCCGAGCGGTCGGGGGAGCCTGCGATGGCGGCGAGCCGTCAGCGCAACGCCCGCGAGCAGAAGGACGAGGGCGAGGCCGAGGCCGAGCGGAGCGACCGGGCCGGAGCCCGGCGAGCGTCCTGGGGCTCCGGCGCCCCCGGCCGCCCTGACGACGAGGATGCGCACCCGCGCGGGGCCGAAGCTTCGCTGGTTGCCGCCCTGGAAGCGCTGCGTGGCGATCAGCAGGTGCCAGCCGAGCGGCGTGCTCGCCGGAATCGTCACGTCGGTGTCGACCGTACCGTCCCCGGCGACCGCAGCGCTGCGCAGCGACGGCGCCGTTCGCTTGTCGAGGCGAATCTGCGCCGGGTCGGACCTGACGGTGTCGCTGCTGAACGACGACGCCTTGACGTTGATCGTCTGGCCGGGGTTCACGGTCTGGGTGCTGACCTGCATGGTGCCGCCCTGCGCGGACGCGTTGGCGACCACGGTCAGCGGCAAGAGCACGCCGACCAGTAGGACCAGCCCAAAATTGCGCTTCATCGGAACTCCTTTGTCAGACGCCGCGACTGCTCCGCGACGCCGGGTCTCTCCCAGGGCGCAACCTTGCGCACGGGGAAGGTTCTAACAGGTCTGCGTGTCGCGCGTCTAGATGGGTTGTACATCTAGCCGCACGATCCGCTCGGGCGCCGCGGGCATCGGACCTGCCCCTCGGAGCCCGCGCACACTGGGATTCAGAGCGTTGGGACCGTCTGCGGCGCGGGCGTCGCTGCGCCGCACGATCCGGCACGATCCTCGTACCCCGCCGGGACGGTCCGCGCTATGCCGACGTGCGCCGGCCGGCCGAGCGCCGCGAGCGCACGACCAGCGCGAGCGCCACGACGGCAAGCCCGCCCCCCAGCCCGATCAGCGCCCAGGGCAGGCCTCCCGCGGCGGGGACGGGCGGTCGCGTCCGGCCGGGACCGTCGGCGGCCGAGGGGAGGGCGCCGATCTCGCCGAGCGCCCCGCGCGCCTGGACGAGGCCGGCCCCGAACTCGTCGTCGCGCCCGCGCGCGCCGAGGTCGCGGGCGCCCGCCACGAGCGCGGCGCGCACCTGCGCCGGGCCGCGCGCCCGCCCCGACGCGACGAGCAGCGCCGCCACCCCCGAGACCTCGGCGGCGGCGGCCGAGGTCGAGGCCGAGAAGCAGAAGCAGAACGTCGCCTGCCCGCCCTTGAGGGTCTGGGCGACCACGCCGTCGCCGGGGCCGTAGCCCGTGTCGACGCGATCGCGGGCGCCGGCCGGGGCGACGAGGTCCAGCGCGGCGCCGGAGTTGGAGTACGGCGCGCGGGAGAGGTCGCGCGACACCGCGCCGACGGCGATGACGCGGGGGTGCGCCGCCGGCCAGGACACCGTGTCCGCCCCGTCGTTGCCGGCCGCCGCCACGACCGTCACGCCGCGGCCGACGGCGTAGTCGATCGCGCGCGTCAGCACGCGCGTCTCGGACGGGCCCGAGATGCTCAGGCTCACCACGTCCGCGCCGTGGTCGGCCGCGAAGCGCAGCCCGCGCGCGATCGCCGTGGCCGAGCCCGACAGGTCCGGCTTCAGCACGCGGACGGGCATGATCGCGGCGTCCGGCGCGACCCCGGCCGCTCCGAGGGCGTTGCCGGTCGTCTGCGCGATGAGCCCCGCCATGAGCGTGCCGTGGCTGCGCCGGTCGTCCCGTGGAGCGACGTCGTCGGGATACGGGTCGCCGTCGACGAAGTCCCAGCCGTCGACGAAGCGCGTGCCGGCGAGGTCCGGCGCCCGATGGTAGCGGCCGCGCGTGCGGTACGCGACGCCGGTGTCGAGCACGGCGACGACCGCGCCTTCGCCGCGCGTGGCGGCCCAGGCCGACGGGATCTGGATGGCGTGCAGGTTCCACTGGTGCCGGAACAGGGGGTCGTTGGGTGGCCTGACCGCCGCGGGGGCGCTCCGGTCGGCGGCGCCGGCGCCGGCGCCGGCGCTCGCGAGCCCGGTCGCCGGGCCGCACGCCAGTGTCGCGAGCGCGGCGCCGAAGGCGAGGAGCCATACGCGCCGTCGCGCCGTCGCGCCGGCGCCCGGCGCGAGCCTCTGGTGTCGCGCTCGCACCTCGCGGCACTATAGGCCCCGTATGGCGCCGCGGCGGCGGTCCGCGCCGGACCGCCGGCGGGCCGTCAGCGACCGCCCGGGCCGTCTGGCGTGCCCGCGCCCTCACCACCGTCGTCCGGTAAATGTCGGACACCTATTGCTTTTGAGGTCCATAGATCCCTAGTGTCGAGCCGAGCCGCCTGATGGCTCGTCGAATCCACGGGGGGTGAGCGGTCATGCGGACGAACGTGAAGCTGGCGGCAGCGCTGTCGGCGCTGCTGGTGCTGTCGGGCTGGGTGGGCGTCTCGAGCGCCGCGGTGCAGAGCGTCGACCTGACCCTGCGAGGGCAGACGAGCCTGCCTTCGCTCGGCCTCGACGGCACGGTCAAGCCGCGCGGGCAGAACGGCGACGTCTCCGTGCTGGGCGACTTCGCGTTCGTCGCCGCCGGCTCGAAGAACCACGGCGCGCTGTCGACGCCGGGCCGCATCTGCACCGACCACGGCGGCGTCAAGGTCGTCGACCTGAGCAACCCCGCCTCGCCGCAGGTCATCCGCCAGATCACGATCGCCGACACGAAGACCGTCCTCACCGGCCCGAAGGGCAACCCGCGACGGACCGCCAACGTCCCGAACGTCGCGTCGACCGCGAGCAGCGTCGACGTCCTGCACAACCCCGCCATCGGCAAGGACATCCTCGCGATCACGACCGAGCGCTGCGAGCAGTCGTTCTTCGACGGCGCGCGGATCGAGTTCTGGGACGTCACCGACCCGAAGAACATCCCGGCGACGCCGATCGGCGTCTTCGATCCCGAGAACATCGTCAACCCGCTCTGCACGCCCGGCCCGCCGATCACCTGCCCGGCCGGCGTCAGCCCGCCCGACGGCCGCTGGGGGATCTTCGAAGAGGTCCGCATGTTCACCCGCAACAACGGCCCGGGCGGCACGCCGAAGGTCTACGCGCTCGCGACGACCCCGTTCAGCATCGGCAACACCGGCGGCGTCTCGTTCTTCGGCGACGTGCGCCTCCTGGACATCACCAACCCCGCGAGCCCGCAGCAGCTCTCGACCTTCCCGGACTCGGCGATCGGGCAGAACTCCAACAACGGCTGCCGGACCTTCCAGGCCGCGCGCACGCCGGCGCTGAGCCCCGACCGGTCCAAGGCGGTCGTCTCCTTCTACGACGGCTCGCAGCCGGGCACCTCCCCGGCGCTCAGCGAGGCGCTGCACGCGAACTTCGGCAGCCCCAACACGGCGGCGCTCATGGGGATCGACCTCGACAACCTCCCGCGCTACAACGGCGGCAGCGGCACGGCCCAGAGTCCCAAGGTCTTTGCTCCCAACCCGCTCGTGTTCGGCTACCCGCCGGCCGCCGACGGCGGCGAGACGCCGGAGGGCGAGGTCGAGGGCAACGCCGCCGACGTGCAGACGTTCACGGGGCCCGACGGCCACCTGCTCGCGATCGTCTCCGAGGAGGACATGGATCCGGCGCTGACGACGCTCACGATCAACGCGCCCGGGATCTCGGCGACGAGCCGCGGCTGCGAGACGATCGCGGCGCCGAGCAAGCTGTACCTGCGCGCCGGCCAGCAGCTCACGGGCGACGTCGCGTACGTCGGGCGCGGCTGCCCGGCCTCGCCGCTCGTCAACAGCACGCTGAAGGCCGCCGACCCCTATCTCGAGGATCCCAACGGCAAGATCGCGCTGTTCGAGTCGGGCGGCAGCGGCTTCGACGGCTGCAGCTTCTCGCGCAAGCTGCAGCGGGCGTTCGCGGCCGGTGCGACGGGCGGCATGTACAGCATCGGCGGCGAGGCGCTGTCGCTCTCCAATGCCGGCCCGGACGGCGGGCTGCCGAACATGCCGAGCGTCGGCGTCAAGCTCAGCGCCTTCAACACGATGGTGGGCTTCGTGCCCAACCGCGTCTTCTCGGGGACGGCGCTGCCCGCGGCCTGGGAGCTCGCGCCCGGCAGCGTCGCCGCGAACGTCACGGTCAAGCCCTTCGGCGTCGCGCTGAACTGCACCGGGGGGGGCGTCACTCCCGAGACCTGCGACGCGGCGACGAACACCTCGCCGATCACGGTCCGGGCGATCGGCCACGGCCTGGTGACCGGTGACCGCGTGCGCGTCGCCGACGTCAAGGGCAACACCGCCGCCAACGGCAACTGGACCGTGACGCGGATCGACAACAACGTGATCACGCTCGACGGCAGCGTGGGCAACGGCTCCTACACGGGCGACGGCTTCGTCGTGCAGTGCCCGCCGGGCTCGCCGAACTGCGCGGCCCCGGCGGTGCGCACGGACATCTCGCGCTTCCGCAGCGTCGCGAACGCGACCGACCGCGTCGCGGGCGTTCGCGTCAAGCCGGCCAACCGCTTCGCGGTCGGCGCGGGCCGCTCCTACCGCGCCGGCGCGGTCCTCGAGGTCGCCGAGCGCGTCGACGGCGCGTTCGAGGCCGTCGTCGACTGGTTCGACGCGGCCGACGCGCTCCTGGGGACGAGCACGATCGCCAGCCGCTCCGCGGTGACGGCGCGGGCCCCGCTCTCGAACGTCGTCACGGCTCCGGCGGGGGCGACGAAGGCCGCGATGCGCTTCGGCTGGAGCGGGGCGACCGCCGAGGGCACCGCCTTCGCCGACTCGCTCTCGTTCGTGCCGACCGGCCTGAGCGCCACGCTGCGCGACAACGCCGGCAAGTGGGGCGAGCAGAAGATCGTCGACTTCTCGGTCGACCCGCCCGCGCTCGTCGGCACGATCCAGAGCCCGACGTCGAAGGTCTGGCCGCCGCCGAGCAACGGCATGTACATGCCGCGCGAGACGAGCATGTTCGGCAACGAGCTGGCGTTCACGACGTGGATGACCGACGGGCTGCGCGTCGTCGACGTCACGGCGCCGAGCGCTCCCAAGGAGGTCGCCGCGCTGCTGCCGCCCGGAGTCGCCGACCCCTCGCCGCTCGCCGGCGCGGGCCCGAACAACGAGATCGGCGGCGGGCCGTTCCTGAGCCGCGGGGCCTCGTGGCCCACGCAGCGGCTGCTGACCGGCGTCGACGTCCGCCGGCTCGGCCCGGACAGCGCGCGCGTCGTGATGACGGACATCAACGGCGGCCTCTTCGTCGTCGATGCGACGATCACGCGCCCGACGGCGGCCGCGCCGCCGGCGCCACCTCCGCCGCCGCCGCCGGCTGTGGTGCCGCCTCCGCCTCCGCCGCCTGCTGCGCAGGAGTTGTTCCCGGCGAAGTTGCGCCTGGAGCGTGCGCGGGTGCGTGGCCGGCGGTTGCAGTTGCTGGTGCGGCTGACGGGTCGTTCGTCGGGCCGGGTGTCGTTTGAGTACTTCTCGGCCGGTGAGAAGCTGCGCTTCACGCGTCCGATCAAGAACGGCACGATCAGCTACACGAAGCTGCTGTCGGCCAAGCAGGGCCGGCTGGGGACGGGGATCGTGACGGTGTCCTACAAGGGCAACGCGCGGACGCGTCCGGACAAGGTGCGGCTGCGTGCGGCGCGCAACCCGGCACTGCTGCAGCGCAAGACGGCGCGGATCGTCAACGGGCGCCTGCAGGTGTCCGGCAAGATCACGCCCCGCGCGCGCGGCGGCGTCGTGCGGGTGCGGATGGACTACGTGCGTCCGGACGGCTCGCTGCGCTCGCTGAACTACAAGGCGCCGATCAGCCGGGGGGCATGGCGGATGAACGAGAAGCTGCCCGCCGAAGCGGCAAAGGCCGGCGGTCACCTGTCCATCCAGTACACCGGCGTGCAGCTGGGACGCATCGGCGGACAGGCGACCTCCAAGGAGGTGCAGCCCCAATAAAGGGTGCTGGGGCCGCATCCGCCACGACGGCCGCTCGGAAGGTCCGAGCGGCCGTCGTCCGGCGGCCCGCCGGGGTCGCGGCGCCGCGGAGAGCCTCGCCCGCCCGTCCGCGGCGCCGCCGTCGTCCCGCGCGTGCTAGCTGTCCGACCCACCTAGTTGTAGGCTGCTAACGACACATGCGGCGATCTGCACGGAACACCCCACGGCCGCCGCGCGCGTCCAAGCGGCGTCTCAACACGCCGGGCTTCTGGGCGAGCCTGATCGTCGTCGTCCTGCTCATCGCCTTCGTCCAGGTGGTCCTCGCCTCCCGCCCGAACCCCGACGGCCGCCGGCTGGACTTCTCGCGCTTCGTCACGCTCGCCGAATCCGGCGTGATCCAGCGCGCCGTCGTGCGCGACGTCGACTCGCTCGTCGAGGGGACCTACCAGCCGCGTACCGGCCCGCCGGTGAAGTTCTACACGCCGTACATCCGCAGCGCCGCGAACTCCCGCGACTCGCTCGTCCAGCTGCTGACGAACAACGAGGTGCCGACGCGGATCGACCAGCAGTACGGCAAGAACGTGCTGCCGTACCTCGTGGTCCTGTTGCCCGGCCTCCTGCTCGTCACGGTCCTGGTCTACTTCATCATCTCGATGCGCGCGGGCGGCGGGCCGTTCTCGCAGAGCAGCGGCGCGCGCAGGGCGACCGACAGCGAGCTGCTCCTGACCTTCGACGACGTCGCCGGCCAGGACGGGGCGGTCGACGAGCTGCGCGAGATCGCCGACTTCCTCGTCGACCGCGACCGGTTCGCCAAGGTCGGCGCCCGCGTCCCCAAGGGCGTGCTGCTCTACGGGCCGCCCGGCTGCGGCAAGACGCTCCTGGCGCAGGCGCTCGCGGGCGAGTCCGGCGCGTCCTTCTACTCGATCTCCGGCTCGGACTTCGTCGAGATGTACGTCGGCGTCGGCGCGGCGAGGGTCCGTGAGCTCTTCAAGCAGGCGCGCGAGAGCGCGCCGGCGATCGTCTTCATCGACGAGATCGACGCCGTCGCGCGCAAGCGCCGCTCGGGGCCGGCCGCGACCGCCGACGAGCAGGGCCAGGCGCTCAACCAGCTGCTCTCCGAGATGGACGGCTTCATGCGCGGCGAGGGAACGGTCGTCATCGGAGCGACGAACCGTCCCGACGACCTCGACGGGGCGCTGCTGCGGCCCGGCCGCTTCGACCGCACCGTCTCCGTCGACCGGCCCGACGAGGGCGGGCGCGCGGCGATCCTCGAGCTGCACGCCCGCGGCAAGCCGCTGGCCGCCGACGTCGATCTCCGCGCGGTCGCCGCTCGGGCGATCGGCATGACGGGCGCCGACCTGGAGAGCATCGTCAACGAGGCCGCCCTGCTCGCCGCCCGCGTCGACCACGAGGAGATCGCCCAGGACGAGTTCGACCGGGCGCTGACGCGGATCCTCGAGGCCCCCGAGCGCCAGCGACGGCTGAGCATGCGCGATCGCACGATGGGCGCCCAGATGCTCGGCGGCGAGCGCGTCACGTTCGACGACGTGGCCGGCATCGGCGAGGCGCTCACCGAGCTGCGCGAGATCACGGAGTACCTGCGCGACCCGACGCGCTTCGCCTCCCACGGCGCCTCGTTCCCGAAGGGCTTCCTGCTCGTCGGCCCGCCCGGCTGCGGCAAGACGCTGCTGGCGCGCGCCGTCGCCGGGGAGTCCAACGCCGCCTTCCTCTCGGTCGCGGCGACGGAGTTCACGGAGATCTTCGTCGGCGAGGGCTCCGGGCGCGTGCGCGACCTCTTCGGCCAGGCCCGCGCGATGGCGCCGACAATCGTCTTCATCGACGAGATCGACGCGATCGGCGCGCGGCGCGAGTCCTCGGCCGACGGCAACCGCGAGCGCGAGCAGACGCTCAACCAGATCCTCGTCGAGCTCGACGGCTTCCGCCAGCGCGAGGGGGTCATCATCATGGCCGCCACGAACCGCCCGGAGATCCTCGACCCCGCGCTCGTGCGCGCCGGACGCTTCGACCGCGAGATCACGATCGACCTCCCCGACCGCGCGGGACGGCTGGCGATCCTGCGCGTCCACGTCGGCACCAAGCGCCTCGCCGGCGACGTCAACCTCGACGCGATCGCCGGCATCACGCGCGGCATGTCCGGCGCCGACCTGGCGAACGTCATGAACGAGGCCGCGCTGCTGAGCGCGCGCGCCGGCACCTACGAGATCACGATGTCCACGCTCGAGCTGGCCGTCGAGCGCGCGACGCTCGGCATCGCCCGCAACCACGTGCTGACCGAGTCCGAGCGGCGCGTCGTCGCCGTCCACGAGGCGGGACACGTCATCGTCGCCCTCGGCGTGCCCGACAGCACGCTGCCGCACATGGTCAGCATCATCCCGTCGGGCAAGTCGCTGGGCCGCGCGTGGCTCATCGACACGCACGACCGCGTCGCGCGGTCGCGCTCGGGCCTGATCGACGACATGGCGATCCTGCTCGGCGGGCGCGCGGCCGAGCGGCTCGTCTTCGGCGACGCCGGCTCCAGCGCCGGCGACGACGTCGCCCGGGTCGGCCAGATCGCCCACCACATGGTGCGCGAGCTGGCGATGAGCGACACGCTCGGGCCGATCGGCTACGCCGAGAACGGCGACGAGCGCGGGCACGTGGTGACCTACTCCGAGGACACCGCCCGCACGATCGACCTCGAGGCCCGGCGGCTCGTCGAAGAGGCGCAGGAACGCGCCGACGCCGCCCTGTCGGCCTCCCGCGTGGCCCTCGAGCGCCTCGCGCACGCCCTCATGGAGCAGGAGACGCTCGACGCCGACCAGATCAAGCAGCTGGTCGGCTCGCCCGTCCAGGCGCCGGCCTAGCCGGCTCGATCCTTCTTCGCCGCGGCGGGCCGCCGCTCCGGCACGAGCCAGACGACGCCCAGCGGCGGCAGCGACAGCTCCGCCGAGCAGGGCTGCCCGTGCCACGGCAGCGCCTCGGCCTCGACGCCGCCGAAGCTGCCGGTGTCCGTGCCGCCGTAGAAGGCCGAGTCGGTGTTGAGCGCCTCCACCCAGCGGCCCGCGTTCGGCAGGCCGAGGCGATAGCCCGGCCGCGGGACCGGCGACAGGTTCGCCACGCAGACGAGCACGTCCTCGCTCGGATCGGCCCCGGCGCGCGCGAACGCGACGACGTTGGCGTCGGCGTCGTTGGGCTCGACCCACCAGAAGCCGCTGGGGTCGAAGTCGACCTCGTAGAGCGCCGGCGTCTCGCGCAGCACGCGGTTGAGGTCGCGCACGAGCGACTGCACGCCGGCGTTCTCGCCGTGCTCGAGCAGGTGCCAGTCCAGCGAGCGCTCGTGGCTCCACTCCGCCGACTGCGCGAACTCCTGGCCCATGAAGAGCAGCTTCTTGCCGGGGTGCGCCCACATGTAGGCGTACAGGCAGCGCAGGTTGGCGAGCTTCTGCCAGCGGTCGCCGGCCATCTTGTCGATGAGCGAGCCTTTGCCGTGGACGACCTCGTCGTGGCTCAGCGGCAGGATGAAGTTCTCGCTGAAGGCGTACATGAGCGAGAACGTCAGCTCGTGATGGTGGTAGCGGCGATGGACGGAGTCCTGCTCGAAGTAGCCCAGCGTGTCGTGCATCCAGCCCATGTTCCACTTGAAGCCGAAGCCCAGCCCGCCGAGATAGGTCGGCCGCGAGACGCCCGGCCACGCGGTCGACTCCTCGGCGGCGCTGATGACGCCGGGCTCGTCGCGGTGCAGCACCTCGTTGAGCTCCTTGAGGAAGGCGACGGCGTCGAGGTCCTCGCGGCCGCCGTACTCGTTGGGCACCCACTCGCCGGCCTTGCGCGAGTAGTCGAGGTAGAGCATCGAGGCGACCGCGTCGACGCGGATCCCGTCGGCGTGGAACTCGCGCGCCCAGAACAGCGCGTTGGCGAGCAGGAAGTTGCGAACCTCGTTGCGCCCGTAGTTGAAGACGAGCGTGCCCCAGTCGGGGTGCGCGCCCCGGCGCGGGTCCTCGTGCTCGTACAGCGCGGTGCCGTCGAAGCGCGCGAGCGCCCACTCGTCGCGCGGGAAGTGCGCGGGAACCCAGTCCAGCAGCACGCCGATGCCGTGCGCGTGCATGCGGTCGACGAACGCGCGGAAGTCGTCGGGCGAGCCGAAGCGGGGCGTCGGGGCGTAGTAGGACGTGACCTGGTAGCCCCAGGAGCCGGAGAACGGGTGGCCCATGACCGGCATCAGCTCGACGTGCGTGAAGCCGAGGTCGGCGACGTAGGCCGCCAGCTCGTCGGCGAGCTCGAGGTAGGTCAGCGGCCGGTTGTCCTCCAGCGGGTTGAGCCGCCACGACCCGAGGTGCACCTCGTAGACCGACATCGGACGGCCGAGCGGCGTTCCCGACTCGCGCGCGGCGAGGTACTCCGCGTCGCCCCACGCGTAGGAGGAGGAGTGCACGACCGAGGCCGTCTGCGGCGGCAGCTCGGTCTGGAAGGCGAACGGGTCGGCCTTGAGCAGCAGCTCGCCGCCCTGCGCGCGGATCTCGAACTTGTAGCGCGCGCCGGCGCCGACGCCGGGCACGAACAGCTCCCAGATCCCCGAGCCGCCGAGGGCGCGCATCATGTGCAGGCGGCCGTCCCAGAAGTTGAAGTCGCCGACGACCGAGACCGACCGCGCGGCCGGGGCCCAGACGGCGAACGAGGTGCCCGGCACGCCGTCGACCTCGCGCACGTGGGCGCCCATCTTCGACCACAGCCGCTCGTGGCGCCCCTCGCGGAAGAGGTGCTCGTCGAGGTCCGACAGGGTCGGCGAGAAGCGGTACGGGTCGGGCGCGACCCACGTCCCGCCGTCCGGGTAGCGCACCTCGAGCTCGTAGGCGTAGGGCAGCGAGACGCCGGTCAGCTCGCCCTCGAACACGCCGCCGGGGTGCACGCGCCGCAGCTCGACGCCGGCGGGCAGCACGACGACGGCCTCGGCCGCGGGATGCAGCGCGCGCACGATCGCGCCGGTCTCCGTCGCATGGGCGCCGAGGATCGAGTGCGGGTCGTGGTGGTCGCGCGCGACGAGCCGGTCGAGGTCGGCGGTCGCCACGGGAGGGGTCCGGCGCGCGCTCATCGCCGCCACCCACGATCGGGGCGAGCGCGGAGGAGGGCCGGGCGGGGATGCGGGGACACGATCACGTGGGCACCTCCTGCTCGAGCAGCCGGGCGATCCCCGCGACGGGGATCGGCACCCAGTCGGGCCGGTTGTTGAGCTCGTAGCGCAGCTCGTAGACGGCCTTCTCGAGCTCGAAGATCGCAAGCAGCTTGTCGGTGGCCGGACGCCCCGCGGGCAGCAGCGACCCGTCGACGGACCCGAGGTAGGCGTCGAGGAAACCCTCCCGCGCCTGCGCCTCCCAGCCCTCGGGCGCCGGGACCCCGCGCAGCAGCTCCGACGCCGAGGCGGCGTAGGCGAACGAGCGCATCATCCCGGCGACGTCGCGCAGCGGCGAGCGCTTGCGGCGGCGGTCCAGCAGCGCGCGTGCCGGCTCGCCCTCGAAGTCGAGGATCGTCCAGCCGGCGTCGCGCAGCATCGTCTGGCCGAGGTGCAGGTCGCCGTGATGGCGGATGAGGCGCCCGCCGACGCCGACGTGCGACATGAGCTGCAGGCGGTCGCGCACCTCCTCGCCGCGGCCGGCGATCGGCGCGAGCGCGGGCGTATCGGGCGTCAGGTCGATGAAGACGCGCTCGATCTGCTCGTCGATCGTCGCCGTCAGCAGCGACAGCGCCTCGACGCTCGGCTCCTCGGGCGCGAACGCCGGGTCGCCGGGATCCGACGCGAGCACGCTGTGCATCTCGCCGATCGCGGTGCCGAGCTCGGGGATGCGCGTCAGCACGCCGGCGGGGTCGTCGAGCGCGAGCTGCCAGCCGTCGCGCGCCTCGGCGACGAACTCCTGCATGACGCCGAGGGTGGCGTGCATGAGCTCGCCGGAGTACTCGTACCAGCCCGTCAGCGCCGCGATCGCGCCGAAGCCGCGCGCCGACAGGAAGCGCAGCATCTCGAGCTCGGGGTTGACGCCCGGCTCCAGCCGGCGGAAGACCTTGAGCACCTGCCGCTCGCCGAAGACGATCGACGAGTTGGACTGCTCGGCGCCCATCGGGCGCACGTCGCCGCCCGGCTCGAGGCCGCCGTGGAAGCTCACGCCGTCGACCTCGGCCTCCTCGCCGAGCATCCGGGCGAGCACGCGCACGGCGTCGCCCGAGCCCGGCAGCAGCTGGTAGAGCTCGTGCGTGCCGGACTGGAAGCGCGTCTCGACGAGCTGCAGGTCGAGCTCGGGCGCGCTGCTGAGCGGCACGCTCTCGAGCACGTTGACGGATGCCAGGTCGCGCGCCTTGGAGGCGAACCAGCGCTGCTGCATGACCCACTCGGCCAACGGGCCGTCGATGCGGTCGGGCAGGCTCATCGCGAGCGCCTCCTCTGGGATCGACCGCATGCGGCGGCCGGGCCATGACGCGCCGTCATCGCAAGGACCTCCGGGGATCGACCGCATGCGGCGGCCGGGCTATGACGCGCTGTCATCGTCCTCCTCGAGCCGGAACCAGAAGAAGCCGCGCGGGGCGAGCGTCAACAGGTAGGGCAGTTCGCCGATCTTCGGGAATCGCGAGCGTCCGAACAGCTCGACCGGGCTGCGGCCGTTGTACCAGGACAGGTCGAGCTCGACGGCCTGCGCCGAGCGGGCGAGGTTGTGCACGCAGAGCACGACGTCGTCCTCGTAGGTGCGGATGCACGCGAAGATCTTCGGGTTGCCGGGCGTCAGCGCCTCGAAGCTGCCGAGCCCGAAGACCGGGTGCTCCTTCCTGAGCGCGATGAAGCGCCGCAGCCAGCGCAGCAGCGACGAGGGCGTGCGCAGCTGGGCCTCGACGTTGACGGCCTGGTAGCCGTAGACGGGGTCCATGAGCGGGGGGGCGTAGAGCTGCGCGAAGTCCGCGCGCGAGAAGCCGCCGTTGCGGTCGCCGGTCCACTGCATCGGGGTGCGCACGCCGTCGCGGTCGCCGAGGTAGACGTTGTCGCCCATCGCGATCTCGTCGCCGTAGTAGAGGACCGGCGAGCCCGGCAGGCTGAAGAGCATCGCGTGCAGCAGCTCGATCTCGTCGCGGCCGCCGTCCATGAGCGGCGCGAGGCGCCGGCGGATGCCGACGTTGAGCTTCATCCGCGGGTCCTTGGCGTACTCGCTGTACATGTAGTCGCGTTCCTCGTCGGTGACCATCTCGAGCGTCAGCTCGTCGTGGTTGCGCAGGAACAGGCCCCACTGGCAGTTGGCCGGGATGTGCGGCGTCTGGGAGAGGATCTCGAGGATCGGCGCCGCCTCCTCGCGGCGCAGCGCCATGAACATCCGCGGCATGACCGGGAAGTGGAAGGCCATGTGGCACTCGTCGCCGTCGCCGAAGTACTCCACGACGTCGGCCGGCCACTGGTTGGCCTCGGCGAGCAGGACGCGGTCGGGGTACTCCTCGTCGACCGTCCGGCGCACCTCCTTGAGGAAGTCGTGCGTCTCGTCGAGGTTCTCGCAGTTCGTGCCGTCGCGCTCGTAGAGGTAGGGCACCGCGTCGAGGCGGAAGCCGTCCAGGCCGAGCTCCAGCCAGAAGCGCAGCACGTCGAGCATCGCCTCGCGGACCTCGGGGTTGTCGTAGTTCAGATCGGGCTGGTGGGAGAAGAAGCGATGCCAGTAGAAGGCGCCGGCCTGCTCGTCCCACGACCAGTTGGACGTCTCAGTGTCGACGAAGATGATCCGCGCCTCGTCGTAGCGCGTCGGGTCGTCGGACCAGACGTACCAGTCGCGCTTGGGGTTGTCCGGGCTCGAGCGCGCCTCCTGAAACCACTGGCAGTCCGACGACGTGTGGTTCATGACGAGGTCGGCGATGACGCGGATGCCGCGCTCGTGCGCGGCCTCGATGAACGCGCGCATGTCCTCGAGCGTCCCGTAGTCGGGGTGCACGTCGTAGAAGTCGGCGATGTCGTAGCCCCCGTCGCGCAGCGGCGAGGGGTACATCGGCAGCAGCCAGACGACGTCGATGCCGAGCCAGTGCAGGTAGTCGAGCTTCTCCGTCAGGCCGCGGAAGTCGCCGCTGCCGTCACCGGTGCCGTCGTAGAAGCCGCGCAGGTGGATCTCGTAGAAGACCGCCGTCTTGAACCAGAGCGGATCGGACTCGAACCATTGGCCCGAGGCCTGCATCAAGAGGGGCTCACGCGCAGCATGTGCGCCACCCGGTACGGGTCCAGCCGGACGAAGTTTCGTCCCATCCGCCAGTCGAAGCTCTCCCCCGAGAGCAGGTCCGAGACCGTGAACACGGGCGGCAGGCCGAGGCCGTAGGGGATGACGACGACGCCCTCCTGGGCGGTGATCGGGTCCAGCGTGACGACCGCGATGATCGTGTTGTCGCCGGTGCGCTTGGCGTAGGCGATGAGCGCGTCGTTCTCCGTCGTGAGGAACTGGACGTTGTCGAGGTGCTGCAGCGCCGGGTTCTCGCGCCGGATCGTGTTGATGCGCTCGACGAGCGAGAGCAGCGGGCCGTCGAGCGAGCGCCGCTTGATCTCGTACTTCTCGGAGCTCTCGTACTCCTCGCTGCCGGGCTTCACCGGCGTGCGCTCGAAGCTCTCGAACCCCGAGTAGATGCCGTAGGTGGGGCTCAGCGTCGCGCCGAGGACGAGCCGGCTGGCGAACTTCGGCGGACCCCCGTGCTGGAGCTCCTCGGTGAGGATGTCGGGCGTGTTGACGAAGAAGTTCGGGCGGAAGTAGTCCTGCATCCCGCTGTGCGCGAGCTCGCTGACGTACTCGGTGAGCTCCCACTTGGAGCTCTTCCACGTGAAGTACGTGTAGGACTGGTTGAAGCCGACCTTCGCGAGCTGGCGCATCATCGCCGCCCGCGTGAAGGCCTCGGCGAGGAAGACGACCTGCGGGTGCTCGGCGCGCAGCTCGGCGATGAGCCACTCCCAGAAGGCCAGCGGCTTCGTGTGCGGGTTGTCGACGCGGAAGACCATGACGCCGTGGTCGGCCCAGAAGCGCACGACGTCGCGCAGGGCCTCCCACAGGCCGCGCCAGTCCTCCGACTCCCAGTTGACGTTGTAGATGTCCTGGTACTTCTTGGGCGGGTTCTCGGCGTACTTCAGGGTGCCGTCCGGCCGGCGGTTGAACCAGTCGGGGTGCTCGGTCAGCCACGGGTGGTCGGCCGAGCACTGGATCGCGAAGTCCAGCGCGACGTCGATGCCGTGCTCGCCCGCGGTCGCGACGAGCGCGTCGAAGTCGTCCATCGTCCCGAGCTCGGGATGCAGCGCGTCGTGTCCGCCGCTCGCGTCGCCGATCGCCCACGGCGAGCCGGGGTCGCCGGGCTCGGCGGTCAGCGCGTTGTTGCGCCCCTTGCGGTTGGTCAGGCCGATCGGGTGGATCGGCGGCAGATAGAGGACGTCGAAGCCCAGCGCGGCGAGCTCCGGGACGCGCCGCTCGACGCCCTTCAGCCCGCCCCACGACCGCGGAAAGAGCTCGTACCAGGCGCCGAAGCGCGCGCGCACCGGATCGACGTCGACGTGCAGCTCGCGGTCCATCGTCGTCGAGCGGCTGCGGTCGGGGTAGCGCTCGATCGCGGCGAAGAGCTCGGGGTCCAGCGCGACCTCGGGGTTGGCGCCGTCGGCGCGCAGGCGCTCGAGGGCGCGCTCGATCCGCGCGCGGTCCTCGCCCTCGGCGCGCTCGGCCGCCTGCTCGAGCAGCACCTCGCCCTCCGACAGCTCGCCGGAGAGGTCGTCCTGACCGGCGTCGATCTTGCGCCGCAGCTCCTCGCGCCAGCTCGCGAAGGCGTCCGTCCACGCCTCGATCGTCCAGGTGTGGCGCCCGAGGCGGTCGACCTGGAACTCGCCTGCCCAGCGGTCGCCGTCGACGTGCGCGTCGATGCGCACCAGGGGGTTCTCGACCCAGCGATCGGAGCCCGGCGCGCGAGATCGGACGACGGCCCGCAGGACGTCGTGCCCGTCGGCGAAGATGTCGGCGCTCACTGCCACCGCGTCGCCGACGGTCCGCTTGGAGGCGTAGCGTCCGCAGTCGATCATCGGCTCGGGTCGCCCGACCTGGATGCGGGGCGGCGGGGCGTCGATCGGCTGCGAGGTCGAGCGCGGCGGTTTCGCAGTCTTCGGCGCGGGCATTCCCAATCACTCTCTCCGTTTCCGGCGGTTCGTAACGTGAAGACGCAGCTTTCAACCCGATCGGCAGGCCTGCAGCTGCATCCCACCAGCCTCCCGGCCGGGCGGCTCGGCGACGACGCCTACCGCTTCGTCGACTGGCTCGCGGCGGCGGGGCAGTCCTGGTGGCAGATGCTGCCGCTGGGTCCGCCCGACCGCGCACGATCACCGTACAAGGCCAGGTCGGCCTTCGCCGCCTGGCCGGGCCTGCTCGCCGATCCGAGCGCACCGGTCGGCGACGCCGAGATCGACGAGTTCCGCGCGCGCGAGCGCTTCTGGATCGGCGACTGGGAGCGCGTCGCGGGCGGCCGCCGCGCGGTCGCCGACCAGGTCCGCTTCGATCGCGAGTGGAGCGCGCTGCGCGCCTACGCGGCCGAGCGGGGGGTCGGCCTCATCGGCGACGTGCCGATCTACGTCGCGCCGGGCAGCGCCGACCACCTGGCTTGGCCCGAGCTCTTTCGCGAGGGCGACGTCGCCGGCGCGCCGCCCGACGCGCTGTCGCAGTCCGGGCAGCTGTGGGGCAACCCGCTCTACGACTGGCCGGCGCTGCAGCGCCGCCGCTACGCGTGGTGGACCGAGCGCCTGCGCCGCACGTTCGCGCTCTTCGACGTCACGCGGATCGACCACTTCCGCGGCTTCGTCGCCTACTGGGCCGTGCCGGAGGGCGCCGCCGACGCGCGCGGCGGGCGCTGGCGCCGCGGCCCCGGCCGCGCCCTCTTCGACGCGGCGTCGCGCGAGCTCGGCGAGCTGCCGGTCATCGCCGAGGACCTCGGCGTCATCACCGAGCCCGTCGAGCGCCTGCGCCGCTCGCTCGGCTTTCCCGGCATGGTCGTCATGCAGTTCGGCTTCGATCCCGACGACCCGCACGGCCCGCACCGCCTCGAGCACCACGAGCGCAACAGCGTCGTGTACACGGGCACGCACGACAACGACACCCTGCGCGGCTGGTGGGAGGCGCTCGACGAAGGCGCGCGCGCGGCCGCCGACGCCGCGATCGACGCCGCCGGCACGCGCGAGCCCGAGCCGTGGTGGTCGATGATCCGCCTCGCCTACTCGTCGCCGGCGCGCCTGGCGATGGTCCAGGCGCAGGACGTGCTCGGCCTCGGCAGCGAGGCGCGCATGAACATCCCCGGCCGCGCGACCGGGAGCTGGCGCTGGCGGATGGCGCCCGGCGCGCTCACCGCCGAGCTCGCCAAGCGCCTGCGGGCCGCCGCGGAGGAGGCCGGGCGCGTGTAGCGCGCGCCGCGCCCGAATAGACTGCCGCCGCGTGGCAGCTCCGCACACCGCCGAGGCGATCCGCGACGTCAACACGCGCTACCACGACGCCGCGGCCGAGCACTACGACACGAAGTGGGGCGTCGACTACGGCGAGATCGGGCGCCACCAGGTGCGCGGCAAGCTGCGCAAGCTGCTCGGCAACCCGCTGCCGACGTACGGCCGCTCGCTGGAGATCGGCTCGGGCACCGGCTACTTCACGCTGAACATGCTCCAGGACGGCATCGTGCAGGAGGCCGTCGCGAGCGACATCTCGCCGGGGATGCTCGACGCGCTGCAGGCCAACGCGCGGCGGATCGGCGTCGAGGTCGAGACCGTCGCCTGCGACGCCGAGCGGCTGCCGTTTCCCGACGACTCGTTCGACCTCGTGCTCGGCCACGCCGTGCTGCATCACATCCCGCGCCTGGACCGCGCGTTCGGAGAGTTTCGCCGCGTGCTGCGCCCGGGCGGCGAGTTCCTCTTCGCGGGCGAGCCGTCGCGCACGGGGGACCGCATCGCCGCCTACCCCAAGCGCGCGGCGCTGCGCACCGCGCCGATCTGGCGAGCGCTCATGCGCGCGCGCGCCGCCGACGGCTACGGGTTCCCCGACACGCACGACGAGTGGCCGCAGGAGCACGACGACCTCGACGGCGAGTCGCTGGAGGCCTTCGTCGACGTGCACGCGTTCGATCCCGACGAGCTCGCCGCGTGGGGGATCGGCGCCGGCTTCGCCGACGTGCGCGTACGCGGCGAGGAGCTGCTCGCCAACTGGTTCGGCTGGATGAACCGCACGCTCGAGGCGACCGCGCAACCCGACGACATCCCCTGGCTGTGGCGCCAGTACGCCTTCCGCGGCTACCTGGCGCTGCAGCGCGTCGACGTCGCGCTGCTCGAGGGCCGGCTGCCCGCCAGGGTCTTCTACAACCTCATGATCGCCGGCCGCAACGCCGGCTGAGCGATGGCGTCCCGGCCGCGCCTGGGTCTCGTCGCGCTCGGCGACAGCATCACCCTCGGGGAGGGGTCGATGGCGCTCGGCGTCACGCCGCTGTCGTGGGCGCAGTGGCTGGCCCGAGCGCTCGACCTGCCCTACTCCTGCTACGCCTCCAACGGCGCCGTCGCGGCGGACGTCCTGCACGAGCAGTTGCCGCGCGCGCGCCACGAGTACGACGTCGCCGCGCTGTACGCGGGCGTCAACGACGTACGCTCGCCCGCCTTCGACGCGGCGGCGTACGAGCGCGACCTCGACGCGATCGCCGCGGGCCTCGCCGCGCGGGCCGGGCGCCTGCTCATGCTCACGCTGCCCGAGGACCTCGGCCGGCCGACCTGCGCGCCCAAGCCGGTCACCGCCAACGCCGCGGTCCGGCGCGTCGCCGCCCGCCACGGGGCCGTGCTCGCGGACCTCGCGGACCTCGCCGGCTGGACCCTCGTGCTGCCCGACGCCGTCCACCCGACCGCCCTGGGCCAGCTCGAGATCGCCGACCGCGCCGCTCGTGCGCTCGGCGCCGCGCAGCTGCCCTCCGCGCTCGTCGCCGAGCGGCGCGCGGGCGCCGCGCGCTACGCCCCCGCCCACGCCCGGGCGCTCGCCCGCGACCTCGCGCGCCGGGCGCGCGAGCGCCTGCGGCCGCCGGGCTGACCTCACCGGCCTGACCTCATCCGGCCGACCTCACCCGGCCGGCGCGCGCGTAGCATCCGCGCCATGTCGCCCCTGAAAAGATCGCGCCTGCTGCACCGGCGCGGCGTCCGCGCCGGGCACGGCGTCCGCCTCGGCCGCCGCGTGCGGCTGCAGATCCTGCCGGGCAGCGAGCTCGTGCTCGGCGACGGGTGCCGCATCGGCGACGGCACGCGCATCGTCGTCCAGGGCGGCCGGGTCGAGATCGGCGCGCGCGCGACGCTCGGCGAGCGCTGCACGATCGTCGCCCACGAGCGCGTGACGATCGGCGACGGCGCCCGGCTCGACGACGGCGTCGTGCTCGTCGACTTCGACCACGTCATCGAGGACGTCGAGCTGCCGATCCGCGTGCAGCCGCTCGTCAGCTCGCCGATCGCGATCGGCGACGGGGCCCGCATCGGCCTCGACGCGGCCGTCCTGCGCGGGGTCGCCGTCGGCCCGCGGGCGGTCGTCGGCCCGCGTGCCGTCGTGACCCGCGACGTCGCCCCGGGCGCCAGCGTGGGCGGCGTGCCCGCGCGCCCGCTCGCCGAGCGCGATGCCTGACCGCCGCGGCGCCGCTCGCACGCGGCCGGACGCGTAGGCGCCCGCGATGGACGCCGCCACGGCCGCGCTCCTCGCGGGCGCGGGCTTCGGCGCCGGCGCCGTCAACGCCGTCGGCGGCGGGGGCTCGCTCATCTCCTTCCCGGCGCTGCTGGCGGCCGGCTACCCGAGCATCGCCGCCAACGTCACGAACGCGATCGCCGTGCTGCCGGGCTACGCCGGCGGCTCGCTCGCCTACCGCCGCGAGCTGCGCGGCCAGGGCGCGCGGATCCGCGCGTTCGCGCTGACGAGCGCGCTCGGCGCCGGGACGGGGGCGGCGCTGCTGCTCGTCAGCCCGGCGAGCGTCTTCGAGGCGATCGTGCCCTGGCTGATCCTCGCGGCCTGCGGGCTGCTCCTCGCGCAGCCGCGCGTCGCCGCGTTCGTCGGCCGGCGCGAGCGAGCGCGATCGCCGCTCGCGCCGCACGCGGCGGTCTTCGCCGCGACCGTCTACGGCGGCTACTTCGGCGCCGGGCTGGGCATCGTCCTGCTCGCGATCCTCGGCGTCTTCCTCGTCGAGGACCTGCAGCGCCTGAACGCGCTCAAGGGCGTGCTCTCGCTGCTCGTCGCGCTCGTGACGGCCGCCGGCTTCGCGCTCTTCGGCCCCGTCGCCTGGGACGCGGCGGCGGTCGTGGGCCTGGCCTCGCTGGCGGGCGGCGCGATCGGCGTCGGGGCGGCGCGCCGGCTGCCGCCCGCCGCCCTGCGCGGCGCCGTCGTGGCCTACGGCACGGCGGCGGCGATCGTGCTCCTCCTGCAGGGCTAGGCGGCGACCGGCTCGACGAGGCTCGCCGCGCGCGTCAACAGGCGCTCGGCGCCCGTGGCGAGCTCGCCGACGATCTCCGCCGCCGGCTGAGCGGCGCGCACCGCGCCGACGGACTCGCCCGCGAGGTAGGCCTCGCCGCGCTCGGCCGCCGCCCGCAGCGCGCGCGCGCGGATCGGCACGCCGGGCGGCGCGAACCGGTCGGTCAGGACGGTGTCCTCGGCGCACGCGGCGATGAGCGCGTCGACGTAGCGCCTGTCGGCTCCGGCCTCGCGCGCGGCGAGGAAGCGCGTGCCGACGCGGACGCCCGCGGCGCCCGCGGCGAGCGCCGCCGCGACGCCGCGCGCCGTGCCGATCCCGCCCGCCGCGAGCACCGGGATGCGGACGCTCTCGAGCACCTCCTGCAGGAGCGCCATCGTGCCGGCGCGCCCGCGCGTATAGCCGGCGGCCTCGATCCCCTGGGCGACGACGAGGTCGCAGCCGGCCTCCTGCGCCTCGCGCGCCTCGCGCGCCGTACCGACCTGCCAGCTCGCGAGCGCGCCGCCGGCGTGCGCGAGCTCCACGAGCGCAGGATCGGGGTCGCCCTGGTGGAAGTCCAGCAGCGGTGCGCGCTCGGCCGCCAGCTCGACGGACTCGCGCGGGGTCATCGGCACGACGACGTTCACCCCCCATGCGGTACCGGCCGCGCCGGCGAGCTCGCCGAGCGAGGCCTCGAGCTCTCCCAGCGGTGTCGTGAGCGCGGCGAGCATGCCGTGGCCGCCCGCGCGAGCCACCGCGATCGCGAGTGCCGGCTCGCTCGCCAGCTCGCCGTTGGGCGCCTGCTGCACGGGCGCCGAGCAACCGACCAGTTGCGTGAACGTCGTGGTGATCATCCGATCGTCCCCTTGGATCAGTATGGTTCGTTAGACACACTAACTTCCTCTCCGTGCCCGCGTCAAGCCCCGACCTCAACCTCGCCCAGCTCCTCAAGCACTCCTTCGAGGCGCTCGTCGCGCGCCTGCACCGCGAGCTCGCGGCCGCCGGCTACGCCGACGTGCGCCCGGCGCACGGGTGCGTGCTGCAGTACGCCGAGCCCGACGGCTCGCGCCTCACCGACCTCGCCCGCGCCGCCGGGCTCACGAAGCCCACCGTGGTCGCGGCCGTCGACGACCTCGTCCGGCTCGGCTACGCCGCGCGCCTGCCCGACCCCCAGGACGGGCGCGCCAAGCTCGTGCGTCTCACCCCGCGCGGTGCCGCCGCGGCCACCGAAGGGGCGCGGATCATCGCGGCCATCGAGCGCGACTGGGCCGAGCGGCTCGGCCCGCGGCGCGCGCATGCGCTGCGCGACGCGCTCGAGGCGCTGCATCCCGCCGTCTGGCCTCCGCAGGAAGGCTGACCGCGGCGCGGGCCGCTACGCCACCGGGGCCGCCACCGCGCGCGCCGGCCGGACGGCGTCCTCCGACAGCTCGTCGAAGTCGCCGGGCGACGTCTCGTCGGCGTCGTCGGGCACGCGCCCGGCGCCGCGCAGGGCGGCGGTCAGCGCGACCGTGACGACGAGGTTGGCGGCGAGCGCGAAGACGCCCGTGTAGGCGTTGATCTTCGTCCCGAGCAGCTCGAGCGGGTACGTCGGCGCGAAGTCCTGCGAGGCCGCCATGAGCGTGCCCAGCAGCATCCCCGTGGCCCAGCCGGCCACCAGCGCCCAGCGGTGCAGCCAGCGCGAGTACAGGCCCACGACGATCGCCGGCAGCGTCTGCAGGATCCAGACGCCGCCGAGCAGCTGCAGCTCGATCGCGTACTTCGTCGGCAGCGTCACGATGATGGCGAGCGCGCCGACCTTGACGACGAGCGAGACGAGCTTCGCCGTCCGCGCCTCGTCGGCGTGCGAGGCCTGCGGGCGCAGGTACTCCTTGTAGATGCTGCGCGTGAAGAGGTTCGCCGCGGCGATCGACATGACCGCCGCGGGCACGAGCGCCCCGATCGCGATCGCCGCGAAGGCGACGCCGACGAACCACGACGGAAAGACGCTGAGAAACAGGTCCGGCACCGTGAAGTTCGGATCGCCGGGCTCGATCCCCCGCGCGATCGCCATGTAGCCGAGCAGCGCGATGAGCCCGAGCAGGAACGTGTAGGCCGGCAGCAGCGCCGTGTTGCGGCGGACCGTCTGCGCGCTCCTGGCGCTCAGCACCGCCGTGATCGCGTGCGGGTAGAGAAAGAGCGCGAGCGCCGAGCCGAACGCGAGCGTCGCGTAGGCGACCATCGCGTCGGCGCCGGCGGGGATGAGCGTCCCGGGCTTCGGCGCGCGGTCGGGCAGCGCCCTGCCGGCCGCGTCGAAGATCGCGCCGAAGCCGCCGACCTTGGACGGGATGTAGATGACGGCGACGAGGATCGTCACGTAGATGAGCGTGTCCTTGACGACCGCGATGAGCGCCGGCGCGCGCAGCCCCGACTGGTACGTGTAGGCCGCGAGGATCACGAAGGCGAGGATGAGCGGCCAGTCGCCGGCGACGCCGAGCGCGCCGAAGACGACCTGCATGCCGACGAGCTGGAGGGCGATGTAGGGCATCGTCGCCAGCAGCCCCGTCAGCGCGACGACGAGCGCGAGCGGACGCGAGCCGTAGCGCCCGCGCACGAAGTCCGCCGGGGTGACGTAGCCGTGCGCGCGGCAGACCGTCCACAGCCGCGGCATGACCATGAAGATGAGCGGATAGACCATGATCGTGTAGGGCAGCGCGAAGAACCCGATCGCGCCCGCGCCGAAGACGAGCGCCGGCACGGCGATGAACGTGTACGCCGTGTAGAGGTCGCCGCCGAGCAGAAACCACGTGATGACGGTCCCGAAGCGCCGGCCGCCGAGTCCCCACTCGTCGAGGTGGTCGAGCTGCGCCCGCCGCCAGCGGGCCGCGACGAAGCCGAGCACGGTCACGAGGACGAACAGCGCGGCGAAGATCGCGAGCGCCGTCGCGTTCGTGGCGTGGCTCTGCTGGGCGACGGTCGCCAGGGTCACGACCGGCGCGTGGCGAGATAGACGACGAGCGTGATGAGCGCCGCCGCGACGACCCAGGCGAACTGGTACCAGTAGAAGAACGGAACGCCCGCGATCTCCGGGTCCTGGCGCGCGTAGAGCGGCGGGTACAGCAGCCCGAGCAGGGGCAGGCCCAGCAGCGCGTACCACCAGCGGCTCGGGCGGCTTCCCATGTCGGGGCTTGCGGTTTCCCGCAGTGCACGGCCCGCAAACGCCTGGCATCGGACGTCCGTCGAGGAACGCCGGATCCGAGGCCTCGACCGCGCCGAAACGGGTACAAGTTGCTGCATCGACTCCCTGCGCGGACAACTGCTCATCGCGGGCGCGACGCTGCCCGACCCGAACTTCTCGCGCGCCGTCGTGCTCATCTGCGAGCACAGCGACGACGGCGCGCTCGGGCTCGTGCTCAACCGCCCCGGCGAGCTCGTGGTGGGCGACTCGGCGCCCGAGCTCGCCGATCTCGCCGGCGAGGAGGCGATCATCGACTCGGGCGGCCCCGTGCAGCCCGACGCGCTGCTCGTCCTCGCCGAGTTCGACGACCCCTCCCAGGCCGGCATCGCCGTCGTCGGCAACGTCGGGCTCGTCGGCGACGGCAGCGACGTCACCGACCTCTCCGCCGTGACGCAGCGCGTGCGGATCTTCGCCGGCTACGCGGGCTGGGGCCCGGGCCAGCTCGACGACGAGCTCGAGCGCGACGACTGGTTCGTCGCCCCCGCGGGGATCGACGACATCTTCAACCCCGACGCCGAGGAGCTGTGGACCCGCGTGCTCTCCCGCAAGGGCGGCCACTTCGCGCTCGTCGCGCGCATGCCGGTGGACCCGAGCGTCAACTAGGACCCGCCCCGGCGCTCCGGCCACCGGCGGGCGCCGCGCCTGCGCCCGCTCGGCTTCGCTGCCTGCGCGCGCAGCGCATAGAGTCGAGCCCATGGCCGAGACGACGAAGTTCCTCCTCTCCGAGGATGCGATCCCGACCCACTGGGTGAACCTCCTCCCCGACCTGCCGGGCGAGCCGCTGCCGCCGCTCAACCCGCAGACGATGGCGCCCGCGGGGCCGCCCGACCTGACGCCGATCTTCCCGATGGAGCTCATCGGTCAGGAGGTCTCCGGCGACCACGACATCCCGATCCCCGACGAGGTGCGCGACGTCTACCGCCTGTGGCGCCCGTCGCCGCTGTACCGCGCCCGGCGCCTGGAGCAGGCGCTCGGCACCCCGGCCCACATCTACTACAAGTACGAGGGCGTCTCCCCCGCCGGCTCGCACAAGCCCAACACCGCGGTGCCGCAGGCGTTCGCCAACGCGCAGGCCGGCGTCAAGAAGCTCACGACGGAGACCGGCGCCGGCCAGTGGGGCTCGTCGCTGGCCTTCGCCTGCTCGCTCTTCGGGCTGGAGTGCGAGGTCTTCATGGTCGGCTCGAGCTACGACCAGAAGCCCTACCGGCGCTCGATGATGCAGACCTGGGGCGCGACCGTGCACCGCTCGCCGTCGACGCTCACGCAGTCCGGCCAGGCCAACCAGGCGCACCCCACGGGATCGCTTGGCATCGCGATCTCCGAGGCCGTCGAGGTCGCCGCGCAGAACGAGGACACCAACTACGCCCTGGGCTCGGTGCTCAACCACGTCCTGCTGCACCAGACGATCATCGGCCAGGAGACGATCGGCCAGATGGAGATGGCCGGCGAGGAGCCCGACGTCGTCATCGGCTGCGTCGGCGGCGGCTCGAACTTCGGCGGCCTCGCGTTTCCGTGGATGCGGCGCAAGATGCGCGCGGGCTCGGGCCCGCGCTTCGTCGCCGCCGAGCCCGCGGCCTGCCCGACGCTCACGAAGGGCGTCTACGCCTACGACTACGGCGACACGGCGGGACTGACGCCGCTCATGCCGATGTACACGCTCGGGCACGGCTTCGTCCCGCCGCCGGTCCACGCCGGCGGGCTGCGCTACCACGGCGACGCGCCGATGGTCTGCGCGCTGCTGAAGGCCGGCATGCTCGAGGCGCGCGCGTTTCGCCAGAACGAGACGTTCGAGGCGGCGCTGCAGTTCGCGCGCACGGAGGGGATCATCCCCGCGCCGGAGCCCGCGCACGCGATCCGCGCGGCGATCGACGAGGCGCTCGCCGCCAAGGAGGCCGGCGAGGAGCGCGTCATCCTCTTCGGGCTCTGCGGCCACGGCCACTTCGACCTGGCCGCCTACGACGCCTACCTCGCGGGCACCCTCGAGGATCCCGAGTTCTCGCAGGACGATCTCGACGCGGCGCTCGCGGCGCTGCCGGAGGGAGCGCCCTCGGTCGCCTGAGCGCGCCCGGCGGCCGGTCGTGCGCGCCGCGTCCCGCATGGGGACGCCTCGCGCACGACCCCGACGAGCGCGCTCGTCCGCCTAGGCCGCGCGCTGCAGGTCGACGCCCCAGCGGGGAGATGGCTGCTTGCCCCACTGCGCCTCGCGGGCGTAGCGCATGAGCGCGGGGAAGTAGTCCTCCAGGTGCGGCGGGGTCGCCCCGAGCAGGTCGCGCGCGCGCCGCGCGTCGAACGTGCAGCGCACGCGGAAGTACGGCAGCAGGGCGCCGGCGCGCTGCTCGGCGCGCGGGTCCTCGCCGGGCCGCACGAAGCGCGGCGGCTCGGCCTCGAACGCCTCGGCCGCCATCGTCGCGAGCTGCGCGTTCGTCGGAGCGCGGTCGCCGGCGACGACGTGGAAGGCGCCGCCGCGGACGGGGCCCTGCAGGAGGCTCAGCAGCGCGTCGGCGACGACGTCGACGGGCACGATGTCCACGCGCGCCCGCGGATCGGCGGGCACGGTCGGGAACAGCCCGCGCGCGAACGCCTGCAGCGGCCAGTAGATGACGTTGAAGGCCTGCGTCCAGCCGGTCGCGCTGTCGCCGACGATGATGCTCGGGCGCACGATCGCGGCGGGCAGCCCGCTCGCGCGGACGACCGCCTCGGCCTCGAGCTTCGTGCGCTCGTACGTGTTGCGAAAGCCCTGCCCGACGTCGCCGTCCTGCTCGCGGACGCGGCCGATCCGGTCGCCGGCGACGTACGCCGTCGAGACGTGCACGAAGCGGTCCAGGCCGCCGCGCTCGCGCGCCTGCAGGGCGAGACGGACGACCTCGCGCGTGCCGTCGACGTTGATGCGGCGAGCCTCCTCGAGCGGCAGCGTGAAGCTGATCGACGCGGCGCAGTGCACGACGGCCGAGATCGAGCCCGCGATCCGCTCGCGCGCCACGGGCGAGAGCCCCAGGCCGGGCGCCTCGAGGTCGGCCGCGAGCGCCCGCACGCGCCCGCGCCGCGGCCGCGAGGCGGGCGCGACGAGGGTCCTCAGCAGCTCGTCGACGCGCGCCTGGGCGGCTGCGTCGTCGGCCGCGCGCACGAGGGCGACGACGTCGCGGTCGGTGCGCTCGAGCACGCGCGCGAGCACCTCCATCCCGACGAAGCCGGTCGCCCCTGTCAGCAGCAGCGGGCCCGTCATGCGGCCTCCAGGCACAGCGTGGCGTTGTGGCCGCCGAAGCCGAACGAGTTCGACAGCGCGACCGGCAGCCTGCCGTCGGCGAGATCGAGCGGGCGGGCGTGGCCGGGCACGTAGTCGAGGTCGAGGTCCTCCTCGGCCTGCTCCCAGCCGATCGTGGGCGGGGCGACGCGGTCGCGCAGGGCGAGCACGGTGGCGACGGCCTCGACGGCGCCCGCGGCGCCGAGCAGATGCCCGATCGCCGACTTCGTCGAGGAGACGGGGATCTCCCGCGCGCGGTCGCCGAAGACCGTCTTCAGCGCGCGCGTCTCGGCGCGGTCGTTGAGCTGCGTCGAGGTGCCGTGGGCGTTGACGTAGTCGATCGCGCCGGCGTCGATGCCGGCGTCGCGCAGGGCGATCTGCATCGCGCGCGCGCCGCCGCGGCCCTCGGCGTGGGGCGCGGTGATGTGGTGCGCGTCGCCGGTCGAGCCGTAGCCGCGCATCGTGCCGAGGATGCGCGCGCCGCGCGCCCGCGCCGACTCGCCGTCCTCGAGCACGAGGATGCCGGCGCCCTCGCCCATGACGAAGCCGTCCCGGCGGGCGTCGAACGGGCGCGACACCCCGCTCGGCGAGAGCGCGCCCATCTTCTCGAAGCACGCGCGCGAGAGCGGCGTCAGCGGGGCCTCGGCGGCGCCGGTGACGATCGCCTCGGCCTCGCCGTGCTGGATCATCCGCAGCGCCGTGCCGATCGCGTGGTTGCCCGCCGCGCACGCCGAGACGACGCTGAAGACGGGGCCGCGCAGGCCGTGGCGCAGCGACAGCGCGGCGGAGCCGGCGTTGCTCATCATGAGCGGGATCGCCAGCGGGGAGACGGAGCTCGGCCCGTCGTCGCGCAGGTGGTCGTGGTTGCCCTCGATCGTGGCGATGCCGCCGATCCCGGTGCCCAGGACGCAGCCGATGAGCTCGGGGTCGTAGGGCAGGTCGTCGCCCCAGCCGGCGTCGGCCAGCGCCTCGACGCCGGCCGCGAGGGCGAGTTGCGTCGAGCGGTCGGCCCGGCGCGCCTGCTTGGCCGACATGTGATCGGTCGCGTCGAAGCCGTCGCACGGCGCCTCGCCGTCGCGGATGCCGCACGCGCCGGCGGTCCAGCGCTCGTGCAGCGTCCGGGCGCCGACGCCCAGGGGCGTCACCGCCCCCACTCCGGTGATGACGACGTCGCGCAGGGTCACCCCTGGACTCGCTCCACGACGAGGTCGATGACGTCGCCGACGGTCTTGATCGACTTGAAGTCGGCGCCGTCGAGGTCGATGCCGTAGGTGTCCTCGACGACCTGCGTCAGCTCGACGAGGTCCAGCGAGTCGACGTCGATGTCCTCCAGCGTGGCGTCGCGCGTCACGGCGTCTGGTTCGGCGCCGAACGTGACGAGATTCTCGATGACGGTGGTCTCGATGTCCTGTGGTGTGATGGTCGTAGCCATGCGGTCAAGGGTCACGACCTGCGAGGCGAAGTCCAAGCGGTTCCCCCCACGCGACGCACCGCTACCCCCCGGTCGGGGGGTCGGGCCGCGCCGTGGCGCCGGTTTCGGTGTGCGGATCGCGGGTAGGCACGACACGGTGGCGAATCCGAGCCCGGCATCTCTGGACCCGTGTCCATACGGCCGGGCGGCGGACCCGCGCACGCTGAACGACATGAGCAGACACACCCCCCGGACCCCCGCCGTCATGGCGGTCGCGGCGCGCTTCGGCCGCGACCTGCCGACGTGCATCGCGCAGATCGAGCGCATCGTGCGCTCCGCGCGCGAGCGCGGAGCGGCGCTCGTCGTGCTGCCCGAGTCGGCCCTCGGCGGCTACCTCTACGAGCCGCGCGTCGCCGGCGCGCCCGCGCCTTGCGCGCCCCCGCCGACACTGCCCCGCGACGGCGAGGAGATCGCCGCCGTCGCGCGCATCGCGGGCGACGTCGTCGTCTGCGTCGGCTACACCGAGGACGCGCCCGGCGGGCCGTACTCGAGCGCGGTCTGCGTCAACGGCGACGGCATCCTCGGCCATCACCGCAAGGTCCACGTCCCGCGCGGCGAGCGCGCCGCCTTCGGCGCCGGCGAGGGCTTCGCCGCGTTCGACACGCCGCTCGGCCGGATCGGGATGCTCGTCTGCTACGACAAGACGTTCCCGGAGGCCGCGCGCCAGCTCGCGCTCGACGGCGCCGGGCTCATCGCGTCGCTGTCGGCCTGGCCGGTCTGCCGCGTCGATCCGGCCACCTGGACGCGGCGCGACCTGCAGGTGCGCCACTTCAACCTGCTCGACCAGGCGCGGGCGCTCGAGAACCAGGTCGTCTGGGTCTCCTCCAACCAGGCCGGGCGCTTCGGCGGGCTGAGGTTCCCCGGGCAGGCGAAGGTCGTCGACCCGCGCGGCCGCGTGCTCGCCCGCACCGGCGTGCGCGCGGGGACCGCGCTGGCCCGCGTCGACGCGCCGGGGGTCGTCGCCGCGGCGCGCACGCGCCTGTCCTATCTCGAGGACCGCCGGCCACTGGCCTACGCGCCGGCGCCCCCCGCCCTCCAGGTGACCGCGTAGATGTGCGGCATCGCCGCCGCATACGGCCCGCAGCGCGCGGGCGAGACCGGCAGGATGCTCGGTCGCCTCGCTCACCGCGGGCCTGACGACGAGGGCGAGGTGAGCGTCGACGACGCGTGGCTCGGCCACAGGCGGCTGTCGATCGTCGACGTCGACGGCGGCCGCCAGCCGTTCGTCAACGCCGCCGGCGACGTCTGGCTCGTCGGCAACGGCGAGGTCTACAACCACGAGCAGGTCCGCGCGACGCTGGCGCCCGGCCAGTTCGCGACGCGCTCGGACAACGAGGTCGCGCTGCACCTGCTCGACGAGCGCGGGCCGGCCGCGCTGAGCGAGCTCGAGGGCATGTTCGCCTTCCTCGTCGCCGGTGAGGACGGCCGCTTCATCGCGGCGCGCGACGCGGTCGGCATCAAGCCGCTGTACTGGGCGCGGCGCGGCGACCAGGTGCGCTTCGCCTCCGAGATGGCGGCCTTCGCGCCGGACTGGATGCCGTACGTCGAGGCCTTCCCGCCGGGCTGCCACTGGACGCCCGAGGGCGGCATCGAGCGCTTCGCCAGCGCCGTCCCGCAGACCGGCGAGGGCGCGCCCGCCGCGCGCGCCGTCTACAGCGACGCGTCCGAGCCCACCGAGGAGGCGCTCGCCGAGACGTGCCGGATCGTCGCCGAGTCCGTGCGGCGCCAGATGATGGGCGACGTCCCCGTCGGCGTCTTCCTCTCCGGCGGGCTGGACTCGGCGATCGTCGCGGCGATCGCGGCGCGGGTCGCGCACGAGGGCGGCGAGCGCCTGAAGACGTTCGCCGTCGGCACGCGCGACAGCGCCGACCTGCTCGCCGCGCGCGTCGTCGCGCGCCATCTCGGCACCGAGCATCACGAGCGCGTCTACACCGCTCGCGAGGCGATCCGTGCGCTACCCGACGTCGTGCGCTCGATCGAGCACTTCGATCCCCGGCTCGTGCGCAGCGCCGTGCCGAACTTCCTGCTCGCGGAGATGACCGCGGAGCACGTCAAGGTCGTGCTCACGGGCGAGGGCGCCGACGAGCTCTTCGCCGGCTACGAGTACCTGCGCGAGTTCGCCGACGCCGACTCGCTGCAGCGCGAGCTCATGCGCACGGTCCACGGCCTGCACAACCTCAACCTGCAGCGCTGCGACCGCGTCACGATGGCGCACGGCCTCGAGGCGCGCGTGCCGTTCCTCGACCGCCAGGTCATCGCGTTCGCGTTCGGCCTGCCGATGGCCTGGAAGCTCTCGGCGCCCGGCGAGCTCGAGAAGCGGATGCTGCGCCGGGCGTTCACCGGCTGGCTGCCGGACGAGATCCTCTGGCGCGTGAAGGCCGAGTTCGGCGACGGCAGCGGCGCCGCCGATGCGCTGACGACGACGATCGAGGACGGCGTGAGCCGCTCGGACTTCGAGCGCGAGCGCCGCGCCGTCGACCCGCCGCTGCGCACGCGCGAGGAGCTCGCCTACCACCGCATCTTCGCCGAGCACCTGCCCGGCGTCCGCCCGGAGCTCACGCTCGGGCGCTTCGCCACGGCCTAGCGCGCGCGGCGCCGTCCCGCGGCCCAGCGGCGGCGGCGGCGCGGCGCGCGCGCGCGCCGTCCCGCGGTCCAGCGGCGGCGGCGGTGCGGTCGGCGCGCGACGCCGTCCCGCCGGGCGCGGCCGGCCGGGAGGCTCAGACGCCCGCCTCGCGCGCCCAGTCCAGCGGCACGTCGGCGAGCTTGTCGGCGACGATGGCGTCGTACTCCAGCGGATCGCCGGCGATCGAGACGCGGTGCGTGTAGCGCGTGCGGGTGCGCTCCCTGAGGATCCCCTCGTCGAACATCCGGGTGATGAGCCCGCCGAAGCCCGTCGTCTCGTCGGCGAAGCGATCGCGGAGGTTGAACGCGATCCAGCCGGGCGAGCCCACGAGGTTGAACGCCTCGGCGAACGCGAGCGGCGGGATGTCACCGAAGCCGAGCGCCGCGACGCACGTCATGAGGTCGAAGTCGTGGCGCATGAGGTCGCGCCGGGCGTCCGGCGTCAGCGCCGTGAGATCGAGCGCGTAGTACGCGTCGTAGACGCCGGGGCGGTCGCGTTGGGCGGCGTCGCGCGCCTCGGCAAGGAGGTCGACGCCGACGACCTCGCCGACGGACAGGGCGCTCAGCAGCTCGCCGACCATCCCGTTGCCGGCCCCGAAGTCCAGCGCCGAGAGCTTCTCGGGCCGGGCGCCCGCGTCGTGCAGCTGCTCGCCGAGCAGGCCGACGACGACGCTCGGCGAGTCGCACTCCAGGCGCTCGGCGAAGAGCCGCTCGTAGAGGCCCGGGACCTTGAAGATCTCCGCGTAGTCGTGGAAGCGGATCCGGCGACGCCGCCCGTCGACTTCGATCTCGCACCATTCCTGGTCCTGATCCAGCGTCCCACGTGGTGGGCGCGGCGGAAGGTGCAGTGCGTAGTCCACGTTGTCGAGCGTCGCCATGCGACTCCTCTGATCGGGATGAGGGCGTTGAACACTTCGGATGCTCGCTACCCGATGGGGCGCGGCCCAAACGAAAACTGAATGCGTCCGAGCGAAAGACTCGCGGCGCGGAACGACTTCAGCCAAGCAATCCAAGGCGCTGCGCGCGCTGGACCGCCTCTGCGCGATTGCGCACGTCCAGCTTACGGTACAGCGCGCTCGTGTGTTCCTTGACGGTGTGCGGCGACAGATGCAGCGCGCCGGCGATCTCCCGGTTCGTCGCGCCGCCGGCGATGCGCTCGAGCACCTCGCGCTCGCGGCTGGAGAGCGTGAGGGCGCCCGCGGTCTGGGCGGGCGCCGGTTCGAAGAGCGCCATCCCGAGCGCGACCATGCGCACGGCGCGCGCGACGTCGGCGGCGGGCCAGTCCTTCGGGACGAAGCCGCTCGCGCCGCAGGCCCGCGCGGTCGCCGGCGAGATCCGGCCCGCCCCGGAGATGAGCAGCACCCGCAGCTCGGGACGCTCGGTCAGCAGCCGCTCGCAGACCTCCGGCCCGGACTCGCCGCCGAGGAAGAGGTCGACGAGCGCGACGTCGGGCGCGTGCTCGCGCGTCAGCGCCAGGGCCTCGTCGCCGCTGCGCGCCGACAGGCAGCGCTCGACCCACTCCAACTCGCCGAGCATGAGCCGAAAGCCCCAGTGCACGACGTCGTGGTCGTCGACGACGAGCACGCGCAGGCGGTCGGCGTCGCCGCCGAGGGACGCGCCGGAGCGCATGCCGGGCGCCGCCGGGGGCCGGTCGCCGTGCGCGCCGCCGTCAGGCATGCGCGGAACCCGACAGCGGCACGACGAGCCGAACGACCCACGTGCCGGGCACGCGCTCGCCGAACTCGACGAGGCCGCCCGACTGCAGCGCCTCGAGCGCGGCGAGGCGCAGCCCGACGCCCGTCGGCGCGCTGCGCTCGGCCGGAACGCCGTCGTTCTCGACCTCGAGCACGAACGTCTCCTGCCTCGTGTGCGTCCGCACGACGAGGCGACGCGCCGAGGCGTGCTTGCGCGCGTTGCGCACGGCCTCGGCGAGGACGGACTGGGCGAGCGGCTCGAGCTGCTCGGGCACGTCGACGATCGGGCCCTCGACGACGAGCCCGAGGTCGGCATGCTCGGCGCGCAGCCGGTCGAGCTCGGCGCGCAGCGTCGTGCCGGTCGGCAACGACGAGCGGCCGAGCGGGCGCTGCAGCGCCGAGCGCAGGTCGCTGAGCGCCGCGCCGACCTCCTGCGCGCAGCGGGCCCGCGCCTCGGGCGTCAGCAGCTGCTCGGAGGAGAGCACGAGCGAGACGCCGAAGAGCCGCTGCACGACGCGCTCGTGGATGTCGCGGGCGAAGTCGATGCGGTCCTCCAGCTCGCGCGCGCGCTCGCCATGGGTCGTCGCGATGCGCGAGGCCGACGCGAGCGCGAGCGTCTTTCCGAGCATCCAGAGCAGGTCGCGGCGGTGCTCGTCGATCGGCGCCGCGCCCGGCTCGGGCTCGGCGAGGATGACCCCGATCCAGCGCCCGGCCGCGACGATCGGCACGTAGACGAGCGGGTGGTCGCCCACGAGCTCGGCGAAGTCCTCGGAGATGTCGTGGCCCTCGCTGCCGAGCACCTCGATGACGCGGTCCTCGGTGAGCGCCTGGCGGGCGATCGGCGCGGACTCGACCGTGATCTCCCCGTTCGTGAACGACTCGAGGGTCATCCCGTGCGCGCCGGCGGCGTGGACGCGGCGGCGAGCGTCGTCGTAGCGGAAGATGACGGCGCGGCGCATCTGCCCCTGGCGGCAGACGGCCTCGGCCAGGCGCGAGTAGAAGTCGGCCGACGAGTGGTCGGCGTCGACCTGTGCGAGCACGTCGTTGAGCAGCTCCAGCGCGGCGAGCGGGTTCACGGGGGCGGGATGCACGAGAGCATCGTGGCACGCGCGCGGGTCGCTCGCGGGCGCGCGAGGCGCTACGGGGCCGGGGCGGCCGGCAGCGGCGTGACGCCGTTGGGCAGCGACCCCACGACGTCGACGAGGCGCTCGAGGCGACGGCGCACGACGGCGCGGTCGGTGCCGGTGAAGTACAGCCCGACGCTCGAGCTCGGGACGTAGATGCAGTACTGCTCCTTGCCGCGGGCGGCGCGGCACGTGATCTCCGACGGCTTGCTGCCGGTGCGGTTGACGATCTGGCCGAACGGCGTGTAGTCGTCGGTCCGCGGGCAGCGCACGCTCAGCGTCAGGGCGCCGTCGTACTGGCGCGCCGACGGCCGGTCGGGGATGACCGACCTGGCGAACCGGCAGCCCGGCTCGCCCGCCAGCGGCTTGCCGACGAGCGACGAGACGTCGACGAAGCGGCTGCGGCCCCCCGGCGTCGCCGCGGGGGGCGCGCCGGTCGTCGCGGTGGCGGGCGCGGCGACCGTCGGCGCGCTCGTCGTCGTCGTGCTCGCGATCGGACTGGTGCGTTCCGAGTCGCCGCAGCCGGCGAGTCCCAGGAGCGCGACGAGTAGGACGGTTGCGCCTCGCATGCGGCCCGACAGACTGCCAGAGTCCGCGCCGCGACGAGCCGGGCGCGGCGCGGCGCGCCCGGCTCGGCCATGCACGGCGCGACTCGGCGCGACTGGGCGCGACTCGGCGCGACTCGGCGCGGCTACGCCCGCACGCGGCCGGCGAGCCGGCGCGGCGCCGGCCGCGCCTCGCGCGGGCTACCCGCGTTGCGCAGCTGGCGGGCGCGCAGGCGCAGCACCTCGACGTTCGCGGCGCTCGGCGCGAACGGATCGGCGAGGACGCGCCCGTCACCGAGCGCGAGCGCGGCGCGGATCGTGCCGTCGACGACCGCCACGAGGACGGCGCCCTCCAGCGGCCGCCCCGAGTCCAGCCCGGCGAGGTCGTGCAGGCGGGCGGCGTCGGCCGGCGCGCCGCGGCGGATGGCGACCGCGGCCTGCTCCGATGCGGGCCCGGACGCCGGGCGGCGGCGTGAGCCTGAGCGGGTTCCGCCAAACAACTTGTCGAAATGATGCATCATGTGTGATCCCGTTCCCCTGTTGCGCGATTGCACAAGCCACTGTACGATCACACACGCGTATGTCAATGTCCCACAAGTTCTCAGTGGTTGACCTCGAACGCGACGGCGAGGTCTCGCTCACGCAGCAGCTCGTGTCGCGCATCGCGGCGCTCATCGACGCGGGCGATCTCGAGCCGGGCTCGCGCCTGCCGGCGACGCGCGCGCTCGCGGCCGACGCGGGCATCAACCACCTCACCGCCGTGCGCGTCTACCGGCGCCTCGCCGAGCTCGGCTACGTCACGGCCGCCGTCGGTCGTGGGACGTTCGTGCGCCGCCACGTGCCGCTGCCGGACATCGCGGCCGGCGCCCCGGTCAGCGACGACTGGCAGCTCGGGATGCTCGCCGCCCGCCGCGCGACCTACGCCGACGAGATGCTGCGCGACGCGCTGCACGCGCCGCTCGCGGGCGACGTCATCGCGCTCGGCACGGGCTTTCCGGACCCGGCGCTCTGCCCGTCCGACGAGCTGGCCGGCATCGCCGCCGACATCGCCCGCGAGGATCCGCGGGCGGTCACCGACTACCTCCAGGTCGAGGGGCTGCCCGAGCTGCGCGAGCGGCTCGCCGAGCGCGGCGTGCGGGAGGGCTTCGCGGCGAGCGCCGACGAGATCCTCGTGACGTCCGGCGCGCGCCAGGCGATCGACCTCGTCGCGCGCGCCGTGCTCGGCCCGGGCGACGTGGCGGTCGTGGAGTCGCCGACCTTCGCCGGCCTGCTCGCGTCGCTGCAGGCGACCGGCGCACGCGTGCTGCCGATGCCCGTCGACGCCGACGGCGCGGACGTCGCCGCGCTCGAGCGCATCCTCGCGCGCCACGAGATCAAGCTCGTCGCGCTGCAGGAGAGCCTGCAGAACCCGACGGGCGCCAGCCTGTCGCCCGACCGTCGCGCGCGCCTGCTCGAGCTGGCGCGCACGCGCGGCTTCTTCGTGCTCGACGACGGCGTCTACGCGACGCTCTGCTTCGACGGCGTTCCCGCCCGGCGGCTGCGCGCCGAGGCCCCGTCGCACGTCATCTACATCGACTCGCTGTCCAAGACGATCGGCGGCGGGCTGCGCCTGGGCTGGATCGCGGCCGGCGGGCCGGTGCGCGCGCGGCTCGTCCAGCTGAAGATCGACAGCGACATCCACAGCGCCGCGCTGCCCCAGCACCTTGCCGCGCGCTACCTGCGCGGCGACCGACACGAGGCGATGCTCGCCCGCGCGCTGCCCGTCTACCGGCGCCGCTGCGAGGCGCTCGCCGCCGCGCTCGAGCGCCACCTCGGCCACGACGCCGACTGGCGGGTGCCGCAGGGCGGCCACCACCTCTGGCTGACCCTGCGAGACCCGGTCGACGAGCGCGCCCTCTACGCCGAGGCGCTGCGCGCCGGGGTCTCCTTCCTCCCGGGGGGCGCGGTCATGGCCGAGCCGTCGACGCAGACGAGCATGCGCCTGTCGTTCGCGCTCGTCGAGCCGGAGCTGCTCGACGAGGGCGTGCGCCGCCTCGCGTCGGCGCTGCGCGAGGTGCGCCGCCGCAGCGGCGGTCGCGCCGCGGCGACCGGCACGATGACCTAGGCACGCCGACGGCGCCGACGGCCGCGCCGTAGGGTGCGCGCCGATGCGCCCGCCCCGCCCACACCCGCGCCTTCTCGCCGGGCGCGCGCGCGAGACCACGCGGCGCGCCGTCGCCGAGTTCGTCGAGGACCGCGGGCACCGCTCGGCGGCGCAGATCAGCTTCTTCGCGATCCTGTCGTTCATCCCGCTCGTCCTGCTGCTGGCGGGGGCGTTCGGACTGCTCTTCGACGACGCCGAGGTGCGCGCGCGGATCATCCGCACGGTCTTCGACAACGTGCCCCTGGCGAGCAGCGGCGACCGGCCGAAGCTCGAGCGCGCCGTCGGCGACGCCCTGGACCGCGCCGGCAGCCTCGGGCTGGTCACGACGCTGCTGCTCGTCGCCTCGGCGAGCGCCGTCATGGGCGCGCTGCGCCACTCGATCAACGAGGCGTGGGACATCGAGGAGCGCCCGCCGCTGCTCAAGCGCAAGGCGCTCGACCTCGCGCTCGTGCTGGGGGGCACGTCGATCCTCGCGCTCAGCGTCTCGCTGACGGCCACGCACCGGCTCGCCGGGATGCTCGACGACGAGGCCGGCGGCGGCTGGCTGCTGGCCGCCCTGCTCGAGCTCGCCGGCGAGCTGCTGCCGCTGGCGTTCACCGCGCTCGGGCTGCTGTTCCTCTACCGCGTGCTGCCGATGCACCGCGATCCGCTGCGCGACATCTGGCCGGGCGCGGTCGTCGCCACCGCCGGGCTGCTGATCGTCAAGCTCGCGCTCGAGCTGTACTTCGAGCGGCTCGCCGACCTCGGCGCGATCTACGGCTCGCTCGGCGCCCTGATGGCGCTGCTCATCTTCGTCTACGCCGCGTCCAACGTCGTCGTCTTCGGGGCCGAGTTCGCCTCGGAGTGGGCGCGCCTGCCCGACACCCGGTCCAAGCCGCCGGGCTGATCCTTGTACGGCCGGGCCATAGACGCCCCGTGAATGTTGGCCCGGCGGACAATGACCCCGGGCGGCCCCGGCGGCGAGCCTGCACGAGCACGAAGCGACCGCCGCATCCGACCGCGAAAAGGAGCCGCGCAGATGAAGCTCGTCATCGGCATCGTCCGCCCCGACAAGGCCAACGACGTGCTCGAAGCGCTGTACCGCACCGAGGTGCGCGGCTTCTCGCTGAGCCGGGTGCAGGGCCACGGCGGCGAGCTCGAGCGCGTGGAGACCTATCGCGGCACGACCGTGAAGATGGGCCTCTCGGACAAGATGCGCTTCGAGATCGCCGTCTCCGACGAGTTCGTCCAGCCGACGATCGACGCCCTCTGCGACGGCGCGCGGACCGGCGAGGTCGGCGACGGCAAGATCTTCGTCGTGCCGCTGGAGCGCGCCGTGCGGATCCGCACCGGCGAGACCGACCACGGCGCCGTGACGCCGGTCGGCTCGTGAGCGGGCTGCTCGCGGCCGCCCCGGCGGCGATCGACACGGGCGACACCGCCTGGGTGCTCGCGGCGACGGCGCTCGTCCTGCTCATGACCCCGGCGCTGGGGTTGTTCTACGCCGGGCTCGTGCGCTCCAAGAACACGCTGAACACGTTCATGATGTGCGCCGCCGCGATCGCGATCGCGACGGTCACCTGGGCGCTCGTCGGCTACTCGCTGGCCTTCGACGGCGAGGGCGCGATCCTCGGCGGCCTCGGCCACGCCTTCCTGCAGGGCGTCGGCTTCGAGCCGCGCGACGGGACGACGATCCCGCACCTGCTGTTCATGGCCTTCCAGGGGACGTTCTGCATCATCACCGTCGCGCTCGTCTCCGGCGCCGTCGTGGAGCGGATGCGCTTCGGGGCGTTCATGATCTTCGCCGCGCTGTGGTCGGTCCTCGTCTACGCGGTCCTCGCGCACTGGGCCTTCGGCGGCGGCTGGCTGGCGGCGCAGGGCACGCTCGACTTCGCCGGCGGCGTGCCCGTCGAGATGGGCTCGGGCTTCTCCGCGCTTGCCGCCGCGCTCGTCGTCGGCGCGCGCAAGGACTACGGCCGCCAGGCGCTGCTGCCGCACAACACGATGTACGTCCTGCTCGGGGCGGGGCTGCTGTGGTTCGGCTGGTTCGGCTTCAACGGCGGCAGCGGGCTCGGGGCGAACGACGCGGGCGTGCTCGCCTTCGTCAACACCCTGCTGACGCCGGCCTGCACGCTGCTGACGTGGTTCGTGCTCGACCTCGCCCGCGGCCGCCAGGTCACGGCGGTCGGCGCGGCGACGGCGATCATCGTCGGCTGCGTCGGGATCACGCCGGCGGGCGGCTTCATCAGCCCGCTCTGGGCGATGGTCCTCGGCGTCGTCGTCGCGATCCCGAGCTACGCCGTCGTCGTCTGGCGGCCGCGCACGCGCGTCGACGAGACGCTCGACGTGCTCGCCGCACACGGCATCGCGGGCTTCACCGGGATCCTCTTCATCGGCGTCGTCGCCCAGCAGACCTGGAACGGCGCCGCCGACGGCCTGCTCTACGGCGACCTGGGCCAGCTCGGCTCGCAGGCGCTCGCCGCGCTCGCCGCCCCGGTGTACGCGTTCGGCATGACCTACGTCCTGCTGCGCGGGCTCGGCGCGCTCATGCCGCTGCGCGGGTCCGACCACGAGGAGGCCGTCGGGATGGACATCATCCACCACGGCGAGGAGGCCTACGTCACCGGTGAGGGCGCGATCCTCATCCGGCCCGACAACGCCGCGGACCTCGAGCTGGCCGCCGCGGGCCGGGAGTGACGCGACGATCGTCCCGGCGGCGCACCGCGTGGGATACGGTGCAGATCCCGTCCGGGCCCCGGGCGGGACGGGCCCGCCCTGCAACCCTGAGGTGACCGCATGAAGATGGTGATTGCCTACATCCGCCATGAGGCGTTCGAGCCGATCCGCGCCGATCTCCTTGTGAAGGGCTTCCCCTCGCTGTCGGTGAGCGAGGTCAAGGGCTCGGGGCGGCAGAAGGGGATCACGGAGCGCTACCGCGGCGCCGAGCTGACGAACTACCTGCGGCCGAAGGTCAAGATCGAGTGCGTCGTCGCCGCCGGCGACGTGCGGCTCGTCGTCGACACCGTGCTCAAGCACGCCCGCACCGGCGGCGTCGGCGACGGCAAGGTCTTCGTGCTGCCCGTCGAGGAGGCCTACCGCGTGCGCACCGGCGAGGCCGGCGAGGAGATCCTGCAGTCGCACCCCGACGCGGCGAGCAGCACCTAGCCGCGCGCGGGTCAGCGCACGATTCGGTACGTCAGGACCACGCGGCCCAGCACGACGACGTCGCCGTCGCGCAACTCGGCCTCGTCGACGCGCCGGCCGTTGACGATGGTGCCGTTCGTGCTGCGGTCGTCGAGGATCCGCAGCCGCTCGCCGCGCGCCACGAGGATCGCGTGCCGGGCCGACACGGTGTGGTCGTCGAGGCGCACGTCGGCGGCGATCCCCCGGCCGACGTGGACCACGTCGGAGGTCAGCGCGAACGTCTCGTCGCCGCAGAGGAGGTAGCGGCCGGGCTCGAGCCCGCGCGGTCCGGGCCCGGCGCCCTCGTCGCCGGGTTGCGGCCGCACGTCGTGGACGGCGGTCGGGCGATCCAGCGCAGGATGGTTGTCGGCGAGCGAAGCCACTCCTTGCAGTGCAGCGCGCCGCCCTCAAGCGGGGCTTAAGAAGCGCGCGATCCTCAGCAACTTCGTAGCCGGCTCTTACGTTCGCCTGTGATCGTGGCGCGGACCACCGAAGGAGGTAGCAGATGAATCCACGACGGATCGCAGCGCTCGCCGCGACCGGCGCGCTCGTCGCGGGCGGCGCCGGCGCCGCCGTCGCCGCCGTGACCAAGGACGACCGCAAGAAGGCCGAGCAGGCCGTGCTCGACGACGCCGCCAAGCGGCTCGACGTCGCGCCGGAGAAGTTGCGCGAGGCGCTCGCCGCGGCACGCGACGCCCAGCTCGACCAGGCCGTCAAGGACGGCAAGATCACGAAGGAGCAGGCCGACGCGATCAAGAAGGCGCGGGCGGACTCCGGCCTCGTGCTCGGCGGTCCGCGCGGCGGCCGACACCGCGGCGGTCCGGGCCATCGCGGCGGACCCGGCGGACCGGGCGGACCCGGCGGCCCGCGCGGCATGCGCGGAGGGCTGCTCGGCGACATCTCCAAGGCGCTCGGCACGACCCCCGCCGAGCTCGGCGAGCAGTTGCGCGCGGGCAAGTCGCTCGCCGACGTCGCCAAGGCCAAGGGCAAGACGCTCGCGAGCGTGCGCAAGGCTGTCAGGGCCTCGATGAAGACGCGCCTGGACAAGGCCGTCAAGGACGAGGACATCACGCGCAAGCAGGCCGACGCGATGCTCGCCCGGATCGACCGGAAGCTCGAGGCGATCGAGTCGGGCAAGGCGCTGCGCGGCCACCGCGGCCACCGCGGGCACCGCGGCGGCGGGCCCGACGATCCGGTGCGCCCGGGTTCGCTCGAGGAGCCGCCGGCCCCCGCACCCGCGGGCGCCGTGGTCAGCTCGTAGCCCGACGACGCGCAGGCAACCGCGGGGCGGGGCAGTCGTGCCCGCCCGGCGGTGCGCGTCGCCGACGAGGGCCGGCGCCCGACGGCGACCGAGGCTCGCCGCCCCCGGCGTTCGCCGGGCGCGTCGCCACCGAAGGCGAGCCGCCGGCGCTCTCAGCAGGCTCCCAGCATCGGGGGCGACAATGACGTCCATGAACGCGACCCCGGCCGCCGCCGAGCAGCACCGCGTCCTCGTCGTCGACGACGAGCCGAACATCGTCGACGTCATCTCGATGGCGCTGCGCTTCCAGGGCTTCGACGTGCAGTCGGCGGGCACCGGGCGCGACGCGCTCGCCGCGGTGCGCGCGTTCGACCCGCACCTCATGGTGCTCGACATCATGCTGCCCGACATGGAGGGCTATGAGGTCGCCGAGCGCCTCGGCGCGCAGCGCAGCCACGTGCCGATCATCTTCCTCACCGCGCGCGACGCGACGCAGGACAAGATCCGCGGCCTGACGAGCGGCGGCGACGACTACGTCACCAAGCCGTTCAGCCTCGAGGAGCTCGTCGCGCGCATCCGCGTCATCCTGCGGCGCACGGGCGTCGCCTCGCCGGCGTCGTCGCGGCTGACGTTCGAGGACGTCGAGCTCGACGACGACACGCGCGAGGTCACGCGGGCCGGCGTCCCGGTCGAGCTCACGGCGACCGAGTACCGGCTGCTGCGCTACCTGCTGCTCAACCCGCGCCGCGTGCTCACCCGCGCCCAGCTGCTCGACCACGTCTGGGAGTACGACTTCGCGGGCGACGCGCGGATCCTCGAGACGTACGTCAGCTACCTGCGCAAGAAGCTCGACCCGCACGGCCCGTCGCTGATCCACACGGTGCGCGGCGTCGGCTACGCGCTACGCGTGCCGCGAGGCTGAGCGCGTGTCCCTGCGCGCGCGACTGACGGCGGGCGTCGTGGCGCTGGCCACCGTCGGGCTGCTCGTCGCGGGCGCCGTCACCTACACCCAGCAGCGCAGCTTCCAGCTGCACCGCATCGACGACCAGGCGCGCGCCGCGATCGGCGTCGTGCGCGCGGAGCTCGGCCGGCCCGACGGGAGCGGGCGACCCCGGCTCGGCGGACCCTTCCCGCGCGGCGGCCGGGCCCCGGACCCCGACGGCGACGGCGACCGCGGCCAGGGCGCGGGCCTGCCCACGGCGCTCTACGGCGAGCGGCGCGACGCCGCGGGCCGCTCGCTCGGACCGGTGCGCCCGCGCCTGCCCGAGGGCGAGACCGCGCCGCCGGCGCCGCGGCTGCCCTCGCGGCTGCCCGCGGGCCGGCCCCTCACCGTCCGCTCCGAGGGCACGTCGGGACCGCGCTACCGCGTCCTCGCGGCCGCCGAGCCCGGCGGCGGCCTGACCGTCGCAGCGCTGCCGCTGACGGAGGTCGACGCCGCGCTCTCGCGCCTGCTGAAGATCGAGGCGCTCGTCTTCGGCTGCGTGCTGCTCGCGCTCGCGGCGGGCGCCTGGTGGATCGTCCGCGTCGGCCTGCGCCCGCTCGACGCGATCGGCGCGACCGCCGGCGCGATCGCCGCGGGCGACCTCACCCGCCGCGTCGAGCGCGCCGAGCCGCGAACCGAGGTCGGGCGGCTCGGGCTGTCGCTCAACGCGATGCTCGCCCGGCTGGAGGAGGCGTTCGCCGAGCGCCGCGCGAGCGAGGAGCGCCTGCGCCGCTTCCTCGCCGACGCCTCGCACGAGCTGCGCACGCCCCTGCAGTCGATCCGCGGCTACGCCGAGCTCTTCCGGATCGGCGCCGCCGCGCGGCCCGACGACATCGAGAAGGCGATGACCCGCATCGAGGACGAGTCGGCGCGGATGGGGGCGCTCGTCGACGACCTGCTCGCGCTCGCCCGCCTCGACGAGGTGCGCGACGCCGTCCGCGAGCCGGTCGACCTCGCGGCGCTCGCCCGCGACGCCGCCGCCGACGCGCGCGCGGTCGCGCCGGAGCGCTCGATCACCCTCGTGGAGGGGGCGCCCGCCGTCGTGGCGGGTGACGCCGACCAGCTGCGCCAGGTGCTCTCCAACCTCGTCGCCAACGCGCTCGCGCACACGCCGGCGAGCACCGCGATCGAGCTGTCGACGGGCGCCGGCGGAGCCGAGGCGACGTTCGCGGTGCGCGACTTCGGCCCCGGCCTTCCGACCGACGACCCCGACGAGCTGTTCGGTCGCTTCTGGCGCGCCGATCCCGGGCGCGGGCGCGGGCGCGCCGGCGCGGGCCTGGGGCTGGCGATCGTCGCCGGGATCGTGGCGGCGCACGGCGGGCGGGCGCGGGCGGAGAACGCCGAGGGCGGGGGCGCGCGCTTCGAGATCGTGCTGCCGCTGCGCCGGGCGGCGGAGGCCTGACCGCGCGGGCGCGGCGGTGGCGCCGGCCGGCGCCCGGCCGCGCGGGCGGCGGAGGCGCGACCGCGCGGGTGCGGCGACGGCGCGCCCCCGGCGGCGATCATCTAGCCTGCCGACGGTGCTGAGGAAGGCGCTGCGCGCAGTCGCGATCGTCGCCGTCGTGCTGGGCGCGCTGGCCGGCGGCCGGTACCTCGTCGACCGGTTCCTGCTGTCCGACGACGAGGCGGTCGCGACCGTCCCGCTGCGCGTGGAGGTCCTCGCGCCGGGCACGTTCGAGAGCTCGCACCCGTACGCGCCGTACTACGTCGTGCCGCGCAAGCGCTTCCGCGACCCGTCGAAGCTGTCGCGGCTGGCGCGCAACAAGCTGCTCACGCGCCCGTCGAGCGCGCTGTCGAAGGGCGCGATGGCGGGCACCCCGCAGATCGTCCGGCTGCGCCTGCGCACGACCGGAGAGGACGCCGTCACCGTCGACGGGGTGCGCTTCAGGGTCGTCAGCGACGCGCGCCCGCTGCGCGGCTGGTTCACGGCGCTGCCCGGCTGCCTCGTCAAGCCGGTGCGGCGCGCGCAGGTCAACCTCGACGCGCGGCGCCCGGCGGCGCGCTACGTCAGCCCAGGCGGGGCGCGCTCGCGCACGCTCGCGCTGAAGGTCTCGCGCGACTCGCCGCGGGTCATCGAGCTGCAGGCGGCGACGAAGCTGCACCGCGCGGCATGGACCGCCGAGCTGTCGCTGCGCGACAAGGACGGGCGCGCGTCGACCGTCGCCGTCGACGACGGCGGGGAGCCGTTCCGCGTGACGTCGATCCGCGCCAGCCAGGGCTACAAGCCCGTGTACGGCGCGAGCGGCATCACGTCCTTCCGCCGCGCGAGCTCCGTCGCGCGCGGCGCCTCGGACTGCTGAGGGCGTCGCCGCCCCGGCGAGCTAGCCCGCGCGCTCGCGCCAGCGCAGCAGGCCGAGAAGCAGGTCGACGTGGCCGCGTGCGTCGTCGAGCGCGTGGTGGGTCTTGGAGTCCCGCGGGCCGAGCAGGGCGCTCGGCATGCGGCGCTTGATCGCGTCGCGCACGGCGCTGCCGGCGAGGGCGGCGTAGGCGGACTTCATGTCGTAGTGCGCCGACTGGCCGAACGGGCTGCGGCCGGCGAACTCGTGCAGGTAGTACTGGGTGAAGCTCCAGACGAGGCCGAGCGGGTAGGCCGCGAGCACGGGCTGGGCGTCGTGCTCGGCGGCGAGCCCGTCGACCCACGCCGCGAACCGCGCGAGCGCCTCCTCGGGCGCGCGGCCGTCGCGCTCGAGCGCCTCGCGCTCGAAGCCCGTCACGCGCAGCGCCTTCTCGTTGTAGCGGTCGCCGATCGGGCGCAGGACGGCGTAGAACGCGTTCGCCTCGGCGTCGGCGTCGAGGGCGTGGATCGCGCCGTCGTCGTCGCGCAGCGCGGCGGCGCAGGCGCCGAGCGATACGATCGAGCTCGTGCCCGGCACGTGGCCGTCGGGCTCGACGTCGACGGAGATGTAGAGCTCGCGCGTCACGGGCCGCAGCCTGCCACACGCCCGTGCATCGCTCAGCGCCCGACGCCGGACAGCGCCTCGACCGCGAGCTCGAGATGGCGCTCCTCCAGGCGGATGTGGCTCTGCTGGCTCATCGAGCGCGGAGCGACGCCGATCGCCTCGACCGGCGGCGCGTTGGACAGCAGCGCCACGACGACGAGCAACTCGACATCGACGGCCCACGGCCAGCGCGCGGGCCCGTCGTCGTCGCGGCGCGGCTCGCCGGTGACCTCGGCGACGCCGAAGACGCAGCGCCAGCCCGACGCGTAGAGCACCAGCCGGTCGCCGGGCGCCATCCGCGGTCGCCGGGGAAAGCCCGTGACGCCCGGCGCGACGAGCCGGCTGCCGGCGGCCAGCCAGGCGTCGGGCAGCGGGGCGTCGCCGGTGCCGTGCGCCTTGAGGAAGACCGCACGCTCGCGCCGCGCGGCGACGGCGGCGCCGCGGGCCGTGGCCGCGCGCGTCACCGCCAGGGCCGGCGCAACCGAGCGCGGCCGCGGCGGTCGCCCCCGGCGATCGACCGCGCGAGCAGCTGCATCGGGTGCAGCAGCGGCAGCGGCCGGCCCTTGCGCTCCAGATGCGCGGCGATCTGCAGGGTGCAGCCGGGGTTCGCCGCGGCGATCGCCTCGGCGCCCGTCGCGAGCAGGTTGTCGGCCTTGCGCTCGCCGAGCTGCGCCGCGGCCTCGGGCCGCGTGAGGTTGTAGATGCCGGCCGAGCCGCAGCACAGCTCCCACTCGGCGGGCTCGACGAGCACCAGGCCGGGGATCGTGCGCAGCAGCTGGCGCGGCTGCGAGCGGACCTGCTGGGCATGGGCGAGGTGGCAGGCGTCGTGGTAGGCGACGGTCATCTCGACGGGATGGCGCCTGGCGCGCGGCGTGACGGCGGCGAGCAGCTCGTGGACGTCGCGGGCGCGGGCGGAGAGCTCCGCCGCGCGCTGCGCCCACTCGGGCTCGTCGCGCAGCAGGTGGCCGTAGTCCTTGATCGCCGAGCCGCAGCCGGCGGCGTTGACGACGACGTGGTCGTAGCCCTCGAAGGCCTCGATCGTCGCCTTGGCCAGCGGCAGCGAGTCGTCCTCCTGGCCGGCGTGCAGGCCCAGCGCGCCGCAGCAGCGCGGCGCCCGCGGGCTGTGGACCTCGAAGCCCTCGGCGGCGAGCACCGCGACGGTCGCCGCGTTGACGTCGCCGAAGTACGCGCGCTGGACGCAACCCTGCAGGAAGCCGACCGTGCCGCGCTTCTCGCCGGCGGCGGGCGTCACCGTGCGCAGCCGGCGCGCCACGTCGCGCATCCGGACCGGCGGGGCGAGCTCGGAGAGCGTGCGCAGCATCGGCACGCGGTCGGCGAGCCGCGAGCGCTGCGCGCGGCGCGCGAGTCCCGTGCGCCGGAAGGCGACGATGATCGGGATCGTGGCGCGCAGCCGCCCGGGATACGGGAAGGTCGCAAACAGCACGCTCCGCAGCAGCCGCTCGCCGCGCGTGCGCGGGTGGCGGCGCTCGACCTGCTGGCGGGTGTCCTCGATGAGCAGGTCGTAGCGCACGCCCGACGGGCAGGCCGTGACGCACGCCATGCAGCCCAGGCAGTTGTCGAAGTGGCCGACCATCGTGTCCGTGAGCTCGCTGCCGGGCGTCAGGCCCTCGCCCATGAGCACGATGCGCCCGCGCGGAGAGTCCATCTCCTCGTTCCAGAGCACGTACGTCGGGCACGTCGGCAGGCAGAAGCCGCAGTGCACGCAGTCCTCGATGAGCTCGGTCTGCGGGGGCTTGTGGTCGTCGAACGCGGGCATCAGGCCCTCCCTCCTCGCGCCTGCGCCGGCGACCCCGCGGGGGGTCCGGCGGATCGCGTCCCGCATGGGGACGCCTGACGCCGGACGGGTCGCGCGCGACGCGGGGCGGCGCGCATCAGATGCCGCCCACGAAGATGCCGGGGTTGCAGGTGTGCGACGGGTCGAAGCGCTCCTTGACGCGGCGCATGAGCACGAGCGCCGCGTCCTCGGGGTGATCCCACGGGTCGAGGTGCGCGCGGACGTAGGCCGGCGCGTCGAGCACGACGCAGGGCGCCGGCCCGAGCACGGTGCGCAGGCGCGCGATCGCCGTGACGAGCTCCCCGGGCGCGGCCGCGGGGAGGGCGATCCACGAGATGCCCAGCGCGGCGCGGCCGACGAGGGTCGCGCCGGCGACCTGGGCGGCGACGCACGTCGCGGCGAGCGCGCTCGGCCGCCCCGAGACGCGCACGACCGCGCCGCCCTCGGCACAGCGCTGGCCCGCGCGCTGGCGCGCCCACAGCTCGCCGTCGTCCTGCGTCGTCGTGACGTCGAGACCGAGGTCCAGGTCGCCGAGCAGCCGGGCGGCGGCCTGCGCCTGGGTCTCGGCGGACACGCCGGCGAAGCGCGCGAGCAGCGTGCCGATGGACCCCTCCCAGCGCACGTCGATCGCCTGCGCCTCCAGCGAGCTCGAGGCGAGCGCGATCGCCGCGAGCTGAAGCCCTTCGGCGTCCTCGGTCGCCGCGCCGGCCGTCGCGTGCGCGGGCGCCAGCGGGTGCAGGCGCACCGCGATCTCGCAGATGACGCCCAGCGTCCCGAACGAGCCGGCGTAGAGCTTGGCCAGGTCGTAGCCGGCGACGTTCTTGATGACCTTGCCGCCCGTACGCGCCAGCGAGCCGTCGGGCAGCGCGACGGTGGCGCCGAGCACGAGGTCGCGCGCGGCGCCGTGGCGGTGGCGCAGCGGCCCCGAGTCGCCGGTCGCCACGACGCCGCCGATCGTCGCCGCGCCGTTGTCGCCGAGCGGGGGATCCAGCGCGAGCATCTGCCCCGCGCCCGCGAACAGCTCCTGCAGCTCGCGCAGCGGCGCGCCCGGCTGCAGCACGGCGGTCAGGTCGCCGCGGTTGTGCTCGACGACGGCGCGCAGGGCGCTCGTGCGCAGCTCGGCCGCGCCCTCCGGGCCGGGCCGGCCCCAGTCCTTCGTCCCCGCGCCAGCGATCCGCACCGCCACGCCGTCGGCCGCGCAGCCGCGCAGCAGCTCGGCGGCCTCCCGGCCGGACTGCGGCGCCTCGACGCGACCGGCCTGGAGGCTCAAAACCGCTCCGCGACGCCGTCGCGCTCGAGCGGATGGCGGCGATAGGGACCGGGCACCTCGCCGCACAGGCGCGGCGTCGGCATGACCTTGCCGGGGTTGGCGAGGCCGCGCGGGTCGAACGCGCAGCGCAGGTGCTGGAAGGCGGCCAGGTCGGGCTCGCCGAACATCCGCGGCATGTGGCGCTTCTTGTCGACGCCGACGCCGTGCTCGCCGGTGATCGAACCGCCGGCGTCGACGCAGGCCTCGAGGATCTTGCCCGCGAGCTCCTCGGCGCGCTCGGCCTCCTCCTCGCCGTCGTAGCAGACGAGCGGGTGCAGGTTGCCGTCGCCGGCATGGAAGACGTTGCCGACGCGCATGCCGTACTCCTCGCCGAGCGCCGCGATCCGCGCGAGCACCTCGGGCAGCTTCGTGCGCGGGATGACGCCGTCCTGGACGTAGTAGTTCGGCGCGACGCGGCCCATCGCCGCGAACGCGGCCTTGCGGGTGCGCCAGATCGCCGCGCGGTCGGCGGCGTCGCGGGCGATCCGGATCGACGTCGCGCCGTTGCGCTCGCAGATCGCGACGACCTCGTCGAAGCGCACCTCGCACTCGGCCTCGGAGCCGTCGAGCTCGACGATGAGCGCCGCGCCGGCGTCGGTCGGGAAGCCGGCGCCGACGGCCTGCTCGGCGGCCTGGATCGTGAGCGTGTCCATCATCTCGATGGCGCCGGGCACGACGCCGCCCGAGACGATCTCCGACACGGTCTCCCCCGCCTCGCCCGTGGACCCAAAGAACGCGACCATCGTCTTGATCGCCTCGGGAACCGGGATGACGCGCAACGTGATGCTCGTGCAGATCCCGAGCGTCCCCTCCGAGCCGACGAACGCGCCGAGCAGGTCGTAGCCGGGCCGGTCGAGCTCCATGCCGCCGAGCGTCACGACCTGCCCGTCGGCGAGGACGACCTCCAGGCCGGTGACGTAGTTCGTCGTGAAGCCGTACTTGAAGCAGTGCGCCCCGCCGGAGTTCTCGGCGACGTTGCCGCCGATCGAGCAGACGATCTGCGAGGAGGGGTCGGGCGGGTAGAAGTGCGTCGGGCCGACGGCGGCGGACACCTCGCTGTTCGTCACGCCGGGCTCCACGACGATGCGCCCGTCGTCGAGGTCGACCTCGAGCACGCGCCGCATGCGGGTCACCGCGATGAGCACGCCCTCGGCGACCGGCAGCGCGCCGCCCGACAGGCCCGAGCCCGCGCCGCGCGCGACCCACGGCACGCCCGCGTCCGAACAGGCCAGCACGACGTCGCGCACCTCGTCGGCGCTGCCGGGGAGCACGACGGCGCCGGGCGTCGCGCGGTACTGCAAGAGCCCGTCGGACTCGTACGTGCGCAGCTGAACCGCGTCGGTCAGCACATGCGCGGCGCCGCAGATCGAGCGCATGCGCTCGAGGAGCGCACGTTCGAGCGGAGCCGGTACGTTGTTCTCGATGTTCGTGACGGATTGGGACACGGGGACGGCCGGCGAAGGGTACGCCACGACACCTCCATCCCCCTTGACGCGTTCCGTCGGGTCGGTCGCGTACCGTCGCGGGTCCGTCCAGCCGAGAGGAGCGAGATGACGCAGCAGACCTACGTGTTCACCGCGGAGCTGGTCGGCTACGAGGGGGTGCGCCGCACGATCACCGTGCGCGGCGACCTCACGCTCGTCGACCTGCACTACGCGCTGCAATCGGCCTTCGCATGGGACGACGACCACCTGTATTCGTTCTGGCTCGACGGCGAGTTCTGGACCTCCGACGAGGAGCGCTACACCCACCCCAAGCACGCACGCTCGCTCGATCCGCCCGGCCGCAGCGCCTGCGCCCGCATCGACGAGCTTGCGCTGACGAAGGGCCAGCGCATCGCCTACGAGTTCGACTTCGGGCGCGAGTGGCGGGTGGCCCTCGCGCTGCGCGACGTCCGCGCCGGCGGCGGCCGGGCCGTCACGCGCTGCACGGAGCGCATCGGGGCCGCGCCGCCGCAGTACGAGGAGGTCGTCGAGCGCGAGGCGGCCGCGCCGAAGCAGGAGACCGTCGAGTTCGTGGCGCTCATGGTCGAGGAGGCCGACGCCACCTGAGCGAAGGCTGCGGTCGGCCGCCAACACGCGCAGGAGCCCGGCCGTCCGGACCGGGGAGTTGCTGTCGGCGTCGTTCTCGACGCGCAGCACGGTGCCGCCGGGCACCTTCCCGAGCGCGGCGGCCTTCACCCTGGCCCGGGGGCCGCTTCGCAGGAGGTCCCGGCTACTGCGCGATGAGCGCGGCCGGAGGCAGCGCGTAGAACGCCTCGCCGGCGCTGCCGCCGTCGGGCGTCGTGCCGCCGATGACCTCGAGCATCGGCTTGCGGCCGACCATCCCGCCGTTGGCGGCCACGAAGGCGTCGGCCTCCTCGCGGCGCTCCTCGGGGACGTCGGAGCGGCGCAGCACGAGCATGCCCTCGGGCCGATCGGGGGTGTCGATCAGCGGAAGGTCGAGCAGGAGCTCTCGGATGTCGTCTGCCATAGAGCCGACGAGCGGATTCGAACCGCTGACCCCTTCATTACGAGTGGCTCCGCCGGCGCTCTCGCTGTCCGGCGCTGACCTGCAAGGCTAGCGCAAATGCCTGGTTATGCGCGGTTTCCAGGTCGTTTGGATCCAGCGCCGCAGGACCCCGGTTGACGCCGTTCGCCATCCGAATGTTGGCGGAAATGTTGGCGGGCTTGGTTGCGTCCGTCCGCATCAGCCAACCGAGCCAACGTGCTCCTTCGTTTGGTTGGCACCCGTCGGGAACCGCCAACTACAGTTGTGGCCTGCGCTGTCATTACAACCAAATGACCGCTACAGTTGGCACCATGGATCTGGACGCTTTGCGCCAAAGCCCCATCGGAGCGTTGGTACCGATCACTGGGAATGATCAGCGCAACGGCGGCCATTATGACTACTACGCCTACCTTCCCGACCCCCTCCCCAACCAGGTTGCTCTGGCCTCCAGGACATGGACCGCAGTCACGAGAGCCGAGGCTGCGCTAGCCCGGCTAGACCAAGCCGGCCGACAAATGCCGCATCCGGCGCTCCTCCGACAGCCCTCGCTACGTCGCGAAGCGCAGAGCACCAGCGCTCTAGAAGGCACGTTCGCCCCGATCGAAGATGTGCTCGCATCGGAGCTGGAAAATAGGCAGCACGCTTCGATGGAGGTTCGCGAGATTCTCAACTACGTGGTCGCGGCTGAGGAGGGATTCGCCTGGGTTCACGAGCGCCCGCTGACCACGGGGCTGCTTGCGAACCTGCAGCGGGTCCTCGTACAAGGGACGCCCGGCGACTACACGGACGCCGGGACCGTGCGCGACCGGCAGGTGCTGATCGGAGCGCGCAACAGCGCGATCAGCGAAGCTCGCTTCGTCCCGCCGCCGCCCGGCGACCAGCTTGACGCTGGCTTCCGCCAGTGGGTCGATTGGATCAACAACCCTCCGGAGGACCTGCCAGCAGTCGTGCAGGCCGCGCTAGCGCATTACCAGTTCGAGACGCTCCACCCGTTCTCAGACGGGAACGGCCGCATCGGTCGACTCGTCATCGCGCTTCAGCTGATGCGTCAGAAGGTGCTAGGCGAGCCATTGCTCGTTGTGTCTCCATGGTTTGAGGCGCGCCGCGACGATTACCAAGACGGGCTACTGCGTCTCAGCACGACGGGTGAGTGGGATGCATGGGTGTCCTTCTTCGCGCGAGGCGTCGAGGCGTCCGCTAACGGGACACGCGAGCGCATAGACCAGCTTCTTCAATGGCAAGATGGGACGCTCCGGCGAGTGCGCGACTCCGGCGTGTCGGGCGTCGCTGAGCGACTGGCCGGCGAGCTGATCGGTGCCCCGGTCCTGCGGGCTAGCCAGGTGGCGACGCGCCACCAGATAAGTGCCCAGGGCGCGATGAAGGCTCTTCGGCGCCTCGCGGAGCTGAACATCGTGACGGAGCGTTCGCGTAACGGGCGCGTTGTTTTCGTTGCAACGGCTGTCGTTGACCTTCTGAGCACCTAGTACGAGCGCGCCCTCGATGCCGAGCACCCGGCAGGTGGAGATCTTGTCGTGCGACGGGATGTGTCGCGCTCGGGCCTTGCCCGAACGTCCCGAGACGGCGGCGGGCCGCCAGCAGCACACGCCCTCGAGACTGGCCGGTTGCGAAGCTGGTGGCCCGCCTGCCCGGCCCGTGCCGCCGAACCGCGCGCAGCTCGCCACCGGCATGCGCGCGCTCGCCTACACGACCGAACAGGCCAGCATCGCAGGCGAACCGCGCGTCGGGAACGGCATCCGCGGCGAGGTCGACCGACTGCCCACGCCGGATGAGCACGCGGCCATGCTCCTGTCGCGTACGGCTCCAGCGCATCGGCGGACTTGAGGTAGTCCGCCCCTCCCTCGTCCGGCTACAGATCCACCAGCGATCACCGGTCAGTGGGCCCCGGATCGTGCTCCCCCAGGATCCTCAACGCGTCGGTGTGTTCGCCGACGATCCAGCGAACGAACAACGCCGCGGATCCGCTCGGGATCGACACCACGTTGCTACCACACATCCGGCGCCTGGCCGAAGCCGCGCTGGTCGACAGCTGTCAACAGCCTGCGCGACGCCGCCGCACGGTGACCGTCGATCTGCTGAAGCCCCGCGCCGCGCCACGTGGCGACCTCGTCGACCAGTCGTTCTTCGGCGGCGCAGATCGGTCCAGCTTGTCTGATGACAGTCAGTCGCTTAATCTGCATGCAGTCGTGGCTTGGACAGTTCGCTGTCGAATGACCTCGAGCTGACGCTTCAACCGCGCCAGCGCCTCGAGTGAATCGTCTACGAAAGAGGCTGCGTGCATCAAGGGGTTCCGTAGCTTCTCGTAGAGATCAAGGAACTCATCGGCGACCGCTGCTGGGTCGCCTCGATAGATGCCGGCAGCGCAGAGGATCAGTCCCTTCTGTTGAAGGTTCGTGACCTCTAGCAGAGCGGGGTCGAGCTTTTTCGCGTGCATGCGATCCAGGTCCCCGAGAACCTGCGCTTGGGCGCCTTCGTTCAGTCGTGCGACGGCGTCCTCGTCAGTTGGATGGATCCTCCGTATCGCTTGGATCATGGTCGCCTCTAGATGGGCGACGGCCGTGTACGCGAGCACACGCATCGGCAACTTCCCGAGATCCGATGGAGTCACGATGGAGTCCATCCTGCCGGCGTTCACGACTAAGCGGTAGTGGGGTGGCTTGACAAGCTCGTCGATGAGCTCGCCCAATGGCATGCGCGCCTCAATCAGCATGTCTCCCGAGAGCGGCCGCGCCACAGACTTGACCAGTTGCCCTTCTGGCGGTGCCTGCGGTGGGATCCCGTCACGCGATGGCGCTAAGTCTCCGTTTACGTTCTCGACGACGGCGATGATGCGGCCATCGTGCTGAACCGGGACGTTGTTGATCTTCGCTGCCGCCGCCCATGCTCGGACGACGCCGATCGTCTGATTCGGGTGCGCTACTTCGAGTGGGGTTGTTGCCACGTGACCGACTTGGAGCGCGTTCTCGAGATGCGCGATGGTTTGCTCGAAGACGCTCACTGAGAGCCGGGTCTTGTGCTCGCCTCCGGCGGGCTCCGGTATCCGTCATAGATCGCACCGAAGATCAGCTCCCCAGCTCGAACGCGGAAGTCTTCGTCGTCGAGGAGCGCCTTCAGCAGCGTCGCCTGGCGCTCGCGATCGCCGCCGACGGCGAGTGCGGCACCAATCAGAAGGTTGTCGCGTTCGCGCACGAAGTCATCGCGGGAGTTGGCTTCGGCCTGGTCGGCGAGGTCGGGGTTCTCGTCGCGGACGCTGTCGCGTACGTCGGTCATGACCTTCAGCGCGTCGACCTCCCCGAGCTCCGCGCCGTAGCGCTCGTTGAACAGCTCGACGAGCTCGCCGAGGAGAGACATCGGGATCTCGCCCGCGCCGCCGCCGGTGCCGTCGCCCGTGATCGCCGTCAGGGGCTGCACATCGTCGTCGCCGAGCGTGATCGATTCCGCGTCAGCCTCGGCGATGCGGTAGTGCGTCAGCACGATCTGGCCCGCGAGATCGACGCCGCCCTGCGGCTCGTCGCTCTGCAGGCGTCGCAGCAAGACCTTGCCGAACTGGTAGAGCACCTCGGTGTCGGGCGGGATGTACGGCAGCGCCTGCGAGAGGAAGCCGTAGAAGCGGGTGAACCGGTTCAGCGCGTCGCGCAGCTCCTGCAGGGTGTCGCCATCGAGCGCGCGGGCGCTGTCGTAGGCGCTCTGGGTCGAGGTGGAAAGCACGGCGTGGCGCTTGTCCTCGTGAACCTCGTGCAGCGCCGCCCACGCCTGCGTGAACTGCGCCAGCTCCCGGTCGGTGATGACGTCGAGCACACGGACCGCGTCGGCGGCGTCGAAGAGGACGTTCGGATCTGACGGGGTCGCTTCGGTCTGCCCGTAGTAGGGCTCGAACGCCTTGCGGATCTCTTCGCCGGTGTTGCGGAAGTCCAGGACGTAGACCCTGTCCTTCCCGAGGTGGGAGCGGTTGAGCCGCGACAGGGTCTGCACGGCGTTGACGCCGACAAGCTTCTTGTCGACGTACATGCCGCACAGCTTCGGCTGATCGAAACCCGTCTGGTACTTCTCGGCGACGATCAGGACGCCGTAGCCGGGCTTGTCGAACTCCTTGGGCAGTTTGGACTCGGGCAGCGGCCTGCCGGCGATCGTGTTCATCTCCGGCTCGGTGTAGGACATGCCCTTGTTGTCCGCCTCCGGGCTCCTGACCGTCACCTCTCCGGAGAACGCAACGAGCGTCTTGACGTCCTCGTGGCCGTGCTTCTCGATCTCGCGGTCCAGGGCGCGTTTCCACTGCACCGCTTCCTCGCGGCTCTCGCAGACGACCATCGCCTTGGCCTCGCCGCCGAGCAGCGGCCGCACGACGGACTTGAAGTGCTCGACGACGACGGCCGCCTTCTGGGTCTTGACGTAGGGATGCAGCTCGGTGAAGCGCGCAAGGCGCCGCGAGGCCTCGCCCGAGGGAACCTCGATCGTCCCTTCGGCGGCGGTCTCGAGCCGGAAGAGCTGGTCGTAGGTCGTGTGGTTGGTCAGCACGTCGATGATGAAGCCCTCCTCGATCGCTTGGCGCATCGAGTAGGTGTGGAAGGCGCGCAGCCGGTCGTCCGGGCCGCGACTGCCGAACAGCTCAAGCGTCTTGCCCTTCGGCGTCGCGGTGAAGGCGTAGAAGGACAGGTTAGGTTGCGCTCCGCGTGCGGCCAGGCGCGCCAGCAACAGGGGCGGCGTGCCGTCGTCCTCGTCGAGGTCGAGGTCCTCGGCGGTCAGCGACCCGAGCAGCTCCTTGAGGTCGGTGGCCGACTCGCCGGACTGCGAGGAGTGCGCCTCGTCGACGATGACCGCGTACGTCTTACCGCCCAGATCTTCGTCATCCAGCGCGCGCAGGACGAACGGGAACTTCTGCAGCGTCGTCGTGATGATCTTGGCCTGCTCCGAGAGCAGGGCCTCGCGCAGCTCAGCCGACCCCTTGGTTACAGAGCGCACGACGCCGCTGACCTGCTCGAACTGGGCGATCTGCTCGCGGAGCTGGCGGTCGAGCACGCGACGGTCGGTGATGACGATGACCTTGTCGAAGACCTTCGTGTCGTCGTCCTGATGCAGCGTCGAGAGGTCGTGGGCCAGCCAGGCGATCTCCTTGGTCTTGCCCGAGCCGGCCGAGTGCTGGATGAGGTAGTTGTGCCCGGCGCCGTGCACGCGCGCGTGGGCCTGACATTCCGCGACGACGTCCCACTGATGAAAGCGCGGGAAGACGATCGTCGAACGGCTGCCCCTGACCGCTGGGTCGGCGGGCTCGACGTGGACGAACTTCTGGATCAGCTCCAGCCAGCGGTCGCGATCCCAAACCTGACGCCACAGGTAGGACGTCGGGTGGCCGTCGTCGATGCCCGGATTGCCGGCGCCACCGGGCCGACCGGCGCCGCCCGATCCCTGGTTGAACGGCAGGAACACGGTGTTTGGCCCGTCCAGGCGTGTCGTCATGTACGCGAGCTCGGCGTCAGCGGCGAAATGCACGAAGGCGCGGCGGCCGAACAGGACGTTCCGCGGGTCGCGATCGTTCTTGTACTGCGCGCGGGCGTGGTCGACGGTCTGGCCGGTCCAGCGGTTCTTCAGCTCTGCGGTCGCCGTGGGGATCCCGTTGGCGAACAGCACCAAGTCCACTGAGTTGCCCGACTTCGGATCAAACCGCACCTGCCGCACGATCCGTAGGCGGTTGGCCCCGTAGCGTGCCTCGGTGTCGGGATCGATCGAGTGGGCCGGCCGCAGCTGACACATCGAGAAGGCGACCCCACGCTCTGAGAAGCCGTTGCGCAGCGCGTGCACCGAGCCGTGGCGGTCGAGCTGGGCGGCGAGGCGCTTGAGCAGAGCGCCGCGGGCGGCGGCGTCGCCGCCACACAGCTTCACGAGGCGATCCCACTTCTTTGCCTGGGTCTCGATCACGCAGGCGATCGTGTCGTTCGGATACAGGCCGAGCTCCGCGTCGTAGCCTCCGGGGTCGCCAGCCTCCCACCCGCCGGCGCCGGTCATCTCGGCGACAATGAGCTGCTCGAAGGCCAGTTCGGTGTGCGGGATGGCCGACGGCATCATGCGAGCACCTCGGGGGACTCGCCCTCGCGGACGGCGGCAAGGCTCTCGGCCAGGTGAGATTCGCTCAGCTTGGAAGCATCTAGCTGGCCGGTAACGGCTTCAGTGATCAGAGCATCACGGTATTCCGCGAGGCTACTGTCGGTCGAGGCCATCTCCGCCTCGATGCCAGCGAGGTTCGCGAAGGCCGACCTGATGCGGGCCAACGGCGCAGCTTCGGCTTCGGGGGAGTCATAGGGAACCAACAGTGATCGGATTACGGGGACGTTGATGCGGCTGAAGGTCGAGCCGAGGCTGAGGCGCTCGACCTGATCCGCGATGGCGTAGTTCAGCACGTAAGCGAGGAGCTCACAGTCGCCTGGTCGGCGGGTAATGAGCACGACGTCCTGCCCCATGCACACCTCGACTGACTCACCGAGATACGCAGCAACGCCGACAGACGCGTTTCGGCTGTAGACGATGTCGCCGGCACGCGGGTCCCGGCCACCGTCGCGCATATCGTCGTAGTCATCACGGTGTACAAAGCGATCCACCAAGCTCAGATCCAAGGCGCCGCGCTTGACCTCACGCGTACTGACGACCGGGAACCCGGTGGGGCAATACTCGGGCGTCCGGTGCTTGCAGTCGGTCACACGAAATCCGAACTTCAAGCGCCCAATTCTGAGACCGCTGACAGCCTCGCGCACGACTGCGGCGCGGCGCGCATCCAAGCCGTTCCGCTGCAACTGCACCAGTGACCGAAGTTCGTCTATGCGTGCGCACTCCTGGTCGAGGAACTCCGACACTTCGCGTTGCGTCATAAGCCGCAGGTTCGGCAAGGACAACGCTCGAAACGCCGCCATGTCGAGCGAGGCGACAGCCCCGGGGAGCGTCAGAGGCTCGACGGGCAGCTGCGATAGCCAGTATGTGAGGTAGCGCGAGTCGACGTGTAGCGGGACGAGCGCAACTACGTTGTTGTCGAACGCGGCGGACACTCCGAGTCGGACGCGACGGTGGCAGCCCTGTATGGCGGCTCCAATCTTTGGCATAAGCACCGTTCCGGGCGGGACAACCGTCGCCCGCATTCGCGCGAGCTGCGACCGGCTCACGTAGTTGACGGCGGTGGCGACGGCTTCGTAAGGGCCCACGCTGTCCAGATCAGAGACCTTGAGGAACGGCACACCGCTCGTGCCTCCTTGTTCGTCATGAGGGAAGCCCGAACCGCTGACGAGGTGAACAGCGCGCGAAAGTCTCATAACAACACCTCGTCGAGTAGCCGTCGGATGCGCGCTTCACGCTCACGCAGTTCGGCTCTGATCTCGCCGCTCGGTCGTGGCGGCGTGTACTTGTAGAAGAGGCGCGTGACCGGGATCTCGTAGCCGATCTTGCCTGCCTTGTCGGCCACCCAGGCGTCCGGCACGTGCGGGTGCACCTCGCGGGCCAGGTACTCGTCGACATCCTCGGTGAGCGGAACGTTCTCGGTATCGCGCAACTCGGGGTCGGCTACCGTCCGTCCTTGGCGGTCGCGCACAGCGGCGACCTCCGGGTCCCGGACCATGCAGCGCGCCGCGAGCGCCTTCACGATAGGTCCCCCAGGCCTCGCGACGCCACTCGCGGTCACGATCTCCTTGAGAATCTCGCGGCAGCCAGTCTCGTTCGGGAAGGTCCGGTGCGCGGTCACCTCAAGGCTTTCAACGACCGCCACCCGCGTGGTCTCGTCGAGCTTCACGAGCGCCTTATCGCCGGCCAAGCCATCCCAGGTCGTCGGTCCGATCTCCCAGCGTGCGCGCAGCGGCCGGTCGACGGTGATCGTCCGGTAGCCGAACTGTTCGACAGGAAGGATTTTGACCAGGTCGCCCTCCACGAGGGATCCGTGTAGCCGGGTGACCTCGGCGACCTGCTCTTCGTCGAGGTAGCGCCGCTTTTCGCCCAGGCTCTTGCGCATCTTGCTCCACGACCCGCGGACGTCGATCAGCTGGACCTTGCCTTGTCGATCGGGGCTCTTGCGGTTCGACAGGAGCCAGACGTAGCTGCCTATGCCGGTGTTGTAGAAGAGCTGCTCGGGCAGCGCGATGATCGCTTCGAGCAGGTCGTTCTCCATGAGCCATTTGCGGATGTTTGACTCGCCGGAGCCGGCGGCGCCGGTGAACAGCGGTGAGCCGTTGTGGACGATGGCGATGCGGCCGCCGCCTTCCTCGGGCGATCGCATCTTGCTGACGAGGTGCATGAGGAAGAGCAGCTGGCCGTCGGACTTGCGCGGCAGGCCGGGGCCGAAGCGCCCGTCGAAGCCCTGGTTCTCGTGCTCGGCGCGGACCTTCTCCTCCACCTTCGTCCAATCCACGCCGAACGGCGGGTTGGCGATGCAGTAGTGGAAGCGCTCGCCTGTGTGGCCGTCCTCTGAGAACGAGTTGCCGTAGACGATGTGGGTGGCGTCCTGACCCTTGACCAGCATGTCGGCCAGGCAGATGGCGTAGGACTCGGGGTTGAGCTCCTGGCCGTAGAGGCGCACCACGGCCTGGCTGTTGTAGCGATGGATCTGGTCTTCCGCCTCGGACAGCATGCCGCCCGTGCCGCAGGCGCAGTCGAAGACGGTGCGGATCGCTCCGGGCTCGCGCAACACCTGCTCGTCGCCGTCGAGCAGCAGGTTGACCATGAGCTTCACGACCTCGCGCGGGGTGAAGTGTTCGCCGGCCGTCTCATTGGAGGCCTCTGCGAAGCGACGGATCAGCTCCTCGAAGATGGCCCCCATGTCGGCGTTCGAGACCCGGGCGGGATGCAGGTCGACGTCGCAGATGCGCGCGATGACCTTGTAGAGGAGGTTGGAGTTCTTCAGCCGGTCGATGTGGCTGTCGAACTCGAACTTGTCTACGACCTGCCGAGCCAGCGCTGAGTAGCCGTCGATGTAGGAGCGAAGGTGGTCGGCGATGTTGCCCGGATCGTCGAGCAGCTGGTGGAAGCGCAGGCGGTGGCGGTTGAAGAACTGTTGGCCGCCGGCGACCGAACGCAGCGCCAGCTCGAGGTTCTCAACGCCGGCAGCCTCGAGCTGTTTGCCGCGGGCGATGACCTGGTCGCGGGTGGGCTCCATGACCTGGTCGAGGCGACGCATCACGACGAGCGGGAGGATGACCTTGCCGTAGTCGGCCTGCTTGTAGTCGCCGCGGAGCAATTCAGCGATCCCCCAGATGAGGTGTGCGTGGTTGCGGATCTCGCTCAGGCGGTTCGCCGGCACGGTGGGCACGGGGTCTAACTCCTCTCGGTGTGCCACGGAGTGTGGCGCGTGTGGGCTCCCGATGAAGCAAACGCCCGACCTCTGCGGCGCGCGGCCCTTGAAGTCGCAGGGAGTGATTCGGCCGCAATTAGCGACATCCGGGCAAGTTGCGTGCATCACCCGGTACCGACGAAGCCCAGCTCGCCGCGGCCTTGGCCGCCGCCCTCTCCGCGGCGGTCGACGCCAAGCTCGATGAGCTCGTAGCCGAGCGCGTCGCCCGTGCCGGGACCGCCGCCACGCCGGCGCAGCCGGACGGCTGGCTGAGCGTCGCCGAGGTCGCCGAGTTCGTAGGCGTCAGCAAGCGCACCGTTCATCGCGCGCTTCGTTCAGGCGCGCTCGTCGGTCACCGAACAGGCGCCGCGGGCTCGCGTTGGCACATCCCGACCGAGGCGGTCACGGCGTGGCTCGAGCCGCAGCCGGCGCCATCACCACGTTCCGTCTCGGTGGCTCAAGCCCGTGCGCCTCGCGCGACCACATCCCGCCGCTCGTTCGCCGAACGGGCACGGTCGACCGCGACGAGATGAGGTCACCGAACAACGACGGCATCGATCAGGCGCCGCTGGTTTGGATGACGCTGATCGCGGTCACCGTCGCGCTCTTGCTGTATTCGTCGGCGGCGATCCCAGCGTTCGTATGGTGCGCGGCGCGAGGCCAGATCGAGGTCCTGCCGTTCGTCGACGCCGTCGGCGGGATGGCGCGCTGGATCGTCGGCGGCCTCCACCACGACCCGCGGACGGTTCCCGGGCTCCTCCAACATCGCGAGGTGCTGCCACCGCCGCCCGTGTGGCTCGCACTTGATGCCGTTCTCGCGAGCACATCATTTGCAACGCTGCTCGTCGCCTGGCTGCGCATCGACCACTGGCGCAGCCTCGAGCGCATCGGGCTGCCCGGCTGGGACCCGCGCTCATGGGTCATGCCACGCTCCTGGGCCCGGCCCCGCGACCTGCTCGCGCTACAGCCCACCGACAACCGTCCGCGCAGGCTCAACCGCGTCCTGCGAACGGCTCTGCGCGACTGCCGCTCACCCGCACCCGCGGGCGGAGACAGCTGGTCGCTCGGCACGCTCTGCCGTCGCCCGTTGCGCTCGCTGCCGGAGATGCACCTGCTCACGGTCGCGCCGACACGGTCGGGCAAGACGACGCGCGTCCTGCTGCCGGCGTTACTCGAGCACCGCGGCCCCGCCGTCGTCCTGCTCAACAAGACCGACGTCCTGCACGCCGCCGCGGAGCGGCGCGCACAACACGGGCCGGTGCACATCTTTGCGCCCCTCACTCCCGCCGAGGTCCTCCCGATGGCCGCGTCAGGCTGGACACCGCTGCGCGGCTGCGAGGACTGGGAGCACGCTCTGCGAATGGCCCGCTGGATCTTCGACGCCGACCCATCGGCGGCGGCGGACTCGAGCGACTCCGGCGGCGCGCGCTTCTACAACCGTGATGCGACCGCCGTCGCGCTGCCACCGCTGCTGCAGGCCGCGGCGGTCGGTGAGCGCAACATGACCGACGTCCTGACCTGGCTGCGCGGCGGCCTGGACGCGCTCGATGAACCGCGCGAGATCCTCATGACCCACCATGCCGACCGCGGGGCGGCGCAGGTCGCCGCCGTGCAGGCGCTCGAGGAGCGGCCGCGCTCGCTGCTGCTGATGTCCGCCGCCCAGCTCGTCTCGGCCTACCGCTTCCCATCGGTCGAGCACGCCGACCGCGACGAGCTCGATCCGCTCCGACTGCTCGACGACTGCGGCACGCTCTTTCTCCATGCTCCCGACGGCGACCAGGGAATCGCTGGCGCCGATCTTCGGCGCCCTGCTCGGCGCGATCCTGCGCGTCAGCGAACAGCGGGCCGCGGCGACGGGGCGGTCCACCGGCCCGCTGCTGAGGATCCTCGTCGACGAGGCCGCGCATCTCGCGCCGCTGCAGAAGCTGCCGACGTACCTGTCGGTGTCCGCCGGTTGGGGCGTGCGTTGGCTGCTCGTCTACCAGTCGATCTCCCAGCTGCAGCATCGCTACGGCCGCGAGGCGGACGGAATCCTCGGCAACGCGCAGTGCAAGCTCTTCCTCGGCCCGATCCAGGACGAGTCCACGCGCCGCTACCTCGTCGAGCTGCTCGGCGAGGAGACCGTCAGCGCACGGTCGCGGACCTCACACGGCTCGCAACTGGATCGCTCGACCACACTGCAGGAGCGTCGTGAGCACAAGGCCTCCGCCCAGCGGCTCATGCAGCTGCGCCTCGGCGAGGCGGTCCTTACCCACGGCCGCGAGCTGCCGGCGATCACCCAGCTGCCGGGACCACAGCAGCATCATCGGCGATGATGACCGCCGCGAGCATCCCGGCCAGTTCGGCAGGCGGCTACGGCGACTACCTGCACTCGCGCACGGTCGCGCCCGAGCAGGGCGACTACTACGTCGGCGCCGACGGCACGCCGACGGAAGCGGCCGGCCGCTGGCTCACTTCGCCTGCCGCGCTCGCGCGGATCGGCATCACCCGTCACCCGACGGTCGCACCTGAGGACCTGCGCGCTCTGATGGAAGGCCGCAGGCCCGACGGCGACGGCTGGCTACGGCCTGCCGGTCCCGATGGCAGCCGCGCCGGTGGCCTGGACTTCACGTTCTCCGCGCCCAAAAGCGTCAGCGTGGTCTGGGCCGTCAGCGGCCAAGCGGGCCGCGAGGCGATCGAGAGCGCGCACCGACGGGCGGTCGCGGCGGCCGTCGAGTATCTGCGCCAGCGCGTGGTACTGACGGTCGAGCGCGTCGGCGGCGCGCGACTCCCCGCCCACGCCCGCGAGCTGCACGCGGCCGAGTTCATACACACGACAGCGCGCGGCGTCAGCGGCTCGCTGCCCGACCCACAGCTGCACAGCCACGTCGTCGTGACCAGCCTCGAGCGCCAGGACGGGACGGTCGCCGCGGTGCGCTCCCGCCCCGCGTTTCGTGCTGCGGCCGAGGTCGGCGCCTTCTACCGCGCACAGCTCGCCACCGGCATGCGCGCGCTCGGCTACACGACCGAGCAGGCCGGCAAGGAGCTCCGCTACTTCCGCATCCGCGGCGTCGACGACACCCTCGAACGCGCGTTCAGCAAGCGGACCGACGAGGTCCGCCGCGCGTGGGAGGACTTCCGCGCACGTACCGGCCGCGATCCGCAGCGCGGCGAGCTGCGCACGCTCGCGGTCCGCACCCGCAACCCAAAGCTGCCTCAGACCCGCGACGAGCTCGACTCGGCCTGGCGAGGCGAGGCGACGAGCCGTGGCTTCGATCGCGCCCGGCTCGCAGGGCTACGGTCCGCGTCGACCAAGCAGCCCGATCCCGACGCCTGGGCCGACCATGTCGAGGCCGCGGCGACCGGCACTCGCGCGGTCTTCGAGGAACGTGAGCTGCGCCGCGTCGCGCTCGAGCAGGCACCCGGCGCCGGGCTCGACGCGCAGGCCGCGCTCAGTGGACTCGGGGGACTCCGCGCCGATGGCCGCGTCCTCGAGCTCGCCGACGGGCGGCTGACGACCGCTCGCATGCGCGCCCTCGAGCGCAGCCTCGAGACCCGCATCACGCGCATCAGCCGCGACCACGGCCGTCACGTGCCGACCGGTGCACGTGACCGTGCGATCACGATGGTCGAGGAGCGCCTCGGTCAGCCGCTCGCACCCGAGCAGCGTCACGCCGTCGGGCTGCTCACCGGGTCTGATCGCGTCGTGGCACTCAGCGGCCAGGCCGGGACCGGCAAGGGCGTTGTGCTCGACGCCGCCGCCCGCGCCGAGCTCGCCAGCGGCCGCGAGGTCGTCGGCATCGCCGTCGCCGGTCGCACCGCCCAGCAGCTCGGCGCGGACTCTCCGGCGCTCGCCGGCCGCGTGCACACGCTGGACAGCTACCTCAACGCGGTCGAGCAGGAGCGGGCGCCGCTCGACGCGCAGACGACGGTCTACCTCGACGAGGCGGGCATGGGTGACACCCGTCGCCTTGCCCGTCTTACCGCCGCGATCGACGAGCGCGGCGGCTCGCTCGTGCTCGTCGGGGACGCCCGCCAGTTGCCGTCGGTCGGCGCCGGCGGGATGTTCGTGCGCCTGCAGGAACGTGTGCCAAGCGCGGAGATGTGCGAAGTGCACCGCACGGCCGATCCGGCCGAGCGTGCCGCGTGGCAGGCGTTGCGCGACGGCGATCCCGCCCAGGCGATGGCCCATTACCGCGAGCGCGGCGCGCTGCAGTTCGCCGAGACGCGCGTCGAGGCGGTCGACCACGCCGCCCAGCGCTACCTCGAGCTGACCGACACGCGTCGGCCGGCCGGAGTCGCACTCATGACCGACGCGAGCAACACCGAGGTCGACGCGCTCAATCGTCGCGTGCAGACCCTGCGAGAGCAACGCGGCGAGCTCAACGGCGCGACGGTCGAGATCGGCGAGCAGGGTCACCAAGCCCACCAGGGCGACCGCGTGATCTGGACGCGACCGATGCCCGTCGCAGACGAAGCGCGCGTCGAGAACGGCATCCGCGGCGAGGTCCTCGCCGCCGACGAGCGCCACGGAGCGCTGCGCGTGCGACTGGACGGAAGCGGGCGCGAGATCGACGTCGCGCGCGAGGATGCCGGCGCGCTGCGGCTCGGCTACGCGAGCCACGTCTACCGCGCGCAGGGCGCGACGGTCGACCGCGCCGTCGTCGTCACAGGCGGCTGGGAGACCTCACGCGAGAGCGCCTACGTCGAAGCCTCCCGGGCGCGCGAGGGCGTCGACTGGCACGTCGCCCGAGACGAGCTCGAGGGCGACCACGACGCCGCGCGCATCGAGCAGCTCTCCGAGCGCATGCGCGCAAGCCGAGCGCAGGAGCCGTCGATCGCCCACGACCTCAAACCTGAACCGACGCCGATCGCCCCGGAGGACTTCAGCCGTCCGCAGTCGCGCGATCTGCAACCGGAACCGACGCCATCTGGCGCAGCAGGGCTCGATCGATGAGCGACGGCCGTGCACCACGACGCGTCGCGCTGACGCTCGCCGCCGGTGAGCGAGGTGCGCTGCGGGCGATCGCCGCGCGCAGGGGCGAGCCCGAAGCGACGACCGCCGCGCGCTTCGTGCGCGCCGGCCTGGCCGGCGACGGCGCCGAGCTCGACGAGCCGCCGCAGCGCCGCCGCGGACCGAAGCCCCGGCCCCGCCGTGAGCCGAGGGCCGGCGACGGATGCCCGTGGCTTCCGGCCGGCGAGCACAACGCCGCGGTCGCCCGGCTGCGCGACCGCTACCCGAGTGACCTGCGCCACGTCCCCGACCGCCTCGGCGAGGACCGCGCACTCGCCGAGCGGCTCGCCGCGTTGAGCGTCTGGCGCGCCGAGATCGACGCCGGTCTGCACCGCGATCCGCGCGTCGAGCTGGCCTTCAGCGACGAGCTCGCACGCACCTCGCGCTGGCTCGAGGAGCGCCGGAGGCGGGCCCGGTGACCGCGTCACAGCGCGCGACAGTTGTACACCGTGCATCTAGTCTGTCCTGGCTGTTTGTCCTTGCGCGCTTGCCGGAGAGGGTAGGCGCGTCACTGCCGCGCAGCGCGGGTCAGTGGTCCTCAGGGTGGGTTGGAAGGTGCACGAAGCGCGGGTCGCAGACCAGTGCGAGGCACAGTGCGGTGATGCCGCGACGGTGGGGGTCGTCGCGGGGCAGCGCCTCGATCTGTGGCGCGAGGTACCAGCGGCGCGCGCCGACGATCGCCACCGGCTCTCCACGCCGGATCAGCATGTGGCCCACGCCACTTGTAGGCGCTGACCGAGCGAGACTCGCCCCCGCGGATGCGTCGCACTCAGTCGCGGCTGCGGTTCGCGAGCTGCAGCCGTGCCTTGTAGATCAGCGCGCGCGCCCGCGCAGCCGGGATGTCGTTGCGGGCCGCGATCTCCGTTGCGCTGAAGCCGGCGACCTGGAGCAGCAGCATCTCGCGCCGACGCGGATGCAGCCTTTCAAGCGCCGCGAGCGTGTCGAGGAGCTCGTCGCGATCGATGCCGTCTCGGCGTGCGCTGTCTCGCCGCGCGTCGGTGAGCGCCGCGAGGTCGTCGCTGTGCGCGTCTCGCGCGCACCGGGCGTGCAGTCGCCAGGCCTCGCGCGTGGCGACCGTCGCGAGCCAGCCCATGACAGTCTCACGCTGTGGCCGATGGCACAGCAACTGCAGCCACGCGAACGAGCACGCGTCCTCGATGTTCGGCTCGCTCGTGCGGACCGCGGCGCCGACGACGCGTCGCAGCTTGTCGGCGTGGGCGGCGTACAGACGCTCCTCATCGCCGACCAGGTCGGGCTTGGCCGGTACCGGGCTGCCCCGGCGGCTCGTGGGCGGTTCGCGGCGGTTGCTGGACATGGCCGCCCATGAGCACGCACGCGGGGCGGGTGACAAGGTGCGCCCCGTCAGGGGCCGGCGAATGCCGGCGCGAAGCGCGAGCCTTGCGCCCGCCAGTGCGAGCGTGCTGGGCTGCGCCATGCTCCGGCGACGAGGCACGAACCGCCGGCGGCGGGCCGGGGGCGAATCTGACCGGCTTGCCGCCTATAAGGGACATGCGCACTCCAAATCCCGCTGCCCACCGGACCATCCGATGAGCGTGCAGCGCCGCGCCCGCGCCGGCCGGCGCACCGCCTGGCAGGTCACGTGGCGCGACCCCGACGGGCGCCAGCGTGCCGAGAGCTACCCGGCCCGCCGCCTCGCCGAGGCTCGCGACAACGAGCTACGTGACCTGCGCTGGCAGGGCAAGCTCGACGAGGCTGACGCCGGTGCCGAGCCGCTGTACGACGCAGCCGACGCATGGTGGACCGACCACGTTGAACCGCACCTCGCACGCTCGACGATCCTCAGCTACGTCCACGTGCTCGACCACCATCTGCTGCCGCGCCTCGGCGAGACGCCGATCCGTGACATCAGCCCGGCGCGTGTCGTGGCACTGCAGCGCGAACTGCGCGACGCCGGCGTCGGCACCGCGATGAGCCATCGCATCCTGATGGTCCTGAGCGGGATCATGCGCCACGCCGTGCTGCGCGGGCGACTGGACCGCAACCCAGTCCAGCCGGTGCGCGTGCCGCTGCCCAAGCGCGCCCGCGCGATCCGGCCGCTCCCACCCGCGAGCGTCGAGCGCCTGCGGCGCGCGCTGCTCGATTCCGACGACCTCGAGAGCGCGACGCTCGTGAGCTTGATGGCGTACGCCGGGCTACGGCCGGGCGAGGCGACCGCGCTCACGTGGGAGCACATTGGCGCGCGGACGCTGCTCGTCGAGCAGGCCAGCAGCGGTGAAGGCGGCGCCGCGAAGGGGACGAAGACAGGCGCGATCCGCACCGTGCGGTTGCTCGCTCCGCTGGTGGACGATCTGGCGATGTGGCGATCAAGCACAGCCCGAAACGGCGGTCCGCTGTTCCCGCGCCGCGACGGCACTGCGTGAACGATGACCGACTACCGCAACTGGCGCCGGCGGCGTTTCGACCCGGCCGCGGACACCGCAAACCTCGATGGCATGCGGCCGTACGACCTGCGCCACTCGTTCGCGAGCCTGATGATCCAAGCCGGGTACTCGCCCGTGGAGCTCGCCGCCGAGCTCGGGCACGCGCCGACGCTGACGTTGAACACCTACGCGCACGTCTTCAGCGAGTTCGCGCGCGGTGAGCGCGTCGACCCCGAGCGACTGATCGAGCAGATACGGGCGTAGCGCTGCCAAGTCGAGACGGATCTCTGCTGAGGCGGCGACGGGATCCCGACGACGCGAACGGCCTGCCTGTGGTTGGACGGCGCGGGCCTCTTCGGACCCATCCCGCTTGTGCCGCGCCGCTAGCTGCTCCGGGCCGATCCGAAGGGCGGGGCCGGGAGGTTTCAGCCTCCCGACCCCAGAACCGATGCCCACTCGCAGCGGTCCTACTTCACCTTCCGTACTCCCTTGAAGGGCTTGTCATCGGCCTTGCGGTCCATGAACTGCCCGTTCTCCGTGTTCCGCTTCATCCAGTCCCCGTTGGGGAGCTGGAACTGCTCGCGGGCACGTACTGCGCCTTTGCGGTGGCCATCGCCACTCGGTGGGTTCTTCGCCATGTTGATCACCTCCGATCGATGGCGTCCGATGCTGCAAAGCCAGGAATGCGCCGCAGGTGTCGGCGCCGTCTGAATACTCACCCCCTTCTGCCGGTTGAAAATGCACCCCCTTGACGGATGGTCGTCCGGGTCGGTGCGGAGCCTGGCTTGGTCGACGGCGATCGAGGCGGGGAGGAAGGGGTGCTGGACGTGGAGCGTTGGGCCGAGCTGCGCCGTGAGCATTTCGTCGGTGGCGTGTCGATCAAAGAGCTCGCGCGTCGGCACGGGATCGATCGCAACACCGTGCGTCGAGCGTTGCGGTCGGACGTCCCGCCGGTCTATCGCCGTGTGTCGGCGTCGAAGCTTGATCCGTTCAAGGACGAGATCCACCGATTGTTGAAGGCCGATCCGAAGCTGCCAGGCCAGCGAATCCGGGAGCTGATCGCGCCGCTGGGCTTTGAGGGCGGCAAGACGATCGTCGATGACTACCTGCGCGAGGTGCGCCCGCTGTTCGCCGCGCCACCGAGGACGTTTCAGCGCACCGTCTACCGCCCCGGCGAGATCTGCCAGTTCGACGTGTGGGAGCCCAAGAACGAGATCGCGGTCGGTCACGGCCAGACCCGGCAGGGCTGGGTCGTCGTCGCGTGCTTGGGCTACTCGCGTGCGGGCGCCGGCGCGCTGATCTTCACCAAGCAGACCCCCGATCTGCTGGCCGGGATCCGTCGCTGTTTGTGGTCGCTTGGGGCGTTGCCGCAGACGCTGGTCTGGGATCGCCAGGCTGGCATCCACGGCCATGGCGGCCGCCCGAGCGAGGAGTTCGCGGCGTTCTGCGGTCAGCTGCGCGTCGGCTGGCAGTTCTGCGAGCCGGCCGACCCGCAGGCCAAGGGCGTCGTCGAGCGCCTGCAGGACTTCATGGAGCGCTCCTTTGAGCCGGGCCGCGCGTTCGCGAACGAGCTGGACTTCCAGCTGCAGCTCGACACGTGGTTCGACGCGCGAGCGAACGCCCGTCATCACCGCACGCTGCGTTGCCGGCCGATCGACCGACTGATCGAAGAACGCCGCGTGATGGCGGCGCTGCCAGCGACGGCGCCGGACACCGATCGACGCTGGGTGCTCAGGGTTTCGCCCGATCCCTACCTGCGCTTCGATACCTGCGACTACTCGCTGGATCCCGCGTTCGTTGGCCGGCGCGTCGAAGCCAGGGTGACCGATCGGGAGGTTCTCGCGATCGTGCTGGACACCGGCGAGATCGCGTGCCGACACCCCAGGTCGTTCGCCAAGCACCGCACGATCACCGCGCTCGAGCACGCTCGCGCGATGCGCGCCGGCCGCGGCCAACGCGACAACGTCGACGCGACGGTCGAGATCCGGCCGCTCGCACGCTACGACCAGCTGATCGCATGAGCCGACCCACGACGGAGCTCGCGCACCTGTTTCGCCAGCTCAAAGCACCGGCCGCGGCCCGCGCTCTGCCGAAGCTCGCCGACCGCGCGCGCCAGGAGGAGTGGTCCTATGAGCAGTTCGCCGCGGTTCTGTTGAAGACCGAGACCGACAGCCGCGACAGCCACGGAGGCCAAGCAAGGATCAAGGCCGCCCGCTTCCCGGCGCGCAAGACACTGGAGGAGTTCGACTTCGCCTTTCAGACGTCGGTGCGTCGTGACAGCGTGCTGCATCTCGGCCAGCTGGACTTCCTCGCCGGCAAAGAGAACGTCGTCTTGCTCGGCCCGCCCGGGACCGGCAAGACCCATCTCTCGATCGCGCTCGGGATCCGTGCCTGCCTCGCCGGACACCGCGTCTTGTTCAAGACCGCGACCGAATGGGTCGCGATGCTCGCTGACGCCCAACGCCATGGCCGCCTCGACGCCGAGCTCGACCGCCTCCAACGCGTCCCGCTACTGATCGTCGACGAGGTCGGCTACATCCCGTTCGATCCGCACGCCGCGAACCTCATGTTCATGCTCGTCTCCAGGCGTTACGAACACGCGTCGCTGATCGTCACGAGCAACAAGCCCTTCAGCGCCTGGGGCGACATCTTCGGCGACGAGGTCACCGCCGCGGCGATGATCGACCGACTCGTTCACCACGCCGAGATCCTCGCGCTCAAGGGCGACAGCTACCGCCTCAAAGACCGCGACCTCGCCCGCGCCACACCGACTGACCCCTGACACCCCACCAACCGACGCGCGCGCTGGCGCTGCTCCGCTCGGCCTACGGCCTCGACTCCGCAGCACCAGCGCGGCCACAGCCGGTGGCCCACCTTTCAACCGGCGCCACAGGGGGGTGCATTTTCAACCGGCGCAGAGGGGTGCATTTTCGGCCGGCCTTGACAGCAGGACGGCGAACCTGGCTACGATGGCCAGAAGGCCGCGCCCAGTGCGGTAACACTGGACGCGGACCGACCGACCGACCTGCGGCCCTGACCACGGGCGGCAGGATCGTTGGGGGCGCGGGTTCGGCTGCATGGTCAAGAGCTACGCCGAACCCGCTCAGTCCCTCCTAATGTGATCACCCCCTTCGAACTGATGGGGGCAAGACAAGTAGACGCGGGCATGGTCATCCCTCGACCAGCCGCTTGACCAACGCGGCGGCCTTCTCCCAGCCGGGTCGGTTGAGCTTGACCTCGCGTCGGCGAGGACTCGGACTGCGGAAGCTGAAGTACGCGTCGAGCTCCTTCATGGTCGTCGCGAAGTTGTTCGAGTCGAGCCGCCCATACTGCGAGCACGCGTCGCGGATGTCTGCGAACGCGGTCCACTCCTCCAGCGCGATTCCTTGACGCGCAGCGGCGATGAGGATGGCGATGTCCTTCGCGGCCGCTGCTGCCTGAGTCGGAATCTTTCCGCTGCCGACGATCAGCTCCGGCCCCTTCTCGCCGAAGCCGAACACCTCGCTGATGTCGTCGTACGAAACGGCGAGGCGAGCGGCGAGCTTCGCGGCTGGACTCTCGCCGGTGGGCGCGGTCCCGAGGGCCGGCGCGTTGATCTGTTGCACCGGCGGCGGTTCCGTCTGTGCAGGGGGCGATGATGTGCTGCCCAGCAGCACGTTCATTCCGAGCGTGAACGCAGCTTCGCGCAAGTCCGGTGGGACGTTGGCGGCGTCAAGGTCCTCGAGTATCTCTTTGAGTGCAGCGCGGTAATAGTCCACGGCGTTAGCCTTCTCCTAGATTGGCACGCCCGGATTGTAGCTGGTCCTGAGGCGGCCGATACAAGGTTGCGAGGAAGCACCTGTGGACAAGATACCTTGCCAACGAAGTGGCGCAGGGCCTGGGCGTGCGAAAATGCTGCTATTTGCGCCTTTTTGCAGCATGTAGCGACCATACTCGGGTAAGGTCGATCGCGGATAAGGCTTCTGCGTTCGCGGCCGTGCTTTGTGTTGGTGCCTCCATGAGCCCGGGAACGTACGCTCTTGCGACCGCAGACCGAGGGTCTACGAGTACTCCACGAACGTCGGGCTCGACGTGGAGTCAACGAAGGGGGCCCGATCGAATAGACACAGGACCGGCCGGCTCAACAAGCTCCGCGCCCGATCGCCCCCCGGAAAGCCGACGCCGATCGCGCCGCGCCCACTGATCCGACTCCTGCAGAGCCAGCCCGTTCGCGCTCTGGCGATGACGGGGAGCACGATCGACGGTCTCACTGGCGATGAGCGCGGTACGGCGAGGCAGCACCGGCCGCGTTTCGGCAAAGGTTCCCTGAGCGCGCTCCGCTCGCGATCGGTACCGCATCTGGTAGCCAGTGGCGAGTTCCCGCGCGGCGGCGACGCCTCGTGTCCGCACCGATGTTGGCGGAAATGTTGGCGGATGGCCTGCATCCGATCTCCAACGCGAACACCGGGACAAACAAAAGCCCCCGCATTTGCGGGGACTCTTGTCAGAGCCGACGAGCGGACTCGAACCGCTGACCCCTTCATTACGAGTGAAGTGCTCTACCAGCTGAGCTACGTCGGCGAAGGGCCTGCAAATCCGCATCTTTCTCGCGCTCGATGGACATCGACGCGAGGCTTTCCCGGGGCCGTGGCGCTGCTCCGGCCCTCAGGATGCGATGCGGATGGGCTGGCCATCCGGCCTTGAGTTTAGACGAGGGCGCCGCGCGCGCCGCCGCCGCGCCCGGCGACCGGCGGTCACGCCGCAGCAGGTGGTCCGAACCAGGTGGTCAGCGCTTCGGGGAGCCCGAGTCGGGTTGGGTCTGCGACCCAGGCGACGTATCCGTCGGGCCGGATCAGCACGGCAGCGGGAGCGGTGACCGCGCCCAGCACCGGGAGCTCCCACCTGCCCCCGTAGCTCGCGTCGATCAGCTGGACACGGTCTGCCCATGCGGCGATCTCGAAGCCGCCGGGCTCGCCGAGGTTGAGCAGCACCGGCCGGGCGCCGTGCAGCAACTCGAAGACACGGCGCGGGCCGTCGGCGGTCACGAGGTCCAGATCGGGCATCCGGCGGCCGAGCAGCGGGTGTCCCTCGCCGAGGTCGTACCGGATGTCCAGCCCGGAGCTGATCCCGGCGAGCCGCTTGCGAGGCTCGTCCATGCTCGCCAGCTCCGACACGACCTCCACCAGAGCCTTGATGCGCTCGTCCGGGCGCTGGAGCGCGGTCTGGGCCATCGTGTAGCGAAGCGCGCGGGCAGCGACCGGGTGGCGCTCGTCCCCGTAGGTGTCCAGGAGGCTCTCCGGGGAGGTCCCGTCGACCACCTGAGCCAGCTTCCATCCCAGGTTCACCGCATCCTGCACACCGAGGCCCAGGCCCTGTCCACCCGCCGGGTAGTGCACGTGCGCCGAGTCGCCGGCGAGCAGGACTCGTCCCACGCGATAGGCCGCCGCCTGGCGTGTCATGTCGGTGAACCTGGAGATCGACGTCGGACTGTGAACCCCGTAATCGGTCCCGTAGACGGCGATGAGCGCCTCGCTGAGATCGCGCAGGGTGGGCTCGCCGGTCGGTCCGAGGTGCCGCTCGGTGACCATGACCCGGACCGGCCCCCCGTCCTTGTAGACCACCTCGCCGTCGCGGATCTCGTACTCCAGCCTGCCCAGGGCATGGATGCCCTTGTCGTCGCGGCGGATGCCGAGCTCCGGCTCCTCGCTCATCTCGACCTCGGCGATCAGGTTGCTCGTCGTCGGATCCCATCCGGGGAACTCGATGCCGGCCGCTTTGCGGATGACGCTGCGCCCTCCGTCGCACCCGACGAGATACCGCGCCCGCAGCGACGCCTCGCCGGACAGCTCGACGTCGACGCCGGTGTCGTCCTGCGTGAACCCCGTCACCTCACACCCGTACTGGATCCGCACCGGCAGCTCGGCGATCCAGGCGGCCATGATCCGCTCGATCTCGTTCTGCCAGATGCCCAGCGAGTACGGATGGCGCGACGGGAAGTCGCTCATGTCCAGCACGGTCGCGCCGAACGTCGCGACCTGAGCCACCTGACCCGCGGCGAGGAAGCGACCGGCGACCCCGCGCTGATCGAGCACCTCGATCGTGCGCGAGTGAAGGCCGCCGGCCCGCGAGCCGGCGAGCTCGTGATCGGGGCGCCGCTCGACGACCGCGACGTCGACCTTCGCCAACGCCAACTCAGCCGCCAGCATCATCCCCGCCGGCCCCGCTCCGGCGATCACCACGGCATGCTCGCTCATACGCATCTCGCCTTCTCCCGCTTCCGGGGGTGACTGACCTGCGGCGGGCGATTATGCGCCACGAAGCGAGGCCTCATGAGCGCCTCGCGTGAGGTGTACAGTGCAACTGGAGAGGAGCGTGTGACGTCCTCGACGACCAAGAGCTGGTCGACGCGCTGATCGTGCCCGCGACCTGCGCGACGACCTCACGCAGATCGTCACGCGTCTCGGACGCCGGCTGGACCGGTTGGCGGGCTGAGTCATACTGCTGTCATGAGCGAGACGCTCACGCTGACCGCCGTCTTCTCTCCTGACGAGGACGGCTGGACGATGGCTCAGCTGGCCGAGTGGCCCGCGGTCGTGACCTGCGGGCGAACCGTCGACGAGGCCCGCTCGATGCTGATCGACGCCGCCCGCGAGATGCTGGCCAGCTACCGCGACGAGGGCCGCGAGCCGCCGATCGGCAGCGGTCACGTGGAGGCGCTGACGATCGACACCGCGGCTTGAAGCGCCGCGACTTGGAACGCCACCTGCGCAAGCACGGCTGCCAGCCGATCCGCGAAGGCACAACCACGCGATCTGGGCCAACCCGGCCGCCGACCTGCGCGCCCCGGTCCCGCGCCACCGCGAGATCCCGACCGGCACCGCCCGCGTGATCTGCCGCCAACTCGCGATTCCCGCGCCCGCCGGCCCACGCTGACCTTCCGAGGAGGCTGAGACACCGACCCGGCGATGGGCCGCCGCCTGATCCTCCTCTTCGCCGCTCTCCTATGAGCAACGAGGCAGGGCGCGCAGCGGCGGGCTCCGAGGACTCCCGGCGGGCCGGCGGGCGTCGGCGGACGCAAACCAGACGCGAGCGCGCCGCTGCCTCGACAGGTTGAAAGACCGGTCTGTCTCTGGCACGGTTTGCGCCGTCGTGAGGACATCGTCGGGGGTCGGCCTCGCGGGCCCCGTGACGACGTTCGACGCTTCCGTCGACAACGGCGGCGCCCCCGCTGCCGCTGAGTGCCCCAGGGGGTAGGACGGGCTCTCAGCGGCGCGGCTGCGCCCGCGCGACGTCGTGGCCGGCGGCGCTGAGGTCTTCGAGCGTCGACGCCGTCCAGACGCGCTCGAGCCCCGCGCGAGCCGCCTCGTCGTGCGCCAGCTCCGACGTCCCGACGACGGCGTGGACGGGGATCGCGGCGGCCCGCGCCCGCCGCACGAGCTCGCCGACGACCTTCCCGCCGAAGCTCTGCTCGTCGAGGCAGCCCTCGCCCGCGATGACGAGCTGCGCCCGCCGCATGCGCGCGTCGACGCCGAGCGCGTCGAGCACGGCCGCCGCGCCGGGGCGCAGCTCCGCGCCGAAGGCCGCCCACAGCCCTCCCGACAGCCCGCCCGCGCAGCCGGTCGCGCGCACGCCGCGCGGGTCGCGCGCCAACGTCGCGGCGAAGGCCTGCAGGCGCGCCTCGAGGCGTTCGACGAGATCGGGGCCGGCGCCCTTCTGCGGCCCGAACACGCGCGGCGCGTCCTCGAAGGGGATCTCGACGTCGCACAGGACGGCCAGCTCGGCCCCGCCGATGCCCCCGCCCTCGCGGATCGCCTCGATCGCACCCGCGCCGCCGTCCGTCGTGGCGCTGCCGCCCGCCGCGACGAGGATCCGGCGGGCGCCCGTCGCCGCCGCGGACACGATGAGCTCGCCGGTGCCGCGCGTCGAGGCGCGCCAGGCGTCGCGCTCGTCCGGCGTCACCCGCGCGAGGCCGGAGGCCTGCGCCATCTCGACGATCGCCGTCGCGCCGCCGTCGACGAGGCCGATCCGGCAGTCGACGGGACGTCCGAGCGGGTCCTGCGCGCGGGCGGCGACGAGCTCGCCGCCGAGCGCCTCGACGAGCAGTTCCATCGTGCCCTCCCCGCCGTCGGCGACCGGGCAGCGATCGGCCTCCCAGCCCGCCCGCTCGACGCCCTCGGCGAGCGCGCGCGCCACGGCCGGCGCGTCGAAGGTGCCCTTGAAGGAGTCCGGCGCGACGAGCGCACGCGGCGGCATCGAGCGGAGGCTACCCCGCGCCGCCCCGCGGCCCGGAGGCGCCACCGCGCGCCGGGCAGCAGGCGACGCAGCGCCGTCCCGACGCGCAGCCGCCCGGCCGCGACGGCCGCCATCGGGCTTGCGGCCGCCAGCAGCGCCTCGCGCAGCGCCGGCTGCTCGAGGTCGGGGCGCGCGGCCGCCAGCAGCGCCAGCGCGCCCGCGACGAGCGGCGCCGCCATCGAGGTGCCCGAGCGCGGCTCGTAGCGCGAGGGCAGCGCCGTCGACACGATCTCCTCGCCGGGGGCGGCGAGGTCGACCGAGCGGACGCCGCGGTTGGCGATCGCGAGCAGCGCCCCGCGGCGGGTCGTCGCCGTCACCGTCACGACGGCGGGGTCGTCGGACGCCGCCGGGAAGGACGGCGCGCGGTCGATGTCGCGTCCGTCGTTGCCGGCGGAGGCGACGAGCGTCGCGCCGCGCGTGCCCGCGTACGCGATCGCCTCGGCGAGCCGCGGCGGCTGCGCATCGCCGTTGAGCGAGACGTTGAGGATCCGCGCGCCGGCGTCGACCGCGTAGCGGATCGCGGTCGCCAGCCCGTCGGTCGTCGCCGCCCGGCCGCGGCCGAGGATCCGCACGGCCATGACGCGAGCCCGCGGCGCCATGCCGGCTCCGCCGCGGCCGTTGCCCGCACGCGCCGCGACGATGCCCGCGACGTGCGTCCCGTGCCCGAGGTCGTCGGCGACGGCGCCGTCGCCCGTGAGCACGTTGGCGCCGTGGACGTCGTCGACGAACCCGTTGGCGTCGTCGTCGAGACCGTTGCCGGGGACCTCGCCGGGGTTCGTCCACAGCGCGCCCGCGAGGTCGGGATGGTCGATCTGCACGCCGCTGTCGATCACCGCCACGACGACGCCCGCGCCGCGCGTCTGCGACCAGGCCTCGCGCACGCCCGGCACGCCGCCGGCGCCGAGCGCCCACTGGCGGGCGAGCAGCGGGTCGCCGCCGGGGCTCCGCGCCGCCGCCGGCGCGGTCGCCGCCGCCGGCGCGGTCGTCGTCGCCGCCGCCGCCGTCTCCGCGGCCGCGGTCGTCGCCGCGAGGGCGAGCCCGCAGGCCGCCGCGACGATCGTCCTGCGCCCTCCGAGCCCCATCGCCGCGACGCTGCGACCGGGCGGGGTGAGCGCGCATCACCCGGCGGGGTGACGTGCGCGGGTGATTCGCGGGCCCGCACCCCGGCCGCGCGGGCCGGCCCCGGCGTCCTAGACGAGCCTCAGCTCGCGAGCCCGCGCGACGGCCTCGGCCCGGCCGGCGACGCCGAGCTTGCGGTAGATCGCGCGCGTGTGCGTCTTGATCGTGTTGTGCGCGACGAAGAGCTCGCTCGCGATCGCGGGCAGCGAGAGCGTCCCGGAGAGCATGCGCAGGACCTCGAGCTCGCGCTCGCTGAGCGGCTCGACCCCGTCCGGGCTCGCGCCGCGACCGCGCCCGCCGGGCGCGGCGCCCAGCCGAGCGGCCGTCGCCTCGACGAGCTCGCGCAGCACGCCCGGATCGGGGCACTGCAGCTCCACGATGGCCCGCGCCTGGACGAGCAGCATCGCCGCGCCGTCGCCGTCGCCGACCTCCTCGCGGCACTCCGCCAGCAGCCGCAGCGCGTTGGCGACGTGCAGCGGCTCGCCGAGGGTGCGCGCGAGCTCGAGGCCGCGCCCGAGCTCCAGCGCCGCGGCCTCGTGGCGGCCGTCGGCGAGCTGCAGCCAACCGCTTGCGATGCGAATGGCGCAGGCCTGGGCGTGCTCCTCGATCCCGCGCTCGCTCGCGAACCTGCGCGCGCGGCCGACGTGGCCGCGCGCGCGTGCGACGTTCCCAGCGCGGAGGTCGAGGTAGGCGAGGTGCGCGAGCGCGCTCGCGGCGGCGGCCGCCTCGAGCGGCCGGTCCGCGCCGAGGCGCACGACGCGCTCGAGGTCGCGGCGGACATCGCGCTCCCTGGCCTGCGCCCAGTAGCCGGTCGTCCCGAGGGCATGCGCGACCGCGGGCAGGCCGGCGTCGCCGGGGTCCAGCGCCGCCGCCCGCAGGGCGCTGCGGCGCGCCGCGCCCGCGTCACCGAACGGGAACGCGGCGCCGATGAGCGCCAGCGCGGACTCCGTCGAGCTCGATCCGTCCGGCAGGGCCTTGCCGTCGTCGCACTCCCGCGCGACCGCGGCGAGCCGCTCGACCTCCTCGCGCGCCCCGACCATGCCGGCCATCCACGCCTTCGTGACGACGAAGCCGGGGACGATCGCGAGCTCCCGCTCGGGCAGCTGCGTGAGCCACGCGGCGGCCTGGGCCCAGTCGCCGGAGCTCAGCAGCGCCGGCCGCCAGCGCGCGATCCGCAGGGCCGCGGTCTCGCGGTCGCCCGCGAGCAGGTCGTGGGCGATCGCGTCGACGACGCGGCCCTCTCCTGCGAACCAGGCGGCCGCGCGGCGGTGCAGCTCGGGAACGAGGTCCGGCTCGGAGGCGGCGAGCTCGGCGCGCAGCAGCTCGGCGAACATGCGCCCGTAGCGAAACCATCGCCGGCGGCGATCGAGCGAGACGACGAAGAGGTTCGTCCGGACGAGCTCGCCGAGCACCGCCTCGGCGCCTCGCCCGGTACCGGCGACGGCGTCGCACAGCGGCGCGCAGAACGAGTCGAGGATCGACGTGCGCAGCAGAAACGACCGCGTCGGGCCGTCGAGGCCGCGCAGCAGCTCGGGACCGAGGTAGTCGACGATGAGCTCGTCGTCGCCGGCGAACGCCGCGATGAACTGCGAGCGGTGCTCGACGCCGCGCAGCGACAGGGCCGCGAGGTACAGCCCGGCCGGCCAGCCCTCCGTTCGGCGGGTCAGTGCCTCGACGTCGTCGGCGCCCAAGCGGAGGCCCAGGCGCTCGTTGAGGAAGCGCTCGGCGTCCTCGTCGCCGAAGCGCAGGTCGGCGGCGCGCAGCTCCGTGAGCGCGCCGCGGGCGCGCAGCCGCCCGAGCGCGAGCGCGGGCGCGTGGCGCGTGGCGATCGCGATCCGCAGGCCCGCGGGCGCGTGCTCCACGAGCCAGCCGAGCGTCGCGTGGACGTCCGCGTCCGCCACGAGGTGCAGGTCGTCGAGCACGAGGTCCAGCTCGCCGCGGTGCCCGTGGAGATCGTCGATGAGCGGCGACAGGACGGCCGTCTGGAAGTCGACGCGCGACCCGGCGATGGCGCCCAGCGAGCGGCGCCCGACCGCCGGGCACGCGCTCGCGATCGCGCTGAGGACGGCGCCCCAGAACGCGGCGGGACCGTCGTCCTCCGCCGCGAGCTGAGGACCCATGCCACGGGCCGCTCCCCCGGGCGAGCCGTCCACTGGCCGACGAGCGTCGTCTTGCCGTACCCGGCCGGCGCGCAGACGAGCAGCAGCCGGGCGTGCGGGTCGATGCGCGCGAGCTGCCGCGCACGCAGCAGGTGCTCCGGGCGCGGGCGCGGCGCTCGAACCGTGGCGGGCAGCGCGAGGTGCCCGCTCTCCGGACGACGCCGGGCCAGGTCGTGGACGGATGCGCCGGCCGGTGCCATCGCGGCGGACGCTAGACGCCTGCAAACGGGGCGCTTCCGGACCGGGCACGAGGCGTCGTTTCGGCCCGGGAGGTGATGCAAACACGGCCGCCGGACGACTGCGCGCGAGCGCAGCCGCCAGCCCAGGGCGACACGCCGGCCCCGTTATGGGACATCACGCCGCGGTGCCGATCGACGACGGGGCGCCGCGCTTCGACCTGCAGTCGCACTCGCTCGCGCTCCGACGGCGCACTGGAGCCCGCCGAGGTCGTCGCCGCCGCGGCGGCCGCCGGCGTCGAACTGCTCGCGCTGACCGACCACGACACCGTCGACGGCGTCGACGAGGCGCTCGCGGCCGCCGCCGAGCACGGGCATCGCGCGTCGTCCCCGCGATCGAGCTGTCGAGCCGTCGACGGCGTCGGCGAGGACCTCCACGTCCTCGGCTACGGCATCGACCACACCGACGCGGCGCTGCTCGCGACGCTGGAGGCTTCCGCGTCGACCGCGACGGCGCGGACGACCGCATGGCCGACGCGCTGCGCGAGCTCGGCTTCGAGCTCGACCGCGCCGAGCTCGACGCGCGCCGGGCGGCGGGCCTGCCGATCGGCCGTCCGCACCTGGCCGACGCGCCGCGATCGCCGCCAACCGCGAGCGCCTGGAGGACGACGGGCTACGGCGAGACCTCGGCGTTCCTGGTGGCCTACCTCGATCGCACGGCGCGCCGGCCTTCCGCCGCCGCACGACGCCGACCGTCGACGAGGCGATCGAGGCGATCCACGCCGCGGGCGGCGTCGCGGTCTGGGCGCACCCGTTCTGGGACCTCGACCGGCGACGCCGACGTGTGCGACGCGATCGACCGCTTCCGCGCCTGCGGCCTCGACGGCGTCGAGGTCTTCTACGTCACCCACACGCCGAGCGAGACCCGGCTGCTGCACGAGCGCTGCTCGAGCTCGGTCTGCTGACGACGGGCTCGGCGGACTTCCACGGCCCGGAGCACGGCCTTCTCGCGCTTCCGCGCCTTCGAGCTGCACGGCCTGCGAGCCGCGACCTCGGGCCGATCGGCGAAGCGACCTGAGCCGGCTAGCGCCGGCCGGCGGGCGCGCAGCGCGCGCGCCAGCGCGATCCGAGCGCGTCGAGCGCGAGCTCCTCGTCGGGATGAGCTGCAGCGAGGCGCGCGTCCCCTCGACGAGGTCCTGCCCGCTGCGCAGGCTCGCGCTCGCGCAGCCGAGCGCGGCATCCTCCTCGAGCGCGGCGACGCGATCGGCGTGCAGGACGATCTCCGGCACGCCGTCGGCGATGCAGGCGACGTCGCGCAGCCACAGCCCGACGAGCGCAAGGCCGCGGTCCAGCGCCGTCGTCTGCGCGCGGCGGCTCGCGCGCTTGCCGCGCTCGGCGGCCTCGCGGCGCAGGCGCGCGTGATCCTTGGCGATGGCGAACTGCAGGTCGTCCTCCAGCGCCGCTCGGTCGCGTCGGCGGCCTTCGCGCCGGCCGCCCGCGCTCGCTCGAGCAGGGCCGTCCACGGCCGGGCCGCGACGTCGTCGCGCAGCGCGGCGCGCGCGACGGCCTCCGCCCGGCGCGCAGCGCGGGCCCGTCGCCGAGCGCGAGCGCCAGGGCGCGGCTGGCGTCGCCGAGGCCGAGCCGCGCGCAGGCGGCGGCGGTCTGCGGCGCGATCCCGTGGCGCTCCAGCCGCGCGGCGATCGCCTCGTCGGGCGGCGCGTCGAAGCGAACCGCCTGGCAGCGGCTGGCGATCGTCGGCATGACCTCCCCCGGCCTGCTCGTCAGCAGGATGAGGTGCGCGAACGAGGGCGGCTCCTCGAGCGTCTTGAGCATGCGGTTGGCGGC
>CAVYMD010000001.1:0-297092 GCA_963769555.1 uncultured Solirubrobacteraceae bacterium | reverse complement strand
GCCGGTCCGGCGGCGCCCGCCCGCGCCCCAGCCCGGCGTCGCGCTGCCGATGCGCCCCCGCGTCCTGACGGCGCTCATCGCCAACCTCTTCGAGGGCGCCGAGACCGAGATCCTCGCCGGCGTCGGCGAGGACGAGTCCCCCCACCTGGAGGCGCTCGAGGACTGGCCGGGATCATCGAGCGCGTCGAGCGCGGGTGATCGGCCGCGCCGCTCGGCCGTCAGCCGGCCGCGGCGACCGTCACGCCCGCTTGTCGGCCGGTCACGTACGTCCAGCACGGCTTGAACGTCTCGCGACCGCCGAAGATGAGGTCCATCGCGCGGCGCATGACGACCCGGCGCGCTCCCCCGCGCCGCGGCGCGGGGGAGCGACCGGCGGATCAGCGAGCGCTGGCGTCCAGCGTCGGGTGGCCGTGGCGATCGCCGATCAGGCCCTTGCTCTTGCCGGGCTTGCCCGCCACGCCGTTGACCGCCGACGTGTCGTAGCCGAACTTCAGCACGGCCGTGGCGATCGCGTCGGAGTTGACGTCGAGCGCGTGGACGTTGACGTTGCCGACGAGCTCGTAGTCCTCGCGTAGCGCGTCGTACAGCGCCAGGTCCTGCCCGTCACCGCGCAGGTTGTCGCACGGCTCGTGGTAGCACGGGTCGAACGCCGCGCCGGCGACGCCCCCGTAGAGCGCGGCCTCTGCCGCGGTCTTCTTGTCCTCGGCGCCGGTGAACAGGCCGCCGGCGGGGATCCCGATGTCGATGAACGGCCCGTAGTCCGAGCGGCCCGAGAACTCGCTGTCCTGCGACGGCTCGCCGCGGCTGGCGTAGAACGCCTGGAAGACGTCCTCGATCTCGGCCGAGCCCGGCGGGATGAAGCCGGGCGGCGCCGTGGCGCCGGAGTTGTCGCCGTCGTAGATGCCGAACATGTAGTTCGGCGAGGCCACCATGTCGAAGTTCAGGTACAGCGCGATGTCCTGCGCCTGCTCCTCGGTCAGGTTGGCGACGTAGTGCTCGGAGCCGAGCAGCCCCGACTCCTCGGCGCCCCACCAGGCGAAGCGCACGGTGTTCGTCGTCTTGACCTTCGCCATCTGGATCGCGGTCTCCAGCAGCGCCCCGCTGCCCGAGCCGTTGTCGTTGATCCCGGCGGCCCCCTGCACGCTGTCGAGGTGCGCGCCCGCCATCACGACGTTGTCGTCGTTGCCGCGATCGGTCTCGGCGGTGACGTTCCACGTCTGGCGCTGGTCGGCGACGAAGTCGACGGTCACGGTCACCGTCGCGCCCGGCGTCTGGCTGAGATCGAAGCCGGCCTCGTACGTCGTGAAGACCGCCGGGATCGTCAGCCCGGTCGCGTCGCCGATCATGTTCAGCAGCCCCGTGCGTCCAGGCTGGCCCTCGTTCATGACGATGACCGCGCTCGCGCCCGCGTTCTGCGCGTTGAGCGCCTTGACGGCGAACCCGCACGTGCCGCGCTGCACGAGCGCCACCGAGCCGGCGGGGAAGCCGGCGAAATCGCTCGCGGTACAGCCGCTCGAGCTCGAGTTCGGCGGCCCGGCGGGGTTGAGCACGAGGTCGACGGGCGCGAGCGTGCCGGTCGCGCTGCCCTCGGGCGTGCCCGAGTCGAAGCGGTTGCGCAGGAAGTCCGTCCCGTTGACGAACGTCCGCGGGTTCGGCGACACCCGCTCGAGCTCGGAGTTCTCCTCGAAGTAGTCAAACGTGAACTCCTGGACCTGGGGGTCGTAGCCGGCGCCGCGCAGTTGCGCGACGACGTAGTCGACCGACGCCGCGTAGCCGGGCCGGCCGGACGCGCGGTCGCCGCCGTTGGCGTCGGCGATCTCCTGGAACGCCTCGAGATGGTCGAGCACGCCCTCCGGCGTGACGGCCTTCGTGAGCTTCTTGACGGTGTTGTTGTTCGGCGCCGCCTGCGCGGGAGCCGCGGCCAGCGCGCCGATCAGCGCAACCGCCGCGGTCGCCGTCAGCGACCTCAGTCGTCCTGCCATTTCGATCAACCCCCTCCTGGCTGGGTCCCGGGTGCGCCCGGGGATCACGCGATGCTACGCGCTCAGACCACCATCCACGAGAGCAGGCTCGTGCTCTCGTAAACCACTGCCGGCGCGCCCCTGGGCGCGGTCCGCGGCCCATGCTGCGAGGCGCCGGACGCGATCACCGCTACACAGACGGGCCATTGCGACGCGTGCGGCGGTTGCGCGACATCCGACCGGCTTCGTCGCGGATCTCGCCGACGAGTTCCTCGAGTACGTCCTCGAGCGCGACGACCCCGGCAGTCGTGCCGTGGTCGTCGGCGACGCGGGCGAGGTGGGCGCCGCTCTGCTGCATCCTGCTGAGGATCGCGCGCAGCCGGTCCGTGTGCCTCACGGTGGGTAGCGGCCTGATCCACGACTGCGCGATCGGGCGGTTGCGGTGTTGGTCTTTGAACTCGAGGACGTCCTTGAGATGCAGGTACCCGATCACGTCTTCGTCGCGGCGGACGGGGAAGCGTGAGTATCCCGTCTGCGCGGCCAGCTTCTCGAGCTCGGCGGGCGTGACGGTCTGTGGAACCGTGACGAGGTTTGCTGCCGGCAGCAGCACCGATCGGGCGTCGCGGTCTTCGAACTTCAGGGCACCGATGAGCAGCCGGCCTTCGTGGGGGTCAAGCAGGCCCTCGCGCCGCGACTCATCGACGAGACCGGCGACCTCGTCGCGGGTGAACGCGCTGGTCACCTCGTCTTGCGGCGCGATGCCGACGAGGCGCAGCGTGGCGTTGGCGATCGCGTTGAGACCGACGATGGCTGGGCGCAGCACGCGTACGACGAGCGCGAGCGGGGGACCGAGCGCGAGCGCGGCGCGGTCGGGGCCGGCGAGCGCGAGGTTCTTGGGGACCATCTCGCCGATGACGACGTGCAGGAAGCTGACGATCGCCAGCGCGATTGCAAACGCGATCGGGTGGACGAAGCCGCTCGGGATCCCCGCGCTCTCGAGCGGGCCCTCGATGACGTGGGCGATCGCGGGTTCGCCGAGGTAGCCCAGGCCGAGCGAGCAGATCGTGATCCCGAGTTGCGCGGCAGCCATCATCAGCGACACGTTCTCGATCGCGCGAAGCGTGGTCTTCGCTGACCAGCTGCCGGCCTGCGCGCGCGGCTCGATCGTCGTGCGTCGCGCCGCGACGAGCGCGAACTCGGCCCCGACGAAGAAGGCGTTGGCGCCGAGCAGCACGACCGACAGCGCGATCGCCGATCCGGTGCTCATCGCTCGTCGCCGTGGTCGGTCCGCGGCGGGGGCGGCTTGCTTTCCAGCCGCACGCGGTCGACGCGTAGCCCGTCCATCGCCGAGACCGTCAGCGTGACGCGCTGCGGACGGCGCTCTCTGTCGATGGTGTCAAGCTCGATGCTGTCGCCCTCATGGGGTATCCGCCCGAGCCGGAAGCCGACGAGTCCGCCGAGCGTGTCGTACTCCTCGTCCTCGGGCAGCGCCAGGCCGACGGCGCGGGCGACCTCGTCGGGTCGCAGCAGGCCCGAGAGAGACCATGTGCCATCGGGCTGGCGGCGGATCGAGTCGTCGTGTCGGTCGTGCTCGTCGCGGACTTCGCCGACGATCTCTTCGATGAGGTCCTCGAGTGTGACGATGCCGTCGACGGCTCCGAACTCGTCGACGACGACGGCCATCTGCAGTCCCCCGCGCTGCAGCTCGCCGAGCAGGCGGTCCAGGCCGACCGACGAGGGCACGAAGACCGGCTCGGTCATGAGCGCGCGCACCGGAATCCTGCCGCGGCGCTCGTGCGGAACGGACATCGCGTGCTTGATGTGAGCGATCCCGACGACGTGGTCGCTGTCGCCGTCGATTACCGGAAAGCGCGATCGTCCGGTGCGGCGGGCGCGCTCGAGCATGGTCAGCACGTCGGTGTCGGCCTCGACCGTCTGCATCCGGACCCGGGCCGTCATGACGTCGGCGGCGTGCCGGTCGCCGAAGGCGATGGAGCGTTCCAGCAGCGTGGCGGTTTCTAGCTCGAGCGTTCCCTGCTCGGCGGAGCGGCGCACGAGCGAAGTGAGTTCCGCGGCTGACCGCGCCGACCTGAGCTCTTCCTGTGGCTCGATGCCGAAGCGACGCAGGATTGCGTTGGCGGTGTGGTTGAACAAGCGGATCGCCGGGCCGAACAGGCGGGTGAACCCCCGGTGGAATCCCGAGACCGCGCGGGCCGTCTCGAGCGGCCGCGCGATCGCGAGGTTCTTCGGAACGAGCTCGCCGAACACCATCGTCACGCTGGTGGCCAAGGTGAAGGCGATCGCGACCGACAGGCCGCTGACGCTGCCGTCAGGCACGCCGATCGCTTCGAGGGGGCCGTCGACGACCCGCGCGACCGCCGGTTCGGCGAGAAAGCCGATCAGCAGGTTCGTCAGCGTGATGCCGACCTGCGCCCCCGACAGTTGCGTGGAAAGCGAGCGCAGCGCCGCCAGCACCCCAGCTGAGCGCGCGTCCCCGTCGGCGGCGGCGCGTTCGACGCTCGGCCGGTCGACGGTGATGAAGGAGAACTCCGCCGCCACGAACGCGCCGCAGGCGACGACGAGCAGCAGCGAGATGAGCAGCAGCCCGACCTCGATCACGCGATCTGCACCTTGGCCGGCGCGCCCTCAGCGCGCTGCGAACCGCTCGGCTCGTTCGTCGTCGTCGGCGACGCGTGCGGGGCTCATGCCGCACCTAAGTGCTGCCCGCCGCAAGTTCGGTCGTGTTGAAGGAGTTGCCGTCAGGTTGACGAACGTTATGGCGTGGGACGCGTCGCGATAGCGATCGAGGTTGACGAGCAGACCCGGCTTGAGCTTGAGCGGCGGGCAGGCAGTCTGACCTTGCCCTATCGCGTCGTGGTGCGCGCGAAGCTGGTGCTGTTCGCCGCCGAGGGCGATACCAATCGCGAGATCGCCGCACGGGTCGACATGTCCGCTGACCGTGTCGCGGACTGGCGAAAACGGTTCGCCGCCGAGGGCATCGCGGGCCTTGAGGACAAAGCGCGGTCGGGTCGCCCGCGTCGTTTCCCCGCAAGAGGTCGCGCAGGTCAAGGCGATCGCGTGCGAGTTGCCCAAGCAGCACGGGCTGGCGCTGTCGCGGTTCAGTAGATCGGAGATTCACCGCTTCGTCGTCGAGCAGGCCGTCAGCGAGGCGTCGGCGTCGACGATCGGGCGTTGGCTGGCCGAGGACGCGATCCGCCCGTGGCGTCACAAGTCGTGGATCTTCCCGCGCGACCCCGACTTCCTGGAGAAGGCCGGCCGGGTACTCGACCTGTATGCGGGCCGCTGGGAAGGCAAGCTGCTTGAGCCCGGCGACTGTGTGATCAGCGCCGACGCGAAGCCGTCGATCCAGGCGCGCAAGCGCATCCACCCCAGCGCGCCGCCGGCAGCGGGACGCGTGCAGCGCGTCGAGCATGAGTACCAGCGGATGGGCTCGGTCTGCTACCACGACGCCTGGGACGTCAGGCGCGGCGGCGTGATCGGGCGCAGCGAACGCAAGGGCGGCATCGCAGCGTTCGACAGGCTTGTCCGGCAGGTCATGACCAAGGAGCCCTACGCCTCAGCGCGGCGCGTGTTCTGGGTCGTCGACAACGGCTCAGATCACCGCGGGAAGGCATCGATCAACCGCCTGCAGGGCCGCTGGCCAACACTGATCCTCGTTCATCTCCCCGTCCATGCGAGCTGGCTAAACCAAGTCGAGATCTACCACTCGATCATGCAGCGCAAGCTGCTGGCACCCAACGACTTCGCCAGCACCGCGGAGCTCGCACGCGCGCTGAACGACTTCGAGCGCCGCTACAACGAGATCGCCGAACCCTTCGACTGGACGTTCACCCGCGAGGACCTCGCAGACCTCCTGGATCGTCTCGACGACCGCGAGCCCAGCCCGCCGCTCGCGCTGGCCGCATGATCACGACCGAACTTGCGGCGGGCAGCACTAAGCTCCTTCGCTCTAGCAGTGGTGCCGGGGGCGTTGCTTCGGTTCGCTGCCAGCCGCGCTCCTGGCTCTGTTGTTGATCACCAGCGCGTTCGAGACGAGCTGGCGACTGGAGCACAGCAAGGGGTGCGCGCGGCGCCTATGGGGCCGCGACCGATCGCAATCGCTTCCTGAAAGCGCTTGCAGCCGAAAGGTCTTTCAAGGGCTGATCAGCGCCCAGGAAGGCTCGCTCGGAGTCGATGCGAACGCCGCGCACCAGGTCCATTAGGCACTGGATTAGGCACTGGCGTGATTGCGTGGCGCGTTGCCGCTCATCACCCGCCCCCACCCGAAACAAGAAAACCCAGCAGCCATGCGGGGTTTCCGTGATGGCGAGACCCGGACTCGAACCGGGGACACCACGATTTTCAGTCGTGTGCTCTACCAACTGAGCTATCTCGCCGCGGTGCGGGAGGATATCGCCGCCGGCGCGCGACGTTCGCGAGGCGGTGCCGGGCGGCCGCTGGGCCGCGCCGCGCCGCGCCGTCCGCCCCACCGCAGGCCTGCCTACGGGCCGCGCCGACTGGCGCCCCGTCCACGGGCCCGCGCCCTCAGCCCGGCCCGCTCACAGCCCCGCCCAGGCGCGCAGCTCCGGCAGCGGGTCGATCGGGGCGCCGCCGGGCACGCGCCATCCGCCCCGCCAGATCTCGAAGTGCAGGTGCGGCGCGCCGCTCGTCGTGCCCGTCGCGCCGACCTGGCAGAGCGCCTGGCCCGCCGCGACCGCGGCCTGCTCGGCGACGGCGGTCGAGCCGCGCAGGCAGTGGGCGAAGAAGTAGCCGCGGCCGTCGGCCCCGCTGACGACGACGTACTCGCCGGCGCCCCCGGCCTGGTAGCGCGTGCTCGTCACGGTGCCCGCGACCGGCGCGACCACGGGCGTCCCGGCCGCGGCCATGACGTCGTGCCCCTCGTGGATGTGGCCGGTGCGGCCCGCGCCGAAGCGCGCCCCCTCGCCGCCGAGGTCGAACGGCCCGGCGACGGGGAACACGCCCGGCCCGCCGGCGAACGGCGCGGGCGACGGCAGCGCGGACGGCGGCGTCGCCGGCGGAGCAGGCGAAGGCCGGCGCGGCCGCTTGCGCCGGTGCACGACGATCGTCGCCCGGCCCGGATACTTCCGGCTGCGGCGCAGCGGGCGGCCACGCGGGTCCTTGACGTGCAGGCGCACGACGTAGCGCCCCGTCCGCAGCTTCAGCCGCCGCGGCAGGCGCGCCGTCAGGCTGCGGTCGGTCCGCACCCAGCCGAGCGTCACGCGCTCGACGGGCCGGTTGCCCGGCAGGCGCAGCACGACGAGGCGCGCGCGGACGCGCGCGATGCCCCGCTGGCGCACGCGCAGCCTGATCGTCGGCGCGCGGTCTCCCGCCGTGATGTGCGACGGCGCGGGCGCGAGCCGTCGCGCGATCGGCTTGCGATCGGGCTTGGGCAGCGGCGAGCCGAACGCTGCTCCGCCGCTGCGCAGCGGCGCGGGCGCACCGCCGCCGGCCGCGGCGGGAGCCGCCGGAGCGAGGGTCATCCCGGCAAGGGCCGCGGCGGCGGCAGGTGCGATCGCCCGCATGGATGCAGACTCGGCCACTGGGTCGGCGCACTCAAGCGCTGCAAGGTCGCGCCCCCGATATCCATGCACCCCGAAATCCGGGAATCTGGGTACGTACGACGAATGGCGGACATAGCAACGCGGCGCACGCCGCCGGAGGGCAAGGCACAGCGCCCGGTCGAGCTCATCCTCGCCCGAGGACTGATCCAGCACCTGACCGCCGCGGCGATGCTCGTCGATGTCGGCAGCACGGCCGTGTACTTCAACGACGCCGCCGGCGAGCTGCTCGGGGTCCGCTTCGAGGAGTCGGGCCCGATCAGCATGCAGAGCCGCTGCGAACGCTTCAGGCCTGTCTACGACGACGGGCGCCCGGTCCCGCCCCGCGAGTACCCCATCGAGATCGCGCTCAACGAGGAGCGCCCCTGCTTCGGTTGCTTCCGGATCCGGACCCCCGCCGGCGTCGAGCGCAGGCTGCACGTCAGCGCGTTTCCGATCGCCGGCAACAACGGGGTGCAGGGCGCGATGGCGGTCTTCTGGGCCGAGGACGACGACGCGCGCTGAGCGGCCTGGCGAGCCGGCCGCGGGGCGACCGGCTCGCTCGCCACCCCGAGCCCGGGCCGGGAGGGGGTACGGCCGCCCGCCGACACGGCCCTCGGGCTCCGGCGACCTCAGTCTCCGCCTCCGGCGAACACCTCCCTCAGCGTCGCGAGGGCGTCGGCGGCCGGCACGACGGCCCTGATCTCGACGTCGGCGTATGGGGTGAACGGGTGCTCGGCCATCATGCGCTGCACGGCGGCCGAGTCGTCCAGGTCGATGACGCCGAACCCACCGCCCCCGGCGAAGAAGTACAGCGTCTCCATCTGCGGGCCATACGTCTCCACCCACTGCGCGAGGCGCGCGAACATGCCGGGCATCTCCGCCGGCGGCGGAGCCTGCTTGGGTCGGTAGGTGACCATGAGCTTCATGGGCGCTCCCATCGGTCGGTATGTGCGCCGACCCTCTCACACCCGCCCGCGCGCGTGTGGCGACGACCGTCAGCGCTCGAGCATCCGCGCGAGCACCTCGAGCGCGCCCGCCTTCGCCAGCGGCTCGTTGAGGTTGCCGCACTTCGGCGACTGCACGCACGACGGGCAGCCCTGCTCGCACGGGCACTCGGCGATGAGCCGGTGCGCGTCGGCGACGAGCGACTCGAAGCGCAGGAAGCCCTGCCGCGTGATCCCGACCCCGCCGGGGTGCCCGTCGTAGATGAAGATCGTCGGCGCGCCGGTCTGCGGATGGGCGTTCGTCGACAGCCCGCCGATGTCCCAGCGGTCGCACATCGCCAGCAGCGGAAGCACGGCGATCTGCGCGTGCTCGGCTGCGTGCAGCGAGCCGAGCAGCACCTCGAGCGGGAAGTCGTCGGCGAGCAGGTCGTCGTGCAGCTCGAACCACAGCGCCTGCGTGGAGAACGTCGTCTCGGGCAGGTCGAGGCCCTGCAGGTCGACGATCGCGTGGTCGGAGATGCGCTTGCGCTGGTAGGCGAGCACCTGCTCGGTCACGTCGACGCGGCCGAAGGAGAGCTTCACGCCGCACGTGTCGCGGCGGTCGAGCAGCGCCACGATGTCGGTCATCGTCTCCTTCTTGGGCTGCGTGTAGAAGTCGCCGGTGAACGGCTCGACGAGCGCGCGCCGGGTGTCGAGCTCGAGCGCGCGCACCACGTACGAGCGCGCCTGGTGCAGGTACATCGCGCCGTCGTGGACCGTCGTGTGCGCGCGCGCCGACTCGACCGTGCCGAGCAGCTCGCCGCTGGAGACGTCGACGATCGCGAACGAGTCCGGCGACGCCGAGCGCAGCGAGACGCGCGCCGCCGGATAGTCCTCGGGATGGCGCAGCACGTACTCCCCGCCGCGCCGCACGAGCTCGCCGAGCGCGACGAGCGCCTGCGCGTGCGCCTCCCAGCGCGGCCCGAGCGTCGCGGCGTCGCCGGCGCTCAGCGGCCCCTCGTGCGCGGCGCACAGCAGGTGCGCGAGGTGGATCGGCTCGTTCTCGCCGTCGAGGATCGCCGCCTCGACGGGCCGCTCGAGGAACTCGTCGGGATGGCGGCAGAAGAACTGGTCCAGCGCGTCCTCGCCGGCGACGTAGACCGCCAGGCCGCGACCGCGCCGCCCGGCGCGGCCCCACATCTGGCGCAGCGAGGCGACCGTCCCGGGGAACGTCACGACGACCGCGGCGTCGAGCGCGCCGATGTCGATGCCGAGCTCGAGCGCGTCGGTCGTGATGACGCCGAGCAGCTCGCCGCGCATGAGGCGCCCCTCGAGCTCTCGGCGCTGCTGGGGGGTGTAGCCGGCGCGGTAGGGCACGACGAGGTCGGCGAGCTTCGGGTCGGTGTCGGCGACGATCCGCGCGACGAGCTCGACCGCGCGGCGCGACTTGATGAAGCAGATCGTCCGCGCCCCGCGGCGCGCGAGGTGGCCGACGATCTCCGCCGCCTCGGCGAGCGCCGAGCGCCGCGTGCCGAGCGCCTCGTCGGTCAGCGGCGGGTTCCACATCGCGATCTCGCGCGCGGCGCCGGGCGCGCCGTCGCGGTCGACGAGCGCGATCTCCTCGAGGCCCGTCAGCCGCTCGGCGAGCTCGACGGGGTTGGCGATCGTCGCGCTCGCCAGCAGGATCCGCGGCTCGGTGCCGTAGGCGTTGGCGATCCGCCGCAGCCTGCGCAGGACGTTCGCCACGTGCGATCCGAAGACGCCGCGGTAGACGTGCGCCTCGTCGACGACGACGACGGCGAGGTTCGAGAAGAAGTCGCCCCACTGGCGGTGGTGGGGCAGGATCCCCATGTGCAGCATGTCGGGGTTCGTGAGCACGAGGTTCGCGCGGCGGCGAATCTGCGTGCGCTGCTCGCGCGGCGTGTCGCCGTCGTAGATCGCCGGGCGCACCTGCTTCGTCAGGCCGAGCGCGTTGATCGCGCGCGCCTGGTCCTGCGCGAGCGCCTTCGTCGGGTACAGGTACAGCGCGCGCGCCTTCGCGTCGCGGCACAGCACGTCGAGCGCGGGCAGGTTGAAGCACAGCGACTTGCCCGACGCGGTGCCGGTCGTGACGATCGTCGGCCCCGCCCAGGCGGCGTGCAGCGCCTGCGCCTGATGGGACCACAGCGACTCGATCCCCGCCCCGCGCAGGGCGGCGAGCAGCGCCGGGTGAAGCTCCTCGGGCAGCGGCTCGGCGACCGGCGCCCGCGCCCCCTCGAAGGCCTCGCGCACAAGCCTGCCGTCCGTCCGGCCGAGGTCGAGCAGGGCGCTCCAGGGCTGGGCTGGCGGGGCGACGGACACGCCGCTGCCATAGTACGAGCGCCTTGAGCGTGCGCAGCTTCCACCACGCCGACTTTCCGGCCGATCGTCTGCGCGCGGAGCGCGAGGAGACGATCTCGGTGTGCGTGCCGGCCCGCGAGGAGGCCGCGACGATCGCCGCCGTCGTCGTGCCGCTCGTCGCGCTGCGCGAGGCCGGCGTCGTCGACCAGGTCCTCGTCCTCGACGACGACTCGCTCGACGGCACGGGCGCGATCGCGGCCGGCCTCGGCGCCGACGTCGTGCGCCCCGCCGGGCTGCTGGCCGAGATCGGCCCGGTGCTCGGCAAGGGCGACGCGATGTGGCGCGCGCTGAGCATCTGCACGGGCGACCTCGTCTGCTTCGTCGACGCCGACTCCGAGGACTTCGGGGAGCACTTCGCCTGCGGGCTGCTCGGCCCGCTCGTCTGCGAGCCGGGCGTGCAGTTCGTCAAGGGCTTCTACCGGCGGCCCTTCAAGCGCGCCGGCGACGACGTGTCGCCGACCGGCGGCGGCCGCGTGACCGAGCTGACCGCGCGCCCGCTGCTCGCCGCCTTCTATCCCGAGCTGGCAGGCGTCCGCCAGCCGCTGGCGGGGGAGATCGCCGCCCGGCGCGAGCTGCTCGAGCAGATGGCGTTCTGCACCGGCTACGCCGTCGAGATGGGCCTGCTGCTCGACGTGTGGGCGCACGCGGGGGCGGGGGCCATCGCGCAGGTCGACCTCGACGTGCGCCAGAACCGCCACCAGCCGCTCGAGGCGCTGACCCCGATGGCCTCCGCGGTGCTCGCGGCGGTGACGAGCCGGCTGCGGCGCGAGGGGCGGCTCGCCGACGACGGTGAGCCCGGGCCGCTCGAGCGCCCGCCGCTCGTCAGCGTCGGCGCGCCGCGCTGAGCCGGATCGGGCCGCGGGCGCTGCGGGCATCGACGGGCGAACCCTGCTGGGTGACCGCGATCTCGCCGCGGTCGGCGAGCTGCGCGGCGGCCTCGCGCACGTGGGGCATGAGCGCGCGGAAGTCCCCGTCCCCGTCCCCGTCGCCGTCGCCGTCGCCGGCGAGCCGGCGCGCCACCTCCGACGGGCAGATCGAGCGGTCGGGCCCGCGCTCGGCGACCATCGCCGCGATCGTGCGCTCGATGCGCTCCCACCAGGCGGGGCCGCGCTCGCCGAGGGCGACCTTCGCCGCGTGGACGCGCTCGCGAGCCTCGCGCTCGGCGGCCGCGTCGTCCGCGCGCCGCGCTGCGCCGACCGCCCGTCGCGCCGCCATGAGGTCGCCGACGAGCGCGCGCCGGCGCTCCTCGGTGAGCATCGGGTCGGTCGCCCGCCAGCGCCGGCCGTCGATCACGACATGCCGTCCGTCCGGCGTCGTCGGGGGCGCGCGTCGTCGATCGCCGGTCACGATCGCGGTCTACCCGCCGGCGGCGATCGCCGCGCGCGCCGGCCCGCCGCCCGTTCTGCGACCCTGCGCGCGCATGCGCGCGCTCTTTCGCCTGTCGGACCTGCTGCGGGTGGCGCTCGTCGCGGGCGCGATCGCCGCCGCCGCCCTGGCGGACCCGAGCGCCGCGGCGATCCTCACGGCCGGCGCGCTCGCCGCCATCGTCGTGCGCTTCGCGCGACTGCCCTCGCCCTACGACCTGGCCTTCGTCGCGGCGCTCGTCGTGCAGTGCGGCGGCGAGGCGCTCGGCCTCTACGACACGTTCGGCTGGTTCGACACGGTCGTGCACGTCACGCTGCCGGCGCTGACCGCTCCCGTGGCCTACCTCGCGCTCGCCCGGCTGGAGGTCGTGCGCGACCTGCGCGACCCCGCCGGCGACCTCGCGGCGCGCGGGGATGCCGGGATCTTCGTCGTCACGCTCGCGCTCGGCCTCGCCGTCGGCTCGCTCTGGGAGCTGTGCGAGTGGACAGCCGACGGCATGCTCGGCTCCTCGCTGCAGGAGTCCGTTGCCGACACGAACCGCGACCTGCTCGCCGACGGCCTCGGCGCGCTGATCGGCGCCGCCGGCCTCGTGCTGTGGAACCGCCGCGGGCCCGGCACGGTCAAGCGCGGCCCGGATGGCGCCCCGGGCGAGCACAGCGCCTGACCCTCTCCGGCGGGGGCGGGCGGGCCGACGACGCCTCCGTCCCGCGCGCGCCCGAGGCGTATGTTTGTGCGACGTCCAGCCGGGAGCCCCAGGAGGGAGATTGCGATGACCGAGGAGCTTCGACAGACCGCGAGCGACCTCGTCGCCGAGGGCAAGGGGATCCTTGCGGCCGACGAGAGCACCGGCACGATGAACAAGCGCCTGGAGGCCGTCGGCGTCGAGCCCGACGAGGAGAAGCGCCGCGCGCTGCGCGAGCTGCTCTTCACGACCGACGGCGTCGCCGATCACATCAGCGGCGTCATCCTCTACGACGAGACCTTCAACCAGAGCGCGTCCGACGGCGTTCCGTTCCCCCGCCTGCTGCAGGACCAGGGGGTCATCCCCGGCATCAAGGTCGACACCGGCGCCAAGCCGCTCGCCGGCGCCGAGGGCGAGAAGGTGACCGAGGGCCTCGACGGCCTGCGCGAGCGCCTGACCTCCTACTACGAGGGCGGCGCGCGGTTTGCGAAGTGGCGCGCCGTCATCGAGATCGGCGACCACCGCCCGAGCCGCTACGCGCTGCACGTCAACGCGCACGCGCTCGGGCGCTACGCGGCGCTCTGCCAGGAGGCCGGCATCGTGCCGATCGTCGAGCCCGAGGTGATCATGGACGGCGAGCACACGATCGACCGCGCCGAGCAGGTCACCGGCGACGCGCTCGCGACCGTCTTCGGCGAGCTGCGCGAGCAGCGCGTCCTGCTCGAGGGGATGCTCCTCAAGCCGAACATGGTGCTCGCGGGCTACTCCTGCTCCGAGCAGCCCGGCCACGAGGAGGTGGCCGAGCGCACGCTGCGCTGCCTGCGCCGGCACGTCCCGGGCGCCGTGCCCGGCATCGTCTTCCTCTCCGGCGGCCAGAGCGACGAGGACGCCACGATCCGCCTGGATCTCATGAACCGCATGGGCGCCCAGCCCTGGGAGATCAGCTTCTCCTACGGGCGCGGGCTGCAGGCGGCGGCGCTGGCGGCGTGGAAGGGGCAGGACGACCAGGTCTCCGCCGCGCAGGCCCAGTACCGCCATCGCGCGCGCTGCACCGGCGCGGCCCGGCGCGGCGAGTACTCGCTCGAACTCGAGCGCGAGCTCGCCCCGACCTGAGCGGCGGTCCGTCGGGGCCGGGTCGGGTCGGCGCCTCCCCGGGCTCGGCCGCGCGGGCCGGCCGAGTCTGGATGGCCTGCGGCCGGCGCGGGCGGCGCGGGCGGCGCGGCCGACGCGGGCGGCGGGCGCTTGGCGGGGGTGCCGCGGGTCGCGTCCCATATGGGGACGCTTCGCGCATCACCCGCTGTGTGGCGGGCGCTTGCGGTTGCGCGGGCGGCTCTTCGGCCGGGGGTGGTGCGACTTGCGTCCCGTATGGGACGCTTCGCGCACCACCCCTGTGCGGCGGGCGCGTGCGGTTGCGCGATGCGGTTGCGCGGGCGGCTTCTCGGCCGGGGTGATGCGACTTGCGTCCCACATAGGGACGCTTTGCGCAGGACCCTTGCTGGGGCGGCCTGCGCGGCGGGGGTGAGGCGACTTGCGTCCCGTATGGGGACGCTTCGCGCACCACCCCTGTGCGGTGGGCGCGTGCGGTTGCGCGGGCGGCTTCTCCGCCGGGGGTGGTGCCACTTGCGTCCCACATAGGGACGCTTCGCGCAGGACCCCCCGATGGCGTGGCTCGCTCGCCGGGGGTGAGGCGACTTGCGTCCCAGATGGAGACGCTTCGCGCACGACCCCCCGACGCCGTGACCGGGCGCGGGCCGGCGGGCGAATGATGCCGTGCGCGAGGATGTCGGCGTGCGCTGCCTGTACGTCGATCTCGACAGCACCCTGCTCGGCCCGGGCGGCGCGCTGCTGCGCGGCGCCGACGGGACGTTCTCGCTGGAGGGCGTGCGGGCGCTGCAGGCCTGCGACCGCGCGGGCGCGGAGGTCGTGCTCATGTCGGGCCGGCGCAAGGCGACCGTGGCCGAGAACGCGCGCCTGTTCGCCCAGCGCGCCTTCATCTACGAAGCGGGCTCGTGCCTCGTCGTCGACGGCGAGGAGACCTGGCTGACGGGCGCCTACCAGCCCGGCGGCGACGCGGGCTCGATCCACGACCAGATCGAGGCGTCGGGCGCGCCGGCGCTGCTGCTCGAGCACTACGCGGGTCGCCTGGAGTACCACGATCCCTGGCACCACCAGCGCGAGGTGTCGCACCTGTTCCGCGGGCTCGTCGACGCCGCCGAGGCCGATGCGCTGCTCGCCGCGCACGGGCACGGGGGCCTGCGGCTCGTCGACAACGGCGGAGTGCACCGCCGCTCCCCGGACCTCGTCGCGCTCGCCGAGGTCCGCGCCTACCACCTCGTCCCGCGCGGGGCGTCGAAGGGCAACGCCGTCGCCCGCCACATGCGCATGGCCGGTCTGTCGCCCGACGAGGTCATCGCGGTCGGCGACTCGCGCGAGGACATGGAGACGTCGGCGCACGTCGGCGCGTTCTGGTTCGTCGCAAACGCCGTCGAGCGCGACCCGACGCTGCGCGACGCGATCGGCGCGCGGACGAACGTCCACGTCGCCGAGCAGGCCTACGGGGCGGGCGTCTACGAAGCCGTCGTCACGACGCTGGCGCGTCGCGGCGGCTGAGCGCTCGGCTCGCGGGGGCGCGTGCCGGAGGCTCGCCCGCTCGGGCGGGCCACCCGCCGGCTCCCTCACGACGGCGGCCGGGCCCGCCGACCACCGGCCTCGGCACGGGCGGTCCGCCGGCGGGGGAGCGGTGCAAGCAGCCGACCATCCGGGCGGGGCGGGCGGTCCGCCGGCGGGGCGGCGCAGGCAGCCGACCATCCGTGCGGGGCGGGCGGTCCGCCGGCGGGCGGTGCAAGCAGCCGACCATCCGTGCGGGGCGGGCGGTCCGCCGACGGGGCGGTGCAAGCAGCCGACCCGCTCGGGGGCGGTCCGCCACGGTCCGCCGCCGAAGCAGCCGACCCGCTCGGGGCGGTCCGCCACGGTCCGCCGCCGGGGCAGCCGAAGCAGCCGAAGCGGCCGGGCCGGCCGGCCCGGAACCTAGCTCGGCTCCCCGCCGACCGGCCGCGGGTCACCCGGCGGCGCGGCGCGCCGGCTGCCGCGCAGGCGCTCCCACAGCCGCGCCCACAACCCCGGCGCGGGCCGCCGGCGCCAGCGCGCGGGTGGGGGAACCGTCGTGCGGACGAGCCCGATCCACTCGTCGAGCGGCAGCTCGCCGGAGATGAGCTTCGCCAGGCCGTCGGTGACCGTCGCCTCGAGGCCGGCGTTGCCGAGCGCGCGCGCCAGCAGCGGAACGGACTCCAGCGCCTCGACGGCCTGGCCGATGCGCTCCGGGATGTCGGCCGCGGGCACGCCCGCGGCGAGCAGCTCGCCGGCGCGCCGGTTGCGGCTCTGCGGCGCGAGGACGGTCGCGACGAGGTCGCCGGTGCCGGCCAGCCCGAGCATCGACTCCGGCCGCGCGCCCTGCGCCTCGGCGTAGCGCCAGACCTCGGCGAAGATGTGGCCCGCCGCGGCGCCCGCGGCGTTGAGTCCCTGGGCCTCCGTCGCGCCCGCGGCGAGGCCGGCCGCGTTCTTCGCCGCGCCGGCGAGCTCGACCCCGATCGGGTCGTTGGACTGCTCGCAGACGACGCCCGCGCGGATGAACACGCCCGACACCGCCCGGGCGAGCTCCTCGTTCGTCGACGCGGCGACGAGCCCCGCGCCCTCGCTGACCATCTCGCGGGCGTGCGCCGGCCCGCCGATGCACGCCACGCGGGCCTCGCCGAAGCGCTCGCGCAGGAGCACCGTCGGCGCGACGCCGTCGGGCGGTGTGAGCCCCTTGGCGAGCGAGATGACCGAGGTGCGGGTTCCGAGACCGCTCTTCGTCAGGCTGCGGATCGTCGCGCCGAGGCCGTCCGACGGCACGCCGAGGAAGACGTAGTCCGCGCGCCCGAGGCCCGCGTCGACGCACTCGATGCGCAGCTCCCTCGGAAGCTCGACGCCCGCGAGGTAGACGCGGTTCTCCCGATCCTCCTGCAGCCGCCGGGCCTGCTCGGGCGTGCGCGTCTGCAGGGTCGTGCGCAGCCCGCCGCGGGCGAGCAGGACCGCGACCGCGGTGCCGAAGGAGCCGGCGCCGACGACGACCGCCCGCTTCGCGACGGGCGACGGCAGCGAGAGGCTCGGACGTGGGCGGCCGTCGGGCATCGTCCGCCGAGCGTACGGGCTTTGTCCGCCGGGACGCCGCTCGGCGCGGCGGCTCAGGGCGGGCCGAGGCGGTCGGGGGGGCGCCGCCGGGCCGCCGCTCGGCGCGGCGGCTCAGGCCGGGCCGGGTCGGTTGCGCCGGCGCCTGCGGCGCGAGCGCTTGATCGCGAGCATCGCCAGGTCGGCTCGGTCCAGAGCCGTCTCGGGCGAGCTCGAGTGGCGCAGCGACGCATGGCCGAGGCTGACGCCGAGCTGGCCGTAGCGATCGCTGATGAGCTCCGCCATCGAGACGCGCAGGCGATCGCGGAAGCGGTGCGCGGCGCGCTCGTCGCAGCGCACGAGCAGGATCCCGAACTCGTCGCCGCCGATCCGCGCGGCGACGTCGGTCGACCGCGTGGCCGCGCGCAGCGCCAAGCCGAACTCGCGCAGGACCTCGTCGCCCGCCGCGTGCCCGTAGGTGTCGTTGAGCTGCTTGAAGCCGTCGAGGTCGGCGATGAGCACGAGCGAATCGGTCTCGTCGCGCGCGGCGAGCGCCCACTCGCGCGCGAGGTGCGCGTCGAACGCGCGCCGGTTGGCGAGCCCGGTGATCGGGTCGTGGTAGGCCAGCTCGATGAGGTCCTCCTGCTCGCGCCGCAGCCGGTCGAGCTCGGTGCGCAGGCCGTCGGCCTCGCGACGCATCTTCGCGACGAGCTGCTGCTGCTGCTGGACGTCGCTCATGAGCGAGTAGGACTCGGCGGGCATGACCGCCGTGTGGACCGCGCAGATGCGCTTGAAGGGTCCGCGCGCGTCGTCGTTGAACGCGTCCAGGGGGTAGCCGCAGAGCAGCTCGAAGCGGTGGCTCGCCGCCTGCTCGTTCCACATGTCCTCGAGGGCGAGCGTGGCGGCCGCGTCACCGCGCTCCAGCAGCAGCGCGACGAGCTCGCCGTAGATGCGGACCGCCCGCCTGCCGTGGGCGGCGCGGTCGATCAGCCCGCCGATCTCCTCGTGGAACCGGCGGGGGTCGGGCGCGCCGTCGACGAGCAGCCGGCCGAGCAGCTCGCCGGCGTCGACGGCGATGTAGCGGTCCTCGCGCGCGGTCCCCGCGACGTCGATCCCCGCGCCGGCCAGCCGCTCGGCGACCCCGGCGCGGTGCTCGGCGGTCGCGATGACGATGCCGGCGTCGAGGTCGTGCAGGGAGGGGGCGATGAAGCCGGCGACCGACTCCACGAGGTAGGCGTCGGTCTCGTAGAACTCGACGACGTGCTCGTGCGAGCCCGTCAGGGGGAGCTGCGTCGTCGTCGGTGTGGAACTCATGTCCAACTCGTCCCAGTTGGATCCGCCGCGATGCCTAGCCGCGAACCGGAGGTGGCAGGTCGCCCGGCACGGTCGTCACGGCACCTGTTCCGAGCCTACCGCAGCGGCCGGTCATGGATCGCCGTCTGCGCGGGGGGCCCCCGCGCGGCGCGCGGCCGCGTGCAGGCTCGCGAGCTCGGCGCGCAGGGCGCTCGTCTCGCGGCGCAGTTCGGCCACGATGCGCCGGTGCTCGGCCTCGCTCACGCTCGGCGCCGGGTCGGCATCCCGCCGGGCATCGCTGTGCCTGCGGCAGATCTGCTTGAACGCGGCACGCGAGTCGTCGTCGAAGTCCCCCATGGGGTACGCGCACAGCAGCGCGTAGTTGCGCGTGACGGCGAGGTCGTTCCAGAGATCCTCCAGCGCGATCGTGGACGCGACGTCGCCGCCGGCCCACAGCAGCGCGACCATCTCGCCGTAGATCGACACCCTGCGGCCGCCCCGCGACGCGCGGTCGACGAGCTCGCCGACGACCTCCTCGAAGCGATCCGGGTCCGGCGTGCCGTCCTGCATGAGCGAGGACAGCAGCTCGGCGGCGTCGATCGCGTGGTAGCGCCCGGCGCTGGTCGCAGCCGGGATGTCGATGCCCATCGACGTGAACGCCGTGCTGAAGGCGGCGCGATGCTCGGGGGTCGCAACGACGATCGCCGAATCGCGCGCGAGCAGCGCGGGCACGAGGAACTCGGCGACCGTGGCGACGAGGTAGTCGTCGGTCTCGTAGAACTCGACGACGTGGTCGTGCGCCGAGGCGCAGGCCGGAGAGCCGGTGATGTCCATGCACATCCTGTACCAGCCGTCGTCGCGGTTGTCATGCTTTCGGCCGGACATACGACCGTCGGCGGCCGCCTCGATCCGCTCGGCTCGAACGTCTGTCCGCGACGGCCGCTGCGCGATCGTCCAGCGGACGGCTGCGCCGGCTGGACCGGCGCGTCCGCCTACAGCCGGGTCGCGAGCCGCGCTGCGGCCGCCTCGATCTCGTCGAGCGTGCCCGCCTCGCGCGCCTACAGCCGGGTCGCGAGCTGCGCTCCGGCCGCCTCGATCTCGTCGAGCGTGCTCGCCTCGAGCACCGCCTGCAGATCGAGGATGCGGGCGTCGAAGCGGTCGATGGCGGCCTCCGCGGCGATCGCATGGCAGGGAACGCCGGCCTGCCGCGCGCGCGTGGCGATCTCACCGGCGGCGCGCCCCTCGAGCGTGCCGCGGTCCAGCCGTCGCTCGCCGACGACGACGGCGCGAGCCGCGCGCATGCGCGCGTCGAAGCCGAGCTCGTCGAGCACGAACGGCGCGCCCGCGACGAGCCGGGCGTCGTAGCGCGCCCACAGCGCGCCGGCCAGGCCGCCGCCAGCCGCGGTCATCGCCACGCCGCGCGGGTCGCGCCGCAGCCCGTCCGTCGGCGCGGTCCAGGCGGCGCGCAGCTCGCAGAGCACGACGAGCGCGGCGCCGCGCAGGCCGCCGCCGTCCTCGATCGCCTCGACCGCGCCCTCCCCGCCGTCGAAGGCCTCCGCGCCGCCGGCCGCGAGGAGCACGACCGCGGCGCCCGACGCCGCCGCCGCCGCGACGCGCCCGCCGGTCGCCCGTGCGGTCGCGGCGCACTCGACGATCGCCGTCCCGCCGCCCTCGAGCAGCGCGAAGCCGTCGGCGGTCTCGCCGCCGAGCGCCGGCAGCAGCACCTCGGCCGTCCCGGGCCCGCCGCCGGCGACGGGGCACAGCTCGGGCGGCGGGACGACGCCGCCGCGCTCCAGGCCGCGCGCGATCGCGGCGGCGACGACGGGCGCGCGCAGGTCGCCGCCGAACGCGTCGGGCGCGACGAGCACCGGTGGATGGGCGGTCATCGCCGCGAACGCTGGCATGCTCTGCGGATGGCGCCGAGGGAGTACACGACGCTCGAGGCCGCCGGGCGCGAGATCCGGCTGTCCTCGCCGGGCAAGATCTACTTTCCGGCGACCTCGTCGCACCCCGCCTGGACGAAGCTCGACCTCGCCGAGTACTACCTGCGCGTCGCCGACGCCGTCGTCAACCACCTGCGCGAGCGCCCGACGACGCTCAAGCGCTGGCGCGACGGGATCACCGGCGACTTCTTCTTTCAGAAGCGCGTGCCCGAGAAGCGCCCCGACTGGCTGCAGACGGCGACGGTCTCCTTCCCCTCGGGCCGCAGCGCGACCGAGCTCGTGCCCAACGACGCCGCGCACCTCATCTGGGCGGTGAACCTCTCCAACATCGACTGGAACCCGTGGCCCGTGCGCCGGGCGGACCTCGACCATCCCGACGAGCTGCGCATCGACCTCGACCCGACGCCCGGCGTCGCGTGGGACGACGTGCGCCGCGTCGCGCTCGCCGTCGACGAGCTGCTGACCGAGATGGACCTGCGCGGATATCCGAAGACGTCGGGCTCGCGCGGCATCCACGTCAACGTGCGCATCGTGCCCGAGTGGCCGTTTCTCGAGGTGCGCCGCGCGGCGCTCGCGCTCGCCCGCGAGATCGAGCGCCGGATGCCCGACCGCGCCACGAGCAAGTGGTGGAAGGAGGAGCGCCAGGGCGTCTTCCTGGACTACAACCAGAACGCTCGCGACCGCACCGTCGCCAGCGCCTACTCCGTGCGACCGGTTCCCGACGCCCGCGTCTCGACGCCGCTGCGCTGGGAGGAGGTCGCCGACGTCGAGCCCGGCGAGCTGCGCATGGACACGGTGCCCGAGCGCATCGAGCGCGACGGCGATCCGTCGGCCGACATCGACGAGCACCCCGGTCGCCTCGACGGCCTGCTCGAGCTCGCCCGCCGCGACGAGGAGGATGGCCTCGGCGACGCGCCGTGGCCGCCGAACTTCGCCAAGCAGCCCGGCGAGCCCAGGCGCGTGCAGCCGTCGCGGGCCAAGCGGGACCCGTGAGCGTCGCGGGGCGCGTCAAGCGGCTGCTCGGCTGGCCCCTGCGCCGGGCGCTCGACCCGCGCGTGGCGATGACCGTCCACGAGATCGACGCCCGGCTGGGCAGCGACGGCCTGCGCCGCCCGACCGTCCACGACCGCCTCGACGACCTCGACCGCATGGGCCGCGACGTGCTCGCCGGCGTCGGCTGGCGCGACGTGCCCGAGCCCGGCGGCGAGCTCGCGCAGCTCGACGCGCCGCGCGCCGCCTACCTCAACTGGGCCGGCGGACCCGAGGGGCCCGCCGCGCAGGCCGGCCTGTGGTTCAACCCGCCGGTGCCCGTCCACCACGTCGCCGGCGGCGTCGAGGTGCTGCTCGTCAACGAGCGCATCGCCGAGCAGCCGTTCGTCTTCGGCGCGCTCGCGGGGCTGCCGCCGGGCGCGCGCGTGCTCGACGTCGGCGGCAGCGAGAGCACGGTCGGCCTGTCGCTGGCGACGCTCGGCGCCCGGGTCACGATCGTCGACCCGCGCCCGCACCCGCTCGCGCATCCCAACCTGACCCACGCCGCGTGCCGCCTCGACGAGCTGCCCGACCCCGATCGGCAGTACGACGCGGCGGTGGTCCTCTCGGCCGTCGAGCACTTCGGCCTGGAGCACTACGACGAGCCGGCGCCCGCCGCCGCGCCGCCGCGCCGCGATCGCCGCGCCGGGGACTCGCGCGCCGACCTCGCGGCGCTCGCGCGCCTGCGCGAGATCGTCGCGCCCGGCGGGTTGCTCGTTCTCACCGTTCCCTTCGGCGAGGCCTCCGTCGACGCGTTCCAGCGCGTCTACGACGAGGCCGCGCTGGCGGAGCTGCTCGCGGGCTGGGAGGTGCGCTCCTCCCTGCGCGCCGGGCGCATCGACCGCCTCACGTGGCAGCTCGGCGCGGTGTCGCGCGAGCGTCACGGCGTCGCGCTCGTGACCGCGGTGCGGCCGCGGCCGTAGGACCCCACCGCCGGCGCCCTCGCCGATGATGGGGTCCGTGCACGACCCGTTCTGAATCCACCCCGGATTCGGCGCCCGGTGCCACCGCTGTCGCGGTGCGTCCATGACGCGTGCGGGCATGGTGCCCGCGCGGGCAGGCGGGCGCACTAGGGACCCTCCCCAGGGTTTGCGCCCGAACGAACGGGTCAAGCGTCGAGCTGGGAGATCGAGCACTCGGCCGGCGGCTTGTCGTCGCGCCAGCGCACGACCTTCGTGCCGTGCCGGATACGCCCGTCGGAGACGTGGTCGAAGGTGATCTCGACGACGAGCTCGGGCCGCAGGGCGACCCACTCGAGGTCGCGCCCGTGCGTCCAGCGAGATGGCTCGCCGGTGCCGCGGGCGCCCGTCTCGTAGGGCGCGAGCTCCTCGACGAGCTCGCGCTTGCGCTTGGCCGTGAAGCCGCTGGAGTGCCCGATCTCGCGCAGCCGGCCGTCCCCGTCGTAGAGGCCGAGGATGATCGCCCCGACCGTGTTCTCGGCCTTGCCCGGGCGCCAGCCCATGACGACGGCGTCGATCGTCCGCACCCGCTTGACCTTCACCATCCCGCGGCGCTGCCCGGCGCAGTAGGGGGCCGCGAGCTCCTTGGCGATGACGCCCTCCTCCTCGTGCAGCCAGCGGCGAGCGCCGTCGGCCGTGCGCTCGACGGGCGTGAGCTCGAGGCCGCCGATGCCCTCCAGGACGGCCCTGCGCTCCGCGTAGGAGCGCTCCATGAGCACCTCGTCGCCGAGCGCGAGCACGTCGAAGGCGACGAAGCGCGCCGGGGTCTCCTCGGCCAGGCGCGCGATGCGCGACTGCGCGGGATGGATGCGCTGGCCGAGCGTCCCGAACGTGGCGGCCACGATCTCGCCGTCGACGACGTAGCGCCCGGCGGGGAACGACAGCTCGGGGAAGTAGCGCGACAGCGCCTTGCCGTTGCGCGACTGCAGGTAGGCGTCCTCGCCGTCGACGAAGGCGATCGCGCGAAAGCCGTCCCACTTGGGCTCGTACGCCCAGCCGTCCCCCTCGGGCAGCTTCGCGCGGGGCCGCGCGAGCTGGGGCAGGAGCGGTGGCTTCAGCGGCAGCGTCACGCCGCCGAACGCTACCCCTCAGGCGCGCTCGGGCGCGAGCGGCCGCGGGGCGACCGCGAGCGCGCCGGCGCCGCGCAGCTGCAGCGCCACGACGGCGGCGAGCACGAGCACGCCCCCGAGCGCCTGCAGCGGGCCGAGCCGGTCGCCGAACAGCGCGACCGCGAGGCCGACGGTGACGACGGGCTCGAACGTCGAGGCGATCGACGCCGTCGACGGGCCGACGAGGTCGAGGCCCTGCATGAACATGACGATCGGAAGCGCGGTCGAGCCGATCGCCAGCGCGCCGATCCAGACCCAGCCCCCGGCAGGGAACGTCAGGCGCCCGCCGATCGCGCCGGCGACGAGCAGCGTCGCCGCGGCGCCGGTGGTGACGAGCGCGCCGAGCAGGAGGGGGTCGATGCGCCCCACGATGCCGTCGGCGACGAGGATGTAGGTCGCGTACGTCGCGCCGGCGGCGAGCGCCAGCGCGATGCCCGTCGTGTCCAGCCCGACCGTCCCGCCGCCGAGCAGGACGAGCGCGGCGCCCGCGCTGGCGAGCGCGAGCGCGAGCGCCTTCGGCGCGGTCACCCGCTCGCGGCCGAGCGCGAGCGCGCCGCAGAAGACGAGGGCGGGGTAGGTGTAGAGCACGAGCGAGGCCAGCGACGCGTCGACGTGGCGCAGCGCCGAGAAGAACAGCCCGGCCTGCGCGCTGTAGCCGATCGCGCCGAGCGCCAGGCAGGCGAGGACGAGGCGGCGCGAAGGCCGCCCGACACCGCCGGCCAGCGCACGGCCGGGCCGGCGGATCGCGACGATCGCCCAGAGGACGGCCGCCGCGACGACGAAGCGCCCGGCGAGCAGGGCGGTCACGCCGATTCCGGCGACGTAGGCCTGCTTGGCGAAGATCGCCATGAGGCCGAAGCCCGCCGCCGATCCGACGCAGAGCGCGACGCCCGCGCCCTGGGTCGACCCGCCGGGTCGCGTCGTGGAAGGTCGGCGGGTCGGCACGGGGCGTGTCAGATGATGCGCTGAGGGGTCGTCTCGGGACGCTCGTCGAAGCCCGGACGCGATTCCGCGCCGTGGCGAAGAGCGAGCACCTCGAAGATTACGAACCCTGCGATGACTGTGGAGAAGATGATCATGTCGACCATGATCGGCGTTTGTGCGGTCAAGGGGTAGCCTTAGTTGTCTTGAGCACCTCAAGGCATAGCCTATGAATCTCCAGCAGCTCCAGTATGTCCTCGCCTCGTTCGAGCACGGGTCGTTCAGCGCCGCCGCGGAGGAGCTGCATCTCGCGCAGCCGTCGCTGTCGGAGCAGGTCCGCCGCCTGGAGGCCGAGCTCGGCGTCGCGCTCTTCCAGCGCGCCGGCCGGGGCCTCGTGCCGACGGAGGCGGGGCGCGCGCTGCGGCCGCATGCCGAGGCGGCGCTGGCCGCGGTCGAGGCGGCGCGCGCGTCCGTCGGCGCCGTCCGCGAGCTGCGCAGCGGCACCGCCGCGTTCGGCACGTTCGGCACCGCGCGGGCCTACCTGGGCACCGACCTCGTCGACGACTTCCGTCGCAGCTACCCCGACGTCCGCGTCCGGCTCCTGGGCCAGAACTCGTCGGACACCGCCGAAGCGATCCGCGACGGCGAGCTCGAGGCCGGGCTCGTCGTGCTGCCCGTCGACGACCGCGGGCTGGAGATCCGCCCGGCGATGCGCGACGAGGTGCTCTACGTCTCCAGCGACCCCGCGCGCCTGCGTCACGCGATGAGCATCGAGCGCCTCGCGCTCGCGCCGCTCATCCTGCCCGAGGCGAGCTGGGGCGCCGAGGACCCCACCCGCCGCCAGCTCTCGGAGCTCGCGCAGCGGGCCGGCGTGACGATCGAGCCGCAGATCGACGTCGAGGACGTCGAGGTCGCGCTCGAGCTCGCCGCGCGCGGCCTCGGCGACACGATCGCGCCGCGCGGCATGCTGCGCGGGCACGTGCCGCCCGTCCTCGGCTGGGTGCCGTTCGCCGAGCCGATCTACGAGACCTTCGCCTTCACGTCGCGGCGCGGGGCGCAGCTGTCGCCGGCGACGAGGGCCTTCGTCGCGTTCGCGGAGCGCCGCCTTGAGGCGCTGGCCGAGACGCTGCGGACCGATCCGCCGCGCCGCCGCGATCCATCGGGCGCGTAGCCGCGCGGCGCGACCATCGGGCGCCACCCCCGCCGCCGGTGCCATCGGGCGGGGGCGCGCGGCCGCTGCGAACGCGCCGGGCCGGTCAAGGTTCCGGACCCGGGGGCCGATACAGGGGAGACGATCGATGCCCCGTGACACCCCGTCATCCGCTCGTGCCAAGCCTCCCGTGGCGTCGCACTCGCGGCTGGCCGCCGGAGTCGCCGACGGCGAACGCCTCCGGGCGCTGACCGCGGCGGGGCTGCTCGACTCCGCTCCGGAGCCGACGTTCGACCGCTTCGCGCGGCTCGCAGCCCGCGTCGCCGAGACGCCGACGGCGCTCGTGTCCGTCGTCTCCGACGAGCGCCAGTACTTCGCCGGCATGTGCGGCCTCGGGCAGCCGTGGGCCGATGCCCGCCAGACGCCGCTGTCGCACTCCTTCTGCCAGCACGTCGTGGCGAACGCCGCGCCGCTCGTCGTCGAGGACGCCCGCCGCGACGCCGTGCTGCGCTCCAACCTCGCGGTGCCGGAGATCGACGTCGTCGCCTACGCGGGCTTTCCGATCATCGGGCCGACGGGCGCCGTGCTCGGCAGCCTCTGCGCGATCGACTCCAAGCCGCGCGTCTGGCAGCCGGCGCAGCTCGAGGGGCTCGACGACATCGCACTGCTGATCGGCAGCGAGCTGCAGCGCCGGGAGCTCGTGCGCCGGCTGGCGATCGACGCCCGCACCGACACGCTGACCGGCATGAGCAACCGCCGCGTGTGGGAGGAGGAGCTGCCGGGCGCGCTGCGCCGCGCCGAGCGCCTCTCGCACACGCTCGCCGTCGCCATGCTCGACATCGACCACTTCAAGGACTACAACGACCGTCTCGGCCATCCCGCCGGCGACGAGGCGCTGCGCGAGATCGGCGAGCGCTGGCGCGCGCAGATCCGCGACATCGACGTGCTCGCGCGGATCGGGGGCGAGGAGTTCGGCCTGCTGCTGCCCGGCTGCGACGCCGACGGCGCGATGGAGATCGTCGACCGGCTGCGGGCCGATCTGCCCGATGGCCTGACCGCGTCGGCGGGAGTCGTCCCCTGGGCGAGCCCGCTCACGGCCGAGCAGGTCGTCGCCGAGGTCGACCGCGCGCTGTATCGCGCCAAGAGCGACGGGCGCGACCGCGCCTGCCTCGGGGTCGCGGCGTCATCCCCCTCGTCCTCGGACTGAGGCCGCGCCGCGCCGCGCCGGCTCGCCTGTCACGGGACGGCGTCGCCCGCCCGCGGCCTCCCGCTGCGGTCAGTCGCGGCGCGGCGCCGCCGAGGACCCGCGCATGCGCCGCAGGACGGCGTCGGCCGCGCGCGGGGAGACGCCGTTGAGCATCCCCATGCCGCGCACGAGCGCCGGGTGGTGCAGCTCGCGGCTGTCGCGCTCGACGGCCCTGACGACGCGCCGGGCGAGCGCCTGGGGGCTCGCCGCCTTCGGCCCGCCGCGGTACCACGGCGGCAGGCGCGACAGCTCGTGGTCGTGCAGGGCGGTGCGCACCTCGCCGGGAAAGACGGTCGTCACCGACACGCCGGTGCCGGCGAGCTCGTGGCGCAGCGCGGCGGCGAACATGCGCTGCGCGGCCTTCGTCGCGCTGTAGACCGCCGCGCCGGGGAACGCTCGCAGGCCCGCGCCCGAGGACATGACGACGATGTGGCCCTTGCCCTGGCGCAGCATGTGCGGCAGCGCGGCGTGCACGCTGTGCACGGTGCCCAGCCAGTTGACCTGCGTCATGTGCTCGACCTTCCCGAGGCGCTGGTCGGCGACCGGCTCGTAGTGGGCGACGCCCGCGTTGGCGACGAGCAGGTCCACGCCGCCCTCGGCCTCGGCGAAGCGCTCGACGGCCGCGGCGATCGAGGCCGCCAGCCCGACGTCGCACGTCAGCGCATGATGGGCGCCCGGCAGCGCGGCGGCGAGCGCCTCGAGATCGCTCGTCGAGCGGGCCGCCAGCCCGACCGTCGCGCCGCGCTGCGCGAGCGCCTCGGCGACGGCGCGGCCGATCCCGCGCGAGGCGCCGGTGACGATCGCGCGGGTGCCGGATCGAAGCTGCACTGGCAGGCGATGCTAGACGCGGCCGCGCACGAGGCGCGCCGCGCCGGGTAGGATCGGCCCGGATGGCCACCGAGCACGCGACCGTCGCCGAGGAGGAGTATCTCCAGACGCTCTTCTGGCTCTACGAGGCCGGCCTCCCGATGACCGGCGCGAACGTCGCCCGCGCGATGCAGCTCTCCGCGCCGACGGTGCACGAGATGGTCGGCCGCCTCGAGCGCGACGGGTACATCACCCGTGCCCAGGACAAGGTCATCAGCTTCACCGACAGCGGCCGCGACCACGCCGAGGGCGTCGTGCGCCGCCACCGCCTCATCGAGCGCTTCCTCACCGACGTGCTGGGCATTCCATGGAACGAGGTCCACGAGGAGGCCGAGCGCCTCGAGCACGCGATGAGCCCCGTCCTCGAGGAGCGCATGCTCGCCGCGATCGGCAACGCCAAGACCTGTCCGCACGGCCATCCGATCGCCGCCGGGCAGCGCATCGACGGCGTCCCGCTCGCGGACGTGGCCGTGGGCGCGTCGGTCACCATCCTGCGCTTCGAGAACGAGGCCGAGGACCTGCTGCACTACCTCAAGGAGTCGGGCATCGAGCCCGGCATGAAGGGGACGCTCACCGCCTCGTCCTCGGACGAGGTCACGCTCACCGCCGAGGACGGCGGCGAGCGCACGCTCACCTTCTCGGTCGCCGAGACCGTCTCCGTGCTCGCCGATCCCTCGCCGCCGACGCGCATCGCGCTGCCCGAGCAGCTCGTGCTCGCCCGCGAGCGCTACGGCCGCTAGACGCCGTCGATCGACAAGTTTTCCCGCGGGCTGCCGTCCCGCTGACACGATGGCGGACGATGGGCGCACTTGCTCGCTACATCGGACGTCATCACGTCGGGCTGCTGGCACTGCTGCTGGCGACCGGAGGTACGTCCTACGCGGCGATCACGCTGCCGCGCAACAGCGTCGGTGCGACGCAGCTCAGGCGCGGCGCGGTGACGAGCGCCAAGCTGCGCACGAGCGCCGTCACCTCGTCGAAGGTGCGCGATCGCTCGCTGCTCGCCCGCGACTTCAAGGCCGGGGAGCTGCCCGGCGGCCCAGGCGGCCCGCCGGGTCCCGCCGGCGCGCCGGGCATCCAGGGCCTGCCGGGACCGAAGGGCGACGCCGGCTCGCCCGGGATCTCCGGCTACGAGCGCATCCAGGTCACGCACAACGTCTTGGCGGGCGACACCTCGATCGTCGTCTCGGCGGCCTGCCCGGCGGGCAAGAAGATCATCGGGGGCGGCGCCGCCATCCAGGACTCGAAGTTTCACACGAAGTTCTCCTTTCCGCAGGTCAACGACGTCTGGGCGCTCAACGCGGTGCTGATCCCGGGCCAGTCGCCGCCGAGCTCCACCTCGCAGGCGTTCGTCGTCGCGATCTGCGCGAACGTCGGCTGAGCGGCGTCCGCCGGGCGCGCCGAAGACAACCCGGCCGGCGCGCGTACCCGCCGGCCGAGCCCGTCCGCGAGCCTCAGCGCGTGCGCAGCGTGAACCGCCCGCGGGTCGTCGAGCGCCGCCCGCTCGCGTCGCGGTTGGTGATGAACGCGTTCAGCGACACGCGCGACCGCGTCCGCAGTAGGGCCGCGACCCGTCGCGAGACGATGAGCCGCGTCGTGCGCCGCGCGTTGCCCGGAACCTGGAACGCCTTGGCGCCCAGCGTCACGCGGCGCCGCGAGCTGCCGCGTCCGACCGAGACCGCCGTGCGCAGCTTCACCGTCCCGCTGCAGGAGGCGCCGCGCGGGCAGCGCAGCTGGAAGCGCACCGTGCGACCGGACAGCAGCGTGCTGCGGGTGACGACCGACACCACCGGCGAGACGGCCACGGTCTCGGTGTTCGAGGCCGCGCCCAGGCACTCCGCCGTCTGGCGCGCGAGCGCTCGGTAGCGCGAGGTCCTCGTCGGCCTCACGGTCGTCTCGAACGCGCCCTCGCCGTCGGTCTGCACGAGCTTCAGGCGCGCGTAGCGCCGCGCCCCCGACGCCCGCACCTGCAGCTCGACGACCTGACCGACCGTGCACGTCGTCTCCGGGCCCGCGAGCGACTCGATCGCGCCGCGCAGGCGCGACGCCGAGCCGCTTCGAACGCGCGAGCGGCTGGCGTCGAGGTCCAGCGCGCGGCCCGATCGCGTCTGGGCGACGGTCGTCGGAGGCGGCGGCACCCCGGGCGGCGGGGGCGGCGGCGGTGGCGGTGGCGGCGAGTTGTCGCTGCGCAGGATGTACAGGCGCCCGGCGTTGCTGCACTCGCCGCCGCCGGCGCAGGTGGGCTTGCCCTGCAGGTCGAAGAAGCCCGCGCCCACGGCGAGATCGAGGAAGCCGTCCCCGTTGAGGTCGCCCATCGGCGCGAGCGCGGTGCCGAAGGCCTCGCCGCCCTGCGCGTCGGGGGCGGCGATCGTCTGCAGCGCGTCGCCGGTGACCGGGCTGAAGAAGTGCACGTCGTTGACGACGTCGACGTTCGGCGCCGGGTTGTGCGGGCCGATCGCCCCCACGATCATCTCGCCGCGCGCGTCGCCGACGACGTTTCCGGCGCCGGCCGCCGCCGCGCCGAACATGCCGCCGGCCTGCGGCGTCGGATCAGTGAAGCGCTGGAAGACCTCGGCGAAGCTGCCCTGGTGGCTCGGCCGGCCGCTGACGACGAAGCCGCGACCCTCGGCGATGTAGCTCGGCGCGGCCTGCAGCTCGGGCACGTAGAAGTCGGGCACCGTGTCGGTGTTGAGGCTGCCGGTGGCCGGCCCGATCGGGCCGTTCTGGACGCCGCCCCACGTGCCCTCGGGCCGCGGATTGGGGTTGTACGTCGTCTTGATGACGGTGAGCTTCGCCCCGTCGACGAGCACGACGGCGCCGATCTCGGGCACGCCGTTGAGGTTCACCGCGGGGATCGTGATCGCGAAGTCCGGGACGCCATCGGTCGTGTTCGAGCGCGCCGTGCAGACCTCGCCGGGCGTCGGGGTCGGCGACTCGTTGCACGAGCCGGCGTCGCCGACGGGGATGAGCAGGTTGCCCATCTCCTCGGCGTTGGAGAACGGCGACAGCGCGTTGGGATCGTCGGGCTGGGCGAAGGGGTTGCGCAGGACGCGCGAGGTGGCGAGCAGCGTGCCGGGCGCGGAGCCCGCGATCGCGGCTCCCGAGAAGACGTACGCCCGGCCGGCGTCGGTGCACGGCAGCGAGCCGCCCTGCGTCGCGCACTCCGAGTCCGGGTTCGCCGTCGCCTTCGTCTCGGGGAAGTTCGTCGCCGCGACGACGATGTCGCCGAACGCGTCGCCGTCGACGCTGCCGATCGCCGACGCGGTTCCCGCCCCGTACAGGCACGGGTTCGCCGTGGCCGCCGTCGACACGCCGCCGAAGCCGGGGCAGGGCGGCTGGCCGGAGGGCGACAGCACGCTGCGCCCGAAGCGGACGTCGCTGCCGGCTGCCAGGGTGCGGTCGGCGGCGGGCATGATGAGGCGCTTGAGCAGCGCGCCGCTCGCGCCGTCGAAGACGTAGACGACGCCGAAGCTGTTGTTCGTCGAGGGGTCGGGATTGCCGGCGGCGTCGAGGTCGACGCCGCTGGCCGAGACGACGTGCTCGGCGATGCCGTCCTTCGGGCCGACCGCGCCCGCCGTGCAGAGCGTGCCGGGACCGCCGCCGAAGCCGGGGCAGCTGCCGATGTCCGCGAGCTGGGCGACGGCGGCGCCGAAGCCCGAGGGTCGGCGGTCGCCCGCTCCGCCCGGGTCGACGTCGGGCAGCGCGTACGTGCGCAGCACGCTGCCGTTGGCGCCGCTGATGACGGTCACCTGGCCGGCGCCGGGGATGGTGCCGTGCTTGTCGGTGCCGGTCAGGATGTCGTCCTTGCCGTCGGCGTTGATGTCGCCGGCGTTCGTCAGCGCGAGCGCGAAGCGCCCGTCGATCGTGGGCGCGGGCGCGTCCACGCGCTGCACCTGGTAGGTGCGCGGGAGGCCGGCGAGCGCCGGCACGGCGGCGGCGCCGAGCAGGACGGCGGCGGTGAGGCCGGCGACGGCCGCACGGCGTAGCTGGACCCGGTCCTGGTTCGACATGCTGCCTCCGATGGCGTGGAGCCGGCCGCCCGACACGACCGAGTGGCTCGATGAACGCGTCCGACCCTATGCCCGGCCGGGTCCTCCTGTCCAGTCGCCGGCGCCACGGGCCCCCGGAGCTGCCGGGCCGCGCGGGGCGGTACCCTGATGGCCGCCCAGCACGGGGGAAGGATGCACATGCGTACACGGATGGTCTGTCTCGAGGATGGGATCACGTCTTGCGGCTTTCGCAAGATGGCGGCCTACGTCGCCCACCTGCACCCGGGGACGGAGTCCTTCTACATCTCGACGGAGCGCTACCGCAGCGTCCGCACGGCCGTGCGCGGCATGGGCGACAAGGCGGTCATCGGCGACGAGCAGGTCGACGAGATGGCGCAGGGCCTCGCGGACAGCGACCTCATCGGCTTCTCGTCGATGACCGGCTACGCCGACCTCACCCGGCGGGTCATCAGGCGCATCCGCGAGATCAACCCGTCCGTCTACATGATCTGGGGCGGCATCCACCCGATCATCCAGCCCGAGGACGCGATCCTCGCCGACGTCGACGCGATCTGCACCGGCGAGGGCGAGTTCGCCTTCGAGGAGTTCTTCGACGCCTTCAAGGACGACCGCGACTACACGAACACGAAGAACTTCTGGTTCAAGCCCAACGGCCACGGCTCGAGCAACGGCAACGGCGACCAGCTCATCAAGAACCACTTCCTGCCGCTCATGTCGCCCAACGAGATGGAGCGGCTGCCGTTTCCGCAGTACGGCGCCGAGACGGAGCGGATCTACCTGCCGGGCCAGGGCTTCGTGAGGATGGGCTTCGAGGACTACCTGCTCAACGACGGCCTCGGCTACACGACGCTGTGGTCGATCGGGTGCCCGTTTCACTGCGCCTACTGCGGCAACACGAAGTTCATCGCCAACGACAAGAAGTACAAGCGCATCCGGCACCCGAGCGCGCGCTACATGGTCGACCAGGTCAAGGACGCGCGCAGCCGCTTCCCGCACCTCAGCCAGGTCTCCTTCCACGACGACTCGTTCATGGCGATCCCCTACGGCCAGCTCGAGGAGTTCGCCGAGCTGTGGCACGACGAGCTCGACCGGCTGCCGTTCGCCGTCTACGGCGTCATCCCCAACTACGTGCGCCAGGACAAGTTCGAGCTGCTCTCGTGGGCGGGCATGAACCGCATCCGGATGGGCATCCAGTCGGGCTCGAAGAACATGCTCGACTTCTACAAGCGCCCGACGCCGCCCGAGAAGATCCTCAACGCCGGTCGCGTGATCGCGTCGTTCGCGCCGAAGTACCACATCCCGGCGGCCTACGACATCATCATGGACAACCCGATCGAGACGCGCGACGACGTCAAGTCGACGTTGCAGCTGCTGTACCTCATGGATCGGCCGTACACGTTGTTCATCTACTCGCTGAAGGTCATCCCGAACACGGGCCTGGCGACGGCGATGGAGGAGCGCGGCATCGACCTCGACGACATCGACGAGTCCTACCTCGCGATCCCGCCGCGCTGGGCGAACCTCATGCTGTACCTCATCGCGCTGTGGCGCCCGCCGCCGTGGCTGTGGAACCGCCTGATGGGCCGCGTCCGCGCCTCGGGCGAGCCGCAGGAGCTCTACCCGCGCCTCGGCCTCGTCCTGCGCACGCTGTACCTCTCCAAGCGCGTGCTGTCGCACCTGAGGGTCATGGACTTCTCCATCACGCCCGGCAAGACGGGCTACTACGCCTGGAAGGTCGGCCTCGTCGGCCTGTGGCAGAAGCGCTTCACGCGCCGGCCGAAGCGCCCCGATCGCACGAAGAAGCAGCCGGAGGTCAAGGTCGGCGTGCAGGTCATCTCGCCCGACGGCATGCGCGACGAGTAGCGCGCGTCGCCGGGGCCGGCTCGGACGCCGGCGTCGCGCTGCGGTCCCGGAGACGCCGACCTCGCCGTCTGAGAGCCTTGGACGCCGTGGAGCCGCTCGCGCTCGAGCATCTCGCGGCGCTGTGCGCGATGCTCGTCGCAGCCGTGGCGGCGGTCGCGCTGCCGCGCGCCCGTCCCGGGCCCTGGGTCGTCGCCGCTTCGCGCGCGCTGGCGGCGTTCATCCTCGTCGCGGTCCTGGCCGACCATGCGATCGCCGCGGCGCGCGGGCTGTGGACGGTGCGCCTCTACCTGCCGTTGAACCTGACCGATGCGGCCGCCCTCGCAGCCGTGGCGGCGCTCTGGACCGGGCGGCCGCTGCTCGCCGAGCTCACGTACTTCTGGGGCCTGACCGCGGTGCTGCAGGCCGCCCTGACGCCGGACCTCGGCCAGGCGTTTCCCGATCCGCTGTTCTTCACGTTCTTCGCCGTACACGCGGCAACGGTCGTGGCGGCGCTGCTGCTCGTCGCCGGGCGCCGCATCGCCCCGCGCGCCGGCGCCGTGCGGCGGGCCTTCGTGGCGACGCTGGCCGTCGCCGCGGCGGCCGCCGCGGGCTCGCTCGCGACCGGCGGCAACTACATGTTCCTGCGCCGCAAGCCGTCGGGAGGCTCGCTGCTGGACCTCATGGGGCCGTGGCCGTGGTACGTCGCGACGGCCGCGCTCGTCGCGCTCGCGATGTTCGCCGCGCTCGACGCGCCGTTCAGGCGCGGGCGGGCGCCCGGCCCGGGAGGCTGAGCGCGGCGTGGCCGGGAGGGCGCCGGCCGCTCCCGAGGACTGCTCACGGCGGAGACGCGCTTCCGCGGATGTCGTTGCGGCGGGTGAAGCGCACGGTGACCTCGACCGGGTGGTCCACGCGCCCGGCGATCGCGGCGGCGAGCGCTGCCACCGGCGGCGGCTGCTGCGGGCCCGTGAGGTCGACGACGATCGCCTCGTCGCCGTCGGCACCGAGCGTGATGCCCTGCACCTCCAGGTCGCGGTCGCCGACCCAGCCGCCGACCTCCTCGGTGATGGCCGACAGCCTCTTCGCGGAGCCGACGACGTCGGCGCTGCGCCGGCCGAGCGGGTAGCTGACGAGCGCGACCGCGACGAGCGCGCTGACGAGGCCGAGCCTGATGCGGTGCGCCATGAGCTCGGCGCGCACGTGCGGCGTGAAGCCGGTCGCGAGGAACGTGATCCCGGCGGCGAGCACGATCGCCGCGAGGTTCGTCAGGTACAGCAGCATCGCCTGGCCGGCGAGATGGCCCTGGTCGCGCTGCATGAGGATGCCGACGGCGGCGAGCGGGGGGACGAGCGCGACGGCGATCGCCACGCCCGGGATCGCCGCCGCCGACTTCACGCGCACCGTGACGTAGGCGCCCGCGGCGCCGGCGGCGATCCCGATCCCGAGGTCGAGCAGGGTGGGCCGCGTGCGCGCCAGCAGCTCGGGCGCCATCTCGGCGAAGCGCTCGGCCGGCAGCACCGCCGAGACGAGCCAGGCGACGGCGATCGCCCCGACCGAGGCGGCCGCGACGAGCAGCGCCGCGCCGAGCTGGCGACGCGGCCACGCCATGACGAGCGCGGCGGCGAGCGAGAGCACCGGCGTCATGAGCGGCGCGACGAGCATCGCTCCGATGACGACCGCCGCCGAGTCGCCGACGAGCCCCAGCGCCGCGATGACGACCGACAGGACCATGAGCATGGAGAAGCGCCGCAGGTAGGGGACGAGCTCGGGGCCCTCGTAGAACAGCTGCCGGTGGACCTGGCGGCGCTGCTCGGTGCTGAGCTCCGTCCAGCGCGGCCGCAGCGGGCTGCGTCGCCGCGGTCGGGCCGCGCCGCCGTCGGCGGGCGGTGGGGCGGGCGGTGCGGCTGCGTCGTCGGTGGCGGCGGGCGGGTCGGCGGACTCGCGGGTCACCGCTGCATCGTCGCTCAGCCGCGCCGCTCGCGCAGCGCGGCGATGCCGCCGCGCAGGAACGCGAGCGCGTCGTCGAGCGTGGCGAAGGGGTCGGCGCCCGGTTCCGGCTCGGCACCGCCCGACGATGCCGGGCGCAGCGCCGTGAGCGCGGCGGCCGCCGTCGCCCCCACGAGGCGAGGGTGCAGGTCGCCGGGATCCGCGCCGAGCTCTTCGGCCGCGGCCGCGGCGATGAGGCCCTCGAAGCGGGTCATGAGCTGGCGTTCGTAGGCCAGCAGCGCGTCGCTGGCCTCGATGACCTCGCGGCGGCGGCGCTCGCGCTCGTCGGGCAGGCCATCGCGCTCGACGAGCTCGACGATCCAGGCGCGGAGCGCGTCGAGCAGGCTGCCGTCGCCGCGCGCGTCGAGGTGCTCCTCGAGCGAGCCGAAGGTCTCGTCGAAGTCTCCGAAGAGCGCGCTCTCCTTCGACGGGAAGTACGAGAAGAACGTGCGCGGGGAGATGTCGGCGGCCTCTGCGATCTCGGCGATCGTCGTCGCCTGGAAGCCGCGCTCGGCGAAGAGTGCGAGCGCGGCGTCCTCGATCGCCCGGGCGGTGCGCTCCTTCTTGCGTTCGCGAAGTCCCATGGGACTGCACCGTAGCACCTTCTGCGACGGGCGCAAATCAACATCGCTTGTATGTTTGCACTAAGTGTTGATATTGTGCCCGGACCGGCCCACCCATCCTGGGCGCCGCCGCTCCGAATCGAGGGACGCCCCCATGCGCCGCATCGCCCGCTGGAGTCACGACCGCCACCGCCTCGTCATCGCCATCTGGATTGCCGCGATCCTCGGCGTCGGCGGCCTCGCCGCCGCCTCGGGCGGTGGATTCGTCGACAGCTTCTCGCTGCCCGGCAGCGAATCCCAGAAGGCGCTGGACCTGCTGCAGGCGAAGTTCCCGCAGCAGGCCGGAGACTCCAGCCAGGTCGTGCTCAGGGCCAACAGCGGCAAGCTGACCGACGGGGCCCACAAGCCCGAGGTGCAGGCGCTCGTCGCCAGGCTGCAGACGCTGCCCGGCGTCGCCGCCGTCGGCGACCCCTACGCGGCCCCCGGCCAGATCAGCACCGACGGCACGATCGGCTTTGCGACCGTCGCCTTCGACGGACAGGCCAGCGACCTCGACAAGGAGGACATCCTCGGCGTCATCGCGGCCGCGCGCGGCGCCGCCAGCGCCGATCTGCAGGTCAACCTCGGCGGCCAGGCGATCAAGTACGCCCAGGCGCCCGAGCAGTCGGCGACCGAGGCGATCGGCGTCGGCGTCGCGATCATCGTCCTCGTCGTCGTGCTGGGCTCGCTGGCGGCGATGGCGATGCCGCTCATCGTCACGTTCGCATCGATCGGCATCGCGATGACGCTCGTACTCGCCGCGTCGGCCGTCTTCGACATCGCGAGCTTCGCGCCCACGCTGGCGGTCATGATCGCGCTCGGCGTCGGGATCGACTACGCGCTGCTCATCATCAACCGCTTCCGCAACGAGCGCCGACGCGGCGCCGACGTGCGCGACGCCACGCTGACGGCGCTCGACACCGCCGGGCGCTCCGTGCTCTTCGCCGGCACGACCGTCGTCATCGCCCTGCTGGGCATGCTGCTGCTCGGCATCTCGTTCCTCAACGGCCCCGCGATCGCGTCAGCGCTCGCCGTGTTCTTCACGATGGTCGGCTCGCTGACGCTGCTGCCCGCGCTGCTGGGCACGTTCGGCCACCGGGTCAAGCTCGGCGCGGACAAGCCCGAGGGCGGGTCGCCGCGCGGCTTCGCGCGCTGGGCCCGGATCCTCGAGCGGCGGCCGCGGATGTTCGTCGTCGCCACGGTCGCCGTGCTGGCGGTCATCGCCTTCCCGGTCTTCGGGATGCAGCTCGGCACGAGCGACGCGGGCAACGACGCGGCCGGATCGACCACCCGCATCGCCTACGACCAGCTCTCGGAGGGCTTCGGGCCCGGCTTCAACGGGCCGCTGCTCGTCGTCACCGAGCTCCCGGCGTCCGGCGACCGGTCCGGCCTGACCGCGCTGTCGACGGCGATCGCCGCCACCGACGGCGTGGCGACCGTCACGCCGCCCGCGGTGAACCCGGCGGGCGACACCGCGACGCTGTCGGTGTTCCCGGCGACGAAGCCGCAGGCCGCCGCGACGACCGAGCTGCTCTCGACGCTGCGCGACGAGGTCGTGCCGCCGGTCGAGCGGGCCACCGGCATCACGGCGTCGATCACCGGCGCGACGGCGCTCAGCGCCGACCTCTCGGCCGTGCTGGCCGCCAAGCTGCCGCTCTTCATCGCGGTCGTCGTGGGCCTCTCGCTCATGCTCCTGGCGATCGTCTTCCGTTCGCTCGTCATCCCCGTCAAGGCGGCGGTCATGAACGTGCTCAGCATCGGCGCGGCGCTCGGGGTCATCACGTTCGTCTTCCAGGACGGCCACCTCGCCTCGCTCATCGGCGTCACGACGACGGGGCCGATCGAGGCGTTCCTGCCGGTCTTCATGTTCGCGCTCGTCTTCGGGCTGTCGATGGACTACGAGGTCTTCCTCGTCAGCCGCATGCACGAGGAGTGGGAGCACACGAAGGACGCGACGCTCGCCGTCCGCAACGGCCTCGCGCTGACCGGCAAGGTCGTGCTCGCCGCGGCGATCATCATGATCAGCGTCTTCGGCTCGTTCATGTTCGGCGACGACCGCACGATCAAGCTCTTCGGACTCGGCCTCGCCAGCGCCGTCCTCGTCGACGCGTTCATCATCCGCCTCATGCTCGTCCCGGCGCTCATGTACACGTTCGGCAGGTGGAGCTGGTGGATGCCGTCCGGCCTGGAGCGCCGGCTGCCGCGCCTGTCGATCGAGGGCCCCGAGCAGCCCTCGACCGAGCCGGCCTAGCTTGGCCTCCGTCGCGCCGGCTCAGGCCGGGTGGCCGCGACGCGGCCCAGGCGCCGGCGCCGTCGCTCCGCCGTCGCCCCGGCTCAGGCCGGGGCTGCGGCGCCGGCGATCGAGCGGTACGCGTCGGCGAGGCGCTTGACGCCCTCGCCGATGCGGTCGTTCGTGACGCCGGAGTAGGCCAGGCGCAGCGTGTTCTCGCCGCCCTCGAGGAGGAAGTCGGTGCCCTTGACGAACTGCACGCCGCGCTCGGCGGCGGCGGCGAAGAGGGCTGCGACGTCGGTGCCCTCGGGCAGCTCGACCCACATGAAGTAGCCGCCCTCCGGGAGCGTGTAGCGCGCGTCGGGGAGGTGCTCCTTCAGCGCCGCGTCGAGCGTCTCGACGCGCTCGGCGAGCGCGGACTTCACGGTGGCGATGGCGCCGTCGATCGCGCCGGACACGCAGAACTCGTGCACGATCGACTGAGCGACCATGTTCGGCGAGATGTACGTGTTCGTCGCGAGCTTGGCGATCTTCGCGATGAGCTCGGCGGGGCCCACGAGGTAGCCGACGCGGATGCCGGGGCAGACGGTCTTCGAGAACGACGAGGCGTAGACGACGCTGTCGCCCGAGTCCATCTCGAGCATGGTCGGCAGGTCCTCGCCGCTGAAGCGGATGTGCCGGTAGGGGTCGTCCTCGAAGATCGTGAAGCCGTACTGCGCGGCGAGCTCGAGCAGGCGCTCGCGCTTGGCCCGCGAGAGCGTGTAGCCGGCCGGGTTCTGGAAGTTCGGGATGACGTGGGCGAGCTTCGGCACGGTCCCGCCGGCGAGCAGCTCGGCGAGCTCGTCGACGTCGATGCCGTCCTCCTGCAGGGACACCATCCGCACGTCGGCGCCGTTCGAGCGCAGGTTCAGCAGCGTGCGGTCGTAGGTCGGCTTCTCGACGACGACCGGGTCGCCGGCCTCGACGAGCGTCGCGAAGAGGAAGGCGTCGGCCTGCATCGAGCCGTTCGTGACGAGCACCCGCGCCTCGTCGACGCCGTGATGCTCGGCGATCCAGCGGCGCAGCGGGACGTAGCCGATGCTCGTGCCGTAGGCGGTCGTGCCGCCGGGGTCGTTCGTGAACGCCCGGGTCGCGGCGGCGCTGAGGCCGTCGACGTCGACGATGTCCAGCGAGGGAGCGCCGCGGGCGAAGGAGATCGTGTCGGAGGCCATGGCATCCGAAGATAGCGAGCGCGTCCGCCTCGGACCGGTCGCGGCGGTGGCTCAGCCGGCCGGGTGCGCCAGTGTGAACGTCCGTCGCGAGCGCGAACCCTCCAGGACCGTGGTGACCGCGCGGTAGACGGCGACGTCGCGCTGGGCGGGGCGGGGCGCGGGGACGGTCGCCGACCAGCTGCCGTCCCGGCGCAGCCGCGCGCGACCGACGACCGCCTCGCTGGCGCATGTCGTGCGCTGGCGGATCGTGACCGCCGTCCCGCGCCGGAAGGCGCCCGTGACGCGGCCGCGCAGCCGCACGGTCGCGCCACGCAGGACGGCGGACGTCAGGTAGCTGCGCCGCGCGAGCTTCAGCGCCCGGGACCGGATGCCGCCGATCCGCGCCTGATAGCGCGTTCGGCTGCTCGTGCGCAGGCGACGCGGCGGCAGCGCCGCGTACGCCGAGAAGCCACCGTCGGCGCGGACCCGCGTGCGGGCCACGACCTTGCCCGTGTCAAGCAGCACCAGCGCGACCGCGCGGCCGGCGAGCGACGGTCGCGCCGCGCCGCTGATCCGCACCCGCGGGCCGGCCGGCAGCACGTCGATGAGCACCAACTGGGCGTTCGTGCAGGCCAGCGCGGGCGGCGCGGCCGCGACGCTCGAGATCCCCAACGACGACGGCGGCGACGAGGCCGGCGGACCCGTGACCGGCGATGGCGGTCGGGACGCTGACGCGGGCGGCGGGCCGGGCTGGATCGTCGCCTCGCTGCGCGCCTGGACCGGGCCGGCCGCATCCTGGGACACCGCCTCGGCGACGTTGACGAGCGTCGCGCCCGCCGGCGCGTCGGCGGCGAGCCGCGCGCCGAACCGAAGCGGCGCCAGGGCGGTCCCCGGGGGAACGTCCGCGGACGCGGTGCTCGTGCAGTCCAGCCGCCTCGCCGTCGAGGCCGCGCAGTCCCACCCGGCGGCCACCGGGTCGGCCTCCAGCGTGAGCGTGGGCGGCAGCTCGTCGGTGACGCGGATCGTCTGCGGCTTGGTCTCGGGCACCGGACTCGCCGCGTCGACGCCGACCTCGATGACGTAGTCGACGATCTGCCCGGAGACAGGTGCGCCGCCCGCCAGGCGCTTGCCCATCGTCAGGATCGGCACCGGGCCGGAGAGCGTCGCCGCACGCACCGCGCCGATCTCGTGGATGTCGGTCTGGTCGCCGGTGGCGGCCGCGAAGATGAACGAGATCCGCGGTGGAACGCCGTTGACCGAGGCCCCGGTCTCCGGATCGCGATACGAGGTCGGCAGCGCACCCGAGACGAGCGTGGCGTAGCTCGAGCCGCCGTTGGGATCGACGCCGACCGCGAACGTCGCTGCGTCGGGGTCGATGAGGATCCGGACGGTGCGCCGGGAGGCGACGCGCGACGCACCGCGCAGCGCGAAGCTCAGCTGGCTGGGGGGCTGCGCGGCGGTGCTGGCGAGCGGACAGTAGCCCTCGCGCAGGTGGCCCGGTCCGCGCACGGTGATCTGGTTGGGTTTGCGGATCGGGGTCATCCATGGCTGGGCGGCGCACCCGGTGCCGTTGAACAAGGACGACGTGAAGTTCCCGTAGACGTCGAGGCCGATGCCGAGATAGCCGCCGCGCAGGCCGTCGGCGTTCTTGGCGTGGTCGGGCGCGTAGCCGAGCGAGCCGCCGCCGCCGCCGAGCGCCGTCGGGACCGGTGGCGCGGCGGCGAGCGCGAACGCGATGCCGTCCGCGGCGGTTCCGCCGTACTGGTACTGCGCGAAGCGCACGTCGAGCCCGCCGGCCGTCGGGATGCCGGCGTCGTAGGCGATTCCGGCGACCTGCTGGGGTTGGACGCGCGTCAGGCGCAGCAGGCCCTCGCCGGGCGGGTCGAGCGCCGGATCGGCGCAGCCGGGCAGCGGCGTCGCCGACGCGCTCGTGCCCGCCGTCAGGCACGGGACGCCGGCCACGCCGGTCCCGCGCAGCGCGATGAGCGGAGCATCGGTCGTCGCGCCGCCGAACGGGTCGTCGAGGAGAATCTGGCCGCCGGCCGCGCGCGCCGGTGGCGCGACGGCGCTGGATGCGACGCCGGCGAGCAGGCACAGGAGCGCCACCCGGCGAACCCTCGTCATGGCCAGGCCAGCCTAGGCTCCGCCGCGCTCGGCGGTGTGCGGTGGGAGGTTCCGTGACCACTTCGGGCCGCGAGGCGCCTGCATTCATGATGCGCGGTCCTCCTGCGCGAGGTGTTCGGCGGGGATCGTCGGGGGGTGTGGCGCCTTTCGGTCGCTCAGCGTTGGTAAAGCGCCACACCCCCCCTCGCTCGGGTCCGGGTGTGGCGCCTTTCGGTCGTAGGGCGCCACACCCCGCTCGCTCGGGTCCGCGGCAGGGCGCGAGCGGGGCGGGCGGGACGTCGTGCGGCGTGCCGCACGGTCGCGGTGATCGCTCACGGGAGCTGAGGCGTAGGAACGTGCACGCGCTCAGGCGCGCACCGCCGGTCCCGCCCCCGACGCCCGCAGCGAGGAGACGCCATGCCCCCCTCGACATCCCCGTCAGCACCCGAGCTCAGCGAGCACCTGCGCGACCTCTACCTCGAGCGCGCGCTGGCCGAGCTACACGGCCTGACCGAGGACCCGGCGTACATGGCCGACCTGCGCGAGGAGATCGCCGGCTGCCGCGGCGCCCTGATCGGGACCGCGGTCAGCGAGATCGCCATCCTGCGCGGGCAGCTCGGAGGGCGCCCGCAGGGCTGATCTCCGGCGGGCCCGGTCGAGTGAACACCGGACCGCCGCCCGCTCTCAGCCGTCCGGCGGGGCCCGGTCGAGTCCCGCACCGGACCGCCGCCCGCTCTCAGCCGTCCGGCTGAGGCCCCGGCGGGGCCCGGTCGGGTTGCGCGCGGCACGGGCGCGGGCATATCACTTGTCGTCCGATGCCCTACGCCTACCGCGACCTGACCGCCGGCGACGGCCCGCACCTGCTCGAGATGCTGCGACTGGCGGTCGGCTGGCGCCCGCCCGAGCTCGGCGGCACGGCAGCGCCCGTCGCGGTCCCGCCGCGCGCCTTCGCCGACCTCGGCCGCCCCGGCGACGGCGGCGTCGTCGTCGAGTACGACAGCGAGCCGGCCGGCGCCTGCTGGTACCGGCTCGTGCCGGCCGGCACCGGCGGCACCGCCGGAACCGCCGGCACCGCCGAAACCGCGGGCACCGCCGGAGACGGCCACGCGGGCCCGGGCGTGCCCGAGCTGACCGTCGCCGTGCGCCCCGAGCATCGCGCCAACGGCATCGGCGGCGAGCTCCTGGATCGTGCGATCGCGCAGGCGCGCGCCGCGGGCGTCGGGGCGCTGGCTCTCAGCGTCGAGCGCGACAACCCCGCCCGCGGCATGTACGAGCGGCGTGGGTTCGCCGTCGTGGGCGAGGAGCACGGCTCGTTGACGATGCGGCTGACGCTCGACGCCTAGCACCGCGCCCGCGCCCGCGCCCGCGCCACGCCCGCGCCGCGCCGCGACGCCCGCGCGGCGCCCGCCCGCGACGCCCGCGCCGCCCCCCGCGCCGCCCGCGCCGCCCCGCGCCGCGCCGCGCCGCGCCGCGACGCCCGCGCCGCGCCGCGCCGCCCGCGCCGCGACGCCCGCGCTCGTGCCCCGGGGATGCGCCCGCGCCGCGCCGCGCCGCGCCGCGCCGCGCCGCGACTCAGAACGCTGTCGCCAGGACGAGCGGGAAGACCGGCCCGCAGCCGCGGCGCAGCAGCTGCCCGCCTGTCATCGCCAGCGTCCAGCCGCTGAGCCGGACGTCGTCGAGCAGCAGGCAGGGCTCGGGCGGTGGATCGGCGACGACGCGGAAGGCGCCGCGGACGTTGGCGGCCTGCTGGGCGGCGTTGGCCATCTCGCGCTGGGGCGGGCGCTCGCCCGTGCGCTCCAGCAGCGCGGCGTAGGGGATGCCGAGCGTCGCGGACAGCCTGGCGGCGAGGTCCTCGACCGCGCCGGGGTGGCGCGCCGAGGGGACCGTCGCGATGTGGCGCACTGGCGGGCCCCAGGCGCGCACGAGCCGGTCGACGGCGTCGAGCAGCTCGTCGGAGAAGGCGCCGTCGCGCAGACCGGCCTGCACGACCGGCGCCCACCCGCCGTCGCCGAGCCGCGCGAGCGCGCGGCCCTCCTGCACGACGTACTCAGCGGGGATCTTGCGCATGCGTCCCTCGTCGCCGGGCGCCATCTTCTTCGTCTCCAGGACGAGGGGCTGCGAGCGCAGGTGGTCGATCGCCTCGCGCACGAGCGCGGGGTCCAGCGGGCCGACGTAGCGCGGCGCGGTGCAGACCGAGCAGCGCCCGCAGTCGCCCGGGTCGGGGTCGTCGAGCTCCTCCTGCAGGGCGCGCATGAGACAGCGCCCGTCGGCCCCGAAGCTCGCCATCGTCGCCTGCTCGCGGCGGCGCAGCGCGGTGATGTGCTCGTAGCGCTCGGCATCGTAGGCCCAGCCGCTGCCGGTCTCGCGCACCCAGCGGCTGCCGTCCCTGGACACGGCGCCCTCGACGTCGAGCACCTTGAGCATCGCGTCGATCCGCCCGCGGCCGAGGTTGACCATCGCCGTCAGCTCCGGCGTCGAGGCGCCCTCGGCGCCGACCTCGTCGAGGTGCTCGAGGACGCGGTCGACGAGCTCCCGGCGGGGGAAGGCCTGCTCGATGAAGAAGTCCTGGATGCGGCGGTCCTCGGCGCCGCGCAGCAGGACGACCTCGGCGCGCTCGATCGCGCGCCCCGCGCGGCCGACCTGCTGGTAGTAGGCGATGACCGATCCGGGCGCCTGGTAGTGCACGACGAAGCCGAGGTCGGGCTTGTCGTAGCCCATCCCCAGCGCGCTCGTGGCGACGACGCACTTCAGGTCGTTGGCGAGCAGGCGCTCCTCGACGGCGATGCGCCGCTCGGTCTCGATCTCGCCCGTGTAGGCCTCGGCGGCGATGCCGTGCGCGCTCAGCCAGGCGGCGACCTGCTCGGCGTCGCGCTTGGTCAGCGTGTAGACGATGCCCGAGCCCGGCAGCTCGCCGAGGTGCGTCGCCAGCCAGGCCAGGCGGTCGGCCTGGCCGGGCAGCTCGACGACCTCGAAGCGCAGGCTCGAGCGCCCGAGCGGGCCGCGATAGACGACGAGCGGCGCGTCGCCGTGGCCCGTGCGCAGCTGCTCCTCGACGTCGGCGACGACGCGGTCGTTGGCGGTCGCGGTCGTGCAGAGCACGCCGACGCCGCCGGGCAGCCGCTCGAGCATGTCCGCGATCCGCCGGTAGTCCGGCCGGAAGTCGTGCCCCCAGTCGGAGATGCAGTGCGCCTCGTCGACGACGAGCAGGCCGACCGCCTCGGCGAACGCCGGCAGCATCCGCGAGCGAAACTGCGGGTTGTTCAGCCGCTCGGGGCTGATGAGCAGCAGGTCGACGGCGTCGGCGGCCAGCAGCGCAGATATCTCGTCCCAGGCGTCGCGGTTCGTCGAGTTGACGGTGTGGGCGCGGATGCCGAGGCGCTGCGCGGCGGCGATCTGGTTGCGCATGAGCGCCAGCAGCGGGGAGACGATGAGCGTCGGTCCCGAGCCGCGCTCGCGCAGCAGCGCCGTCGCGATGAAGTAGACGGCCGACTTGCCCCAGCCGGTGCGCTGCACGCAGAGCACGCGGGCGCGGTCCTCGACGAGGTCGGCGATCGCCGCGAGCTGGTGCTCGCGGAACTCGGCCTCGTCGCCGGCGAGGGCGCGCAGGAGGCTCGAGGCGCTGGCGGTGAGATCGGTCGCGGGCGGCATGCACGGACTCTAGGCGCCGGCGGTCGCACCTTCGCCCCCCCGGGGTTCCGCGAGCGTCGCCGGGCGCGGCCGCGCCGGGCTCAGCGAGTGCCGGCTGGCCGCGCCGGGCTCAGCCGGCGCCGGGGACGGCCGCGCGGGGCTCCGCGAGCGGCGCCGGCGACGGCCGCGCGGGGGCTCAGCCGGCGCTGGGGCCGGCCGCGCCGCGCTCGGCCGGCGGGGTCCCGGTCAGGCGCGCGACGAGCAGGCAGACGTCATCGGAGCTCTCGGGGTCGCGCAGCCCGCGCACGAGCGCGGCGGCGAGCTCGGCCGGCTCCCGCCCGCCGTGGGCCCGCACCTCGCCGAGCAGGCGCTCGAGGCCCAGGTCGATCGACTCCAGGCGGCGCTCCACGAGCCCGTCGGAGTACAGGAGCAGCATGCTCCCGGGCGCGAGCTCGCAGGCGCCCTCGGGGCGCGCCTGGTGGCCTGCGCGGAAGGCGTCCAGCGGCAGCGAGCGCCCCTCCCAGACGATGCGCGGCTCGTCGCCGGGCTCGACGACGATCGGCGGCGGGTGCCCGGCGCAGGCGTAGCGCAGCGCGCCGCTGGCGAGGTCGAGCTGGGCGTAGGCGAGCGTCGTCATGCGCCCCACCCCGTGCACGCAGGCGTAGCGGTCCATGGCGTCGAGCAGCGGGCCCGGCGTCAGCCCGGTCGACGCGAGCGCGCGGACCGCGCTGCGCAGCTGCCCCATCGTCGCCGCCGCCTCGATGCCGCGTCCGACGACGTCGCCGACGACGAGCGCGACGGTCTCGTCCTCCTGCAGCCAGAACGCGTCGTACCAGTCGCCGCCGACCTCCAGGCCGTCGACCCCCGGCCGGTAGGAGACCTCGATCTCGACGCGCTCGTCCTCCGGCGGCTCGCCCGCCAGGAGGCTGATCTGCAGCTGCTGGGCGATCTCGCGCTCGCGCGTGCGGGAGCGCACGAGCTCCTGCTCGTAGCGGCGCCGGTCGGTGGCATCGAAGACCGTCGTGCGGATGACCTGCGGGCGGCCCTCGGCGTCGCGCCGCAGCACGCAGTTGATGAGCGCCGGCAGGCGCGACCCGTCGGCGCGGACGACCTCGACGGCGATCTCGCGCACCGCCTCCTGCATGAGCAGCAGCGGGGCGACGTGGGTGTCGTAGTAGATCCTGCCTCCGGCGGAGAGCAGGTCCGGCAGCCGCTTGACCCCGAGCAGCTCCTCGCGCGAGAAGCCCGTCCACGTCTCGAACGTCCGGTTGACCCTCGTCAGCGTCCCGTCCGGGCGCGAGGAGAGGTAGCCGCACGGAGCGTTCTCGAAGAAGTCCTCGGCCGTGTCCTCGAGAGGCCCCTCGCCGGACGTCACGCGGCGAGGTACGCCTTGATCGCCGCGGTCGTCTCCTCGGGCGCGCTCAGGTTCGGGCAGTGACCGGTCGCCGCGAGGTGCACGAGGTGGCCCTCGGGCAGCGCGCTCGCGACGTACTCGCCCACGGCGTCGGGCGCGATCGCGTCCTGCGAGCACTGCAGGACCAGGCTCGGCGTGCGCACGCGCCCGAGGTCCTCGCGGTTGTCGGAGGTGAACGTGACCCGCGCGAAGTGGGCCGCGATCCTGGGGTCCGTGCGGCAGAAGCTGTTCGTCAGCTCCTCGCCGAGCTGCGGGCGGTCGTCGTTGCCCATGATGACCGGCGCCATCGCGCTCGACCAGCCGAGGTAGTTGCTCTCCAGCGACTCGAGCAGGCCCTCGATGTCCTCCTGCGTGAAGCCGCCCGTGTAGCCGTCGTCGTCGATGTAGCGCGGCGAGGGGCCGACGAGGATCAGTCGCGAGAAGCGCTCGGGCTCGGTCGCGGCGGCCAGGGCGCCCATCATCGACGCGACGGAGTGCCCGACGAAGATCACGTCGGACAGGTCGAGCTCGGCGCAGATGTCCAGGATGTCGTCGGCGTAGCCGCGCAGCGACCCGTAGCGCTCGAAGTCGTACGCGGCGAGGTCCGAGCCGCCGGCGCCGACGTGGTCGAAGAGGACGACCCGGTACTCGTCGGCGAACTCGGGCCAGACGTAGCGCCACATGTTCTGATCGCAGCCGAAGCCATGGGCGAAGAGGATCGGCTGGGCGTCCGCCGGTCCATGGGTGACGACGTTGTTGCGCTGCAGTGCGGTCATGTGTCCTCCCGTGCGCTCGGCTCGTCCTCCATGGGCAGGATGCTCAGCAAACCGGTCAATACCAGAACCCGTTCCACGCTGCGCTGGAACGCCGGCCGGATCGTGAGCGTCCACCCCTCGCGCTCGGCGTCGCGCATGAGCTCGTCGAGCGCCTGGATCCCGGAGGAGCCCATGAACGTCAGCTCGCGCAGGTCGAGCAGGACCGGGCCGGCGGGCAGATGCTCCCGGATCGCCTCGACGAACCGGTCGGCCGTCGCGAGATCCAGCTCGCCGGCCGCCGCCACGACCGCGCGCCCGTCGACGCGGGTGACCGTGACCTCGAGTTGAGGCTGGTCCGGCACGCGCGACCGGTCAGCGGACATCCGGCGGCCTGGGATCCCGGCGGCTCATGAACGCCAAAACGTACACGCGCCCGCCCGCGCGGTCCGTCGCGAGCTCACGCGGGGGCCGGGCGCCCGGCCGGACGGGGCGGCCGGACGACGGCCGCGGCCGCCCGCGCGCGGCCTCAGCCGCGGAGGATCTCCACCGCGATCTCGGCGACCTGCGTCGGCGTGTGGCCGACGCGGACGCCCACGCTCTCGAGCGCGTCGATCTTCGCCTGGCCGCCGCCGCTGGAGCCCGAGACGATCGCCCCGGCGTGGCCCATCGTCTTGCCGGGAGGCGCCGTCAGCCCGGCGACGTAGCCCACGACCGGCTTGCTGACGTGCTGCTCGATGTAGGCCGCGGCCTCCTCCTCGGCCGAGCCGCCGATCTCCCCGCTCATGACGATGAGCTCGGTCTCGGGATCCGCCTCGAAGAGGGCGATGATGTCCACGAACGACGAGCCGGGCACCGGGTCGCCGCCGATGCCGACGATGGTCGAGTTGCCGAAGCCGCTCTGGGCGAGCTCGTTGCCGATCTGGTAGGTCAGCGTGCCCGAGCGCGACACGACGCCGACGTTGCCGGGCTTGAAGAACGAGGCCGGGATGATCCCGACGTTGGCCTTGCCGGGCGACAGCACGCCGGGGCAGTTGGGGCCCACGAGGCGCACGCCGGGGTTGCGCTTGAGGACGTTGAAGACCATGAGCTCGTCGTGCGCCGGGATGCCCTCGGTGATCGCGATGATCGTGGCGATGCCGGCGTCCTCGGCCTCGAGGATCGAGTCCGCGGCGAAGCGCGGCGGGACGAAGATCATCGCCGTGTTGGCGTCCGTCGCGGCGACGGCCTCGCGGAACGTGTTGAAGACCGGGATGCCCTCGACGTCCTGGCCGCCCTTGCCGGGCGTGATGCCCGCGACGACGTTCGTGCCGTAGTCGCGGTTGTTCAGCGCGTGGTAGCTGCCCTCGCGGCCGGTCAGGCCCGAGACGGCCAGGCGCGTGTCCTCTCCCACGAGGATGCTCATGCGGACCCGCCCCCCTGGCCCCGCGCGAGCTCGACGACGCGCGCCGCGGCGCCGTCCATCGTCGCCTCGGCGTGGACGTTGGGAAGGTCGGCGTCGGCGAGCAGCTTGCGCGCCTCGACGTCGTTCGTGCCGTCCAGGCGCACGACGAACGGCACGGTCGGCTGCAGGACGCCGTAGGCCTCGATGAGGCCCTTGGCGACCTCGTCGCAGCGGGTGATCCCGCCGAAGACGTTGAAGAGCACGGCCTTGACGTTGGGGTTGGAGAGGATGACCTCGACCGATGCCACGATCGCCTCGGCCTTCGCGCCGCCGCCGGCGTCGAGGAAGTTCGCCGGTGCGCCGCCCGCGTGGGCGACGACGTCGAGCGTCGACATGACGAGCCCGGCGCCGTTGCCGAAGATCCCGATGTCGCCGTCGAGCTTGACGTACGTCAGCCCGCGCTCGGCGGCCATCGCCTCCTGCGGGTCGGCGTGCGCGGACTCGTCGAGCGTCGCGTTGTCGGGGTGGCGGAACATCGAGTTGTCGTCGAGCGTGACCTTCGCGTCGAGCGCCACGGCCTTGCGGTCGGGGGTGATGACGAGCGGGTTGATCTCGACGAGCGTCGCCTCCTCGGTGGAGAAGACCTCGTAGAGCTTGGCGAGCATGTCGCCGACCTGGCGCACGACGTCGTCGGCGACGCCCGCCTCGTAGGCCAGCCTGCGCGCGTGGAAGGGGTGGAAGCCGACGAGCGGGTCGACGTGGAGCATCGCGAGGGCCTCGGGGTGCTCGGCGGCGACCTGCTCGATCTCCATGCCGCCCTGCGTGGAGAGCATGACGAGCGGCGCCTTCGCCGAGCGGTCGAAGACGACCGCGGCGTACAGCTCGTCGTCGATGTCCGTCGCGCGCTGGATCCACAGCTCGTGGACGGTGTGGCCGCGGATGTCCATCCCGAGGATGTCCGTCGCGTACTCGCGAACCTCTTCGAGCGTGTCGGCGATCTTGATCCCGCCGGCCTTGCCGCGGCCGCCGATCTTCACCTGGGCCTTGACGACGACGGGGACGCCGACCCGCTCGGCCGCCGCGACGGCCTCGTCGACCGTGCTCGCCTCGCCGCCGGGGAAGAGCGCGACGCCGTAGCGCGCCAGAACGTGCTTTCCCTTGTATTCGAGAAGGTCCATCGGCGGGGCCACAATAGTTGACCTGCCGCCGGCGCGCGGTCGCCGTCGGACCGTGCGGTGGAGCAAGCTCCTATCATGGCGCCGGTCATGGCGCTTCCCAAGCAGATCACGCTGGTCACATTCGACGTCTACGGCACGCTGATCGACTGGGAGCAGGGCATCTTCGATGCCTTCCAGAAGGAGGCGGCGCGCGACGGCTTCACGATCGATCGCGACGAGCTCATCACGAACTTCCACGAGATCGAGCGCCAGATCGAGTCGGGCTCCTATGAGCTGTACGCCGAGGTCCTGCGGCGCACGGCGGTCGAGATCTCCAAGCGCCTGGACTGGCCGCTGGAGCCCTCGCGCTCGGGCTTCCTGCCCGACAGCGTGCAGCGCTGGGCGGCGTTCAAGGAGACCAACACGCAGCTCAACAAGGCCACGAAGCTCTACAAGACCGGCCTGATCTCGAACATCGACGACAAGCTGCTCGGGCAGACGCGGCGCCACATCCCGCACGACTTCGACCTCGTCGTCACCGCGCAGCAGGTGCGCTCCTACAAGCCCGACCTGGCGCACTTCACCGAGTGCGCGCGGCGGATCGGCTCCAAGAAGGGCTGGGTCCACGTCTCGGCCAGCTACTACCACGACGTCGAGCCCTGCGTGAAGAACAAGATCCCGGTCATCTGGGTCAACCGCCACAAGGAGCAGCTCGAGTCGGGCCAGAAGAAGCCGACCGCCGAGGTCAAGAACCTCCTCGAGGCGCTGAAGCTGCTCGCCGGCTAGGTCTCGCGTGCGGGTCGTCGGCCTGCACCCCGACGTGCTCGTCGCCACGAGCCGCGTCTGGCAGACGACGTGCACGATCGTCCGCAGCGGCGAGGAGTGCTTCGTCATCGACTCGCCCGTCTTTCCCGACGAGCTCGAGGTCCTTCCGACCGTGCTCGACCATGCCGGCTTCCGCCTCACCGGGCTGCTCGCCACCCATGCCGACTGGGACCACCTGCTCGGGCGGCTGGCCTTTCCCGGGGCGGCGCTCGGGGTCGCCGAGACGACCGCGGCGCGGCTGACGGCCGAGCCCGGCGCGGCGGCGCGCGGCCTGCGCGCGTTCGACGAGGAGCACTACCTCGACCGCTCCGCCCCGCTGTCGCTCGGACAGGTCCAGGCGCTTCCCGTGCCGGGCCACTGCGAGATCGGCGACGAGGAGCTCGAGCTGCACCCCGCCGACGGCCACACGGCCGACGGGATGGCGATCTGGATCGGCTGGGCGCGCGTGCTCGCCTGCGGCGACTTCGTCTCGCCGGTCGAGGTCCCGATGCTCTCCGACGGCGGCTCGCGCGACGCGTACATCGCGACGCTGCGCCGCCTGGAGCCGCTCGTCGACGCGGCGGCGTACGTCGTGCCCGGCCACGGCGACGTGCTCGACGGCGCCCGGGCGGCGGCGATCCTCCGCGAGGACCTCAACTACCTCGCCAAGCTGCCCGACTCCGAGCTGCCGCTCGCGCGCCGCTCGCCGGCCCAGCGGGCGATCCACGAGGCCAACGTCGCGCGCGTGCGCCGCGGCTCGTGATCTCCCACGTCGGCATCGAGATCCGCGAGTCCGACGTCGCGGGCTGCGTGCGCTTCTGGGCGCTGCTGGGCTTCGAGCGCGCCGCGCCCCCGCAGGCGCTCGCCGCGCGCACCGCGTGGGTGCAGTCCGGCGAGACGCAGGTCCACATGCTGCTCTGCGACGAGCCGGTCATCGCGCCCACGGGGCACATCGCGGTCGTCGTCGGCGACTACGACGCGACGCTCGCCGCCCTCCGCGGGGCCGGCTTCGAGCCGCAGCCGCGCACGGCGTACTGGGGCTCGCCGCGGGCGTTCGTCCGCTGCCCGGCCGGGCACCGCGTCGAGGTCATGGCGTTCGCGCCGCCCGCTCCGGCCGGCTGAGCGCGGTCCCCAAGGTTGAGCGGTCCCGCGCCCGTCTTGCGCACGCGGGCGTCCAACTTACGAACCTTTGAAATCGGCGCCCTACCGTAGAGCGCATGACAGACGACGAGTCTCCCGGGCGCGGTCCCGGGTCGGGGCGCCTGTGGACGGACCCGCGCGAGGAGGACGAGCACACGCACTGGCTCTCCGCGCGGGGCCCTCGCAGCGACGCCCAGCCCCCCGAGCCCGCGCCCCCGCCCCCGCCCCCGGCACCCGAGCGGTCCCTGTGGCCGCTGGTCGCGCTCGGCGCGCTCATCGCGTGCGTCCTGTTCGCCGTCGGCGTCCTCGGCGCCGGCCTGCTGCGCGGCGACGGCTCGGCCGACGAGGTCGCGGCGCTCCCGGCCGCGCCGGGCGCCGCCGCGCAGGACGCGCGCTCACGCGCGATCCGCCAGATCTATGCGAGCGCGAGCCCGAGCGTCGTCTCCGTCCGCGTCCGCGAGGGCGGATCCTCGGCGAGCGGGACGGGCTTCGTCATCGACGCCGACGACGGCACGATCGTCACCAACGCCCACGTCGTCTCCGGCGCCGGCCAGGTGCAGGTCCGCTTCGACGACCGCGGCGCGACGACCGACGCCAAGGTGCTCGGCAGCGACGAGTCCTCCGACCTCGCCGTCCTGCGCGTCGACGCGGCGAAGACCAAGAGCCTCACGTCGCTCGCCCTCGCAGACTCCGACACCGTCCAGGTCGGCGATCTCGCGGTCGCGATCGGCTATCCGCTCGGCCTGGACCGCACGGCGACGGCAGGGATCATCTCCGGCGTCGGCCGCGCGATCAAGGCGCCCAACGGCTTCTCGATCGACAAGGTCATCCAGACCGACGCGCCGATCAACCCGGGCAACTCCGGCGGCCCGCTGCTCGACAGCGCCGGCCGCGTCATCGGGGTCAACTCCCAGATCGCCACGGCGGGCGGCGGCGGGGGGAACGTCGGCATCGGCTTCGCCGTGCCCTCGAACACCGTCCGCCAGGTCGTCCCGCGGCTGCGCAGCGGCGGCTCGATCAGCCGCCCCTACGTCGGCATCTCGACGACCGCCAGCACGGTTGGCCAGGGTGCCGTCGTGGCCGACGTCATCGCCGGCGGCCCGGCCGAGCAGGCCGGCGTGCGCGTCGGCGACGTCGTGCAGCGCATCGGCGGCAAGCCGGTCCAGGTGCCCGAGGACATCAGCACGGCGATCGAAGGGCGCAAGCCGGGCGACACGATCGACCTCGAGGTGCGCCGGGCGGGCTCGCAGCGGACGCTTCGCGTCCGCATGGGCACGCGCCCGCAGAGCGCCCCGAGCGTCCGGACCGGGCCCTAGCCGGGGCGTCATGCGCCTGCGCGCGGACAGTGCTGCGGGGGGCCGGTGAGCTTCGCCGCCCCGATCCATCTGCTCGGGCTGCTGCTCGTGCCGCTCGGCGTCGTGGCCTACCTGGGCCACGAGCGCAGGCGGCGCGCCGCGGCGGCCGCGTTCGCGGCGCCCGCGCTGCAGGCGTCGGTCGCGCCGCGCCGGCCGGGCTGGCGTCGCCACGTGCCCCTGCTCGCCTACGCCCTGGCGCTGACGGTCCTCATCGTCGCGCTCGCCAGGCCGCAGACGACGGTCGCGGTCCCGGTCGAGCGGGCGTCGATCATGCTGACGACCGACTTCTCGGGCTCGATGCAGGCGACCGACGTGCCGCCGAACCGGCTCGCCGCCGCGCGCGCGGCGGCCGAGCGCTTCCTCGGCGAGGTCCCGCCGGCGGTCCGCGTCGGGCTCGTCGCGTTCAACCACGCCGCGCGCCTGGCGGTCACCCCGACGACCGACCGCGCCGCCGTGCGCAGCGCGCTGGCGCAACTGCGTCCGAGCGGCGGCACGGCGACCGGCGAGGCGCTGGCGCTGTCGCTCGGCGCGCTCGCCCGCGAGACCGACGCCGACGGCGTGCGCGTGCCGTCGGCGATCATCCTCCTGTCGGACGGGAGCTCCGTGCGCGGCCGCCCGCCGCAGGATCTCGCCCAGCGCGCCAAGGACCTGAAGATCCCGATCTACACGGTCACGCTCGGCACGAACGGCGGCACGATCGAGGTCGAGCGCGCCGATGGGACGACCGAGACGCGCTCCGTCCCGCCCGATCCGTACGAGAGCCGGCAGGTCGCCGAGATCTCCGGCGGGCGCGCGTACACCGCCGAGACGGCCAGCAACCTCGGCGCCGTCTACGAGCAGCTCGGCTCGCGGATCGGCTACCGCGAGGAGGAGCGCGAGATCACCGCGGCCTTCAGCGGCGGCGCGCTAGCCCTGCTGGCCGCCGGCGCCCTGCTGTCCCTGCACTGGTTTCGCAGGCTTGTCTAGAAAGGACAGACGACCCACATGAGCAGCCCCATGCAACCCATGCCCGCGCCGTCCGACGACGACGGCGGCCGCCCGCCGCGCCAGGTCCTCGAGGAGGTGCTCTACGAGGTCAAGCGCGTCATCGTCGGCCAGGACGCGATGCTCGAGCGCCTGCTCGTGGCGCTGCTCGCCGGCGGCCACGTCCTGCTGGAGGGCGTGCCCGGCCTCGCCAAGACGCTGACCGTCCGCACGCTCGCCGACGTCATGGGCGGCACGTTCCGGCGCATCCAGTTCACGCCCGACCTCGTTCCCGCCGACCTCGTCGGCACCCGGATCTACCGGCCGGACACCGGCCGCTTCGACACCGAGCTCGGCCCGGTCTTCGGCAACTTCCTGCTCGCCGACGAGATCAACCGAGCGCCGGCGAAGGTGCAGTCGGCGCTGCTGGAGGTCATGCAGGAGCACCAGGTCACGATCGGCACCGAGAGCTACGGCGTCCCGCAGCCGTTCCTCGTGCTGGCGACCCAGAACCCGATCGAGTCCGAGGGCACCTACCCGCTGCCCGAGGCGCAGATCGACCGCTTCCTCTTCAAGGTCCTCGTCGACTACCCGACGCTCGGCGAGGAGGCGTCCGTCGTCGGCCGCTCGCTGCGCCCGCCGGAGGACGTCGCCGTGCGGCTGTCGATGAGCGAGCTGGAGCGCTTCCAGCGCGCGTCGCGCGAGATCTTCGTCGACCGCGAGGTGGTCTCCTACGCCGTGCAGCTCGTCGACGGCACGCGCCATCCCGAGCGCTACGGCCTGCCCGAGCTCGGTGAGCTCGTCCAGTACGGGGCCAGCCCGCGCGGGGCGATCGGCATGGTGCAGGCCGGCCAGGCGCTCGCGATGCTGCGCGGCCGGCGCCACGTGCTCGTCGAGGACATCCGCGACCTCGCGCCCGACGTGCTGCGCCACCGGCTCGTGCTGTCCTACGACGCCCTGTCGGACGGCATCAGCGCCGACGCCATCCTCGATCGGCTCCTCGACCGCCTGGCGCCGGGCGACGCGTCCGGCCGGCCGGCCGGTGCCGAGCACCACGCCGCCTGAGGCGAGCCGGACCGATGCGCCCCGTCCCCAGCGATCTCCGGCGCCGCGGCGGCGCGGCCTGATGCCAGCGCCGACCGCCACGCTGCGCGTGCCGCCCGCCCGCCAGGGCCCGGGGCCGATCCCGGCCGCGCTCGTCGACGCGCTGGCGCTCACGATCGCCAACCGCGGCGCCGGCTCGCTGCCCGGCGACCGCCTCGCGCCGGGCGTCGGCAGCGGCACGGAGCTCGCGCAGCTGCGCCCCTACCAGCTCGGCGACGACGTGCGCCAGCTCGACGCCGCGGCGAGCGCGCGGACCGGGATCGCGCACGTGCGCCTGCAGGTGCCCGAGCGCATCCTCACGACCTGGCTCGTGCTCGACCTGTCGGCGTCGATGGCGTTCGGCACGGCGGACCGGCTGAAGTCCGACGTCGCCGACGGCGTCGCGCAGGTCGTCGGCCGCGCCGCGACGCGCCACGGCGGCCGCCTGGCGGTGCTCAGCGCCGGCGGTCCGGAGAAGGTGCTGCCGCCGCGCGGCGGGCCGCACGCGAGGATCGGCCTCAAGCGGCTGCTCGACGAGGGCGTCGCGGTCGACGGCGCCGCCGATCGCGGCCTGGCGCCCGTCCTGCACAAGACCGGCCGCCTGGCGCGCCAGCCGGGCCTCGTCGTCGTCGTGTCGGACTTCCGCGGCGAGCCGGGCTGGCACAGGCCGCTGCGCTCGCTCGGCGCCCGCCACAAGGTCCTCGCGATCGAGATCCGAGATCCGCGCGAGGAGCGACTGGAGCCCGCGGGCCGGCTGGCCCTCGTGGACCCCGAGAGCGGACGGCTCATCGAGGTCGACACGTCGCGGCGCGGGCTGCGCGAGCGCTTCGCCGCGGCGGCCGCCGAGGAGCGCGCCGCCGTGGCCGGCGAGCTGCGCTCGGCGGGCGCCGAGCACGTCGTGCTGTCGACGAGCGGCGACTGGCTGAAGGCGCTGGGGCGGGCGCTGCGCTGATGGGCTTCGCCTCGCCGATCGCGCTGCTGTGCCTGGCGGCCATCCCGCTGGCGCTGCTCGTGCAGGTCGCCGCCGGCCGCCGCCGGCGGCGCTACCCCGTGCGCTACCCCGCCTTCGCCACGCTCGCGGCGGTCGCCGGGCCCGACCCGCGCTGGCGCCGGCATCTGCCCTTCGCGCTCTTCGCGCTCGCCCTCGCCGCGCTGTCGATCTCGCTCGCGCGCCCCGAGCGGACCGTCCAGGTCCCCGTCGAGCGCGCATCCGTCGTGCTCGTGACCGACGTCTCGCGGTCGATGTCGGCGACCGACGTCAGCCCGACGCGGCTGGAGGCCGCCCGTCGCGCCGCGCTGAGCTTTCTCGGCCTGGTGCCCGACGCGCTGCGCGTCGGGCTCGTGGCGTTCTCGGACTCCGCCCAGACGCTGCAGACGCCGACGACCGACCACGAGGCGGTGACCGCCGCGCTGCAGACGCTGCAGCCGATCTCCGGCACGGCGACCGGCGCCGGGCTGGCGACCGCGCTGAACGACCTCCAGGTCCGCGAAGGCGGTCCCGGCGCGCGCCGTCCGCCCGCCGCGCTCGTGCTGCTCTCCGACGGCTCGGCGACGGACGGGGCGGCCGCCGACCAGGTCGCCGCCGAGGCGCGGCGCCTGCGGGTTCCGATCTACACGGTCGCACTCGGCACGCCGGACGGCACGATCACGCTGCAGGGCCGCACGCTCAGCGTCCCGCCCGACCCCGAGGCGCTGCAGCGGATCGCGACCGCCTCGGGCGGCCAGGCGTTCCGCGCCGAGGACTCCGACCAGCTCGACGCCGTCTACGACCGGCTCGGCTCGCAGATCGGCACGAAGCCGGAACGCCAGGAGATCACCGCGCTCTTCGCGGGCTTCGCGCTCGTCCTGCTCGCGGGCGCGCTCGTCAGCTCGCTGCGGCTCGGCGGGCGCCTGCCCTAGAGGGACCCGCCGCGCTCAGCGCAGCCTGAGGCCGCCCTGGGTCACGGGCACCTGCTCGGGCCGGCCCCCGCTGCAGGGCTCGAGCGTCTCGCCGAAGCGGGGCAGCGAGAACGCCTGCTCGTCGCCGAGGACGATCGTGAAGGCGAAGGCCCTCCCGGTCAGCACCATCCCGGCGGCGGTCTCGCCGGACCGCACCGTGCCCGAGAGCTGCACGACGTCGCCGGACACGCGCAGGCACGAGACCTCGCCCTTGAAGTGCGACAGCCCGGCCGGGCTGCGGTGCGCGAAGCCGACGCGGCCCGCGGCGGCGCCGGCGGGATCGCTGGACTGCGCCTTCACCGTCAGCCGGCGGGTGTCGTCGGGCAGGCGGCTGATCGCGGTGCCCGAGAGGCGCGTGGCGCGATCGTGGGCGGCGGCGAGCGCCGGCAGCGCGACGAGGCAGGCGAGCGCGGCGGCGAGCAGGCGGGCGGTCCGGCCGTGTCGTGCGGTCATGCGATGTCCTCTCCTCGGGGCGGTCGAGCCGTCGCGCGGGGCTTCCCGCGGGGGCCCCGCCCGAACATTCGTCCAACATCCGGCGCCGGGCTAAGCATCTGCCGATAGGCACAGCATGGGTGGCCCCGCACCGAGGTCATGATCGCTCATCCCGCGCGCCCGCGGTGGATTCCCGACGCGCGCGTGCTCGCGGGCGCGGTCGCGGTCGGCCTGGGCTACGCCGCGCTGGCGAAGCTCGTCGCCGTCGTCACGGCGTTCGGCAACACGACGGGCGCGACGTTCTGGCCCGGCGCCGGCCTGACGCTCGCGGTGCTGCTGCGCCGCCCCCGCTCGGAGTGGCCGTTCTACCTGGGCGCCGTCGCGATCGCCGAGCTGAGCGTCGACCTCTCCGAGGGGTTCGGCGTCGCCGTCTCGCTCGGCTGGGCGCTGGCGAACACCGCCGAGCCGCTCGCGGCCGCCTGGCTGCTCTCGCTGCGTGGCGTGTGGGCCGCAGACGCCCTCAGGCGCCGCGAGCTTCCCGTGTTCGTCCTCTCGGCGCTCGTCGCGGGACCGGTGCTCGGCGCGCTCGTCGGCGCCGCGTCCGGCGTGCTGTTCGCCGGCGACCCGTGGCTGCCGCGGCTGACGCGCTGGTACGTGGGCGACGCGATCGGCGTGCTCGTCGTGGCGCCCGCGCTGCTCGCGCTGCGGCGGCCTCCCTGGCGCCGCCCGAGCGCCCGGGCCGCCGGCTGGTTCGCGGTCCTCGGCGCGGCCGCCCTCCTCACGCTCGGGCCGTGGGACCGCGCCGGCGACTACGGCCTCGTCTTCCTCACGCTGCCGGTCCTGAGCGGCTTCGCCATGCGCTACGGTCCGCGCGGCGCCGCCGCCGGGGTGCTCCTCGTGGCGCTCATCGTCGAGGCCGTCACCGCGGAGGGCCGCGGTCCGTTCGCGCAGGGCGGGGCCTTCGAGGGCCTCGTCGTCGCGCAGATGTTCGTGGCGATGAACGCCGTCACCGCGCACGCGGTCGCCGTGCTCGCGAGTGAGCTCGTCACGCACGAGCGCCTGGAGGAGAAGCTGCGCGAGCAGGCGATGCGCGACAGCCTCACGGGGCTCGCGAACCGGCGCCTGCTGTTCGATCGCATCGAGCACGCGTCGCGGCGCCTGGCGCGCAGGCCCCAGATGCTCGCGCTGCTGTTCATCGACCTCGACGCCTTCAAGGCGGCCAACGACACGTACGGCCACAGCGCCGGGGACGCGGTGCTCGTCGAGACGGCGCGCCGCCTGCGCGCCGGCGTGCGCGACCACGACAGCGTCGCGCGCCTGGGCGGAGACGAGTTCCTCATCCTCGCCGAGGACCTCGCCGACGGCGAGGACGCGATCGGCCTCGCGTGCCGCGTCGTCGAGGCGCTCGACGAGCCGATCGCCACACCGGCGGGCGCCATCAAGGTCTCGGCGAGCGTCGGCATCGCGCTCACGCGGGCTCCCGTCGAGGACGCCGAGACCTATCTCGCGAGCGCCGACCGGGCGATGTACGTCGCCAAGCGCGCCGGCGGCGGTCGCGTGACCGTCGTCGAGCACGGGCCGGGCGCGGTGCCGCAGCTCGCGCGCTGAGGGGCCGCCGGCGCGCGGCCGCAACTCGCGCGCTGAGCGGGCGCCGGCGCGGGGCCGCCGGCCGGGCGACCGGCAGCTACGCCGCGGGGTCCGCGAGGGCGCGCCCGAGCAGCAGGTCGCGCCCCTCGCCGCCCTTGGAGCGCGGCTGGAAGCCGTGGCGCTCGTAGAGCGTGAGCGCGGCGGCGTTGGACTCGTTGCAGTCCAGCTCGATCCGGCGGGCGCCGCGAGCGAGCGCGCGCTCGGCGGCGAGCGCGACGAGCGCGTCCCCGAGCCCCTCCCGGCGGGCCGGGGGCGCGACGAAGAGGTCCTCGATCCAGGCGTCGGGAGCGGCCTTCCAGACGCTGAAGCGAAACCGCAGCTGCAGGATGGCCGCGGGCGGGGCCGCGTCGCCGGGCGCGGCGAGCAGGAACTCGGTCGCGGGGTCCTCGAACAGCCGCTCGACGGACGCCAGGAAGGCGTTGTCCGACGGCCAGCCGAGCCCGAGATGGTCGCGGAAGTCGACGAGCAGGCCGGCGACCGCCTCGGCCTCGCGGGGCTCGGCGCGCCAGGCGCGGGGGGTTGGGCGCGAGCTCATCGGGCTACTCGTCGGCGATGACGGCGAGCACGTCGCCGCTGCGCACGAGATCGCCGACGGCGACCGGCAGCTCCGCGATGACGCCGGCCTTGTGGGCCGTGATCTCGTTCTCCATCTTCATCGCCTCGATGATCGTCACGACGTCGCCCTCGACGACCTGCTGGCCGGTCTCGACGGGGATCTTCCAGACGCTGCCCTGCATCGGCGAGGCGAGCGCGTCGTTGCCGTGCCCGTTGTCGCCGGCGCGGGGATCGCGCGCGGCGCGCTTGGGCCGCGCCGGCGCCGGCGCGGCCGCCGTCGCGCCGGGCGCGCCGGGCGGCCCGATGACGCGCACGTCGAACCGGCGCCCGGAGACCTCGACGGTGTAGGTCTGCTCGACGGCCTGCGCGTCGCCGGCGCCGTCGCCGTCGCTCGCCGCGACCGGCGGCTCGTCGGCCGCGGTCGACCTCAGCCAGTCGCCGTCCTCGAGCAGGTCGCGGCACGTCTCGCCGCGCGCCCACTGCTCGGTCGCCAGCAGCGCGCGGTGAAAGGGGATCAGCGTCGTGAGGCCCCCGATCTCGTACTCGGCCAGCGCGCGCAGCATGCGCCGCGTCGCCTGCTCGCGGTCGGCGTCCCAGACGATGAGCTTGGCGACCATCGGGTCGTAGGTGGGGGAGATCTCGCTGCCGGCGCGCACCCCGGAGTCGACGCGCACGCCGGGCCCGCTCGGCTCGACGTAGGAGCCGATCCGGCCGGGCGCCGGGGCGAACCTGCGCGCGGCGTCCTCGGCGTTGATGCGGCACTCGATCGCGTGGCCGCGCAGGACGACGTCCTCCTGGGCGATCGACAGCGGCTCGCCGGCCGCCGCGCGGATGCCCTCCTTGACGATGTCGACGCCCGTCGTCATCTCGGTCACGCAGTGCTCGACCTGCACCCGCGTGTTCATCTCCAGGAAGAAGTACTCGGGCGGCTGGGAGCCGTCGCCCATGTCGAGCAGGCCCTCGACGGTCCCGGCGCCGCGGTAGTCGACCGCGCGCGCGGCCTCGATCGCGATCGCGCCGATGCGCTCGCGCAGGGCGTCGTCGACGACCCAGGCGGGGGCCGGCGACTCCTCGACGAGCTTCTGGTGGCGGCGCTGGATCGAGCAGTCGCGCTCGCCGAGGTGGATCGTGTTGCCGTGGGCGTCGGCGAGCACCTGGACCTCGACGTGGCGCGGGTCGGGCAGGTAGCGCTCGAGGTAGACGGTGGCGTCGGAGAAGAACTTCTCGCCCTCCCGCGCGGCCCCCTCGAAGGCGTCCTGCAGCTCGCCGGGCTTCAGGGCGACGCGAAAGCCCTTGCCGCCCCCGCCGCCGGCGGCCTTGACGGCGACCGGATAGCCGATCTCCTTGGCGATCGCGCGCGCCGCGCCGACGTCGGCGACCGGTTCGACGGTGCCGGGCACGATCGGCACGCCGGCCGCCTGCATGAGCTCGCGGGCGCGCGTCTTGGAGCCCATCGCCTCGATCGCCGCGGCGGGCGGGCCGATGAAGACGATTCCCGCCGCTTCGCAGGCGCGGGCGAACGGCGCGTTCTCGGCGAGGAAGCCGTAGCCGGGGTGGATCGCGTCGGCGCCGGCGCTGCGCGCGACGTCGATGATCCGCTCCACGTTGAGGTAGCTCTCGGCGGGGGCGGCGCCGCCGAGCAGATGCGCCTCGCCGGCGCGCGCGACGTGCGGCGCGTCACGGTCGGACTCCGAGTACACCGCGACCGAGGCGATGCCGAGCTCGTCGAGCGCGCGGATGATGCGGACCGCGATCTCGCCGCGATTGGCGATGAGGATTTTCGAGAACATGGAGAGGCGGCATCCTAAGCGCCGCGGGAGCTTCCCGCCTCAGGATACGCGCGCGTCTCGCGCGTCCCGCCCATCCCGCTCGTCCCGCCGGTTCCGCCCGTCTCGCGCATCCCGCCCGTCTCGCGCGCCCAGGCCGATCTGCGCGACCGGGACGGGCCGGCCGACGTGGAAGCCCTGCGCGTGATCGACCCCCTGTGAGCGCACGAAGCGCTCGAGCTGCTCGTCGCTGACGAACTCGGCGATCGTCTCCTTGCCCAGCCCGCGCGCGATCCGCACGACCGCCTCGATGACGAGCTGGTCGGTGCGGTTGCCCAGGCAGCCGGAGATGAACTCCCCGTCGATCTTCAGGTAGTCGAAGGGCAGGTGCTTGAGGTAGTAGAACGAGCCGAAGCCCGCGCCGAAGTCGTCCAGCGCGAAGCGGCAGCCCAGCTCGGTGAGACGCTCGGCGAAGCGGCGCGCCTGCGGGATGTTCGCCACGGCGGACGTCTCGGTGATCTCGAAGATCAGGCGCCGCGGGTCGACCTGCGTGCGCTTGAGCATGGACTCGACGAGCGCCAGCAGGCCGTGATCATTCAGCGACGGGCCGGAGAGGTTGATCTCCAGGGCGATCTGCCCGGCCGGGTCGCCCGCCAGCAGCTCGATCGCCTGGCCGATGACCCAGCGGTCGATCTCGGGCGCGAGGCCGAAGCGCTCGGCGAGCGGCAGGAAGACGCCGGGGCTGATCAGCTCGTCGCTGTCGGACAGCATCCGCAGCAGCAGCTCGTGCTGGCGGATCTCGCCGCTGCCCAGGTTGCGGATCGGCTGCGCGTGCAACACGAAGCGCTCGTCGTCGAGCGCGGCGCGGATGCGCTCCAGCCAGCTCACGCGCTCGCGGATCCGCTCTGGCCGCTCGGCGTCCGACGAGACGATGACATAGCCGTCGCGGCCGGCCTCCTTGGCCTCGTACATCGCGAGGTCGGCCTCGATGAGGACCTCCTCGCCGGTGAGGTCCGAGCGCCCGAAGGGCGCGACGCCGACGCTCGTCGTGACCCGGCGCCGATCGCCGGCCGTCACCGCGGCCTGCTCGCGGACGGCTTCCACGAGGGCCCCGGCGACGTGCTCGGCCTCCCGCTCGTCGGCATCGGGCAGCAGCACGGCGAACTCGTCTCCACCCAGCCGCGCGAGCGTGTCGCTCTCGCGCAGGCGATCGCGCAGCAGCGCGGCCACGGACAGGATCAGCTCGTCGCCGGCGTGGTGGCCCAGCGCGTCGTTGACGTACTTGAAGTGGTCGAGGTCGAGGACGAGCACGGCGCCGCGCGGTCCGTAGCGCGCGATGTGGGCGACGTGACTGTCGATCTCCTGCTCGAAGCGGCGACGGTTGAGCAGGCCGGTCAGCGGGTCGTGGTCGGCGAGGTGGCGCAGCTCGCTCTCGAAGCGCCGGCGCTCGGTCATGTCCTGCGCCTGCCCGAGGAAGTGCAGCGGCTCGCCGTCGGCGTCGCGGATGAGCGTCAGGCTGCGGGAGACCCACACGATCGTGCCGTCGGCGCGCAGGTAGCGCTTCTCGTCGACGGCCGAGTTGACCTCGCCCGCCATGATCCGCGCGATCGTCTCGCGGTCGGCCGGCAGGTCGTCGGGGTGCGTGATCTTCGCGAACGTGTGCCCGACGAGCTCCTCGGCGGCAAGGCCGAGCAGCCGGCAGAGCCCCTGGTTGACCTCCACGAAGGTGCCGTCGAGGTCGGCCACGGCCATCCCGATCGGAGCGTCCTCGAACGCCCGCCGGAAGCGCTCCTGCGCCTCGCCGATCGCACGGTCGCGCTCGAGGCGATCGCCGATGTCCTGGACGATGAGCGTCGCGCCGACGATCGTCGCGCTCTCGCCGCCGCGCAGCGGCGTCGTGCGCAGCCACAGCGAGATGCCGTGTTCCGGGGCGATGATGTCCAGGCTGCGCTCCTCGCCGGCCAGCGCCGCGGTGCACGCGTCGACGAGCGCGTCGGCGGCGCTCCCCGGCAGGACGACGCCGACATGCTCGCCGACGAGCCCCGCGGGCGACCCCTCGCCGGGGTGCAGCGGCTGGCCCGCGGCGAACTCGAGGCGCAGCGCGTCGTCGACGAGGAAGACCGTCGTGCCCGGCAGCCCGTCGACGAGCTCGCGGTAGCGGCTCTCGCTCGCGGCCAGCGCGCGCTCGGCGAGCAGCTCCTGCGTGACGTCGCGCCCGGAGGCGTAGACCATGCCCTCGTCGTCGACCGTGCGCAGGCTCCAGTCGATCCAGCGCCACGAGCCGTCCTTGGCCCGCCAGCGGTTCGTCAGCCGGGCGCCCGGCGCCTCGGGCACGCGCGCCGCGCGCGTGGCGTCCGACAGGAGCCCGTGATCCTCCGCCGGGACGAGATCGAAGATCGAGGTGCCGACCAGCTCCGCCGCGGTCCAGCCCAGGCGCTTCTCCCACTGGCCGTTGACGCGGTGCAGCCGGCCGGCGAAGTCGACCGTGCACAGGATGTCGCCCGAGAGGTCGAAGAAGCGGGTGCTCTCCTCCTGCAGGCGCCGCTCCTCGGTGACGTCGCGCGAGATGGCGAGCGATCCGAGCTTCGCGCCGGTCGCGTCGCGAAACACGTTCTTCGTGACCGAGAGCACGCGACGCTCGCCGCGCGGCCCGACGGTGAGCTCGTAGGCGGTCGGCGTCTCGGTGCGGAGCACCTCGTCGTCGTGGGTCGCGATGACGTCGGCGAGATCGGGCAGCAGCTCGGCATTGGATCTGCCGAGGATGTGCGGCGCGGGGTGGCCGAGGAGCCTTGCGGCAGCGGCGTTGACGAGCAGGTAGCGCCCCTCGAGATCCTTGACCTGGATGGCGTCGGTCGTCGCCTCGAGCAGTTGCACGATGAGCCGGCGGCTGCGCGAGGCGCGCTCGGAGGCGCGGCCCACGACCGGTGCGATGAAGAGCAGCACGATCGCTCGGCCCGCGATGACCCACGCGCTCTCGTCGGAGAGCTCGAGGACGGCCAGCCCGCTCATCGCCAGGACGGCGACGGCGACGGTGTACAGCCCCATGCGGGTCCCGAACTCCGAGGCGACGAGCGTGACGGCCAGGATGCAGGACAGGCCGACGGTGAGGGCCGGCGCGGCGGTGAGGACGCGGATCGAGCAGGCGCCGACGATCAGCACGCCGGCGACGACGAGCACCCAGCGCCGCGCCTCTCCGTAGTTTCCGAGCAGCCGGCTCAGCCCGGCGGGCGCCAGGCGTTCATCGACGACCGATCCGTCGCCGTGCTCGGGAACCTGCATGTCAGCTCTCTATCGGCCTCTGAGCCGCGAACGCTTAGCGCCGGCGGGGGGCCGGGGATCGCTGCCAGGCGACGGGCTGCGCCCGATCGTGGCCCGTGGCCTCCAGCAGCGCCACGCGAGCCCAGCGCGAGCCGCCGGCGGGAGGCTCGGCGGCGGGCGTGGGCGCCGTGTCGCGCATGAAGCGCTCGAGCGCCGCCACGACCGCCGCCGCCTCCTCCGGGGAGGCCGAGGGCGCGACGATCCGAAGCTGCGGCCGACGGTTCACGGCGGCCATTCTCGCACGCCGGCGCTCGACGCGACCGCCATCGGTCAGCCGATCATGCCGGCGCCGACGGTGTCGTTCGTCGACTCGTCGATGAGGATGAACGAGCCCGTGTGGCGATTGCTCGCGTAGGCGTCGAAGGCCATCGGCTTGGACGTGCGCAGGGCGACGCGGCCGATGTCGTTGAGGGCGAGCTCGCGCGCGCCGGGGTCGGGGATCAGCGTGTGCACGTCGACGCGGTCGAGGACATCCTCGACGATCGCGCGCGCGGTGTGGGCGGCGTGCTTGATCGCGTAGCGCGCGCCGGCGCGCAGCGGCGCGTCGGCCATCCAGCAGATCGTCGCCTCCAGCTCGCGCGAGAGCTGCGGCGCCCCGGCGGGATGGCAGATGACGTCGCCGCGCGAGACGTCGAGCTCGTCCTCGAGCACGAGCGTCACCGACATGCCGGCGCCGGCCTCCTCGAGGGGACCGTCGAACGTGTCGATGCGCGCGATCCTCGTCGTCAGCCCGGAGGGCAGGACGAGCACCTCGTCGCCCGCTCGCAGGATCCCGCCGGCGATCTGGCCCCCGTAGCCGCGGTAGTCGGTCGCGTGGTCGCGGACGACCCACTGGACGGGGAAGCGCGCGTCGTCGAGGTTGCGGTCGTCGGCGACCCGCACCGTCTCGAGGTGCCCGAGCAGCGGCGTCCCCGCGTACCAGGGCATGTTCTGCGAGCGGTCGACGACGTTGTCGCCGTGCTTGGCGCTGATCGGGATGTAGACGATGTCGCGCTCGCCCAGGCCGCGGGCGAAGTCGGCGAAGTCGCGCGCGATCGCGTCGAAGGTCTCCTCGTCGTAGCCGACGAGATCCATCTTGTTGACCGCGACGACGAGATGCGGGATCCCGAGCAGCGCGGAGATGTAGGCGTGGCGCTTGGACTGCTCCAGGACGCCCTTGCGCGCGTCGACGAGGATGATCGACAGGTCGGCCGTCGACGCGCCGGTGACCATGTTGCGCGTGTACTGCAGATGCCCGGGCGTGTCCGCGATGATGAACGTGCGCCGCGCGGTCGCGAAGTAGCGGTAGGCGACGTCGATCGTGATGCCCTGCTCGCGCTCGGCGCGCAGGCCGTCGACGAGCAGCGACAGGTCGACCTCGGCGCCGCCGCGGCGCCTGGAGGCCTCCTCGACGTGGGCGAGCTGATCGGTCAGGACCTGCTTGGCGTCGAACAGCAGGCGCCCGATGAGCGTCGACTTGCCGTCGTCGACCGAGCCGGCGGTGGCGAGGCGCAGCAGGTCGGCTTGCGCGAGCCCCATCAGAAGTACCCCGCGACCTTGCGGTCCTCCATCGCGGCGTCGGTCGCGCGGTCGTCGGCGCGCGTCTCGCCGCGCTCGGTCACGCGCGTGGCGGCGATCTCGGCGACGACGGTGTCCAGGTCGGCGGCGGTCGAGCGCACGGCGCCGGTGCAGCTCATGTCGCCGACGGTGCGGTAGCGCACCGACTGCGTGAACGGCACCTCCCCGTCGATCAGCTCGACGTGCTCGGAGTGCGCGTAGAGCATCCCGTCGCGCTCGAAGACCTCGCGCTCGTGGGCGAAGTAGATCGACGGCACCTCGAGGCGCTCGAGCGCGAGGTACTCCCACACGTCGAGCTCGGTCCAGTTGGAGATCGGAAAGACGCGCACGCTCTCGCCGCGGCGGATGCGCCCGTTGTAGATGTTCCACAGCTCGGGGCGCTGGTTCTTCGGGTCCCAGCCGCCGAAATCGTCGCGGAAGGAGAAGATCCGCTCCTTGGCCCGCGCGCGCTCCTCGTCGCGGCGCGCGCCGCCGAACGCTGCGTCGAAGCCGTGCTCCGCGAGGGCGTCGAGCAGCGTCGTGGTCTGCAGGCGGTTGCGCGACGCGCGCGGCCCGGTCTCGTCGGCGACCCGCCCGCGGTCGATCGAGTCCTGCACCGAGGCGACGATGAGCCGCTCGCCGAGCTCGGCGACCCGGCGGTCGCGGAACTCGATGACCTCGGGGAAGTTGTGGCCGGTGTCGACGTGCATGAGCGGAAACGGGAACGGGCCGGGGCGGAAGGCCTTCTCGGCGAGTCGCAGGAGCACGATCGAGTCCTTGCCGCCGCTGAACAGCAGCACCGGCCTGGAGAGCTCCGCGGCGACCTCGCGCATGACGTGGATCGCCTCGGACTCGAGCGCCTGCAGATGCGTCATGCGGGTGCTCATGCGGGCACCGGGACGGGCTCGGGATCGGGCTGCGGCGCGGGGCGCAGGCGGTGCAGCGCGTAGGCGAGGCCGCCGACCGAGAGCGGGAGGCCGAGCAGCACGACCGGATGCACCCGGACGCCCGCCTTGGACATGACGCCCAGCGCGGAGGCCAGCAGGACGCAGCCCAGCGCGGGTCGCAGGGCGGTCGCGGAGACGCGGTCGACGAGCTGCGTGCCGACGAGCACCCCGGGCAGCGAGCCGGCGAGGATCGTCGCCATGAGCAGGAAGTCGACGTTGCCGCCGGCGATGTGCGCGATGCCCGCCGCCCAGAGCAGGATCGCCGCATGGAAGACGTCGGTCCCGACGACGCGGTGCGGCGTGAGGCGGAAGACGAGGATGAGGGCGAGGCCGATGAGCGCGCCCGAGCCGACCGACGTCACGCCGAGGATGAGACCCAGCACGGCGCCGATGACGATCGCCGTGACCTTCGTGCGTCGCGTCTGCGCCACGGCGTGGCGCTCGCGCGCGACGAGCTTGGGCATGAACAGCGCCCGGCCGAGGATCGTCAGCGCGACGATGACGAGCGCGACCGCGATCGAGCCCAGCAGCGCCGGCTCGAAGCTCTTGCCATACGCCGTGTGCAGCCGGTCGAGCAGCCAGACGCCGACGAGCGCGCCCGGCACGCTGCCGACGGCGAGCCACATCGAGACGCCGAGGTCGACGGTGCCCTTGCGCAGGTGGCGCCAGCCGCCGAGCGTCTTCGTGATCGCGCCGTAGGCCAGGTCGGTGCCGATCGCGACGACCGGCGGCACCCCGGCGAAGAGCACGAGCAGCGGCGTCATGAGCGACCCGCCGCCGATCCCGGTCAGCCCGATGAGCACGCCGACGCCCAGCCCGAATGCGATGACGAGAGGATCCATGAGCGCTAGACGTGCAGCCCGCACTCGGTCTTGTCGGTGCCCGCCCAGCGGCCGGCCCGGCCGCTGCCCGGCAGCGTGCACGGGGCGCACCCGATCGAGGCGTAGCCGGCGTCGTGCAGCGGGTGGTAGGGCAGGTCGCGCTCGTGGATGCGCTGCCACAGGTCGCGCTCGGTCCACAGCGCCAGCGGGTTGTACTTCGCGATCCCGCCGCGCCCGGCGTCGACCTCGACGAGCTCGGTCCCCGCGCGCGACGGGCCCTGCTCGCGACGCAGCCCGGTCACCCAGGCGTCGGCGCCGGCGAGCGCCCGCTCGAGCGCGGCGACCTTCAGCGCGCCGCAGCAGTGCTCGGGCCCGGTCCAGGGCGGCTCGCCGCGCGCGTCCTGCGCCTCGACGGTCACGCCGAAGCGCCCTTCGAACGCGCGCCAGGTCGCGAGCGTCTCGTCGAACAGCGCGCCGGTGTCGATCGTCACGACGCGGACGTGCGGCGCGATCGCCGCCAGCTCGTCGAGGATGACCGACTCCTCCTTCTGAAACGAGCACAGGAAGACGAGCCGCTCGTGGGCGGCCGCGCGCCGCAGCGTCTCGGTCAGAGAGTCGGCCGTGGCGGTCAGACCGCGCACTCGCCCTCGCCCCGGACGACCTGGAAGGGGACGTCCTTCGTCCAGTCGATGAACGTCGTCATCGTCTCCAGTGTGAACTCGATCGGCATCGCGAGGTCGCGCACCCTGTCCTCGAAGGCCTTCGTGCCGACGCGCGCGGTGAAGTCGTTGAAGGCCTCGCCCTCCTCGCGCCCGGCCTCGTAGAAGCGCAGCCAGCGCTCGACCGCCTCGGGCACGCGCTTGGCCGCCAGGCGCACCTTCAGGCGCTGGCCGTAGACGATCTCGCCGCCCTCGAAGTTGCCGGCGAGGTGCGCGACGTAGGCCGGGACCGTGCGCTCGCCGACCTTGATCGACGCGCCGTAGAAGCCGATGTTCGCGATGTGGTGCTGGCTGCAGCCGTTCGGGCAGCCGCTCATCTTCACGTGGACGGCGCGCGTCAGCGGGTCGGTGATCCGCATCTCCTCCAGGCGCTTCTGGACGGCCGCGTTGAGGCCCATCGAGGACGTGATGCCGAGCTTGCACGAGTCGGTGCCCGGGCACGACACGACGTCGGTGACGCTGTCGGGCCCCGCCTCGCCCAACCCCAGGCGCGAGAGCTCCCGCCAGACCTCGTAGACGGTCTCGTCGCGCACCCACCGCAGCAGGAGGTTCTGGTGCACGGTCGTGCGCATGTAGCCGCCGCAGTAGTCGCGCATGATCTGCGCGATGCCGCGGAACTGCTGCGGCGCGAGGTCGCCGCGGGCGACCTTCACGTGGACCGTGCTGAAGCCGGCCTGCCTCTGCGGCGCGACGTTGTCGGCGCGGAAGCGCTCGAACTCCGAGAGGTCGCCGTTCGGGCTCGCGTACGCGGTGGGCACGGGCGGCGCGGAGGCCTCCTCGTCGTCGCGCCAGGAGATCGCGTCGATCGAGAAGTCGCGCTCGGCGACCCAGTCGCCCCGCAGCTCCTCGTCGACCATGTCGCGGAAGGCGTCGATGCCGACCTTGTCGACGAGCACCTTGATGCGGGCCCGGGCGCGGTTGACGCGCAGGAAGTCGGTGCGGTCGAAGATCCGGAAGCAGGCCTCGGCCACCTTGAGGTACTCGCCGTCGTCGAGGCCGACGAACTCGTAGAGCACCGGCGCGACGCGCGGCATGATCGACGTCCCGCCGCCGACGATGACCTGGGCGCCGCGCTCGCCGTCCGCGCCGACCCGGGCGTTGAAGGCGATGTCGTGGATGCCGGTCAGCGCGCGGTCGGCCGGGGCGCCGTTGAAGGCGGTCTTGATCTTGCGCGGCATGAGCTGCGTCGTCGGGTGGCGCACGAAGTAGCGCACGTAGGCGCCGGCGTAGGGCGTCATGTCGAACGGCTCGTCGTCGCAGACGCCGGCCCAGGGGTCGCCGGTGACGTTGCGCACGGTGTTGCCGCAGCCCTCGCGCGAGGACAGGCCGGCGTCCGACAGCTCGCGGATCGCCTTCGCCGCGTCGGGCAGCGGGACGTGGTGCAGCTGGATGTTCTGGCGCGTCGTGATGTGGCCCTTGTCGAGCGGGACGTACCGCTCGACGACGTCGGCGAAGGCGTCCATCTGGGCGGGCGTGATGCCGCCGAAGGGAAGCTTGACGCGGATCATCTGCACGTTGGCCTGGCGCTGGCCGTAGACGCCCTGCTTCAGGCGAAAGCCGATGAACTCGGTCTCCTCGATCTCGCCGCGCAGGTAGCGCTGGGACTCCGTGTCGAAGTCGTCGAACTCGCGCTCGATGATCGGGATGACGTGGCCGGGGACGTCCTCGCGAACCTCGGGGTTCTCGAGCGTCCCCTGGCGACCGGCGGCCGTGGTGGGCTCCATGGGATGTCTCTGCTCCGTGGTGGCGGACAAGGCGAGCGGCGATGATACAGCTAAATCCCGATCGGGTTTGTGTCCAATAGATGTCGGGGGCCGGCCGCGGGGCCGCTCGCGGGCCGGGGCCGCCGCCGCCGTTTGCTCCGGGACGGCCCGGCCGCCGCTCGCCGCCGGGCCGGGACCGCCCCGCTGTAGCCTGGCGACCGTGCCCGATCTCGCCGTCCTCGACCACGACGCGGTCCTCGCCGCGGTCTCGCCGGCGGAGGCGATCGACGTCACCCGCGCGGCCTTCGGACACCACCACCGCGGCGAGTGGGTCATGCCGGCGAAGGTCTACCTGCAGAGCCCGCCGTACGGCGACTTCCGGGCGATGCCCGCGCTCGGCGGCGATCTCGCGCTGCTGAAGTGGATCACGTCGTTTCCCGGCAACCCCGAGCAGGGCCTGCCGACCGTCAGCGGCGTCGTCTGCCTGTCCGACGCGCGCACCGGCGTGCCGCTGGCGATCCTCGACGCCCGCGCCGTGACCGCGCTGCGCACCGGCGCGGTCGCGGCCGTCGCCGCGCAGGCGCTCGCCCGCCCCGGCGCCCGCACCGTCGGCATCGTCGGCTGCGGCCTGCACGGCGCCTGGGCGGCGCGCTGCCTGGCGGCCGCGGGCTACGAGGACGGGGTCTGCTTCGACCCGCGCGGGCAGGCCGCGGCGGCGCTCGCCGCCGAGCTCGGAGGGTGGGCCGCGGGCGACCTGCCGGCGGCGCTGGGCTGCGACGTCGTGTGCTGCGTCACGCCCGGGGCAGAGGTCGTCGTCACGGCCGGCGACCTGCGCCCGGGCCAGCACCTGAACATGCTCGGCGCCGACGGCTCGGGCAAGGCCGAGGCGAGCATCGACGCGGTCGTCGCGTGCGAGCTGTTCTGCGACGAGTGGGCGCAGGCCTCGCACGGCGGCGAGCTGACCGGCGCCGTCGATGCCGGGCGCGTCACGCGCGAGCAGGTCACGACCCTCGGCGCGGTGCTCGCGGGCGACGCGCCGGGCCGCAGCGGCGCCGACGCGGTCACGCTCTTCGACTCCACGGGACTGGCGATCCAGGACCTCGCGGTCGCCGCCGCGGCGCTGCGGGCCGCGCGCGAGGGCGCGGTCGCGGCCGGCTCCGTGCGCCTGTAGCGCGGTCATCGCCCTGACAGGGGCGCACCTTGTCCCGGTGCGTCGCAGCCCGTAGATTCGATCGCGATGTGCCGCGTGCTGGGTTATCTCGGGGAGCCGGCGTCGCTCGAGGGCATGCTCTACGACGCCGACAGCGCGCTCGTCCGCCAGAGCTACAGCCCGCAGATGATGGACCGCTGGATGAACCTCGCCGGCTTCGGGATGGCCGCGTGGGACGAGCGCTCGGTCCGCTCGCACGAGCCGTTCACCTACCAGATCGCGACGATGCCGAGCTTCGACCGCAACCTGCGCGGCATCTGCCGCAAGCTCGAGCCCTCCTGCGTGCTGGCCCACGTGCGCGGCATCTCGTGGTCGCCCGACAACATCATCTCCGAGCAGAACCTGCACCCGTTCCGGTTTCCGGGCGCGAAGGTCGTCATGGCGCACAACGGGCACCTGCGCGACTTCGATCGCATGCGCTACGACCTGCTCGACCACCTGCGGCCCGGCCTGTCGCAGCACATCGCCGGCACGACGGACTCCGAGTGGATCTACGCGCTGCTGCTCTCCCAGCTCGAGGACCCCGAGGCCGAGCCCGACGCCGCCGAGCTCGTGGAGGCCACGACCCGCGTCCTGCGGATCGTGCGCGACGTCCGCGCCGGCCGGGACCTGCGCCTGAACTCCCCGATCAACCTCTTCATGGCGACGCGCCGCTGCATCGTCGCCGCGCGCTACGTGCTCGACTACGGCTGGTATCCGGACGACGACTGGATGATGGAGGCCGACCTGCCCTACACGAGCCTGTGGTACACGACCGGCCGCGCGTACGCCGAGCACGACGGCGAGTGGCAGATGCTCGCCGCCGACGGCCCGCCGCGGTCGCTCATCATCTCCTCCGAGCCGCTGACGCTCGACACCGCGACCTGGCTGGAGGTGCCCGAGTACTCGATGCTCAGTGCGTCGCTGGGCGAGGACGGCCTCGCCGTGCAGACGATCGACGTCGATGTCTGAGCCCGCCGCCGCCGTCGCGCGTCCCGCCGACGGCGACGACGTCGCGGCCCTGCTCGGCGAGGTGGAGCTGTTCGCCGGGCTGACCGCTCGCGACGACGCCGAGTTCGCCGCGGCGTTCGTGCGCGTCGAGCTCGCCGCGGGAGAGGAGCTCTGGCGCCAGAGCGATCCCGTCGACGGGCTGCACGTGCTCGTCGAGGGCGAGGTGCAGGTCTGCCGGCGGCTGCCCGGCCAGCGCGAGCTCGAGCTCGCGCGGCTCGGCCCGGGCGACGTCATGGGGGAGGTGCCGCTGCTCGGCGGCGGCAGCCGCAGCGCGACCGTCCGCGCGGTCTCCGCGTGCTCGCTGCTGTTCCTCGACCGGGCCGAGTTCAACGCCCAGATGCTGTCGCGCCGCCCGGGCGCGCTCGAGCTGCGCCGGCGCATCGTCCGGATCGCGTGCGCGCGGCTGCGGCGCGCCCATGCGACGCTCGCCGCCTCGCTCGGTCCCGCCGCCGGCGAGGCCGCCCCGCGCGACGAGCCGCCGCCGGCGCCGGCCGAGCTTCCGCCGCTGCGCTACCTCGCGCGGCTGCCGCTGTTCATCGACCTCGAGGCCCCGCTCATCGCCGAGCTGTGCGCCGGGGCCGACGTGCTGAGCGTTCCCCGCGGCCGCGTGCTCCTGCGCGCGGGCGACGAGCCGGCCTGCTGCCACGTCACGCTGCGCGGCGCCGTCGAGGAGGTCCTGCGCGGCGGCGACGGGATGATCCGGGCCGGCTTCGCCGGGCCCGGGCGGGCGTTCGGCTACCTCGGGCTGCTCGACGGCGGGCCCGCCACGGCGACCTCGATCGCCCGCGAGCCGTCCGTCGTGCTCGCGATCGGCGCCGCCGCGTTCGCCGAGCGGCTGCGGGCGGAGGACCGCGCGTCGCTCGCGTTCGCCGCGGCGGTCGAGCGCGACCTCATCGGCACCCTGCGCGACGCCGAGCGCCCCAAGGCGCAGCTCGCCATCGCCGCGCGCTGACGCCCGCGCGCCGCGGGCGTCAGGGGTCGGGGATGAGCGGGATGTCGTCCCAGATGCCCCACACGAGGTAGGCGGCGAGACCGAGCGCGAAGGCGATGATGCCCAGCCAGCGCTGCGTCCGCGACGCCTGCGCCGCCTTGCGCTTGGCGATCTCCCCCTTCTCCAGTGCCCGGTCGAGCAGGCGCTCGGCCCAGGCGAACTCCATCGACAGCAGCGCCAGGCCGATCGGGATGACGAGGAATGCCGGGCCCGGCGTGACGAGCATCGCCAGGCCGCCGAAGAGGACGGTGAAGCCGACGACGATGTAGAGCACGCGCACGATGAGGTGGCGCTGGCGGTGACGCTCGCGCTGAGCCTCCAGTCGCTTGACGATCCGAGGCTTGGGAGGTGTCGCTTCTGCCACCGCTCGCTCAGCGTATCCGGGACGCCGCCCGGCGCAGGCCGCTTCTAGGCGGTGAGCGCGGCGCGGGCGGCGTCGGCGGCGTCGGTCGTCCCGGGTGCCTCCGGGACGAAGCTCATCGCGCGCTCGGCGAGCGCGGTGATCGTCAGGCTCGGGTTGACGCCGACGTTGGCCGGCACGACGGATCCGTCGCAGACGAGCAGGTTCTCGTAGCCGAAGACGCGGTGGCGCGCGTCGACGACGCCCTCCTCGGGCGAGCGCCCGATGACCGCGCCGCCGAGCACGTGGGCCGTCGTCGGGATCGCGGCGAGCGCCTCCATGAGCGAGCTCTGCGGCACGCCCCCGATCTGCTCGGCCATCCACTCCGCGGCGTCGTTGGCGATCGGGATGAAGGTCGGGTTGGGCTTCTCGGGGTCCTGCTCGGTCTGCAGGCGCATCCCGCCGCGCCGGCCCGGCCGCGGGCGCAGCGCGATCGCGTTGTCGAGCGTCTGCATGACGAGCAGGATGATCGTGCGCCGCGACCAGGCGCGCGGGTCGCACAGCTTGAGCGCGCGCACGGGGTGGCGCAGCATCGCGGCGAACAGCTTCAGCGGCCGCGTGATCTTCGTGCCGTCGCCGATGAGCAGGGTGTGCAGCAGGCTCATCGAGTCGCCGGCGTGGCCGTAGCTGACCGTCTCGATGTGGGTGCTCTCGTCGGGGTAGATCGAGCCCGAGATCGCGACGCGCTTGGTGTAGTCGACGCTGTCGTCGGGGGCCGTGACGGCGAGGATCGCCTCGCTGTTGGTTCGCACGAGCTCGCCGAGGCGGCCGGAGACCTTCGGCAGCGAGCCGTTGTGCCGGCAGCGCTGCAGGAGCTTGTTCGTGCCCAGCGGGCCGGCGGCGAGCACGACGTTCCTCGCGGTCGTCGTGCGGCGGTCCTTGCGCAGCCAGGCGCCGGTGCGCTCGGTCGTGACCTCGTAGCCATCCGCGCCGTCGGTGCCGTTGAGCGGGCGCACGTCGACGACCTCGCGCTCGGCGATGACGCGGCAGCCGGCGTGCTCGGCGAGCCAGAGGTAGTTCTTGACGAGCGTGTTCTTCGCGCCGACCGGGCAGCCCACCATGCAGCGCCCGCACGCGGTGCAGCCGGTGCGCGCCGGGCCGGCGCCGCCGAAGAAGGGGTCGGCGACGGTCTCGCCGGGGGTGCCGAAGAAGACGCCGACGCGGGTCTTGGCGTACGTCTCGTCGGCGCCGATGTGGCGGCCGTACTCGCGCAGCAGCTCGTCGGCGGGGTCGTCGGTCGTGACCGTCGTGACGCCGAGCATCCGCTCGGCCTCGTCGAAGTGGGGCGCGAGCGCGGCCTCCCAGTCGTCCTCGAGGTCGGACCACTGCCGGTCCTCGTAGAAGCGCGGGCGAGCGCGGTAGAGCGTGTTGGCGTAGCCGAGGCTGCCGCCGCCGACGCCCGCGCCGCTGACGACGGAGACGTCCTTGAAGAGCGACAGGCGGAAGATGCCGTGCAGGCCGAGGCGCGGGGCGAAGAAGTAGCGCCGGATGTCCCAGGTCGAGCGCGGGAACTCGTGATCGCCGTAGCGCCGGCCGGACTCGACGACGGCGACCCGGTAGCCCTTCTGCGTCAGGCGGTGCGCGGCGACGCTGCCGCCGAAGCCGGAGCCGACGACGAGCCAGTCGAAGTCGTGGTCGTCGCGTTGAGCCTTCGCCATGACACCGAAAATCCTACCCAAAACGTGACGGGGGCGTCAACTTTGAGGTGGGAGGGTGAGCAGGGCGACGTCCGCACCCAGAGCCTGGGCGATCTCGCTTCCGGCCTGTGCCGCCTGCCCCGGCCGCGTACGGAAGCGCAGGATCGAGAACGTCTCGCGGCGCGTCACCTCGGGCTGGAGCCCCGCCGCGGCGGTGACGAGCGCCGCATCGGCGGGGCTCGGGCCGGAGCCGTGCCGGTCCATGAGGATGACGTCGAGCTCGAGCGCGGGCGCCGGCACGGCGGCGACGGGTCGGGCGGCCGGCAGGTAGTGGCGCAGCGCGACGGCCCCGCTCGCGGGTGACACGGCGAGCACACGCCGCTCGGCGGCCGGGCCCAGCGCTCGCGCGGCGCCGCGCCAGTCCTCGCGCTGCAGCGAGCGATCGGCGGCGACGCCGGCGATCGCGACGAGCCCCAGGCCGCATGCCGCGGCGGTCGCGGCGATGGCCGGCGCTGCGCCGAGCGCCGCCAGTCCCGCGCCGGCGAGCGCGGCCGCGAGCGGCAGGAGGGCGAGCACGTTGCGCGTGATGAGGTGGTCCTCGCCGGCGAGCGCGGCGAGCAGCGCGAGGGCGAGCGCGGCGCCCGCGATCGCCGTCAGCGCGCGCAGGTCCGAGCGCCCGCGCGCGGGAGCGCGGCGATCCGCGAGCCGCCTGGCGAGCCCCGCGAGCGCGACGAGCGCGACGAGCCCCGTGAGCACGGCGAGCAGGGCCTCGGCCGGCGCGTCGTAGCCGACGAGGAACTGCTTGGGCACCTGCGCGACGCGCTCGGCGAGCGGCCGGTCGCCGATGAACGCCGCGCTGTCGTTCGCGCGCTGGGCGAGCGCGAGCGGGGCGAGCGCGGCGCCGGCCGCGAGCGGCAGGGCGAGCGCCGCCGCTCGCGCCCGCAGGCCGGGCGCGCGCAGCGCCAGCCACAGCGCCTGCGGGGCGACGAGGAAGGCGGCGTAGTAGTGCGTCGCGAGCGCCAGCGCGGCGACGGCGCCCCAGGCCAGCAGCCGGCGCGCCGAGCGCGGCTGCTCGAGCGCGCGCAGCCACAAAAGCGCCGAGCCCGCGGCGAGCAGCGCCAGCAGCGAGTACGCGCGCGCCTCCTGGCTGAACCAGTGCAGCAGCGGGTTGAACGCGGCGAGCGCCGCGGCGGCGAGGCCCGCGCCGTCGCCGCCGATCCGCCGGCCGAGCGCCCAGACGGCGACGACGGCCGCCGTGCCGAGCAGGGCCGACAGCGAGCGCATGCCCACCTCGCCGGCGCCGAGCACCTGGGTCCACAGCCAGGCCAGCACGTAGTACAGCGGCGGCGTGGACTCGCTGTCGGGGATCGCCCGCAGCATCGCGCCGAGATCCATCCGCAGCAGCCGTGCCGTGACCGCCTCGTCGTACCAGAGGCTCTGAACGTCGAGGGTCGCGAAGCGCAGGGCGGCGCCGGCGGCGACGACCAGCCCGAGCGCCCGACCGCTCACAGCGGGATGTTGCCGTGCTTGCGCTTGGGGCGCTCGACGCGCTTGGTCTGCAGGGTCTCGAGCGCCGCGATGAGCTTCGGCCGCGTCTCGTGCGGGATGATCACGTCGTCGACGTAGCCGCGCTCGCCGGCCGAGTAGGGGTTCGCGAAGCGGGCCCGGTAGTCGTCCATGAGCCGCTCGCGGCGGGCCTCCGGCGTCGGGGAGCCGGCGATGTCGCGGCGGTAGATGATGTTCACGGCGCCCTCGGGGCCCATGACCGCGACCTCCGCCGTCGGCCAGGCGAGGTTGAGGTCGGCGCCGATGTGCTTGGACGCCATGACGACGTACGCGCCGCCGTAGGCCTTGCGCGTGACGATCGTGATCTTCGGCACCGTCGCCTCCGCGAAGGCGTACAGCAGCTTGGCGCCGTGGCGGATGATGCCCTCCCACTCCTGCGCCATGCCGGGCAGGAAGCCGGGGACGTCGCAGAACGCGACGAGCGGGACGTTGAAGGCGTCGCAGGTGCGCACGAAGCGCGCGGCCTTGACGCTGGCGTCGATGTCGAGCACGCCGGCCATGCTCGACGGCTGGTTGCCGACGATGCCGACCGCGTGGCCGTCGAGGCGCGCGAAGCCGCAGACGATGTTCGTCGCGAACTGCTCGTGGACCTCGTAGAACTCGCCGTCGTCGACGATCATCCGCACCGCAAGCCGCACGTCGTAGGGCTTGTTCGGGTTCGGGGGGACGATCTCGTCGAGCTCGGGCTCCATCCGCATGGGATCGTCGGTCGGCAGCACGCGGGGGGTCGGCTCGAGGTTGTTGGACGGCAGGAAGCTCAGCAGGTAGCGGGCGTCCTGCAGGCACGCCTCCTCGTCCTCGCAGGCGAAGTGCGCGACGCCGGACTTCGTGCTGTGCGTGTCCGCGCCGCCGAGCTCCTCGAACTCGACCTCCTCGCCGGTGACCGTGCGGATGACGTCGGGCCCCGTGATGAACATGTGCGAGCTGCGCTTGACCATGAACACGAAGTCCGTGATCGCGGGCGAGTAGACCGCGCCGCCCGCGCAGGGCCCCATGACGAGGCTGATCTGCGGGATGACGCCCGAGCAGTCGACGTTGCGCATGAAGACCTCGCCGTAGCCGCCAAGCGAGACGACGCCCTCCTGGATCCGCGCGCCGCCCGAGTCGTTGATGCCGATGACCGGGCAGCCGATCTTCGCCGCCAGGTCCATGACCTTGCAGATCTTCTCGGACATGACCTCGCCCAGCGAGCCGCCGAAGACGGAGAAGTCCTGCGAGAAGACGCAGACGCGGCGGCCGTCGATCGTGCCGTGGCCGGTGACGACGGCGTCGCCCCAGGGGCGCTTCTTCTGCATCTCGAACTCGTGCGTGCGGTGGCGGGCGAACGTGTCGAGCTCCTGGAAGGAGCCGGGGTCCAGCAGCTTGTGCACGCGCTCGCGGGCGCTGAGGCGGCCGCGGTCGTGCTGCTTGCGCTCGGACTCGCGCTCGGTCCGGCCGGCGGCCTCGCGCAGCTCCTGCAGCTGGGCGAGCTTGCCCTCGTAGGTGGCGGGTGCCTTCTGACGCTTGGACATCGTGCGACGGAAGCGTAGTGGCGGCGTCTGGTCTGGGGACGCCCGGGCCGGCGCCGGGAGGTGCTCCGGCGCCGGGAGGTGCGCCGGCGCCGGGAGGTGCGAGGGAGCTCAGGTCGCCGCGATCCAGGCGTCGCGCAGCACCCGGCACTTGTTCAGTCCGGTCGGCTCCGATGCCAGGATCAGCGAGGCCTCGGTGCCGTCGGGGAACGTGATCGCGCAGGCGCGCAGCCGCGCGCCGCCGGCGAGGTCGAGCTCGCCGCCGTGCCAGTACACGCCCGCCGGCGTGCCGCCGCCGAGGTTGTTCGCCTCGCGCCAGCCCGCGCGCAGCGCGTCCATCGTCGCGAGGTCGGCCGGGTGGACGATCGAGCCGTGGCGCAGGTGGGCGAGGTAGCGCACGAGCTCGATCGACGACAGCCGCAGCCCGGCGTTGCCGGCGCACTGGGTGACCGACCAGGCTGCAAGCGTGCCCTTCGTCGACTGCCCGGCACCGGCGGGGTAGTTCAGGCCGGCCGCCTTGGGGTCGGGCGCCACGCACCCGACGTTCTTGATCCCGGCCGGCGTGAAGATCGCGCGCTGCAGGAAGTCCATCGCGTAGCGAGCGTGGTTGGCCTCGTCGGCGCCGAGCAGGACCTTGACCTGGACGGGCTTCTTAATCTCGTCGCCCTTGTAGTTGGTCGTCTCCACGTAGACGGTCTTGTAGCCGAAGACCTTGCCGCCCGCGGCCTTCCACATGCGCGCGTTCAGCACGCGCAGCAACGCGTAGTTGGCGTTCTTGTAGACGCGCGCGGAGTCCGGCACGACGCCGACGCGGACGTGGTTGCGCACGCCGTCCCAGCTGTTGCCGCAGACGTCCTTGCAGGCGGCGGTGCCCGCGGCCTGGAGGATGCCGGAGGTGTGCGTCAGCAGGTGCGCGAACGTGACCTTCTTCTGGGCGAAGCCCTTGCCGCGCTTCCAGCTCTGCGGCAGGTACGGGTCGATCGAGGCGTTGACCGTGAGTCCGCGCAGGCGCAGGAGCTTCATCGTCGCAAGCGCTGTGACGTTCTTCGTCACGCTCGCGAGCTCGTAGCGCATCGTCGCCTTCATCTTCAGCCGCGTGCCGCCGTTGTCGGCCCTCGTGCGCGCGGTGCCCGCGGCGCCCGAGGTTGCGTACCTGCCGTTCTGCGCGATCGCGTACTGCCAGCCGAAAGCGTTGCCCGTCAGCGCGGAGACGATCGCGGCGGCCATCGCCGCCGTGTCGGCGCGCGACGGGGCGACGGTCTGCGGGCCGGGCGGCGCGGCGGGCGGGGGCGCGGGCGGCGGGGCGGGCGGCGGGGCGGCGGCCGGCGGTGGCGGTGGCGGAGGCGGAGGGCCGGACTGGGCCGCGGCCGCCGGCGCGCCGACGGCGACGGCGGCGATCGTCATGGTTGCGGCGGCGGCGTGGCGAAACATCGTCGGCATCTCCCTTGATGACGTTGGGAGAGCACTGTCGCCGCGGCAGGCCGCCGTCGCATGAGGGGCGATCCCTCATGAGTCGGCGGCGGCGTCGGCCGTGGCGCTGCGGGCAGGCTCCGCGGCGCGGACCGGCTCGCGCCTCGCCCCGGGGCCGATCCCGAAGCGAGGCTCTGGCCTCCGAGGTCAGGTCAGTCGCGTGAGAAAGGCCGGTGGTGCGCGGCTCCGAGGTCGTCGAGCACCTCGGTGAGGATCGCGACGGTGCGATCGTGGTCGAGCTTGGAGTCGAGCTTGGACGGCGGCGCGCCGGGGGGAGCGGCGGTGGTGTGCTCGTGCTTGTGGGCGGGCTCGGGCGGCGGCGCGCCGACGGGAGCCGGCGCGGGCGCGGGGCGGTCGAGTGTCGGCGCCGGGTCCGGATCCGGGGGCGTTGGCGCCGGACCCGGCGCGGGTGGACCGGCCTCTGGGGCGCGCCACGGCGCGCTGTGCGCGGGCTGAGGCTGTGGAGCGCTCACGTCGGGTGTGGGCGCGGGGGTGTGCTGCGACGCGCGCTCGTGTGACGTGACCGGGGCCGCCGGGGCGTGCTCGTACGGGCTCGCCGCGAGCGCCGGGCCGGAAGCCGGCCCGTGTTCGGGGGCCGCTACCGCGGCAGGCGGCTCGGCCGGCCTCTGCTGGCGCCGGAAGAGTCGCGAGAAGAAGCCGTGGCGCTGCTCCGCCGCGGGGGCGGCCGGCTGCGCCGGCCGGGCGGGTCGCATCGCGGGGGCGGCCGGCTGCGCCGGCCGGTCGGGTCGCATCGCGGGGGCGGCCGGCTGCGCCGGCCGGGCGGGTCGCATCGCGGGGGCGGCCGGCTGCGCCGGCCGGGCGGGTCGCATCGCGGGGGCGGCCGGCTGCGCCGGCCGGTCGGGTCGCACCGCGATGACGCCGCGGTGAGGCGCCTGCGACCGCGGGACGGCCTGCGCGTCGCGGCCAGCGTCTCGTGGCGGCGGTCCGACCGGATCGCCGGGCGCCGGCGCGCGGCTCTCGCGCTCCTCGCGCGGGACGCCGGGCTCGCTCGTCCCTGGGTCGCCGTAGGGCCGGTGTCGGGATCCGGCCGGCGGTGCGGGCGCGGTCGGTCGGTGGGGCGGCGCCGCGCTCGCGCGGGCTTGTTCGCGTTCGCACGTCGGCTCGCGCGTGGGCGTTCGCTGCAGCGCGCTGGGCGCGGCTGTCGGGCTGTGTTCGGTTCCGCGGGTCGGCTCGCGCGCGGGCTCCGCGGCCGGCGGCGGGACCGGCGGCTGTTCGGCGATGGTGGCCGTGAGGACGACCTTCGTCCCCCATCCGGCCGGCGCGAGCTCCACCGTGCCGCTTGCGCGGTCGCCCTCCCAGGCAACGGTGGTCTCGGGCTCGACACGGGTGATCCGGATCTCGCCGAACTGGGACAGGTGGCGGCCGAGGGCATCCTCGCTGCTGACTTCCGCCCAGAGTTCGGGCGGGGACTTCACGAGGCGGCGCTGGGCTTGGGACGGCGTCATGCCGAGGTGTTCGCTCGCCCCGGCGCGAGTCCTTCCGCTGCGACGGGCCGCCCGCGCGGCCGCCGCCGGGCCGCCCGCGCCGCCGCCGCCGGCCCGCCCGCGCGGCCGCGCCGCCGCCGCCGGCCCGCCCGCGCGGCCGGCCCGCCCGCGCCGCCGCCGCCGGGCCGCCGCGGTCAGGCCGCCCGCGCGGCCCGCGGGCCGCCGCGCGCCCCCGTCACGCAATCGCGCGCAAGGCGTTGCGGCCGCGTGTGGTCTCGTAACGGGCCGCCGGCGAGAATCCGGGCATGTCCAGGGGGTGTGGCTCGTTGCAGACGGTATGCGTATGAAAGGCGCCACACCCCCCGACCTGCGGGTGGCGTGGATCGCCGCCGAGCAGAACGGCGTCGTGTCGCGGCGCCAACTGATCGCCTGCGGTCTCACCGATCCCGCGATCACGCTGCGCGGCAGGCGAGGGAGCCTGCACCGCGTCCACCGCGGCGTGTACTCGGTCGTCGGCGGCCCGGCGCTGTCGCCGAAGGGGCGCCTGACGGCGGCGGTCCTGGCCTGCGGCGCGGGCGCCTCGCTCACGCACTCGGGGGCGGGCGCGTGGTGGAGCCTCGTCGAGCTCGACGGCCGCCAGCCGGAGGTCACGGTGCCCGGTGGGGCGGGTCGCAAGCTGCCGGGCATCCGCGTCCACCGCACCCGCGGCATCGACCGGCGCGACGTGTGGGAGCGCGAGCGCATCCTCGTCACCTCGCCGGCGCGGACGGCGCTCGACCTCGCGGGCGGCATGGCGCCGGGGGCGCTGCGGCGGCTGCTGCGCCAGGCGCAGGCCGACGGGATCCTGAGCCTCGGTCAGCTCCACGACGTGCTCACCCGCGCCAACGGCCATCGCGGCGCGCCCGCGCTGCTGGCGGCCATCGACGACCGGCCGACCCCCACGCGCAGCGTCGCCGAGGACGTGCTGCTCGACCTCCTCGACGCGGCGGGCCTGCCGCGGCCCGAGGTCAATCCGAAGCTCGCGCTCGCCGGCGCCAGGCTCATGCCCGACCTGCTCTGGCGCGACCGCGACCTCGTCGTCGAGGTCGACGGCCTGCGGTTTCACGCCGGAATCGTCGCCAGGGAGGACGACGCGCGCCGCCAGGCGATCCTCGAGGCCCACGGCTACCGCGTGCTGCGCGTCAGCTACGCGCAGCTCACCCGGTGCCCCGAGCAGACGATCGCCCGGATCGCGCGGGCGCTCGCGGCCGGCGCCCGGGCCCAGCGGCCCGTCACGCCCCGGGCTTGGCCACCATGAGGAAGATCGCGACGACGACGAGCAGGCCGGCCAGCATGCCGAACATGGCCTGCCGGCGGGCCTCTCGCTCGTACTCCTCGCTCGGCTTCGCGCCGCCCGCGAAATCGCGCTCGAGCAGCTCGATGCAGCGCCGGTCGCTCGGGATGAAGACCGCGCCGACGAGCCCGAACAGGACGATGATGATCGCGAGCGTCGCGCTGATCCACGGGTCGCCGAGGCTGAAGCGGTCCAGCGCGAGGTACAGGCCGGCGAGCAGCGCCACGACCATCCCCGGCGTCGTCACCTTCTGGGACAGAAACAGCTGGAAGCGATGCAGCGTGACGAGGTCGGTGACCTTCGTCCCCCTGACGAACGCGGCCAGCGGGCCGTAGGAGAACGTCACGCCGAACGCCACGACGACGGCGAGGATGTGGACCGTGAGGACCACGTCGTAGAAGGTGATCGCAAGCGGAGCCATGGCGCCTAGCCTCTCATCCCGGGCGGCGGCTCGTGGCAGATCGTTCCAGGGGCGGCACGGCGCCTAGCCTCTCATCCCGGGCGGCGGCTCGTGACAGATCGTCCCAGCGGCGGCACGGCGCCTAGCCTGTCATCCAGGGCGGCGGCTCGTGACAGATCGTCCGCGGCGGCGGCATCGCGCCCAGCCTCATCCCGGCGGCGGGGTGACAGATCGTCCCGGCGGTGTTCAGGCGCGCGGCTTGTACGCGCCGAAGACGTCCTTCATCGCGCCGCAGACCTCGCCCATCGAGCAGCGGTCCTTGAGCGCCTGGCGGATCGGGTGCATGAGGTTCGCAGTCCCGCGGCAGGCCTCGCGCAGCTCGTCCAGGCGCGCGGCGACGAGCTCGTGGTCGCGGTCGCGCTTGAACTCCGCGAGCCGGTCGAGCTGCGCCTTCTCCGTCGCGGGGTCGACGCGCAGGATGTCCTCGATCTCGATCGCGTCCTCCTCGAACTTGTTGACGCCGACGACGATGTCCTGCTTGGAGCGGTAGCGCTCCTGGTAGCCCCACGCCGACTCGTCGATCTCGTTCGTGATGAACTCGATCGCGTTGACCGAGCCGCCCATCTCGTCGACCTTGGCGATGAGCTCGTAGGCGCGCTGCTCGATCTCGTCGGTCAGCGCCTCGACGTAGTAGGAGCCCGCGAACGGGTCGACCGTGTCCGTCGCCCCGGACTCGTGGTAGACGATCTGCTGCGTGCGCAGCGCGATCTTCGCGGCGCGCTCGGAGGGCAGCGCGAGCGCCTCGTCCCAGCCGTTGGTGTGCAGCGACTGCGTGCCGCCGCAGACGGCCGCGAAGCCCTGCAGCGCGACGCGCACGACGTTGTTCTGCGGCTGCTGAGCGGTCAAAGTGACGCCGCCGGTCTGCGTGTGGAAGCGCAGCTTCATCGACTTCTCGTCCTTGGCGCCGAAGCGGTCGCGCATGATGTGCGCCCACATCCGCCGCACCGCGCGGAACTTCGCGACCTCCTGGAAGACGTTGTTGTGCCCGTTGAAGAAGAACGCCAGCCGGGGCGCGAACTCGTCGACCTCGAGGCCCGCGTCGATCGCGGCCTGCACGTAGGCGATCGCGCTGCACATCGTGAACGCGACCTCCTGCACCGCCGAGCAGCCCTTCTCACGGAAGTGGTAGCCGGAGATCGAGATCGTGTTCCACTTCGGCACGTTCTCCTTGCAGTACGCGAAGAGGTCGGTCGTCAGGCGCATCGTGCCCTCGGGCGGGTAGATGAAGTTCCCGCGGGCGATGTACTCCTTGAGGACGTCGTTCTGCGTCGTGCCTCGCAGCTCGTGCAGCGGCACGCCCTGCTCCTCGCCGACGAGCGAGTAGAGCGCCAGCAGCACCGTGGCGGGCGCGTTGATCGTCATCGACGTCGAGATCTTGCTCAGCGGGATGCCGTCGAAGATCGTGCGCATGTCGTCGATCGTGTCGATCGAGACGCCGGTGCGGCCGACCTCGCCGAGGCAGCGGCCGTCGTCGGAGTCCAGGCCGAGCTGCGTCGGCAGGTCGAAGGCCATCGACAGGCCGGTGCCGCCGTGCTCGAGCAGGTACTTGTAGCGCGTGTTGGACTCGGTCGCCGACGCGTAGCCCGCGTACTGGCGCATCGTCCAGGGCCGCTTGCGGTACATCTCCGCGTGGACGCCGCGGGTGTACGGGAAAGATCCCGGCTCGCCCAGATCGAGGTCGGCCGGAAGGTCCTCCTCGGTGTAGAGCTGCTGGACCTCGATGCCCGAATCGGTGAAGCGCCGCGGATCGTCCGGGCCGACGATCGGGGCGACGGTCAAGCGCTCTTGAGTCGACATAGCGCGCAACATTACGGATCTGACGCCGAAGCGCGCATCCCATAAGAGAACTCTTACGACCCGGTGAGCGGAGCTTGAGCGTCGTCGACTTCAATGGGCGGCCATGAACGACGACCGCCACCGCTCCAGCTTCCTCGCCGCGCTGCTCGGCGCGCTCGCCGTCGCGATCCCCTTCGGGGCGCTCGCGATCGGCGGCGTATTCGACTCCTCGCAGCCCGCGCCGTCCGCAAACGCGCCGGCGCAGAGCCCCGGCGCCTCGTCCGGCGACGCCGCTGCCGAGGGCTCGGCCAGCCCCCGCACGGCGACCGACGTCTCGGCGCTCTACGAGCGCGTCAGCCCCGGCGTCGTCTCCGTCGAGACGCGCACCGCCGGCGGCGGCGGGACCGGATCGGGCTTCGTGCTCGACGAGGAGGGCTACATCCTCACGAACGAGCACGTCGTCGACGGCGCCACGAGCGTGCGCGTCCGTTTCACCGACGGCGACCCGGTCACGGCGCGCGTCGTCGGCGGCGACACGTCCAGCGACCTCGCGCTGCTGAAGGTCGACCCCTCCGCGAGCAAGCTCACCCCGCTGCCGCTGGGCTCCTCGAAGGACCTCAAGGTCGGCCAGCCGGTCATCGCGATCGGCAGCCCCTACGGCCTGGCCGGCACGCTGACGACCGGCGTCATCTCCGCGATCGGCCGGTCGATCCAGTCGCCCAACCGCTTCACGATCGACGGCGTCGTGCAGACCGACGCCGCGATCAACCCCGGAAACTCCGGCGGGCCGCTGCTCGACGCCGACGGTCGGGTCATCGGCATCAACGCGCAGATCGCGTCCTCGTCGGGCGCCAACGACGGCGTCGGCTTCGCGATCGCGATCGACACCGCGAAGGAGCTGCTGCCCGCGCTGAAGGCCGGGAAGACGATCAAGCGGCCGTTCCTGGGCGTCTCGACGGGCAACGCGCCGACCGGCAGCGGCGCCCTCGTCGCCCAGGTCGTCCCGGACGGGCCGGCCGCCAAGGCCGGCATCCGGAAGGGCGACCGGATCGTCGCGGTCGGCGGCAAGAAGGTCACGCAGTCGACCGACGTCGCGCCGCTGGTCACCTCGCGCGAGCCCGGCGAGAAGGTCGAGATCACGATCAGCCGCGCGGGCAGCGAGCGCAAGGTGACCGCGACGCTCGGCACCCGCCCCGAGACCGCGGCCGGCTGAGCCCCGCCGTCAGCGCGGGCGGGCGACGACCCGCCGTCAGCCGGGGCGGGGACGACCCGCCATCAGCCGGGGCGGGACGGCCCGCCGTCAGCGCGGGCGGGCGACGACCGTGACGTGAAACGGCGTGCGGTGCTCCTCGGCGACCTCGAAGCCCGCGAGCGCGAGCATCGTACGCAGCGCCGAGGGGGCGATGCCCCAGTACCACGGGCCGTAGCCCTCGCCCGGCCCGCGCGCGGGCTCGGCGTTGGGGTGCTCGGCGCGGTCGGGCGCGACGACGAGCGTGTTGGGCCGGCCGGGCGTCTCGGCGATCGTCTCCGTCGCCAGCAGCAGCGTCGCGCCGGTCAGCTCGCGCAGGCGCTCGAGCGTCAGGAGCGGGTGCGGCGCGTGGTAGAGCACGCCCGAGCACCAGACGACGTCGTGGCGGCCGACCTCGGCGATCGTCGACGCCTCGTGCAGGTCGCCCTGGACGAAGCGCACCGCCGAGCCGCGCCGCCCGAGCTCGGCGGTGAAGCGCTCGCTGGGCCCCATGACGTCGACGCCGGTGACCGACGCCGCGCCGGCGTCCTCGGCCGCGAAGCACAGCGCGCCGTCGACGCTCCACATGCAGCCCACGTCGACGAACGAGCGGCCCGCGACGTGGCGCGCGATGAGCTCCTCGCGCGGAGGCGCGGCGGAGCCCGCGCGCGCCCGCACGCGCGCGACCGCTCCCAGCGTTCGGCCGAGCAGGTTCGGCAAGCCGGCCGGGCCTAGAGGGCGCCGCCGGCCACGGGCGGCGCGGTCGGGTCCGGGCCGGCGTCGGCCGTGGGCGCCTCGCGGGCGAGGTACTCCTCGGCCAGCAGCGGGTTCTCGCTCGCGCGCCGGACGACCTTGAGCAGGTCGGAGATCGAGGCGACCTCCTCGATCTGCTCCTTGATGAACCACTGCATGAACTGCTCGCTGGAGTAGTCGCCCTCCTGGCGCGCGATCGCGGCGAGGGCGTTGATCTGGTCGGTGACGCGGCGCTCCTGCTCCAGCGCGAGCGCCACGGGCGCGACGACGTCGGAGAACTCGTTCTGCGGCGCGGCGACGCCCGGGATCGGCGCCGAGGCGCCGGCGTCGAGGAGGTACTGGACCATCATGAGCGCGTGGTTGCGCTCCTCGAGCGCCTGCGCGAAGAAGAAGGCGGCGAGTCGCGGCAGCGTCTCGTCGTCGTAGAAGACGGCGATCGCGAGGTACTGCTGGGAGGCGGCGAACTCGTGGCCGACCTGCTCGTTGAGGCGTTGCACGAAGGCGTCGGCTGGCATGCGCGGCACTGTACTCGCTCCCAGCGACGCGTTAGGCTCCCCTAATGAAGTCGGTGGTCAAGCCGAAGAAGCGCTGCTGCCGCAGCGACCCGCGCTGCAAGCGCTGCCCGGTCGTCGCCAAGCGGCTCGTGAAGCGGGGCCTGGCGAAGCGCCGCTCGGACGGGCTCGTCGTCATCTCGCCCGCGCTGACGAAGAAGCAGCTGAAGTCCGCCCGCACCCGCTAGCGAATACCATCGCGCCCCATGTCTACCTGTCTGGTCACCGGCGGCGCGGGGTTCCTCGGATCGCATCTGTGCGACGAGCTGCTGCGCCGAGGCCACCACGTCATCTGCGTCGACAACCTCGAGACGGGGTCGCTGACGAACATCGCGCACATCCGGGTGCCCGAGTTCGAGTTCATGCAGCTCGACATCGTCTCTCCGTACTTCGTCGACCGGCAGATCGACTTCGTCTACCACCTGGCCTCGCCGGCCTCACCGATCGACTACCTGCGCCTGCCGCTGCACACGCTGAAGGTCGGCTCGCACGGCACGCACAACACGCTCGGCCTCGCCAAGAAGCACCGCGCGCGCTTCCTCATCGCCTCGACGAGCGAGGTCTACGGCGACCCGCAGGTCCACCCCCAGAAGGAGAGCTACTGGGGGCACGTCAACCCGATCGGCCCGCGCGGCGTCTACGACGAGGCAAAGCGCTACGCCGAGGCGCTGACGATGGCCTACCACCGCCAGCAGGGCGTCGACACGGCGATCATCCGCATCTTCAACACCTACGGCGCGCGGATGCGCCCCTACGACGGGCGGGCGATCCCGACGTTCCTGCGCCAGGCGCTGCAGGACCGCTCGATCACGGTCTTCGGCGACGGCAGCCAGACGCGCTCGTTCTGCTACGTCGGCGACCTCATCCGCGGCATGATCGCGCTCGCCGAGTCCGGCCAGCACCAGCCGATCAACGTCGGCAACCCGAACGAGTTCACGCTCCTGCAGCTCGCCGAGACCGTCATCGACGTCACGGGATCGAAGTCGGAGATCGTCTACGAGACGCTGCCGACCGACGACCCGCAGGTGCGCCAGCCGGACATCACGCTCGCGCGCGAGCTGCTCGGCTGGGAGCCCGAGATCGACCTGCGCGAGGGCCTGGAGCTCACGATCGAGCAGTCGGGCTCGGACGCCCTCATCGGCGCAGGGAGACGTTGAGCGCCGGCGAAGGACCCGCGGGGCGGTCATCGATCGTCCGCCCGGGTTGCCGCGGCACCGGAACATCTGCGATCTTGAGTCGTTAGAGGGAGGGCATGCCGACAACGGAGCGCAAGCCACGGGAGGGCAGACACGCGGAGCCGGTCGACGCGCTGGCCGCTGAGCTGGCACTCGTCGATCGGGACGTGCGCCGCAAGCGCCCGCCCGTCCTCTCGTTCCTGCTCAAGCTCGACACGCTGCGCAAGGTCGTGCGCGTCAGCACGCTGCTGACGCTCGACTCCTTCGGCGTCTACCTGGCGATCCTGACCGCCCTCTGGCTCAAGGCCGGGCTGCTCGGCGACGTGTGGGACGTCAGCGCCCAGGCCGAGCAGACCTCGGCGCTCTTCAACTTCGCGTTCCTGCTGACCGTGCTGCTGTTCGCGCGCTCGGGCCTGTACTCCGCCCGCGGCGAGCGGCCGGGGCTGTCGCGGATCGTCTCCTCGCTCGCACAGGTCGCCTTCGTCGCGCTCATCTACGCGACGGCGAGCGGCAGCCAGTTCAGCTCGTACTACATCTTCTACGGCTCGCTGTTCTTCGCCGTCATCTACATCTCGCTGCTGCGCCGCAGCTACGAGCGGGTGACCGGCGTGCTGCTGCGGGCGGCGGGCTACCAGCGCCGCGCCGTGCTCGTCGGCACCGGGCACCACATCGAGGCCGTCGGCCACGCGCTGCGCGACGCGGCGCACCCCACGGTCAAGGTCGTGGGCTTCATCTCGCTGACGCCGCGGCCGAACAACGGCCTCGTCTCGCTCGGGACGATCGACGAGCTCTCGCACGTCATCCACCGTCACCGCATCGACGAGGTCATCATCGCCGACCCCGACTTCCCGCAGCCGGAGGCGGTCGAGCTCGTCGACGTCGCGCACGCCGCCGGCGTCCGCGTGCGGATCGCGCCGTCGACGATGGAGCTGCTCGTGCACCGGGCGGAGTTCGTGCCCGGCGAGGCGGTGCCGCTCTTCGAGCTCAAGCCGCCGGTCTTCGAGGGCTTCGACTTCTTCGTCAAGCGCACGTTCGACCTGCTCTGCTCGACGATGCTGCTCGTCGTGCTCAGCCCCGTCATGGCGGCCAGCGCGCTCGCCGTGCGGCTCAGCTCGCGAGGCCCGGTCATCTACCGCTCGATGCGGCCCGGCATCGGCGGCGCCCCGTTCGCCTGCCTGAAGTTCCGCACGATGTACCGCGACGCCGACCAGCGCCAGGCCGACCTGGAGACCCACAACGAGGCGACGGGCGCCCTGTTCAAGATGCGCGACGACCCGCGCATGACGCCGGTCGGCCGCTTCCTGCGGCGCTACTCGATCGACGAGCTGCCCCAGCTCTTCAACGTCGTGCGCGGCCAGATGTCGCTCGTCGGCCCGCGCCCGCTGCCCGAGCGTGACTTCGCGCGCCTGGACGAGTGGCACAAGAAGCGCTATCTCGTGACTCCGGGCATCACCGGCCTGTGGCAGGTCTCCGGGCGCTCGGAGCTGGACTTCGACGACCTCGTGCGGCTGGACTTCCTCTACCTCGAGCGCTGGTCGGTCTTCCTGGACCTGAGCATCCTCGTCAAGACGGTCCCCGCCGTCTTCACGCGGCGAGGCGCCTTCTGACGTTCCCGCGGCGCGCGGCGATCGGCGCTGTCTTCGTCTTCGTCGTCGTCAGCGCCGCCTACCTCGCGCGCGGCGGCAAGGACGCCGAGCCGCTGCCGGGCGAGCCGCTGCGCGTGCTCGGCAAGGCGCGCGGGATCGAGGTCGGGACGGCGGTGCGCGGCGACGCGCTGAAGCGCATCCGCGCCTATCGCCAGGTCGTCGCGGCGCAGTTCTCCACCGTCACGCCGGAGAACGAGATGAAGTGGGGGGTCGTCGAGCCCGAGCGCGGCGAGCTCGACCTCGCGCCGGCCGCGGACATCGTGCGGCGCGCGCGCGAGGCGGGCCAGAAGGTGCGCGGGCACACGCTCGTCTGGCACGCGCAGCTTCCCGGCTGGGTGCGCCGGCTCGGCGGCGACGATCTGCGCCAGGCGATGCGCGGGCACATCCACGCGCTCATGGGCCGCTTCGGCGCCGACGTCGGCGTGTGGGACGTCGTCAACGAGCCGATCACCGACCGCGGCAACCTGCGGCGCTCCGTCTTCCAGCGGCGGCTCGGGCCGGGCTACATCGAGGACGCCTTCCGCACCGCGCGCGCGGCGGACCCCGACGCGAAGCTCTACCTCAACGAGATCGGCGCCGAGGGGATCAACCCGAAGTCCGACCGCCTGCTGGAGGTCGTGCGCGGCCTGAAGGCCCGCGGCGCCCCGATCGACGGCGTCGGCTTCCAGACGCACGCCAACCTCGACGGCCTGCCCGGCGACTTCGTCGCGAACATGCGCCGCTTCAAGGCGCTCGGGCTGGACATCGCGATCACCGAGGCCGACGTCGCCCTGAAGCTGCCGGCGGGCGCGGACGAGCTGAGCGCGCAGGCGCGCGTGTACCGGCGGATCGTCGAGAGCTGCCTGGCGGTCGGCTGCCGCTCGCTGACGTTCTGGGGCTTCACCGACGGGCGCTCCTGGATCTCCGAGACGCAGGCCGGGATGGGCGCGGCGACGCTGCTCGACGAGGCGCTGGCGCCCAAGCCGGCGTTCGTCAGCGTGCAGCGCGCGCTCGGCGGCTGACGCCGCCGGCGCGCCCGGGCTCCGCGGGCGGCGGCGGCTCGCGGCTGCCGGCGGCCGGCACGGCTCGGTCCGCCGGGAGGGCCGGGGCGTGTCGGCCGGCGGCCGGTCAGCAGCAGGACGACCGCGGGGCCGTCGGGGCCGCCGCAGGCGCGCAGTCGAACAGCCCGCGGTGCGTCGAGCCGTCGCCGTCGATCGCGAAGTGCGCGGCGTAGCGCGTGGCCGACAGCATGAGCGCGGTGTTGCGACAGACCGGCACGGGGCGCCCGGTCTCGAAGCGGTGGTGGTCGTCGAGCTCGAAGGCGTCCGGGTGCTCGGAGATCGTGCCTCGATAGGCGGCGGTCTGGCCGTAGTCCTCGCAGCGATCCTCGAGGTCGAGCTTGAAGGCGCGGATCGTCTGCGAGGTGAAGGCGATGTGGCCCGCGCGGGCGGCCACGGCGGGGTCCTCGAGCGCGATCGGGCTCGTCTCGCACACGCGCGCGTCCAGGCAGCCGGCGGCGGCGAGCTCGCGACGCAGGTCCTCGACGTACAGCGCGCCGCCGAGGCACTCGCCGAGCAGGACCGGGTCGGCCGCCAGCTCGGCCGGGACGCGGCGGTCGGCGTAGACGTCGCTGAAGTACAGCTCGCCGCCGGTGCGCAGCACGCGGAAGATCTCGCGCAGGACGCGCGGCTTGTCGGGCGAGAGGTTCAGCACGCAGTTGGAGACGACGACGTCGACCGACGCGTCCGCGACGCCCGGCGCCGCGAGGTCCTCGATGTAGCCGTCGACGAACTCGACGTTGGGCTGCTCGTAGCCGAACGCGGCCGCGTGATGGTCGCGGTGCCGGCGCGCGACGTCGAGCTGCTCGGGCGTCATGTCGATGCCGATGACGCGCCCCTCGGGACCGACGAGGCGCGACAGGACGTAGGCGTCGCGGCCGGTGCCGCAGCCGAGGTCGAGCACCGTGGCCCCGTCGAGCGCGGGCGGCAGGGGCGTCCCGCAGCCGTAGAAGCGATCGAGCACCTCGGGGTGGATCTGCGCGAGGATCGCCGCCAGGTGCGGGGGCGGCGCCTGCGCGGCGCAGCAGGCGCTCGTCTTGAGGTCGTCTGAGGAGCCCAGGACCGTGCCGTAGTACTCGCGCACGGTGGCCAGCGTGGTGTCGGAGGCGCTCATCGGTCGGGAGTCTACGGGCGCGGTGGGCAGCTCGCCGGCGTGCGTGGCGGATCGTGCCCCGCGGGCGGGGTCGGATCCGCCACGCGTCCCGGCCGGACGCGGCGATCCCCGGCGTGCGTGGCGGATCGTGCCCCGCGGACGGGGTCCGATCCGCCACGCGTCCCGGCCGAGGCGCGGCGATCGCACGGCGGGTCGCCGGGTTGAGACAATCGGCCGACGATGCGCGAGGACGCGCGCGAGCTCTCCGAGGCCGGCTGGGCGGCGCTGTCGCAGCGCCGCTGGGCCGATGCTCGCGGGTGCTTCGAGGCGGCGGTCGCCTGCGACGCGTCCGGCGCCGCGCTCGAGGGGCTCGGCTGGGCGACATGGTGGCTCGACGACGCGGAGGCGACGTTCGCCGCGCGCGAGCGCGCGCACCGGCGCTTCCGCGAGGACGGCGACGACGCGGGCGCGGCGCGCGTCGCGATCTGGCTGGCCGGCGACCACCTCGACTTCCGTGGCGAGCTGTCGCCGGCGCGCGGCTGGCTCGGGCAGGCGCGGCGCCTGCTCGACGCCTGCGAGCCGTGCGCCGAGCACGGCTGGCTGGCGTTCTACGACGCCTACCTCGCGCTCGGCTCCGGCGAGCACGACGCTGCGCGCGAGCGCGCCGCGGCCGCGCGGGACGCCGGCAAGCGCTTCGGCGTCGCCGACCTCGAGATGCTCGGCCTCGCGCTGGAGGGCTCCGCGCTCGTCGCGCAGGCGCGGATCGCCGACGGCATGCGCCGGCTCGACGAGGCCGCGGGCAGCGCGCTCGCCGGCGATGCGCAGTTCCCGATCTCGGCGGGTTGGACGTGCTGCTTTCTCATCGCGGCCTGCGAGCGCGCGGGCGACCTCGAGCGCGCGGGCGAGTGGTGCGACCGCGTCGCCGCGTTCGCCCGCCGCCACGAGAGCGCGTATCTGCTCGGCATCTGCCGCACCCATCACGCCGCGATCGGGCTCCTGCGCGGCGACTGGGAGGCCGGCGAGGCCGAGCTCCTCGCCGCCGTCGCCGACTTCGAGCGCTCGCGCCCGCCGTACGCCGCCGACGCCGTCGCCTGGCTGGCCGAGCTGCGCCGCCGCCAGGGCCGCCCGCGGGATGCCCTGGCGCTCGCCGAGCGCGCACCCGGCCACGCGCGCGCGACGCTGTGCCGCGCCGCGATCGCGCTCGAAGACGGCGACGCCCGCGCGGCCGCCGAGCTCTGCGAGCGGGTCCTGCGCGGCTGCGGGCCCGAGGCGCGGATGGACCGCGCCGCGGCCGTCGAGCTGCTCGTCCGCGCTCGCGCGCGGCGCGGAGACGTCGACGGCGCGCGCGCGGCGCTCGCCGAGCTGCGGGACACCGCGCGCATCGTCGCCACCACGTCGCTGCGCGCTGCGGCGGCGCTCGCGGAGGGCGTCGTCGAGGCCGCCGCCGGAGCGCACGACGACGCCCGCGTCCTGCTCGAGGACGCCGTCGACCTCTTCGTCGCCGGCGGCGCGCCATACGAGAGCGCGCAGGCGCGCCTGGCCCTCGCCGACACCCTGACGGCGCTCGGCCGCCCGTCGGCGGGCGCGCGCGAGGCCGACCGCGCGCGCGAGGCGCTCGCCGGATTGGGCGCGGGGCCCGATGGCGCGCAGGAGCTCGCAGACGCCGGCGGGCAGCCGGCGTCTGGCGGGCTCACAGCGCGCGAGACCGAGGTCCTGCGCCTCGTCGCGGAGGGGCTGACGAACGCGCAGATCGCGCAGCGGCTCGTCGTCAGCCGGCATACCGTCCACCGCCACATGACCAACGTCCTGCGCAAGCTCGGTCTTCCGTCGCGGGCGGCCGCGGCGGCGCATGCCGTGCGCGAGGGGCTGCTCGAATAGGCCATGCCCGATGCACCCGCAGGATGGCTCGTCCTGGCGAAGCCGCGACGCCCGCGCGCGTCTACGGTCGTCGCATGAGCAGTCAGGCGACGGCGATGCGAGAGATGGCTCGGCTCGCCGGCCTGGCGCGGATCGAGAGGTGCATGATGAGCACGACCAAGCCGATCGACGACGCCGCCGCGATCGCACGGGCGCTGTGGTCGGCCGGCGACTACCACCGCTTCGCCACCGACATGGTGTGGGGGCTCGGACCGATCCTCGTCGACGCATGCGAGGTCAAGGCCGGCGATCGCGTGCTCGACGTCGCGGCCGGGACCGGCAACGTCGCGCTGCGGGCCGCGGCCGCGGGCGCCGACGTGATCGCGTCGGACATCACGCCGGAGAGCCTCGCGGCTGGCCGCCGGGCCGCCGCCGAGCTCGGGCTGACCCTGGACTGGGTCCAGGCCGACGCCCAGGCGCTGCCGTTCGACGACGGGGAGTTCGACGTCGTGACGTCCTCGGTCGGCGCGATCTTCGCGCCCGACCACCAGCGCGTCGCCGACGAGCTCGTCCGCGTCTGCCGGCCGGGCGGGACGATCGGGATGATCAACTTCACGCCCGACGGCCTGGCGAGCGAGTTCTTCGACCTCTTCGGGCCGTACGCGCCGCCACCGCCCCCCGGCGCCCAGCCGCCCGTGCTGTGGGGCGACGAGGCGCACCTGCGCGAGCTCTTCGGCGATCGCGTCGCGTCGCTGGAGCTCACCCCGGATGAGTTCGTGGAGCGCAGCGAAGGCGGCCCCGCCGACTACTGGGCCTACTACCAGGAGACGTTCGGGCCGGTCGTCGCCATGCGCGCGATGCTCGCCGCCGAGCCTGAGCGCCTGGCGGCGTTCGACCGCGACTGCCTGCAGTTCGCCGCGCGCGCCAACCGCGGCGCGCCGGACGGGCCCTCGGAGTACCGCTACGAGATCGTCGTCGCGGTCGCGCGGCGGGCCTGAGCCCGCGCGCCTGCGCGACCGCGGTCCGGGGAACCGCGGCCGCGCACGCCGCTGCGCGTCAGCGCACGCGCAGCTTCAGCGACGGCACGCAGAGCTGGGTGCGCCGCAGCACCTTGACGCGCTGCCTGCGCCCGAACTGGTTGCGCACGATCACGTTGCGACGCTTCACCCGCGGGCTGCGCAGCGAGTAGCAGACGAGGTGACGCACGGGGTGCGCGCGGCGCTCGTTGTTCTTGCGCGTCGGGGTGCACAGCCGGATCGGCCGCACGACCGTGACGCGGGCGCGTCCGAACTGGTCGCGCAGGGTGACGCGGCGGGCCTTGAACGACGCCCGGCGCAGGTCGTAGCACTGGAAGTGATCGGTGAACGTGACGTTGCGCGGCAGCCGGCGCGTGTACTTGCGCGACGGGACGCAGAGCGTCCGCGAGCGGTTCGTGCGCAGGCGCTGGGAGCCGAACTGGTTGCGCACCGCGACGAGCCGCGAGCGCGAGCGGCGCCGCAGGTCGTAGCACTGCAGGTGCGCGCGGCGGTTCGTCCACGGCTCGGCGTTCTTGCGCGCCGGGTTGCACAGCTCGCGGTGGCGGCCGGTGCGCTGCGTCGAGCGGGCGAACTGGTCGCGCAGGACGACGCGGCGCGAGCGGATCCTCCGCCGCGCGCTGACCGTGTAGCAGGCGAAGTGCTCCAGCCGCGGCTGCACGGTGTAGACGCCGTGGCGCGCGAGCGCCGCCTGCTCGATCGTCAGGCGCTTGACGCGGCCCGGCGTCTGGCCGGGGCAGAAGACGTCGTTGACGCCCTTGATGCGCTGGGCGGGCGACGCGCATCCGCGCCGCCAGACGCCGTTGCTCTGCTGCAGGACGAGCGACGTGCCGAGCAGCTGGCGCGGGAACGCGCCGGTGTCGAGCACGCCGGTCTGCTCGCCGTCGGAGCGCTTGAAGACGAACTTCGGCACGACCTCGAGCAGGGAGTCGAACCGCCCGCCCTTCGAGTTGCCGCGCACCGTCATGAGGCCCTTGGAGTCACGGACGTCGGAGAGCTCGACGAACACGTCGAAGAACGCGTCGACGCCCTCCCCGGTCTGGACGGTGATCGGCTCGATCGAGACGAGGCTCAGCGCGACGAGCTCGATGTCGATCGGCGCGCTCGGCGAGCCGTCGTTGGGGATGCTGCCCTCGGCGGTGCGGCGCACGATCGTGTCCGCGTCGCCGCTGTCGAAGCCGCCGAAGCGGTTCAGCGGAACGCCGCCGAAGTGCACGTCGCCGCGGAAGCCGCCGCAGTTCGGGCAGATGACGTTCGGCGGGATCGCCGCCGGGCCGTCGAAGTTGAAGTGCGTCTGCGTCGGGTCGCTCTCGAAGAGGTCGAAGCCCGGCGGCAGCGGGAAGCCCGGCTGCGGCTGCGGCTGCGGCGGCGGAGGCGGGGCCACGGTCGTCTGCGGGCCCGGGATGAGGAACGGCCCGGCGTCGCCGCCGGGCGAGCACGGGAACGGGCAGGCGAAGACGGAGGCGCTGCCGTTGTCCGGATAGGGCTGGGCGGTCGTGAAGCCGATGATGAGGTCCTGGCCGGGGTTGAGCGGCTGATGCATGGCGGGGTTGAACGCGCTCGTCTGGAACTGGCAGCCGATGAGGTTGGCGCCCGTCGTGTTGCAGTTCGTCCCGGGCGGTCCCTGCACGACGTTCACACCGGAGATCGAGCCGGGCTGGGCGAGCTGCATCTGCAGCACCTGCAAGGGCGCGTCGCCGTTGTTGCGCAGGTTCGCGCGCAGGTCGTTGGGCGCCGTCCGTGCGAGGTTGCCCGTGACCGAGGGCGCGGCGGCGGCACCGGCCGGCAGGGCGATCATGGCGAGGAGGGCGGGCACGAGCGCTCGGAGAGCGGTGCGGTGCGGACTGCGAAGCTGCCGTGGGGGGAACACGTGGCGGGCTCCTTTCCGTGTCCTGTCAAGGCGTACACCCGCACGGCGGAGCCGTCAACCGGCCGGTCAGCCACCGGACCGGCGGGTCGGCACCGATCATCCGTCCAGCGGCCCGGCGACCTCCCGAGGGGTCCCGCGGCGGCAGGTCGCGATAATCGCCGCGTGGCCCACCGCTACCTCTTCGAGCAGATGGTCCGGCGCGAGCTGCGCCAGAAGTACCGCGGCTCGGCGCTCGGCGTGCTCTGGTACGTCATCAACCCGCTCGTCCTCATGGGCGCCTACTACCTCATGTTCGGCGTCATCTTCGACGAGCGCTCCGAGCCGCACTATCCGCTGTTCCTGCTCGTCGGCCTCGTCGTCTGGGTCTTCTTCAACCAGTCCGTCCAGAGCGCCGCGCCGTCCCTGCTCGACCACGGGGCGCTCGTGCGCAAGGCGCGCTTCCCGCGCGAGATCATCCCCGCGTCGGTCGTCACCGTGCAGCTCGTGACGTTCGTCGCGCTGCTCGCGCTGCTGACCCCGATCACGGTCGCGATCCGCGGGGCGCTCGACGTGGCGCTGCTGCTGCTGCCGCTCATCCTCGCCTGCCTGTTCGCGTTCGTGCTCGGCTTCGCGCTCGTCGTCAGCATCCTGCACGCCTACTTCCGCGACGTCGCGCCGATCCTCTCCGCGGCGCTGCTGCCGTGGTTCTTCATCTCGCCGATCTTCTTCCGGCCCGAGCGGATCACCGACCAGGCGACCGCGCGCTTCGTGCTCGAATGGGTCAACCCGATCGCTCCGTACATCGGCGCGGTGCGCGACGTCGTCTACGGCGGGGTCGTGCCGAGCGCGCCGCAGCTGGCCTACGTCGTCGTCGCGGCGGCGCTCGCGATGCTCGCCGGGCGCGCGCTGTTCGCCCGCCTGCAGGGCGAGCTGGCGGTGGTCGTGTGAGGCGCCGCGCGCCGGCCTTCGAGGTCGACCTGCCGCCCGGCGAGATCGTGCTCGAGCACGCCTCCCGCGCGTTCAGCGTGCGCGCCGACCGCGGGCGCACGCTCAAGGAGCTGCTCATCGGGCGCACGCGCGCGGGCGGGCCGCCGCCCGTGCAGGCGCTGCGCGACGTCTCGCTGCGCATCGAGCCGGGCGAGACGGTCGGGATGGTCGGGCGCAACGGCGCCGGCAAGTCGTCGACGCTGCGCGTGCTCGCCGGCATCGTGCCGCTGGACTCCGGGCGGGTGGGCTGCGGCGGGCAGATCGTCTCCCAGCTCGAGCTCGGCGCGGGCTTCGGGCGCGAGTTCTCCGGGCGCGAGAACATCTTCCTCAACGGCGCGCTGCACGGCCTGGGCCGGGAGCAGATCGAGTCGCGCCTGGACGCGATCATCGCCTTCTCCGAGCTGGGCGACTTCATCGAGGCCCCGGTCGCGACGTACTCGTCGGGCATGTTCCTGCGACTGGGCTTCTCGATCGCCGCGCACCTCGACGCCGACGTGCTGCTCATCGACGAGGTGCTCGCCGTCGGCGACGAGGCCTTCCAGCGCAAGTGCGAGGCGCGCATCGCCGAGCAGATCGCCGCCGGCGCGACGCTCGTGCTCGTCTCCCACGACGCCGCGCTCATCGAGCGCACGTGCGAGCGCGTGATCGTGCTCGACGGCGGGGCGAAGGTCTTCGACGGACCGGTCGGGGAGGGCATGCCCTTCTACCACCGGCTCATGGGCACGGCCGACGCGGTCTCCTCGACATGAGGCCCGAGGACGCGCTCGCCGCCGCGCGCGAGGCGGCCGCCGGCCGCGACGACGAGCTGCCCGCCGGGACGACGATCGCGCCGACCGAGCGCGTCTCGATCGAGCAGCTCATGGAGTGGGCGAACATCGAGCCCGACCCCGACCTCATGCGCTCCACGCGCCGCCTCGGCGCGCCGATCACGTGGGTCAAGCGCCAGCTCGTCCACGTCATGCGCCAGTACCTGCGCGAGCTGCAGTCCCAGCAGACGCGCTTCAACCTCAACGTCCTCATCCGCCTGGCCGAGCTCGAGGACCGCGTCGCGCGTCTGGAGGAGCACGCCGGCCGCCGGCCGTCGGACGAGGCGCCCGCGCCTTGAACGTCCACCAGGTCCTCAGCGGCGCGGGGCCCTACGACGCCGTCACGACGCAGGCGCTCGCGTTCCGCGACCTCTTCGCCGCATGGGGCTGGGGCGGGCGCGACGTCGCCGCGGAGATCGACCCGCGGATCGGCGACCGCATCGCGCCGCTGCGCACGCTCGGGGCCGGCGGGATGGGATCGGACGACGTGCTGCTCGTGCACTACTCCGCCTACGCGCCGAAGCTGCGCGCCGTGCTCGACCTGCCCCAGCGCACGCTGCTCATCTCCCACAACATCACGCCGGCGCGCTGGTTCTGGGACCACGACCCGCAGGCCGCCGTCGTCTGCGCGCTGGGCCGCAAGCAGCTGCCCGAGTTCGCCGCCGCCGCGGACGTGGCCGCCGGCGTCTCGCGCTACAACGCCCGCGAGCTCGGGTCGGACACCGTCATCCCGATCCTCTTCGACCCGGCCGGGCTCGGCGCGCCGCGCGTGGGCGAGCCGCCCGGCCCGCCCACGATCCTCTTCGTCGGCCGCCTCGCGCCGCACAAGCGCCAGGACGCCGTCATCCGCGCGTTCGAGCTCTACCGCCGCCGCCACGCTCCCGAGGCGCGGCTCGTGCTCGTCGGCGCGCCGATCAACTGGGCCTACGACGCGGCCATGCGCGACCTCGCCGAGGAGATCTCGCCCGGCAACGTCACGATCGAGTCCGGGCTCACGCGCGAGCGGCTCGCCGAGCGCTGGCGCTCGGCGCACGCGTTCGTGTGCCTGTCCGAGCACGAGGGCTTCTGCATCCCGCTGCTGGAGGCCTTTCACTTCGGCGTGCCCGTCATCGCGCGGGCGATCGGCGGCGTGCCGGAGGTCGCCGGCGACGCCGCGCTGCTGCTCGCCGACGAGGACGGCGAGAGCGTCGCCGCCGAGCTGCTGGCGCTCGCCGTCGGTGACGCCGCGCTGCGCGCCGCGCTGCGCGAGCGCGGCGCCGCGCGGGTCGCCGCCTACGCGCCCGGGCCGACCGCCGCCGCGCTGCGCGCGGCGCTCGAGTCGCTCGCGGGGTGATCCGGCCGCCGCGCTGCGCGCGGCGCTCGAGTCGCTCGCGAAGTGATCCGGGATCTGTGACGTCACGCACGTATCCCCAGACCCGCCCGCCTGCTCTTGTTGCCATGACCTCTCCCCGCGTCATCGAACTCCCGCGAAGGCTCGAGCCCGTCGCTCGCGACACGTTCCTCGGCTCCGCCGAGGTCGACCTCGGGCGGCCCGCCGCCCGCGCCGGCAACGTCATCCCGCTCGTGCGCCGCGACGCGCTCGGCCTGCGCCGCCCGCCGGCCCCGCGGCCGCCCATCGCGGCGTAGCCGCCGCTCAGGGCTCGCGCGGCAGCGCGAGCGCGTGCACCGGCCCGGCCTCGGCGACCGGCGCCGGGCCGTCGAGGTTCGTCGTCGCGTAGCCGAGCTCGTCCATGAGCGCGCAGAACCCGGCGTTCGTGTCGTGCAGCTCGCACACGATCGCCGGGCGGTGGGCGGCGATCGTCGCGCGCATGCCCTCGAGCGCCTGCAGCTCGGCGCCCTCCGTGTCGAGCTTGAGCACGTCGGGCGGGGGGATCGAGCCCGCCGCGACGAGCTCGTCGATCGAGCAGACGGTGACGTCGATCTCCTCGCGCACGTCGGCGTGGCGGCCCGTCGAGGCCAGGTGCGACCAGCTCGCCTCGCCGACGACGAGCAGCCGCGCCGTCCCGCTCGCCGCGCCGACCGCCTCCTCGCGCACCTCGGCATGCGAGAAGTCGTTGAGCGCGATGTTGCGCGCGACGGCGCGTGCGCAGGCGGGCACCGGCTCGAAGGCGATCACCCGCCCCTCGGGGCCGACGAGGCGCGCGCCGAGGATCGTGAAGAAGCCGACGTTCGCGCCGATGTCGAGGAAGACGGCGCCCGGCGCCAGCAGCCGCCGCAGCGCCTCCTGCACCGGCGGCTCGAGCGTGCCGCGGACGATGAGGCCCGCGTGGGCGTGGTCGAGCGGCAGGTCGGCGGTGGAGACGCGCAGCAGATGGCCGATCCCGCCGGCGATCGGCACCGGCGCGCGTCCGTACCAGCCCGCCGCGCGGCGCAGCAGCGCGCGCGAGGCGCGGCCGGCGCGCGCGCGCTCGGCCAGCTCGGCGCGGCGATCCTCGGGCATGCCGGTGATGAGGTGCGTCGCGCCGTTGCGCACGCGCCCGGTCAGCTCGTGGCGCAGGTGGCGAAGCGTGCCCGGCATCGGGCGTGATGATCGCAGCCCGCCGGCGGCGGCAGCCCTGCCCGTCGATCGCCCCGGGCCGCGGGGCGGCGGCGCCTACCGTCCGCGGAACGGATCGATGTGGAGGTCGTCCATGCGCCAGCGCGCGCCGTCCTTCGGCGCGAAGCGCAGCGTGACCCACAGCGCGTTGCCGTAGGCGGCCGCGTCCTTGTTGACGCGCATGTCGATGATCCGGGTCGGCGCCCACTCGCCGGTCCCCGCGACGTCGGCGAGGCCGGCACGCGTGCGCTTGCCGTCGGGCTTGAGATAGGACGCCTCGACCTCGAGCTTGGCCTTGCCGGGCCCGCGCGCGACGAAGCGCAGCGAGCGGTGCTCGACGCCGATGCAGATCGGCGGCGCCGTCGCGGAGGCGCCGGCGGGGAGGTCGAGCGACATGCGGCCGGGCGCGGGACTTGTCAGGAGGGGCGAGTTGCCCTGTACGACGGCGGCGCCGCCGGCTAGCGTCCAGCCGGCCGCCCTGGACTCGAAATCGCCGCCCGGGGCGAGGAAGTAGTCGGCGAGGTCGCCGAAGTGTGCGAACGGCTGTGAGATCGCGACCTGCGGGCAGGCGGGCTCGGGCAGCGGCGTCGCGGCCCATCCCTGGGCGGCGGACGCAGCGACGGCGAGGACGATCGTCGCGCTGGACAGCGCGATGCGGCGGACGGCTGGACGCACGGGAGCTTCCCTCTCCTCGGCTTGACTGTGACCGAGCGGTTGACCGCTCAGGACCAGCGTCATCGGACCCGAGGCGAAAAGCTTGAGCGCGCGCCCGGGCGCCGAACCTCCAGGCTTTCGCCCTGGCGGCGTCGGAGCCCGCCGCGCGGGTTAGGCTCGTCCGGTGTCAGCACCGATCCGTCTCACCGAGGCGGCGCGGTCGCGCCTGCGGGTGCCGATGCGTGGTCGGGAGCTGGCCTCGTACGCGACCGTCGCAGCCGGTTTCATCGTGGGCGCGGTCCTGCTCGCGGCGAGCGGCGTCGAGGCCCGGGTCGACCCGGGCGACGTCGTGCTGTTCGCGCTCGCGGCCGCCGTCGTGGGGCGCCTGGAGTTCGAGACGGGAAGCGGCTACCTCGTCCCGACGCAGCTCGTGTTCGTCCCGATGCTCTTCGTCCTGCCGGCGGCGATCGTGCCGCTCGTCGTGCTCGCCGCGCTCCTCGCCGACCGCCTGCCGGACGTGGCGACCGGGCGCCTGCACCCGCAGCGCCTCGTCGGGGTGCCGGGCGACGCCTGGTTCGCCCTCGGCCCGGCCGTCGTCTTCGTGCTCGCCGACGTCGGCGCGCCCGCGCTCGCCGACTGGCCGGTCTACGTGCTCGCGCTCGCGGCCCAGTTCGCCTGCGACCTGCTCGCCTCCACGCTGCGCGAGCGCCTCGGCCACGAGGTCAGGCCGCGGCACATGGTCGGCGTGCTGCGCGAGGTCTGGCTCGTCGACCTCCTGCTCTCGCCGATCGGCCTGCTCGCCGCGCTCGCGAGCACCGTCGAGCACTACGCGTTTCTGCTCGTGCTCCCGCTCGGCGCGCTGCTCAACGTCTTCGCCCGCGAGCGCCACGAGCGGATCGGCACGGCGATCGAGCTCAGCTCGGCATACCGCGGCACCGCGCTGCTGCTCGGCGACGTGCTCTCCGAGGACGACGCCTACACCGGCCACCACAGCCAGAGCGTCGTCGCCTTCGCGCTCGCGATCGCCGACGAGCTCGGCATCGAGGAGGACGACCGGCGGCTCGTCGAGTTCGGCGCGATGCTGCACGACATCGGCAAGATGTCCACGCCGAAGGAGCTCCTCAACAAGCCCGGGCCGCTGGATGCCGACGAGTGGGTCACGATGCGCCGGCACACCGTCGACGGGCAGCGAATGCTCGACCAGGTCGGCGGGACGCTGCACGACGTCGGGGCGGTCGTGCGCGCCTCCCACGAGCGCTTCGACGGCGGCGGCTACCCGGACGGGCTGCGCGGCGCGGCGATTCCGCTCGCGGCCCGCGTCATCTCGGTCGCCGACGCGTACAACGCGATGACGACGCGCCGGCCCTACCGCGAGGCGATGACCCGGACCGCCGCCGTGCGCGAGCTGCGCGACAACGCCGGGACGCAGTTCGACCCGGACGTCGTCGACGTCGCGCTCGGCGTGCTCGAGCGCGGCCTGCCGGGCTCGACGCACGCGACGGGGGGCGGCGACGGCGCGTAACATGAGGAGGCCCTCCCCGCCCGTCCCACCGGCCGCGGGTCTTGCCTGCATCACCCGCCGAGCCCGATCCGACATGGACGCGTCGAACGCACCCCGCACCCGCCCCTCACGCGCCCGCGCGATCGCGTGCATGCGCGCCGGCGAGGAGGTCGGGCGATGAGCCTGCGCGACGCGCGGCTGGCCGCGCTCACGCGCGTCCGCGATGCCCGCGCCGCGCCGGCGCTCGGCAACGCGATGCCGATCGACCCCTGGCGCCTCGTCTCGCGCCGGTTCTCGCTGGAGAGCACGGCGGAGGCCGAGACGCTCTTCGCGATCGCCAACGGCTACATGGGCATCCGCGGCACGCACGAGGAGGGCCTGCCCTCCAACGACCCGGGCTTCTTCCTCAACGGCCTGCACGAGACGTGGCCGATCCCGTACGGCGAGGCCGCGTTCGGCTTCGCGACGACCGGGCAGACGATCGTCAGCGCGCCCGACGGCTCGATCATGCGCCTGTACGTCGACGAGGAGCCCCTCGTCCTGGCCGAGTCCCAGCTGCTCGAGTACGAGCGCGTGCTCGACATGAAGACCGGGACGCTCGAGCGCTTCGCGCGCTTTCGCACGTCGCGCGGCGCGGTCGTCGAGCTGCGCACGAAGCGCCTGGCCTCGCTGCACTGGCGCCACCTCGCCGCGATCTCCTACGAGGTCACGCTCGTGTCGGGGATGGCCGAGCTCGCGATCGCGTCCGAGCTCGTCACGCACCTTCCGCGGCCCAAGGGCCACGACGATCCGCGCATTGGCGTGCGGATGGACGAGTCCGCGCTGGCGCCGATCGACCAGTTCTGCGACGGCACGCGGGTGCTGCTCGAGCTGCGCACGCGCTCGAGCGGGATCGGCCTGGCGTGCGGCATGGAGCACAGCATCCAGACCGAGCTTCGCCACAGCATCGAGTCCAGCGTCCAGGAGGACGAGGGGCGCGTCGTGTTCTTCCTCGACGCCGTGCCGGGGGTGCCGGCGACGATCACGAAGCTGCTGGGCTACCACCACGACCCGCAGGCGGCGTCCAGCGACCTCGTGCGCCGCGTCAACCGCACGCTCGACCGCGCCGTCGGCGACGGCTTCGGGCGCATCGCCGAGGTGCAGCGCGAGCGGCTGGCCGCCTTCTGGGAGCACAGCGACATCGAGATCGACGGCCCGCAGGACATCCAGCAGGCCGTGCGCTTCAACCTCTTTCAGATCCGTCAGGCGTCGGCGCGCGTGGAGGGCCACGGGATCGCCGCCAAGGGGCTGACGGGGCGCGGCTACGAGGGCCAGTACTTCTGGGACACCGAGATCTACGTCCTGCCGGTGCTGACGTACACCCAGCCGCACGTCGCGCGGCGCCTGCTGCACTTCCGCTACGAGATGCTCGAGGCGGCGCGCCGCCGCGCGCGCCAGCTCGGCCACCGCGGCGCGCTGTTTCCGTGGCGCACGATCTCCGGCGAGGAGGCCTCGGCCTACTACGCCGCCGGCACCGCGCAGTACCACATCAACGCGGCGATCTCCTACGCCGTGCGCCAGTTCGAGCGCGTCACCGGCGACCAGGAGTTCCTCGCCCGCGAGGGCGTCGAGATCCTCGTCGAGACCGCGCGCCTGTGGGCCGACCTCGGGTTCTTCTCCAAGCGCCGCGACGGCGCGTTCTGCATCCAGGGCGTGACGGGGCCCGACGAGTACTCCGCCGTCGTCGACAACAACGCCTATACGAACCTCATGGCGCGCGAGAACCTCAACGCCGCGGCCGAGGGCCTCGAGCTGCTGCGCGCGACCGACCCCGACGCCTACGACCGGCTCGTCGCGCGGCTGCGGATCGATCCCGACGAGCCCGCCGAGTGGGTCCAGGCCGCCGAGCTCATGTTCGTGCCCTACGACGACCGCGCCGGCGTGCTGCTGCAGGACGAGCACTTCCTCAATCGCAAGCCGTGGGACTTCGAGAACACGCCGCTGGACCACTACCCGCTGCTGCTGCACTACCACCCGCTGAACATCTACCGCCACCAGGTCATCAAGCAGACCGACGTCGTCCTGGCGACCTTCCTCGCCGGCGACCGCTTCACGGAGGAGGAGAAGCAGCGCGTCTTCGAGTACTACGACCCGCTGACGACCGGCGACTCCTCGCTGTCGTCGTGCGTGCAGAGCGTCATGGCGGCCGAGGTCGGCGACCTGCAGGCCGCCTACGACTACTTCCTGCTCAGCGCGGCGATCGACCTCGCCAACCTCGCCGGCAACGTGTCCGACGGCATCCACGTGGCCTCCTGCGGGGGCGTCTGGATGGCGCTCGTCAACGGCTTCGCGGGGCTGCGCGACGTCGCCGGCCAGGACCTCGCGTTCACGCCGCGGCTGCCGGCCGACTGGAGGAGCATGCGCTTCCGCCTCATCTTCCGCGGCAGCCGCCTCGAGATCCTCATGACGCCCGAGGAGACGAGCTACCGCCTGCTCGACGCCGGCTCGATGACGATCTCAAGCGACGGCGAGCAGTTCACGATCACCGGTACCGAGCCGGTCGTCGTGCCGGTCGTGCTCGAGCCCGCGGCCGGGTAGGGGCGGGTCGCGCGCCGCGTGCGCGCGACCGGTCGCTTTACTTGCGTCCGTGAGCTCGCCGGACCTCCCGATCGGCCTGCCCGACGTCGAGGACGCCGCGCGGCGCCTGGCCGGGGTGGCGCACCGCACGCCGGTGCTGACGTCGCGCACGCTCGACGCGCGCCTGGCGGCGAGCGTGCTCCTCAAGGCCGAGAACCTGCAGCGGATGGGGGCCTTCAAGTTCCGCGGCGCCTACAACCGCATCAGCCGGCTCTCGGACGACGAGCTGCGACGGGGGATCGTGGCGTCCTCGTCGGGCAACCACGCGCAGGCCGTCGCGCTGGCCGCGTCGCTGTGCGACAGCGACGCCGTGATCCTCATGCCGCGCGACGCGCCGCAGAGCAAGCGGGCGGCGACGGAGGCCTACGGCGCGCGGGTCGTCGAGTTCGACCGCTACCGCGACGACCGCGAGCGCCTCACCGAGGAGCTCGCCGCGCGCGAGGGGCGCACGCTCGTGCACGCCTACGACGACCCCTTCGTCATGGCCGGCGCGGGAACCGCCGCGCTGGAGCTCATCGAGGACGCCGGCGGGCTCGACGTGCTCGTCGTGCCGGTCGGCGGCGGCGGCCTCATCTCGGGATCCGCGGTCGCCGGCACGGGCCTGCGGCCCGGTCTGCGGGTCGTCGGCGTCGAGCCGGAGGCCGGCGACGACACCGTCCGCTCGCTCGCCGCGGGCCGTCGCGTGCGCGTCGAGGTCGGCGCGACGATCGCCGACGGGATGCAGATCCCGATGCCCGGCCGCCTGACCTTCCCGGTCGTCAGCGCGCTCGTCGAGTCCGTCGTCACGGTCGGCGACGCGCAGATCGCCGAGGCGATGCGCTTCTGCTTCGAGCGCATGCGGATCGTCGTCGAGCCGAGCGGCGCGGCGGCGCTCGCGGCGCTGCTCGCGGGGCGGATCGACGTGCAGGGCCTGCGGGTGGGGGTCGTCATCTCGGGCGGGAACGTTGACGTCGGGCGCTTCGCGGCGATCTGCGGCGGGGCGGCCGCGTGAGGCCGCGCGCTCACACCGTGCGCAGCGCCTCCGTCGGCGACAGCCGCGCCGCGCGCAGCGCCGGGTAGAGCCCGGCGACCGCGCCGATCAGCAGCGCGGCGACGATCCCGCCGCCGAGCGCGAGCGGGGGGACGACGGCGGGCAGGCCCTGGGTCGCCGCGTAGACGATCGTCACGAGCGCGCCGAGCAGCGCGCCCGCGATCCCGCCCGCCGCGCCGAGCAGCAGCGACTCGGTGAGGAACTGCGCGCTGATGTGCCGGCGCGTGGCGCCGAGCGCGCGGCGCAGGCCGATCTCCGAGCGGCGCTCGAGCACCGAGATGACCATGACGTTCGCGATCCCGACGCCGCCGACGAGCAGCGCGACGGCGCCGAGGCCGAGCAGCAGGGAGGTGAACGCGCCCTCGGCAGCGGCCTTGGCCTCCAGCGCGTCCGACGGCCGGCTGACGTCGACCTCCTCGGGGTGCTCGGAGTTCACCGTCGCCGGGATGAGGTCGCGCGTGGCGCCCAGCGTCGCCTCGTCGGCGCGCACGTAGAGCTTGGACGGGTTGCGCTCGATCTCGAAGAGCTTCTGGGCGACGGGCAGGCCGATGAGCGCCGCGCGGTCGATCCCGCGGTCCAGCGTGACGGGCGCGAGGATCCCGACGACGGTCCACCAGCGCTCGCCGATCCAGACCTGCGGCTCGCCCTCGACGGAGCTCAGCCCGAGCCGCCGGGCCGCGACGGCGCCGAGCACGACGGCCGGGAAGCGCTCCGTCGCGGCGTCGAGGAAGCGCCCGGACGCGAGCTGCGCGCTGAGCGTCGGCGGCAGGCTCGTGTCGGCGGCCTGGACGGTGATGCCGCTCGTCTCGGCGGGATCGACGAGGTCGGTGCGCCGGACGGTCGCGGCGTCGACGCCGTAGACGGCCGCCGCGGTCTGCACGCCGTCGAGCGCCGCGATCCGCGCCGGGGAGGTCTTCGGCAGCTCGCTGTCGTCGCCGAAGAACGACTGCCCCGGTCCGGCGGTGAGCAGGTTCGTGCCGAGACGGTCGATCTGGGCGAGCAGGTCGGCCTGGCTGGAGGCGGAGATCCCGAGCACGGCGACCATCGAGGCGATCCCGATCGCGATGCCGAGCGCCGACAACGCCGCGCGCAGGCGACGCGTGCGCAGTCCGATGCTGCCGACCGCGAGGACGTCGCGCGCGAGCAGGCGGCTCGGTGCCGGCGCGGAGCTCACGGGGAGTGCGTGTCGGAGATGATCTCGCCGTCGCGCAGCTCGACGCGGCGCGGGAACGCGCCCGCGACCTGCGCGTCGTGCGTGATGACGACGAGCGTCGTGCCGGCGGCGTTGAGCTCGCGCAGCAGCGCGATGATCCCGGCGCCCGTCTTCGTGTCCAGCGCGCCCGTCGGCTCGTCGGCGAAGACGATCGCCGGCCGGCCGACGACCGCTCGCGCGATCGCCGCGCGCTGGCGCTCCCCGCCCGACAGCTCGGATGGGCGGTGCTCGGCGCGGTGCTCCAGGCCGACGCGGGCCAGCGCCTCGCGGGCGCGCTCGCGGCGCTCGTCGGCGGGGACGCCCGCATACAGCAGCCCGCCGGCGACGTTGTCGACCGCGCGCAGCCCTTCGAGCAGGTAGAACTGCTGGAAGACGAAGCCGATCCTCCGCGCGCGCAGCGCCGACAGCTCGTCGTCGGATGCCTCGGCCGCGTCGATGCCGTCGATCTCGACGTCGCCCGAGGACGGGCGGTCCAGCGTGCCCATGATCTGCAGCAGCGTCGTCTTGCCCGAGCCCGACGGGCCGACGATCGCGACGAGCTCGCCGGGCGCGATCTGCAGGTCGACGCCGCGCAGGGCGCGCACGTCGCCCGCGTACTCCTTGACGACGCCGCGCAGCTTCAGGACGTGCATCAGACCTCGGCGTTGGCGACGCGCATGCCCTCGCGCAGGCCGTCGCCGGCGATCTGGACGTACCCGCTCGTGTACAGGCCGGTCTTGACCGGGACGACCCGGCGCGTCGCGCCGTCGATGACCTGCACGGCGAAGCGCCCGCCGCTGCGGGCCAGCAGCGCGGTGACCGGGATCGCGAGGACGTCCTTCGCGCGGCTGCGTTCCAGACGCACCGTGACCGGCGCCTGGTCGATCGCCGTGGCCCGCTTGGAGAGCTTGATCGTGAGCTTCACCGTCGGCGCGCCGCTCGGCGTGCCGTCGGCGGCGGTCGGCTGCACGGCGGCCTTGCCGACGCGCGCGATCCTGCCCGGGACGACCTTCGTCGAGGGCAGCTCGACGGAGACCCGCGCACCGGTCTTCGCGAGCGAGGACTTCGTCGTCTCGAGGTCGACCGCCACGATCTGCGACGTCGACGTGGTCGTCATGACCTCGCCGGCGGCGGCGCCGCCCGCGGCCCCGCCGCTCGCGCCGCCGCCCGCCGTGGCGCCGACGCGCATCGCGAGCTGCGTCACGCGGCGGCTGCCGGGCTGGAAGACGACGCGCCCGAGCTCGATCGTGCCGGTCTGGTCGAGGCCGTGGCCGGCCTGCCAGCGCTGCACCGCGAGCGTCGTGCCGGCGTCCCAGACGCCGTCGACGAACATCGCGCGGTCGGGGTCCATGCCGAGCACGCGCAGGTTGCGCTCCAGCGCCCCGACGTCCTTGCCCGACAGGCCCGGGCCGAGCGCGCGGTAGGCGGGGACCGAGCCGTAGAGCAGGTACACGCGCCGCTGGTCGACCCTGTACAGCGTGCGGTCGCGCCGCACGACCCTGCCGGCCGCCGGCAGCCACGTGATCGTGCCGGCCATCTGCCCGATGACGACGCGGCTGTCGGAGTAGCCGAGCGTGCCGTCCTCGGTCTGCACCTCGACGAGGTCGCGGCGCTCGATGCGCGTCGTCGGCGTGTCGGCGCCGGCGTCGCCGGTCTGCACGCTCGACGAGCCGCTCGTCGCGACCACGGCGACGGCGACGGCGGCGACGAGCACGATCGCGCCGGCCGCGACGGTCCGCCGGCGCGGACGCCTGCGCCCGGGATCGCTCATTGTCCGGCGACGCCGCCGCCCGGACCGGGTCCGCCGCCGCCCGGCCCGCCGCCGCGGCGTCGCGGCAGGACGTCCTCGCAGGCCTTCAGCGCGGCCTGCACCTTCGGGGACTCACGGTCGATGCGCAGCGCGCGGCGCACGCCGCCGCCGGGGCCCGTACCGGTCGGCGTGGGCAGGTCGACGCCCTCCTTGCGCATGCACGAGGCGAACTTCGTGAAGGCGTCGCGGAACTCCTGGCGCTGCTCGTCGGTCAGCTCGCCGCGCGCCTGCTCGCGGAACTCCGAGCACGCCTCCTGGGCCTTGCGCAGCTTCTCGCTGTCGATGTTGCCCGGCGCCCCGCCGCCCGCGCCATCGCGGCGGCCGGGAAGCTCGACGCCGTTGTCGCGCATGCACTGCTGGAAGCGGATCCGCGCGGCGTCGCGGTCGTCGGCGCTCGTGCCGCCGCCGGCGCCGGCGTCGGCCGCGCCGCCGCAGGCGGCGAGCGTCAGCGCCGCGACGGCGAGCGCGGGAAGGGCTCGGATGGCATGGCGGATCGGTCTCACCTCGAGGCTCGTTGCATGCAGTCCATCAAGCCCGACGCGTGCAAGACGCCGGTGAGCGGGGATGAAGAATCAGGTAAGAAGGCTCGATCCGCCTGCGCAGCGGCGGCGCGGACGGGTGGACGGCCCGACCCGGCTACGGGCCGCCGGGCGGTCCGGGGCCGGGGACCGGCGCCTCGGGGGCCGGCGTGGCCGCGGGCGCCTCCGAGAGGTGGCTCGCTCGCGCGTCGGCGCGGCCGAGCCGCAGCCGGAAGAGCGCCCCGCCGTCCGGGGCCTCCTCGACGGCGATCGAGCCGCCGTGCGTCTCGGCGACCTGACGGACGATCGCCAGGCCGAGCCCGGAGCCCGGCCGGCCGCGCGCGGTGGAGCCGCGGTAGAAGCGGTCGAAGACGTGCGGGCGGTCGGCCTCGGGGATGCCGGGCCCGTGGTCGCGGACGGTCAGCTCGCCGTCGCCGAGCGTGACCTCGACGACGGTGCCCTCGGGCGCGTACTTCGCCGCGTTGTCGAGCAGGTTGTCGACCGCGCGGCCGAGGCGCTCGGCGACGCCCTCGACGAGCGTCGGCTCGAGCTGCGCGTCGAACGTCGTGTGCGGCCGCCGGCGCCGGGCGCGGGCGACGGCCTCCTCGACGAGGCGGTGAAACTGGACGTCGTCGACGCCGGACAGCGGCTGGTCGCCGCGGGCGAGGTCGATGACGTCGGTGATGAGCGCCGTGAGGTCCTCGGTCTCGGCGCGGACGTCCTCGAGCAGGCGCCGGCGGTCGTCGTCGCCGAGCTGGCCGTCCTCGGCGAGCAGGACCTCGATGTTCGTGCGCAGCGAGGTGACCGGCGTGCGCAGCTCGTGCGACGCGTCGGCGACGAGCTGGCGCTGGGAGCCGACGGACTGGTCGAGCGCGCGCCGCGAGCCCTCCAGCGCCCCGAGCATCGCGTTGAAGCGCCGGGCCATCTGGCCGACCTCGTCGTCGCTGCGCACCTCGATCCGCCGGCCGAGGTCGTCGGTCTGCGTGATGTGCTCGGCGGCGGCCGTCAGCTCGCGCACCGGCTGGATGACCTCGCGGCCGAAGAGCCGCCCGAAGAACGCCGCCAGCAGCGTGCCGCCGCCGCACAGCAGCGCGAGCACGATCCGCAGGCGGCCGAGCGTCGCGTCGACGTTGGCGAGGCTGCGCGCGAGCTGGATCGCCCCGCCCTCGGGCAGCGCGACCGTGAGCACGCGCAGGTGCACGCCGTCGGCGCTGTCCATGTCGCGCAGCACGGCGCGCCGGTCGCCGCCCGCCACGGCGCGGTCGGGGCTCTCCACCGGGACCTGCAGGTCGCTCTCGGCGGCGACGACGACCTCGCCCTCGGGGCCGAGCCACTGCACGGGTCCGCTGGGGCCGCCGCGCCGCGCCGACGGCGCCGGGAAGCGAAAGCGCGGCCCCGGGCCGCGGTCGAAGCGCGCGGCGACGCGCAGGACCTGCGTGTACTGGGCGGCCAGCGCCTCGTCGACCTGACCGCGCAGCTCGCTGCGCAGCACGAGATACGCGACGATGGAGACGAGCACGACCGTCACGCCGACCGTGGCGGCGGCCAGCAGCGTCAGCCGGTGGCGCAGCGCCATCATCGCGAGGTCCGCGGCCGCGGTCGCGCGGCCCGCCGGAAGCGTGCGGTCATGGCTCGCGCAGGACGTAGCCGATGCCGCGCACGGTGTGCAGCAGGCGCCGCTCGCCGCCCTCCTCGGTCTTGCGGCGCAGGTAGCCGATGTACACGCCGAGCGCGTTGGAGGTCGCGCCGAAGTCATAGCCCCACACGCGCTCGAAGAGCGTCGAGCGCGTCAGCACCTGGCGCGGATGCTCGAGGAAGAGCTCCAGCAGGGAGAACTCGGTCTTGGAGAGCTCGACGCGCCGGTCGCCGCGGTGGACCTCGTGCGCGGCGCGGTCGAGGACGAGGTCGGCGAACGCGAGCGTCGGGCCGCCCGCGTCGACGCGGCGCAGCAGGGCGCGCAGGCGGGCGTTGAGCTCGCGCAGCGCGAACGGCTTGAGCAGGTAGTCGTCGGCGCCCGCGTCGAGCCCGTCGACGCGGTCGTCGATCGCGTCGCGCGCGGTGAGCATGAGCACGGGCGTGCGGTCGCCGGCCGCGCGCAGCCGGCGGCAGACCTCCAGGCCGTCGACGCGGGGCATCATGACGTCGAGCACGATCGCGTCGACGGCGCCCTCGGCGAGCGTGTCGAGCGCCTGCTGGCCGTCCTCGGCGAGGATCACGTCGTGGCGCTCGAGTGCGAGCGCGCGCTGCAGCGCGGCGCGCACGCTCGGCTCGTCGTCGACAACAAGGACCTTCATCGGGGTTGCACCTGGCGACAGCACAGCACGGTTGGGTAAGAGCCTACGAAGTGGCGCCCGCCCCGGCGTCGCAGGGCGACGTGTGTGACGATGGCGCGCATGGCCTTCGCCGACCACCTCGACCGCTTCTGGCCGCGGAGCGCGCACGAGTCGCTGACGCCCGCGCGCGCGGCGGTCCAGGAGCGCCTGCCCGGCTTTCGCGTGCGGCGCATCGCCCCGGCGCAGCCCGGCGAGCCCTGGGTCTACGCGACGTGCGGCGCCGCGCAGGCCGCGGCGGACGGGCGGGACGGCGCCGAGTACGTCCTGCTCGCGCCCGCCGAGGATCCGGTGCTCGTCGAGATGCTCGCCGCGCTGGCGAGCGTCAACGCGGACGCAGAGCCCGGCCTGGGCGTCGGCAGCGTCGTCGAGCTCGGCCGCCCGTGGACGGCGGGCTCGGCCGCCGACCACCTGCTCGTCCTGCCGCCGTACGCGTTCCCGGAGGGCTTCGACGTCGTGCAGGACGGCGAGCGCCGGATCGTCGTCCTCTGGCTCGTGCCGATCACCGCCGCCGAGGCGCGCCACGCGCGCGAGGAGGGCTACGAGGCGCTCGAGCGCCTCGTCGAGGACGCGGGCGCCAACGTCGCCGACCCGGCGCGCGCGTCGGTCCTCTGAGCGCGGCTCAGGCGGCGCGCCGCCGGCGCACCTGCGCGAGCACGCGGCTCAGGCGGCGCGCCGCCGGCGCACCTGCGCGAGCACGCGGCTCAGGAAGACCGGGTTGCCGACGAGGTAGCGCCGCCACATCCGCTTGGGCTCGATCGCGAAGCGGAAGATCCACTCCAGGCCGTTGTCCGACAGCGATGCGGGCGCGCGCGGCACGCGCCCGGAGACGAAGTCGAAGAGCGCGCCGACGCTCCACAGCACGTCGCAGTCCAGGCGGTCGACGGTGCGCTGGGCCCAGATCTCCTGCTTGGGCGTGCCCATCCCGACGAGCAGGATGTCGGGCTTGCGCAGGTTGATGTCCTCGATGACGCGCTCGTCGTGGCCCGATCCGATCTCGAAGTAGCCGTGGTGGGTGCCGACGACGCGCAGCCCCGGGTGCGCGCGGCGCAGGCGCTGGCCGGCCTGGGCGGCGACGCCGGGATCGCAGCCGAGCAGGTAGACGGAGCGGTCCTGCGCCTCGCAGAGCGCGGCGAGGTCCCAGATCCAGTCCGCGCCCGTCATCCGGTGCGGGATCTCGGCGCTCAGCGCCTTCGCGGCGAGCCGCACGCCGTAGCCGTCGCAGTAGACGAGGTCGGCCTCCTCGAGCGCGACCCGCAGCGCGGGGTCCTCGCGCGACTGGTTGAGCACGTGCGCGTTGACGTACATGACGCGCTTCGTCGGCTCGCCGCGCCCGACCCAGCCGACGATCCGCGCGAGCAGCTCGGCGGGGTGGCCGAGCTCGATCGGCAGCTCGAAGATCCGCGACTGGCGCGGCTCCGGCGGGACGGCGGTGGCGGCGTCTGACACGACGCGCGCATCGTAGCCGCCGCCGCGAGGTGCGGGCGGCGGCTGCCGGTGCGGTCCGGCCCGGCGCGGCGTCAGGAGCGCGGAGCGAAGTCCCCGCAGGCGATCCTCGCGCCCGGGTGGCCCGGCGCGCCCGGCGCGTGGTCGGGGTTCGAGCGCGCGTGGATGACGATCGACAGCGCGCGACGGGTGTCGAAGCGCGGCACGCGGACCTGGTCGCGCGCGCGCCCGTCGCGGTTGGCACGCAGGTCGAGCCAGACCTCGTTGTCGCGCGTGACGGGGCCCGGGCTCTGGTACTGCAGGTGACCCAGGTACTGCGAGCAGGCGCCGTCGTGCACGTGCACCCCGTACTCCTCGCCCGCCTGCAGGCCGCCGGCGCCGATCCGCACGATCACGTGCCTGCCGCCCGCCGGGGCGACGATCGACGCGCGGCCGCTCACGCCCGAGTTCGTCACGACGCCGGGCCGCTCGGCGGTGTAGGGCGCGACGTCGGCGGCGAGCACGTGCGCGCCGTCGCGCGCGGGAGCGGGCGCGACGGCGGCGAGGGCAACTGCCACGGCGCCGGCGGCCGCGACGGCGGCAGCCAGGGGTCTGCGAGAGGCGAGATGGGTTGTCATGGCGCACTCCTATCAGGTCCGTCCGGATGCGTGCCGCCGGCGCGGCGCGCCGCGCCGCTCAGGCGGGCTTGCGCCACACGAACAGGTGCCCGCGCCCCTCGCCGCGCAGGCGCAGGTCGCGCACGGCGGCAGTCACGCCGGGGTAGGCGTCGTCCTGCCAGTCGTGGAACGCGACGATCCCGCCGGGCGCGACCGCCGGCTCCCAGGTGCGAAACGTCGCGACGGTCTCGTCGTACTCGTGCGAGGAGTCGATGAAGACGGCGTCGACGGGCGGCGGGTCCTGCGGGCCGAGGCCGCCGGGGCGGGCGTGCAGCTGCACGCGGGCGCGGTCGCCGGGGCGCAGCAGGGCGAGGTAGCGCTCGCGCTCGGGGTGGGCCTCCACGTCCCAGGAGTGCACCTCGCGGTCGGGCCGCGCGAGCGCCAGGCAGGACGTCGTCCAGGCCGCGGCGGTGCCGATCTCGGCCACGCGCCGCGCCTCGCTCAGGGTGTCGAGCAGGACGCGCAGCTCCGCCGGGCGGCAGGCGACGTCGATGCTCCACGTGTCGTGCTCGGCCTGCGCACGGCGCATCGCCCGCAGCCAGAACGCGGCGACCGGCCGCGGCAGCCGCGCGAGGCTCGCCGCCTGCAGCGCGAGGCGCCGCGCGCGCTGCGCGGCCGAGCGGCGGTCGTCGGAGCGAAAGAGGTGCGGGCCACCGCCGGGCATCGGCGCAGAACCTAGCGGCCGGGGCCGCCGGCCCGTCCGCGACCGGGCAGGGGCGCGCCCGGCACCGCGGTCGCCGCCCCGTCGTCCGGGAGGCAGGGGCGCGCCCGGCACCGCGGTCGTGAGATCGTTCTCGGGGTGCCGATCGTCGCCATCGACGCGCGCGACGCGTTCGAGCCGCAGCTGCGCGGCTGGGGGCGCTACGTGCGCGAGCTCGTCAACGCCCTGCCCGAGCGCCCGGAGCTCGAGTACCAGGTCATCTCGGAGGGCGGCCGCGGCCCGGAGCTGCTCTTCGAGCAGGTCGAGCTGCCGGTGCGCCTGCGCCGCCAGCGGGCCGACCTCGTCCACGCGCCCAACTGCTTCCTGCCGCTCGCGCGCCCGTGCATGGGCGTCGTGACGATCCACGACCTCGCCTTCGAGGTCTTCCCGGAGGACTTCTCCAAGCGCACGGGCTGGAAGTACCGCACGTTCGCGCGCCGCGCGGCGCGCTCGGCGCAGCGCGTCATCTGCGTCTCGGGCTACACCGCCGAGGACGTCGTGCGGCGCTACGACGTCGACGAGGCGCGCGTGCGGATCATCCCCAACGCCCCCTCGCTGCCGATCGGCGACGAGGCGGTGCCCGACGACGGCCCGTACCTGCTGGCGGTCGGCGACCTGCGGCCGAAGAAGAACCTCCTGCGCCTCGTGCAGGCCTTCCGCGCGCTGCGCAAGGAGGGCCTCGAGCACCGGCTGGTGCTCGCCGGCATCGACAGCGGCGTCGAGGCCGACCGGGTGCGCGCCGCGGCCGGCGGCGAGCCGGTGCGCCTCACGGGCTACCTCTCCGACGCGCGGCTGGACGCGCTCATGCGCGGCGCCGACGCGCTCGTGCACCCATCCCTCTACGAGGGCTTCGGGCTCGTCCTCGTCGAGGCGATGGCCCGCGGGGTGCCCGTCGTCGCGTCCCGCGAGACCGCGCTGCCGGAGACCGGCGGCGACGCGGCGGAGTACTTCGATCCCGTCGACGTCGCCGACATGGCCGCCGCGATCCGGCGCGTCGTCGGCGACCGCGCGCGCCACGCCGAGCTCGCGCGCCGCGGCCTCGCGCGTGCCGGGCGGCTGTCGTGGGCCGACAGCGCGGCGCTCACCGCGGCCGTCTACGAGGAGATGCTCCTATGACGCCCGCCGGCGGGGCGCCCTGCCCCGCCCGTCGACCGTGAGCGAGCCCGTCGAGCGCACGACGGTGCTCGTGCTCAGCGTCGACGAGGCGCGCCTGCTGGCGCGCTCGCTGCCCGCCGCGGCGGCGCAGCCCGGCGCCGACCTCGTCGTCGTCGACAACGCCTGCACCGACGCCACGCGCTCGGTCGCCGAGGCCCACGGCGCCCGCGTCGTCGCGCTGCGCGAGCGCGTGAGCTACGCGGCGGCGATCAACGCCGGGATCGTGGCGACGGAGGGCGACGCGCTGCTGCTGCTCAACGCCGACTGCGTGCTCGACGAGGGCTTCCTCGCCGCCGCCCGCCCCCGGCTCGCCCAGCGCGGCGTCGGCTCCGTCGCCCCGCGCCTGCTGCGCGCGACGGGCATGGAGCGCGCCGACCGCCTCGACCGCCTCGACGCGGCGGGCATGGTCGTCGACCGGCGCCGCAAGAACACGCTCGTCGGCCACGACGAGCCCGCGACCCGCTACACGGCGGCGGCGGAGGTCTTCGGCGGGGACGGCGCCTGCGTGCTGTACCGCCGCGAGGTGCTCGATGCCTGCGCCGTCGGCGGCGAGGTGCTCGACGAGGACCTCGAGCTGTGGGCGTCGGACGTCGACCTCGCCTGGCGCGCCCGCCTGCTGGGCTGGCGCTGCATGTACGAGCCGCGCGCCGTCGCCTGGCACATGCGCTTCTACTCGCCGACGACCCGCGCCGGGCTGCCCGAGGCGCACCGGCGCCTGCAGTTCCGCAACCGCCTGCTCATGATCGCCAAGAACGACACGTGGGCCGACGTGCGCGGCGACCTGCACCGCATCGCGTTCTACGAGGTGCTCGCGCTCGGGCACGTCGTGCTGCGCGAGCGCCATCTGCTGCGCGCCTACGGGCAGGCGCTGCGCGCGCTGCCGGCGGCGCGCCGCCGGCGCGCGGTCGTGCAGGCCAAGCGGTCCGGCGGCGCGCGGCCGCCGTTCGGCCTGCGCGCGCGCCCCTGACGGCCCGCCTCAGCCCTCCTGCTCGGTCGGGCGGATGAGCAGCTCGTTGACCGCCGTGCGCCGCGGCCGGGTGACGATGTAGGCGATCGCGTCGGCGATGTCCTCCGACGCGAGCGGCTCGACGTCGCCGAAGCGGCTCACGATCTGCTCGCGGATCTCGGGCCGAACGTGGTCGGTCAGCTCGGTGGCGACGGCGCCGGGCTCGACGAGCGAGACGCGCACGTGGCGGCCCGTGACCTCCTGGCGCAGCGCCTCGCTGAAGGCGCCGACGCCGTGCTTGGTGAGGTTGTAGACGCCGGCGCCCTTGCGCGCGACGCGGCCGGCCACCGAGCTGATGTTCACGAGGTCGGCGACCCGGCGCGGGTCCCCCTCGGCGGCCTCGAGCAGGTGCGGCAGGGCGGCGTGCGCGACGTAGAGCAGGCCCTGCAGGTTCAGCGCGATCATCCGGTCCCACTCCTCGGTGGGCGCGTCGACGATCGGCCCGAGCAGCATGACGCCGGCGTTGTTGACGACGGTGTCCAGGCGGCCGAAGCGCTGCAACGTGTCGGCGACGACCCGCCGCGCCTGCGCCTCCTCGGTGACGTCGGCCTCGATCGCGAGCGCGGCGCCGCCGTCGCGCTCGATCTCCTGCGCGAGCGCGTCGAGCCGGTCCTTGCGGCGGGCGGCGATCGCCACGGCGGCCCCGTGGCGCGCGAGCTCGCGCGCCGTCGCCTCGCCGATCCCGCTGCTGGCGCCGGTCACGAGCGCCACGGTGCTGTCAAGTCGTTCGGTCATCCGCTGAGCATGCCCCGCGGGGCGGGGTTCCAGCCCGGGCCGGCCGGCATGGCCCGCAGCCGCTCGCGCCTGCCGCGCCGCCCGGCCCGCCGGCGCGGGCCCGGCCGCGCCGACCGCCGGGCCGGACCTGCCGGCGCGGGCTCGGACCGGCGCCCGCCCGCCGCTAACCGCCGGGCCGGGCCCGCTTGCGCGCGGCCGCGAAGACCTCGGCGATCGCCGGATCCATGTAGTAGTCGGTCCCGCCGTCCTCGCGGCCCTCGGTGGCCAGCGGCAGCTCGCGGGCCAGCTTGCGCGCGTAGCGCCCCGGCCAGGCGAGCAGGCCGGCGACGCCGTGGGCGCCCTTCTCGAGGCCGAGCCGCGAGGCGATGTCGTTGCCCGACACGCGCTCGCCGGGAGCGTCGATGAACAGGTCGAACAGCGCTCGCGCCGGCGGCGCGAGCTTGTCGTAGAGCCAGGCCGCCTCGTCGGCGTCGTCCGCCGACCACGGCGCGGGCTCGCCGAAGCCGTGGCGGGGTCCGCGGCCGCGGCCGCGGCGGCCGCCCCAGGGCGGCGCGCCGGGCTCGCTCGACAGGAAGCTCGCGAACCAGAGGTAGAACTCCGGCACGCGCTCCTCCGGCACGGCGACCGTGATCTGCTTGTCGGCCATCAGGCCGCCTGCGTCCCGGTCTCGGGGGCAGCGCCCTCCTCGGCGCGCTCGTGGCGGCCGTGGCCGCCGCAGCGGTGCCCGCGCCCGTGGCCGCGCCGGCGGGGGAAGCCCGCGAGGAAGCGCCCGTAGAACGCGTAGAACTCCGCGACCCGGTCCTCGGGCACGTCGATCGTGATCTGCTTGTCCTTCGATGTGGGCTCGACGGTCATCGCCGGCCCTCCTTTCCTTGCTTGACGCCAGCAAGTATAGGCCAGTAAATACTTAAGTACAAGACGCCCTGCGAGCTCTGGCCGCCCTACGGCTCGGGCGCAGCGTCCGGCGCGCGGGCGATGACCGCCATCCGGTCGCGGAAGTCCGGCGCCCACATGCGGTCCGCGAGCCGGGCGGCGCGCGCGCCGCGCACGAGCGCCCGCGCCAGGCGCGGCGAGTAGCCGCCCACGCGCTCGAGGTAGTAGCGCACGCTGAACGCCTTCGGCGAGCTCGCGATCTCGATCACCGTCCAGCCGCGGCGCTCGAGCAGCGTGCGCAGCGAGCCGCGCGTGAAGAACTGCACGTGCGTCGGGATGACCGACCACCAGCGCGCGCGCAGACCGCGCGCGACGAGGCTGCCCGCGTCGGGCAGCGCCATCCAGACGATGCCGCCTGGGCGCGCCAGCTCGGCGAGCCGGTCCAGCGCCTCGCCGGGCCGCGGCAGGTGCTCGATGACGTCGCCCATGACGATCGCGTCGTAGTGACCCAGCGGCAGGTCGGTCGTGAGCAGGTCGCCGGTGCGCACGTCGAGGCCGAGGCGCTCGCGCGCGAAGGCCGAGGCGAAGGCCGACGGCTCGACGCCGGTCGCCTCCCAGCCGCGCTCGGCGGCCTCCGAGAGCAGGAAGCCCACCCAGCAGCCGAGGTCCAGCAGCGTGCGGTGGCGCGGGCCGCCGTTGTTCGCCGGGATCGGCACGGGCGTCAGCCGCGCCTCGATGCGCTCGAGCGTGCGGCGGGCCGTCTCGCGCTGCCCGGCCTCCTCGGCGACGTAGTCCTGCGACGCGGCGTCGGCGTAGGCGCTCTCGAGCACGGCGTCGTCGGGCATCGGATCGGTCTGGCGGTGCCCGCAGGAGGTGCAGCGCACGATGTCCGCCAGCGCGGTGCCGAAGCGGTCGGTCGTCGGGATGAGGCCGTCGGGCCCCGCGTCTCCGGCCACCTTGAGGTGGGGGACGAGGCCGGTCGCGCCACAGGCGGCACAGCGGGTCACAGCCGCGCAGACTACGGCCACACTACGATCAGCGGCATGGCCGAACGGCATCTGGGCCTGCTGAGCGTCGTCGCGCCGATGCTCGACGAGGAGGGCAACGCGCGGACGTTCTGCGAGCGCGTGCGCGCGGCGCTCGACGGCCTTCCCTGGGAGCTCGTCGTCGTCGACGACGGCTCGACGGACGCGACCCCCGCCATCCTCGCCGCCGCCGCGGGCGCCGACGACCGCATCAAGGTCGTGACGCTGTCGCGCAACTTCGGCCACCAGACGGCGATCACCGCCGGCCTGGACCACGCCGCCGGCGACGTCGTCGTCATGATCGACTCCGACCTGCAGGACCCGCCCGAGCTCATCCCGACGATGGTCGAGCACTGGCGCGCCGGCTCGGACGTCGTCTACGCCACCCGCACCGACCGCGAGGGCGAGTCGCGCTTCAAGCTCACGACCGCGCGCTGGTTCTACTCGATCATGGGCAAGGTCTCCGACGTGCCGCTGGCGGCCAACTCCGGCGACTTCCGGCTGCTGAGCCGCCAGGCGCTCGACGCGCTGCTGACGATGCGCGAGCGCAACCGCTACCTGCGCGGGATGACGTCGTGGGTCGGCTTCACGCAGACGGCGGTCCCGTACACCCGCGAGGCCCGGCAGGCCGGGCGCACGAAGTACCCGATCCGCAAGATGGTCCACTTCGCGCTGGACGCGATCGCATCGTTCTCCAACGTCCCGCTCCAGCTCGCGACCGTCGCCGGCTTCGCCTGCGCGATGCTCGCGTTCATCGCGGTCCCGATCGCGGTCATCTTCAAGATCTTCGGCTCGTTCGTGCCCGGCGTCACGACGACGGTCGTCGCGGTGCTGCTGCTCGGCGGCATCCAGCTCATGGCCATCGGCCTGATCGGCGAGTACGTCGGGCGCATCTACGACGAGGTCAAGCGCCGGCCGCTGTACGTCGTGCGCGAGCGGACCAACGTGGCCGCGGCCGAGAATGAGCGCGAGCGCGCCCCGGTCTAGCGGCAGCAGGCAGCGGGCGCTCACCGCCCTCGGAGCGACGATCTCGATCGCGGCGCTCGCCGCGATCGTCGTGTGGGCGACCCACCAGGAGGCCCCGTCGCTGCCGAGCGCGCCGGGCCGGCTGGCCGAGCTGGGCGGCGCGATCGCGTTCTACCTCGCCGGCTGCGCCGTGCGCGCGGAGCGCTGGTACGAGCTGCTGCGCTACAACGGCGCGAGCCCGCGGCGGATCGACGCCTACGGGCTCGTCGCCGTCGCCTACTTCGGCAACAACATCCTGCCCGCCCGCGCGGGCGACGCGCTGCGCGTACTGCTCGTCACGCCCCGCGCGCGAACCGACGCGAGGACCGTCATCGGGACGGTCGTCGCCGAGCGCGTGCTCGACGTCGTCGTGCTCGTCGGGCTCTTCGTCGTGCTCGCCTACGGCGTGCTCGGCGGCATCGACCTGCCGTCGGTCGGCCGCCTCGTGTTCGCCGCCCTGCTCGTCGCGAGCCTCATCGCCGCGGTGGCGTCGGTCGCCTGGGTGCTGCACCGCCGCGGGCACCTCGCGGCCGCGATCGCGTTCGTCGCCCCGATGGTCGAGGCGACGCGGCGGCTGCGCTCCGACCACGGCCGCCGGCTGCTGGCGATCACGCTCGTCATCTGGGCGCTGGAGTGGATCGCGTGGTGGCTGACGGCGCGCGCCGCGGGGCTGGACCTCGCGCCGCTGGAGGTCGGCTACCTCATGGGCCTGGCCTCGGTCTTCGCGCTCATCCCGAGCGGCCCCGGCTTCGCCGGCACGTTCGACGCGGCGATCGTCTTCGGCGTCCGCGCGCTCGGCCGCACGGGCGCGCAGGCGCTCGCCTACCTGCTGCTGCTGCGCTTCGTCGTCACGGTGCCGATCACGCTCATCGGGCTCGTCGTGCTCGTGGCCGGCTACGGCGGCGTCGGCCGCGTTCGCGCGCTGGTGCGGGCGTGACGCCGCCTCCTCGCCCCGCGCCCGCCCGGCGCCGCCGGAAGGCGGGTGGCCCGCGATGAGGGTCGCCGTGCTCGGCGCCGGCGTGGCCGGCCTGGTCTGCGCCCACCGCCTGACGCAGGCGGGCCACGCCTGCGACGTCTACGAGCGCTGGCCGGGGCTCGGCGGCCAGGCCGCGACGCTCGACGTCGGCGGCGGCGACGTGCTCGAGCGCTACTACCACCATCTCTTCACGAGCGACCGTCACATCGTGGCGCTCTACGAGGAGCTCGGGATGGGCGACGAGCTCGAGTGGCATCCGTCGTCGATGGCGTTCTTCGTGGACGGGCGCCAGTGGGCGTTCAACGGGCCGCTGGACCTCCTGCGCTTCGGGCCGCTGTCGCCGCCCGCGCGGCTGCGCATGGGGCTCGCGGTCCTGCTGCTGCAGAAGCGCGCCCGGCGCGTCGAGCCCTTCGAGTCGATCACGGCGCGCGAGTGGATCGAGAAGCGGATGGGCCGCGGCCCGTGGCGCAAGGTCTGGGGCCCGCTGCTGCGCGGCAAGTTCGGCGAGCGCGCCGAGGACATCTCGATGGCGTGGCTGTGGAGCAAGCTCACGCTGCGCCGCCGCCTGGAGGGCGACGAGGCCCGCCAGGAGCTGCTCGGCTACCCGGCGCACTCGTGGGAGCGGCTGTTCGGCGCGCTGCGCGACGCGATCGAGGCGGGCGGCGGGCGCGTGCTCGTCGATCGGCCGGCGGCCGGGTTGAGTCGTCACGGCGACGGCGGGCTGCTCGTCGCCGCCGGCGCCCCGGGGTCGTTCCGCTCCGGCCACGACCCGCGCCGCTTCGCCCGCGACGGCGGCGGCGAGCAGCGCTACGACGCGGTCGTCGCGACGGTGCCCTCCGACGTCTTCGACGGGCTCCTCGACGACGACCTGCGCGCCGCGATCGGCGCGGAGTACCTCGGTCGCCTGCGGGCCACGGAGTACCACACCGCGCTGTGCCTGCTGCTCGAGCTCGACCGCCGCTTCTCGCCGTTCTACTGGACGAACGTCGCCGATCCGCAACTGCCGTTCGTCGGGCTCGTCGAGCACACGAACCTCATCGCGCCCGAGCGCTACGGCGGCCGGCGCTTCCTCTACGTCGCCAACTACCTCGCGCCCGGCGATCCGCTGCTCGCGCTGGACTCCGAGGCGCTGCTCGAGGCCTACCTGCCCGGCCTGCGCAAGGTCCAGCCGCAGTTCTCCCCCGCGTGGGTCAAGCAGCGCTGGCTGCATCGCGAGCCCGCCGCGCAGCCGATCGTCACCCTCGGATACCAGCACCGCATCCCGCCGCTGCAGACCGGCGTGCCCGGGCTCGTGCTGGCCAACACGACGCAGATCTATCCCGAGGATCGCGGGACGAACTACAGCGTCCGGCTCGGCGCCGACGCGGCGCGCGAGCTGCTGGGCGCCCGCGCGTAGGCCGCGGCTCGGCGCGCGATCGCCGCGAGCCTCCGCGGAGCCCGGTCGGACACGATCGCCGACGACCGGGCCGCCAGCCCGCCGATCCCCGAGCCGGTCCGCGAGTCCGTGGCGATCGAGTCGGCGATCCTGCGCTCGATGAGCAGCTCGGCGTCGAAGTCCGCGTCGTCGGCGTGGCGGTAGTCCGTGCCCCGCCCGGCGAGCAGCGAGGCGAGCGCCTCGACGTACTGCTCGTCGAGCTGGCAACCCGCCACCCGCCGCATCTCGGTGATCGCCTCGAAGGACGTCATGCCGTTGCGGTAGGTGTCCGGGCCGGTGAGCGTGTCGTAGACCTCGGCGACGGCGACGATGCGGGCGATCCGGTGGATCTCGTCGCCCGCGAGCCCGTCGGGGTAGCCGCGTCCGTCGATGCGCTCGTGGTGGGAGCGGACGATCGTCGCGACGGGGCCGTAGACGCCGAGGTCGCGCAGCAGGTCGGCCCCGAGCTGGGGGTGTGCGTCGATGTGGCGCCAGTCGTGCTCGGTCAGCGTGCCCTGGCGCTCCATGACGCGGTCGGGGAGCGCGAAGCGGCCGATGTCGTGCAGCAGGCCCGCGGTGTGGGCGAGGTCCGCGTCGCGCCGGCTCAGGCCGCTCTGCAGGGCGATGTCGCGCGCGAACGCGGCCACCGCGGCACTGTGGCGGGCGGTGCGGCTGTCGCGGCTGTCCAGCGAGCGCACGAGCGCCGAGAGCACGCCCCACGAGAGCGCCGCGTACTGGCCGGTGCGCTCGCGAGCGATCACGACGAGCCGCGACATGTACGTGAAGGCGACGACGACGACCACGATGAACGCGGCCGTGGCGATGCCGACGGTCACGTACGCGCCGGCGACCGCAAGCGTCAGCCCGACGGTCAGCGCCAGCGACGGGAGGATCTCGCGCGGGTGGCGCAGCGCCTGCTTGAGGCTGCCGCCGTCGACGAGGCTGCCGAGCGTGCGGACGAGCACGAAGTTGGCTCCCAGGAAGCCGACCGCGACGAGCGCCAGCGCCGCGATGTCCGAGCCCCCCTCGGTCATCCTTCCCGCCAGCGCCTGGAAGGCGAGGCCGGCCCACAGGCTCGGCACCGCGACGGCGGCGAGGTTCGCCGCGAGGTAGGCCGGGCGCGACCGGTGCAGCAGCCAGCCGCCGAGCTCGGAGGCCAGCGCGACCGCGAACGCGCCGAGGGGACCGACGAGCGCGGCGGCCAGCAGGTAGCAGGAGAACGCCGCCGAGATCTGCACGCCTCCCTCCCAGGTGGAGGCGTTCAGCACGCTGACGAGCGCGCACGCGCCCAGCATGAGGGTGAGCGGCCCGAGGACCTCGTCGCGCGACGCGGCGAGGGCGAAGGGGACCGATCCCGCCAGCAGCAGCAGCGCCGCGCCGACCGCGGCCCTGGGGTGCGTGCCGGCGCCGGCGGTCGTCACCTCGCCGCGCGCGCTCCCGCGGGGCTCGCCCGCGCGTCGGGCACGCTCAGCCCAGCCGCCAGGCGCATGGGGCGCTCGCGCGGGTGGCCGACGCGAGAAGCGAGCTGCTGGGGGACTCGATCATGTGGGCTCCGATGCTGGTGGTGGCGACGGGCGACCGGCGCGACCGGCGCGCTCGGCGCACCGCCCGGCCGGGCGGACATCGACCGGTCCGCTTCCGGCGGATGCCGAAAAAGCGCTGATTCAAGCCGCAAACATGTGCAGAAGCGTGCGCTTGACCAACGAGCGGCCCTTGAGGTCCGACGATGTGCGGACGGTTCGGCCGTTCGAGGCCGGCGACCGCGCAAGGGCGCGGGCCGCCATCGCGCTCAGCGGTGGCACGGGGGCGCTGCTAGGTTCGTGCAGGGCGAGGCTTCGCAAGGTTCTCCCGTGGGCGGTTTGCCGAACTGCGACGCGGCGAACCTAGCCCACGGGCGCAGGCCCGGACGGCGAACATGACGCGACCGTCATCACATTACGAAGCTGTCACCCCATGAGCGAGGGCCGGGGATCCGTCCCGTCGCAGCGGGTGGCGCGCGTTCTCGTCGTCGAGGACGAGCCCCGGCTGCTGGCGTTCGTGCGCGATGCGCTCGAGGCCGACGGCCTCGAGGTCGACGGCGCGCTCGACGGCGTCAGCGGCCTGCGCGCGGCGCTCGACGGCGACCACGACCTCGTCGTGCTCGACCTCATGCTGCCGGGCGCGAACGGGCTCGAGGTCCTGCGCCAGCTGCGCCGCCGCAAGCCGCGGACGCCGGTGCTCATCCTGTCGGCGCGCTCGGAGCTGGAGACGAAGCTGCGCGGCTTCGGCCTGGGCGCGACCGACTACCTCACCAAGCCGTTCGCGCTGGACGAGTTCCTCGCGCGTGTACGAGTCCAGCTTCAGCGCTTCGCCAGCCCCGAGCACGCCACGCTCAGGGCGGGGCCGCTGGAGCTCGACCTCGTGCGCCGGCGCGCGCTGCTGGACGGCGTCGCGACGGACCTGACCGAGCGCGAGTTCGCGGTCCTGCGCTGCCTGGCCGAGCGCGTCGGGCACGTCGTGTCGCGCGAGCACCTGCTGGCGGAGGTCTGGGGGATCGACTTCGATCCTGGCACGAACGTCGTCGACGTGTGCGTGCGCCGGCTGCGCAAGAAGCTCGGCCCGACGGCGCCGATCGAGACCGTGCGCAACGCCGGCTACTGCGTGGCGGAGATCTGATGGCGGCCGCCGGAGCGCCGGAGCGCCGGGCCGGCGCTCCGGCCGCGGAGGCGGCTGAGCGCGTGCGCAACGGCGATTCCCCCGAGGCGCTGCTCGAGCAGTCGTGGGAGGGACGCGGCCGCCCGATCCGCGGCCGCGAGCTGCGCCTCGAGCTGGGCGTCACCGCGGCGTTCGCGCTCGCGGCCGCGGTGCTCGCGGCGAGCGGCGGCTCGCCGGGGGAGATCCACCCCGTGCTCGCGCTCGTCATCCTGGCCTATGCCCTGGCCGCCTGCGTCGAGTTCCCGATCGGCGCGGCGTTCTTCGTGCCCACGCAGCTGCTGCTCGTCCCGATGTTCGTCGTGGCGCCGGCGCAGTTCGTCCCGGTCGCCGTGTTCGCGGCGCTCGTCCTGGCGGCCGTCGCGGCGGCGGCGGCGGGCGTGGCGAAGCTCGACCGCGTCGTCTTCACGGCCGGCGACTCGGTGCACGCGCTCGGGCCCGCGCTCGTCGTCACCGTGCTCGCGGGGGGAGACGCGGCGGACGTCACGCCGGCCGTGATCGCCGCCGCGTTCGCCGCCCAGATCGCAGCGGACTTCGTCTCGTCCAGCGTGCACGAGCTGCTGGCCATGGGAGCGCCGCCGCGCGTGCACGTCAAGGTCGTGCTGCAGGCCTGGAGCGTCGACCTGGCACTCGGCAGCGTCGGCCTGCTCGCCGCACTGGCCGCGGTCGGCGCGCCGTGGGCCGCCCTCGCCCCGGTGCCGCTCGTGCTCCTGCTGCGCGTGCTGGCGGCCGATCGCGTGCGCAGGATCGGCGCGGCCCACGAGCGGCTCGTCGCGCTCGAGGTCGAGCGCGGTCGCCGTCGCGCGGCCGGTGAGCTGCTCGAGCGCCACAACCGCTTCCTGCAGGACGTCTCGCACGAGCTGCGCACACCGGTCACGATCGCCCGCGGCCACCTGGAGAACCATCGCCGCCTGCGGGGGCCCAACCCCGAGTCCGGCGTGGCGATCGACGAGCTGGACCGCATCGAGCGCATCGTCGAGCGCCTGCTCGTGCTCGCCCGCGCAGGCGAGGAGAACGCCCTGACCCGGCAGCGGCTCGACGCCGAGGACTTCCTGGAGGAGCTCTTCGTGCGCTGGTCGGACACGGTGCCCCGGCCGTGGCAGCTCGGCGCGCTCGCCAGGGGGGAGCTCACGGCCGACGGCGACGCGCTGCGGGCGGCGCTCGACGCGCTGCTCGAGAACGCCGTCAAGCACACGACGACCTCCCAGCACATCAGGCTCAGCTCGCGGGCCGAGCCGGGCGGGCTCCTCATCGAGGTCGCCGACGGCGGCAGCGGCATCCCCGAGGAGGCCCTGGACCGGATCTTCGAGCGCTTCGCACGGGCCGATCGCGATCGCGACGCGCGCGTCGCCGGCACCGGCCTCGGGCTTGCCACGGTCGACGCCGTCGCGCGGGCGCACGGCGGCGCGTGCTCGGTCCGCTCGGGCGGGGGTGGCTCGACCTTCGCGCTGCGGCTGCCCTCGTTCGAGCCGGCGCGCGAGCCCGGTCGCAGCGAGGCTCCGGCGGTGCCGGCGACGTGACAATTCCGTCATCTGAGCGTGGGCCGGCGCGCCCGCTCATATCGTCGCCAACCGCCATGCGCCATCTTCCGGTAGGACGAACGCGTGCCGCGCGTGCTCCGTCCTCGCACGCTCCCGAGCGAATGCCGCGCCGGGCGCGCGAGCGCGTCCTCGCCGGAAACGGCCGCGGCGCCGGCGCCGGCCGCGGCGGCGGACGGGACGGCCGCGCCGGCCGCGCCCGGCGCCTGGCGATCGCCACCGCGCTCGCGCTCGCCGCCGGCCTCTGGGCCGCCCCGCTGGCGCTGGCCTGCGCGGACACCGACACCGTCCGGGCATTCGAGGCCTGGGGCGACCTCTCCGAGTACGGCGAGGTCCCGGGGGGCTCGTTCGAGGACCGCCTGACATGGACGCCGGAGTCCGGCACGCCCGGGCTCGTCGCCGCGAGCCACCGCTTCGGCGCGGGGGCGGAGGTCGTCCGGCTGCGCAGCGGGGACGCGATCACGTCGCCCGAGATCTGCATCGATCGCGCCCACACCCACCTGCGCTTCGTCGCCCGCGCGCTCGAGCGCGGCGCCGACCTCGAGCTCGAGGTGCTGTGGACCGACGAGAAGGGTCGCAGCCGGGTCTCCGAGCTCAAGGACCAGGACGACAAGCGCTTCGACGACTGGGGCCTGTCGCGCATCGTCAAGCTCGGCAAGGTGCTCCCGGACCACGAGGACGTCCGCGACGTGCGGCTGCGCCTCTCGGCGCCGGGCAAGTCCGGCGCGTGGCTCGTCGACGACGTCCGGCTGGCCATCGTGTCCAGGGCCCCATGCGGCGAGGTGCAGACCTCGCGGCCCTTCGAGGCGTGGGGCGACACCTCCGACTACGTGGCCGTGCCCGGAGGCTCGTTCGAGACCGATCGCAACTGGCTCGTCACCGGCAGCCCGACGGTCGTCCCGGCGAGCAACCCGTTCCGCATCCACGGGCGCTACGGCGACAACGCGGCGCGGCTGGGCAACGGCGACGCGGTCATGTCGCCGCCGATGTGCATCAATCGCGACTATCCGCACCTGCGCTTCGTCGCGCGCTCGATCGACCCCGGAACGAAGCTCAAGCTCGACGTGCTGTGGATCGCGGAGGACGGGGATCCCGAGGTGGTCGAGGTCGCCGACCAGGCGGCCGACGACTACCCGGACTGGCGGCTGTCGCGCAATATCGAGCTCAAGAAGGTCCTGCCGGCGTACCAGCGCGTGCGCAACGTCCGGCTGCGCTTCACGGCTCACGGTAAGAGCCCCGGCGCCTGGTTGCTGGACGACATCTTCGTCGACCCGATGAAGCGCGGGTGAGCCGGGTGCCGGCGGTCGCGGCGGACCGTCGTTCGTCACCACTCTGACGCGCGAGGCCTGAAAAGCGGCGTTCCGGGGCACAGTGCTGTGGCACACTTACCCCGAGACGGGGGGCCACCACGACAGGGAAACATCGCCTATGGATACGTTCGCACTACCACTTGCCGTATTCACCGCAGCGCTCATCTGGCTGCTCGTCGAGATCATGCGGGGTTCGATCGACGATCCCTACGCGCTGCGGGCAGGGGTGACCTGGGCGGTCACCTGCCCGGTCGCGGGGTTCATGTTCGGCATCGGCCTCGGGCCGATCGCGACGGTGTTCGCCGCGGTCAGCATGCTGGCGCTGGGGTCGCTCGGATACTGGTTCCTGGCAACCGCGTCCGATGACTCCGACGGTGACGTCGACCAGTCCGTCGAGCCCGATCCGGGGCCGAGCGACGACATGGTCGTCGAGCTGCCCGACTGGGCCAGGCGCCCGGAGGTCGACGCCTGGGCCGAGCCGCGGTCCGATGTCGACTGGGACGCCTTCGACCGCCTCCGCGAGGAGTGGGAGAGGGAGTTCACCATTCCGGCCATCGAGCCGGAGCGGGTCGCACAGTCCGAGCGCGAGCACGCGCTCGCCTGAGGCACGTCCGGCGCGGCGCGCGGCAGGTGCCGCGCGCCGCAGGTGCCCGCCCGCCGCAGCGCTCGCGGGCGCCGGAAGTGCCGCAGCGCCTACTGCGCCGCGCCCGGCTCGCAGGCGTCCGCGTAGACCTGCCACGTCGCGCGCGCGGCATCCGCCCAGGTCCAGGCCGGCGGCGCCGGCGCCGGGCGCGAGGCCGCCGCGCCCGCCGCGAGCAGGCCCTCGAGGTCTGCGGCGTCCACGAACGTGACACGCTCGCCGAGCACCTCGCGCAGCACCGGGATGTCGGACGCGACGACCGGCGTGCCGCATGCCAGTGCCTCGACGGGCGGCAGCCCGAAGCCCTCGTCGTCGGAGGGGAAGACGAGCGCCCGCGCGCCGGAGTAGATGGCCGCGAGGTCGTCGTCGGGGACGTGGCCGGTGAGCGTCACGTCGGGCAGCTCGTGCGCCCACGGCTTCGTCGCGCCGACGAGGACGAGCGGCAGCTCGCGCGGCGCGCGCGCCAGCGCCGCGACGCGCTTGCGCGGGTCGGGCGTCTGCAGGCCGCCGACCCACAGCAGGTAGTCGCCGGGCAGCCCGTAGCGCTCGCGGACCGAGGCGATCTCGCCGGCGTCGCGCTCGCGCAGCCCGGGCGCCGGGGCCTCGTGGATGACCACGATCCGGGCGGGGTCGATGCCGACGTGCTGCGTGACCTCGGCGGCGACGACGGCGGTCGGCACGATGACCCGCGCCGAGCGCTCGACGGCGAGGTAGCGCATCCGAAACCGGATGCCCGTGCGCAGGTACTCGCTGCGGCGCTTGAGCGGGACGACGTCGTGCAGGGTGACGACCTGGGGGCAGGGCGGGCGCAGCAGGGCGCCGTCGATCCACGGGGAGTGGAACACGTCACAGCGCCGCGGGCGGTGGGCCTCGACGATCTCGTCGCCGCCGGCGGCGGTCTCGCGCAGCGCGTCGAGCAGGCAGCGCGCGTAGCGCCCGATCCCGCGGTGGTCCTGCGCCGGGCGGGCGTCGAACGCGGCCCTCAACGCGCGGCCTCGAGCAGGATCGCCTCGACGCGGTCGGCGTAGGCGTCGGCGCCGAAGCGCCGCGCCCGCTCGCGCGCCGCGGCGCCCATCCGGTCGCGCGCGGCGAGCACCTCGAGGACGGCCGCCGCGAGCTCGTCCGGGCGTCCCGGCGCGACGAGCCGGCCCGTGACGCCGTCCTCGACGACCTCGGCGAGACCGCCGACGCGCGTGGCGACGACGGGGGTGCCGGCCGCCATCGCCTCGGCGAGGACCGTTCCGAACGGCTCCTGGCGCGACGGGGCGACGAGCACGTCGAGGTGGCGCATGACGGCCGCCCCGTCGGGCACCCAGGCCACGTGCTCGACGCCCTCGGCGCTCCGCACGCGCGCGGCGTACTCCGGCGCGCTGTCGTAGGGGTCGTCGCCCACGAGGACGATCCGCGCGCCCGGCGCCCCGGCGCGGATCCGCGGGGCGGCGTCGACGAGGTCCAGCGGGCCCTTGCGCGGCTCGATGCGCCCGACGAAGCCCACGACCGGGCCGCCGTCGTCGGGCCCCGCCGGCGGCCAGGGCGCGGGCACGTCGGCGACGTCGAGCTCGACGGGGCAGTGCACGACGTGCGCCGCGAGGCCCGGCAGCCGCGCCGCGACCGCGCCCGAGTCGGCGAGGACGGCGCTCGCCAGCGACCAGAAGCGCGGCACGCGGTCGACGATGTCGTGCACGTGCAGCACCGTGCGCCGGCCGGCGAGCGCGGGCAGCAGGCGCCCGCTGACGGTGCCGTTGAGGTAGACGAGGTCGTGCCGGGCGGCGAGGCGCCGGGCCCGCGGGAAGCTCGCCACGGCGCGCGCGCCGGCGCCGCGCCGCATCCCGCCGAGCGCGAGCCGCACGACCGGCAGGCCGGCGTCGTCGAGCGGCCCGGGGCCCGGGGTCGCGAGCGTCAGCGCATGCCCGCGCGTCAGCAGCCGCGGCGCCAGCCGCAGCAGTCCGATCTCCGCGCCGCCCGGGTGGGCCACGGCGCACACGGCCAGGATTCGCACGGCGCGATCCTCGCAGGGCGCGCCGCCCACCGCCGCGTCGTGCGCGCCGTCGCCTTCGACCATCGACGATTGTGGGTCCTCACGCCCCACAAGATTCGATTCGTCGCCGCCGGCATGACCGCCCACGCGCCTGCGCGGCCGCCGGGCGCGACTACGATGGCCTGCTGGTGGCCGAGCTTCACGACGCGATCTGGGCCGCCGTGCCCGCCGACGCGCAGCCCGAGCACCTCGCGCTGCGGCGCGCCTTCCTGCTCGCGGGCGTGGGCGCGGGCGAGACGGTGCTCGACCTCGGCTGCGGCGCCGGCGAGTTCAGCGCGGCGCTCGCCGACGCCGGGGCGCGGCCGATCGCCGTCGACGTCGCGCAGGAGGCGCTGCGGCGAGCCGGCGAGCGCGTTCCCGGCCTGGACCTGCGGCTCTGGCGCGACGGCGAGCCACTGCCGCTCGACGACGCGAGCGTCGACGTCGTCTGGGCCGGCGAGGTCATCGAGCACGTCGCCGACGTCGCGCCGTGGCTGTCGGAGGTGCGCCGCGCGCTGCGCCCGCGCGGCACGCTGCTCGTGACGACGCCGCACCACGGGCCGCTGACGCTGCTCGGGCTCGCGCTGCGCCCGCGCCGCTTCGACGAGCACTTCGAGCCGCGCTCGGACCACGTGCGCTTCTACTCGCCGCGGACGCTGCGCGCGCTGCTGCGCGATCTCGGCTTCGAGGTCGCCGCGCTGCGCGTTCGGCGCTCGACGATCCTCGCGCGCGCCGTGCGGCTCTGATGCGGGTGCTGCTCGACACGACGTACGCGCGCCGGGGCCCGAGCGGGACGGGGACCTACCTCGCGCGCCTGGCCGACGCGCTGCGCGCCGCGGGCGTCGAGGTCGTCGAGGCCGCCGACGAGCGCCGCCGGCCGCCCGCCGGCGGAGGCGCGGGCAGCCTGCGCAACCTCGCGCGCGACGCCTGGTGGAGGCAGGTCGGGCTGCCGCGCGCCGCGCGCGCGGCGCGCGCCGACGTCGTGCACCACCCGCTGCCGGCGCTGAGCGCCCGCTCGCCGTGCCCGCAGGTCGTCACCGTCCACGACCTCGCCTTCGAGCGCCTGCCCGAGCTCTTCGCGCCCGGCTTCCGGCGCTGGGCGAGCGTCGCGCACCGGCGCGCGGCGCGCGGCGCGGACGCCGTCGTCTGCGTCTCGCAGACGACGCGGCGCGACGCGATGGCGCGCTGGGGCGTCGATCCCGCGCGGATCGTCGTCGCCCTCCACGGCCCTGGGCAGGAGCCGGCCGCCGGCGCGGGGCGGCACGGGGGCGGGGAGCCGGCGCCCGGAGCGGAGCCGTACGGGGGCGGGGAGCCCGCGCCCGGCGCGGGGCGGCACGGGGGCGGGGAGCCGGCGCCCGGCGCCCGCCACTTCCTCTACGTCGGCGACGACGAGCCGCGCAAGAACCTCGCCCTGCTGCTCGACGCCCACGCCCGCTACCGCGCCCAAGCCGGCGCCGGCGCGCTCGAGCTCGTGCTCGCGGGCCGCGCGCGGGCCGCGCAGGAGGGCGTGCGCTGCGAGCCCGAGCCCGATCTCGGCGCGCTGCTGGCGGGCGCCGCGGCGCTCGTGCACCCCGCGCTGCACGAGGGCTTCGGCCTGACGGCGCTGGAGGCGATGCAGGCCGGCGTCCCGGTCGTGGCCGCGCGCTCGCCGGGCCTCGCCGAGACCTGCGGGCAGGCGGCGCTCTACGTCGATGCCTACGACGCCGGCGGGCTCGCCGCGGCGCTCGCGCGGATCGCGGGCGACGCGGCGCTGCGGGCCGGCCTCGCCGCGCGGGGGCGCGAGCGCGCCGCCGGGTTCTCGTGGGAGGCCTCGGCGCGGGCCCACATCGAGGCCTATACCCTGGCCCGCGATGGCTGAGCACCCGATCCACCCAGCAGCAGCCGACCCTCGATGAGGGTCGCGATCCTCGGCACGCGCGGCATCCCCGCCTCCTACAGCGGCTTCGAGACGGCCGCCGAGCAGATCGCCAGCCGGCTCGTCGAGCGCGGCCACGAGGTCGTCGTCTACTGCCGCCCGCACGTCGTCGACCGCGGCCTGCGCGAGCACAAGGGCGCGCGCCTCGTGCACGTCCCGGCGGTGCGCAACAAGTACCTCGACACCTTCACGCACACGTTTCTGTCCTCGTTGCACGCCGCGCGGCGCCTGCGGCCCGACGTGGCGCTGTTCTTCATCGCCGGCAACAGCCCGATGTGCCTCGTCACCCGCGGCGCCGGGATCCCGACGGTCATCAACGTCGACGGCCTGGACTCCGACCGCTCGAAGTGGCCCGCGCTCGCCAAGGCCTACCTGCGCTTCGCCGAGCGCAACGCGCCGCGCTGGTCGGACACCGCGATCACCGACTCCCACGCGGTCGCCGAGATCTTCGAGCAGCGCTACGGGCGGCGCATCGGCGTCGTGCCCTACGGCGTCGAGGATCCGGGGCACGAGGGCACCGAGACGCTCGAGCGGCTCGGCCTGGAGCCGCGCAAGTACGTCCTCTTCGTCGGCCGCCTGGAGCCGGAGAACAACCCGCACGTGCTCGTCGAGGCGTTCAGCCGGATCTCCGGCGAGCGGGCCCGCGGGATGAAGCTCGTCGTCGTCGGCGGCGCGCCGTACGCGCACGACTACATCAAGCAGGTCCAGCGCGCCGGCGACCCGCGCGTCCTGTTTCCCGGCTACGTCTTCGGGCGCGGCTACTGGGAGCTGCAGCGCCACGCCTACGTCTTCTGCGCGCCGACCGAGGTCGGGGGCACGCACCCCGTCATCCTCGAGGCGCTCGCCGCCGGCAACTGCGTGCTCGTCAACGACCACGCGCCGAACGTCGAGACGGTCGGCGACGCCGGGCTGACGTTCTCGGGCCGGGAGGGCGTGCCGTCGCTGACCGCGCAGCTGCAGCGCGTCTTCGACGAGCCCGAGCTCGTCGACCGCTACCGGGCGCGGGCCCGCGAGCGAGCTCGGCGCTACTCCTGGGACGCCGTCACCGACGAGTACGAGCAGCTGCTCGTCAGCGTGCGCCAGATGGGCGGCCCGGGCGCGCTGCCCGCCGAGCTCGTCGACGGCGCGCCCGCGCAGCCGGTCGCCGGCTGACCGCCCGCCGCGGCTACCTGCGGCGAGTGACGGTGACGGTGACGGGCCGGCTCGCCAGCGCGCGCCCGCCGTTGGACCAGCGGATCCGCACGTAGCCGCTGCGCGGCAGGCGGGTGCGGGCCTCGAAGAAGTGCCGCGGGCCGCGGACCGTGATCCGCCTGCGCGTCTGCCAGCGCTTGCGGCCGCGGGCGCGGAACTGCAGGCTGATGCGCTTGCGGCTGGCGGCGTCGGCCGGGCGCAGCATCCCGAAGACGGAGATCGCCGTGCCGCGCCGCACGCGGGTGCGCTTGACGTGGATCGGCGTGATGTACGCCTTGTAGGACGGCTTGCGCCGGCCGCTGAGCGACTGCAGCCCGCTCTGGAACGTCCGCCACGCCAGGCGCGGGTTCTTCTTGACGTCCACGCCGGGGACCGGCCCGTCGTCGACGAGCAGGAACTGGCTGATCGCCCGTACGCTTGGGTTCTTGTAGGCGATGTACTCGGCCTGGTTGATCCAGGCCGCCTGGCGGCTGTAGGAGACGCTGAAGGGGTCGGGCTTGGTCTGGTAGCCGTACTCGGTGAGGTACAGCGGGACGCCGCGCCGCGTCTGCGTGCGCTGGCGGTAGCGCTGGTAGATGCGCTTGAGCTCGCGGCTGAGGTTGCGCAGGTCGGCCATCGACACCCAGTCGGCCCAACGCGAGCGCGCGCCCGGCGGGGTCAGCAGCGCGTAGGGATGGTGCGCGTAGCCCGAGGCGCGGAAGAGGGCGGGGTTCTGCGCGACGAACGTCGGGATGTCGCCCGGGCAGTCGCGCAGCTGGGCGCTCATGCCCTTGAGGACGTTGAGGTTGTCGTCCAGGCAGTACAGGCGGCGGATGAACTTCAGCGCGTCGATCGACCGCGTCAGGCCGCGGTTGCGCTTGAGGCCCTGCGGGGCCGTCTCGCCGACGAGGATCGTGTCGCGGCCGTGGCCGGTGTCGGCCAGCGCCTGCCAGGCCGCGGCGACGAGCTTGCGGTACAGGACCGGGGAGGCGTCGATCTGGCGCTTGGAGTTGCGCGGGTCCGGGCTCCACTGGGGGGTCAGCCAGCCGGCCTGGTTGGGCTCGTTCCAGATCGACCAGTAGTCGACGCGCGGCAGGCCCTCGTACGTGCCGCTGTAGCGCGTGGCGACCGCCTTGACGAAGTTGCCGAACTCCTCGGCGTTGGGGCCGAACGTCGCCTGGATGTCGGCGCGCGGCGACTTGGACGCCGCCCAGCGCGGCACGGGCGAGGTGAAGTTCAGGTTCACGAGGATCCCGCGGGCGAGCGCCCCCTTGATGAGCCGGTCGTAGCGCTCCCAGTGCCTGAGGGGGTACTGCGCCGGATCGGTCGCGTCGAACGCGGGCTTGGTCTCCTGGTCGTTGGCGGGCGCCATGATCGACCAGAAGACCGAGACGCGGATGCGGTCCACGCCGAAGCCCTTGAGCGTGTCGAGCGTCGACTCGACCTGCTGCTCGGTCCCGTAGACGAGCAGCGGATCGTCCTGGAACATCGACTCCTGGGTGCGGGAGGCGAGCGCCGACGAGGGGAGGGCCGCCAGCACGAGGATGGCGGCGATGAGTGGGCGAAGTGCGTTCACGGTGCGGAGATCTGACGTTTGGCTGCAAGGAACACGGCAACCGCGTCAGAAGAGCGGGGGTCGAGATAGAGCGCCGGGCGGATCGCCGTCAGCGCGACCTCTGGTCGCCGGAGGGTATTCAACTCGAATCCGGCGAGTCGCACCCACGGGTCCGGGTTGGACGGCTGCAGGCGCACGGCCCGCGCGAGTGCGCGCCGCGCGGCCGCGGTGCGCCCGGCCGACGCCTCGATCGTCCACAGCGCGTAGAGGGGCTCGAGCGAGAGCGGGTTGATCTCTCGCGCGCGCAGCGCCTGCGCCCGGGCGGCGTCGGCGTCGCCGGTGCTGAGCGTGTCGAGCGCGTCCTGCGTGACCGTGCTCGCGCGCTGCGGCTGCCAGACGGCCCACGCGGTCGCGAGCACGAGCACCGCGACCGCTCCCGCCGACAGGGCGCGCCGGCGCTCGCGCAGGCCGGCGCGCAGGCGCGCGGGCAGGCCGGCGCCGCGGCCGGCGCCGGGCGCGCGGCCGGCGCGCTCGCCGAGCGGCCCGCGCCCGGCGATCCAGCCGGCGGCGAGCAGCGCCACGGCGGCGTTGGCGGGGACGATCCAGGTCCAGTCCACGAACGAGTGCACGCCGAAGACGACGACGACGGCGAACAGCGTCAGCAGGCCGATCCGCTCTGGCGTGAACGGACGGCCGCGGTCGCGCCGGCGCAGGCCGGTCGCCCGCAGCGCGCCCGTCAGCCAGGCCGCCAACAGCGCGAGGTTGACGGCGAGGCCGGCGAGCCCGAGGTCGGCCAGCGTCTGCACGACATAGCCGTGGGCGTGGCGGACGGCCGGGTCGTTGCGGCGAAAGCGCTTGCGGACGATCGCGTAGCCGCCCGCGCCGACGCCCACGAGGGGGCGCTCGTCGAACATCTTCAGCGCCTCGTCCCAGTACTGGGCGCGTACGCTGCCGGCCGCGGTGAGCCGGCTGTTGTCGTTGCGCGGCAGGGGCGCCGAGGGGTCGGTGAGCTGTTCCCAGCGCGCCGAGATCGAGCCCGTCAGGCCGCGCTCGCCGAGCGACAGCGCCACGATCGCGCCGACCGGGACGAGCGCGAGCGCGACGAGCAGCGCGACGCCCGCGCGGTCGCGCGCGAGCCGGCTCGGCGGGTTCGTCGCCCGCGCGAAGCCGACGCCGAGCCCGGCGAGCGTCAGCAGCGCGAGCACGACGGCGAGCAGCAGGCCGAGCTGCAGCCCGGCCTGCTCGCGCAGGCCGAGCGGGACGCGGTCGTCGGTCAGCGCGTTCTGGGAGAACGCCCACGCAGCCACGAGCCCGCCGCCGGCGACGCCCGCCGCGAGCACCGCGGTCGCGCGCAGGCGCCGCGGCACGACCGCCAGCCAGAACGCGGCGCCGAGCGCGCCCGCCAGCACCGCGCCGCGCGAGAACGACAGCAGCATCGCGAGCACGAGCAGGCCGAGCGCGGGATAGGCGAGCGCGTCGAGCGCCTGGTGGCCGGTCCGGCGCGTGCCCAGCCACAGGCAGCCGGGCACGCCGAGCGCGGCGGCCAGGCCGACGCTGTTCCAGTAGCCGAACGGCTCGCGCAGACGGGCGTAGACCTCGTCCGGCGCGAGCGCGCCCGGCAGGACCTTCGTGAGGACCGCGTAGGCGCTGATCGCGACGGCCGACAGCGTGATCGCTCCGAGCACCGCGCTCCAGCGGCCGGGCACGCTGTGGGCGAGCGCGACGGCGCCCGCGAACAGCGCCGCGTAGGCGAGCGTGCGGTTCGTCTCGATCCAGGCCTCCGATGGGCTCGCGGCCCACGTGATCGACAGCGCCGTCAGCGCCGCGAGCGCGAGCAGCAGGGCGACCGGGGCCAGCCCCCAGATCCGCTCGCGCCGGGGCGCGAGCACGAGCGCGCCGCAGACGGCCAGACCCCCGCCGAGGACGAGCGCCAGCTCGGCCGGCGTCGTGCGATGGACCTGCAGGCCGCCGTCGGCGACGAACGCGATCGCGCAGACGAACGCCGCGAGGCCGGCCGTCAGCAGCGTGTGGACGGCCGGCGTCGGGACGCTCAGGGCGCCGACGCGGGCGCGGTCCTCAAGCGCGGCGGGTGTGGACAAGGCGTCGGATGCGAAGGGCGCTGAGCGCGAGCGCCGCGGCGAGCATCAGCGCGAGCAGGACCGCCAGCGGCGCCGGCAGCTGGGACACCTGGCTCAGGCCGGGGACGGAGCCGGCCTTCGCCGGGTCGACCGTCGCGGTGTCGAGCAGGACGGGGCTGCTCGGCGTCGCGCGCGCCTCCGCGACGGCCTGGCGCTCGGTCTCCGTGGCGGAGCTGAGCTGCTCGTCCGCGGGGGCGCTGCCGATCGCTCCCGCGCCGCCGGCGTCGCCCGGGCCCGGGAAGCCGCCGGCCGGGGCGCCGCCTCCGCCGCCCTTCTTCTTGCGCCCGGCGGCCAGCGCGGCCTGCTGGGCGCGCAGGATGACGTCGCGGCAGTTGCCGTACTGGTCGGCGTCGGCGGCCAGCTCGCGCAGGGCCGCGCGGTACTCCTTCTGCGTGTACGTCCGCGACATGATCTCGTCGTCGGTGCAGTCGCGGATGACGTCCTTGGCGGATGCGTGGGCGACGCCGGACGGGACGAGCACGGCGAGGAGGATGGCGAGTGCGAGCCGCGGGCGCATCGTGGGGCTCACCGTAGCGAGTCGATCGCGCTCGACACGCCCGCTGCCCAGGCGTCGAACGTGTAGGCGCCGACGTCGCGGCGGGCGTTCGCCCCGAGCTGCTCCCGAAGACCGGGATCGCCGTGGAGGCGCCGCAGCGCCGCCGCCAGCGCGGGCGCGTCGCCGGCCGGCACGACGAGGCCGTTGCGCTCGTGGCGGACGAGCCCTCCGGCGACGGCTCCGACCTCTTCGCTGGCGATGACGGGGGTGGACTGGTTCATGGCCTCGTTGACGACGAGCCCCCACGGTTCGCGGAAGCTGCGCGTCCGCACGGACGGTACGACGCAAACGTCGGCGGCCGCCAGGAAGTTGCGGACCTGCTCGGGCGGTTGGCGCCCGATGAACACCACCGCGCCGCCGGTGGGGTTCCGAGGGGGCCCGGTTCCCACACCGACGAGGACGAGCGCGGCGGCTGATGCCCCCAGGCCTGACATCCGCCAGGCATCCAGGAGCACCGAAGCGCCTTTTGCCCGACTTGGCCGTCCGAGAAACACCGATAGGAACGAAACCGTTTTCTCGGGGCTGACCGGCATGCCCCAGAAGTCGTTGTCGACCGCCTGCGGAGCGATGTGGACGTTGCGCGCGCCGCGCGCCCTGGCGAACGCCGCGACGTGCGGCCCGTAGGCCACGACGGCGTCCGCGCTGCGATAGAGCGTCGCGAGCAGCGGCGCTCCGCCGACGATGTGCGCCGGCGTGCGCGGATGGGCCCACAGCGCGCTCCACAGGACGAACGGCGTGCTCCCGGCGCGCGCCCCGCGCCACGCGGCGGGAAGCGCGACGCGCCCCGCCGTGCCGCACATGACCGCGCGGTAGGCGCCCGACGCGGCGAGCGGGGCGATCTCGCGCTGGGCGACGAAGCGGTGCGGGACGCCCGGGTCGCCGACGCCCTCGGTCGCGTGGGTCGAGCGCCCGCCGAAGATCGCAAGCTCGATCGGCAGGCGGCGGTGCAGGGCGGCGAACGCCCCGACGCGCTCGGGCGGCACGTGGTTGGTGACGATCAGGACGGGCTTCGTCGCGCTCCGGCCGCCGCCGCCGCCGGCCGGGCCCGTCATCGCCCGCCCCCGAGCGCGGCCTCGTAGGCGGCGACCGTCGCGGCGCCGCAGACCGTCCAGGAGAACGCCCGCCGCACCGTGGCCCGCGCGCGGTCGCCGGCCTCGCGCAGCGCGGCCTCGTCGCCGAGCAGCGCCTCGATCGCGGCGGCGAGCGCGGCGGGGTCGCCGGGCGCGACGAGCGTGAGCCCGTCCCCGGCCGAGCGGATCTCCCGCGGGCCCGGCTCGCCCTCGGCGCCGATCGCCGGCAGCCAGCCGGCCATCGCCTCGACGTAGGCGACGCCGAACGCCTCGTCGGTCGACGGCATCGCGAAGAGCGTCGCGCGGCGCGTGCGCGCCAGCGCCTCGTCGCCCGGGAGCTGGCCGGCGAGCTCGAGCCGGTCGGCGATCCCGAGCTCGCCCGCGAGCGCGCGCAGGCGTCCCGCCTCGGGCCCGTCGCCGATGACGAGGTAGTTCAGCGGGCGGCCGCGGGCGGCGAGCAGCGCGACCGCGCGCAGGACGTCGGCATGGCGCTTGCGCGCGACGAGGTGCCCGGTCGTGACGACCGTCGGCTGCGCGTAGGGCTTCGCGCGACGCGCCGGCAGGTCGGTGCCCAGCCGCACGACGCGCGTCGCGGGCGCGCCGAGCACGCGGCAGCGCTCCTCGATCCCGGCGCTGTTGGCGAGCACGAGCCGCGACCGGCCCAGCGCGGCGCGGACGGCCTCCGCGCCGGCGCGCGAGCGCACGGCGGTGTGGAAGACGTCGCCGCCGTGGACGGAGACGACGTATGGCGTCCGCAGGCCGGCGCGGCGCACGGCCTCGCCGGCGGGGACGGCGTTGTGGGCGTGGACGAGGTCGAAGCGGAAGCCGCGCCGCAGCGCGCGCAGGGCGACCGCGAGCGTCGGCGCGGCCCAGCGGCCCCAGCGCCCGTAGGCGCGCGGGCGCGGCGGGGCGAGGAAGGGGACGTAGGTGACCTCGATGCCGTCGAGCGTCGCGCGCGGCGGCTGCGCGACCGCGCGCGCGGCGGCGCGGGCGACGTCCGCCGCCCCGCCGCGGGCGGCCGCGAGCGACGGCAGCGGGCGATACAGGACGAGGACGCGGACGTCCGCGCCGGCGTCGCGCGCGGCGATCGCCTGGCGGTGCGCCCACAGGCCGAGGACCGGGTCGGCGGCCCGCGGGTAGAACTCGGCGACGACGGCGACCTTCATCGCGCGCGCCCGCTCCGGGGGGCCGCGCCGGCGTCGCGAGTCGCTGCGGCGGCCTTCATCGCGCGCCCCTCCGGGGGGCCGCGCCGGCGTAGCGAGTCGCTGCGGCGGCCTTCATCCGCGCCCGCTCCGGGGGCCGTGCCGGCGTCGCGAGTCGCTGCGGCGGCCGCGCGGCGGTCATGCGATCCGGCGCGTCGAGCGCGCCTGCTCGCGCGTCACGTACGGGCGGCCCGCGAGGAACGACCGCGCCTCGGCGACGGCGGCGTCGCGGTCGTAGCCCCCGCCGACCGGCGTCGTGTGGAGGATCGGCGTGGCGTCGACGATCCCCGCCCGCCAGCCGCGCTCCTGCGCGAGCGCGCCCCAGTGGGCGTCGAGGCCCCAGCCCATGCGCAGCGCGGGGAACGGCAGCAAGGTGTCGAACGCGGCGGCCGCGAAGGCCGTCACGGGGCCGATCTCGACGAAGCGCGATGCGCGCACCGCGCCACCCGGCAGCCGCCGCGTGGCCGCCCAGGCGGCATGCGAGTGGCGCCGGTGCGCCGGCTGGGCGATGACGAGGCCGGCCTCCTCGGCGCAGTGCAGGAAGCGGTCCAGGAAGCGCGGCGGCAGGACGACGTCGTCGTCGACGACGAGCAGCCAGTCGTGGCCCGCCGCCGGATGCTCGGCCAGCAGCGCGTTGAGATGCTCGAACTTGCCGCCGTCGCCCATGACCGCGGTCCGCATCTCGACGCGGTGGCGCGTGCGGTGCAGCTCCGCGCGCGCCGCTCGCATGAGCCGCCCGGGCCGCTCGACGCCGACGACGAGCACGCTGCGCCGCGGCGGGCGCCGCGCCGCGCCGGCGTCGATGCGGCGCAGCCGCGGCGCGGCCTCGAGGTCGAGCAGCGCGTCTGCCGCGCGCAGCGCCGGGCGGCGCAGCCCGCGCACGGTCCCGCTCTCGCCCGAGAGGAAGTCGGGATCGGCGTCGCCCGCGGGCCCGGTCCCCGCCCCGGCTCCGGCTCCGGCCCCGGCGCCGGCTTCGGCTCCGGCGCCGGCTTCGGCTCCAGCCCCGGCGCCGGCTCCGGCCCCGGCGCCGGCTCCGGCGCCGGCCCCGGCCGGCGCGCCGCCGCGGGCGAGCATCGCCCGCACCCGCCCGAGCGAGTGCGCGGTGAGGACGATCCCGTTCGGGCAGGCGAAGCGCACGCCGTGCGCGGCGCAGCCGGCGAGCACGCGCAGCTCGCGCGCCGGCGACGGCGCGCGGCGGGCGAAGACGTCGAAGCGCCGGCTCGCGGCCCCGCGCCGATAGGCCGCCGCGGCCAGGCGGCGCAGGCGCGCGTCGTCGCCCGCGCGGCGATGGTCCAGCGCCGCGCCCGCGACGTAGCGGATGCGCCCGCCCGCCGCGCGCAGCCGCGCCTGCCACTCCTGCTCGTCGCCGTAGAGCTCGCGGGCCTCGTCGAAGCGCCCGGCGCGCGCGATCGCCGAGCGGCGCAGCGTCATGTTCGCGCCCCACGCCGACTCGACGTCGCGATCCTCGGGGCCGTGGTCCTGCGTCGTGATCGGCGGGTCCTCGCGGCCGCAGGAGCGCAGCGGGTGGTCCTCGAAGCGAGCATGGATCGGCCCGGTGAGGACGCCGACGTCGTCGCCGGCGACGTCGCCGGCCGCGACGAGCGCGTCCAGCCAGCCCGGGCGCACCTCGACGTCGTCGTCGACGAACACGAGCAGGTCCGAGCCCGCCGCGTCGATGCCGCTGTTGCGGGCGGCGTTCAGCCCGCGCGAGGCGTCGTGGGCGACGTAGCGCGCGCCGTGGCGCTCGGCGCACGCCCGCGTGCGCTCGTCGGGACCGTCGTCGACGACGAGCAGCTCGGCGCCGTGCGCGGCGGCCTGCGGCGCGATCGACGCGAGCGCGACGTCGAGGTAGCCGGGGCGCAGCCGCGTCGGCACGATGATGCTCGCCCTCGGCGCCATGGCGCGGAGTCTAGGTCCGCGCCCGCCCCGCGCCGCGGCCCGCGGCGCCTCAGTCGGACTCGAGCTGCTCGGTCGCGGCCTCGCGGCGCAGCCGCTCCAGGCAGCGCGCGCGCGTCGGCCCGATCGAGCCGACCGGCATGTCGAGCGCGGCGCCGATCTCCTCGTAGCTCGGCATCGGATCGCTGACGAGCAGGCGCAGGAGCGCCTGGTCGCGGGCGGGCAGGCGCGAGAAGGCCCGCCACAGCGCGCCGTCGCGCTCGCCGCGCAGCAGCTCGGCGTCGGGCGGCGCGTCCGGGCAGCCGATCTCGGGCAGGTCGTCGCCCATCGGGATCTGGCGGCCGGCGCCGCGCAGCACGCGCAGCGACTCGTGGCGGGCCGTCGTGGCCAGCCAGCCGCCGACCCGCTCCGGATCCTGCAGGCGGTCGATGTGCTCGGCCAGCCGCAGCCAGGTCGTCTGCGCGACCTCGGCGGCGTCGTCGGTCGACAGGCGGTGACCGCGGGCCACCGCCCACACGAGCTTCTCGAAGCGGGCCACGAGCTCGCTCCATGCCCGCTCGTCCCCGGTCGCCGCGGCGCGCACGAGTGCGCCCGCGCCGGCTGCCTGGTATCTGATCGTCGTGAGCATCACGGCGACCTTCGCGGGCGCGCATTGATGCGACCTTGCGGAAACCTTGCGGTGCGCGCCGCCCGCCTGCGACAGTCCCTCCACCCCCGGCGTTGTCCTCGACTCGAGTAGGGGTCGTTGGAGAGGACCGCATGAGCACCCAGCCGACCCAAGACGTCATCGCCGCGTCGCGCGCTCGCATCGAGCTCGCCGGGACGCTGCGCGCCGAGATCTCGGGCCGCGACGTCGCCACGCGGCTGCCCGGCCGTCAGGGCCGCGCGCTGTTCGCCTATCTCGTCGTCAACCGCCACCGGCCCGTCGGCCGCGACGAGCTCATCGACGTCCTCTGGCCGGTCGTCCCGCCCGTGGCGCCCGAGGCCGGGCTGAGCACGGTGCTCACGCGCGTGCGGCGGGCGCTCGGCGACGGCGTCGTCACCGGTCGCGGCGAGCTGCGGCTCCGTCTGGACCCCGCCGCGCAGATCGACGTCGAGCAGGCCGCGACGGCCGCCGAGCGCGCCGAGCGCGCGCTCGCAGAGGGCGATCCGCGAGCCGCCCGCGCGACGGCCGAGGCGGCGCTGGAGATCCTCGGCCGGCCGCTGCTGCCGGGCATCGAGGGCGACTGGGTGGACGGCCTGAGGGGCGAGCTCGAGTCGCACGAGCCGGTGCTGCTCGAGGTGCTCGCGCGCGCCGCGCTGACGATCGGCGACGGCGAGCACCTTGCGCTCGCCGAGCGCGTCGCGCGCGCGCTCGCCGAGCGCCACCCGTTCCGCGAGTCCGGCCACTCGCTGCTGCTGCAGACGCACGGCCGGCGCGGCAACGTCGCCGAGGCGACGCTGGCGTTCGACCGTCTGCGCGCGCTGCTGCGCGAGGAGCTCGGCACGGTGCCGTCCAGCGCGGTCTCCGCGCTGCACGAGGAGCTCCTGCGCGACGGCCGGCTCGCAGGCCCGCCCACCGCCGAGTCGCCTGCCGCGCCGGGCGGGGCCACGCGTCCGCTGCCGCTCCCGCAGATCGGCGGCACGGCGGCGGCGACGCGCTTCGTTGGCCGCGAGGAGCACCTGGAGCGGCTGCGCGCCGCCTGGCAGGAGGCCTCGGCGGGGCGACGCCGGCTCGCGCTGCTCGTCGGCGAGGCCGGGGTCGGCAAGACGCGCCTGGCGTCGCGGCTGGCGGCCGAGCTGCACGCCGCGGGCGCGACCGTCCTCTACGGGCGCTGCGACGAGGAGCCGCTGGGCCACTACCAGCCGTTCACCGAGGCGCTGCGCCACGAGCTGCGCCACGGCCCGGCATCCTCCGATCCCGCCGCGGCGGACGATCTCGCGCAGCTCGCGCGGATCCTGCCCGAGGCGCGTGCCGCCGGCGCGGGCGCGGGCGCGGGCGACGAGGGCGGCGCGCCGGCGCCGGAGCCCGACCTCGAGGGCGAGCGCTACCGCCTCTTCGAAGCCGTCGCGGGCCTCGTCGGGCGGGCCTGCGAGCGCGCCCCGCTGCTGCTCGTCCTCGACGACCTGCACTGGGCCGACCGCCCGACGCTCAAGCTCCTGCGCCACCTCTTGCGTCACGGCGACCCGGCGCGGCTCATGGTGCTCGGCCTCGCCCGCGACGTCGAGGCGGGCGACGGGCACCCCCTGACCGAGCTCATCGCCGACCTGCGCCGCGAGCAGCGCTTCGACCGCGTCGCGCTGGCCGGCCTGACCGAGAGCGAGACCGGCGCGCTCGTCGCCGCGCGGCTTCCCGTGCCCGCGAGCGCCGGCTTCGTGCGCGGGCTGCGCGACCAGGCCCAGGGCAACCCGTTCTTCATGGAGGAGGCGCTGAGGGCGCTCGTCGACGCCCGGGTCGTCGAGCCCGGGGCGGAGGCGACCGCCGCCGCGCTCGCGTCGATCGGCGTGCCGGAGAGCGTCGCGGACATCGTCCGGCGCCGCGTGGGCCGGCTCTCCGAGCCCGCTCGCGAGGCCGTCACGGCCGGCGCGGCGATCGGCCCGCAGTTCGACCTGCCGATCGTGCAGGCGCTGCTGGAGCGGACCGCCGAGGAGATCATCGACGCGCTCGACGAGGCCGTCGCGTCCGGGCTTCTCGTGGAGGTCGCCGAGTCCGTCGACCGCTTCGCCTTCTGCCACGCGCTCGCCCGCGAGGCGATCTACGCGAGCCTGTCGCGGACGCGCCGCCTGCGCCTGCACCTGCGCGTCGCGCGGGCGCTCGAGGCCACCGGCGCGAGCGCGGGCGAGCTGGCCCGCCACTTCTTCGCCGCGCGCGCGGTCGGCGCCGCGGGCGAGGCGGTGCGCTACGCCCTGCTCGCGGGCGACGAGGCCGCGCGGTCGCTCGCCTACGAGGACTCGGTCGCGCACTACCGCCGTGCCCTCGAGGCGATCGATGCCGACCCCGAGGCCGACGAGGCGCGCCGCTGCGAGATCCTGCTCGCGCTCGGTCGCGTCCAGTGGCGCAGCGGCGACGCGGCGGCGCGCGCGACCTACCACGAGGCCGTCGCGAGCGCCCGCGCGCGCGGCGACGCGGTCCAGCTCGGCCGTGCCGCGCTCGGCCTCTGCGAGCGCTACTGGGAGGCCAGCGCCGCCGACCGCAGCCACGGACCGCTCATCGCCGACGCCGTCGAGGCGCTCAGCGGCGAGGACAGCGCGCTGCGCGCCCGCCTCATGGCGCGGCTGGCCGAGAGCCTGCACTTCACCGCCGAGCAGGACCGCGGGCTCGCGCTCAGCGCCGAGGCGGTCGCGATGGCGCGCCGGCTCGGCGACCGCGAGGCACTCGTCATGGCGCTCATGAGCCGCCACGTCGCGCTGCTGCACATCGAGCATCTCGACGAGCGCCTGCAGCTCAGCGACGAGCTGCTCGTCGTCGGCGGCGCGCACCGCGCGCTGCGCGCGGAGGCGCTGCACTGGCGGCTGCTCGACGCGTTCGAGCTCGGCGCCGTCGAGGAGGCGCGCCGCGACCACGCCGAGCTCAGCGCGCTGGCCGTCGAGTTGCGCCAGCCGCTGCTCGAGCACCTCGCCCTCGGCTGGGAGGGCACGTTCGCGCACCTCGAGGGCGACGTCGAGGCGGCCGAGCGGATCGCCACCCGGTCCTTCGAGCGGGCCGGCCGCGCGCAGGTCGGCCACGCGCAGAGCTACGTCGCCGGGATGCTCTTCACGCTGCGCCGCCAGCAGGGCCGCGTCGGCGAGCTGCTGGGGTCGATGCCCGACCTCGCCTCCGCCGGCTCGGCGAACCTCGCCTGGACGGCCGCGCTCGCGCTCACGGAGATCGAGACCGGCGACCTCGAGGCGGGCCGCGAGCGCTACGGGGAGCTGGTGGCCGACGGCGCGGCCGCCGTGCCGCGCGACTGGTTCTGGCTGCTGACCGTCGCGCTGCTCGCCGAGAGCTGCCACGCGCTCGGCGACGCCGAGCAGGCAGCGGGGCTGTACGACCTGCTCGCGCCCTACGGCGAGCGCTACGTGCAGGTCATCTTCGCGGCGAACTGGGGCTCGGCGCGGCGTCACCTCGGCATGCTCGCCGCCGTGCTCGAGCGCCTCGACGAGGCCGAGGCGCACCTGCGCGCCGCGCTGGCGGCGAACGAGCGCATCGGCGCGGTGCTCATGGTCGCCGAGACGCAGTGCGAGCTCGCCGCGCTGCTCGCGCGCCGCGCCGGGCCCGGCGACCGGGAGGGCGCCCGCGAGCTCGCGCGGCTCGCGGCGGCCGCGGCGGCGCAGCGCGGGCTCGACGGCCTGGAGCGCCGCGCGCGGGCGATCCTCGCCGGGGGCTGAGCATCGGACGGACCGTGTGTCAGCCGGACATCCGGGATTGCCGCGGAACCTCCGGCCGGGCGGACCGGCCGGGCGCGCCGGCGCCCCGAACCTAGACTTGCCGGCAGATGGCGGCGCCGGCGTGATCCTGTTCCTGCACAACCGCTACCGCACGACGGGCGGCGAGGAGCGGACGGTCGAGGACCTGCTCTGGCTCGTCACCGAGCACCTCGGCGAGGACGCGCTCCTGCTCGCGCGCGACAGCGCCTCGATCGGGCGCGCGCGGGCGGCCGCCGGGCTGCTCGCGGGCGGCCTCGCGCCGCACCAGGTCGCCGACGCCGTGCGCCGCACCGGCGCGCGCATCGTGCACGCCCACAACCTCAATCCGTCACTGGGCTGGCGCGCGCTCGCGGCGGCCCGCGCGGCCGGTGCGCGGACGGTGCTGCACCTGCACAACTACCGGCTCGTCTGCGCCGTCGGGACGTGCTTCACGCGCGGCGCGGACTGCACGCGCTGCCACGGCCGCGACACGCTGCCGGGCGTGCGGCTCGGCTGCCGCGCGACCGGCGCCGAGGCCGCCGTCTACGGGGCGGCGCTGGCACTCTGGCAGCGCCGCCTGCTCGAGCACGCCGACGCGGTGATCGTCCCGAGCGCCTTCGCGCTGGCGCGGCTGCGCGAGCTCGGCGCGCCGCTCGGCGAGCGCGTCCACGTCGTGGGGCACGTGGTGCGCGACGTCGTCGAGCGATCGTCGGCCGGCGCGGGGGAGCACGCGCTCGTCGTCTCGCGGCTGTCGCCCGAGAAGGGCGTCGACGTCGCGATCGCGGCGTGCGGCGCGGCCGGACTACCGCTCGTCGTCGCCGGCGACGGGCCCGAGCGCGGCGCCCTGCAGGCACGCGCGCGCGGCACGACCACGACGTTCGCCGGCCGCGTCGCGGCGCAGGAGCTGGCGCGGCTGCGGGCGTCCGCGGCGCTGGCGATCGTGCCGTCGCGATCGGCGGAGACGTTCGGCCTCGCGGCGGCCGAGGCGATGGCCGCCGGGCTGCCGGTCGTCGCCAGCGCGGTCGGCGCGCTGCCCGAGCTCTGCGACCCGGCGGGGCTGGTCGCGCCGGGCGACGCCGCCGCGCTCGCGCTCGCGGCGGGCGCGCGCTTCGGCGACGCGGGCGCGGGTGAGGTCGGGCGCCTGCGGGTGCTCGAGCGCGCCTCGCCGGCCGCCGTGGCGCCGGCGCTGCGCGCGGTCTACGACGCCGTGGGCTAGGACTTCTCCTCGGACTCGGCGTCGGCCGCCTCCGCGGCCTCGCCGTCGCCGGATTCGCCGTCGGCCTCGGCCTCGGGCGTCTCGTCGGCCTCGGCCTCCTGCGCCTCCTCGGCCTCGGGCGCCTCCTCGGCCTCGGCCTGCGTGTCCTCGTCGCCGAGGTCGCCGACCTCGACCGTGCCCGGCTCGACGGCGATCGGCGCGTCGTCGGCGGAGGGCGCGGCCCCGGCGTCGGCCTGGGCCTGTGCGACGGCGCCGTCGTCGAGGTCGCCGACGGCGACCGGGCTCGGCGGCGGGGCGGGCATGTCGGCGACCGGGCCGGGCGGCGTGTAGGGCGGCTCGGCATGGCCGCCGCGAAGCTTCTTGGCGACGGCGGCTCCGAGGCCGCCGACGAGTGCGACCGCTCCGGCGACCTTGACCGGGGTGCTCTTCACGGCGCCCTTGAAGGGGTTCCTGGAGCGCTTGACCGAGGCGACCTTCGAGTCCTTCAGCGACGAGGCCCTCCTGGCGCCCTTGGACGCCTTCTTGGCGCCCTTGGCCGCGGTCTTGGCGACCCGCTCGCCGAGATGCCACTCAGACCAGGTCTTGGCGACGGAGGCGACGGCGTCGACCGTCTGGTCGCGCTTGCTCTTCTGGCGCAGCTTCATGACGTGCTCCCGGTTGTTGTGGCCACAGTCTCGCGCCTACCCTCGGTCCGCCGGACGCAAAACGAGCGTACCCCAAGCGGGCTCGCGCATGACCCCCCGCCCGCGGCTAGACTCCGCGCCCGAATGCGGACGATCGTGACCGGAGGCGCCGGGTTCATCGGCTCGCACCTCGTCGACGCGCTCGTCGCCCGCGGCGACAAGGTCACCGTCGTCGACGACCTCTCCAACGGCCGCGAGTCCAACCTCGAGGGCGCGCTGGCGGCCGGCGCCCGGCTCGAGCGCGCCGACGTCCGCGACGGCGTGGCGCTCGCGCGCATCTTCGCCGCCGCGCGGCCGGAGGCCGTGTTCCACCTGGCCGCGCAGGTCGACGTCCGGGTCTCGCTCGCCGACCCCGGGCTCGACGCCCGCACGAACGTCGAGGGCACGGTCAACGCCCTCGAGGCTGCGCGCACGGCGGGCGCCGAGCGCTTCGTCTTCGCCTCCACCGGCGGCGCGATGTACGGCGAGACCGACGAGATGCCGACGCCCGAGACCGTCGCGGCGCTGCCGATGGCGGCCTACGGGCAGGCGAAGTACTGCGGCGAGTGCTACCTCGGGCTCTACGAGCGCCTGTACGGGCTGTCGACGATCGCCCTGCGCTTCGGCAACGTCTACGGGCCGCGCCAGGACCCGCACGGCGAGGCGGGCGTCATCGCGATCTTCTGCGGCAAGGCGCGCGCGGGAGAGCGGCCGAGGATCTACGGCGACGGCAGCCAGACGCGCGACTACATCTACGTCGGCGACCTCGTGCAGGCCCTGCTCGCCGCGGCCGGCACGCGCCACGGCGGCGCCGTGAACGTCGGCACCGAGGAGGAGACGTCGGTCCTCGACATCGTGCGCCTGCTGTCGCGGCTCGACGGCGCCCGCGGGGTCGAGCCCGAGTTCGCGCCTGCGCGCCTCGGCGAGCTGCACCGCTCGTGCCTCGCGGCCGGGCGCGCCCGCGAGCTGCTCGGCTGGCGGGCGAGCACGCCGATCGCCGAGGGCCTGCGCCTGACGTGGGAGTCGCTGCAGCCCGGCTGACAGCGGGGTTGCCCAGCTCGCGCGGTGGCGCTAGGGTCCGCGCTGCTTCGCTCGGGGGAGAGGCGCGGTGCCACGGGCGCCGGGGCGCGATCGCGCGACCCGGCGCCCTGCGCGCTCGCCGCCGTGTCGATCCGCCCGCCGCCGCCGGTCATCGCGTGCGGGCCGCGCCGCGGCACGCGGCCGGCGGGTGGCGCGAGAACTCGACCGCCGTCCACGCCGGACGGAATCCCAGCCGCGCGTAGAGCTCCTTCGGGCGGTCCTCGTCGTCGGCGACGATCCACAGGTCGTCCACCGCGCCGGCGGCCTCGATCGCCGCCGCCGTCATCCTCGTCCCGAGGCCGCGGCCGCGCACGCGCGGGTCGACGTAGACCTCGTCGATCTCGGCGGCGGTCCCGTCGGAGCGCAGCTGCGCGAAGGCCACCGGGGCGCCCGCCGCGCGGACGGCGAGGACGCGCACGCCGCGCCGCAGCGCGACGTCGCGGGCGTGGCGGAAGTAGTCGCCCGGGTCGTGGCCCGGGAAGTCCTCGGCGAACCAGGCCGCACGCAGGTGCTCGACGTCGTCGTAGGCGACCTCCTGCACGGTCCCCGGCGGACCGTCGGGCGGCGGCTCGTCCGGCGGCGCCTCGTGGCGCATCCACAGCACGCGCATCGACCGCCAGCCGCGTGCGGCGAACCCCGCGCGCAGCGGCTGCGCGACGCCGGCGTCGTCGAAATCCAGGCGGCGATGCGCGAGGCCGGCGAGCGCCTCGTCGGCGAACGCCGCCAGCGCTTCCACGCTCATCCGCGGGTCGTCCTCGACGCGCACGACGTTGAGATCGAAGAAGTCGGGGTATCGCGAGGCGCGGGCGACGGTGCCGTGGGCCCAGCGCACGAAGGTGTCGCAGACGGCCGCCTGCCCGGCGTGCAGCCAGGCCCGCGCGCGCGCGGCGACGGCTGCGTCGTGCGGTCCGGCAGGCGCCACACGGGCAGCCTACGCCGCGGCGAGCCGCTCGCGCAGCCAGTCGGCGGTCTGCGCGATGCCCTCGCGCACGCCGATGCGCGCCTCCCACCCGAGCACGGTGCGGGCCTTCTCGACGCTCGGCCAGCGGCGCTGGACGTCGACGGCGAACGTCGGCCCGTGCTCGAGCGCGAAGTCCTCGGGGTCGCGCCCGCAGGCCTCCCAGACGATGCGCGCGATCTCGGCGACCGTCAGCTCGTCGGAGGCGGAGATGTTGAAGTCCTCGTGCAGCCCGGCCGGCGCGGCCATCGCGGTCACGACGCCGTCGGCGATGTCGTCGATGTGCGTCAGGGTGCGGGTCTGCTCGCCGGAGCCGAAGATCTGCAGCGGCCGCTGGCCCGAGAGCGCCTTGCGGATGAGGTCGGGCACCGCGTGCGCGATGCCCGGCTCGTCGTCGGGCATCTCGCCGGGGCCGTAGGCGTTGAACGGCCGGCAGATCGTGAACGGCAGCCCGTGCTCGTCGTGCGCCGCGCGGCACCACACCTCGCCGGCGAGCTTGGAGAACCCGTAGGCCGAGCGCGGCATCGCGACGTCCCAGACGTGCTCCTCCGTGGTCGGGAACTCGGTCGCGCGCTCGAAGACCATCGACGACGACACGTACACGAAGCGCTCCACGTCGCAGTCGAGCGCCGCCTGGATGACCGCGTCGTAGAGCGCGCTGTTGACGCTCGTCAGCGTGTGGGGCAGCTTGTGGAAGTTCGCGATCCCGCCGACGATCGCGGCGAGGTGGATGACCTGCGCGCAGCCGGCGGTCGCCTCGCGCGCCTGCGCGCGGTCGCGCAGGTCGCCGGTGTGGACCTCGCAGCCCTCGCGCATCCAGCGCGGCGCCGGGCGCTGGTCCGAGACGCGCACCTCGTGGTCGGGGTCGCGCAGCAGGCGCCGGACGACGGCGGCGCCGATCGTGCCGGCGCCGCCGGTCACGAGGACCCTGCTCACTCGCTGGTCTCCAGCGCGATGTGCCCGTTGGCCAGCGCGACGAGCTCGCCGGCGTAGCCGAACACCTGCCCCGCGCCGAAGCAGTTCCAGGGGTCGACGATGAGCGCGTCGTCGCCCGCCAGGCCGGCGACCGCCCGCAGGATGCCCAGGCCGCGGAACTCGTCGTGGTTGGCGGCGACGACGATCGCGTCGGCGCTGCCGACGGCCTCCTCCAGCGGCGGCGTGGGCGTCGCGACGCGCGGGTCGTGGACGGCGACGTCGGCCAGCTCTCGCTCGAGCAGGCGCACGAGCTTGTAGGCCAGCGAGTCGCGCTCGTCGTCGGTGTTGCCCTTGAAGGCCAGGCCGAGGACGGCGATCTTGCGCCCGTTGAGCGGCCCGAGGCGGCGCTTGAGGCCCTCGACGAGGAAGAGCGGCACGGACTCGTTCACGCGCGACACCGCCAGCAGCATGCCGGGGGCGTTGGAGCGCTCCTCGCTGAAGGCGAAGTCCTTGCGCAGGCAGGTCCCGGCCGTCAGCCCCGGCATCGCGATGCCGCCGCGGGGATAGTCGCGGTTGATGAGGTCGATGACGTCGAAGACGTTCGCGCCGTGCTGCTCGCAGTCCATCATGAGCAGGTTGGGCAGCGCGAAGTTCGCGTAGCGCAGGATGTTCGTCCAGATCTTCGCCAGCTCGGCCTGCACCGGCGTCGTCTGAACGATCGGCGCACGGAAGATCGAGAAGAGCGCCCCGACGCGCTCGCCCGACGCCGCGCCGACGCCGCCCACGATGCACGGCAGGGTGTCGATCTCCTCGAAGAAGCGCCCGGCGGCGATGCGCTCCGGCGCGTGCGCGACGAAGACGTCCTCGCCGATCGCGAAGCCGCGGTGCTTGGTCAGGTAGCCCGCGACGAAGTCCGTCGTGCCGGGCGCGATCGTCGAGCGCAGGGCGATCGCGTGACCCTCGCGCAGATGGCCGAGCAGGTCGTCGAGCGCCGAGCGGATGTCGGAGATGTCGATCTCGACGTGGGAGAAGGACGGCGTTCCGAGCGTGATGACGATGTTGTCGGCCAGCGCGGCGTCGGCGACGCGGTCGGAGACCGTCAGCGTGCCGGCGGCCGCGACGCGGTCCAGCGCCTCCTGGGCGCCCGGCTCGCTGAACGGCATGCGCGCGTCGCGAACGGACTGCAGGCGGTCGACGTCCTTGTCGACGCCGAGCACGGTCAGCCCGCGGTCGGCGAACGAAATTGCAAGTGGGAGCCCGATCCGGCCGAGCCCGATGACGGCGACCTCAGGCATGAGGCCCTTGAATCTACCGTTCGCTGGCGTCGCCGAGCAGCCGGTGGCGCGCGTACTGGCGCACGAAGCCGGTGATGAAGCGCGGGTTGTAGCGCACGTAGCGCGGTGCGAGGCGGCGCGGCTCCTGCGCCATGCGGAACAGCCATTCCAGGCCGGCGGCCTGCATCCAGTCGGGCGCCTGCGGGACGAGGCCGGCGTGGAAGTCGAACGCGGCGCCGACGCCGACGAGCACCGGCGCGTCGAGGCGCTCGCGCATCGCGGCCATCCACTTCTCCTGCTTCGGGGCGCCGACCCCGACCCAGATGACGTCGGCCTTCGTGCGGTTGATCTCCTCGACGATCGCGTCCTCCTCCTCGGCGGAGAGGTCGCGGAACGGCGGCGAGTAGCCCCCGACGATCTGCACGCCGGGGAAGCGGTGGCGCAGGTTGAGCGCGAGCTGCACGAGCGCGCCCTGGTTGCGGCCGCCGTAGAGGTACATCCGCGCGCCGGTGCCGGCGGCGCGCTCGCAGTAGCGGGCCATGAGCTCCGGACCGTAGACGCGGTCGTCGAGGTCTCCGCCGAGCGCGTTCATCGCCCAGACGAGCGGCTGCCCGTCGGGCACGGTCAGCGACGAGTTCAGCACCGCCTCGCGGAACTCCGGGTCCTCGTTGCAGACCATGACGGTGTGCGTCGCGGCGACGCAGATGTAGCCCTTCTCGCCGTGGGCGATCGTGGCGTCCATCCAGGCCATCGTGTCCTCGTAGTCCGTCAGCGCCAGGGGCACGCCGAGCACGTTGACGGCCGTGGGCGCGACAGGAGCGGCTGCTGGCTTGTGAGGCCGGGGCAGCCCGCTGGGGAGGGGGCGGGAGAGGGTCATCGCGGGGTTCGATGCCTGGGGCGGCATCTTCAGGGTACGAGCGTGAACGCCTGAGCCGTCGAAAGGTTGCGTTCTTGCATGTCGGGTCTGCAGGCCCCGATACCCGCTCAGAGCCTCGCAAAACGCGGCGGATACGCTGCGCGGGTGCCTCGCGCGCTCGTCACCGGCATCACCGGCCAGGACGGCTGGTACCTCACCGAGCTGCTGCGCGAGGAGGGCTACGACGTCGTCGGGATGGTGCGTCCCGGCTCGGCGTCGCCCGTGCCGCCCGGCGCCGCGAGCATCCCCGGCGACCTCGCCGACGCCGGGTCCCTGCGCGCCGCGGTGCTCGAGACGGCGCCCGACGAGCTCTACCACCTGGCGGCGCCCACGTTCGTGCCCGCGTCGTGGAAGGACCCGGCCGGGACGCTCGCGCTCGTCGCCGGGGCGACGGCGACGCTCCTGCAGGCCGCCCGGGAGGTGCCGGGCGCGCGCGTGCTCGTCGCCGGTTCGGGCGAGATCTTCGGCGCGGCGGCGGTCTCGCCCCAGAACGAGCAGACGCCGATGCGCCCGCGCTCGCCCTACGGGGTCGCCAAGCTCGCCGCGTTCGGCCTCGTCGACACGCTGCGCGACAAGCACGGCCTGCACGCCTCCAGCGCGATCGCCTACAACCACGAGTCGCCGCGGCGGCCGGAGCGGTTCCTGCCGCGCAAGGTCGCGCGCGGCGCCGCCGCGATCAAGCTCGGGCTGCAGGACGAGCTCGTGCTCGGCGACCTCGGCGCGGTCCGCGACTGGTGCCACGCGCGCGACGTCGTGCGCGGGTACTGGCTCATGCTCCGCCAGGACGAGCCGGGCGACTACGTCCTCGCCGGCGGCGTGGGCCGTACGGTCGGCGAGCTCGTCGACGCGGCGTTTGGCTGCGTCGGCCTGGACCCGGCCGCTCACGTGCGCGTCGACGAGCGGCTCGTGCGCCCGTCCGAGCGCACGCCGCCCGTCGGCGACACCGCGCTCGCCCGCGAGCGGCTGGGCTGGCGGCCCGAGACGAGCTTCGAGGCGACGATCGCCGAGATGGTCGCGGCCGACCTCGCCGCCCTGCGCGCGGACGCCTGAGCCGACTCGCCGCCGCCCGCGGCGGCCGCGGGACCCGGCGCACGAGGGGTGCCGAGTCGTCTAGCGTTGACCTCGCTCGGACGAGCGCGGCCCGGATCCGCCGCTGGTGCCGGGATCCCGCCGGCACCCCGGCGGTGTCACCGGCGCGGGCGGCCGGTCCGCTGAGCGGACGCCCGCCGCGGCACGATCGCGCCCGACCGGGCGCACTAGACTCGCGGCCCTCATGGTTGTCGGAGTCATCGGCCTCGGGTACGTGGGCCTCCCGCTCGCCGTCGCGTTCTCCGCCGAGGGGCACGACGTCGTCGCCGTCGACGTCGACCGGCGCAAGGTCGACGCCCTGCGCGCCGGCAGCTCCTACATCGAGGACGTCTCCGACGAGGTGCTCGGCGCGGCCCTGCCGCGGATCCAGTCCACGACGCGCTTCGCCGCGCTCGCCCGCTGCGACGCGATCCTCATCTGCGTCCCGACGCCGCTGACGGCCAACCGCGAGCCGGACCTCGGGCCGCTCGTCGCCGCCGGCCAGGCGCTCGCGGAGGTGCTGCAGGCCGACCAGCTCGTCGTGCTCGAGTCCACGACGTATCCCGGCACCACGCGCGAGCGCCTCGCGCCGATCCTCGCCGAGTCCGGGCTCGTCGCCGGGGAGGACTTCAACCTGGCCTTCTCGCCCGAGCGCGTCGACCCCGGCCGCACGGACTACACGCTGCGCACGACGCCGAAGGTCGTCGGCGGGCTGACGGACGCCTGCTGCGACCGCGCGGTCGAGCTGTACGGCGAGGTCTGCGATCACCTCGTCCGCGTCTCCACGCCCGAGGTCGCCGAGCTCACGAAGCTGCTGGAGAACATCTTCCGGTCGGTCAACATCGCGCTCGTCAACGAGCTGGCGATGCTCTGCGACCGGATGGGGATCGACGTCTGGGAGGTCGTCGACGCCGCCGCGACGAAGCCCTACGGCTTCATGCGCTTCGATCCCGGTCCGGGGATGGGCGGCCACTGCCTGCCCGTCGACCCGTTCTACCTGTCGTGGCGCGCGCGCGAGTTCGACATGGCGACGGAGTTCATCGAGCTGGCGGGCAAGATCAACCAGCAGATGCCCTACCACTGCGTCGCGCGCATCGAGCGCCTGCTCAACGACGCGGGGCTGGCCGTGCGGGGGTCGAAGATCGCGGTGCTCGGCGTCTCGTACAAGCCCGGCGTCGGCGACGTGCGCGAGTCGCCCGCGCTGAAGATCGTCGCCCTGCTTGCGGCGCTCGGCGCCGACCTGCGCTACCACGACGCGTTCGTCCCCGAGCTGCCGGAGTACGACCTGCGCAGCGTGCCGCTCGACACCGCGCTGGACGGCGCCGACCTCGCGGTCATCGTCACCGCGCATCCCGGCGTCGATCACGACGCCGCCGTCGCCGGCGTCCCGCTGGCGCTGGACCTGCGCGGCGTCACGCGCCGCACGGCCGACAGCAAGGCGGTGCTGCTGTGAGCGCCGCCGCCGAGCCGGTCCGCGTCGGGGTCGTCGGCCTCGGCTACTGGGGGCCGAACCTCGCGCGCAACGTCGACGGGCTCGACGGCGCCGAGCTGAGCTGGTGCTGCGACGGCCGCGCGGAGGTGCGCGAGCGCCTCGCCGGCGTGCACCGCAACACCCGCTTCACGGCCGACCTCGACGACCTGCTCGCCGACGACGAGCTCGACGCCGTCATCGTCGCCACGCCGGTGCCGACGCACGCCGACCTCGCGGTCCGCGTGCTCGAGGCCGGCAAGCACTGCTTCGTCGAGAAGCCGCTCGCGCAGTCGGTCGCCGACGCCGAGCGGGCGGTCGCGGCCTCGCAGGCGGCGGGCCGCGTGCTCATGGTCGGCCACCTGCTGCAGTACCACCCCGGCGTGCGCAAGCTCAAGGAGATCGCCGAGTCGGGCGAGCTCGGCGACATCCACTACATCTACTCCAACCGCCTCAACCTCGGCCAGCTGCGCTCCGACGAGAACGCGCTGTGGTCGCTGGGCGCCCACGACATCTCGGTCATCCTGCACCTCGCCGACGAGGACCCGTCGGAGATGACCGCGCGGGGGGAGTCCTACATGCGCGACGGCGTCGAGGACGTCGTCTTCGCGTTCCTGCGCTTCCCGAGCGGGCTGGCGGCGCACCTGCACCTGTCCTGGCTGGACCCGCACAAGGAGCGGCGCTTCACGGTCGTCGGCTCCAAGCGGATGGCGACGTTCGACGACATGGACCTCGAGCGCAAGGTCACCGTCTACGACAAGGGCTTCGACCAGAAGGCCGACTCCTACGGCGAGTACATCACCCGCGCGGGAGACATCTGGAGCCCGCGGATCTCCAACGCCGAGCCGCTGCGCCTGGAGATCGCGCACTTCGTCGAGTGCGTCCGCACCGGCGACGCGCCGGTCTCCGACGGCATGAGCGGCCTGCGGGTCGTGCGCGTCCTCGAGCACCTGCAGCAGGAGCTCGAGGGCTCCCGCCGCGGGTCGGGCGCCGCCGCCGCCGCCCCGTCCGCGCCGTGACGACCGTGAAGCCGCAGGCGGCGGGCGGGCCGGCGGGCGAGGCCGAGCCGCTGCGGGCCGGCGTGCTCGGCCTCGGGATCATGGGGTCGCATCACCTGCGCGTGCTCAGCGCGATGGAGGAGGTGCGCGTCGTCGCGGTCGTCGACCCGCGCGCCGAGCGCCGCGACGCGGCCCGGCGCGCGTACCCCGGCGTGACCGCGCACGGCTCGCTGGCGGAGGCGCTGGACGCCGCGCCGCTGGACTTCGCCTGCGTCGCGGTGCCGGCGGTGCACCTGGCGGCCGTCGCGCACGAGGCGATGGCCGCGGGGCTGCACGTCCTCGTCGAGAAGCCGATGGCGACGACCGTCCCGGATGCGCAGGGCCTCGTCGCGGACGCCGCCGAGCGCGGCCTGCAGCTCTGCGTGGGCTTCGTCGAGCGCTTCAATCCCGCGGTCGTCGCGCTCAAGGGCAAGCTCGCCGAGGGCATGCTCGGGGAGGTCTACCAGGTGCACACGCGGCGCCTGTCGCCGTTTCCCGACCGCGACGCGCAGCTCGGCGTGGCGCTGGACCTCGCGACCCACGACATCGACGTCATGCGCTTCATCCTCGGCGACGAGGTCGATCGCGTCTTCGCCGAGACGTCGCAGCGCCTGCACGAGAACGCCGAGGACCTGCTCTGCGCGACGCTGCGCTTCGACGGGGGCGCGACGGGGCTGCTCGAGGTCAACTGGCTGACGCCCACGAAGGTGCGCCAGCTCAGCGTCACCGGCGAGCGCGGGATGTTCACCGTCGACTACCTCACCCAGGAGCTCGAGTTCTACGAGCACCCCCGGCGCGAGAGCACGACGTGGGACGCGCTCGCGGGCCTGCGCGGCGCCGGCGAGGGCAACATGACGCGCTTCGCGCTCGTGCGCCGCGAGCCGCTGCGCCAGGAGTGGGAGGCCTTCGTCGCCGCCGTGCGCGACGGCGGCGCGCCCGCCGTCGCGGGCGCCGACGCCGCGGCGGCGCTGTCGATCGCCCGCGCGATCCAGGCCGCGAGCGCCGGCGGCACGGTCGTTCGTCCCGACTACCGCGACTGACGCGGGCCGGTCCGGGAGGCGTGGACGTGTCGAACCCTCAGCCGGCGATCCGGTCGCGCCCCGTCCGCATCGTCCACCTCCCGACGGGCACGGGCGGACATCCGCTGGGCCTGTCGCGCGCCGAGCGCGAGCTCGGGTTCAGCAGCGACGTGGTCGACTTCCTGCCGACGTTCCTCAGCTACGGCGCCGATCGCGTCGTCGACGTGTCCGGCCAGGGCTTCGCGCGTCGCAGCGCGACGCGCCTGCGCTTCATCGCCGAGGCGATCCGGCGCTACGACGTCTTTCACTTCAACGCCGGCGCGCCCGCCGTCGCGCTGCGCACGCGGCGCGGCGTCTTCACCGAGCTGCCGCTGCTCAAGCGGCTGGGCAAGACCGTCGTCGTGACCTGGCAGGGCTGCGACGTGCGCCCGCGGTCGGCCTGCTACGACTGCGAGCGGCCCGAGTGCCTGGCCCACGACCCCTGGCGCGCCGCCGACGCCCGGGTCATGCTCCGCCACGCCGATCGCGCCGTGTTCGTCAACCCCGACCTCGAGCGCTACCTGCCGGGCGCGAGCTTCCTGCCCTACGCCAACGTCGACGCCGCCGCGATCGAGCCCGAGCCGCTGCCCGACCGCGCGACGGTCACCGTCGCGCACGCGCCGACGAACCCCAACGTCAAGGGCACGCGGCACGTCGTCGCCGCCGTCGAGCGGCTGCGCGCGGACGGGCTCGACGTCGAGCTGGACCTCATCACCGGCGTGCCCAACCGCGAGGCGCTGCGCCGGATCTCGAACGCCGACGTCCTCGTCGACCAGCTGCGGATCGGCTGGTACGGGGGCGTCGCCGTCGAGGCGATGGCACTCGGGCGGCCGGTCGTGTGCCACATCGACGAGGCGGACAACCCGTTCGGAGCGGCGCTGCCGATCGAGCGCGCGACGCCGGCGACCGTGCGCGAGGTCCTGCGCGAGCTCGTCGTCGACCGGGCGCGGCGCGCGGCGCTCGCGCAGCGTGGCCGCGAGTTCGCGCTGCGCGTCCACGACCCGCGCGCGATCGTGCGCCGGTACTACGAGGGCCTGCTGCCGTTCCCGACGCCGCCGGCCGGCTAGATGTCGCCGCCACGCCGGATCCTCGTCGTCTCCTACTACTTCCCGCCCAACCCGCTGCCGGGAAGCCATCGCTGGGAGTCGATGGCGCACGCCCTGCGCGGCCTGGGCCACGAGGTGACGGTCATCACGACGGGCGCCTCGGGCAGCCTCGCCGGCGACGAGCCGTGGGTGATCCGCACCGGCGACCTGCAGACCTCGCCGACCCTGCGACGGCTGCTGCGCCGGCCCGAGGGCGTCGCGGGCGGCGCGGACGCCGCGGCCACGGTGACCGACGCGGCGCCGGAGCCGTCGCGCATCTTCACCCGCGGGCTCGTCCCCGACGCCTGGGTGGTGAGCTGGCTGCCGTACGTCGTGCGCGCGGCGCGCCGCGCCGTCCGCGAGCGGCGCATCGAGGTCGTCGTGACGAACGGGCCGCCCGACAGCACGCACCTGCTCGGCCTCGCGCTCGGCCGCCGCCGCCCCGCCTGGGTCGCCGACTTCGACGACGGCTGGCGCTACGAGGCGCTCATGGGCGATTGGCCGACGCGCGCGCAGGACCGCCTCGACGCGTCCCTGGAGCGGCGCGTCGTGCGCGGGGCCGAGGCGGTCGTCGGCATCACCGAGCCGATCGCGCGCGACTTCGAGCGCCGCTACGGATGCCGGGCGCACGAGGTGCCCAGCGGCTGGGACCCGGCGGCGCTCGACGCGGAGATCGCGCGCGCCGAGCCGCCGGAGCTCGATCCCGGCGTCGTCAACCTCGTCCACACGGGGTCGCTGAGCCTGCCGCTGCGCCGTGACCCGCGCACGATCCTCGAGGCGCTGGAGCGCTTTCACGCCCGCGACCCGGCCGCCGCGAAGCAACTGCGGATCGTGCACGCCGGCATGCTCAGCGCCGAGGACAGGCGCCTGCTCGCCGCGCTGACGCCCGCGGCGCGGGCGTCGTTTCAGGTCCTCGGCTACCTGTCGCGCCCGCAGGCGCTCGCGCTCCAGCGGGCCGGCGACGCCCTCCTGCTGTTCTCGACCGGCGCGCACGCGCAGGTCGTCACCGCCAAGCTCTCGGAGTACCTGCTCGCCAAGCGCCCGATCCTCGCCGTCCTGTCGGCCAACGAGGCGGCGCGCATCATCCGCGAGACGCAGGCCGGCACCGTTACGGAGCCCGAGGACGTCGAGGGGATCGCCGACGCGCTGGCCGGCTGCGTCGACGGCCGGCTCGCGGCGTCGTGCTCGCCGCAGGGGATCGAGCGCTACGTGCAGCCATCGCCCGCGCTGGAGTTCGCCGCCGTGATCGAGGAGGCGATCGGGGCCCGCGCGCGCCACCGCCCGCGCCGGCGCGCCGCGCGGCGACGCCGCTAGGGCGCGAGCGCCTCGAGGTCGGCGCGCGTCATGAGCCGGATGAGCTCCTCGAAGCTCGTCGTCGGCTCCCAGCCGAGCTTCGCCTTCGCCTTCGCCGGGTCGCCGATGAGCTGGTCGACCTCGGCCGGGCGCAGGAACGCGGGGTCCAGGCGCACGCGGGACTCCCAGTCGGCGAGACCGGCCTCGTCGAAGGCGATCTGGACGCAGTCGCGGACGGTGTGCGTCTTGTTCGTCGCGATGACGTAGTCCTCGGGCTCGTCCTGCTGGAGCATGAGGTACATCGCCTCGACGTAGTCCTTGGCGTAGCCCCAGTCGCGCTGCGCGTCGAGGTTGCCGAGCGCGAGCTCGTCGCGCAGGCCGTGCCTGATCGCGGCGGCGTGCCAGGTGATCTTGCGGGTCACGAACTCCAGGCCGCGGCGCGGGGAGTTGTGCACCACGAGCCGGCCGACGCCGGCGGCGAGGACGCCGCTGCCGGTCTCGACGTCGAACACCCATTCATCGTCTGAAGCGACCGCCGGGTCGACGCGACGCACCTCGGCCGGATCCTTGCGCAGGTGGGCGCTCTTCCCACCGGCGGGAACGGGCGAGCGCAGATTGAGCTGGTAGTAGGTCGCCTCGCCGCGGCGCTCGACGTAGACCGAGGCGTCCTGGCCCTGGAGCGCGTACAGCCAGCAGACGCCCTGGGCGAGCACCGCGCTGTTCGTCGTCACCGATTCGCCCCGCCCGCGCTTCAGTCCGTCGCCGGCGTAGTACCCGCGCAGGAACGCCTCGGTGACGTCGCCGGTGGCGTTGAGGACCAGCGGTGGGACCTGCTTGTGGCCGGTCGGCGTGTACAGCTGTGCGCGCAGCCACCCGCCGAGGCCGTGGGCGCCGTGGAGGTCGATCGCATGAACCTCGCGCGTCGCGTCGAAGCCGGAGTGGCCGGTCCACTCGGTCGACGTGCCGCTCCAGCAGCGCGACCACAGCTGCGCGACGCGCGTGCGCAGGATCGCGTCGTCGTTGACGAAGCGGACCTTGCGCCCGTCGCGCGAGACATAGCCGTCGGCGGCGAGCAGACCGAGCAGCTCACCGGCCTCCGGCGCGAGGGCGGACCACTCGTTCGAAGCCGGGAACTCGTCGAACAGCGCGACGCGGTCGCCGGCGGCCACGTCGTCGGCCCGCAGTTGCTCGCGATCGGCGTCGAGCATGTGGTGATGGGCCGTGACGTCGACGACGCCGGCGCGCGCCTGCACGCACAGACCCTCGTGGTCGGGGTCGGTCCGCCTCCGGCGCGTCGCCGTGATCGCGGTGATCGGCGTCCAGTCACCGCCATCCCAGACGTCGAGCAGCCCGGTCGGAGTGAACGACTGAGAGGAGGGCCCCGTTCGTCTGAGCGCGACGAGATCCGCCGGCGTCCTGACCGCCACGATGCCGTTCTCGCGAACGATGAGCGGCGTGTTCGCGAAGACGCACTCGTGGTTGAACAGGATCCCCGAGCAGGCAAACAGGTCGTAGGACTCGCGGTAGTTGACCGTGATGAAGTGGCCGTAGACCTTCGCGACGCCGTACGGCGAGCGCGGGTAGAAGGCGGTCGACTCGGTCTGCGGCACCTCGAGCACCTTGCCGAACATCTCCGAGCTCGACGCCTGGTAGAAGCGCGCCTCGGGGCAGGCCTCGCGGACGGCCTCGAGCATCCGCGTCACGCCGACGCCGGTGAACTCGGCCGTCAGCGTCGGCTGGATCCAGGAGACGGCGACGAAGCTCATCGCGGCGAGGTTGTAGACCTCGTCGGGCTTGGACGCGCGCAGCGTGTCGACGAGCGAGCGCTGGTCGAGCAGGTCGCCCTGGTGCAGCGTGATGCGCTCGCGCAGGTGCTCGATGCGGTCGAACTTCTCCGTCGACGCGCGGCGCACCATCCCGTGCACCTCGTAGCCGCGCTCGAGCAGCAGCTCGGCGAGGTAGGAGCCGTCCTGGCCGGTGATCCCGGTGATGAGGGCGCTGCGGGGCATGGGCAGGCAGCCTAGCCGTCCCCCGGGAGCCGCGCGATCGGCGTTCGGCGGCCCGCGGATCGCCGCGCTCGGGCGCGGGCGCGGACGGCGCCGGGGGCGGCGTTGCTACTTTGAGCGTCGCTCATGCCCGACCTCACAGACACTCGCGTCCTCGTCATCGGCGGCGCCGGCTTCATCGGCTCGACCATCGTCGACCAGCTCCTCGCCGAGCCGGTCCGCGAGATCGTCGTCCTCGACGACTTCGCCCGCGGAGCGCGCAACAACCTCGACGCCGCGCTCGAGGACGATCGCGTGTCGCTCGTCGAGGGATCGATCGCCGACGTCGAGCTGCTCGACTCGCTCATGGAGCGCACCGACCACGTCTGGCTGCTGGCGGCGCTGTGGCTGTACGAGTGCGTGCACGAGCCGCGCTCTGCGATCGAGATCAACTGCGTCGGCACGTTCAACGTCATCGACGCCGCCCATCGCGCCGGCGTCAAGAAGGTCGTCTACTCCTCGTCGGCGTCGGTCTACGGCGACGCCGCGTTCACGCCGATGACCGAGGACCACCCGTTCAACAACCGCACGATGTACGGCGCGACGAAGATCGCCGGCGAGCAGTTCTTCCGCGCCTACCACGAGCAGCACGGCCTGGACTACGTCGGCATGCGCTACATGAACGTCTACGGCCCGCGGATGGACTACAAGGGCACGTACGTCAGCGTGATCATGAAGGTGCTCGACAAGCTCGACGCCGGCGAGCGGCCGGTCATCTTCGGCGACGGCTCGCAGGCCTACGACTTCGTCCACGTCGACGACGTCGCCCGCGCGAACATCCTCGCGATGAAGAGCGACGCCACCGACGTCAACCTCAACGTCGGGACGGGCGTCAAGACGACGATCAAGGAGCTCGTCGACGTGCTGCTCGAGGAGACCGGCGCCGACATCGAGCCCGAGTACCGCGCCGACGAGCAGATGTTCGTCACGCATCGCGTCGGCTCGACCGCCCTGGCCGAGGAGCTCATCGGCTTCAAGGCCGAGCTGCCCTATCGCGAGGGGCTGCGCTCGGTCATCGAGTGGCGCCGCGGCGATCAGCAGCGCTCGCTCGAGCAGTCCGCGACCTGACACCCGCCGTCTGATGTGCGGGATCGCCGGCATCCTGACGCGCAAGGGCGACGTCGTGCACGAGGGCGTGCTGGCGCTCATGAACGAGGCGATCGCCCACCGCGGGCCCAACGACGCCGGCACGCACATCGACGGCGAGATCGGCCTCGCCAACCGCCGCCTGTCGGTCATCGACATCACGCCGGCCGGGCACCAGCCGATGCACACGCCCGACGGCCGCTACACGGTCGTCTACAACGGCGAGATCTACAACTTCATGGACCTGCGCGACGAGCTGCGCGACGACGGCGAGCGCTTCCGCTCGCACTCGGACACCGAGGTCGTCCTGCGCGCCTACCGCGCCTGGGGGCCGGCCTGCGTGCAGCGCTTCAACGGGATGTTCGCGCTCGCCATCTGGGACCGCGAGGAGCGCACGCTGTTCCTCGCCCGCGACCGCTACGGGATCAAGCCGCTGTACTGGACGCGGGCCGGCGACGAGCTGCTGTTCGGCTCGGAGATCAAGTCCTTCCTGCAGCATCCGGCCTTCAGGGCGCGCGTCTCGCCCGAGCATCTGCTGGAGTACTTCACCTTCCAGAACCTCTTCACCGACGGGACGCTGTTCGCCGGCGTGCGCATGTTCCCGGCGGGCTCGCACGCGACGCTGCGCGCCGGCGACACGGAGATCCGCCCGCAGACGTACTGGGACTGGGAGTTCGCCGAGCCCGAGCCGGGCGACGAGCTCTCCGAGGCCGAGTACGGCGAGGAGCTCGACCGGCTCTTCCGCCAGGCCGTCGAGCGCCAGCTCGTCTCCGACGTGCCGGTCGGATCGCACCTCTCCGGCGGGATGGACTCGGGCTCGCTGACCGCGCTCGCGGCGCGCTCGCTGCCGTACCTCGCGACGTTCACCGTCGGCTTCGACATGACGTCCGCCGGCGGCCTGGAGATGGGCGCCGACGAGCGCACGAAGGCCGAGGCGATGAGCTACCTCTTCAAGACCGAGCACTTCGAGTCCGTCCTGAAGGCGGGCGACATGGAGCGCTGCCTGCCCTCGCTCGTCTGGCACCTCGAGGACCTGCGCGTCGGCCAGAGCTACCCGAACTGGTACGTCTCGCGCCTGGCCTCGAAGTTCGTCACGGTCGTGCTCAGCGGCTCGGGCGGCGACGAGCTCTTCGCCGGCTACCCGTGGCGCTACTACCGCGCGGTCGTCAACGACGACTTCGAGCACTACATCGACAAGTACTACGGCTTCTGGCACCGCCTCGTGCCCGACGACCGCCGCGCCGGCCTGCTGCGCCCGGAGCTGTGGGAGCGCGTCCGCGACGTCAGCACGCGCGACATCTTCCGCGGCGTGTTCCGCGACGGCGAGCCGCCGCGGTCGCCGCAGGACTACGTCAACCACTCGCTCTACCTCGAGGCCAAGACCTTCCTGCACGGCCTGCTCGTCGTCGAGGACAAGCTGTCGATGGCGCACTCGCTCGAGACGCGCGTGCCGTTTCTCGACAACGACCTCGTCGACTTCGCGCTGCGCGTCCCCGTCGGCCTGAAGCTGCGCGACCTCGACCGCGTCGTCAAGCTCGACGAGAACGAGCCCGGAGGCAAGTCCGAGCGCTTCTTCGAGCGCACGCGCGACGGCAAGCTGATCCTGCGCAAGGTCATGGCCCGCCACGTGCCCGAGACGGTCACCGACCGCGTCAAGCAGGGCTTCTCCGGGCCCGACGCGTCGTGGTTTCGCGGCGACTCGATCGACTACGTGCGCGAGGTCCTCTACGACCCGGACGCCAAGCTCTACGAGTTCTTCGCGCCGGAGGCCGTGCGCGCGCTCGTCGACGAGCACCTCGACGGCCGCGAGAACCGCCGCCTGCTGCTGTGGTCGCTGCTGTCGTTCGAGCACTGGTGCCGGACGTTCCTGCACGGGCACCGCCCGTGACCGTCCTGCTGACCGGCGCGACGGGCTTCATCGGCCGCCACGTGCTGGCGCTGCTCGCCGAGACCGGCGCCGACGTCGTCGCGCTCGCCCGCTCCGAGCCGCCGGCGGCGCTCGCCGGCCACGCGACGTGGGTGCGCCAGGACCTCGCCGCGCCGCTTGACCGCGCCGCCCTGCCCGAGCGCGTGCGGACGGTCGTGCACCTCGCGCAGTCCGAGCGCTACCGCGAGTTCCCCGAGGGCGTCGAGGACGTCGTCGCGCTCAACGTCGGCGCGGTCGCCGCGCTGGCCGACTATGCCCGCACGGCCGGCGCCGAGCGCTTCGTGCTGTGCTCGACCGGTGGCGTGTACGGCTTTCGCGACGGCCCGGCGCGCGAAGGGGACCCGGTCGCGCCCGCGAGTTTCTACCAGGCCTCGAAGTACGCCGCCGAGGTGCTGCTCGAGCCCTACGGCGAGCTGCTGGACACCGTCGTCCTGCGCCCGTTCTTCGTCTACGGCGCGACCCAGCGTGGGATGCTCGTCGCCGGGCTGGCGCAGCGCGTGCTCGCCGGCGAGCAGGTGACGGTCGACGGCGATCCCGGGCTGCGCATCAACCCGATCCACGTCGCCGACGCGGCGCGCGCGATCGTCGCGGCGATCGGCGCTGCGCCGCCGCCGGGCGTCGTCAACGTCGCCGGCGACGAGACGGTGACGCTGACCGACCTCGTGCTCGGGCTGGCCGGCGCCGCGGGCGTGCAGCCGCGGATCGTGCACGCCGGCGACGGGCCGCCCGGCGACCTGCTCGGCGACAACGAGCGGATGCGCGGCGAGCTCGGCGTGACGCCGCGGGTCGCGCTCGCCGAGGGCCTGCGCGGCGTCGTCGGCGAGCTGCGCGGCTGAGGGCGCCGCTCAGGCGCGCCGCGCGCGCAGCACGGCGAGCGCGCGGGCGACGTCGCCGGCGCGCAGGACGCCGAGCGGGCGCAGCGCGAGCCCGAACGCGGCGACGGCGGCGAGCTTGACGGCGAGCGCGACGGCCCACGAGCCGTACTCCAACGCGCCGAGCGACCCGAGCGCGAGGGCGAGCGCGAACGTCGCCGCGACGACCCCGATCCGGTACGGCGTGCGGTAGAGGATCTGCGCGCGCCGGTAGTACAGCGCGCAGAGCAGCACGTACGCGGCGAGCGTCGCCAGGCCGGCGCCGACCTGCCCGAGCGGCGGGATGAGCACGACGTTCAGGCCGACGTTCGCGAGCGCCGCGACCGTCGAGTACAGCATGAGCCAGCGCGTCCCGCGGGCGATCGAGATCCCGGCGACGACGACGCCGGAGATGCCGAACGCGACGAGCCCGAAGGCGATGAGCCCGACGGCGTGGAAGGCCTCGTCGAAGGCGGGGGCGACGAGCTCGCCGAGCTCGCGCGCCCACAGCGCGCTGACGAGCGCGATGAGCGCCAGGCCGGCGGTGAAGTCCGTCAGCACGCGCCCGCGGACGCGCTTCTCGTGCTCCGGATCGGTCTGGTACAGCGACAGGATGAACGGCGAGAACGCGAGCGAGAGCGCCGTCACGAGCAGCAGCACGGGCGAGGCGATGCGGTTGGCGACGGCGTACTGGCCGAGCTCGTCGAGGTCGGCCAGGCGCGAGAGCATGAGCCGGTCGATGAGCGACAGCGCCCACAGCGACAGGGCGACCGGGATGAGCGGCAGCCCGTAGCGCAGCATGACCGACAGCTCGCGCGGCGAGGGCCGGGCGACGAGCCGGCGCCCGGCGAGCGCGAGGCCGAGGACGGCGCCGACGACCCAGCCGGCGAGCGCGCCGGCGAAGACGCCCGAGATCCCGGTGTCCCAGGCGACGACGGCGAGGATCGTCACGGTGGCCGCGACGAGCGCCCCGGCGACGGACGTCACGAGGTACGACCAGGCGCGGAACTCCAGGCGCAGGATCTCGCGCGTGAACTGCGCCAGCGCGAAGGCCGGCAGCGCGACGCCGATGAGCACGACGACGGCCGACTCGTCGCGGCCGGCGAAGAGCTGGCGCGAGATCGCTCCGGGGAGCGCGACGAGGACGGCGGCGAGGAGCAGGCCGATCGCGAGCTGGAAGAGCAGCGCCGTGACGAGCACGCGGCGGCGCTCGGCCTCCTGCTCGTCGGCGTAGTCGAAGTAGCTGCGCTGCGACGCGGAGGCCATCCCGCCGTCGACGACGATCATGAGGATCGCGGCGACGACGACGCCGAGCTCGAGGACGCCGTAGTCGGCCGGCGTGAAGACGCGGGCGAGGATCGGCAGCGTGACGATCCCGACGAGCTGCAGCGCGGCCCCGCCGATCCCGTAGACGAGCGTCTGGCCGCCGAGGCGGCGGATCTCGCCGCCGAGGCCGCCACCCGCGCGGGCGATCGTGGCGGCCGCGGCGTCCTGGTCGTCGGCCGCCATGGCGCCAGGCTAGTGGGCGTCCACGGACGCTGCGCTCGAACGTCTCCGGACGACCCGCCGGCGGTGGATCGCCCGCGGACCGGCTCCGGATAGAGTCGGGAGCGCATGGGTGCCCTCGACCTGCTGCGCCGCGTCCTGCCCGCCGGCGTGCGCCGCCCGATCGTCGTCGTCGTCGAGCACCTGCTGGCGATCCCCGCGCTGCCCGTGCTCCTCGCGGCGGCGCTCGCCGCCCGGATTCGCCGCCCGTCGCGGCGCAGGCGCCCGCGCGTCGTCTGGGGCCCCGAGCCGATCCTCTCCTACGCGCACTGGTCGCGGGCGCTGCGCAAGGCCGGCTACGAGTCGCACACCGTCATGCAGGAGATCTACACGCGCATCAACCGGCCCGAGGACTTCGACGTCCTCTACGAGCAGCTCGTCCCGCCGGCGGTGGCCTGGCTGTTCGGTCCGTACGCGGCCTTCCTGCGCTCGCTCTTCCGGGCCGACGTCTTCCAGCACCACTACTCCGGCGGCTTTCTCAACCTGACGCCGCTGTGGCGCTGCGAGGCGTGGCTGCTGCACCTCTCCGGGGCGCGGGTCGTCTGCCAGGCGCACGGCAACGACGCGCACCTGTCCTCGCAGATCGCCGACCTCTCGCTGCGCCACGCGCTGCTGTCGAGCTACCCGATGCTCGCCCGCCGCGAGGCGCGCACGAGCAGGCGCGTCCTGTACTGGAGCGAGCACGCCGACTGCATGTTCGGCGGGCTCATGATGGACGGCCTCGGCCGCTGGGACGTGCTGCCGGCGAGCGTCGCGACGATCGACGTCGCGCGGTGGCGCCGCGAACGGCCCTACACGCGCGCCGACGGCGGCGAGGGCGGGACCGTGCGCATCGCCCACGCGCCGAACCATCGCGGCTTCAAGGGCACGGAGTTCATCATCGCCGCCGTCGAGCAGCTGCGCGCGGAGGGCCTCGACGTCGAGCTCGTGCTCGTCGAGGGCGTGCAGAACAGCGAGGTCCGGCGGATCCTCACGCACGACGTCGACGTCCTCTGCGACCAGATCATCGCGACCGGATACGCGCTCAACGCGATCGAGGGCCTGGCGGCCGGGCTGCCGGTCGTCGCCAACCTCGAGGACGACCGCCTGACCGGCGTGCTGCGCCGCTACTCCTATCTCGACGAGTGCCCGATCCTCTCGGCGTCGCCCGAGACCGTCGCCGAGCGTCTGCGCGCGCTCGTCGTCGACCCCGACCTGCGCGAGCGCCTCGGGCGCGCCGCGGAGGCCTACGCCGCGAAGTACCACTCCGACGAGACCGCCGCCTACCTCTACGGCGCGATCTACCGCGAGATCTGGAACGGCGAGGACAGCGGCCTCATCGACCTCTTCCATCCCCTGAAGTCCGAGTACGCCCGCGCCACGCCGCGGATCGAGCACGGGCTCGTGCGCAACCGGCTCGCGCCGTCCGAAGGGCAGCAGGACGCGCCGGGCGAGGCGGCCGTCGGCGCCCCGGGCGCCCCGGCGCGGGCTCGCGGCCGTTCGGGCGGCGGCTCGTCCCATGCGGATGCGGAGGCCGCGGAGCGGGCTCGCGGCCGTTCGGGCGGCGGCTCGTCCCACGCGGACGCGGAGGCCCCGGCGCACGTCAGGCGTCGTCAGACGTAGTGAAACGGCTCGAAGCGTCACGGGTCGCGGCCGGTCCGCGATCCGGCTCATGACGCCCGCGGACTTCAACGCCGGAGCCTTGGCGCTCGCGCGCGAATGCTCCGGTCCTCGACGACGTCGTGCGCTCGGCGACGCACCCGGGCGACGCCGCTGCCGTGCGCGCGCGGGAGCAGCTGCGGCGCGACGGATGTCGCGACGTCGTCGAGCACATGTCCGGGCGATTGGCCTGCGCGGGCCGCGACGCCGATCGCGCGACCGCCGGCATGCTCACGCTCGCCGGCTCGGTGGTCCACCGCCGGCTCGTCGTCGACCCGGCTGGCCGCACGACACGAACGTGGGCCGGCGTGGGAGCACGCTCGCCGAGGCGCCCCGGCGCGCAGGACGGGCGAGCGCGACCTCCGGGGCCGTTCGACGTTGAGGTCGCATGCGACCTCGTTTCACGGTTTCACTCCTGGTGCTCGCCGCCGCCGCGAGCGCCTCCTCGTTCGCTGCTGGTGGCGCGGCCGGCGGGACCGCTTCTTCGTTCGCTGCTGGTGGCGCGGCCGGCGGGACCGCTTCTTCGTTCGCTGCTGGTGGCGCGGCCGGCGGGACCGCTTCTTCGTTCGCCGCCGCGCCGCGACCGAGCGGGCCGTCGACGATGCGCGTCCTGCAGAGGGTCGCGTTCAAGGCCACCGGCCTGCGCGACGGCAGCTACGCGCTCTTCATCGCCAAGCCCGTGCGTCGCGGCGGGCGCCTCTACCGGTGCGTCGCGTTCCTGTCGGCGTCGCGGCCCGTCCGCGGCGGCAGCGACGCGTTCCTGGGCAGCGTGCCCGACGGCGTGTCCTGCCGCGGCGGGGGCGGGGCGGCCGTCGACTTCACGCTCCCGATCCCGCTGGGCCGCTGGCGGCTCTACGTCTGCCGGCCCACCCCGGCCGCGTACTGCTCGGCACGCGCGAGCCGGCTCGGCAGGGCCGTGACGATCCGGCGCCAGCCGGAGGCGGCGCGCGGAGGCCGGTCCCACGCCGCAGGTGCCGCCCGGGCGGGCCGCCGCTCGCCGCGGGCCGCGGGCCGACCACGGCAGCATGCTGAGATGGCATCCGTGCCGCCCTCGTCGATCCGGACGTCACAGATGCATGTATGACGTGAATCTGTGACAGTCGAAGGCCGCGCTCGGCCACAGGTGCCAATCTGGCATGCACCCCGGGGACGTCCCGCCCCGCCTCGCCTCGCCTCGCCTCGCCCCGGCCCGTCCGGCCCGCCCGCCCCGCACGAAGATCGCTCGGGCGGAACGGCGGGACGCGGCGCGGTCGCCCCGATCGCTCGGGCGGAACGGCGGGACGCGGCGCGGTCGCCCCGATCGCTCGGGTGCGATCAGAGGTTCGCGCGGCACCAACCGGGGCGACCACCCGCGCCACGGACGACGGCCGCCCGGGCCGCCGGCACGGGCCGCCCGGGCCGCCGGCACCGGCCGCCCGGGCCGCCGGCACGGGCCGCCCGGGCCGCCGGCACCGGCCGCCCGCGCCGGGACGGCCGACCACCCGCACCACCGGCACCGACCACCCGCGCCAGCCGACGCCGACCACCCGCGCCGCCGGCACCGGCCGCCCGCAACGCCGGCGCCGGCGCCGGCGCCGGCCGTGCCTACCACCCGCGCCCACCACCGGCGCCAACCGACGCCGACCACCCACCACGGGGACGACGACCACCCACCCCCGCCACGTCCTCGCAGACTCCGTAGAAGTCCCCGATGGCACGAGCGCGGCGGCACCCGATACTCGGGTTTGCCGCGACATCACGCCCACGTCCTCAGGAGCCACCATGCAACGGCCTGTTCTCGTCGTCGCTACACCTGGTGAGCACGGTCGTGACGCGCTCAGCCTCGGTGTGAACATCGCGCGACCGCTGGGCGCGCCCCTCGTGCTCGCCGGCGTCGCACGGACGCACACCCGCCACCAGGCGCGGGAGCGCGAGGCGCTGCACGAGCACCTCGTCGGCCTGCGCGAGCACGCGCCGCCGGACGTCGAGGTCTCGGTCGACGTCATGGCCGCGCCGGCGCAACTGCGCGGCATGCACGACCTCGCGACCGCCCACGATGCGCAGGTGCTCGTCATCGAGCCCGACGAGGGCACCGCCGTCGGCCGCGCCCTGCACGGCGACCTCGCCGCCGGCGCGGTCTTCACCGCGCCTTGCGCGGTTGCCGTCGCGATGCGCGGGCAGGCGATGGCCACACCCGAGCTCATCGGGGTCGCCTGGAGCGGGGCGCCCGAGAGCGACGAGGCGCTCGAGTGGGCGACGATGCTCGCCGAGCGCACCGCAGCCACGATGCAGGTCATCCGCGTGCTCGATCCGCGCCACCCGGAGGGCACGCCGCTGCAGCCCGGCATCCGCGAGCGGGTCGAGTCGCTGTGCGACGTCGCGCGGCTGCGCGCCGACGCCGAGCCCAGGCTCGAGTGGGGCGATGTCGCGCCGGTGCTCGTCGAGGCCACCCGCGGGCTGGACCTGCTCGTGCTCGGCTCGCGCGCGCACGGCTCCGTGCGCCGCACCCTGCTCGGCAGCGTCTCGGCCGCCGTCCTGCACGGCGCCCACTGCCCCGTCGTCGTGCTCCCGCGCGGGGTGCACGTCCCCGCCGACATGGCCGCCACCTGACGGGGGCCTCGGTCTCCGCGATCCGAGCTCCCGGGCGGATCCCCGCCGCCCCAGGGCGGGCGGGCGCGCTGATCGTCGGGCTCGGCGAGGAGAGGACGTCGCCGGCGACGCTCAGCGCCGCGCGCGGATGAAGCAGTGCCCGGGCAGCGGGCGCTCGGTGTCGACGATCGTCAGGCCCGCGTCGCGCAGCCAGCCGCTCACCATGGCCGCGTCGGGGTGGGCGAAGTGGAAGGCGTCGATCGCGCCCTCGGGCACGTCGAAGGTCATCGTCGCGCCCGGCGTCCGGACCGTCACGACGTGCTCGGACTCCGGCCGGCGCAGCGTCGCGCGGGCGGCCTCCGCGAGCGCCGCGACCTCGCCGCGGCGCAGCATCCGCCCGGCATTCGCCAGGCGCTCCCCCAGCGACGGCGGCGGCGCGAGCTCGCCGAACCACACGATCACCTCGCCGCCGGCCTTCGTCACCCGGCACGCGTCGGCGACCGCCAGCGACGGCGAGAGCACATGGTCGATCGAGGTCGCGAAGAGGACGCGGTCGAACGTCTCGTCGGCGAACGGCAGGTACTCGGCGATGCCCTTGACGAAGGCGAAGCCGCGCGGCTGCTCGCCCCTCAGCGGGTCGATCCCGACGAGCTCGCCCGCCATCCCCTCGGCGTAGCAGGGCAGGACCTGCGGCCCGCAGCCGACGTCGAGCACGCGCCCGTCGAGCTGCGCGAACGCGGCGAACGCGCGCGCGTCGGCGCGCTCGCCGACCGACAGGTTGCTCGGCGGGTCGGTGACGTAGGCGCGCTCGCCGTTGACCTGCAGCGCCTCCCACAGCTTCCAGCGCGCCAGCACCTCGTCGTCGGGCGGCGGCACCGGCGTGAGGTCGAGGACGCCGCCGTCCTGCCCGAACGCACGCTCGCAGGCCGTGCACGCCGTCCCGTCCAGCGCGCCGTGGCATACCGGGCACGCCAGGATCTCGCTCAGGACCATGGCGGCGTCCTACCCGGGGCGCCGCGCCAGGACGCTGATCGCCGCGTCGCTGACGTCCATGCGGTCGATCTGCAGGCCCGCGTCGGCGCACCACGCCTCGACCTCGTCGGGCGTGTGGCGCGACGCGTGGTGCGGCGCGTACCAGTCGTAGTTGACGAGCGCGTTGAGGTTCGGCGAGAAGTCGTCGTTCCAGAAGCACTTCAGCAGCGTCCAGTAGACGAGCCGCTGGACGTTGTGCTCGCCGGGCTCGATGCCGAGCAGCGGCACGCCGCGCTCGAGCTTGACGGTGCCCCCGACACGCTGCAGCTCGCGGCCCAGCTCGGCGAGGTCGTGGCCGAGCTCCATCGCCTGCTCGGGAGGCATGACCGTCGCGCGCTCGCGGATCCAGTCGTCGGCGGCCTCGCGCAGCGGCGCCTTGACGCGGTACAGGTAGGCCGCGAAGACGCCGCCGGGGGCCAGCCGCTCGGCGAGGTTGTGAAAGGCGCGCTCGGCGTCGGGCGTGTGGTGGATGACCTGCTCGGCGGAGATGAAGTCGAACGTCCCCGGCGCGAACGGCAGGTGCATGATGTCGGCCTGGACGTAGTGCAGGTTCTCCGGCCCGCCGAAGCGCCGCGCGGCGACCTCGATCGCCTTGCTGAGGTCGATCGCCGCGACCTGCGCGTGCGGGGCCAGGCGCGCGAAGCGGGCCGCGTCGCCGCCGAGGCCGGTGCCGGCCTCGAGGATCAGCGCGCGCCCGTCGAGCAGCGCGGCAAGGTCGTCGTCGCCGTCGAAGCCGTAGCGCTCGTCGTACCACGCGTACTGCGCGGCGACGCGCTGGTCGATCTCCTCGGGCGAGACGTGCGTCCACTTCCACGAGAACGTGTCGAACGTGTCCTCCTGGCCGCTGCCGGCGGGGTCCGACAGGCGGGGGATCCCGTCGCGGATCGCGTAGCGCGTCCCGCCGGGTGCGACGAGCATGCCGTCGTCCAGCGCCAGCGGCTCGCCGCTGGCGGGATCGGCGAGGATGTCCAGCAGCGCGGCGTTCACGCGGCGCTACGGTAGCCGAACGCGCTCGGGACGCGACCCGCGGGGCCGCCGCGGCTACGCGCCGACGGCCCCGGCGGCGAGCGTCGCGCGGACGGCGTCGACGACGGCGTCGACCTGCGCGCGATCGAGGACCGGGCTCATCGGGATCGCGAGGTGCGTCCGGGCGGCCTCGTCGGTCGCCGGCAGCGCCACCCCGTCGGCGTAGGGCGCCATCGCCGGCTGGCGGTGCACGGGCGTGCGGTAGTAGGCCTTGTGGCCGATCCCGGCCGCCTTCAGGCCGGCGGCGAGGTCGTCGACGCGCTCGCTGCGCACGACGTACAGATGCCAGGCCGGCGCGCAGCCGTCGATCGCCCGCGGGGCGGTGACGAGCTCCTCGATGCCGGCCGCCTCGTAGTGCGCGGCGGCGGCGCGGCGGCCGTCGGCCCACGCGTCGAGGTGCGGCAGCTGGACGCGCAGGACGGCGGCCTGCAGGTCGTCCAGCCGCGAGTTGTAGCCGACGTGCTCGTAGGTGACCTTGTCCCACGAGCCGTGGAAGCGCAGCATCCGCGCGCGGTCGGCGACGTCCTGGTCGTTCGTCGTGATCGCGCCGCCGTCGCCGAAGCAGCCGAGGTTCTTCGAGGGAAAGAAGCTGAACGTCGCCGCCGTGCCGAGCGCGCCGGGCCGCCCCGCCGTCGTCGTCGACCCGGCCGACTGGGCGGCGTCCTCGAGCACCGGCACGCCGAGCGCCTCGATCTCGGCGACCGGCGCGACGTTGCCGAAGAGGTGGACGGCCATGACGGCCTTCGTCCTCGGCGTCAGCGCCGCGCGCACGGTCTCGGCCGTCACGCACATCGTCTCCGGGTCGACGTCGCAGAAGACCGGCCGCGCCCCGGTCGGGGGGATCGCCTCGGCGCTCGCGTAGAACGTGAACGACGGCACGACGACCTCGTCGCCGGGGCCGACGCCCATCGCGCGCAGGGCGATCGTCAGCGCGTCGGTCCCGTTCGCGACGCCGATCGCGTGCGCCGCGCCGCAGTACTCGGCGAACTCGCGCTCGAAGGCGGCGACGTTCGGCCCGAGGATGAAGCGGCCGTCGTCGATGACGGCGGAGATCGCGTCGGCGATCTCGCCGCGCAGCGGCGCGAGCGGGGTCGCCGTGTCGAAGAGCGGGACGGTCATCGCGCGTGCAGCGTAGGACAATCCCCCGCCCATGGCCTTCGAGGAGCCCGAGCCCGTCCCGCTGCGCCCGATGACGGGCGGCGCGGTCATGGGCGTCGCAAGCCGCGTCACGGTCGCCGCGACGGGAGCCGCGACGACGATCTTCGTCGCCCGCCTGCTCGGCCCGGAGGGCACCGGCGGCTTCGCGATCGCGCTGACGCTCCTGCTCATGCTGACCGTCGCGTGCTCCCTCGGCGTCGAGCACGGCATCGCCTACTACACCGCGGGGGGACGCTGGCCGGCGCGCGATGCACTGCGCGCGGCGCTGCGCGTGACGGTCGTCACGAGCGCCGCCGGGGTCGCGCTGTGCATGCTCGCGCGGGTCGCGCTGCCCGACGCCTTCGGCGGGCTGTCGATCGCGACGACGGCCGTCGCGGCGCTCGCGCTGCCGTTCTCGCTGGCCTGGATGTACGTGAGCTTCATCGGCCTGGCGATCGACCGCTACGAGGCCTACGTCCTGCCGCCGGCGCTGCAGTCGGCGATCGCGATGGCGCTCGTCGTCGTCCTCGCGATCGCCTTCGGCCTGCCGGGCGCCGTCGTCGGCATGGCGGCCGCGCACGTCGTCGTCGCGCTCGGCGCGATCCGCTGGGCGCGGCGCCGGCTGCCCGCGCGGCCGGACGCCCCCGCGCAGCCGGGCCGGCTGCGCGAGGCGATCGCCTTCGGCGCCAAGGGCTACGGCGCCAACGCGCTCGCCATGCTCAACGCGCGCGTCGACCTGCTCATCCTCAGCGCCGTCGCGTCGGCCGCCGCGGTCGGCCACTACGCGGTCGCGATCGCCGTGACGAGCGTCATGTGGCTCGTGCCCTCGGCGCTCAGCGACGTCCTGTTTCCGCGCGTCGCGGCGCTCAGCGCGAGCGGGTCGGACGAGCTGCGCGCGCTCGTCGAGCTCAAGAGCCTGCGCCACACCGTGCTGCTCGTCGTGCTCGCGCTGCCGCTGCTGACCGCGCCGCTGCTCGTCCTCATCGTGCCCGTCTACGGCGCCGACTTCCGGCCGGCGATCGAGCTCGCGCTCATCCTCGCGCCGGGGATCGCGCTCATGGGCGTCAGCGGCGTCATGTCGGCGACGATCGTCGGGCGCGGCAAGCCCGGGTACGCGCTCGTCGCGGCGCTCGTCGTGACCCCGCTGACGCTCGGCGCGTACGCGCTGCTCATCCCGGCGCTCGGGGACACCGGGGCCGCGCTCGCCAGGACCCTGTCGTACGCGGCGACGTTCGCGCTGCTCGTCTGGTTCTACCGCCGCGCGACCGGCTCGGCGCGGCTGTCGGCGTTCGTGCCGACGCGCGAGGAGATCGCCGACCTGCTCGGGCTGCGCGTCCAGATCAGCGCCTGGGCGATCGCGATGTGGCGCCGCCGGACGAGCTGAGCCCGGCGCGCGCGGTCAGGCCGGCCGGCGCGCGACCGCGTGCAGGAGGTCGCCGCCGCCGAGCCGGTCGGCGGCGGCGGCGAGCGGTCGCCCGAGCGCGCAGGCCGCGACCGCGAGGCGCAGGGGCAGCCCGTCGGGGAACAGGCAGCGGCCCGCGGCGCGGTACTGGATGCTCGCCCAGAGCCCCGCGGTGCTCGTCGACGTCGAGGTCGAGACCTGCTCGAAGCCGGCCGTCTCGAGCGCGCTCGCCAGCGCGGCGGCGGTGAAGTGCGTGCGGTGGCGGGGCAGGTCGAGGTGATACCAGCGCCCGCCGAAGCGCCGCGCCTGCCAGCCGCCGAAGTTCGGCACCGAGACGGCGAGCACGCCGCCGGGGCGCAGCGCGGCGCGCACGCGGCGCAGGTCGCCGACGGGGTCGTCGGTGTGCTCGAGCGACTGCTGGAAGATCGCCGCGTCGTAGGCGCCGGGCTCGAGCGCGACCGTCGCCAGGACGCCGGTCCGCGCGTCGACGCCGCGCGCGCGGGCGGCCTCGCACGCGGCCGCGGAGGGCTCGACGCCGGTCATCGCCCAGCCGCGCGCGACGAGCATCGCCGCGACGTCGCCGCGCCCGCAGCCGACGTCGACGCCGCGACCGGGCCGCAGCGCCGCGACCGCCTCCAGCGGGGCGCTGCGGCGGGCGCGATGGCCCTGGTAGGCCTGGATGACCGCCGAGATCGCGCGCACGAGCGGGTTGGCGCGCGCACCGTAGGGGGCGTAGCCGTCGGGGTAGAAGGCGGCGAGCCCGGCGGCTTCGACGCGCGGCAGCGTGACGCCGGCGCCGCAGCGCTCGCACGTGGCGACGCAGAAGCGGCCCGGCGTGCCGTGCAGGCGGTCGGGCGCGGCGATCGCGGGCGCGGGCAGCGGCGCGGCGCAGACGGTGCAGCGGTCCGGGCTCATCGAGGCGGCTGAGGCTACCCTGCGGACCCCCATGCCGAGCGTCCTGCACGTGCTGCCGCACCGCGGCGGCGGCGCGGAGACCTACATCGACCTGCTCGGCGGCCTCGACGGCTACGAGCACGAGCGCGCGGCGCTGTCGGCCGGCCCGAGCCCGGCGTCGGCGGCGCGCTCGATCGCGCTGCGCTGGCCGCGGATCGCGCGGGCCGCGCGGAGGGCCGACATCGTCCACGTCCACGGCGACGCGACCGCCGCCCTGTCGCTGGCGCTGCTGCGCGGCCGGCCGTCGGTCATGACGACCCACGGGCTGCACCTGCTGCGCCGCGTCGACGGCCTGCGGCGCGAGGCGCTCGTCGCGGCGCTGCGCGGCGCGGCGCGCGCGCGCACGCAGATCGTCTGCACCTCGCAGGCCGAGCACGATGAGCTGGCGGCGCTGCTCGGCCCGCGCCGGTCCGGCGCTCTCGTGACCGTGCGCAACGGCGTCGCGCCGCCGGCGCCCGTCGCGCCCGCCGAGCGGGCGGCGATCCGCGCCGAGCTCGGCCTCGCCGAGGGCGACGTCGCGGCGGTCTTCCTCGGCGAGCTGTCGGAGCGCAAGGGGGCGCTGCTCGCCGCCGACGCCGCCGCCCGCGCCGCCTCCGAGGGGGCGCCGCTCGTGCTGCTCGTCGCCGGTGACGGCCCGCAGGCCGCCGCGCTCGCCGCCCGCGCCTCGCCCGCGGTGCGCCCGCTCGGCTTCCGCTCCGACCCGGCCAGGCTGCTCGCGGCGGCCGACGCGTTCGTGCTGCCGTCCAGCCGCGAGGGGCTCTCGTTCGCCGTGCTCGAGGCGATGGGCCACGGCCTGGCGACGATCGTCTCCGACGGGCCCGGCAACCCCGAGGCCGTCGGCGACGCGGGGATCGTCGTGCCCGCCGGCGATGCGGCCGCGCTCGCCGGTGCGCTCGCCCGGCTCGCGGCCGACGCCGGCGAGCGCCGCCGGCTCGGGGCGGCCGCCGCCGAGCGCGCCCGTACGATGTTCTCGCTGGAGCGGATGCTCGCGGGCGTCGGCGCCGCGTACGCGGCCGCGCTCGCTGCCTACGGCGCCTGACCGCCCGCCGCCGGCGCCGCGGCCGCGCCGGCCGACTACGGCGCCTGACCGAGCCGCCGGCGCCGCGCGCGCTTGAGCGCGACGGGCGTCAGCCACGCGACGAGCGGGACCGCGAGGCCGCTCGCGCCGCGCAGCGTGCGGCGCCGCGCGAGCGTCCGCGCGCGGATCGCGATCGCCTCGGCCGTCTGCGCCTTGTCGGCGCGCGCGGCGACGTTCGTCGTGGACATGACGCGGGTGGCGAGCGCGTCGTCGATCGCGTGGATGACGTGGCGATCGGCGATCCGCAGCCACAGGTCGTACTCCATCGCGTAGCGGTAGCGCGCGTCGTAGCCGCCGAGCCCGAGCGCGACCTCGCGGCGAAACGCGGCCGACGTGTTCGGCACCGGGTTGAAGCGCAGCAGCACGTCGTTGACGTCGCCGGCGCGAAACGACGTGCGCGGGGCGAGCACGCGCCCGGCGGGATCGACCTCGTGCATCCGCGAGCCGACGACGGCGACCTCGGGGCGCGCGTCGAGCACGGCGAGCTGGCGCTCCAGGCGCTCGTGCTCGGAGAAGTCGTCGGCGTCCTGGACGGCGACGACCGGCGCGCGAGCCGCGCGCAGGCCCTCGTTGAGCGAGCGCGAGATGCCGACGTTGCGCTCCATCGTGAGCGCACGCACGCGCGGGTCGCGCGCGACGGCTGCGGCGATGATCCGCGGGCTGTCGTCGCGCGAGCCGTCGTCGACGAGCAGCAGCTCGAGATCGGCGACGGTCTGGGCGAGGATCGAGTCGATCGCCCGGTCGAGCGTCGCGGCGTTGTCGAAGACGCCGATGAGGACGCTGACGCGGGGCGTCGCGGCGGGCTCCCCGCGCGGGTCGCCGGGGAGCTTGCTCACGCGGGGCCTCATCGCGGGCCCTCCTCGTAGGCCGCCGCGACGGCGTCGAGCGACGTGTCGATCGACAGCCGGCGGGCGTTGGCGGCGAACCACGCGCGCGTCGACTCGCGCAGCGCCGGCCCGGCGGCGTGGACGCGCAGGATCGCCTCGGCGAGCGCCTGCGGCGAGGCGTCGCGCGCGACGAAGCCGTTGACGCCGTCCTCGACGAGCTCGACGGCGGCGTTGTCGGGCGCGGCGACGACGACGCTCGGGGTCCCGGCGGCGGCGGCCTCGATGACGATCATCCCGTAGCCCTCGCGGCTGGACGGCAGGGCCATGCACAGCGCGCTCGACAGCTCCTCCTCGACGCGCTCGGAGGAGACGAATCCGGGCGCCGCGACGACGTCCTGCAGGCCGTGCTCGGCGATCCGCGCGAGCACGAGCGCGCGCTCGGGGCCGTCGCCGAGGATCGTGCCGCGCAGCTCGGGCAGCTCGCGGCGCGCCGCCGCCAGCGCGGGCACGAGCGCCGGCACGCGCTTCTCGGGGATGTGGCGCCCGGCGAAGACGACGCAGGGCCGCGCGGGGCGTGCCGGGCCGGGCTCCAGGCCGCCCGCGTACTCGCCCTCGAGCACGGTGACGGGCCCGCGCACGCCCTCCTCGGCCAGGCGCCGCGCCGTCAGGCGGGCGAAGCAGAAGGCGCGCTGGCGCAGGCGCACCCCGCGGCGCTGCACGAGCCAGCCGGCGCGCCCGCCGACCGGCCCGAGGTACGAGCGCCAGTACTCGCGCGACCACAGCTCGTGCCAGTCGACGACGAGCCGGTAGCCGCAGGCGCGCCGCAGCAATCCGGCCGCGAGCAGCGAGAAGTAGGGAAACGAGGCGGTGTGGACGACGTCGTAGCGCCGGCCGCGCCGCGCCAGGTGCCACAGGACCCCCGCCCCGAAGACGACGGGCGGGGCGATGCGGCGCCGCCCGCCGGTGTAGAGCGCCATGCGGGGCCCGGCCGTGCGCACCGCCACCCCCTCGACGGACGGGCGCTCGCCGCGCGCCCATTGGCGCAGCGTGAGATACGTCACGTCGTGGCCGTCGGCGGCCAGGCGCTGGGCGAGGTTGCGGTACCAGCGCTCGGCGCCGCCGATCGTGTGGGGAAAGAGGCAGTCGTAGACGACGAGGATGCGCACGGCGCAAGGCAGGGTCTCAGACCGGGGGCCTGCGCACGCGGGCCGCCCGGCGCCGCGATGCGACCCACTAGGCTGTCGATCGTTCGCGCAACCTTTGGGCTCCTGCGCGTTTGAGCGTGTGCGAGGGCCGCTCCGGCCGCTCGCCGCCGCCGCTACCCATGGCCTCGATCCCCAGCACATCAGCAGCTCCCGGCAGGCCGCCGGCGCCAGACCGCCGCCTCGAGGTCTCGGTCGTCATCCCCTGCCTCAACGAGGCCGAGAACATCGAGGAGTGCGTGCGGCGCTCGCGGGCGGCGCTCGTCAGCGCCGGCATCGTCGGCGAGGTCGTCGTCGCCGACAACGACTCCGACGACGGCAGCGCGGAGCTCGCCGCGGCGGCCGGCGCGATCGTCGTCCACGAGCCGCGCCGCGGCTACGGCTCGGCCTACCTGGCGGGCTTCGCCGCCGCACGCGGCGAGTACATCGTGATGCTCGACGCCGACATGACGTATCCGTTCGACGAGATCCCGCGCTTCGTCGAGCACCTGCGCGACGGCGCGCAGCTCGTCATGGGCGACCGGATGGACAACATCCAGCCCGGCGCGATGCACTGGATGCACCGCTACATCGGCAACCCCCTGCTGAGCGGCACGCTGAACCTCTTCTTCCGGACCGGCGTGCGCGACGCGCACTGCGGCATGCGCGGCTTCCGGCGCGACGTCCTGCCGCGCCTGGACCTGCGCGCGACCGGCATGGAGTTCGCCTCCGAGATGGTCATCCGGGCTTCGAAGGAGAAGCTCGACATCCGCGAGTTCCCGATCGAGTACGCCCCGCGCGGCGGCGAGTCCAAGCTCTCGCGCTTCCGCGACGGCTGGCGCCACCTGCGCTTCCTGCTCGTCCACAGCCCGACGCACCTGTTCATCGTGCCGGGCGCGCTGCTGCTGCTCCTCGGGCTCGTCGTCTCGGCGATCTCGCTGAGCCAGCTCGCCGTCTTCGGCCGCGCCTGGAACCTGCACACGCTCATCGCCGGCGAGCTCATGTGCGTCGTCGGCGTGCAGATCGTCGCGCTCGGCCTCTGCGCGCACGCCTACGGCACGTACTTCATGGCCGAGAAGGACCCCTGGTTCGACCGCATGCGCGCGCGCTTCCGGCTCGAGCACGGCCTCATGCTCGGGGGCGCGATCCTGCTCGCCGGCATCGTCGCCGGGGCCGTCATCGTCGGCATCTGGATCGACCGCGGGTTCGGCGAGCTGTCGGAGGAGCGCCTCGCCGTGACGGCCGCCGCGCTCGTCATCGTCGGGCTGCAGATCTTCTTCTCGTCCTTCCTGCTGTCCATTCTCGGGCTGCGCCGGCGCGACTAGCGGCGGGCTCGTGGAGCTCCTCGCAGCCTGGCTGCTCTATCCGCTTGCCCTCGTCTGCATCTGCCTCGGGCTCGCGCTCGCCCTCGAGCGCCTGATCGGCTGGCGCGCCCCCGGCGCGCTGCTGCTGCCGATCGGGTTCGCGGCGCTGCTCGCGCTCGCGCGGCTGATCACGGCCTCCGAGGCGACCGCGCGCCTGGCCCTGCCGGTCATCGGCGCGCTGGCGCTCCTCGGGCTCGCGCTCGGCGCCGGCCGCCTGCGGACGCTGCGCCCGGACCCTTGGCTGCTGGCGGTCGCAGCGGCGCTCTACGCGCTGCTCGCCGCGCCGATCGTGCTGTCCGGCGAGCCGTCCTTCGCGGGCTACCTCGCGCTGCCCGACACCTCCCACCAGCTCGCGCTCGCCGACCTCTACGCGCACCGCGGGCCTGACTGGGGCGGGCTTCCCGAGAGCTCGGCCCGCGTCTCGCTGTCGCGCTACGTCGCGAGCTCCTATCCGGTCGCCGCGCAGGCGACGCTCGGCGTCACCGCGCCGCTGGGCCTGCTCGACCTCGCCTGGCTGTACCAGCCGCTGCTGGCGTTCGGCGTCCTCATGCTCAGCCTGTCGATCTGGGCGCTGTGCGCGCCGCTGCTCGCCCGCCGCTGGCAGGCCGCGGCGGTGACGTTCGCCGCCTCGCAGCCGGCGCTGCTCGTCGGCAACTACCTGACCGGCTCGATCAAGGAGATCACCGGCGTGGCGGTGCTGGCGGCGCTCGTCGCGCTCGTGACGGCGGCGATCTCCGGGCGCGGCTCGGCGCGCGCGCTCGTTCCGGCCGCCGTCGCGGGGGTCGCGGCGCTCGGCGCGCTCGGACCGGCGGCGCTGGCCTACGTGGCGGTCCCGGCACTCGTCGTCGCCGCCGTGTGGGGGCGGCGCGCGCTACGCGCGCCGGGCCTGCTGCGCGCGCCGCGCCTGGTCACCCTCGGCGCGATCGCGGCGGGCGGCGCGCTCCTCGCCGTCGTCGCGCTGCCGATGCTGCGCTCGCTGCGCACGGCGATCACCGTCAGCCAGGCGGTGCTCGTCGACCAGAAGGAGGAGCTCGGGCACCTCGCGGGCCCGCTGGACATCGCCCAGGCCCTCGGGATCTGGCTGTCTGGGGACTTCCGCTACCCGACGCAGAGCGCGGGGACGCCGCAGACAATCCTGCTCGCGATCGCCGGCGCCTGCGCGATCCTCGGACTCGTCTGGGCGGTGCGCCGCCGCGGGCGCGGGCCGCTGCTGCTCGCGGCCGCCTTCCTGCCGGTGTCGCTGTTGCTGCTGCAGCGCGGCACGGCCTACGCCGACGCCAAGGTGCTCATGCTCGCCTCGCCGGTCGTGCTGACGCTCGCGATGCTCGGGGCCGTCGTCCTGTGGGCGGGCCGCTGGCGCGCGGTCTCGGCGGTCGCCACGGCGGCGCTGACGCTCGGCGTGCTGTGGTCCAGCGCGCTCGCCTACCACGACGTCTCGCTGGCGCCGTACGATCGCTACGCCGAGCTGCTGGACATCAACGAGCGCCTCGCGGGCAGGGGGCCGGCGTTCTTCGGCGAGTACGACGAGTTCGGCAAGTACCTCCTGCGCAGCGTGCCGGGCTACACGTCGCCCGAGTCGCCGCACCCGTTTCGCTTCGCGCCGTACGAGCCCAACGCGCTGCGCGATCCCAAGCGCCGCCCGAGCGAGAAGACGCCGGTCGACGTGGACGACGTGCAGCTGGACTACCTGGAGTCGGTGCCGTACATCGTCCTGCGGCGGGGCCCGATGACGAGCCGGCCGCCGGCGAACTTCCGCCTGCAGAGCCGCGGGAGGCACTACGACGTCTGGCGCCGCACGCCGCACCCGCGCGTGCTCGCCCACAAGCCGATGGGGCCCGACGTCCTGCACCAGGCGGCGCCCGTCAGCCGGCGCGTCGCGCGGGCCTGGGCGAGCCGCGCGCGACGGCTGGGCGGGAGGATCGCCTTCCCGCGCCGCGAGCGCCCGACGAAGTTCCTCGCCTCGCACGTGCCGCGGCCGGAGCGCTGGACGGGCTTCGGCAACTTCCCCGAGGCGCTGCTCAGCGACGGCCCGTCGAACATCGAGTCCGGCATCGAGTTCGAGGAGACCGGGCGCTACCACGTCTGGGTCGAGGGCTCCTTCGCGCGCCGGATGACGATCGGCCTCGACGGGGAGCGCCTCCCGCACGTGCCGACCGGCCTGAACAACCCGGGCGCCTACGTGTCGCTCGGGGTCGTGCGCGTCACGCGCGGGCACCATCGGCTGTACATCCGCCAGCGCGGCGGGGACCTGCGCCCGGGGACCGGCGGCTACCGCTCGAGCCTGCGCCACATCGGGCCGATCTTCTTCAACCCGATCGCCAACGAGCGGCCCGAGGTCGAGGAGCTCGATCCGTCGCGCTGGCGCGACCTCGTCGGCGAGCGCGTGGACTGGCTGGAGGTCGTCAGGCGCTGAGCAGGGCGACGTTGCGCAGGCGGACCGTGTCGCACGACGCCGTCGCGGCGAACCCGTCCGGGACCGGGACGTCGATCCCGACCGCCTCGGCGTAGATGAGCTCGACGCGCGCGAGCAGGTCGGGCCGGATCGCGCCGACGAGCGTGCCCTCGTCGCCCTCGACGTCGACCTTCAGGACGGCGATCGTGTCGGCGGCGGCGAGCGCGTCCTCGAGCACCGCGTTGATGTGCCGGCAGCGCACGGTCGTCTCGCTGGCGGTGCGCACCCCGAGCCCGCCGTAGCGGCCGGTCTCCTCGACGCCGAACGCCGCCTCGCCGTCGAAGTCGGCGACCGCGACCTGCTCGACGACGTAGCGGTCCTCGTGGCCGGCGAGGTTCTCCCGCAGGCGCGCGACGTTGCGCGGCACCGGCTCGTAGAGCCGGCAGCGCGCCCGCTCGCCGCGGGTCAGGAAGTACAGCGCCGAGAGGCCGATGTTCGAGCCGACGTCGACGACCATCCCGGGGGCGCCCCGCACCGCGTAGTCCTCGCGGCAGAACATCTCGGTCAGGGTGATCATGTCGTGGTAGGACCACAGCGTCGGGCGCACGACGCCGCTCGGCGTGCGCACCGCGACGCGGGCCGGGTAGTCGCCGCGGCCCAGGAGGTAGCGCCGGCCGGCGTCGAGCGGGCGCGGGTAGCGGCGGGCCATGTTCGCCAGCGCGACGTAGTTGGCCGGCTGGGCGACGTTGCGCGCGATGAAGCCGAGGGGCCGCCCGCCGAGGATCCGCAGCGGCCGGTCGCGCAGCGCGGTCACAGCTCTTCCGCCGCCCGCGGCGCGATGCGGCGAAAGACGCTGAAGCCCAGCCACGTCAGGCCCGCGCCGATCGCGAACGGCACGAGGACGAGCGACGGCGAGCCGAGCCCGTCGACGAGCGAGGTCCCGCCGACGAGCAGGTGGCGCGACTCCTGGATGAGGGCGGCGATCGGGTTGCACAGCGCGATCCTCGCGAGCGTCTCGGAGTGCCCGATGACCGCCTCGATCGGGTAGAGGATCGGCGTCGCGTAGAAGAACGCCTGCAGGACGACCTCCCAGATCGGCCGGATGTCGCGGTAGCGCACGTAGAGCGCGCTGAGCAGCAGCGCGACGCCGGTCGCGAGGACGAGCAGCGCCAGCAGCGGGATCGGCAGCAGCAGCCACGTCCAGCTCGGCCGCACGCCGCTGACGACGACGAAGACCGCGAGCACGACGAGGTTCAGCGCGAGGTTCATCGCGGCGACGAGCGCGACCGACAGGGGCACGACGGCGCGCGGGAAGCCGATCTTGCGCAGCAGCGACTCGCGGTCGACGAGCGACGTCGCGCCGGCGGCCGTGACCTCCGAGAAGAAGAAGTACATGATCATCGCCAGCAGCAGGATCACGCCGTAGTTCTCCACGCCCGCCCCGGCCTTCACGACGTACGTGAAGACGAAGTAGACGATCCCGAAGAGCATGAGCGGGCGCAGCAGCGACCAGACGTAGCCCAGCGCCGAGCCGTAGAAGCGCACCTTCCAGTCCGTCGCCGCGAGCGTGCGGGCGAGGTGCCAGAAGCGGCGCGGCTCGCCGCCGAGCGCGCTCGGCCCGCGGACGCGGTAGGCCTGCGCGCTCACGTGGCCGGCTGCTGCATCGAGGGCGCGGGCGTGAGCTGGAAGCCGTGCGGCAGGTCGACGATCCCGCCGCCGCCGCTCGTGCCGCCGACGACGAACGAGTACAGGCCCTCGCGAAAGCCGAGCAGCTCGTCGCCGGCGGCGTCGGTCACGCGCGGGGCGATCCAGTAGCGCCCGGAGGCGAGGTAGCACGAGAAGCCGACCGAGACGTCGACCTCGTCGCCGGCGGCGTGGCGGCCGGTCGCGAAGAGCGCGCGGTCGGTGCTGAGGACGAGCACGCGGTGGTCGTGCTCGTCGAGGATCTCGAAGATGAACACGGGCTCCTCGACCGCGGTCCGGAAGCGCGCCCGCATCGCCACGCCGACCGCCTCGCCGGGGTGAAGCAGCGTCGTGCGGCCCTCGGCCGAGACGCTCTGCGCCCAGGCGTCGATGATCTCGACGCCGCCGTCCTGCTCGTCGCGCCGGCCCGAGCGCGCGACGATCGACTCGCGCTCGGCGGGGCTGGCGAAGTTGAGCTTCGTGTACTGCAGCGCGACGCTGCGCGAGTCGCCGAGCGCGACGATCCGGCCGCGGTCGAGCAGCATCGCGCGGTCGCAGAAGCGCTGGACCTGCTCCATGTCGTGCGTGACGAGCAGGATCGTGCGGCCCTCGTCGCGCGCGCGCTCCAGGACGTCGTAGCACTTGTGCTGGAAGGCGGCGTCGCCGACGGCGAGGACCTCGTCGATGAGCAGCAGGTCGGCGTCGACGTGGACCATGACGCTGAACGCGAGCCGCACCTGCATCCCGGAGGAGTAGTTCTTCAGCTTGAGCTCGGCGAACTCGTGTAGCTCGGCGAAGTCCATGATCGCGTCGTAGCGCTCGCGCGCCTGGTCGGGCGTGAGGCCGAGCATGACCGCGTTGATGAGCACGTTGTCGTGGGCCGTGAGGTCCTGGTTGAAGCCCACGCCGAGCTCGATGAACGGCGCCATGCGCCCGCGCAGCCACATCTCGCCCGCGTCGACGGGATAGATGCCGGCGAGGCACTTCATGAGCGTGCTCTTGCCCGACCCGTTGCGCCCGACGATGCCGAAGACCTCGCCGACGCCGACGTGGAAGCTCACGTCGCGCAGCGCCTCGAGCGTCTCGGAGCGCTGGCGGCGCGCCGGGTGCAGCACGCGCTCCTTGAGCGTGCTGACCTGCTCCGTCGGCAGGCGGAACGTCTTGGCGACGCCGCCGACCTGCACGGCGACGTCGTCTGCGGGCACACCGCTCACCGGAGGAAGGGTAGCCTCGGCCGGGATGGCAGAAGCGCCGCAAGCGCAGGCACTCCCGCTCGGCGTCAACCTCGCCGGCTACCTCGACGCGACGGCCGGCGTCGGCGAGGCCGCGCGGCACGTCGCGACGGCGCTGCGGGCGGCCGGCGTCGCCGTCGCGCCGCTGGCGCTCAGCAGTCGCGCGGGCGGGAGCCCGGGGTCCGTCGCGGCGGCCGAGCCGCCGGCGCTCAGCGGTCGCGCGGGCGTGAGCCCCGGCTCCGTCGCGGCGGCCGAGCCGCTGCACCCGGTGACGATCGTCTGCGCCAACCCGGACGGGATGACCGGCGCGCGCGACGAGCTCGGCGCGGCCCCGTTCGAGGGGCGCCACGTCATCGGCATGTGGTGGTGGGAGGTCGCCGCGCTGCCGCAGCGCTGGCTGCGCGCGTTCGACCTCGTCGACGAGGTCTGGGTCGGCTCGCGCTTCGTCGCCGACCTGCTCGCGGCCGTCGCCCCGGTGCCGGTCGTGCACGTGCCCCTCGCGGTGCCCGAGCCGTCCTGCTCGGACGCGACGCGCGCGCAGCTCGGGCTGCCCGAGGATCGCTTCCTGTTCGGCTTCGTCTTCGACCACGCGAGCGTCATGGGGCGCAAGAACCCGCTCGGCCTCGTCGAGGCGTTCACGCGCGCCTTCCCGCCCGGCGCGGGCGGCGAGCAGGGCCCCGCGCTCGTGCTCAAGACGCTCGGCGGCGAGCGCCACCGAGCCGCGCACGACGAGCTGCTGCGGGCGGCGCGGGCGCACCCCGACGTCGTCGTGGTCGACGCCGACCTCCCGGCCGCCGACAAGAACGCGCTCATCCGCGCGCTGGACTGCTACGTCTCGCTGCACCGCTCGGAGGGCTTCGGGCTGACGATCGCCGAGGCGATGCTGCTCGGCACGCCCGTCGTCGCGACCGACTACGGCGGCTCGCGGGATCTCGTCAGCGCCTTCAACGGGCTGCTCGTCGATGCCCGGCCGGTGCCGATCGGGCCCGGCCACGACCCCTACCCGGCCGACGGCGAGTGGGCCGAGCCGGACCTCGACCACGCCGCCGCGCAGCTGCGCGCCGCCGCCGCCGACCCGCAGGCGGGCCGCGCGCGGGCCGCCCGCGCGCGCGCCGACGTGCTCGACCGCCACGCCCCCGAGGCCGCCGGCCGAGCGATGGCGCGGCGCCTGGCGCACGTGCTCGAGCTGCCGCTCGACGGCGACGGCCGCCGTCCGGCGCTCGACCTCGAGGGCGTCCGCGAGCGGATGGCGACCGGGCCGCGGGCCGCGCCGGGCGGCGACCGCGGCGCGCGCGGGGCCGTGCGCGAGGCGGCGCTGCGGGCGATGCGGCCCTACACCGTGCACCAGCGCCTCGTCGACGAGGAGCTGCTGCGCGCGCTCGCGTCGCTCGACGAGCGCGTGCGCGGCCTGGCCGCGGGGCAGCAGGCGCTCGCGGCCGAGCTTGCGCGGCTGCGCGCCGCCGACCGGGATGATGCGTAGATGACCTACTCCACCGCCGTCGCCCGCCAGGACCTGCTCGACGCGGTCGCCGACGCGATCGAGGACCTCGCGCGGGCGCTCGCCGCGCTCGGCGCCGCCTACGAGCTGCTCGACGAGCACAAGGCCGACGAGCTCGAGGCCTCGCTGTTCGGCCCCGTCCAGGGGGCCTACGGGCGCGCGCGGCGCACGCACGCCGAGTTCGCCGAGCGCACCGGCCTGCCGGGCCGCACGTTCCAGGCGCCCGTGCCCGGCGCTCCGTCGGGCGGCCTGAAGGGCTTCGTCGACGACGCCGTCGCGGCGGTGACGTCGGCCGACGCGACGCTCGCGACGCTGCAGGACTCGATGATGCCGATCGAGGTCGGCGACGCCGAGCTGCGCGCGGGCCTGGCGAAGGTCCGCGAGCTCGTCGGCGGCGTACCGCAGGGAGCGCGGGCGCTGACGCGCACCTTCGGCCGCTGAGGGGGCCGCGGCCGCTGTGCCACCATCGGGCGCGATGAACCGCGGACCCCAGCTCGCCTCGCTCGGCGTCAACGCCGTCGGCTACCTGCGCGGCGGCCTCGGCCTCGGCCAGGCCGCGCGACTGTACGTGCAGGCGCTGCACGCCGCCGGGGTCCCGGTCCGCACGACGACCGTCGACGTCAACCTGCCCGACGTCGTCGGCCCCGACGGGCGCCGCGCGCAGGTCAAGACGACCGACTTCGCCGATCTGCACGTCGAGGGCGAGCTGCCGTTCAACCTCGTCTGCGTCAACGCGCCCGAGCTGCCGGCGCTGCACGCGAGCCTCGGGCCGGCGTTCTTCGAGGATCGCCACACGATCGGCGTCTGGGCATGGGAGGTCGACGTCGTGCCGCCGAGCTGGGACCGCGCGTTCGGCCTCGTCGACGAGATCTGGGTCTACTCGCGCTACGTCCAGGAGATCCTCTCCAACGTCTCGCCCGTGCCGGTCGTGCGCATCCCGCTGCCGATCGTCGCGCCGCCGCCGGGGGGCGACATCGCGAGCCTGCACCTGCCCGACGGCTTCGCGTTCCTGTTTCTCTTCGACTTCTACTCGACGCTGCAGCGCAAGAACCCGCTCGGCCTCGTCGCCGCGTTCACGCGCGCCTTCGAGCCCGGCGAGGGCCCGCAGCTCGTGCTCAAGAGCCACAACGGCGACTTCAAGCCCGAGCGCCTGGCGCGCCTGCGCGAGGCGGCCGGCGACCGGCCCGACATCCACATCGTCGACCGCTTCCTGACGGAGTCCGAGATGGCCGCGCTCATGCGGCGCGCGGACTGCTACGTCTCGCTGCACCGCGCCGAGGGCTTCGGCCTGACGCTCGGCGAGACGATGGCGCTCGGCAAGCCGGTCATCGCGACCGGCTTCAGCGCGAACCTCGACTTCATGACCGCCGAGAACTCCTATCTCGTGCGCCACGCCGAGACGCTCGTCGGCGAGGAGGGCGAGAACTACCCGGCGCACGGCACGTGGGCCGAGCCCGACCTCGACCACGCCGCGCGGCTCATGCGCGAGGTCTGGGAGAACCCCGACGAGGCACGCGCCCGCGGCGCCCGCGCCCAGCGCGAGATCGCCGAGCACTTCTCGCTGGACGCCGTCGGCCGCGTCGCGCGCGATCGCCTCAAGCGCCTGGCCGCCGGCCACCGCCGCCGGCACGCGGGGGTCGCGACCGGCGCGCCGGCGCGCGACGAGAGCCGCGACGGCCTGGCGAACTCCTGGGTCGAGACCGCCGAGCTCAAGCTGACGTTCGACCCGTCGCGCGACGCGCGCGAGACGGGCGGGGCGAAGGGCGCCGTGCGCCGCGCGGCGCTGACGGCGATGCGCCCCTACACCCACCACCAGGACGAGCTGAGCGCGTTCACCGTCCGCGCGCTGCGCGAGCTCGACGACCGCCTCGACGACCTCACGCTCGACACGCAGGCGCAGGTCGCCCGGCTGCAGGCGCTCGTGCACCGCTCCGACGCCGCGATCGCCAAGGAGCTCACGCTGCTCGTCGAGGGCATGCGCGCGCGTCCCGCCTCCACGCACCCGGCGATCTCGCAGACCGACGAGCGCGGGCACCGCGTGCTGCGCTTCGACGGCGCGTCGAGCGACGCCGCGACCTATCGCGGCTTCGAGGACATCTTCCGCGGCGACGAGCGCGCGGTGCGCGAGCAGCAGCTCGCCTACCTGCCGCACTACGCGGGCGCCGAGTGGGTGCTCGACCTCGGCTGCGGCCGCGGCGAGTTCATGGACGCGCTCGTCGCGCGTGAGATCGGCGCGCGCGGCGCCGACATGGACGAGAGCATGGTCGCGCGTTGCGCCGAGAAGGGCCTCGACGTGCAGCTCGCCGACGCCGCGACGTACCTGCGCGGCCTCGACGACGCCTCCGTGCCCGGGATGTTCGCCGCGCAGGTCGTCGAGCATCTCGACGCGGGGCAGCTCACCGAGCTGCTGGCGCTCATGCAGCGCAAGCTCGCGCCGGGCGGCGTGGCGGTCATGGAGACCGTCAACCCGCACAACCCCGCGGCGATGAAGGCCTTCTGGACGGACACGACGCACCACCACCCGCTCTTTCCCGAGGTCCTGCTCGCGCTCTGCCGCCTGGCGGGCTTCGAGTCCGGCGAGGTGCGCTTCCCGGCCGAGACGGGCGACTTCGACGCCGACGTGTACGTCAACCGCGATTACGCCGTGGTGGTGCGCAACGCGGCTTCCTGATGGCCGGCGCCCCGAGCATCTCCTTCTGCATGACGACGCGCGGCCCGGCCGCGCGGGCCCACGCGCTCCTGTCGCTCGTGCGGCCCTACGTCGACGAGATCGTGCTCGCCGTCGACGACCGCTCCGGCGCCGAGACGCTCGACGCCTGCGCCGACCTCGCCGACCGGCGGCTGACGTTCGAGTTCGTCGCGCCGCCGTGCCGGCTCATCGGCTGGATGCAGCACCAGTGCACCTGCGACTGGCTGCTGCGCTTCGACGACGACGAGATCCCCAGCCGCGCGCTGCTCGACGCGCTCGGTGAGCTGACGAGCGACCGCGGCCCGACCCACTACGGGCTCACCCGCCGCTGGCTGCACCCCGACCGGCGCGCGTACCTGCTCAGCCCGCCGTGGCAGCCCGACCACCAGCTGCGCCTCGTGCGCAACGTGACCGGGCTGTGGCGCTTCACCGGCAGGATGCACGACCCGGCGATCGTGCTCGGCGAGCGCCGGCTCGTCGACCTGCCGATCTACCACGCCGACCTGCTGCTGCTCTCCGCCGACGAGCGGCGCGCCAAGGCCGAGCGCTACGAGCGCCTGCGGCCCGGCCACCGCGCCGAGGGGGTCTCCGTCAACGCGATCTACGTCCCCGAGGACCGCGCCGGGCTCGTGTCGGCGCCGGTCCCGCCCGAGGACGCCGAGCTGCTCGAGCGCGTGCTCGACGCGCCCGCGCCGCCCCCAGCCACGGGGCGCGGCGCGCCCGTCGTGCACGCGACGGCGGCCGACGTGGACCGCTTCAACACGACGCGCACCGTCCCGCAGTCCGCCTACGGAGCGAGGCTGCGCTTCGTGCGCCCGGTGACGAGCCTGCGGGCGGGGGCCATGCGCGAGCAGGAGGTGCTCGTGCGCAACCTCGGCGACGAGCGCTGGCCGCCCGGCGACGACGGCGAGCCGCTCATCCGCCTCGGCCACCGCTGGCTGCGCGACGGAGAGGACGAGCCGCTCGGCGAGGGCCCGCGCAGCGCGTTCACCGAGACCGTCGTGCCGGGCGGGTCGACGCTGGCCAAGCTGCTCGTCCACGTCCCCGCTGAGCCCGGCGCCTACGTGCTCGAGGTCGACGTCGTCCACGAGCACGTGCGCTGGTTCGGCTGCCCCGCGCGGCTGCGGATCGAGGTCGTCGGGGAGGCCGGCGCCGGGGAGGCCGGCACCGGGGAGGCCGGCACCGGGGAGGGCGACGGCGGGGCCGCCCGCTCGGCGGCCCGCGGGCTCGTCCCGCCGGGCTGGCGCGCGCGCTGAGCGCCCACGCGCGGCGTCAGAACGGGAGCTCGGCGGCGACCTGGCGCAGCAGCGGCGCCTCGACGTCGCGCTGGGAGACGAGCAGCTCCATGTCCTGCGGCCAGGCGATTCCGACTTCGGGATCGTCATAGCGAAAGCCCCGCTCGACGGCCGGGTCGTAGTACGTCGAGCACTTGTAGGCCACGTCGGCGACGTCGGACAGCACGCAGAAGCCGTGGGCGAAGCCGACGGGGATGTAGAGCTGGCGCGCGCGCTCGTCGTCGAGCTCGGCGGCCTCCCACTCGCCGAACGTCGCCGACTCGCGGCGCAGGTCGACGACGATGTCGAGGATCCTGCCGCGGGCGCAGCGCACGAGCTTGGCCTGGCCGGCGCCGATCGAGTAGTGCATGCCGCGCAGCACGCCGCGGCGGGAGCGCGAGTGGTTGTCCTGGACGAACACGTCGCCGACGCCGTGCTCGGCCCAGACGTTCGCGCGGTAGCTCTCCAGGAAGAACCCGCGAGCGTCGCCGTGCACGGCGGGCTCGAGCAGGACGGGCCCGTCGAGGCGGGTGCGGATCGGCTCCATGGGCAGCGCAATCTAGAGCGTCGCGCCGCCGGGGCGATCTAGGGTGTGGCCGATGGACGACGCCCGCGCGCGGCAGCTGACGCTGATCGCCTGCATCCTCGGCTCGGCGGTCGTCTTCGTCGACCAGACCGTCGTCAACGTCGCCCTGCCCGCGCTGCGCCGCGACCTCGGCGGGTCGCTCGCCGGGCAGCAGTGGGTCGTCGAGTCCTACCTGCTGCTGCTCGCCGCGCTCATCCTCGTGGGCGGCTCGCTCGGCGACCTCTACGGCCAGCGCCGGATCTTCGCGATCGGCGTCGCGGGCTTCGGCGGGGCGTCGCTCGCCTGCGCCGCCGCGCCCTCGATCGAGCTGCTCATCGCCGCCCGCGCCGTGCAGGGCGGCTTCGGCGCGCTGCTCGTGCCGAGCTCGCTGGCGATCGTCACGACCGTCTTTCCGCCCGGCGAGCGCGCCGGGGCGATCGGCTCCTGGACGGCGGGCACGAGCGCGGCGATCGCCGTCGGCCCGCCGCTCGGCGGGCTGCTCGTCGACGCGCTCTCCTGGCGCGCGATCTTCGCGATCAACGTCCCGCTCGTGCTCGTCTGCCTGTGGCTCGTCGCGCGCGCCGTGCCGGAGTGCGCCGGCCGGGGCGGGCGCCGGGTCGACGTGCCCGGCGCGCTGCTCTGCGTCGCCGGCCTGGCGGGCCCGACGTACGCGCTCGTCCAGCAGCCGCTGCTGGGCTGGTCGCATCCGGCCGTCTGGGGCGCGTTCGTCGGGGGGATCGGGGCGTTCGTCGCGTTCGTCGCCTACGAGCGCCGCGCGCCCGATCCCATGCTCCCGCCCGGGATCTTCGCCTCGCGCAACTTCGCGGTCGGCAACGTCGTGACGCTGACGACGTACGCGGGCCTCGGCGCGGCGGCCTTCTTCATCGCGATCTACCTGCAGCAGGTCGCGGGCTACAGCGCCTTCCACGCGGGGCTTGCGCTCATGCCGGTGACGCTGCTGCTCATCGGGCTGTCGCGGCGCTTCGGCGCGCTCGCCGACCGCTTCGGGCCGAGGCTGCTCATGGGCGCGGGCCCGGCCGTCGGCGGGGTCGGCCTGCTGGCGTTCACGCGACTCGACGAGCGCGCCGACTACGTCTCCCAGGTCCTGCCGGCCACGCTCGTCTTCGGGCTCGGCCTGGCGATGAGCGTCGCCCCGCTGACGGCGACCGTCCTGCAGGCCGCCGATCGCCGCCATGCCGGCATCGCCTCGGGCGTCAACAACGCGATCGCCCGCGTCGCCGCCCTGCTGTCGATCGCGGCGGTCGGCGCGGTCGTCTCGGCGCAGTTCGGCGCGGCCGTCGACCGCCGCCTGGGCGACCCCGCGCGGGCCGACGCGCAGACCCGCGCCTACGTCGCCGAGGCGCGCGAGCGCCCGCTCACGGTGCCCGAGGGCAGCGTGGCGCAGGCCACGCGTGCGGCCGTCCGCGCGGCCGACGTCGAGGCGTTCCACGCCGGCGTCGTCGTCGCCGGGCTGCTCATGATCGCCGGCGGGGCGATCGCGGCGATCGGCATCCGCAACCCCCCGCGCGAGGGCGCCGATGCGCGGCCCGTGCCGGCCGCGTCCTAAGATCCTGCGCCGATGCGCGACCGCCTCGCCCTGACCCCCGAGCGCTACGCGCTCGTCGCGCGCGTGGCGCTCGTCATGCTCACGCTCATCGTGCTGACCGGCGCCGCGGTGCGCGTGACCGGCTCGGGCCTGGGCTGTCCCACCTGGCCGAAGTGCACCGACACGTCGCTGTACACCGAGCTTCAGCTGCACGGCGTCATCGAGTTCGGCAACCGCCTGCTGACGTCGGTCGTCGGCTTCGCCGCGCTCGCGGCGTTCGTCGGGGCGATGCTGCGCAGGCCGTACCGCCGCGACCTCGTGATCCTCGGCGGCCTGCTGCCGCTCGGCGTCGTCGCGCAGGCCGTGCTCGGCGGCTTCACCGTGCTCTACGACCTCGCGCCCGGCTTCGTCATGAGCCACTACCTGCTGTCGATGCTGATCCTCGTCGCCTGCGTCGTGCTGGACTGGCGCGCGCACCACGAGCCGGGCGCGCTGGCCGCTGCCGGGCCGGCCGACCGGCTGCTCGTCCGGGGCGCGTGGTCGCTGATCCCGCTCGGCGCCGTCACGATCTTCGCGGGGACGGCGGCGACCGCGGCCGGGCCGCACGCCGGCGGCGCGGGGACCGGCGACGTCATCAAGCGGCTGGACTTCAAGGGCGCCGAGACGCTGCGCTTCGTCGTCGAGCAGCACGCCCGGCTGGCGACGCTGCTCGGCGTCGTCGCGGTCGCGCTGTGGATCCTCGCCCGCCGCCGCGGCGTGACGGGCGAGGCGCGCATGCCGCTGACGGTCCTCTGCGTCCTGCTCGCGCTGCAGGGCGTCATCGGCGGCGTGCAGTACGCGCTCGAGCTGCCCGCGGAGATCGTCTGGGTCCACGTGACGCTCGCCGCGACGACGTGGCTGGCGATCCTCTGGACCGTCGTCTCCGCCGGTCGCCTGCAGCCGCGGCCGCTGGGCGCGCCGGGCGGCCGCGGCGCGGCCGCGACGGCCGGCTGAGGCGGATCGGCGTGCGCCGGCGCCGCGGGGGCCGCTCGGGTCAGGTCAGGTCAGGCCGGGCGCGAAGGCGGCGATCGCGGTGAGCGCGGCGGCGAGCGCGGCGACGCTCACGAGCGCCGCGGCGCGCACGCCGCGGCCGCGGATGCGCCTCCCGGTCCAGCGGCGATCGCGCCGGGTGGCCGTGCTCGCGTAGATCTGCCGCGGCTGCACGGTGCGATCTTCGTGCATGCATCGGATGTCACAGGTGCGCGGACCATGGCGTCAAGCGCGCGAGCACGTCGTTCCCGCATCCTGCGGCAGATGGTCGTGCGCGAACACACGCTCTAGCCTCTCGACTCTCGTGCGCAGGGTGCTGACACTCGTCGTCGTCCTCTCCACGCTCGCGGGTGCCGTCGCCGCGCTCGCGACGTTCAGCCTCTCGCGCCGGCTCGACGTCGGCACGGTGCGCCTCTCGGTCGATCCCGGCCACGCGGGGGCGCTGGACCTCTACGTCCCGCTCGTCGACTGGGGCGTGCGCTTCCCGGTCGTCCGGCTGCCCGCGCGAGTCAACGTCGACGTGCGGTCGATCGACCGCGGCGCCGTCGTCAAGCTCGCCGAGTCGGGCGACCTGAACGCGGCGACCGTGCGCGCGCAGGCCCGCGACGCGCTCGCCTGGTACCTGCGCCTGGCGATCGTCGTGGCCGTCCTGGCGGGCCTCGCCCTCGGGGTGCTCGTCGCGTTCGCGGTGCGCGGCGGGCGCGGCCCCCGGCTGCGGCTGACGCTGCCCCTCGCGCTGCTCACGGCGCTCGCGGCGGGCGCGGCGCTCGTCGTCCTGCTGCCGCCGCGCTCGAACGTCGACAGCCCGCAGTACTACGCGTTCGGCCCCGAGGTCCCGACGGCGCTGCGCGCGCTCGAGTCGCTCGGCGCCTCGGCCCGGACGCTCGACGACGAGATCGACGAGCAACTCGTCGGCATCGCCCGCTTCGTCGGCCAGCCGGCCGGGCGAGCGCCGCTCTCCAACGGGCTGCCGCGCCTCACGGTCGCCTCGGACCTGCACAACAACGTCCTCGCGCTGCCTGCCCTCGAGCGCGCCGCGCGCGGCGGGCTGCTGCTCTTCGCCGGCGATCTCACCGACCGCGGCTCGCCGGTCGAGCAGGCGCTCGTCCTGCGCGTCGCCCGCGCGGGCTCGCGGCTCGTCTTCGTGTCGGGCAACCACGACTCCGACGTGCTCGAGCGCAAGCTCGCCCGCACCGGGGCGGTCGTGCTCACGCGGCGCGGGCGGCTGCGCGGCAACGGCAAGGTGGACGGGCGCATCGTCACCCGCGTCGCCGGGCTGCGCATCGCCGGCTACGACGACCCGCTCAAGCGCCTCGCGCGCGAGGACTACCGCGACAACGGCGCCGTCTACGAGCCCGCCGAGCAGGAGCGCTTCACCGCCTGGCTGCAGGACCTGCGCGGCCGCGTCGACGTGGTCATGGTGCACGCGCCGGCGCTCGCGCGCCCGGCGCTCGCCGCGCTGCGCGACGATCCCCAGCAGGCGCCGCTGCTGCTCGTCGCCGGCCACACCCACCGCCAGGCGCTCGACCGCCTCGGGCCCGTCACGGTGCTCGATCCGGGCTCCGTGGGCGGGGGAGGGACGGGCAACCTCACCGAGGCCGGGAGCGACATCGCGCTGGCTCGGGTCATCTACCGGCTGCGGCCCTCGTTCCTGCCGCGCGCCGCCGATCTCGTCCAGATCGACCCCGGCGACGGGGAGGCCCAGGCGCGGCGCTCACGGCTCGAGGACGCGCCCTGAGACCGTGAGAGGTCGGTGAGGCCCGGCGCGCGACGCGGAGCGCCGACCTAGACTCGAATGCTCCGCCCTATCCGCAACCTGCACCCGCTCGCCGGGTTGGAGGCCCTATGCGCCCACTTTCCCTCGCCGCACTGCTCGCCCTCTTCCTGCTCGTCCCGGTCTCGCCCGCGCCCGCCAAGAGCTCCATCCGCGTCGGCATCGGCGACCAGAGCCCGGCCATGTTCGACTCGCCCCACTTCAAGGCTCTGAAGATCCGCCGGACGCGCTACTTCGTGCGATCCGACGTCATGCGCAACAAGACCGAGCGCGCCAAGGCCCGCGCCTTCGCCAAGGCCGCGCGCAAGAACAAGGTCTCCGTCCTGCTGCACATCTCCACGACGAACCTCAGCGCGAAGCGGGGCAGGGTCCCGTCGACGAAGACGTACCGCCGCGACGCCGGCAGGATCGTGCGCTACTTCCGCAAGCTCGGCGTACGCGACTTCGGCGCGTGGAACGAGGTCAACCACAAGACCCAGCCGACGTGGAACAAGATCGGTCACGCCGTCTCGTTCTACAAGAGCATGTACTCCGCCGTGCGCAAGCGCTGCAGGTCGTGCGCCATCGTCGGGCTGGACATCCTCGACCAGAGCGGCTCGGACCGCTACATCAAGTCCTTCTACAAGCGGCTGAGCCGCAAGTGGCGCAGACGCCTGACGGTCGTCGGGATCCACAACTACTCCGACATCAACCGCAATCGCTCGCGCGGCACGTCGAAGATCATCCGCACGGTGCGCCGCTACAACAAGCGCACGAAGTTCTGGTTCACCGAGACGGGCGCGCTGGCGAGCTTCGGCCGCTCGTTCCCGTACGACGAGGCGCGTCAGGCCAAGCGGATGAAGAACATGTTCAAGTTCGCCAAGCGCTACCGCAGGCAGGGCGTCCAGCGCGTGTACTCCTACAACTGGCACGGCATCGAGCGCGAGAGCTACAACTGCGGCACGACGTGTCGCTTCGACGCCGGTCTCGTGGATCCGCTGACCGGCGAGCCACGGCCCGTCTACGACGTGTTCAAGTCGCAGCTGCGCAACTTCAAGCGCTGACGTCGCCGCGCGGCGCGCCGTCCGTCACTCGGGCGGCGCGTCGATGAGCGGCAGCAGCTCGCCGAGGCCGGAGATCTCGAGCACGCGCTCGATCTGGCGCGGCCCGCGCACGATCGCGAGGCGAACGCCGGCGTCGTCGGCGCGCGTGTTGGCCTGCGCGAGCGCGCGCAGCCCGGTGGAGTCCATGAACGTCAGCTCGCGCAGGTCGAGCACGATGTCGCCGGCGCCGTTCGTCGTGGCATCCGTCAGCGCCTGCTCGAGCTCGGGGGTCGTGGCGATGTCGAGCTCGCCGCACGGCGCGATGTGCGTCGTGGCGCCGTTGCGAACGACTCGCAGATCGAATGACGGAATGGTCATCGCTGGGCGCGGATTCTAGCTACAGACCGGGAGGATGCCGGACGACGTAGCCGCCGGCGGGGCGCATGCCCGACTGCCAGCGCGAGCCCGAGGTGCGCGTGCCGCTCGTATCGAACCGCACGCCGGCGACGACCATGAAGACGTGGCCCGGGTTCGTGTAGATCGTGACCCATCTGCCCTTGCCCGGCTTGCCCCAGGCCATGAGCCGCCCGGAGTCCAGCGGGCCGTTGAGCAGCCCGGCCGACGCGAGCGCGTAGGAGACGGAGCCGGAGCAGTCATAGCCCTTGTCGAGCCACTTGCCGTGGCCGCCGCCCCAGAGATACGGCGTGCGCGCGATCTGGTTGCCGGCCTCGATGATCCGGCGCACCTCGTCGGGCGCCTCGATGGGCGGCAGCGCGATGCCGTTCTTCAGCACCTCGGCGCCCGAGATGGCCGCGTCGCCCGACGGCCCCGTGCCGCGGATGCGCCCGCGCGAGGCGACCTTCCGCGGCGCCGAGGCTCCGCGCGGCGCGGGCTGGTCGGCCGCCTGCTCGGCCGGCAGCGCGGCGCTCTCGGCGCTCTCGCCGGCGACCGGCTCGACGGCCTTGGCCCTCGGGTTGCGCGTCGGCAGCGGCTCGACGAGCGCGACCGGGCCGGCGCCGGCGCCGCCCTGGCGCGATTCGCCGGCACCGCCGCAGGCGGGCAGCGCAAGCCCGGTCGCGGCGACGACCGCGACCCCGAGCAGCAGCGATCGGCGAGAGGACACCAGGAGCAGTATGCCGATCGCCCGGCCGCCGGGGTTCATGTTTGGACGGAACGCCGAGCGAGCACATATGGCGTGATGCATGTCCGCGATCCCACCGACGCCCGCGCCCGGCTGGAGCGGGCACAGACGGCGTGATGCACGTTCACGATCCCATCGACGCCCGCGCCCAGCTCGAGCTGCTGCGCGTGGAGCGCGATCTGGCCCTGGCGATCGGCCTCGACGCCGACCGCGAGTACATGGCCGACCTCGAGCATCAGCTCTCGGTCTGGAGGACGGCCTGGATCGTCGCGGCGGTGACGGAGATCGCCGTCAGCCGGGGACGAGAGCAGGGCTTTCCGCAGGGCTGACCGGCTCGCGCTCGTCGCGCTGCGCGCGGAAGCCGCGCAGCCGCAGCGAGTTGAGGACGACGAAGACGCTCGAGGCCGCCATCGCGACGCCGGCGATCATCGGGTTGAGGAGGCCTGCCGCCGCGATCGGAAGCGCCGCCACGTTGTAGGCGAAGGCCCAGAAGAGGTTGCCCTTGATCGTGCGCAGCGTGCGCCGCGAGAGGCGCAGCGCGTCGGCGGCCGCGCGCAGGTCACCCGTGACGAGCGTGATGTCCGAGGCCTCGATCGCGACGTCGGTGCCCGTGCCGATCGCGAGCCCGAGGTCGGCCTGCGCCAGCGCGGGAGCGTCGTTGACGCCGTCGCCGACCATCGCCACGACGCGCCCTTCATCCTGCAGCCCCTTGACGACGGCCGCCTTGTCGGCCGGCAGCACCTCGGCGATGACGTCGTCGACGCCGATGCGGTCGCCGACGAAGCGCGCCGTGCTGGCGTTGTCGCCGGTCAGCAGGATCGTGCGCAGGCCGAGCTCGCGTAGCTGGGAAATCGCCTCGCGCGAGGACGGCTTGACGCGGTCGGCGACGACGAAGAGCGCCCGCGCCGCGCCGTCCCAGCTCGCCGCGATCGCGGTGCGGCCCTCGCCCTCGGCGCGGCGGCGCGCGGCCTCGAGCTCCGGCGGGAGCGCCAGCGACGGATCGGCGCTCTCCAGCAGCGCCGGCCGGCCGGCGATGATCGCCCGGCCGGCGACCGTGCCCTGCACGCCGAGCCCGGGGCGGTTCGTGAAGTCCTCGACCGGCGGCGCCGGCCCGGACTCCAGCCGCGCCGCCGCGGCGGCGATGGCGCGTCCGATCGGGTGCTCGGAGCCGCCCTGCAGGGCGCCGACGAGCCACAGCGCCTGCTCCTCGCTGACACCCTCGGCGACCTCGATCTCCTGCAGCGTCATGCGGCCGGTCGTCGCGGTCCCGGTCTTGTCGAGGACGATCGTGTCGACGCGGCGCGTCGACTCGAGGATCTCCGGCCCGCGGATGAGCACGCCGAGCTGCGCGCCGCGGCCGGTCCCGACGAGCAGCGCCGTCGGGGTGGCCAGCCCGAGCGCGCACGGGCAGGCGATGATGAGCACGGCGACCGAGGCCGCGAACGCCAGCCCGCTGTCGCCCGTGCCGATCCAGAAGCCGAGCGTCGCCGCGGCGAGCGCCAGGACGATGGGCACGAAGACGCCCGCGATCCTGTCGGCGAGCCGCTGGACGGGCGCCTTGCCCGACTGTGCCTCCGTGACGAGCCGGCCGATCTGCGCGAGCGCCGTGTCGGCGCCGACGCGCGTCGCGCGGACGATCAGCAGGCCGCCCCCGGCGTTGACGGTCGCGCCCGTCACGGCGTCGCCGGGGTTGACGTCGACGGGCACGCTCTCGCCGGTCAGCAGCGAGCGGTCGACCGCCGAGCTGCCCTCGAGGACGACGCCGTCCGTGGCGACCTTCTCGCCCGGGCGCACGACGAAGCGATGGTCGACCTCGAGCTCCTCGATCGGGATGCGGTGCTCGACGCCGTCTGCATCGAGGATCGAGACGTCCTTAGCGCCGAGCTCGAGCAGCGTGCGCAGCGCGGCGCCCGCGCTGCGCTTCGCGCGCGCCTCGAACCAGCGTCCGGCCAGCAGGAAGGTGATGACGACGCCGACGGCTTCGAAGTAGACGTCGCCGGCCGGCCCGTCGCGCGCGGGCAGCAGCGAGAGCGAGTGGCGCATCCCGGGCTCGCCGGCGTCGAGGAACAGCAGCGAGACGACCGACCAGGTCCAGGCCGCGATCGTCCCGATCGAGATGAGCGTGTCCATCGTCGCCGTGCCGTGGCGCAGGTTCGCCCACGTCGCGCGGTGGAACGGGTAGCCGGCCCAGAAGAGCACGGGGGTCGCGAGCTGCAGCGAGATCCACTGCCAGTAGTCGAACTGCAGCGCCGGGATCATCCCGAGCACGAGCAGCGGGGCCGACGCGGCCGCGGCGAAGACGAGCCGCCGGCGCAGCTCGTCGACGTGGTCGGGCCGGACCTGGGAGCTCGGCTCCGTCGCGGGCAGGACCGCCTCGTAGCCGGCGTCGCCGACCGCGGCGACGAGGTCCTCGGGCGTGACGTCCGTCGCGGGGTCCAGCGTGACCGAGGCGCGCTCGGTCGCGTAGTTGACGGTCGCCTCGACGCCGTCGAGGCGGTTGAGCCGCTTCTCGATCCGCGTCGCGCACGAGGCGCACGTCATGCCGGTGATCGGCAGCTCGAGCCGCTCCTCGGTCGCCGGGCTCACGGGGCGACCTCGCGGGTGAACGCCACGGTGTGGACGGCGTCGCGGTGGCGGAACTGCAGGAACAGGCGGTAGGTGCCGGGCGCGGCATCGCCGATGTGGAACGCGAGCTCGTCGCCCGCGAGCGGATGGACGTGCTCGTAGGCCAGGTCGCCGGCGCGCAGCATGACGAGGTGGCCGCGGGCGCCGAGGTAGGGCTGCAGGTCCTCGACGGCGGCGCCGTCGCGCCGGACCTCGAAGCGCAGCGCGCCCGCGCCGCCGCGCTCGGCGAGCCGCACGTCGTAGCCGTCGGCGGTGGCCGTCGTGCTCGGCCGCGGGAGCTCGAGCGGCTCGAACCGGCCGGAGACGAAGAGGTCCAGGCCGATCGTGTGGCGTTCCCGGGCGCTCACGAAGTCCGCGAAGGCGTGGTAGGCGCCGGCGTCCGGCAGGCGCAGCGGCACGCTCCAGACGCCGTCGGCGCCCATCCGCGGGTGCAGGTGCTGGAAGCGGCGCAGGTCGCGGCGCACGACGATGAGGTGCAGCCTCCGATCCTGCTCGACCTCGAAGGAGCGCACCGTCGAGCCGCGCTCGTCGACGACCCGGAAGGTGAAGGGCCGCGTCGTCCCGGCCGGCCGGCGCGTGCCCTCGGCGCCCGCGACGATGCGCAGGCGCTCGCCGCCCGCGGCGGCCGGCGGGGCGCCGGCGGTCTCCTCGCCCGCGGCGGTCGAGGGGGCGCCGGCGGTCTCGTCGCCCGCGGCGGTCGAGGGGGCGCCGGCGGTCTCGTCGCCCGCGGCGGTCGAGGGGGAGTCGCCACCGCCCGCGGTCTCGTCGTGGCCGTCGTGGCCGCCGGCGGGCATCTCGTCGTGCGCCGCGGGCGCCGACGTGCCGGCCTCAGGGCCGATCGCGCGCCCGACGACGACCGCGACGGCGAAGATCGCGAGGATCAGCCCGCCGAAGGCCGCGATGCGCGCCCCGGCGCTCATGCCACGAGCGTGTAGCCGGCCTCGTCCACCGCCGCGCGGATCGCGCCGTCGTCGAAGGCCTCTCCGGCGACGGTCATCCGGCGGCTGTCGAGGTCGACGTCGACGCCCTTGACGCCGCTGACCTGCAGGACCTCCTCGATGACGGAGGCGCGGCAGTGGCCGCAGGTCATGCCGTCGACGGTGTAGGTGCGGGTGGGAAGCATGCGCGTCTCCATCGGATCAATACGGGGCGGGGGTATTGCTGGCCCGAGAACCCTAGCATACCCCCGTGGGGTACTGATACGCTGTCGTCCATGACAGAACGAGGCTACTCGGCGAGCAAGGACCAGCTCCTCGCCCGCCTGCGCCGGATCGAGGGCCAGGTGCGCGGGATCGAGCGCATGGTCGTCGACGACCGCTACTGCATCGACGTCCTCACGCAGATCTCCGCCGCCCAGGCCGCGCTCGACAAGGTCGCGCTCGGTCTGCTCGACGAGCACGCGCGCACGTGCGTCCTGCAGGCCGAGGGCGACCTCCAGGCCGACCGCACGAACGAGCTCATGGCCGCCGTCGGGCGGCTCGTCAAGCGCGGGTGAGCGCGGCCGAGAACGAGCTGCTCGCCGCCTACGCCGCCAGCGCCGAGCGCTGGCACGAGCTGCGCGGCGACGCCCGCGCGGCCAACCCCGTCTTCGACGAGAACGAACGGCTGGCGGCGCGGATGCGCGCGTCCGCGGGCGGTCGCGCGGCGCTCGCGGGTCTCATGCGACACCCCGCGAGCGGGGTGCGGGTGCTCGCCGCCGCGCACAGCCTCGATGCCTGCGAGGCCGAGGCGGTCGCCGTCCTCGAGGAGCTCGCGACGGGCACCGGGCTGCACGCCATCGCCGCCGAGCACGTCCTGACCGAGCACCGCGCCGGCCGGCTCGAGCTCGGCGCCGACCCGTCCTGACCCGCCGGTCGTGGCGTGTCGCGGGCGCATGGCGCCCCTCGCGCGCCAAGACCGCTCGGCGTCCGGCGGTCGTGGCGCGTCGCGGGCGCATGGCGCCCCTCGCGCGCCAAGACCGCGCCCGGGGGCGCGCGCGACCGCCCGCTCAGCCCGCCGCCTCGGGGGCGCCGCGCACGCGCAGCGCGAGCGCGAGCTCGAAGCGCGCATCGGCCTCGTCGAGCGCGGGCCCGAACGCCTCGCGCAGCTGGCCGAGCCGGTAGCGCACGGTCTGCGGGTGCACCCCGAGCACGCGAGCCGTCTCGTCGACGCGGCCCTGGCAGTCCAGCCACGCGCGCAGGGTGTCGGTCAGCCGCTCGCACACGCGCGGGCGAAGCTCCGCCAGCGGCGCGAGGCGCGCATCCGCGAGCTCGCCGGCGAGCGCGCCGTCGGCGTGCAGCAGCAGGTCGGCGGCGTGGTCCTCGGCGACGATGAGCCCCTCGCCCGCGATCAGGCCGGCGGACTTCAGGTCCAGCGCTCGCCGCGCGCGCTCGGCGCTGCGCGGAGCGCCCGCGAGCGTCACCGACGGACCGAGCGCCGCCGGCATGCCCTCGACCGCCTGCGCGAGCTGCGCCCGGCGGCCCTCCGCCGCCTTCTCGGGGATCTGCACGAAGGCGAGGACGCGCGGCGCGCGCCCGTCGGGGGCGGTGGCGCCGTCGGCGCCCTCCAGCGGCGCGGCAACCGCTCCCGGCCCGAGCCGGCTCGCCAGGCGCTCGGAGTCCGCGCCCTCGACGACGAGCGCCGCGATGCCCTCGAACACCCGCCAGCCCGCGCGCACGGCGGCGGCCCGCACGTCCTCGGGCGGGGCCGGCGGATCGGCCGCGAGCAGGAAGACGAGCCGCGCGCGCCGGCGCTGGCGCTCGCCGGCGGCCGCCGACTGCTCGGCGGCGTAGCCCTCGATCGACTCGCCCGAGATCTCGTCGATGTAGGCGAAGATCGCCTCGCCGAGGCGGTAGAGCGTCGCGGGCTCCAGGCCCGCCCGCACGCCCGCCTCGACGAAGCGCCGCCACGCGATCTGCGCGCCGACGCGGTAGGCGGCCAGCAGCGCGTTGAGCGTGCGGCCCTCGCGCATCTCGAGGCGACCGAGCTCGAAGTAGATGCGCCGATCGCGGCCGCTCACGGCGGCCGGCGCCTCGATCGAGTCCACGAAGCGGCCAAGCGCGCGCTCGGTGCCGTAGCGCAGCGTGACGCCGAGACGGCCCTCGAGCGGGCGCGAGTAGTCGGGCACCTCGCGGCCGATCGCGCGGATCGTTTCCGCTGCCAGATCGGGTAAAACCGGGCGCAATACCGCTGCAACCGCGGGAGGAATGCCGTCCATTTGTAGATAACCTACAGATGTTGCTCGCGGGCGCCGCAGAAATTCGACAAGAAACCCATTGCTTCAGTCCATAGCCTCAACGCCATGCCAAAGCTTCAGCGCTACGCCAACATCGGCGCCGTCATCCTCCCCTTCGTCGCGTTCCTGCTCGCGGTCGTCCTGCTGTGGAACAAGGCCGTGGGCGCGATCGACATCGCGATCCTCGTCGTCATGTACACGATCACCGGTTTCGGGATCACGGTCGGCTACCACCGGCTGCTGACCCACCGCGCCTTCCAGACGAGCAAGCCGCTCGAGTACGCGTTCGCGATCGCCGGCTCGATGGCGGTGCAGGGGCCGCCGATCGCCTGGGTCGCCGACCACCGCCTGCATCACGCCCACACCGACGAGGAGGGCGACCCGCACAGCCCGCACGTCGGCGAGGGCTCCGGCCTGAGGGGCCTCTGGCACGCCCACACCGGGTGGCTCATGAAGACCCAGGGCAGCGCCGAGTTCCGCAAGTACGCCCCGGACCTCTGCGAGGACAAGGGCATGCGCTGGATCAGCCGCAACTTCCTGCTCTTCGTCGGCCTGAGCCTGCTCATCCCGTTCGTCGCGGGCTTCGTCCTGCACGGCTTCTCGCTGACCGCCGCGCTCTGGACGCTGCTGTGGGCCGGCTTCGTGCGGATCTTCTTCATCCACCACGTGACGTGGTCGATCAACTCCGTCTGCCACTTCTTCGGGCGCCGGCGCTTCGACCTCGAGGACAAGTCGACGAACGTCGCTTGGCTCGCGCTCTTCACGTTCGGCGAGTCCTGGCACCACAACCACCACGCGTTCCCGCGCTCGGCGCGCCAGGGCCTGGGCCGCTTCGAGCTCGACATCTCGGCAATGCTGATCTGGACGCTCGAGAAGCTCGGTCTGGCCACGAACGTCGTGCGCATCTCGCCCGAGCGCCAGCGCGAGAAGCTCGCCGCGGGGTCTGCGGCGAAGTCCGCCGCCGCGGCCTGAGGCGCGGCGCCGCCTAGGCCCCGGGGGTCGCCCCGGGGTCTGGATCACCCGCCGCCAGCGCGCAGTCGACGTGCCAGGCGAGCCGGTACAGACGTACGTGCTCCTGGTGCAGCTCGACGGGCTCATGGCAGTGTGCGCACAGTCCGAGCGTGCGGCGACGGGTGGTGTCCCGGGCCCGTCCCGGCCGCATACCTCGGCCCGGCGGCGGCGCCACCGCGTCGGTTCCGCGCCGGATTTGAGTTGTCGAACGATCCACCATGGTCCAGAACTTCGTGTCAAACGACACGAGAGGGTCCGGAACCATACCCATCGCGCGGGCCGATTTCCACCCCTGCGCACGGTCCACTAGCGTTGCCCCGATGGACCTCCGAGTGGACGATGGAGACGCCGAGCAGCTCGAGCTCACGCTGGGCCCGCTGTACCTCGTCCTCGTCGACGACCGCGTGAGCGGACCGCTCACCGGGCGCCCGCTGCGCAGCTACCGCTCGCCCGCGCAGAGCCTCCAGGACGCGCGCTGTCTCGCCGCGCTGCTGCTCGACCGCGGCAGCGAGCTCGAGGGCGACGGCCCCTGGCGGCGCCCGCTGGCCGGCGGCCAGCGCCACGTGGCGGTCGTCCCGGCGCCGCCCGGGCGGCTGGGCGGGTGAGCGCGGGCGGCGCGGTGCGCTGCGCCGCGGTCGGGCTCAGCGCTCTTCCCGTTCGGTCCTGATCATCACGGGGCCCGCGGCCCTGCCGCCGCTGACGCGGCGCGTGCGCTGCAGGAACTCGACCCACGTGTGCGTCTGCATCCGGGTGGTGATGCCGAGCCGGTCGTGCAGGAAGGCCAGCGGCCTGCTGTCGGCGCGCTCCCACAGCTCGATCTCCGCGAGCAGGCCCTCGCCATCCTCTTGCAGGCGCATCTCGAGCTCGCCCTTGACTGCGTGCCCAGGCCGCGTCTCGAAGCGCAGGCGGCGAGGCTCGATCGCGCAGACGCGCAGCGGTCCGTTCCAGGGGCCCGCCATGCGGACGAGCAGCTCGTCGCCGGCGCGCAGGCCCCGGCGCTCGCGCTCGGGCAGCTCCCAGCGCAGCACCTCCCACGGCGAGACGAGGTTCGGATCCGCGCTGACGATCCTCGCGAGTTGCTCGGCGGAGATGGCGGGCTCGACGATCCGCAGACTGAAGCAGCGGTGCACCGCGGCGCCCGGCGCGGAGTCCTCGTCGCGCAGCCACGCGGGCGCGCCCTCGAACCCCGTCCCCCTGAGGACCTCCTCGCGCAGCGCCTTGCGCGTCACGAGGACGTAGCGGACGAACGCCAGCGGGCCGCCGACGAGCCAGCCGATCGCCCGCGCCGCGCTCGGCAGCCGCGAGACCGCGAGCCGCCGCCTCCGTCCGGACGAGCTCACAGCGTCGCGCCCCGGCCGCGAGCAGGCCACGTTTGAGCAGGGCGCGGGCCTGGAATCAGGAGGCGATGGCGCTCTCTCGCAGATCGCTGCGGTTCGTCGCCTCGGCGGCCGGGCTTCCGTACGCCGCGTGGCGCTATGCGACGCACGGGCTCGACGTCGCGCAGCGCACGAGCGACGTCGCGTGGCCGATGGAGGGCTTTCCCGGCGAGGACTGCGGGTTCGCCGTCGACGCCGCCGGCATGCAGCGGCCCGGCGCAGGGCACGGCCCCGCCTTCCATCGCCGGTACGCGATCGCCGTCCGCGAGCCCGTCATGTCGGCCGAGCAGCTCATCGCGGTCCTCGCCGCCGACCCCAACGTCGCGGCGCCGATGGACCTCGCGCGCTTCTCCAAGCGCTGCGGTCGCGACGGCTCGATGGCGCCCGGCGACGAGTACGAGATCGTCCTGCCGGGGCCGTGGAACGGCCCGGTGCGGGTGCTCGAGCGCACGGAGCGGTCGTTTCGCTTCGGGACGCTCGAGGGGCACATGGAGGCGGGCGAGATCGAGTTTCGCGCGGCGGAGGCGGGTGACGGCGGGCTGCGGATCGAGATCGAGTCCTGGGCGCGCAGCGGCGACCCGGTGTTCCACGTGCTCTATCACCGCCTCAAGCTCTCGATGGAGCTTCAGGAGCACATGTGGGCGCGGTTCCTGCATCGCGCGGCGCGCGTGTCGGGCGGCGTCCCGGGGTCGATCGAGATCGAGACCGAGCGCGGCGAGCATCCCGAGGCCTGAGCCCGGCGCCGCGCGCGTGGGCGCGCCGGCCGGGGGCCGCGCGGCCGGGCGGCTATGACGGGCGGGCGCGCGTTGCGAGCGGCGCGCCGCCGCTGTCTCGTCGATCATGGGCGTCGTCCTGTCGGGGGCGGGTCCGGCGCCGTGCAACTACCCGTATGCGCGGGATGTGACGCGCGCCGTTTCGCGCCCGACAAGCGCTGGCCTGGGCCGATCGCACGGGTGTCCGCCGTGTTCACCGCGCGCTCGCCGCCGCTCTCCGGGGACCGATCGCGCCGGCTCGCGGCGAGGGCGGATGGCGCTGGAGCGGGCGGGAGCACGATGGCGGCGACCGCTCGTCTGACGCCCGCTCAGGCCCGCCGGCCGCGCACTTGGTAGATCGACGTGAAGCCCGTCTGAAAGCCGCTGCGCGCGGCGCGCAGGTACAGCCGCCACACGCGCAGCCGCTCGGCGCCCGCCAACCGCTGGGCCGCTGCCGCGTTGGCATCCAGTCGCGTCGCCCAGTGGGTCAGCGTCCGCGCGTAGTGCGCCGCGTAGCCCTCGACGTGCTCGCAGACGAACCCGGCGCGCTCGAGCGCGAGCAGCACGCGCGAGAGGTGCAGCGGCGCCGCGTCCGGGAAGACGTAGCGCTCCGAGAAGCCGCCGGCCTCCGGCCCGCCGTGGCGCAGGCGCGCGATGCCGTGGTTCAGCAGCCGTCCGCCGGAGGTCAGCAGTGCCGCGAGGACGGACGCGTAGCGATCGATCCGCTCCGCGCCGACGTGCTCGACCATGCCGACGCTCGCGATGGCGTCGAAGCGCTCGCCGCGCAGGTCGCGGTAGTCGGCGACGCGGATCTCGACGCGGTCGCCGACGCCCGCGGCCGCCGCCCGCTCGCGGGCCAGCGCCGCCTGCGGCGCCGACAAAGTGATGCCGACGACCCGCGCGCCACGGCGTGCGGCGGCGTGGATCGCGAGGCTGCCCCAACCGCAGCCCACGTCGAGCAGGCGCTCGCCCTCGCGCAGCGCGAGCTTGCGGCAGATCGTCTCGAGCTTGCGCTCCTGCGCGGACTCCAGCGTCTCCTCGCCGCTCGCCGGGTCCTCGAAGATCGCGCAGGAGTACGTCATCGACTCGTCGAGGAAGAGCGCGAAGAAGTCGCCCGGGACGTCGTAGTGATGGCGGACGGCGCGCGCGTCGCGCTCGACGCTGTGGCGCCTGCCGCGCGGGCGCAGCTCGATCGCCGGCGGTCGCGGCGGGACCATGAGCCCGGTCGCGCGGACGGCGCCGAGCAGCAGGCGCCGCCTCGCGGCCGCGCCGACCGGCGGCGGCGTCCAGTCGCGCAGGAGCTCGAGCACGGCGTCGAGGTCGTCGACGACGAGCTCGCCCGAGACGTAGGCGCGGCTCAGCCCGAGCTGGCCCGGCGCTGACAGCGCGTGGGCGACGGCACGCGGCGAGCGGGCCTCGAAGACCGGCCCCGCGCCCGACGTCGACGGCAGCGTGGTGCCATCCCAGAAGCGCACCTCGAACGGCCGCTCCGGCAGCGTCTCGCCGAGCCACGCACGCAGCGGCCCGGTCGTGGACGCCAGCCCCATCTGCACACGATAGGTTGCGCGCCATGCGGATGCGAGCCGCGGTTCTCGAGCAGTTCGGACAGCCACTCGTCGTGCAGGAGCTCGAGCTCGCCGAGCCGCGCGCGGGCGAGGTCCTCGTGCGGCTCGTCGCCTGCGGCGTCTGCCACACCGATCTGTACACGGCCTCGGGCGTCGATCCCTCCGGCTACGCGCCGACGGTGCTCGGCCACGAGGGGGCCGGCGTCGTGGAGGCGATCGGCGAGGGCGTCACGTCGCTGGCGCCCGGCGACCACGTCGTGACGCTGTTCTCGCCGCAGTGCGGGGAGTGCGTGCACTGCGTCAGCCCGAGGACGAACCTCTGCCTGGCGATCCGCGAGCAGCAGAACAGGGGCTACCTGCCCGACGGGACGACGCGGCTTTCGCGCGACGGCGAGGCGATCCGCCACTTCATGGGGACCTCGACGTTCGCCGAGTACACCGTCATGCCGGAGATCGCGCTCGCCAACGTCTCGCGTGAGGCGCCGCTGGATCGCGCGTGCCTGTTCGCCTGCGGGCTGTCGACGGGCCTCGGCGCGGCGATGTACACCGCCCGCGTCGAGCCCGGCTCGACGTGCGTCGTCTTCGGCGCCGGGATGGTCGGCCTCGGCGCGGTCGCGGGCTGCCGCCTGCAGGGCGCCGAGCGGATCGTCTGCGTCGACCTCTCCGAGGAGCGCCTGCTGATGGCGCGCCACCAGGGCGCCACGGAGACGATGCTGGGCGGGCCGGACACCGTCGAGCGGATCCTCGAGATGACGGGCGGCTTCGGCGCGGATCACACGTTCGAGGCGACGGGTCTAGTCTCGGTCATGCGCCAGACCGTCGAGTCGGCGCGCATGGGCTGGGGCCTGGCGACGATGTGCGGCGTCGCGGGCAAGGGCGAGACGCTCGACATCGTCCCGCGCCTGCTCATCACCGGCCGGCGCGTGGCCGGCTCGTCGTTCGGCGGCGTCAAGGGCCGCGACCAGGTGCCCCTGCTCGTCCAGCGCTACCTCGACGGCGACATCGACGTCGACGCCTTCCTCTCGCACCGCATCTCGCTCGAGGAGGTCAACCGCGGCTTCGAGCTCATGGAGGCCCAGGACGGCATCCGCAGCGTCATCGAGTTCGGCTGACCGGCCGGGCTACCGCGCGGCGCGGACCTCGACGCGCCCGTCGCTGACGCGCGCCTCGTAGACCGGCTGCGGGTAGGCGGTCGGCCCGCGCCGCACCGAGCCGTCGGACAGGCGGTAGCGCGCGCCGTGCAGGGGGCACTCGATGCAGTCCTCGGTGAGCTCGCCCTCGGCGAGCGAGCCGCCGCGGTGCGCGCAGCGGTCGGCGAGCGCATGGACCGTCCCGTCGCGCTTGACGAGCACGAGCACGAGGTCGCCGGCGGTCGCCCGCACCGGGCGGTCCTCGACGAGCATGCTCGCGTCGAGCGCGGGGGTCCAGTCCTCGGGAGCGTCCTCGAACGTGGTCTCGTTGACGCCCACGCCGCGCGCGAACGCGAGGTCGCCGCCGAGCCAGCCGCCCGCGCCGAGCGCGGCCGCGCCGGCGAGGCCGAGCGCGACGCCGGCGCCGTGCGCGCCGCGGCGGCGGGCCAGCAGCGACGCGCCGTAGAGCGCGGCGGCGCCCCCGTTGGCGATCGCGTGGACGAGGCCGATGCGCCGTACCGCATCGTCGGCGGGCTCGGTGTCGGCCCAGTCCGACCAGCCGCTCCACGCCGTCGGCGCGGCGGCGAGCAGGCCGGCGCCGATCAGCCGGCGGGCGGCCGGGCGGCTCGCGCGGCCGCCGACGAGGTCGAGCAGGGTGGCGCTCGTCCACGTGCCGATCGGCACGTCGGTCAGCAACGGGTGCAGCGCGTGCCCGATCGGCGTCCCGCTGAGGACGTCCTTGACGCCGCCCGCGGTGGGCAGCAGGTCGCGGACCTGCTTGGCGATCGCCTGCGCGGGGGCGTCGAGCGCCTCGAGCGCGCCGATCCGTTCGCTGAGGGCGTGGGCGAGCGGGCGTCTCATGCGTCCGGGGTGCCCGGCCCGGCGGGCTTCGCAAACGCGGTGGGAGGCGGCGCGCACGGCGCCGCCCGGCAATAGGTTGGACGACAAAGGGGCGCGTTGCGCTTCCTCCCACCGAAAGGCATCGGTTCATGTTCGATACGGAAGTCGATCCTCGCGGCTCGGCCCAGCGCCCCGACTGTTCACAGCAACACCCGCCTGCGGATCGCCGCCGGCGCCCCGCTTCGGGCCGACGGCGCGGAGCCTTCGTGGCCGTCGGCCTCGTCGCGCTCCTGGGCGTGCCGATGGCCGCGGCCGACGGCGCACGGCCCGGCGAGAACGGTGGTCCGGTGGTGCTCGGTGACGACAACAACGCGCGGGCCGAGACCTCGATCGTCTCCAAGGTCGCCGCCAAGCCTGGCAAGGGCAAGGGTGGTTACGCCATGCGTGAGTCGAACATCTCAACCGGCCCGAGCGCCGGCGGCGGCGGGATCTTCGGCTGTCGCTCCGAGCGCGACAGCAACGCCGGCGGAGCGGCCTGCATGCGCGCCAGCAACCTGTCCACGGGCCCGGCGCTCGAGGCCAACGCGTCCCGCGGGCCGGTCATCAGTCGCTTCACGACGGGCGACCACAGGAGGCTCAACGCGAGCGTCAGCCCGTTGTTCACCAACGCGACGGGCGTCGCGACGAACTTCAACGCCGACAAGCTCGACGGCAAGGACGCGGGGGACTTCCTGGGCAAGACCGCGACCGCGGCCGACGCGACGAAGCTCGCGGGCCGGGCGTCCTCCGACTTCCTCACCCGCGGCGGCGACGTCGTGGTGGTGCGTGCGAAGCTCGCCTTCGGCGAGACGCGGACCGTGGCGAGCGTGGGCGCGATCAGCGCGGAGGTGGCCTGCCTGGAGGCCTACGTCCCGCCGCCGCCCGACCCGCTGCCGGCGGGGTACACCCCGCCGGCTGCGATCAAGCGCGTGGTGATGCTGGCCAAGACCACGCAGCCGAAGGCGTTCATGGACGGAGACAGCAACAAGACCGGCCCCGGCAACGGGTCCGGCTACCTCGAACCGGACACGCCATTCGAGCAGCGGCAGGTCGCCGACGCGATGCTCAGCAGCGGCACGGATACGGAGCCGGGGCTCGAGTTCGACATCGACACCGCGTTCATCGCGGGACCGAAGGGCGAGTACCTCGGGATTCCCGAGACCATGGCCTTCGGCATGAACGTCTTCGGCGCGGACTGCTACGTGGCCGGGGTCATCGATCGCATCGAGGCTCCCTAGCGGGGTCGGACGGTAGCTCGACGCGGCGGCGAGACGGTGACCGGTCGGTTACCGTTCTCGCCGTCGTGAGCACCGCCACCGCGACCCCAGCCCTCCGCCCGGCCACCGCGCCGGATGCACGCACGTGCTTCTCGCTGTTCCGGCACTCCCTGCGCGGGCTCATGCTGCGCATCGGCTACCTGCCGCCCGACGCGCCACCGCCCGACCTCGATGCGCTCTGGCCCGCCTACGAGGACCTCTTCGGCCACCTCGCCGCGACGTGCGCCGAGTGGTGGATCGCCGAGGACGCCGACGGGCGGGCGATCGGCTACGCCCGCTCGACGCTGCGCGGCTCGACGCTCGACCTGACGGAGTTCTTCGTCGCGCCCGACATGCGCGTCGCCGGCACGGGCCGCGCGCTGCTCGACCGCGCCTTCGCGCCCGGGATCGGCGAGCACCGCGCGATCATCGCGACCCTCGATCCGGCGGCGGTCAGCCTGTACCTGCGCTACGGCGTGCACCACCAGACGACGACCGTCGGCGCCGAGGGTCCCGCGCGCCGCGTCGACCTGCCGGCGGGCTACGAGGTCGCGGAGGCGTCGCTCGACGACGTGCTCGCGATCGAGGGCGAACTGCTCGGCCACGCCCGCCCCGAGGACGTCGCGTTCATGCTCTCCGACCGGCCGGCGGCGCTCCTGCGGCGCGGCGGACGCGCGGTCGCCTACGCCTTCGGGCCCAACGAGCGCGGCTACGCCGGGCCGGTCGCCGCGCTGGACCCGGCCGATCTGCCGGCCGCGCTCGCCCACCTCGAGAACGCGACCCACGAGGCGGGGCACGAGGAGCTCGGCCTGACCCTTCCGCTCGCCGCGCAGGCGGCCGTCAGATGGCTCGTCGGCGAGCGGGGCTTCCGCCTGGACCCGTTCTACTGCATGTTCCTCGCCGACGGGCCCTGGGGGCGGCTGGACCGCTACCTGCCGTTCAACCCCTGCCTGTTCCTCTAGATCGCGGCCGACCGCCGCAGCGTTCGCGGCGCCGCCGCGCCGCGCCTGCGCCATCATCTGCGGGCAATGGCCCCCGTCGAGGTTCGCGACCTCAGCAAGCGCTTCGGCCGGGTCCACGCCGTCAAGGACCTGAGCTTCGACGTCCGGGCGGGCCGCGTGACCGGCTTTCTCGGGCCCAACGGAGCCGGCAAGAGCACGACGCTGCGCGCGCTGCTCGGCCTCGTGCGTCCCACGGCCGGCACGGCGACGTTCGACGGCCTGCGCTACGAGCAGCTCGAGCGGCCCAGCGCGAAGGTCGGCGCCGTGCTCGAGGACGCGGCGTTCCACCCCGGCCGCAGCGCCCGCAACCACCTGCGCGTGCTCGCCGTCACCGGCGAGCACCCGGCCGAGCGCGTCGACGCCGTGCTGGAGACCGTCGGCCTGACGCAGTCCGCCGACCGCCGCGTCGGGGGCTACTCGATGGGGATGCGCCAGCGGCTGGGCATCGCGTGCGCGCTGCTCGGCGATCCCGAGATCCTCGTCCTCGACGAGCCGACGAACGGCCTCGACCCGCCGGGGATCGCCTGGATGCGCGGGCTCGTGCGCGCCCAGGCCGACAGCGGCCGGGCGGTGCTCGTCTCCAGCCACGTGCTCGCCGAGGTCGCGCAGTCCGTCGACGACGTCGTCGTCATCGCGGGCGGCGAGCTGCGCGGGCGCGGGACGCTGGAGGAGGTGCTCGGCGGCGACGAGGGCCCCTCGACGGTCGTGCGCGGGCAGGACAACGGCCGCCTCGAGCGTGCCCTGCAGGCGGCGGGTCACACGGTGCGGCGCGAGGGCGACGAGCTGCTCGTGCCCGGCGCGAGTCCCGAGCAGGTCGGCGTCGTCGCCGGCGATGCGGGCGTCTACCTCGTCGCGCTCGCGGCGCGCTCGCGCTCCCTGGAGCAGGCGTTCTTCGCGCTCACGGGTGACGGCTCGTGAGCGCGCTGCTGCGCGCCGAGATGCTGAAGCTGCGCACGACGCGCACGTTCGTCGCCCTCGCCGGCGTGGCGCTCGCGCTGTCGCTGCTCGTCGTCGTCCTCGGCGGGCTGCTGGCCGACGACTTCACCCGCTTCGAGGCGCGTGACCTCTTCGTCGCGGACTTCACCGCCCTGTTCATCATGCTGCTCGGCGTGATCGGGATGGCGGGGGAGTGGCGCCATCGCACGATCACGGGCACGGTGCTCGCGGCGCCCGCCCGCTGGCGCCTGCTGGCCGCCAAGACGCTGTCCTACGCGGCGGCGGGCGCGCTGCTGTCGCTCGTCGTCACGCTGACGATCATGGCCGTGGGTACGGCGATCCTGAGCGCCCGCGGCTTCGAGACGCCGCGCGTCGGCGACCTCGCCGACGTGCTGTGGCGCAACCTGGCGGTCGCGGCGCTCGTCGGCGCGCTCGGCGTCGGCGTCGGCGGACTCGTGCGCAGTCAGGTCGTGGCGATCGTCGCCGTCCTCGTCGTCGGCTTCGTCGTCGAGCCGGCGCTGTTCGGGCTCGTGCCCGACGTCGGCCGCTTCGGCCCGACGCAGGGCGCGCCGGCGGCGGTCGTCGACATCAGCCCGCTCGGCGAGTCCGGCGACGACGAGCTGCTCGCGCCGGGTCTCGGGGTGCTCGTCATGCTCGGCTGGATCGCGCTGTTCTTCGCGGCGGCGGGCGTGCGCCTGCGCCGCGGCGACCTCGTCTGAGCGCTCGCTGCCCACGCTGGCGCGCAGGCGGAAGTCGCGTTACCCTCGCGCGCATGCCGATCAAGATGACCGGTCGCTACGAGGAGGGCTCCGACAAGGACCGTGCCCACAAGCTCCTCGTGCAGCACGACGTCGAGGTCGACCACGTCTACGGCGTCGACCTGCAGGAGTCCGGGACGGAGGAGATCACCTTCACGTTCAACGGCCGGGCGCGGACGGCGTTCGCCCAGCACGGCCGCGTCGAGCACGTCATGGATGGCTGGGACGTGCTGGCGCCGAAGTCCGCCGGCACCTGGCGCGGCGGCTACTGAACGCACGGGCGGGCCGCCCTTGCGCCCGGACGCGGCTGCTCACCCGGCCGCGCAGGTGCAATCCGGCTGACAACCGCGTTGATCGCCGGGTGCGGCGAAGCTAGCGTCGCGCATCCGCAGACGCGGCACCGTCCGTGCCTCCGCTCTGGTCCACGCCCAAGCCGGGAGGCCGCAATGGTCGTGCTCCGCGCCGCGTCGCTCACCGTTGTCCTGACCGTGCTCACCGTCGTACCGAGCGCACAGGCCTGGAAGAAGGGCGAGGGCAACTACTCGTTCGAGACGTCGACGGGAGTCGACCGCTCCGACTGGATGGCCGCCCTGCCCGACGACCGCCGCGTCCACCAGCTGTCGCTGCCCGGAACGCACGACTCGGGCGCATCGAACCTTCACCCGGGGACCGGCGGCGAGTTCCTCAACCCGTCGGTCATCACGCAGCGCATGTCGTGGGCCGAGCAGCTGCGCGCCGGGATCCGGGCGTTCGACCTGCGTCTCGGGCGGGGCACCGCGGGCTGCAACCACGAGACCGAGCTGTACGTGCACCACGGCGACTTCTGCCAGATGACGGGCTTCGTCGAGGTGCTGAGCACGATGACGACGTTCCTCGAACGGCATCCCGGCGAGACCCTGCTCGTGCGCATCAAGGAGGACGGAGACTGCTGCAACGACGGGGCGTTCGCGACCGAGGTCGAATCGAAGCTGACGGCGCTCGGAGACGAGAGGGTCGCGCGGCCCGGCTTCGGGTTTCCTCTGCTGGGGGAGGCCCGGGGCAAGATCGTCGTGCTCTCGGACTATGCGCGCGTCAACCGCTACGAGTACCGCTGGAACAGCGAGCCGTTCGACATCCAGGACGCATGGAAGGTCACGACGAACCGGCATCTCGCTGACAAGTGGCGAGACGACGTCCGCGCGCAGCTTCGCGACGCGGCCGCGACGCCCACGACGGATCACAGGCTCTTCGTGAACTTCCTCAGCGCGGCGTACGGGGGCTTTCCGTACTTCTTCGCCAGCGGCCAGTCCTCCTGGGAGACGACCGCGCCGCTGCTGCTGACGGGCTGGACGCGCGGCGCCGGCCTGGGAACGTGCGCAGGCGCCGAGCAATGCCTCCACGAGCACGAGTACCCGAGCGTGAACTGCTTGGGCAGCCTGTGCAGCGTGGCCTACCAGGGCCTCAACACGCTGACCGCGAACTGGCTCATCGCCAAGCGCCGGCAGAGCGGCGCCACGCGGGTCGGGGTCATCTTCGCCGACTTCCCCGGCGATCACCTCATCCGGTCGGTCATCGCGATGAACTTCGACGATCCGCCGGCGGACGTCACCGCGCCCGTCGCCGCGCCTGCGCTCGCGCCGGCTCGAAACCAGCACGGCTGGCTTGCGATGGGCCCGGAGGTCAGCTGGAACTGGACGGACGGCGGCGACGAGCACGCGCCGGCCTCCGGCCTGAGCGACGATCCGCTCGCGTGCCAGCGCGTGACGAACGCGGCGGGCGGGATGCTCGACGCCCAGGGCAACGTCGTGCTCGAGGGCAGGAACCTCGCGATCTTCGCCAGGTGCGACGACAAGGAGGGCAACGGGGGCTTCGGGATGGTGCTCGTCGACGTGGACGCGACGCCGCCCGAGCGGCCGACGCGGTCGATCCCCGACGCCCCCGATGGGTGGTACGCGGACGACGTCGCCGTGCGCTGGACGTGGTCCGACCTGCTCTCGGGCATCGACGAGGCCGCGTGCACCACGGAGGCGACCTCGGCCGGCGAGGGGGCGAGCGTCGCCGTCGCGGCGACGTGCTCCGACCGCGCCGGCCAGGCGAGGACCGACGTCGTGAGGCTGAAGATCGACAAGACGCCGCCCTCGATCGCGCTCGACGAGCGGCCGGCGCCGAACGCCCACGGCTGGTTCAAGGAGCCCGTCGACGTCTCGTGGAGGTGCGCCGACGCACTGTCCGGGCCGCAGCGCGAGCTCGTCTCCGCGCGCCTGGCGACGGATGGACGCGACCGCTCCGTGAGCGGGACCTGCGCCGACGTCGTGGGCAACGTCGCCCGCGCCACGGAGTCCGGGTTCCAGCTCGACTCAGTCGCGCCCGAGCCCCCCGAGGTGACGCTGCCGCCCGGCCGGACCGCAGGGTGGTACAGCAACGACGCCGTCGTTCGCTGGCGCTGGAGCGACGCGCTGTCGGGCATCGACCCCGCCGCCTGCGCGGAGGAGGCCGCGTCGACCGGGGAGGGCCGCGACGTCGAGGTGCGGGCCCGCTGCGCCGACCGCGCGGGCAACGACCGCCTCGCCACGGAGCGGATCGACGTCGACAAGACCGCGCCGGCGATCACGCTCAGCCATCGGCCGGATGCCAACGAGCACGGGTGGCATCGCGATGACGTCACGATCCGCTGGAGCTGCTCCGACGCGCTCTCCGGGCCCGGGGAGGCCAGTGACAGCGCGACGCTCTCGGTCGAGGGCCGCGACCTCGCGCTGACCGGCGGCTGCGCCGACGTGGCGGGCAACGGCGCGATCGACATCCAGCGGGGGATCGACCTCGACAAGACCGTGCCGACGATCGCGTTCACCGGCCATCAGGGCCGCTACGACGTCGCGGACACCGTGGAGATCAGCTGCGCGGCCGCCGACGAGCTTTCGGGGCTCGACGCCCAGACATGCCCGTCGGCCGATGGCCAGGCGTGGAGCTTCGGGCTGGGCACGCATCGGCTCGCCGCCGAGGCAACCGATCGCGCGGGCAACGAGCGCACCGCCGAGACGACGTTCTCGGTGGCGGTCACCACCGGTGGCCTGTGCACGTTGAGTCAACGCTGGGCACTCAAGGAGAGCCTGGCCAAGCAGCTCTGCCAGAAGCTCGAGGAGGCCGACAGCGAGGCCGCCAAGGGGCACGACGAGCAGCGCGAGAAGAAGCTCGACCACTTCCGCAAGACGCTCGAGGAGATCCTCGACAAGGACAAGACCAAGGACAGGCCCGAGGACATGGACGCCGACAGGGCCGCGACGCTGATCTCGCTCTCGAGGTCGGTCTGAACGGCTCGGCCTTCGACGTCGCGGCGGGCCACGCGCTCGCCGCGGGATGCGACGCCGCGGCCTCAGGCCCGCGAGCTCATCTCAATCTCCGGCGGCCGGCCGCCGCGCGGCGCGCACCATGACCCAGAGCGGCGGTGACCCGCCCGCCTGCGCCGTCCCCACGTGCTCGAAGTCGTGGCGTGCGTAGAAGCGGCGGCTCGCCTCGCTGGTCGCCTCGAGGTAGGCGGCCTCGCCGCGATCGTCGATCTCGGCGAGCCCGGCGGCGAGCAGCGCCGCGCCGTGTCCGCGCCCCTGAAGCGCGGGATCGACGCCGATCTGGCGCAGGTACCAGCACGGCCCGGGCGGCACGTGGTCCGCGACGCGCGCGAACACCGCGGTCACCCTGTCGACGATGCCCGCCTCGGCGAGGACCGCGCCGAGCGCGTCGGCGGGCGGTCTGACCGCGGGCGGGTACCAGAACGCCGCGCCGCGTCCGTCCTCGCGCGCCCAGACCCCGCCGGCGGGGGCTGTGGCCTGCCCATGCAGCCTGGTGATCTGGGAGAAGAAGCGAAGGAACGCCGCAGGCGACGCGAACAACCAGCGCACGAACGGGTCGGCCGCGAACGCCAGGACGATCGACGGTGCGAGTTCGTCGGGGTCGTGCGCGCGGACGATGCGCTCCACGATGCGCACGTTACCGTCCGTGAGCCGGAGCGTCACGGGGTGCGGCTCCCCCGCGATGACGTCGTGTGGCGAGTTAGTGAGCCTCAGGCTCACAAACTCGCCACACACGGCACCCGAGCGCGGGGATCGACCGCCGTCGGGTCCGCCCTCAGACGCTCGCGAGGTCGAGCGGGCGGCCGGCCGCGCCGTCGCGCAGCCGCGGCGGCGACGCCCCCGCGCGGGCCACGGTGCGCGCCGCGACGAGCGCGGCGAAGCGCGCGCCCTCGACGACGAGGTCGTCGAGCGCGAGCTCCTCGCGTCCGAGGCCGCGCGAGATCCACCACGCGAGGAACGCCCCGCCGAACGCGTCGCCCGCGCCGATCGTGTCGACGACCTCGGCGGGCACGGCGTCGACGTGCGCGCGCCCGGCGGCGGTCACGACGGTCGCGCCGTCGGCCCCGCGGGTCAGCAGCACCGCCCGCGGACCGAGCCGCAGCAGATCCGCCGCCGCGTCGCCCGGCGCGAGGTCGGGCCGCAGCCAGGCGAGGTCCTCCTCGCTGACCTTCGCGACCGCGCAGCGGCGCAGCACCCGCTCGAGCCGCGCCCGGAACGCGGCGGGGTCGTCGATCGCATGCGGGCGGCAGTTCGGGTCGACGAAGACGAGCGCGTCGCCCGCGAGGCGCTCGACGACCGCCTCGAGCGCGGTCGCCAGCGGCTCGAGCACGAGCCCGAGCGTGCCGACGTGCAGCGCCGCGACCCGTCCCGGCAGCGCCGCGAGCGCCTCGTCGGGCCGCAGGCCCGCCGCCGCGGTGCCCGCGGCGTAGAAGCTCCAGCTCGCGGCGCCGGCCGCGTCGAGGCTCGCGAGCGCGAGCGTCGTCGGGTCGTCAGCCCACACGACGCAGTCCAGCGCGACGCCGTCGGCGGCGAGGATCCGCCCGTGCGCCGCGCCCAGGCCGTCGGTCGACAGCCGCCCGAGATAGGCGACCGGGAGGCCGAGGCGGCCGATCGTCCGCGCGGTGTTGAACGGCCCGCCGCCGGGGTGCCCGCTCAGCGCGCCCTCGCGATCGGCGACGAGGTCGTAGAGCGCTTCGCCGGTGACGAGGATCGGGGCGGCCATCGGGCCATCAGTACACCAGGCGCGACATGCGCGGCGATGCGCCGGCCGGACATTCACTACACTTCGCTCTCCAACGTCGGGCATCCGCTCGGCGACGTAGTGCCGGCGTTCGTAGTTGTTGCCTTCAGCATCTCCCGCGTTTCGCAGCACACAACCCTCCGGGAGGAACACATGGCAACTGGAACCGTGAAGTGGTTCAGCGACGACAAGGGCTTCGGCTTCATCACGCCCGACGACGAGAGCAAGGACCTCTTCGTCCATCACTCTGCGATCAACGGCTCGGGCTTCAAGTCCCTCGCCGAGGGCGCGAAGGTCTCCTACGAGGCCGAGCAGGGCCCCAAGGGCCCGAACGCCGCCAATGTGCAGGTCCTCTAGACCTCACGCCGCGTCAGTCGCACCTTCGACGGCCCGCCTCGGCGGGCCGTTGTGCGTTCCGGGGCGTCGAGCGCCGCGGCGCGTCCGAGCGGCCGGCTGCCCCAGCGCGCCGCGAGCGCGTAGTCGACGAGGCGGTCGAAGTACTGCGTCAGCGGCACGGGGGTGATCCCGACCGGGTCCAGCGCCGCGCGCGCCCGCGCGTCGTCGTAGCGCGCGCGGACGGCGAAGTAGGGCAGGTAGGTCTCCGTCGCGCGCATGAAGCGCCGGTGACGGCGCGAGCAGCGCAGCGCGATCGGATGCACGAGGCGGCGATACAGCGCCGGTGACACGAGCGGCGGGCGGCGGCACTCCAGGCGCGCGACGGCGAGGTCGAGCAGCTCGCCCATGCTGCTCGCCGCCGCCGACGCGGTCAGGTGAAACGTGCCGCCCTCCGCCGCCGGGTCGCGGTGCAGGGCGCAGATCGCGTCGGCGACGTAGTCGACCGAGACGACGTCGACGGGCGCCCCGCGCCGCGCGGGCAGGACCGGGTAGGCGCCCCGGGCGAGCGCGCGCAGCGGCCAGTACAGGACGTTGAACGACGCCGTCCAGCCACTGTGGCGGTCGCCGACGACGATGCTCGGGCGCACGACGGTGACCGGCAGGTCGGCGGCCGCCGCGCGCACGAGCCGCTCCGCCTCGAACTTCGACTGCTCGTAGGGGTTGCGGAAGCGCTGGCCGGCGTCGAGCTCGTCCTCGCGGACCGTGCCGCGCCGCTCGCCGGCGACGTAGGCGGTGGAGACGTACGTCATGCGCCGCAGGTCCGGGCAGCGCGCGGCGAGCTCGAGGACCCGGCGCGTGCCCTCGACGTTGATCGCGCGCGAGCGCTCGAGGCTCAGCTCGAAGGACACCGACGCCGCCCCGTGGACGATCTCGGTCACCTCGCCGGCGAGCGCGGCGTCGATCCCGAGGCCCGGTCGCTCGAGATCCCCGGGCACGGCCGTCACGCGCCGGGCGTAGGGCTCGATTGCGCCGAAGACCGTCAGCAGCGTGTCGTGCAGCCGCCGCGTCGCGTGCGCCGCGTCGTCGGCGCGGATGAGCGCGAGCACGCGCCGCCCGGGGTCGCGCAGCTCGCGCGCGAGCAGTTCCATGCCGACGAAGCCCGTCGCGCCGGTCAGCAGCAGGCTCATGCGGTCGCGCGCGCGAGCAGTTCCATGCCGACGAAGTCCGTCGCGCCGGTCAGCAGCAGGCTCATGCGGCCGCCCGCGCGAGCAGCGCGCCGATCTCGTCGCCGATCGCGGCCGCGATCCGGTCGGCGTCGGTGGCCAGCCCGGCCTGCGCATAGACGCCGACGCAGGCGCGCTCGTGGATCGTCGTCAGCCCGATCGACAGGCCGTGCCGGTCGGTCAGCGGCACGACGGGATAGGCCTCCCTGGCCTCGCAGCCCATGAGGTAGACCGGGACCTGTGGCCCCGGGATGTTCGAGATCGTGAGGTTCGACAGCCGCGGGCTGGCGATGACCCGCGAGGCGACGCGGCGCACCGCGGGGGGCGCGAGCGCGAGCGCGCCGAGCACGAGGTCGGCGCCCTCGGGGATCCCGCCGCGCTTGCGGTCGCGCATCGCGACGTGGATCTCGCGCAGCCGCCAGACCGGGTCCTCCTCCGCGCAGGGCAGGGCCAGGAACATGAAGGCGATCCGGTTGCCCCACTCGGCGCCGGGCGCCTGGACGCTGACGGGAACCATCGCCTTCACGGCGCCGTCCTCGCCGAGGGCGTGCAGCGCGCCCGCGCAGGCGGCGAGCAGCACGTCGTTGACGGTCGTGCCGAAGCGCCGCCGGATGACCTTGAGGTCCTCCATCGGGCGCGAGTGCGTCGCGAGGTGGCGCAGCGGCGACATCGCGCCGTTGAGCCGGCTCCGGGGCGCGACGGGCGCGGCGGCCTGCGCGATCGCGCGGGTCGCGCGCAGCGCGTGCTCGGCGGCCCGCCGCGGCCGGCGTGCGAGCTCGAGCGGGAGCCGGGCGACCTGAAGGCCCTCGCGGAGCCGGTGGGCGACGGCGTCGCCGGCGAGTCGTGCCGGCGACGGGGTCGCACCCGCCGTCCAGATCTCGTCGCTGTCGCTGTCGCCGTCGCCGTCGCCGTCGCCGTCGCCGTTGCCGTCGCCGTTGCCGCCGCCGTCGCCGTCTCCGCCGCCGTCGGGGGCGGGCTCGGCCTCGGCGTCGAGCAGCAGCGCCATGAGCTCGACCGCGGCAAGGCCGTCGACGAGGCAGTGGTGCGCCTTGCCGACGACGCCGAGCCGCCCGCCGGGCAGGTCGTCGGCGATCCACAGCTCCCACAGCGGGCGCCCGTGCTCCAGCGCCACCGACATGACCTCGTCGGCCAGCCGCGCGAAGTCGGCGTGGCGCGCGCGCCGGACGTGGTCGCGGACGTCGAAGCCCGCGTCGTCGACCCAGACCGGGTCGCCGAGGCCGAGCGGGACGTGCGCCAGGCGCTGGCGGTAGCGCGGCGCGCGATCCAGGCGCGACGCGACGTGGGCGCGGATCTGCCCGAAGCGCGGTCGCGGCCGGCCCGCCGGCGGGTCGAAGAGCGCCGCCCAGCCGACGTGCATGGGCGCAGCGTCGGACTCGAGCGACAGAAACGCGGCATCGAGCGCTGACAGGCGCGCGGGACTCATCTGACGGCTCCTACGCAGGTCGGGGCGCGGCGGTTCACCGCGAGCAACGCCGGTCGCGGCGCGCCGGTTCACTGCGAGCAACGCAGGTCGGGGCGGGGCAGTTCACCGCGACCTTGATCCGATCGGCGGCGCGCTCCGACATACCTCCCACGGGCCGTGGACGACGCGATCGACATCCTCGAGGACGAGCTGGGCGCGGTCGTCCCGGATGGCATCGCCGCGCTCGCCGGCCACGAGCTGCTCGCGCTCGCCGACCTGCTGCGCGACGCCAGGCGGCGCCAGGCGCGCGAGCTCGACGACGGCGTGGAGGGGTCGCTGGAGATCGTGCCGCGGCTCGCGCGCGGCCCGGTGCGCAGGATCCTGTTCGGCTGAGCCGTGAGCCTCGCGCCCGTCGATGCCGAGATCGTCAAGCTCGCCCGCCTACTGGGGACCGACCCGCGCGAGCTTGGCTTCCTGCGCCGGGTCGGCTGGCAGGACGTCCGCGACCTGCGCGAGCTGGCGTCGACGGCGATGTTCGAGGCCGATCGCCAGCTCCTGCAGCGGGTCGCCGCCGCCACCCGGCTCGTCCCGCCGAAGATCACCGCGGCGATCGGCGAGCGCGCCTTCGGCCCGCTGCTGTGCGGGCGCGTCGCCGGCCTGCTCGACCCGTCGCGCGCCGTCGACATCGCCGGGCACCTGCCGGCCGGCTTCCTGGCCGACGTGACGGCGCACATCGAGCCGCGCCGCGCCAGCCGCGTCGTCGCCGAGATCCCGGCGCGCCAGATCGCCGCGATCGCCGGCGAGCTCGCCCGCCGCGGCGAGCACGTGACGATGGGCGGCTTCGTCGGCCACCTCTCCGAGCGCGCCCTGCGCGAGGCGCTCGACGCCGTCGACGACGAGACGCTGCTGCGGACCGCCTACGTCGCCGAGTCCAAGGGCTCGCTCGCCGCGCTCGTCGCGATCGTCCCCGAGCCGCGGCTGCACGAGGTCATCGCGACCGCGGCGCGCCTGGACCTCTGGCGCGAGGCGCTCGACGTCCTGCGCCACGTCTCCGAGCGCCAGCGCGGCATGCTCGGCGACATCGCCGCCGCCCAGGACGACGACGCGCTCGCGAGCCTCGTGCGCGCCGCGCAGCGCGACGGCCTGTGGGGTGACGTGCTGCCGGTCGCGCGCGCGATGGGCGAGGCCGCCCGCGAGCGCTTCGCGACGCTCGCGCCGATCCAGACCCGCCCGGTGCTCTCCTCGATCGTTGATGCCGCCAAGGAGCGCGGGCTGTGGGCCGAGCTGCTCGTCCTGCTGCCGCTGCTGCCCGCCCCGTCCCGCCGCCGGGTCGCGGCGCTCGGCACCGGCTTCGGCCGCTCGATCCTCGCTGAGATCATCGGCGCGGCGCACTCCGAGGGCCTCTGGGCGCCGCTGCTGCGCTTCGCCGCCGAGCTCGAGCAGCGGACCCGGCGCGACGTCGCCAAGCTGATCGCGGCGCTGGACGACGAGCTGCTCGACGGGCTGCTCGACGCGACCGAGGAGCACGGCCTGCACGACGAGCTCGTCCGGCTCGCCGCCCGCCTGAGCGCGACCGGCATGCGCGCGTTCGCCGGCCGGCTCGTCCCGGCCGCGGGCGGCGAGCTCGCCGCCGCGCTGGCGGGGGCCGCCGAGGCGGCCGAGCTGCCCGCCCTGCACGAGGCGCTGATAGCCGCATGAGCGCCTGGGTACCCTCATGTCGTGGCGCGACGACCAGCAGCAGGCGAGCCCTACGGCCCGGTGGGCCGATCGGAGTGGATGGACGTCGACTGGCAGGAGCACCTGCGCTGGGTCCGCGTCCAGGACCGCTGGATGAACATCGTCGACATGGGCTCCGGCCCGCCGGTCATCTTCATCCACGGCCTGTCGGGCTGCTGGCAGAACTGGCTGGAGAACATCCCGCACTTCGCCCGCGACCATCGCGTGATCGCCGTCGACCTGCCCGGCTTCGGGCACTCCGAGATGCCGGCCGAGCCGATCTCGATGAACGGCTACGCCGCCGCGATCGATGCGCTCATGTCCGAGCTGGAGATCGACAACGCGCAGGTCGTCGGCAACTCGATGGGCGGCTTCATCGGCGCGGAGCTGGCGATCCAGCACCCGTCGCGCGTCGAGCGGCTCGTGCTCGTGGCGGCCGCCGGTCTGAGCATCGAGTTCATCCGCACGGTCCGCACCCAGGGCCTGCGCCATCGCGCCGAGAACGTCGCCTTCTTCTACCTCGGCTGGATCGCGTCACGCTCCCATCAGGTCGCCCTGCGCCCGCGGTTGCGCCACGCGCTGTTGCTGCTCGTCGCCGCGCATCCGGCGAAGCTGCCCGGCCCGCTGGCCGCCCAGCAGGTGCTCGGCTCGGGCAAGCCGGGCTTCTCCGACGCGCTCGACGCGATGTTGGACTACCCGCTGCGCGACCGGCTCGAGCGGATCGCCTGCCCGACGCTCATCGTGTGGGGCGACAAGGACCGGCTCGTCCCGCTCAGGGACGCGGCGATCTTCGAGTCGCTCATCGCCGACTCGCGCAAGATCGTCTACGAGGACACGGGTCACCTCACGATGATGGAGCGCCCGGCGCGCTTCAACGCCGACGTGCGCGACTTCCTCGAGGAAGCGGCCGATGAGCGGCCGGCCGCCGAACGGTCCGGCAGCTCGGCGGCCTGAGCGCGCGCTCGCGGCGGACGGCGCGCGCGGCGCGCGCCCGGTCTGGATGGACGTCGCGTGGCGTGAGCACCTGCGCTGGGTCACGCTGCAGGGGCGTCCCGTCAACGTCCTCGACGTCGGCGAGGGCCCGGCCGTCGTCATGCTGCACGGGCTCGCCGGCTGCTGGCAGAACTGGCTGCAGAACATCCTGCCGCTGGCCGCCGACCACCGCGTCATCGCGGTCGACCTGCCCGGCTTCGGCGCCTCCCCGATGCCGGCCGAGCCGATCTCCGTCAGCGGCTACGCGCGGCTCGTCGTCGAGCTGCTCGACGTCCTCGGCCTGCCGCGGGCGACGGTCGTCGGCAACTCGATGGGCGGCTTCGTCGCCTGCGAGATGGCGATCCGCTTCCCGCAGCGCGTGGAGCGCCTCGTGCTCGCGGCCGCCGCCGGCCTGTCGCTGCGCCACATGCGCCACGAGCGCAGGCGCGGCCTGCGAGCCCGGGCCGAGAACCTGCTGTTCTTCGGGCTCGGGCGGCTCGCGCGCCACACCGACGTCGTCGTCCGCAGCCCGCGCCTGCGCCGCGGCCTGCTGCTGCTCGTCGTCGCGCGGCCCGAGCGGATCTCCGGCCCGCTGCTGCTCGAGCAGGCCCATGGCGCGGGCCGCCCCGGGTTCGACGCCGCGCTGGATGCGATGACCGCCTATCCGATCCGCGACCGCCTCGGCGAGATCGCCTGCCCGGCGCTCGTCCTCTGGGGCGAGCAGGACCGGCTCGTGCCGGTGCGCGACGCGGCGGAGTTCGCCTGGCTCATCGGCGACGCGCGGATGGTCGTCTACGAGGGCGCCGGCCACATGACGATGCTCGAGCAGCCGGCGCGCTTCGACGCCGACGTGCGCGCGTTCATCGAGTCGTGACCGCGTCGCCGACCGCGACGCGGCCGGCCTGCAGCACGTCGCCGTAGACGCCGAACGCCAGCGGCTCGCTCGTCTCCAGGTCGGCGCGGTAGGAGCGCAGCAGATCGAGCGTGCCCAGGTCCTGGCGGCCGGTCTCCGGGTGGCGCTCGGTGATGTTGCAGCGCCCGACGTGGCCGCGCACACGCACGACGGCGTCGCCGATCGCGATCCGCGCGCCGACCCACGTGTCCTCCTCGTGCGGCTCGGCGAGGCCGTCGACCTCGACGAGCATCCGGAAGCGCCGCGCGTCGACCGGGCCGCCCGCGAGCCGGGCGAAGGCGTCCAGCGACGCGCGCGAGAGCAGGCTCACGGCGCCGTCGCGCCCGCGGTCGACGCCGCTGCGGTCGAGCCCCTCGACGATCCGCAGCGCACGGCCGGCGTGCTCCGAGAGTGCCGCGCCGAACGCTCCGAGCACCTCGCGGGCCGCGGCGGGGCGCGAGTAGAACCGCGTCTGCAGCGGCTCGCCGAGCGCGATCTCGCCCGCGACCCGGGCCCCGCCCGGGAAGCGCAGCTCGAGCGTCCGGGCGGCGTGGTCGTAGTCGGCGACGACCTCGTTGAGCGTGCCGAGGTGCTTGGCGTTGACCATCCGGTCGCGCTCGTCGACGAGGTAGAAGCGGCGGTCCTCGGGCACGCCCTCGGGCGCGAGGTCGACGGCGTCGCGCTCGACGACGCGCAGGCCCTTGACGGGCGTCGTGCGCAGGGCGTGGACGGTCGCGGCGGCGATCCCATGAGGATGGCAAACCCCGCCAACCGGGGCGATCGCCGCGGCATATGGGTCATCCTGTCTTCGGATGGGCAGTCGAGAGGGCCGCAGGAGGATCATGCGCTTGTGCCTGCGGGGGACCGTGGGCCTCGTCGCGCTCGCGCTCGCGGGCGCGCCCGCCGCCGGCGCCCGCGTCACGCTCGTCGCGACCGGCACGCCGGAGCTCGTCTACCTCGGCATCCCGCGCAACGAGGTCGTCGCGCGGCTCGCGCTGCCCGGGATCGCCCGGGCCGTCGACGTCACGCGCGACGGCGCGCGCGGGTTCGTCAGCGCGGGTGCGGAGGTCGTCACGGTCGACGTCAACCATCGTCAGGAGACGGGGCGCAGCGCGCTCGGCCCCGGCCCCGAGATCTCCGACCTCAAGCTCACGGCCCGCGGCGAGACGCTCTACGTCGTGCGCGGCACCCAGCTGCTCGCGCTGGACGCCGAGACGCTCGCGCTGCGCTCCGCGGTCGAGCTGCGCGGTGAGGGCGCCGCGCTCGCGCTGCGGCGCGACGGCGGCCTCGGCGCCGTCGTCCTGCGAAGCGACCGCGTCGCGATGGTCGCGCTGCGCTCCGGCAAGCTCCTGCGCCACGTGCGGCTGAAGGACGCGACCGGCGTCGCGATCTCCGACGGCGGGCTGACGTACGTCACCGCGAGAGGGCGGCTGCGCGTCGTCGGCCGCGCCCAGCGCCGCGCCCGCAAGCGCGCGATCGAGCTGCCCGACGGCGCCGGCGGCGCCCTGACGCTGTCGCCGGGCCGCACGCGGCTCGTCGTCGGCGCCCGGCGCCGCGGCAGCGCGGGCGCGCTCGTGTACCTGCGCAGCAAGAAGGTGCGCCGGCTCGTCGCCGGCGCCGGCCCCGGCCGCGCGGCGTGGTATCCCGACGCCAGCAGGATCCTCCTCGCCGACGGCGGCGCGGCCACCGTCTCGCTCATCAGCCCCTTCACGCGGCGCCGGATCGGCCTCGTCGCGCTGCCCGGCACGACGCCGGAGGACCTCGTCGTCCAGCCCGGCATCGCCCTCATCACCGGAACCGAGGGGCCCGACCGGATCACGGGCACGCGCGGCCCCGACAGGATCGAGGGTCTCGGCGGCGACGACCTGCTGCGCGGCGGCCGCGGCCGCGACGCGCTCGACGGCGGCGATGGCGACGACCGGCTGTCGGGCGGGGCGTCGAGCGACGGCGTCCAGGGCGGCGACGGCGACGACTACATGTCCGGCGGCAACGGCGACGACGAGCTGCGCGGCGGCGACGGCGACGACGGCGCCGACGGCGGGACCGGCAACGACACGATCCACGGCGACGACGGCAACGACACGCTCGACGGCGGCGACGGCGACGACTCGATCTTCGGCGGCAACGGCGACGACACGATCGTCGAGGACGGCTTCGGCGACGACAAGATCCTCAACGGAGGCCCCGGCAACGACCTCATCAAGGGTGGGCGCGGCTCGGATCGGCTCATCCTCGGCGAGGACGGCGACGACCGCCTCTACGGCGAGACCGGGTCCGAGCGCATCCGCGGAGGGCGCGGCGACGACTTCATCGACGGCGGGCGCGCGGGCGACCGGCTCGAGGGCGACGACGGCGACGACACGATCCTCGGCGACGCCGGCAACGACCATCTCTACGGCGGCCGCGGCCACGACCGCCTCGACGGCGGCTCGGGCAGCGACGAGCTCTTCGGCCACGAGGGCAACGACCTGCTCGTCGGCGGCAACGGCGCCGACACGTTCGAGGCCGGCCCGGGCGACGACGTGATCCGCGCCGCCGACGACAGCGCCGACCGCGTCGACTGCGGCGAGGGCGCCGACACCGTCTACGTCGAGGCCGACGCGCCGACGCGCGACGTGCTGATCGGCTGCGAGACGGTCATCCCGATCCCCGCCGAGCCCGACAACGACACGACGAGCGCGACGACGATCCGCGGCACGCGCCACGCGGACGTGCTGACCGGGACGCCGGGCGAGGACTCGATCTTCGGCCGCGGCGGCGCCGACCGGATCTACGGCTACGCCGGCGACGACTACGTCGACGGCGACCAGGGCGACGACCGCCTGCACGGCGGGTCCGGCGACGACCTCATCGCCGGCCGGCGCGGCAACGACGTCATCTGGGGCGATGCCGGCAACGACCGCATCACCGGCGACCGCGGCAACGACCGCATCTTCGGCGGCTCGGGCAACGACCGCATCTACGGCAACATCGGCTATGACCGCATCGACGGCGGTCCGGGCAACGATCGCATCAACGTCGTCGACCATCGCGTCGACCGCGTCGTCTGCGGTCCCGGCCGCGACGTCGTCTTCGCCGATCCGGTCGACCGGATCTCCAAGGACTGCGAGAGCGTGCGCCGGTAGCCGGGGTCCGGCCGGGGCCGCGCCGCGGGGCTCGGCGCGCCGGCGTGAGGCGGGCGCGCACGGCTCGCGGGAGCTACACGTAGCGCGGGATGTACGTCGTGTTGATGCCGTTGCCGATCTTGTCGACGGTGATGACGCCCTGCGTGCGGGCGATCCAGGTGCGCGCCTCGGCGGCCGACAGCCGGTCTTCGTCGATGGGGTGGTTGCGCGTATCGGGAAACCGCAGCGCGATGAGCGTGCGGACGTCCCGCGCCGGCATCCAGCGAGGGAACATCGTGCTCGGCTTCGCGGTGCTGGCCGCCTGACCGGCCCAGTGCCACGTGATCTGGTGGATCGCGTTGAGTGAGCCCGTGCGGCCGGTGACGACGACGTTGTGCGGCAGCGCGCCGTCCGTGTAGGCGTGCAGGCCCTGCGGGTCGGCCGGGTCGATGGGCCCTCCGTTGAGCGGGATGCCCCGGAACATGTGCCCGTCGACGTGGGCCAGGAGGTTGTCGCCGAGCAGCGCGACCGTCTCCTTGGCCTTCGTGCGCAGGCGCGCCTTGTCGCCGCGCTCGCGCTCCGTCTTCAGGCGCTGCAGCAGTGGCCCGCCGGTCGGTGCCGGCGGCGTGGCGCCGACCGGGTCGATCGCCGCCGGCCGCTCGATCCGCTGCGGCATGGCACGCATGAGCAGCGCCCCGAGCCGGTCGCCGCGCGCCGCGCCCGGCAGTCGCGCGAGCACCGGGCCGTCGACCGGCGGTGCGGCCTGAGCGGCCCGCGAGGATCGCCCGCTCCGCTGAGCGTGGGATCGCAGCGGGGACGCGACCGACGATCGCATTCGCGGGCAACCGTATCGCGAGTCGGACTGGCCGTGTTCGGACGGACGTCTCGTTGCGACCGCGGGCGCGAGGGCCACCGTGACCTTCGAGAGATCGTCCCCGCTCCACGAGCGAAGGGACCCGTTGAAGTTCTCCGGCTCTTCGGCCGGCCCTAGCGCGTCGCGGCCGGCCGCGTGCGATCGAGGTCGACCGTCACATGCGTGACGGGGATGTCGAGTTCCTCGCGCAGGCGCTCGACGATGCCCGTCTCGAGCCAGTTCGACCTGCCGGCGGGCAGGGTCGAGATCACGACCTCGTCGGCCGCGAAGTGGCGGAGCTCGTCCTCGATCGCGCCGAGGGCCACGTTCGGGTCGCCGACCCTGCCGCTTGCCTGGAAGCCCGCCTCGTGAGCCCAGGCGAGCGCGGCGGCGAGACGCTCGTGCGCCTGCTCGATCTCGCTGTCGACGTCGGAGGCGATGTAGCGCACGCGAGAGACCAGGATCGGCACCATCACGCGCAACTCGGCGCCGCGCTCGGCGCGATTGCGCAGGATCGCCTCGAGGTCCTCGCCCTGCAGCGTCCGGTTGGCGACGACGAGCACCCGGTCTCCCGCCGACGGCGTCGCCTGCCGTCCCGCGGCCGCGGCTTCGCGCAACGGCCGCCGGCGGTTGGGGTCCTTGGTCGAGAACTCCCAGACGATCGCACCGGCCAGGCCGGCGGCGAAGAGCGCTCCGCCGGCGGCCGTGCCGGCCACGGCGCCGAGCGCGAGGGAGCAGCCTGTCAGCCCCGCGATGCCGACCGCGAGATAGAAGGCGTCGGTTTCGTTGCGAATCGGATTGCGCATGCGCTCCCCTGGGCGACCGTCATCGCAACGTAGAGCCGACCGCGCGAGATGTCAACGCGCCGCCGCGCGCCCGCGCAGGGCCGCGAACGCGCGCTCGGCGTCCGCCGAGTCGAGGTGGCGCGCGCGCCCTGCGCCGCCCGAGCCGACCGTGACGCGCAGATCCGCCAGCGAGGCCCGCGCCTGCAAAACGGTGCGCTGCAGGGCCTGCTCCTGGAGGCGGTGGCGGCGGGCCAGCAGCGTGCGGCGCGCCAGGCGCGCCTCGCGCACGACGACGACGGCGCCGTCGATCCGCACGCCCGCCGCGCGGTAGGCGCGCAGCCCCAGGATCGCCCCGCCGGCCGCGAGCGCGGGCACGGCGGGCCAGGCCGCGGGGCCGAGCACGACGGCGGCCGGCGCGCCGGCGAGCGCGCCCGCGACCGCCGGCCGCACCACGAAGCGCCGCAGCGCGCGCCGCGGCGGGCGCTGCAGCGTCCCCGGGGTCACGGACAGCTCGGGGAGGAGGCGCGCGATGACCGCCTCCGCCTCGCTGCGGCGCACGAGCGGCAGCAGCGTCCGGGCCGAGGCGTGCTCGGCGCCGTAGGCCGCGCTCTCCAGCCGCAGCGCGGCGAGCCCGAGCGGCCCGCGCGCGAGGCCTTCGACGATGACGACCCCGTCGACGCGGTCCAGCGGGATGCTCTGCGCGCGGCGCTCGAGCAGGCCGCGCCGGATCCGCAGCACGCCGCCGTCGCGCTGCGCCTCGAAGCCCGCGAAGACGACGATCGCCGCGAGGAACGAGAGCAGGTAGGCGGCGCCGAGCACGATCGCCGCCGCGCCGAGCACCGCGCCGGGCGAGTCCAGCCGCGCGAGCAGGCCCTCGCCGTCGCGCTGCACGTCGACGACGTTGTCGAGCAGCGCGAAGAGCCCGGCGACGGCGGACACCGCGACGCTGATCTGCGGCCCGGTCAGCGCGGCGAGCAGCAGCCCGCGCAGGCCGAGCCGGACGTGCTCGTCGGGCGCCGCGGGCGCCGGCTGGCCGAGCGCCCGCCGTAGCCGCGCCGCCTCGGCGTGGCTGACCGCGGGCAGGACGATCTCGTCGGCGTCCGCCGCCCCGGCGACCTGGACGCGCAGCTCGACGACGCCGAACGCGCGCTGCAGCAGCCCGGTCGTCGTGTCGACCGCCTGGACGCGGGCGCGCGGGACGACCTTCTCGTCGGGCGTGAAGACGCCGGAGCGCTCGTGCAGGGCGACCTCGTCGAGCCAGTACGACGTCCGCCTCCAGGTCACGTAGCCGATGGCGGCCGACGCGGCGATCCCGGCCAGCGCGAGCGCGGCCGCCGTCCCGGGCGTGCCGCCGCGGACGACGGCGACGATCACGAGGCCGGTGACGAGTCGCAGCGCCGAGCGGATCGCCTCGACGGCGATCGCGGCGCGGTGCATGCGGCGCGGCGCCTCAGAGGTCATCGGGCAGGCGCAGCCGCGCGAGGATCCGGTCGCGCACGTCGTCTGCCTGCCCGCGCTCGAGGCCGGGGATCGTCGTCGTGCCCGCCGCCGTGTTGACGTGCAGGCGTACGAGGCCGAAGACGTTGGTCCAGCCGGTGCGCTGCACCGACACGTGCTGGATGCGGGTGATCGGGACGATCGTGCGCGTCACGCGCCACACGCCGTGGATCAGGTCGACGTCCTCGTCGTCGAGCGCCCAGCGCCAGCGGCGGTGGCGCAGCCGCGGGACGACGGCGGCGTATGCCAGCCCGCCGACGGCCGCGGCGAGCGGCAGCCACGGCATGAGCTCGTTCGAGCTCTGCCCGACCGTCAGCGCCGCGGCGACGGCGAGGACGGCTCGCAGGACGGCCTCGGCCGTCCACATCGTGCGCGCGCCGGCGGGCAGCGCGTTCGCCGGCTCCTCGCGGGCGGCCGTCGTCACGGCGCCCTGCGCCGGTGCGACTCCGCGGAGGGCTGCTGCCGCACGGCGTCAGTGATAGCAGGCGGCGGCGGCCGGCTTCGCGGCCGCCGCCCGCATGACGCGTCCGAGGCGGCCTACCGGGCCGGCCGGCTGGCCTCGAACGCGGCCTGCACCGCGCTCGAGCTCACGCCGAGCTGCTTGGCGACGGCCGCGAACATCGTGCTGCGGCGCGCGTCGTGGTCGGACTCGTGCGCGGCGCGCAGCTTCTCCATCGCGCTGCGGACCTCGGCCGCGTCGAGGTTCAGCCCGTCGGCCAGCGCGGTGACGAGCTTCGTCCGCTGGGCCGCCGAGGGTCGCTTCCCGCGGTCGCTCCGGGCGGGCCGGTTGGCGTCGAGGATCTCCTTGACCTTCGTCGCGTCGGCGCCGAGCGCCGTCGCGAGCTCGCTCGCCATGCGCTCGCCGCGGCCCGCTGGGCCGTCGGGCCGCGCGGGCCGGTTGGCCTGCATGGCGGCTCGCAGCTCGGCCGTCGTGACGCCGAGTCGCTTGGCGATCGCACCGAGCTGCGCGCTCGACTGCGGACCGCCGGGGCGGTGGCCCGCTCGCGCCGGGCTCGAGCTGTCGGCGCTCGACGTCGCGGCCTGCGCGGCGCCGATGCCGGCGGCACCGGCGAGCGCGGAGGCGGCGAGGACGGCTGTGGTCTTGCGGATGCGGGGATGCATGGCTCCTCCTCGGGAGTCGGGATCGGGTTGCACTGCGCGACCACGATCGGCGACGCCCCTGGGACCAGGCTGGGAGCGGCCTGAGACTCCGTGAGAGCGCGCCGCTCAGAGCACGCGCGGCGAACGCGTCACGCCGAGCGCCCCGGCGTCGATGCCGGCGATCTGGGCGATGCGCTCGCGGGCCCCGTCCTCGTCGGCGGCGGGGACGTTCTTGACGAGCAGCGGGGGCGCGTCGCCGTACCGGCTCGCCGCACCGGGCGCGACGACGACGCCGTCGAGCGCCTCCAGGCCGGCGCGGGCATCCGGGGCGAGCTCGTGCTCGTGCGGGATGCCGACGATGAACAGGTGGCGGATGCGCCGGCCGGCGTCGAGGGCGTCGTGCACGCGCTCGACCTCGAGGCCGAAGCGCGCGGCGATGGCGCCCGCGTCGGCGCGGTCGAACTGCGCCTCGTGCTCGCCGATCCAGCGCGTCGCGTCGGACTTCGCGAGGTCGCAGATGTCCATGAGGAACTGCTCGAGGTCCCAGTCGCCGCGGACGGGCACGTCGAAGCCGAACTGCGCGATCGAGCGGCCGCTCTGCCCGCCGGACCAGCGGAAGCGGCCGTCGGACATGTGGTGGGCGAGCAGGTAGCGCATCTGGAAGGCGCCGCGCCCCGCCGCCACGTCGGCGTGCGCGGCGAGCGACTCGAGCGCCTCCGCGCTGCGCGCGTAGCGCGGGTCGTCGGGACGCTCGGCGGCGGTCGCTCGATGTGTCGCGGCCTGTTCGCGGATGTGCTCGCAGATGGGATGCATGGCGGGGGATGATGCCTGCACGGCGCCGCCGGGGCGTCGTCGGCGCGCCGGCGGCGAGCGCAGTCGCCGGCGGCGAGCGCAGTCGCCGGCGGAGCACGGTCCGGCCCGCGCCACCCGGCGTGCGGCGGAGCACGGTCCGGCCCGCGCCACCCGGCATGCGGCAGAGCACGGTCCGGCCCGCGCTACCCGGCGTGCGGCGGCGCGCGGCCCGGCGGCTGCGCCGGTTGCTGACGCTGCGCGGCCGGCGGCACGGCGAGCGTCTGCGGCGCGCCGCGCCTCAGCGTGAAGCCCTCCTCGTGATGGCGCAGATCCAGCGGCTCGCCGTCGAGCAGCTCGTAGCTCGCGTCGGCGTGCCCGACCGTCACGCACAGGCGCCGCCCGCGGTACAGCAGGCGGAAGGCCACGCGGCGCAGCCGGGCCGGCAGGCGCGGGCAGAAGTGCAGCGTGTCGCCGTGGTCGCGCATGCCGCCGAAGCCGGCGACGGCGACGAGCCACGAGCCGGCGAGGGCCGCGATGTGCAGCCCGTCGTGCGCGTTCTGCGAGATGTCGCGCAGGTCGACGAACGCCGTCTCGCCGAGGTAGTCGTAGGCGAGCTCGACGTGCCCGACCTCGGCCGCCACGATCGCCTGGATGCAGGCCGACAGCGACGAGTCGCGCACCGTGATCCGCTCGTAGTAGTCGAAGTCGCGGGCGCGCTGCTCGGCGCTGAAGCACTCCCCGCAGACGTAGAGCGCGAAGACGAGGTCGGCCTGCTTGACGACCTGGCTGGAGTACAGCAGGTAGTACGGGTAGTGCAGCAGCAGCGGGTAGCGCTCGGGCGGGGTGCCGGCGAAGTCCCAGTGGCGGTAGCGGGTGAAGCCCTCCGCCTGCGCGGTCACGCCGATCTCGTCGTCGTAGGGCACGACCATCGCGCCGGCCGCGTCGCGCCACGCGGCGATCTCCTCCTCGTCGACGCCGAGCGCCTCGGCGTGATGCGGGTGCCGCGCGGCGAGCGCCGCCGCCTCGCGCAGGTTGCGCGCCGCCATGAGGTTCGTGTAGACGTTGTTGTCGGCCAGCGCCGAGTACTCGTCGGGGCCCGTGACGCCGTCGATCCGGAAGCCGCCCTGGGCGTCGTGGTGGCCGACCGAGCGCCACAGCCGCGCCGTCTCGACGAGCAGCGGGAGCGCGACGCCGCACTCGAACGGGCCGTCCTCGGTCGCGGCGAGGTAGCGCCGCGTGGCGTCGGCGATGTCGGCGTTGATGTGGAAGCCGGCGGTGCCGGCGGGCCAGTAGCCCGAGCACTCGCGGCCGGAGATCGTGCGCCACGGGAAGGCCGCGCCGCCGAGGTTCAGCTCGCGCGCGCGGTCCTGCGCGAGGGCGAGCGTCGAGTGGCGCCAGACCAGGGCGTCGCGCGCCGCGTCGGGCGCGACGTAGGTGAGCATCGGCAGCGTGTAGGTCTCCATGTCCCAGAACGAGTGCCCGTCGTAGCCGCGGCCGGTCAGCCCCTTGGCGCCGATCGCGCGGCCCTCCGCGCGCGCCGCCGACCCCAGGACCTGAAAGAGCGAGAAGCGCAGCGCCTGCTGCAGCGCCGGGTCGCCGTCGATCTCGACGTCCGCGTGGCCCCAGAACTCGTCGAGGTACTCGCGCTGGGCGTCGTACAGCCCCTCCCAGCCGGTGCGCAGGGCGGCGGCGAGCGCGGCGTCGACCTGGTCGCGCATCGCGGGCAGCGAGCGCTGGCTCGACCAGCCGTAGGCGAGGAACTTCACGATCCGCAGCCGCTCGCCGGGCTCGAGGCTCGTCGAGACGGTCACGCGCGCGAGGTCGTCCTCGCTCTCGGACTCGGTCACGGTGTCCGGCGGGCCCTCGACGAGGTGGTCCATCCCGACCGCGAGGCGCAGCCGCGAGCGGCGGGTGACGTGCCCGAGGCCAGCGCGCAGGCCGCTGTGGCCGTGCTGCTCGGCGACGAGCGGGGCGCGCAGGGCGGCCGCGGCGCGCGGGTCGCTCGTGGCGTCCGGGGCGGGCTCGTTGGCGACGAGCTCGGACTGCACGACGATGCGCGCCGGCCCGGCATAGGGCTCGACGTCGTAGTGGATCGCGGCCACCGAGCGCTGGCCGAAGGAGACCAGGCGCGTCGTGCGGAGGATGAGGCCCTGTCCGGCCGGCGACAGCCAGCGCACCTCGCGGCGCAGCACGCCGGCGCGCAGGTCCAGCGTGCGCTCGTGGTGCTCGACGGTCCCGTAGCGCAGGTCGAACGGCTCGTCGTCGACGAGCAGGCGCATGACCTTGCCGTTCGTGACGTTGATCATCGTCTCGCCGGACTCCGGATAGCCGTAGGCGACCTCCGCGTAGGGCAGCGGGCGGGTCTCGTGGAAGCCGTTGAGGTACGTGCCCGGCAGGCCGGCGGGCTCGCCTTCGTCGAGGTTGCCGCGCAGGCCGATGTGGCCGTTGGAGAGCGCGAAGACCGACTCGGAGTGCCCGAGCCGGTCGAGGTCGAGGGCCGTCTCGGTCACCGACCAGGGATCGACCTCGAAGACGGCCTCGCCGTTCACGCCTCGTCCAGCAGCTCGGCGAGATCGGAGACGACGACGTCGGCGCCGCGCGCGCTCAGCGCCTCGGCCTGCCCGCTGCGGTCCACGCCGACGACGTGCCCGAAGCTGCCCGCCCGGCCGGCCTCGACGCCGGCGAGCGCGTCCTCGAAGACGGCGGCCTGCGCTGCCGATGCGTCGAGCGCGCTCGCGCCCGCCAGGAAGATGTCGGGCGCGGGCTTGCCGGGCAGGCCGTCGCGCTTGGCAACCAGCCCGTCGACGACGGCCTCGAAGAAGTGGTCGATCTTCGCCGCCGCGAGGACCTCGTTGGCGTTCGCGCTCGACGAGACGACCGCGCAGCGCAGGCCGGCCGCGAGCGCCGCCTCGACGTAGCGGACCGATCCCTCGTAGGGCTCGACGCCGTCGCCGCGGATGATCTGCAGCACGAGCGCGTTCTTGCGATCGCCGAGCTCGCGCACGAGCTCCTCGGAGGCGTCGATCCCGCGCGAGGCGAGGAACGCGCGCACGCCGTCCAGCCGCGGCTTGCCGTCGACGTGCCGCTCGTAGTCGCCGGGCAGCTCGAAGGGGGGATCGCCGCGCTCGGCGAGATAGTCGTCGAACATCGCCTTCCAGGCGCGGGCGTGGACGTCGGCGGTCTTCGTCAGCACGCCGTCGAGGTCGAACAGGCACGCCGTGATGGCGTCGGGGAGTCCAAGCATCGACTCTGAGTCTGCCCCGTCCCGGGGCCGCCAACCGTGCGGCCTACGCGGCGGCGGGCTTGCGCTTGGCCGCGCGGGGCTTGCGGGCGGGCTTGTCGGGCGGCGCGGGAGCCGGCATGAGCAGCTCGAGCTCGTCGCCGAGCCAGCCCATGAGCAGCGCCATGTCGGGCATCTGCTCGCGGTCGGCGACGATCCCGAAGTCCATGTGGCCCATGTAGCTCATGACGGTGATGTTCAGGCCCATGCCGTGCGTGATGACCGAGACGGGATAGTTGGCGACGAGCTTGGCGCCGGCGCAGTACAGCGGAAACTGCGGGCCGGGGACGTTGGAGATGACGAGGTTCCACTGCGGCCGGCCGGCGTTGCTCGTCGCCAGGCCGAACGTCAGCCGCGCGGCGCGCGAGAAGACGGCCGGCGGGATGAAGTGGTTGGCGTCGGCGAGCAGGCCGGCGGGCAGCGCGCGGTGGCGCTCCTTCATGTCGCCGAGCGATTCGTGCGTCGCGTGCAGGCGCTCGGCCGGGTCGGCGATCTCGGTGTGCAGCGGCGCGCTCATGAGCATGATGCGGTTGCCGTACGTGCCGATCTGCTCCTGGGTGCGCACGGAGATCGGGATCTGCGCGACGAGCGGGACGTCGGGCAGCTCGTCGTGCGCGAGCAGCCAGCGGCGCACGGCGCCGGCGCAGATCGAGACGACGACGTCGTTGACCGTGCAGCCGTGGGCGTCCTTGACGCGCTTGACGTCGGCGAGCGAGAGCTGGCCGAACGCGAAGCGCCGGTGCGCCGAGACCCGGCTCGAGAAGCTCGTCTTCGGTGCGGTGAGCTGCCCGCGCTCGGGCACGGGCTCGTCGGGGCGCAGGATCGCGCGCTGGGCGCGGGCCACGATCCGTCCGAGCGCGGCAGCGCCGGGGATGACCGCGAACTGCGTCTCCTCGAGGTTCGGCGCCGCGGAGGGCAGCGCGCGCAGGGCGCGCAGCGGGTAGCGCGCGGCGCCGGCGATGCCCTTGAGGAGCATGCCGAAGTCGCCGGGGTCGGCCTCGTTGTCTCCCCACGGGCCGTCGGTCTCGACGACGCGTCCCTCCGGCGTGAGGTCGAGCAGCAGCCCCATGATCTCCGCGCCGGAGATGCCGTCGATGACGGCGTGGTGGATCTTCGTCAGCAGCGCGACGTGCCCGGACTCCAGGCCGCTGATGAGGTACAGCTCCCAGAGCGGATGGGCGCGGTCCAGCGGGCGCGAGACGATGCGCGCGACCTGCTCGGCGAGCTGCGCGTCGGTGCCCGGCGCGGCCAGCCCCAGCTCGCGCACATGGAAGTGCAGGTCGAAGTCCTCGTCCTCGATCCAGTACGGGTAGTCGAGCCCCAGCGGCACCTCGCGCAGGCGCCAGCGCAGCGGCGGCAGCAGCGGCAGGCGCTCGGTGATGAGCGCCTCGATGTCGACGATGTTGAGCGTCCCGCTCGCGGTCGTCGACGCGTCGAGGAGCGCGACGCTCGCGACGTGTCCGCTCTGCCGGCGCGTCTCGAGGGCGAGGAACTGCGAGTCGAGGCTCGTGAGCTGACGCATCGCGCCGAACTCTAGTGGTCGACTCCGCGGCGGCGCACGCCGCCGAGCCCCCCGTCAGCCGACCGGCACGAGCGGGGGGCGGCCGTTGGCGCGCGGGGCGTCGGGACCGGCGGACGGCGCGCCGCGCGTGGTGGGCACGCGCCGTCCGGCGGCGGCGGCGAGATCCTCGAGCTGCGAGCGCAGCAGCGCCGGCAGCTCGCCGACCTCGGGCAGCGCGTCCGGGTCGGCGTGGCAGCCGAAGAACAGCTCGTTGCGGTAGCGCACCATCCCGATCGCCAGCGCGTGGCCCTGGGCGATCGGCACGACGGAGTAGACCTCCTCGAGCTCGCAGCCGAGCAGGTACAGCGCGCCGCGCGGCGCGGGCGACTGCGACACCGTGAGGTTGAACTGGCGCGGGGTCGAGAGCGCGCGCGCGATCGGCGTGCGCAGCGGCGGCGGCACGAGGCCGAGCGACTGCACGAACGTCTTCGTCGCCGCCGGGCGATCGGTGTGCTTGAGGCGCTCGGTCTGCTCGCGCACCCATGCCAGGCGCTCCTGCGGCGCGGCGAGGTGGACCGGGAGCGGCATGTGGACGAGCGCGATCCGGTTGCCGGCGTCGTCCTCGCCGATCCGCCGCAGGCTGACGGGGACCATCGCCTTCAGTGGCTCGCGGGGCGTCTCGCCGCCGCGCAGCGCGAGCGCTCGCAGCGCGCCGGCGACCGCCGTCAGCCCGACGTCGTTGAGCGTGCCGCCGCCGCCGCGGGCGGCCCGCAGCAGCTCGCGCGGCGCGTGGTAGCCGACGAGCGTCCGGCGCGACCCGATTGGTCCGTTGAGGCCCGAGCGCGGCGCCGGCGGCAGGACGTCCTCGGCGACGGCCGTCGCGACGCGGCGCGCGCTGCGCGCCGCCGCGGCGAGGCTCCGGCGCGGGCGCAGCAGGGCGTCCGAGCCGGCGCGCAGCGCGCCGGCGCCGTCGGCCAGCGCGCCGCGGGCGGTGTCGAGCGCCCAGCCCGCCGGGCCCGACCGACCCGCCGCGTCCCAGCGCACGGGCGCGCGCGAGGCGACCTCCGGCTCGGAGTCGATGAACAGGCTCGTGATCTGCAGGGCCGCGATCCCGTCGACGAGGGCGTGGTGGATCTTGCCGACCATCCCGACGCGACCGTCCGCCAGGCGCGGCACGAGGAGCACCTGCCAGAGCGGCCGCGAGCGGTCCAGCGGCGCCGACAGCACGGTCGAGCGCAGGACCTCGAAGGTCTCCGCGCTGACGGGGTCCTCCGGCGCCGTGAGCGCGACGATGTGGGCGCCGAGGTCGAAGCGCGCGTCGTCGATCCAGCGCGGCTCGGTCAAACCGAGCGGCGCGCCGTCGAGCTTCCAGCGCGCCCAGGGAACCTCGTGCAGCCGCCCGCGGGCGCGCTCGCGCAGCGCCTCGACGGTCGGCCGCGGGCGCCCCTCCGAGGGGGCGGCGAAGCACGCGCTCCAGCCGACGTGCATGTGCGACTGCTGCGTCTCCAGGCGCAGGAAGGAGCCGTCGAGCGCCGAGAGGCGCCGGGGCGAGCGGGCGGATGTCATGCGCGTCCTCCTGGTCCGGTCGCGCCGAGCGCGGCCGGTCGGGTCTCGTGGGTGCCGACGCGGCCCGCTCCGGCGGGCGCGACGACGGGCAGCGGCGCGGGCGAGCGGCGCGCGCGCCGCAGCGCGCGCAGCTCGTCGTCGATGAGCTCGGCGAGGCGCGTCGCCTGCGGCAGCGCGTCCGGGTCGGAGTACAGCCCGAACTGCAGATGGCCGTTGTAGGCGAGCATCCCGATCGACAGCGTCTGGTCCTCGGTCATCGGGATGACGGGGTAGATCTCGTCGATCCGCGCGCCGTGCATCGACAGCGCGCGGCGCGGGCCGGGGACGCTGGAGATCGTCAGGTTGAAGCGGCCCGGCGCGACGGCGCGCAGGACCGGCGTGCGCAGGGCGCTCGGCAGCAGCCCCAGGCCCGACAGCACCGTCTGCGTGCCCTCGGTGCGGGCGCTGCGCTTCATCCGCGCCGTCTGGTGGCTGACGTGCTCCAGCCGCGCCGCGCGGTCGTGCAGGTGAAGCGGCAGCCAGACGGCCGCCATCGAGACACGGTTGCCGAGCGTGCCGGCCTCGCCGGCGCGGCGCATGTTGACGGGCATGAGCGCCTTGAGCGGCTCGGCCGGGACGCCGCGCTTGCGCGCCAGCGCGCGCAGCGCCCCGGCGACGGCGGCGAGGCCGACGTCGTTGCGTGTCGCGGGGCCGGCGCGCGTGATCGCGCTGAGGCGCCCGAGCGACACGCGGTGCTGGACGAGCGTGCGGCGAGGGCCGTGCGGGCCGTTGAGCTGCGAGCCCGGCGCGCGCGGCAGCAGGTCCTCGGCGAGCGCGCGCGCGATCCGGCCGGCGTCGCGCAGCGCGTCGCGGGCGCTGGCGCGCGGGTGCTCGCAGGCGCGGGCGACGTCGCGCGCCGCCCGCGTCGTCAGCTGGGCGCCGTGCACGAACGGGTCCAGCGCGCGCTGCAGCGTGCTCGGCGCCGGCGCGGCGGCCCACGGCTGCGGCGCCTCGTCCTCGGCGCCGTCGAGCGTGAGCATCGCGACCTGCAGCGCCGCCGCCCCGTCGGCCATCGCATGGTGCACGCGGCCGATGAGCGCCATGCGCCCGTCGCTCAGGCGCGGGACGACCGCGAGCTGCCAGAGCGGCCGCGAGCGATCCAGCGGGGTGGACAGCAGCGCGTCGCGCAGCGCGGCGAAGCTCGCGGGCGAGAGCGGCTCGTCGGGATCGCCGATCTGCACGACGTGGCGCGCCACGTCGAAGTCCTCGTCGTCGACCCAGCGAGCCTCGCTGAGCCCGAGCGGCCCCGGCAGCAGGCGCTGGCGGCAGCGCGGCACCCAGGCCAGACGGGTGCCGACGCGCTCGCGCAGCGCCCGCACCGACGGGCGCGGGCCGCCCTCGGGGGGCGAGAGGAACGCGCTCCAGGCGACGTGCATGTGCGCGCTGGGGGACTCGAGCTGCAGGAACGACGCGTCGATCGCTGACAGCCGGTCACCGTGGCCGTGATGCGGCATTGGGTCTGACGCTACCCCCACTTCGGAAGTGAAACGCAATGTTCATGTGACTTTTATGCGCGCCGCCCGCCGTCTGCGAACCTGTGCCGGGTGCCGCGAGGCGCCACCGACGACGCTGCCGCGCTGCGCGATCTCGAGGCCGTGCCGCTCGGCCTGCCGGCGGGCCTGCAGGTCGACTGGCTCGGCGTCTCGGGCTACCGCATCACGTACGGCGGCGTCTCGCTGTTCGTCGATCCCTACGTGTCGCGGGCGCCGCTGCGCTCGCTGCTGCTCGGCCGCCCGGCGATGCCCGACCCGGCGCTCGTGGAGCGCTGGCTGCCCGCGGGCGGTGCGGTCGCCGGCGTGCTCGTCGGCCACACCCACTTCGACCACGCCGTCGACGCGCCCGCCGTCGCCCGCCGCCACGGCGCCAAGGCGTACGGATCGGCCTCGCTCGCGCACCTCATGCGCCTGCACGGCCTCGGCGGGCTCGCCGTCGAGGTCCGCCCGCACGAGCCCTACGAGATGGGGCCCTTCGTCGTGCGCTTCGTGCCCAGCCGCCACTCCAAGCTGCTCTTCGGGCGAAAGGTCCCGATGGACGGCGAGCTGACCTGCGAGCACCTGCACGGGTTGCGGCCGGGCGCCTACCGCTGCGGGCAGGTGTGGGGCATCCGGATCGACGTCGCCGGCATCGGCATCTACCACCAGGGCTCGGCCGATCTCGACGACGGGCAGTTGCGCGAGGGGCCCGTCGACGTCTTCCTCGCCGGCGTCGCGGGGCGCGGCTTCACGCCGCGCTACTGGGAGCGGATCCTGCCGCGCCTGGACCCCCGCATCGTCGTGCCCACGCACTACGACGACTTCTTCGCGCCGCTCGGGCGGCGGCTGGGCTTCGTGCGGCGCGTGCGGCTCGCCGACGTGCCGGGCGAGGTCGCGGCCGTGTCGGGCGCCGCGCGGGTCGCGGCGATCGGCCGCGTCGACGCGCGTTAACGAACCGGGGCCGGTGGCTTGCGCCCCGGCCCCGGAGACGACGTCCCGCCGGACCTACGAGGACTTCGTGATGCCCATGCGCTCCAGCGCGGCCGCCGCGTGCGGCGAAAGCTGGCCGGTGACCGGCACCTTCGTCGCGAAGCCCGAGGGCCAGGCGATCGGCGCGTGCGCCCCGAGCGTCGCGTACCCGCCCGGAGGCGGACCCGACGGGGCATCCGGCGCGAAGAGCAGCTGGACGTCACCTCCGAAAGACATCGCCAGCATGTGTTCCCTCCCTGATCGATGCGGCAAGTACCGCGTTGATACCGGTGACCCCGGCCTTCCCTCCCCCTGGAGATCGGACCGAGGTCTGCCCACCCGCGACAACCGGATGGACAAGCGGGACCGAGACCCGCTCAGCGCGCGACAATACAAGGGAGAGCCTCGGCGGCGCAACAGTTTTCGTGATGCGATCGCGCCATATGTCACGATTGGATCGATGAGTCGCCGGGATCTCGCGCACGTCATGACGGCCCTGTGGCGCCTGTCCGGCGACGCGCACGACGCGGCCGTGAGCGTCGACGGCGTCGATGCGGCCATCGGGCGCGGCAGCGGCGACATGCGCACGCCGCTGCACCTGCAGGCGCTGGCGGACGACGGTCTCGTCGCCCAGCAGCCCGACGGCGGATGGGCCCTGACCCCGCAGGGCATCGCCTGGGTGCGGGAGGATCGCGAGCTCTCCGGGCGCTGAGGCGTCCGGTTCCCCCCGCCGCGCCTGCTACGGTCAACCGTGAGAGGGCACCGAGGCCGGTGAAACTCTCGGCGCGCAAGCGTGCGGCACGCGCGCCGTCCTGAACTTCAGAACCGAGACGCGACAAAGAGTCGCAGCACGGAGGAACCATGGCCGATTCCCGGCCACCCACGCGCCGCCCGCCAGGTTCGCCCTCGGCCGCGACGTACAGGCCCCGCGTGCCGCAGGAGACCGTCACCGAGCGGCGCGCGCGCCAGTCGGAGGCCGCCCTGGAGGCCCAGGCCGAGCTCAAGCGCGAGGCCGCCGAGCGGCGCGCCGCCGCCGCGCGCGCGAAGGAAGACAAGCCCTCCTAGCGTCGTCGCCGCCCGGTCGCCCCGACGCCGCCGGGAGGCGGCCCGTCGGGCCGGTCGGCGCCGGCGTGCGCCCCCCCGACCTGCCGCGATCTCCCCCCCACCCGGGGGGAGCCCCTGGCGTCTGCGGCGCAGCGCGCAACGGTGTGGCGATGCACCCGCCTGACCTCGCACTCGCCCCCGCCCCCGTCGCGCCGCGGATCCGCTCCCGGCGCCGCGCGGCCGGCATCATCGGCTTCGGCCGCGCGCTGCCGCCGACGGTCGTCGACAACGCGCCGATCGCCGAGCGCATCGGCGTCGAGCCCGCCTGGATCGCCAAGCGCACCGGGATCTCGGCGCGCCGCCGGGCGGGCGCCGGCGAGAGCCTCTCCGATCTCGCCGTCGAGGCGGGCGCCCGCGCGCTCGCGGCGGCAGGGCTCAAGCCGACGTACGTCGACGCCGTCCTCGTCGCGACCTCGTCGTCGGACGACGTCGTGCCGCAGGCCGCGCCGATCGTCGCCGGCGCGCTCGGCGCCGACCGCGCGATGACGTGGGACGTCGGCCTAGCCTGCACCGGCTTCCTCGCCGGCCTGCAGCAGGGCGCCGCGCTCATCGAGAGCGGCCGCGCGAACACGGTCCTGCTCATCGGCGCCGACGTCCTCGGCCGCTACACCGATCACGACGACCGCCAGACCGCTTCGCTCTTCGGCGACGGCGCCGGAGCGGCGGTGCTCGCCCCCGGCGGGCCGGCCGCCGTCGGGCCGGTCGTGCTGGGGGCCGAGGCGCAGCGCGACGTGCTGTTCATCGACCGCGCCGACAACGTCGTGCGGATGGACGGCCGCCACGTCTACCAGGCGGCCGTCGACCACATGGAGCGCTCGTGCCGCGAGCTGCTGGCGCTCACGGGCCTGGGCATCGACGACGTCGACCTCGTCATCGCCCATCAGGCCAACGGACGCATCATCAACGCCGTGCGCGAGCGCTTCGGCCTCGGGCGCGATCGCGTGGCCGACTACGTCGCCGATCTCGGCAACACCTCGGCGGCGTCGATCCCGCTCGCGCTGTCGCTCGCCGAGGACGACGGCCGCCTCCCGGCCGAGCGCGGCCATGTCCTGCTGACCGCGTTCGGCGCCGGGTTCTCCTGGGGCGCCGCGCTGCTGACCTACGGAGGTGCGAGCGCATGAGCACGACCGCGACAGACGACCGCCAGGCCGACACCCGGCGCGCGAGCCGGGAGGGGTCGGCGCCCGGACGGGGCGGTCGAGCAGGACGGCGCGCGGCGGCCGCGATCGGCGGCGACGTCTGCGATCCGCAGTCGATGCAGGACGTCCTCGCCCAGGCGCACGAGCGCCTCGGCCCGGTGCTCGGCCTCGTCAACAACGCGGGCATCCGCGCGGACGGGCTGGCGATCCAGATCGGCGACGACGACTGGGACCGCGTCATCGAGACGAACCTCAGCGCCGCCTTCAGGCACGAGACCGAGATGACGGCGGACCTGCCGCGCGGGCTGCTCGACGCGGTCCCCGCGCGGCGACCCGGACGCCCCGACGAGGTAGCCGCCGCCGTGCGCTTCCTCGCCTCGGACGCCGCCTCCTACGTGACCGCGGCGACGCTGTTGGTCGACGGTGGCATGAGCGGCCTGAGGCGCGAGCGGATCGGCGGCCTCGCGCCGGTCGACGCGAGCGCCGCGGCCGATCGTCAGCCGGCCGGGACGCCCGTCCCGCGGAACGAGCACAGGCCCCCCAAGCCTGCGCGGTCGTCGAGGAACATGTCGAAGACGACCGTCGCCACGGTCTCGCCGTGCAGGACGATGATCCCGCCCAGGCGGTAGTAGTGGCCGGCCGTGTTGCCGGTGTTGGGCGAGTTGATCCCGATCCTCGCGACCGGCATGTAGCCGGGCACCACCGAGGCGCCGACCGTGAAGGGGATAGTCGTCGAGGCGGCGTCGTCGATCGACTTGATGCCGGAGAGCTGCGCGTTGCCTTCGCCCCCGGCGCTCAGCTCGAACCAGCGCGCGCCCGAGGCCCCGCTGCAGGTGAGCTTGAGGGAGAAGGCGCCCACCGACACCTGCCGCGTGCCGGGATTGGTCACCGCGGCGTCGATCTTCACGGCTGCGGGGCCCTGCGGGCCCTGCGGGCCGGTGGCTCCCTGCGGCCCGGTGGCTCCCTGCGGTCCGGCGGGTCCGGTACTCCCGGCGGGACCGGTGCTTCCCGGAGGGCCGATCGGGCCGGCCGGGCCGGCGGGACCGGTGCTTCCGGGAGGGCCGATCGGGCCGGCCGGGCCGGCGGGACCGGTGCTTCCGGGAGGGCCGATCGGGCCGGCGGGGCCGGCGGGACCCGCCGCCCCGTCCCCGCCCGTGCCGCCCGGCGCACCCTGCGGCCCGTCCGGCCCCGGCGTGGCCGCGCGGTTCAGCGCGCGGGTGGCCTTCGAGTCGGCCGACGTCGCGAGCCTGAGCGCCTTCTTGGCCGTCGAGAGCGCCTTGGCGGCGGAGACCGTCCGCGGCCCGCCCGCCGCCGGCATCGCCACCGACACGGTCAGCACGAGGGTGGCGGCACCCACGAGGTACCTCTTCCTTGACAGGCGCAGGTCGCGCATTCCAGCACTCCTCGGTCGTCAGGCGGTCGGGCGGCGGCCGCCGTGCCGGCGCCTAGAGCGCGGCATCCTCTCCGCCGCGGCGGGCGGCGTCAACCGACATTCGGGGGGGCCGCGCACACGCCGCGCGACCACTCGAGCCTGCGGAACACGCGCGTCCTGCGGTCAGCCGCTCGTCGCCGGCGCGTCCGCGGTCAGCAGCGGGCTCTCCCGCGGGGCCCCCGGCGCTGCGCCCGCCCGGAAGGCCGCGAGGATGCGCCCGGCGACCGCGGCCAGCGGCACGGCGATGAAGGCGCCGACGATGCCGAGCACGAGCGCCCCTGCAGTGATCGAGGCGATGACGACGACGGGGTGCAGCTCGAGCACGCGGCCCACGACGACCGGGTAGAGCACGTTGCCCTCGATCTGCTGGACGAGCGTGATGGCCACGACGACGAGCAGCGCCGCGCCGACGCCCTCGCTCACGAGCGCGACGAGCGCCGCCAGCGCGCCGGTCGCGACGGCGCCGACGAGCGGGATGAACGCGCCGAAGAAGACGAGCACCATGAGCGGCAGCACGAGCGGCACCCCGAGCAGCAGCAGCGAGAGCCCGATGAAGACCGAGTCGAACAGGGCGACCGCGGCGACGCCGCGCACGTAGCGGCCGAGCGTCTCCCAGGTCACGTCGCCGAGCTGGCGCGCGCGCGGGCGCGCGCGCTCGGGCACGAGCTCGACGATCCAGTTCCACAGCTGCGGCCCGTCCTTGACGAAGAACACGAGCAGGACGATCGCCAGCAGCACGCCCGTGACGACCTCGGTGACCACGAGCGCGCCGCTGATGACGCCGCTGACCGAGCCCGCCCCGCCCCGGAACTGGCCGACGAGGTCGTCGCCGACGCGCTCCACCGCGCGATTCGACAGCCCGAGCGGTCCCTCGACCAGCCACGACTGGACGGTGTCCACGCCTCCCTGCGCCTCGGTCGCCACGTTGCCGAACTCGGCCGCAACGGGCGGCCCGATCGCCCAGAGCACACTGCCGAACGCCACCAGCCCGGCGACGATCGTCACTCCGGTCGCCAGGCCGCGAGGCCAGCCGCGCCGCGTCAGCCAGCGGGTCGACGGGACGAACATCGTCGAGAGCACGAGCGCCGCGACGACGGCTAGGACGAGCAGCAGCAACTCGAGCAGCACATAGCCGACCACCGCGACGGCGGCCGCGATCAGCAGCAGGCGAAGGCTCACCTCGCTCGCGGTCCGCAGCCGGCTCATGGGCTGCTGGTACCCGGCGAGGCGGCGCTTCGGTCAGACCACCGCGCAGATGCGGCGCGCTCAGCTGTGGCGTGCGGCGAGGAGGTCGCGATCGGCGCGCGCGACGAGCTCATCGGCCGTGTCGCTGGGCGCCATCTCGGCAAAGCCGGTCCTGATCGCGCCCGCGTTCGGCGCGGCGGCGAGCGCGGCCGCGATCTGGCCGAAGCGCGCTCGGGCGTCGTCCAGGGTCACGTTCGGCAGCGCGCAGACGAACTCGTCGCCGCCCAGGCGGGTGATCTGGTCGTAGGTGCGCAGATGAGCGCGGATGCACGCGACCACGCGGATGAGCAGCATGTCGCCGGCCGCGTGACCCTCCGTGTCGTTGCGAGCCTTGAGCCCGACGACGTCGACGTACGCGACCGTGAGGGGCGCGTTCGTGCGAAGGCAGCGATCCACCTCGCGCTGCAGGTCGCTCAGCCCGGCCAGCCGCGTGCGGGTGCCGGTGAGCGCGTCGGTCTCGAGGATCGCGAGAGCGCGCTGAAGGCTCTCCCGGTCGGCGTGGGACAACAGGCGGTCGCGCGCGCCGAGGTCGCGGTCCCGTGCCGCGGCCTTTCGGTCCTCGGCCGCGCTCGCGCGGTACTCCGCGGCGCGCGCCCGGTAGCGCGCCGCCCGCTCGCGCAGCGCGCCCGCGCGGCTCACGATCTCCGCGCCGGTGACCGCCCGCGCGCCGTCCTCGCGAGCATCGACGGCGTCGAGGCGCTCCATCGCCCGGTCGCGTGCCTCGGCGGCGAGATCGCGCGCCCGGCCTGCCACGTCGCGAGCGTGCGCGACCGCGTCGCGCTTGACGGCGGTCTGCAGCCGGTCGGCTGCGGTCTGCTCGCGCTCACGGGTCGTCCGCCGCCGAACGTCGCGGCTGAAGCGATACGCCTCCGTGCTGACGCCGCCGTCGCGGTCGCGGTCGCTGGCGGCCTGGTCGCGATCGGCGGCGGCCTGGTCGCGATCGGAGCTCGTCTGGTCGCCGTCCGCGAGCGTCTGGTCGCCGTCCGCGAGCGTCTGGTCGCCGTCCGCGTTCGTCTGGTCGCCGTCCGCGTTCGTCTGGTCGACCTCCGACAGGGTCTGCTCGGCTTCGGGCAGCCCCGGGTCGAGCGGCGTGAAGCTGGGCTGACGCTGGTCCTGTGGTCCGTCGCCCGCCCCGTCCCCGAGATGGGCGTCTGACGCTCGGTTGGCCACGCGGGCCTCCACGGCTGAGTGGCGGGTCTCGGGAGATCCCCGCCATCTTCCAATCTGGACCGCTGGCACAGTAGCGCGGATCGGGCCCGGATCCCCAGCATCTCCGGGAAGATCGACAGGTGTACTAGGTGATGCGCACGGGCGTTCCGACGGGCATGAGACGAGCCAGATCCCGGATCTTCGCGTTCGAGACGCGCACGCAGCCCTTCGACGGCGTGCCCGGGATGAGCCGCGGCCGGTTCGTGCCGTGGATGCCCACGACGCCACCGCCGGGCCAGTCGCTGAGCGACGAATAGGCCGAGGTGCCGAACGCCCACGGTCCGTAGGCCGTGTGCGGATCGTCGGGCCGCAGCCTCGTGCGGATCCAGAAGCGCCCGGCGGGGGTCGGCGTCGCGCGCGCGCCGATCCCGATCGCCGCCGTCCAGATCCGCCGACCGCGCGCGTAGAGCGTGGCGCGCAGCGCGGCGCGGTCGATGCGCAGCATCGTCCTCACCGTGACGAGCGGGCCGAGGTGCTCGCGGCGCACCCACCCGGTTCGCCCGTTCGGCCGGCCGGGGAGGCGGACCCGGACCCACGTCCTCCCGTCCGCGTCGGCGCGGCGGCTCAGCGCGAGGTAGGTCTCGAGCGGCCCGTCCTCGGTCTGCAGGCGCAGGCGCGCGACGCGCCCCGCACCCGCGCTCGGACGCGTCCTGACCGCGGCCGTCACGACGGCGTTCGCGTAGCGCGTGACGAGCCGCTCGTCGGACAGGCGAACGGTGTGCGGCGCGGCCGGCGCGCCGGCCGCCGCGGGCGCCGCACGCGCCGCACGCGCGGCGGTGTCGGCAGCCTCCTCGGCCGCGCAGCCGAGGACGGCGAGCGCGCACGCGGCGGCGGCTGCGCCAGGCGGCGCTCGCCTGCGCAGACACCGGCGGCGGGGGGGCATGTCAGCCCGTGAAGCGCGGCGTCCTGCCGGCCGTGCGGCTGCAGCGCTGGTAGGCGAGCCGCAGGGTCTGGACGGGCTCCTTGCTGGCCTTCGTGAAGCTGACCTTGGCGGTCACGCGATGCGCGGCGGTGCTCTGCCCGGCCGGGTCGACCCGCAGCGAGGCCGCGCTGCCGCCGTCCGCCGCGTCGACCGTCCCGCGTCGGCGGCCGTTGACGGAGAACGCGACGCGTGTGATCTCGGCGCCGGTCACGCGGACGCGGAACGGGCCCCTCACGCAGTCGATCGGACCGCGCAGGTCGGCGGATCCGAAGACCGGCGCGGGCGGCTCACTCGACGTCGAGAGGGCCACCTCGTCGTCACCGCCGCCGAAGGGTCCGTCGTCGGGTAGGAGCACGAAGAGCGCGAGGATGACGAGCATCGCGAGGAACGCGAGGCCCGCGAGGAGGGACTGCCAGCCCTTCATGGGTGGTCACCGACTTCCTGTGTCTTGACCTGACCGAGCAGATCGATGGGGGCGCTTCACGCTACCGCCGGAGGTGGATCTGGGACAGAGTGCCGAACGCACCTAGCGACGGCGTCGAGTGCGGTCCGCGGCGGGTGTGACGACGCCGACCGGGTCCGCACCGGACCCGTGTCCGTGAAGGGAGCTGCCATTCCTCGTCACCTGCGGTCACTGCTGGTGCACCTGCTCGGCCCGGGAGGACGGCCCTTGCTCGGATCACCACTACGCGGTGCCGGCCGGACCGAGCTCGGGCTCGGCGCCGTCCGCCGCCGGGGCCGGCTCCTTGAGCTCGACGAAGATCACGTGCGTGTCGGTCGTCCCGGTGTTCTCGCCGTGGTGACATTGCGCGCCGAGCCAGGCGGTCCGTCCCGCAGGGACCTGGACGTCGACCTCGCGCTCGCCCTGGACGAGGCGCCGCTCGAAGGAGCTCAGCGTGTACATGACGCTGTCGGGGTGCGAGTGCGGCGAGGTGCGGTCGCCCGGCCGGTCCTTGTATTCGAGCACGCGCACGCGCTCGTTCTCGAAGACGACCTTGTACTTGTCCGGATCGGTGACGGTGGGGTCTTGGCTCATGGTGCGCGACCCTACCGCGCGGACCTGGAACTCCCGAATCCGGTCCCTTGTGCGCGGGTGAACACAGGTTGTACAGTCGCAGGATCGCGCCACCAGGCATGCGACCCGCAGGGTCGTGTCACGGAGGACGCGGTGCCCAGCAGCGAAGCGGAGGTGGGGGTCAGGTCTGGCTCCCGAGCCACTCGATTCGTGGACAAGGTTCGTCGACGACATCGGAGGAAGTCGCTGATGCAACGAGCGCAGAGTTCGCGCCGGGTTGCCGGGCCCGGCCGGGACGGGTCCGGCCGCAGTGAGAAGGATCGCAGCGGGTCACCGAGCCTGGCGCGCGTCGTCCTCGCCGAGCTGGCGACGCTGCGCGGCCGCGTGCTGGGCGAGTGCGCCGCATGCGGTCACGACGTGTATGTCGAGCGCAACCACACGTGGTCCCGCGGCCGGATCGCGCACGTGCGCTGCCCAGTCTCCTTCCGATCGCCGGCGCCGGGCGCGGCATCGCTCGTGCGCGCGCGCATCGCGCCTGCCCGCTAGCTCGATGGCGCAACGACGGGGCGAGGTCGACACTCCCGCGGCCATGCCGGTGGCCGAAGACTGGCCGGAGCTGCTCTACACGGTGCGCAAGCTCACCTTCAGGGGCGACGACAGCACGCGCGCCGACATCGCGGCGGAGCTCAGGGCGAGCAGCGCTCACGTGACCGCCCAGCTGCTGCGCCTCTGCGAGGCGCGCCTGGTGAGCGTCGTGCCGCGGCCCGGTGGCTCCCTCGACTGGGTGCTGACGGAGGCGGGCGAGCGAGCCCTCTCGGCGCAGCTCACGCGCCGCCGGGGCCCGCGTCCCGGCGTCCCGAGAGGGGCGACCGGGCAGGCTCGGCGCGGGCGGCGCTGAGCGCCCCACACGAGCTCCGCGCCCGGGGCTCGCACATCGGGCGCGCGCGGCGGGGCGGCCGCGCGAGGTGAGAGGATCTCGCGGCCTTGACCGCCCGCGACGAGAGCACTGCCGCCGAGCGCTGGCGCCGGCTGGTGACGGACCGCCTCGACGAGATGCGGCGCCTGTCGCCGGGCGCGGGCTCGGTCTCCGGCTCCTTCTGGGACGGCCGCGCCGAGCGCTACGCCGCTCACCTGCGCGCCGAGGACGCGGCCGCCGACCCGTTCGTCCGCCGGCTGCGTCGCCTCGCCGGCGCGGCGGACAGCGCGATCGACGCGGGCGCCGGCACCGGGCGCTTCACGCTCGCGCTCGCCCCGGCGCTGCGGCACGTCACCGCCGTCGATCCGAGCGCGGCGATGCTCGCGGTCCTGCGACGCAGCGCCGACCACCTCGGCGTGGCGAACGTCAGCGCCGTCGAGGCGACCTGGGAGGCAGCGGACGTCGGCCCGGCCGACGTGGCGTTCTCGTCCTTCGTCATCACGCTCGTGCCCGACGTGGTGCCGTTCCTCGTCAAGCTCGACGCGCTCGCGCGCCGTCGCGTGCTGCTCTACCTCGGCGCGTACTCCGCCGACGCGGTGCTCGATCCGCTGTGGCGTCACTTCCACGACGTCCCGCGCGCGCCCGGCCCGACATACCTCGACGCGCTCGGCGTCCTGCGCGAGCTCGGTATCGAGCCCACCGTGAAGGTCGTCGAGATCCCGAGCCGCAGGCGCTTCGCGACGGTCGACGAGGCCGTCGAGCACTACCGCGACGCGCTGCTGCTGCCCGACGAGCCGGGCGTGAGGCGCGAGCTCGGCGAGCTGCTGCCCGCGTGGCTGCTCGGCCGGCGCGGGGCGCTGCGCTCGCCGCTGCGCGCGCTGCCGGCGGCGATCGTCGAGTGGACGCCGCGGCCCGGCACCGGCCGTACCGGCTGACTCGCCCTCGCCGAGCGGCCGGCCCCGGGCGGATCGCTCTCGACCGGCGCGCCATCGCCTATGTTCCTTCGTGAGAAGAGAGCGGCCGCGGGCACGAGCCGCGGCCGCCGGCGCCGCGCGAGCTTCGCGCAGAGGACCGATCCCGGGAGACGACGACGATGGCGGGCTATCCAGACGACCTGCGCTACACCGACACCCACGAGTGGGTCCGCGCCCGCGACGCCGTCGTGACGTTCGGGCTCACGGAGGTCGCCGCCGAGCGCCTCGGTTCGATCGGCTTCGTGGAGCTGCCCTACGCCGGCGAGATCTTCCGCCCCGGCGACACGCTCTGCCGCGCTCGATCGGACGCCGGCTCGAAGGCCGTCCTGATGCCGTTCACGGGAAAGATCATCGCCGTCAACCAGGCGCTGAGCGATGAGCCCGGGCCGGTCAACGCCGACCCGTACGGCGCGGGCTGGCTCGTGCGCATCGAGCCGGGTGACGCGGCCGACGTCGAGGCCCTCATGGACGCGGCCGCCTACGAGGCGTTCGTGGCAGCCGCCGGGGCCTGAGCCCCTGGCGGACGCCAGGCCGCCGCCTGCGAGGCGTTCGTGGCAGCCGCCGGGGCTGAGCCCCTGGCGGACGCCAGGCCGCCGCCTGCGAGGCGTTCGTGGCAGCCGCCGGGGCTGAGCCCCTGGCGGACGCGTCAGGCTCGCGCGTTGCCTCGCGGGCGCCCGTGCGGCCCCGGCCGCAGCGGGACGCGCGGGCCGACCTCGATGTTCCCCGTAGACCGTCCGCTCCGCGCCCCGCCGGCATGGCCGGCCCCTGCCCGACGTCCATCGTCCGCATGGGCCTGCGGCGCGAGCATCGGGTCGCGGCGATGGCCACGTTGGCCGCGCGTCCGGTGGGCCGATCGCTCGCGCCGCGCGTCCGACCCGAGGCGAGTGCGCGCCCGGCACCCGGATCGCCTCGGAGGGGCCGCGCAGACCGGGGGTCAGCTACTGCAGCACCAGGACCGCCTCCGACGCGCCGCGCAGATCGGCGATCCGCTGGACCTCCTCCGACAGGTCCGTTCGCGGGACCGGCGCCAGACGCTCGACGGAGATCTGCGCCTTGCGGCCCTTCGCCTTGACGCGCCAGAGGCCGGCGAGCCGGCCGTCGACGAGCAGCGCGCCGGGACTCCCGACCGGGCGGAACAGCCGCTTGCGCAGGTCGCCGTCCGGGGCCAGGAGCGGGCGGTTGATGCGCTGCAGGTACGGATCGCCGGGCGGGATGAGGCGCACGCCCGACGCGCCGGGCGGCGAGGCCAGCGCCGCGAGGTCGTCGCGCAGCGCCCAGGCCGGGCCGCCGCCTGCGGAGACCTCGGCGAGGTCGTCCTCGACCTGCGTCCACAGCCTCCGGGCGTGGCGCTTGGCGACGCCCGCCCAGGCGGCGAAGTCCGCGCTCGTCGCCGGGCCGTAGAAGCGCATGAAGCGGCGGACGGCCAGCGCGGCGTCCGCCGGCGGGCCGGGCTCGCCGAGGACGTAGCGCCGCTCGGAGTCCAGGCGCGCGCCGGCCTTCGTCGTCGCGTAGCGCCAGAGCATCGGCGCGACGTGGTGACTCCGGCAGCCCTCGCACCACGGCTTGAGGTCGTCGCCGACGAGCCCGCGCAGCGCCTCGTGCAGCTCGTTCTTGTTCAGCGCCCGCCCGCCGCTCAGCGCGTCCCGCGTCGCCGCCGCCACCTGCTCGAGCGCGTCGGTCGGGGCAAAGCCCAGCTCCGCGGCGAGCAGCTCGACCTGCCGGCCCAGCTGCTCCAGCAGCTCGTCGTCGTCGCCGGAGATGAGCGCGGACCCGTAGAGCCATAAGTCGCCTGGCGCGAGCGCGTGGATCGCGCCCCGCGGGGCGTGCGCGACGACGATCTCGCCGCCGTCGACCGCCTCGTCGTAGCTCGCCCGCGTGACGCCGTCCAGGCGCGCGGCCACGGCGAGCAGCGCGGCGTCGCGCGAGAAGTCCGAGGCCGGGCAGGCGACCGCGTCGGCGAGCGGGCGGGCGGCGCGCTCGGCCAGGCCCGCGCGGGCGAAGCGGAAGGCGAGGATCTGCTCGGCCTGCAGGCGGGGAGCGTCATCGCCGCGCCTGGCCTCGTCCCCGTTCTCGGCGAGCATCAGAGGCCCTTCGAGGCGAAGGAGACGCTCCGCGCGTCGATGTCCTCGAACAGCTCGCGCAGCAGCCGCGTGCTGCGTCCCCAGTCCATCATCTGCCCCGGGATCTTCGTCGACGCCTCTGCGAGGACGCCACGGTCGGAGGCCTGGATGCCGATCATGAGGCGGCCCTTCCAGCTGAGCATGTTCGACGGGATGACGGCCTGGACCAGGCAGTGTCCCTCGCCGTCGGCGACATCGGCGATCGGCATCGCCTTCGACGCAAGAAAGCACAGCGCGCCGAGCAGCGCGTACCCGAAGGGCTGATCCAGCGTCCGGGACTGCGTCTTGCCGGTGCTCATTCCCATGGCCGCGTACGCGCGGCCGAGCTCGCGACCGACCGCGCCGAGCGGAAGCGGTACGGCCGCGACCTTCCCGAACATGTCGAGGAACTGCTCGCCGGACATCGACGTCGACGCATCCGACGCGGCCCAACCCAGGATCTCCCGGCAGCGCGGGTCGTCCGCGATCTGGCGATACGTGCGGTAGTCGCGTACCTGCGCCATCGAAGCCGCCGCAGTCTACGAGAAGTCACGTATGCCGATCGGCGAACTCGTCGACGCTCCGCGCCCGGGCCGGAGGCGACGTCTGGTCCGAGCGCGGAGCGGGTAACGCGAACGGTGACGTTTGGCTGTGTCGAGATCGGAGGGGATCGATGTGCGTCGGATGACGGCTGTACTCGCAGGTGCTGTGGTGTTCGCCGGCATGTCGTGCGCCTCCGCGCTCGCGCACGACCCGCGCGCCGATCGACCGAACCGCTCCTCGGTCAAGTCCGGCACGTCGGTGCCGCTCGCCACGAGCCCGAACGTGCGCTTCGTCGACGCCTTCCCGGAGACGCTCGGGATCTCTGGCGAGTTCGCCCGCACCGGTCCGTTCTTCTACGTCTCGAGCCTCGACAGCATCAGCGTCTTCGACACGAGCGACCCGGCCCACCCGAAGCTGCGCGGGACGCTGGCGGACCTCGAGTTCGAGAATGAGGCGATGTCCTACGGCGAGCGCACCGAGGGCGGCGTGCTGCGCCGCTTCGTGCTCGTCGGCAACGACCTCTACAACGCGACCTTCGACCCGCAGACGGGGCCGCAGCGCGGACGGATCGGCGGTGGCGAGGTGATCGTCGTCGATGTCACCGATCCCGACAACCCGCGCGTGCGCTCGCGGACCCCGGGGAGCAGCGCGCTCCCCGGCGCGGCCACGACGAGCACGCACACCGTGCAGTGCGTGACGACGTCGTGCGAGTTCGCCTACACCGCCGGCGACCGCGGGCGCTTCTCGGTCATCGACCTGCGCAACCTCGACCGGCCGGTCGAGGTCGCCGCTCCGCTCTCGCCGGCGTCGTCGTCCAACGCGATCTTCACGAGCGGCGCCGGTCACTACTGGGACTTCGACGCCGCCGGCATCGGCTGGCACACGGGCTCGGGCGGGGCGACCGCGTTCGACGTCTCCGACCCGCTCAACCCGCGCCCGCGAAACGGCACCGACGCACGCGGCACGCAGACGCCGTGGAACGACTTCATCCTCCACAACTCGCAGCGTCCCAACGCCGGCAGGTTCGCCGCCGGCGCCGCCCCGAGCGTCTCGACGGGCAACGTCCTGCTCGTCACCGAGGAGGACTACGCCAACGACGGCGACGAGATCGTCTGCGACCGCGCGGGCACCTTCCAGACCTGGGAGATTCCGAGCCTCGACGCAGCCGGCTACAGCGCCGGGACCGTCGGCGGCGGGTCGATCAGGCCGCTTGACCTCATCAACCCCGTCAAGGCGGGCGACGGCCTGTCGGCGCCGGTCGGCGGGTTCTGCTCGGCGCACTGGTTCGACTACCACCAGAGCGGGATAGTCGCCCAGGGCTACTACCAGCAGGGCCTGCGCTTCCTCGACGTCCGCGACGCCCGCGACCTTGCGCAGTACGGCTACGTGACCGGCGGGGCCAGCGAGGTCTGGGACGCCTACTGGGTCCCGCAGCGCAGCGCCAGCGGCGTCGCACAGGACAAGAAGTCGAACCTCGTCTACTCGACCGACCTCGTGCGGGGCCTGGAGGTCTACGAGGTCGACGTGCCGAGCAAGGACCTCGGCGAGGAGCCCTCCGGGCCGCTGCCGGCGCTGCCGTAGTTTCACGGGCCGGCGCGGGTCTCGCGCACCGGACGCACACGACGCGGGCCGGGGCTCGGCGGCGTCGGCGGGGCCGGTCCGGTCCGCCGGGCGCCGCCGGGCGGGCGAGCAGCGCGTCGATCGCCTGCTCGAGGTTCTCGCGCAGGCGTGCCGGCGGGACGCCGAGCTCGCCGCGCTGGTGCTGGTAGGGGTCGGGCGCCAGCGGGGCGAGCAGCAGGTCAGCGAACCACGACGCGTCGAGCGCCGGGGCAGCGTCGGCGAGCAGCACCGTCACGTGCAGACGCCAGCCCTCGTACGCGCGACCCGGAAGCGCGCGCCCGGTTTGGAGCCCTGCAGCGTGCGCAGCAGTGCGAGGTTCTCGTCGGTCAGGTCGGCGAGCGCGTGCAGGAACGCGACGAGCCGGTCGCGCGGCGGAGCTCCCGGTCCGAGCGGCGCGGCCCGCCGAGCACGCGCTCCTGCGCTGCGCGAGGCGCTCGCGGCGGCACCGGCCGGCGCGGCAGCAGGCAGCTGAAGTCCGCGCGACTGGCCCCATCGGCCTGCTCCCAACGCAACCAGGTTGTCCTGACCGTCGTCGGTGAGCACGTCATCGACGACGCGATCTGGCGCAGCGACTCACCCGCCTGGCGGCGCTTGACCATCTCGATCCGCGCCGCCGGTCCGAAGCGACATCTACGGTCTTGCATGTCCGGTTCTCCTTCGCTGACTGAGTCGGCTCGCACCTCTCCGTGGAGGACCGGACATCTCTCTCCCTCTAGATCAATAGATCCCGTTCAGCAGGTCCGTAGGCAGGACAGCTGGCGGCGCCTCACCGCACGCCGTCACGAGCGTCGCACGACGCCCGTCAGCGCATCATGGCCGCCGGAGGCGGGACTGCCGACGGGCGCGCCCGCGGCGGTCGGGCCCGTCCACGCGGCGTGCCACGTCTGGCCTCGCTTGGTCGACGGGCCATACATCTGGAAGTAGTAGTGGGCGTCGGACGCCAGCTGGTCTATCTCGTACTTGCGCGCGTAGTTCTCGAGCGTGATGCGGTCCCCGCCGCTCTTGCACACGACCGCGCCGATGTGCTGTCCCCAGAAGTCCCGTACCTCGAAGCCCAGCACGGCGTCGTGGTGCTGCTGGGGCTGCGGGACGGTCGAGACCCGGTAGCTCTCGTAGGCCTCGCCGACGTCCGGGTCCGCGTAGCGGTCGATGCCGAGCGCCTGCGCGGCCCGTCGCGCACGCTTGGGGTGATGCTGCCTGAGGTGCGCGAAGGCGGTCGCGACCGTTGTGAAGTTCGCGGTCGGGTCCTCATATGCCTTCTTGGCGAACCCCATCTCGACGCCCGGAGCGATCCTGTTGATCGCGGCCCATTCGAGCACCGCGTTCGCCGCCTGGAACTCGCCGATCGTCTTGTGAGCGGGCTTGAACGGCATGTTCGGTGCCCGGGCGCCCTTCGTGTTGAGGATCGCCTCGGCGACCATGATGCAGTCCTGGTCGACGTGCATCGTCATGCCCCTCTGGTTGGCGTTCAGGGCGCCGACGCCCGCATGCGCGGCCACCACGCGGGGCAGGACGCGGTCCAGCTGGCGCGTCGTGCCGTCGGGGAGCGTCACCTCGATCGCGTTGGCCCTGTCCGCGTAGAGCTCGTAGCGCGAGCCGTTCGCGGCCAGCTTCGCGTTGCTCGCCGCCCAGACGTGGGACGACGCGTAGAAGACCTTGGGCTGGCGGCCCGTCAGGTTCGTGTGCTCGACTGCCATGTGCCCGTCATCGGACACGCGCAGATCGGGTCGCGCCTTCCACCGCGCGCCGCTGATCTCGCGGTTGGCCGCCGTCACCGTCACGCGCTGCGCGTGGAACTCGTGATGGCCGCTGATCACGCGGTAGCGGCGCGGCGGCGGCGCGACGGCAGCGTTGGCGGCAGGCTTGAAGATCCGGTAGCGCTGCAGCAGACCGCCGTCCGCGCGCTGCGCCACGGCCGTCCGCAGGAGACCGGACAGCGCGTCCGCGGAGGCCACGCGGGCGCGGGCGCCGGGCTCGGCCGGCTGCGCCGCTGCGCGGGCCGGCGCGGGCGGGCGCTCGCGCGCGATGCTCCCTGCGGGTCCCGGCGATCGCCGGAGCGGATGCGCGTGGTTCATCGAAGCTCCTCGGCGGCAGCGTACGCGATCGCATTGTTGCGCCGGAAGGTACGTTCGGGCGCCGCGGGGTGCCCGTTGGGACGCATCGACCTACGGGAGCGCCTCGGTCCCGGACTCGTCCGCAATACCGGTCGGCTCGCATGCCGAAGACGAAGACCCATTCGGGCGCCAGGAAGCCCGTCAAGAAGACGGCCAACGGCAAGATCCAGGGCCGTCACGCTTTCACGAGCCACATCCTCGAGAAGAAGTCGCCAAGCGCAAGCGCCGGCTGGGCAAGCCGGCCCCGCTGGCGACCGAGGACGCGCATCGCGCACGCAAGCTGCTGCGGACCGGGAGCGGCGGCCGATGACCCGCGTCAAGCGCTCAGTCCACGCGCGCAGGAAGCGCCGCGCCGGCCTCGAGCGCGCGAAGCGCGTGGGGCGACATCTTCGGCGACGAGGTCACCGCCGCCGCGATGATCGACCGGCTCGTTCACCACGCCGAGATCCTCGCCCTCAAGGGCGACGGCTACCGCCTCAAAGACCGCGACCTCGCCCGCACACCGCCGCCCGAAAACTGACCCCGTCGACAAGATCGCGCGCCGACGCTGCTCCGCCTCGGCCTACGGGTTTCGACTCCGCAGCGCCGGCGAGAAGCCACCACTGGCCTGGAACCGGCGCAGTTCGTTCGCGTCCGCGCGTCGAGGATGCGCTGCTGCTGCTCGGCCGTCAGCGCGTGCCTGCAGGACTTCGGCACCGGCCGGCGCGGCAGCAGGCAGCTGAAGTCCGCGCGACTGGCCCCATCGGCCTGCTCCCAACGCAACCAGGTTGTCCTGACCGTCGTCGGTGAGCACGTCATCGACGACGCGATCTGGCGCAGCGACTCACCCGCCTGGCGGCGCTTGACCATCTCGATCCGCGCCGCCGGTCCGAAGCGACATCTACGGTCTTGCATGTCCGGTTGTCCTTCGCTGACTGAGTTGGCTCGCACCTCTCAGCCTCCGTGGAGGACCGGACATCTCTCTCCCTCTAGATCAACAGATCCCGTTCAGCAGGTCCGTAGGGCAGGACAGCTAGAAAACTCGCGTCACAAGCACTGAACAACTCATGACACTTCACAATCACCTGTGCACGTCCATTGAAATGAGAATGGCGTCCAAAAGCTGAGAAGGGACGCAGGACTCGGCGTCCAAAAGCCGAGACTGCTTAGCCATGACATCCGCAGGGGAACGCGGACGACCGGGACGCGGCGAAGCTACTTGCGACGACCGACGCGGATGCGCTGCGTAATCGTCGTTGAGGGGCTCCGCTTGGCTTGACTCTTCCTGACGAAGCCGGCGGTGATCGCGGAGCGGACCCGGGAGATGGTCTTGGGCCTGGAGCGGGAGGAATCCTCGCCCGCCACGGTCTTGCTGTAGCCCAAGGGCGGCGACCGGATGTGGCCCGGCCGAGCTTCAGCCGGACGGGAGTTGCGGGTCGTCCAGGAGGAGACTGAACCGGGCGGCTTCGCTGAGCGCGAGTCCGCTGCCCGTCACCTCAAGGAGCCCCGCTTTCTGGAGGCTCGCGGCCGCCACACGCTCGTTGTTGCTCGTCGGCTCGGCGACCGCCCCGCTGAGCGCGTCGGAGATCAAGCGCAGTTGGGTGGCGGTGAGTCCGCGGCGACCAATCCGAGCGCGTTCTAGGCGCGCACGCGCCGTCGGCCCGAGGTCGCGGAGCGGGCGGAGCCCGTAGTCGCCCCAGGGCGTGCGGTGGACCCGCAGGCCGACGGATCGAAGCGTTGAGTCCATCTCGCGGAGTGCCTTCTGCAACTCGCGGACCGGAACCTCGCAGGCGACGGCGAGGTCCGCCTGGGGGACGAGCGCGTCTGCGTGCAGCAGTGCCGCAGAGATGCGCTCGCGGAGGTCGTCGCACGCGGTGGCCGGCTCTTCAGCATCGGGGCGCTGCTCCGCGACGAACAGCTCACGCAACGGGAGCCCAAGGATGTGCGCGAGTTGCGCGAGTTCTCGCAGGGTCAGGGCGGCGTGATTCGTACCTTCTTCTAGCCGCTGGAGGGTCGGCGGGCTCACGCCAAGTCGCCGCGCCATCGCTCGCTCCGAAAGGTTGAGGTCGCGGCGGCGCTCCGAGATTCGCTGAACGTCGAGCATCATGCGGCCGCCGCCATCTCCGTCGCCAAGGGGGACAACCTGAATCCGTGACGCCGCGCCCAGAGCTGGTCATCCTCGCCTTGTGTGCGGTTGAACCGGGTCAGCAGAGGCAGACCGTGCTCTCTTGCCATCACGCCTAGCACCACCCGCGCGGCTCGCTCGGTCATCGGTTGCGCAGCTTCGCTGCCTGCCCGGTATTCGATGAACAAGGTGTCGCCTGAGGTGGCGCCGTGACTTAGCCGCACCAGCACGGCTGCGCGCATGAGCGCAGCTGCGTCCTTTGGAAGCTGGAGCCACTCCGCGCCGACCAGGACCCGGGTGCCGGACTCGACAACATCGCCGAGCGTGACCGCGGCGACGTCAGCCAAGCTGCGGGCGCCGGCTATCCAGAGTGCTGTGACGGCGGGGTACCGCGGTTGGGTGTGGTGACGCAAGCGCATCGCCATCGCGCCGTCGAGGGCGACCTCCTTGACGGGGGCTGCGGCGCCGAGCAACGCATCGAGATCTGCCTTGAGCATCTGCCCGTTGCGGAAAGCTGCAATCTGCCAGGCCCTGATGCGGAGCAGTAGCTCGTCGTGGCCGGAAGCAACTTCAACCAGTCGCCGCAGTTCGCTCCAAAGTTCATCGAAGCTGTGCTCACCGAACCAAGCGCACGCCTCTGCGAACTCTGCGCGCAGAGCCGCGTCCACCTTTTCGAACTGGCCGGCGGCAAGCTGGTCACGGCAGGCGGCGCGCCAGCTGGGAAAAGGCTCATCCGGCAGCGCGGGAAGCTCCGGCTGCGATAGCGCGTTCGTTTCGGAGGTCGAGTTCTCGCCCGCGGTCAGCTGCTCGTCCCACTGGCTCTCGAAGACTTCCCACTTCATCTTTGGCAGGCCCCACTCGCGCGCGAACTCGCTCTGATTCCGCGAGAGAGAGGCTCCTTGGATACTGAGCCAGAGGCGCGCGTCCCACAGGCACGCCAGACCCGCCAAGGTCCGCCAGCCGCCGGCGCCGAGTAGGTCCGCTCTGCGGACGAAGATCTCGCGCACGCCCTCCGCAGCGCCCCAGGCTTGGAGCAAGCCGAGCCGCTCGTTGGCGTTGCGGGCGCCGCCAGCGGAACCCTCACGCTTGCCGAGTGCGGTCTCGATGTCACGGACTAGCCAGAGCAGCCCGCGCTGACCTGGGCGGATGGTCACGACGAGGTGCCCGGCCGACCGGTCAGCCAAGCTGCCCAGCGCCTGGTGGCGGCCTGGCTGGTCGAGGGTTTCATGCAGCACATAGCCAAGGCCGTCAGGCATGGGCGAGGCCCCCGGCCAGCTTGGTGAAGACCGCCTCTGCGATGTCGTCGGTCAGGCGCTGTTCACCTTCTCGCTTGCACCGCGCGTACGCGCGCTGTGTGAAGCGGGCCCAACGGCGAAACGAGCCGTGCGCCACCTCGTCGTCGATTCGGATCACCATCTCGGGGTCGATGCCCTCGTAGATGGGGTGGTACTTCGGGATGAATCGCTGCAGCTGGGCGTCGTTGAGGCGTCCGACGCTCACCCGGTCGTCCATGCGGCTGTCGAGCATCGGGTAGGCCGAGACGGTTTGCTCGGCGTCGTCCCCGCCGACGAGCAACAAGGTGAAATCAGTGCGGCTGTCGTCGTGTAGGTGACGGATCGCCTCTACGGCGTTCTTGTTCATGTTCTGCGCCTCGTCGACGACGATCAGGCGTGGCTTCCGTGCGAGGACGTCCAGTGCGTCTTCGCTCAGCTGATAGGCCGTACCGGTCGCGGGCACTCCGGTGCAGCCGCGCAGCACCTTGCGCAACACCTCGGCCACCGTCGGCTTCTCCGAGATCACTAGGCGCACCACCTCGGTCTCCTTGGCAACGCGGGTCAAGTGGGTGCCGACGCTGAAGGTTTTGCCCATGCCGGCGTCGCCATAGACGAGGCCCATCCCCTGGATCTCCAGCATGTCGTCGACCAGTTCGCCGATCCGCTTCCAGTGCGGCGTCTTCAACACGCGTGCGTCTTCGAGGCCGCGCCAGTGCTCGTAGTACGGCTGGTTGGGCTTCATGTCTCGTCCTCCGGCTCCCAAACATCGGACTCGTCCGGATCCGGCACCACCGACAGGGTGCGCTCGGCGCGAGCCTTGGCCTGCTTACGGCGGACCTCGCCGATCACATCGCGCGCCTCCTCGCGCGTCACGACCGTGCCTACTTCGCTGTCCTGTCCTGGCGCGGCCGGCGTCAGACGAGCGCGCAGCATGCGCTTGGTGCGCTTGCGCGAGTTGCTAACTCGCTTGGCGATCTTCTTCTTCTCGACCTGAAGCGCCTCGTGGTCTTCTGCGGTCTCCAGCCCCTTCGGCAGCGCAGTGCACAGCCACTCTTTCTCCCAGAAGACTTCGATGTGGCGGTGGTCGTACCTCATGAAGCGAACCTCCACCTGCTGACCCACAAGGCCGGAAAGCTCGGCCGCCTGGTACCAGCGTCCGCTGTGCCAAACACCGCGGGCCTGGACCTTGCGCGTGGCCGACTGCATACATGCGTAGGTCAGCTGTGCGTCGTCAATGAGGCGTAGCTCGGTGGAGTCGTCGTTCCAGGCCTCCAGCGGCGTGCGCCCGTCGAGCGACTGGTGCGGGCGCTTCAGGTTGTAGGTGACGATCCACTCATCGAGCCGGGCTCGCAGTTCAATGAGCGTGAGCTTCTGGCTTCCCTTGGTCTCGTACAGCTCGCCGTTGATGCGCTTGGGCCCGTCCATGGCGAACGGAAGGTCAAGGACCAACTCTTCCTTCAGCGTGCGGAAGAAGCGCTCGATTTTGCCCTTGTGTTCTGGGGTGTAGGGCTTGCACGGCGCAGCCGCGATGCCGAGGAGCAGCTCCGCCTGCAGCACCGCTTCAGCCAGGTACTGCTTGCCGTTGTCGTAGATGATCTGGTCGGGAGCGCCGGCAAAGGGCCCACGCTCGGGCGTGCGGCGGATCGAGTCCGCCAGCGCCACCAGCACAGAGTCCGAGGTGGTCGAGCCAACGCTGATGGCGTAGCCCATGATCGCCCGTGTGGCGCAATCCATGAACGCCGTGACCCACACCTTGCGCTTGGCGTCAGCCACCACCGCAGGCAGGTCCAGCTCTATCGGCAGGTGCGAGCAGTCGGCCTGCCACACCTGGTTGCGGTGGTCGGCGTCCAGCTCGATGCGTGGCAGATGCTTGCGCATCGCACGCTCGCCACCCTTTGCGGAGTCCAGCAGAACGGTCGCCCGGTCGCGCTCGAACAGCCGCTTGACGGTCTGACGCGACACCTCGATGCCTGCAGCGCGCAACTCCTCAGCGATGCGGCTGCAGTTGCCGTTGGTCGCAAAGGCCAGCTCCTCCATCTGCGAGGTCAGCGTGAGGGTTCGCGGCCGGCCGTGTGCGCGCGGCACGCCGTGGTTGATCCAGCGCCGAAGCGTGGATGGCTTCGTATCGAGCAACTCGCAGGCGCGGCCGATGATCTCGGCGTTCAGCTGTTCGCCACCGTCGAGGCGGTCGCGCAGATTTTGGACGACCTGCTCGCGGGTCTCTCGGCTCGGGCGGGGACTCATGAGAAGAAGCCCTCCATGGCGGTGAAGGCGTCCTCGCACTCGCCATCAGGCCGCCAGAGCACCGACTTGCGCGGCGAGGTCAGCAGGCACGCGCGGACCCCCAGAAAGCTCTCGTAACGGGTGGCCGCACCCTGCGCCTGCCGTCCCAGCTGGTCGGTCAACCGCTCGTCCGACAGCAGCTCGGGCAGCGTGTGCGTCTTGATCTCGTCGGCCCAGCGGACGCCGCGAGAGCGGTCGTGCCACAGCAGGTCTAGCCGGCCGCCGGGCACCCGGACCTCGACGCCTTCCAGTTCCACGCTGGGACCGGGATGGAAGAGGCGACCGTAGACAGCGGCCAGCGTCGCCAGGCGCTGGCGCGCGGCCTGCCGGTAGGTGCCTATCTTCGCCAGCGCCGGGTGAGCGCCAGCGCAGCTCAGGATGGTGGCTGCATCCCAGCAGCCCCCCTGCGCCAGGTCGGCGATTACCTGGTGGGCGATCTGGCCCACCTTGCGGCCGTCGATATGCGGATCCTCAGGTCCGCTGGTCATGCTCGTTTTCGTTTCCATGCCTTCGATTTATCGCCTCGGCGCTCGGGAGGTACATTGTGTGGTCTGACCCACGTAATAGCCTGAAGCCATGGCGGCGGACGGCGTGCTCGAACTGCTGGTGCAGACCAGCGCGATAGCGCGCCTGGCATATCCCGGACGGCGTTTCGAGGGCTATGAGGCCAACCAGGTCCAGGTGCTGCTCGCACTCGCCTCCGCGGGTGAGCAGTCCGTGACCGCGCTGAGCCAGCTGCTGGCCTTGGACCGCACCACTGTGAGTCACGCGTTGCGCCGGCTTGACGCTGACGGTTTGGTCGCTCGCAAGCAAGACCGCAGCGATATGCGCCGCTGGCTGACGCGCCTCACTCCGCGAGGCACCGCCCTGGTGCGGGCTTATCTGAAGGCGTTGCCGCCCGAGTTGCTGGAGCGGCTCAAGCGTTGAGCAGCTGCGATTCATGCCCACCCCTCAATGGCGGCACGCACTAGCTCCCCCTCTGTTAGCTGCGCCACTAGCTCACAGGCACTGCGCAGGTCATCGGCCACGAGATCCATTTCGTCTTCGGTCAGCTCCCATTGCTCCAGCTGCTCGTCGCACGAGCTGATCAGGTGAGCGCCGTCCATGGAGACCGCGGCGACGATCAACAGGTCCCCATCATCGGTTCGCCATCCGCAGCGGCGGCTGCGGTCGCCGGACAGATGGTGAGTCCATTCCTCCAGCTCGGCCGCCACCTCCTGTGCCTGCCAGGACGCCAGTCGGAGGAGGCGGCGCCGGTCTCTCCCGCCGGCCACACACAGACCGACGGTGCAGGCGAGCGCCTCCACTGTGACCGCCGGACCGAAAGGCGGCTCAGCGGGGACTCCGACCATCCGGACCGCTCTCGTGATCCCAGGCCTCGCGGAGCATCTGCAGTGCGCGTCGCTCGGCCGTCCATGCTGAGCGCAGCGAGACGCCGAGGCGCGCTGCCAGCTGGCGCAGGCTGTGCGAGTCGAACGGTCCGAGTCCGAAGCGCGCGCAGATCACCTCGCGCTCACGCTCTGGCAGCTGACGCACCAGCCGGCGGACGGCGGCATCGCGCTGTCGCCCTACCAGCTGTTCGTAGACGTCGGCGGTTGGATCAACCAGCTCTTCAACTTGCGGCGTGCGCACAGGACCTCGCTTCGGAGAAAACGGCTTCTACTTACGTGGTCTGAGCCACCTATTCTGTTTACTCTTGCGAGTGGCAAGAGGCCCGCGTCGGGGTCTTGGCGACTCGGCGCCCGGTGACAGAACTCGGCAACGGTTGCCTCATTCCGTCGCCAGCGACGGTTCCCCGTCGGCGAGTTAGCATCGTCGGATGGACCCCCGAGAAGAGGCCCTGCGCGCGTTCGCAGCAGGTCCATGGGGACAAGCCACAGCCACCCCGAAAGGCGCCGCGGGACTGTGCAAACGCGCGACCCTGGCTCTGCTCGCTGAGCTGGACTTCCGAGATCTTCGCTCTGGCGTGAGCCTGTGGAGCCTCGCCGGGCCGTTGCCCGGAGCCGGACGCGGTGACACGGGCACGCACTGGGTGTTGTCGTTCGATGCTGAGTTGGTGGATGTCTCTGCCCGCCAGTTCGATCACGCTGCGCCGCACATCCGTCGAGGCCCGCTTGCTCACGAGCTGACTCTGTGGGGCGTCACCGAGGAAGCAGACCCCGACGATCCCAAGTGGTGGCGCGGGGACTTCCTCAGGCGCAAAGAGATCCACCCCGAGTGGCGCCAGTTGCGAGTCGTCCAGCCGCCGGGCGATCTGCCTGTCTGGCCCTACCCGCGACATCTACTCGGAGACGACTCGCCATGGATCGGCGGCGAGTCTCAGAGTGCTTGAGGAGTTGCGTGTGCTCAAGTCTCTGCTTCCCCGCGACGGGGACCTGTGGCTGTGCGTCGTATTCGGATCGGCGGCTCGTAACGCGCTCGGGCCGCGGTCCGATGTTGATGTAGTCGCCGAAGGGCTCCCGGAAGCCATCGACGCCTGGCAAGGGGCCGCGCAGCAGGCCGTCGGACGCGAAGTGAGCGTCTACAGCGTGAGCTACATGCTCCGGCAGCCGATGATGGTCGCGGAGATCCTTGACGGGCCGGTGGTTCTTCGGGACACGCGAGGGCGTCTTGCTGAGATGCAGGCTGAGTCGGAGAAAGACGGTCGCCTACCGGCCTTCCTCCTCCGAATGCTCCGTGACGCGCTGATGGATTACGAGCAGCCAGGACCGAGCCGGAACTACAGCGGCACAGAACGCCGATTCATGGAGGCGTTGGCTGCGACGCGCTCTGAGCGCAAACGCTTGCAGAGCGTTGAGACCAAAGCGCTAGAGCGCTTGTGGGCAACCGAGCGAGCGACCCGATGGATCCGCAATCTCCTCCGCGATTGGCCGGGGCACGGGAACTACCAAAGCCCACGCGCTGCGCTCGACCGGCTGCAGGACAGTCTCTCCCCTCAGGTCATCCAAGCGCTGCGGCTCCTTCCCTACGAGGAAGCAACCGGCAACCCTGTGGATCTTCAGGTCGATCCTCGCTGGATCCACGCGGAGCAACTTCTGACGCCGACACTCGACGAGCTTGTAGAGCGGGCCTCAGACGCCTTGCGCGCCAGCATCGCGCGCTCCTGAAAACCGGGCGCGGCTGAGCTTCAGCTGGTCGGGCTGGGACGCTCGTGCCAAGTGTCCAACAGAAACTCCACCACCGCAGTGGCCGCATTGAAGGCGAGTCGCGCATGCCGAACGCCTCCGGGCTGTGGGCTTGCGGTTCCGTGACCTAAACCAAGAGCGTTGCGAAGGCTGGTGAGGGACTGAACGACCGACACGAGCGACCGCAGGGCCTGCTGAGACGCCTCGCTCCCGCGCTTGCTCTCGGGGATGTCTTCGGCGCGCAGCTTGAGGGCTGTGGCCACCTTCTTGTACAGATCCATAACGTCATCCCGGTCGCTGTAGGCGACGCCGCGGTCGTCGAGGATGACCTTGCAGGTCGTCTCGATCAGCTCTTTTGAGGACGCGATAGCTGCTGGAGGGTCTCGCTCTAGCCCGGCGTCGATGCGCCGAAGGTGAGCGCGGATGGTGTCGGGTTTGCTGAGCCGCTTGTATCGGTCTACCGAGAGGGCTCCGGCGGGCGCCTTGAGCCCACTGGCTCGACGGCCGGCGAACATGGGGCGACCGGACATCTGGTCGATTTCAGCCAGCTCCCATCCATCGCGGCGCAGGAGCGTGTTGAAGCTCTCGACCAAGCGCGCGACTTCCTCCTCGTCCGAGCGAACCAGCGGATGGACCATCTCGGCCAGAAATGCGACGAACTGCTCGTCGGAGCCGTTGCGCAGGGCGAACCGCTCGTCGTCGAAGATCCAGTCGTCGTCCCAGTCGTAGTTGTTCATGCGGTGCTGCCGGATGTCTGCAGCCGCAGAGGAGTAGCGGTAATCGTGTGAGGGCAGAGCGTCGAGGTCGTAGAGCCGTCCGAGGAAGGCGATCTCGTCGAAGCGCCCTGCCCAGGCCACCTGATCCGCTACGAGTGAGTCGATGATGTCGCGGCGTGTGATCGGCGTGATCGTTCGCTGCTTTTGGTGCCTCGCCACGCCGCCATTGTGCGCGACGAAGCGACAACGAGTCGGCGGCGGTCAGCTGGATCGGTCACCCTTCCCGGTCGAAGCGCTCGACCAGGACGTCCAGGTCGACTGGATGCACCATCCGTTGGCCGCTTTGGATCTGCACTGCCTGCGCTGTGCCGTCGCCTCCGACGCTGACGATCAGTAGCCGAGCGGGCCCTTCGCGCTGAATCCAGATTTGGCCCGTGCGGACTTCAGCAATGGCACCAGCGTTATCGGCCCGCCGCTGCTTGCTCGGGTCCGCGCAGGGGAGGCTGCCGGCCAGGCACGCTCGATGTTGAGCGGTGCGCTCCCGCCAAGCGCGTACCCCGCCGTTGCGGGCGAGCGCCCTGTAAAGAGACGCGCGTCCGTCGTCGAGCCACTGGTCTTTGGACTGTGGCCACGGAGGATCCCCACGGCTCGACCGTTCGGCGTAGTAGGCGACCAGCTCGTCCTCGATGCGTTTGTCGGACCACTTCTTCTGACCGGCCGGCCGACCACGAGGGCGGTATGGCAATCCGAACTCTTGCGCCCAATAGCGGGTTCCGTTGAGTCGCTGGACTGCGCGCAAGAGGTGATAGGCGCCGGCCTCACGCCATTCGCGCTCCGTCGGCCACTCAGTCCGCCCGGACAACAACGGCGCCAGCTCGCGTCGAAGCTGCTCGGGTCCGTTGTCGGAACGCCAGCGGCGGTAGGGGTTCTCTCTGAACCGCGCCACGGGTCGTCGCTAGAGGTGCAGGCGGTAGGCGCGCAACTCGCCGCCGTGCTCCCGCAGCCACTCGGCTGGTTCGCGCCAGTCGGGCATCGCCGCCTCCAAGCGCCGCCAGAACGGCTTGCTGTGGCTGGGTTCCGCCAGGTGGCACAGCTCGTGCACGGTCAGATACCTCAATACCTCGGGAGGTGCCAGCACCAGCCGCCAGTTGAACGAGAGGTTGCCGGCCGCGGAGCATGATCCCCAACGCGTCTTCTGGTCGCGTACCGCCACCGAACGGAACTGGAGCCCGAGTCGTCGAGACTCTTCCGAGACGACCGTGCGAATGCGGTCCCGGGCCTCTCGTCTATACCAACGCTCAATGGCTTGCTCACGCGTTTCCGGAGAGGGCCCGACGGCCACTATCGAGTCGTCGTCACGGTGAATCGACGCCCGGTCACCGTCAAGTTGCGCGATTGTGACTGCCTCGCCAGCGAGCCAGATAACGCCACGCCGGTCGAGTCCAAGCTGTGCGGGCCGAGCCCGCTCCGCGCGTACGGCGGTCAGTTTGTCGGTGATCCAGCCGCGGCGCGATTCCAGCAGCGCGTCGACCTCGTTTTCGGCGGTCCCCGCCGGCACGATGATCTCCAGCGGTCGCTGGACCCCGAGCAAGATCCGTGCGGTTCGGGCGCGACCTGATTCCCGGACTCGAACCGTCATGGGCGCACCGTCGATCTTGATCTCGCGGCTCGGGCGTTCGCTGAGGCTGACACGGGTCACTGTGTGCGAGCGGCGTGGGCCGCAACGGTTCGGACAGCCTCATCTATGAAGGCACCATCCGTGGCGAGGTCGATGGTCCGCGGGTCAGTCGCCAGCTCGCCGATGAAGGCCTTGCGGAGGCCGGCGAGGACGTCCTCGCGTTGCTGCCACCCATGGAAGTCGGCGATCTCGCTAATGCGGGCCTCCATTTGGCGTGCCTTCTCCATGAGCAGCTCCTCATCGGCGTCGGGAAGACGCTCCTTGGCCAAGGCGAGCACGCCTTGAGCGCGTTCGCTGAGGCCGAGCGCCGCCTGCTGCTCACGCTCCTCCCGATAGCCCAGAGCCAGCTGCTCGTACTGCTCCAGTAGCTCCAGAGTCACCCGGTCAGCGGTTCGCTTGCGGTCGGTGAGTTGCCGCAGGCGGTCAGCGAGGGAGCGGGCGATGGGGTCGTGCTCGCCGCGAACCTTGATCTCGTGGACCAGCGCCGCCTCGATCTGCGCCGCCTTCTCCTCGGGCGAGAGTTGGTCCTCCTTGATCAGCGCCAGCAGGTCGCCGTCGATCTGAAAGCGCTTGCTCTCGGCGCGTAGCGCTTGGACGTCTACGGCTGCCTGCACCAGTTCAGCGGTCTTGGCTCTGAACTCTGCTGGGTCGAACGTGTCGTCGTCATGCAGCGCGATCCGCCACTGGGTGTGTATGGCGACGAGTCGACGGTACTCGCCTAGGTGCTCAGCGAGACCGGGGTCCGGCGCAAGGCTCTCGTAGACCGAGCGCGCGACCTTGTAACGCTCGTCGAACCTCTGCGCCTTTTCGCTGTCGCGTTCAAGCCGGGCCAACAGCCATGCCGCCTTCTCGCTTTGAGTCTTCTGTTCAGGAAACCCGGCGACGACGGCAAGCGCCTCCATAACCGCCTCAGGAAAGCGCTCGCGCAGCTCGTCGGCCTTGATCGCGGCCTGCTCGACGTCGCCCGCGTTGAAGGTCCTGAGCGCCTTCTCCAACGCCGAGAAGACGCCCCAGTAGTCGATGACGATGCCGCGGTCCTTCTTTGGGTAAGGCCGGTTGGTGCGGGCGATGGCCTGCAGCAGGTTGTGTCCGGAAAGGCCGCGGTCGAGGAACATGACCTGCTCGATGGGCGCGTCGAAGCCAGTGAGGAGCATGTTGTTCACGATCAGCAGCCGAAGGGCTTCGCCCTCGCGGGTGAAGCGCTTGATCAGGTTCTTCACGGCTTTCTTCTCGGCCATCGACAACGCGATGGCGTCGGTCTCAGTCTCTCCGGCAGTGACGTCGGCGTCCTGATCCTCGTTGCCGTTCTCGATGTCTTCGCCTAGTCGGCTCGCCTGCGGGCCGGCGTACCAACGGCGGAACCGATCCGAGTCCTCTTGAAAGCCTGGGGGGACGTCCTTGCTGCGCGACATCACCACGGCGAACTCGTCCGGCTCTAAGTGCTTGGCCAGTTCCTCCGCGTACAGGACGCAGGCCTCGCGGTCGACGGCCACCATCTGCGCCTTGAAGCCTTGTGGCGCGGTGTGATCACGTAGATACGCGGCGACGTCGGCCGCGATGGCGGCGATCCGCTCGCGCTTCTTTGCGACCGTCGCCAGCCGGACTGCCTGCTCGCGCAACTGATCGCGCTGATCATCGCTGAGATCGGCGAACTCGCGCTCGAAGGCCTCGTCGACGTCCTCACGCTGAAGCGCCCACTCGGTCAGCCGCGGCTCGTAGATGATCGGCACCGTGGCGCCGTCGTCGATGGCCTCCTTGATCCGATAGGCATCGAGGTAGTCCTCGTAGACCGTGCGGCCATCTTCGGTGGTGACTTGTGGCGAGAACGCGCGACGCGTGGAGTGGTCGGTGTTCTCGATGGGCGTGCCGGTGAAGGCGAATAGCTGGGCGGTGCCGAGCGCCTTGCGCATCCAGATCCCCATGTCGCCTTCGTGGCTGCGGTGAGCCTCATCAACGAGCACGACGACGTTCTCGCCGTTGCGGATGCCGCTCAGTTCCTCGTCGAACTTATGGACGGTGGTGACGATCACACCGCGGCGGTCCGCAGCGAGCATGCGGCGCAGATCGGCGCGACTTTCGGCGCGGACCACCCCGTCGAACTCGCACGCGGTCAGCGTGTCATTGATCTGCTCGTCGAGGTCGGTGCGGTCAACGACGATGAAGACGGTCGGATTGTTGAGACCCGCGGCCAGCAGCTTGCGAGCGGTGAAGATCATCGTGAGGCTCTTACCGGAGCCCTGCGTGTGCCAGACGATGCCGCGGTCGGCGTCATCGCCCCTAACGCGCCGCACGATCTTGTCGGCGGCTCGGAACTGCTGGTAGCGGGCGAGTTTCTTGGTGGTGACGCCCTCGCGCGTCTCGAAGACCAGGAAGTTCGCGGCGAGATCGACCAGCGTGTGCGGGTCGAGTACGCCGCGCAGCACGATCTCCATCTCGCCCGCGCCAGCGGGCCGCGGGTGCGGGTAGGTGTCCTTCCACTCGGCGTACTTCGAGAGGCCCGGCGCGCCGGTCGCACCGACGCGGAACTTCGACCCGTTGCAGATGCCGGCAATGGCCGAGAACACGGTCAGGTCAGGAGCATCCTTCCAATAATCCGCGAAATCGCGGGCGGCCTTTCGCAGGTGCTCGGTTGATGCCTTGTTCTCGACCACCATCAACGGCAGGCCGTTTACGAGGAACACGGTGTCGAGGCGCGGCTCCCGCACGCCGCCCGTCCTGAGGACGAACTCCTCGGTGACAACGAAGCTGTTGTTCGAAGGCGTCATGAGGTCGACGATCCGGATGTCGTCGGTCTTGCGGCCGGGCCGCGCGTAGTTGAAACCGGTCCGGAGCGCCTCTAGGAACTCGCCAGCGTCGGTGATCCGGCGGATGCGCTCGGCGGCGTATTCGGCGTCGTCGCGGTCGAGGTCCGGGTTGAGCTTGATTAGCGCCTCGACGAGCAGGTGCTCGACGACGATCTCGCCCATGTGCGCGGCGCGTAGCGCTGTCATTTCGTCGCGCCGGATGAAGGCCCAGCCGAGCGCGGATGCGCCTTGGATCAGCTCTCGCTGGACGACTTCCTCGGGGCGGTTAGCGGTCATCGAATCAACTTTCGTCATGAAAGATCGCTAGGCCAGCAACGAAGTCAGAGACCAAGCGGGCCCGCCACGCAGCGACCGTTTCGATCTCACCGCGTAAAGCTGCGACGAAGTGATCGAGTGCCGAAACCCCCTCCACAAAACGCTTTTGGATCTCAAGATCCGGAAGTTCTACGGTCTGGGCGAGGAAGTCGCTGACGTTTAGCCGGACGCGGTTAGTGGAGCCCTCGCTGACTGCGAGGCACATCTCCCAAAAGGCTGGACGAGCGGCGAGCAAGGCGAGGTACTCCGGAAGACAAACGCTCGTGTCGATTGAGAAGGCCGGGAAGTCAGGAGTGACGATGGCCCCATCAAGCTCCGCCGGCACAATCCCGATGGAGCCGTTCCGGGCGTCGATCTTTGAAAGCACGAGTTTCCCGGGGCGGATGAAGTTCTGCCGTTTCGTCCCGATAGTGGCACCTGGCTGCGTGCCTCTTGCTACGACGCCTCGGCCCCAGTACTGAACGGTGACCTGGGTATAGGTCACATTGTCTTCAAGGATCACCGCTTCTCGATACGGCTCCAAAAGGTCAGAAAGGGTGTACTCCGTTAGCGCTGCTGGCTCGCCAACAGCCGAGAGCTTGCTCGCCAGCAACGCGATTGACGTAGTGGCGTCCTCCCGCTTGCGCCCCTGCTCGCGCCACGCGATTACCGCGTCGCCTAACGACTCGGCCGCATCGTCGACGGAGGTGTTCAGGATGTACTTGCCGGGGAGCAATACGAACTTTTTCTGCTCTACCGTCTTCTTATCGACGCTGGCGGCGAAGCTGCCGTCCTCGTGGTCGTCATTAACTGCGGCCACGATGCGACAAATGTCGTCGTCTCGCAGAACGTTCTTGGTGTCGCGGCGCTCGAAGCAGTCCGAAGCGTCGATGAAGAGGATCTTGTTCCGGCGGGCTGTCGCTTTCGCTTTATTGATCACGAGGTAGCACGCGGGGATGCCTGCTCCGTAGAACATGTCTTTGGGAAGCTGGATGACGGCCTCGATCAAATCTCGGTCGATGAGGTCCTTGCGAACAGCCTGTTCGGCACCGCCCCGGAAGAACACGCCGTTTGGCAGCACGACGGCCATACGGCCGCGTTCTCCGAGCGATGCGACCATGTGCTGCACGAACGCCATCTCGCCGTGGCTCTTGGGCGGAACGTGCTTGATGCGGTCGAACGGGTCGCCCTCGTTCTTCAGGCGTTCGTGGCCCCAGTTCTTTGGCGAGAAAGGCGGGTTAGCGATGATCACATCGAAGTGACGGATGCCATCGCCATCGAGGAACTTCGGCTCCTTGAGCGTGTCGCCGCGCTCAATGGTGGCCACGCCGGCGGCGCCGTGCAGAAGCATGTTCATGCGGGCGATGGCCCAGGTCTCAGGGTTCAGCTCCTGGCCGAAGAGGGTGAGGCTGCGGGCAGCGTCGCCGTGGATGCGGCGCGCCTCATCGAGCACTTGCAGAAGCAGCCCCCCGGAACCGCAGGTGGGGTCGTAGGCGGTCTCGCCCTGTTTCGGCGCGAGCAGCTTGGCGCCGAGCTTTCCCACGGCAGCTGGCGTGTAGAACTCGCCGCCGCCCTTGCCGGAGGTTGCGGCGAACTTGGCGATCAGCCACTCGTAGCCCTGACCGAGCATGTCGGGGGTGACCCGCTCGTTAGTGAGCGGGCCTAGCTCCTCGAAGTGATTGATGACCTCGGCGAGGTCCTCAGCCGGCAGCGCCGTCTTGTTGTTGAAGTCGGTGTGCTCGAAGACGCCCGCCAGCTGCGCCGGGTTCGCGCGACCGATGGCGGTCAGCGCGTCGTTGAGCGCGCGGCCCAGGCCGTCACGGTCGGTGTTGCGAACGTCCTCCCAGAAGTGATCATCGGGGATGAGGATGGAGTGGTAGGCCTTCGGGTTCGCCTCGATGACCTTCGCTGCAGCCTCACCGGGCACTCCCTGCCCGGCAAGCTCTTCGAGTGCCGCCGCAGTCTCCTCTCGATGCCGATCCGACGCGCGCTTGAAGAAGAGCAGAGCTAGGACGTAATCCTTCTGGTTCGAGATCTTGTTGCGGAACAGGTCCGCGCTGCGCCAGAGGTGATCCTCCAGGGCTCGCAGCGTCAGCGGGGTAGTTGGGTCGATGGCCATGAGAGGGGTGCGCCTTTGACTTGAGGTCGCTCATCCCGACTCTAAGCTGACGTGCGGCCATCGCGCCGGTTTCTGCCGAAAAGGTGTCGACGCGGTTCGTGCGCAGGCGCCCTCGCCGCACCAAGCAGCCCGCGCGGCGCGCTCAGCGGCCGCAGCACTTCTTGAACTTGGCGTCGCTGCCACAGGGACACGGCTCGTTCCGCCCGGGGCTGCAGCAGGATCTAAGCGTTAGCTCGGAGCCGCAAGGGCAGGCGCGCCGGTCGCCGAGCGCCGCGTCCGCCGCCGATTCGTACGGGAGGTCGAGCGCGGCGCACAGCGCCTGCCCGTAGAGGCCCATCGGCGGCTCCGTAGACGCGCCGCCGGCCCAGTTGAGCTTGGCGCTGCCGTCGGGGCGTCGGCCTGTGACCCCACCCCAGTGCGAGCTGAACCGCCCGTCGCTGCTCCCGGCCGTCACCGTGAGGACGCTGCTGCGCCGCGGGTCCAGGCTCGGGCGCGCAAAGGGACTGTCGAGCGGCGCCGACCATCCCCATAGGCCGACCGCCGCCCGGTGCGTCCCCTGAACGCGCAGCCACGAGCTGGCCGCTACGAGTATCGCGGTCTTGTGCGCATCGTCCTTCGGATCGGAGAGCGAGACCCAATAGGAGTCCTCGCGGCCCACCGCGTAGAACTGCGAGAGCCCGGAGCAGCCGTCGGACGTGCCCGCGGCCATCTCCACCATGAAGCCGGTCAGCATGCTGCGTAGTTCCTGGAGCGTGCAGCTGGCGAGTCCGGCGTGAAGATCGGGGCCGAGCGACTGGGCGAGGAAGTGGCCGGGAGCGGTGTAGATGTTGCCGATGGAGGACATACACCCACCTGATCGGGCAGATTTAGTGGGTACTGGTAGCCGTGGAAGTCGGCGACGGTTGCCGAGTTTCCGCCGTCGCTCACACCAGAATGCGCGGAATGCCGCGGGCCAGAGCCGAAGAGACACCGCACGCCTCCGATCCCGCGCCGGTCGCAGGACCGAACCTGCTCGACGAGTTAAGCGAGGCGGAGTTCCAGGCATTGAAGGGGGACATCGCCAAGCGAGGGCTGGTGACCCCGATCATCGTCGACGCTGCAACGGGCCAAGTCGTGGATGGGGCGCACCGGCTCCGTGCATGCAAGGAGCTGGGGATCGAGCCGACAGTCATCAGGCGCGTCTTCGCTTCAGAAGAGGCCCGGGACGAGGAGGCGCTCCTGCTGAACATGATGCGCCGCCAGCTCGGCTCCGTCACCGCGTGGGGGAAGGCCTTCGCCAAGCTGCTGGAGATCCGTGGCGTTGAACGCGGCCGCCTCGGTCGTCCGACCAACGGCGAGACGCGCATGACGCTGGCGGAGGTGGCCGCTGAGTTGGGCGTGCCGGAGCGGACTGCGCGCTGGCGCATTCGCATGTGGGAGGAGCTGGCCGCGCACCCTGACCTCGCATCGGCCGTGGACGCCGGCGAGCTGCCGAGCCGAGAGGCGTTGCGCGTCGCCGCGATTCGTGAGCAGTGTGCGAAGCGAGATCAACCCCCGTTGGAAACGCAGCAGCCAACAACTCAGCGCACGAGCGACTCCTCGCCAGGGCCGCGAGCTGAAGCCACCGACGCGCAGCAGGCCGACGGCGGGGAGCGTTTCAGGGTGGTCACGGGCGACTGCTTAGAAGTGCTGCGCACGCTGCCCGACGCGTCGTTCTCGTCGCTGGTGACGGACCCTCCGTCGGGCGCGGACGCCGCCGGGGCAGAGTGGGATGAGGACCGCGGCGGCCGCGACGCTTGGATCGCATGGCTTCGAGAGCGAGCTGCCGAGATGCTGCGGGTGATGCTGCCTGGTGCTCACGGCTTCGTGTGGGCGCTGCCGCGCACCTCGCATTGGACCGCGACCGCCTTCGAGGACGCCGGCTGGCAGATCGTCGACGTCTTTACGCACCACTTCGCCGACGGCATACCGAAGACCCGCGATCTTGGAGAAGCGGTCGCGCGCATCGACCCTGCGTCGAAGGGACGCTGGGAAGGCTGGCGCGCCGGCGTCGCGCCAGGGTCCGAGCACTGGTTGCTCGTTCGTCGGCCGCTGGCTCGCCCAACCACCAGCGAGAACTTGCTCGACTTCGGGGTCGGTGCTCTCAACATTGAGGCGTCCCGCGTGGGCGACCGTTGGCCGCGCAACGTCCTGTATTCGCACGCGGAGGGATGCCGCCTCGTCGGCCTGCAAGAGGCGCCCTCGAACTCGCATTGGCCGGCGCGGCGCGTGACTAACTACAGCCGAACTGGCTCAGTGGCCGCGCGTAGCGCCGAGCAGGAGGACCGTTGGCGACGCACGGAAATGGTGGAGGAGTGGGACTGCATCGAGGGCTGCCCGCTTCGCACCCTCGGAGACCGCAGCCGCTTCGTATGGGCCGCGAAGCCCGCGTCGGAAGAACGGGCGGAAGGGCTGCCCGAAGACGGTGGCCGCTCGCACGAAGCGCAGAAGTCCGTAGCGCTCATGACGCGCCTCGTCACTCTGTGCACGCCGCCCGGTGGCCGGGTGCTCGATCCGTTCTGCGGGTCAGGTTCGACCGGATGTGCCGCGCTTCGCCTCGACACCGCCCTGAGCTTTACCGGCATCGAGGAACGCGCCGACTACGCGGAAGTGGCGCGCCGTCGCCTGGGTCTGGCGGGCAGGTGCGGGCGCACCGCGGCCGACCAGACGCCCGTGGCCGAGGGTTCAGATGGCGTCCGTGGCGCCGCATAGTCTCCACCCCGTGGCCGTCCCCGGGAGCCAAGGCGATCTCGCCGCGAGTGTCCGTTCGGAATACGAACTCCTGCGAGTTCGAGTCGAGCAACAGCGCGAGCAGGCCGACCGGTTCCGCGCCATGGCTGAGGCTCTGGAAGATCGCACTGCCGCCGACGAACACCTCCTGAAGGAGATGGCGGCCGCTCTGGGCCTATCGGCCCAGCTACGGATCGAGGATCTCTCGCCCAGGCTGCGCGGCCATCGGCTGCAGGAAGTCGCGCTAGAGGTGCTGGAAACGCAGTGGGGTACCGAGCGCGAGATCCACTACCGCGAATGGTTCGATCTTGTGCAGCAGCAAGGCCATCGCGTGGGTGGCAAAGATCCCCTGGCCACCTTCCTCGCGCAGATCCACCGCGCGCCCGGGGTCATTGGCGCCGGCGCTCGGAGCGGCCGGTACCGACTGGGGACAACCTAGTCGCGTTCCCCAGCTGGTGGGGAATCGCGTCGCGCTCGCTGGTGTGCGCCGCGCTCTTCGCTCGTCGTCCAATGGGGCACTCTGGAGCCGTGAGCAAACGGACGCTTCCGCTCTGCCTCAGCGCGAGAGGGAGCTAGATGGCGGTCCCCGCGCCTACGGGTTCAGGGTTCGGTTGAGGAAGTCGATCTGGTCGCCCACAACGCCGTCGAAGTGAGGGTCGAGGTAGGGCTCAAAGTGGCTGCAGTCATAGGTGCGGATCTCGGCGCCGGGGATCCGCTCAGCGGCTTTCATCGCCACCTTCACCGGAGTAACGTCGTCCTGAGTGGCGACCTGCACAAGCGTCGGCGCGGTGATCTTTCTGGCGGTACGGCCCGGGGAGTAGAGGGGGAGCCGCAGCGCGATCCGCGCTGCGACCTCGTTCTCGCGCTGGAACCGCTCACCGTGCTCGCCAACCATGCTCACAACGAGGGGATAGGCGCCCTCGGACGTCATCATCGCCAAGTCACCGGGTTCTCCGACCGCGGCGACCCGGTGAGGTGGCCGGCCCACCAGCGCGCCGATCTGATCGCGCAGGGCAGCACGCCCGATGCGGAGTGTCTGCCGAAGCGGCGCCGAGAACGCCGACGCGGGGCCGCTGACATGCGGGACCTGCGCGATCACCGCCGCCAGGTTGTGGTCCTCGGCGGCGAGATGCAGCACATGCCCGCCACCGAACGGCGACCCCCACACGACCACCCGGTCGCCATCGACGCCGGAAAGCGACCGGGCGTGCGCAACGGCCGCCCGCCAGTCCTGCTGCTGCATCGAGATGTCCAGAACGCGACGCGGCTCGCCGTCACTGTCTCCCCACCCGCGGTAATCGAAGACCAAGACCGCGAAACCGGCCTCGGCGAAGCGCTCCGCGTACGCATCCAGTCGCACCACACGAATCGCTCCGAAACCGTGGCCCATCACGATGATCGCGGGATCCACAACTCCGTCGGGGCGATACAGCCACGCCGCGCAGCTCGTGCCATGCGAATCGAAGGTTGTGTCCTCACGGGTGTAGCTGGTGTTCGTCATTGACCCGGTTTCTCCGAGCGCGTGATGCGTTTCTAGAAGGCCTTTCAGGGGCGAGTCCGGAAGGTACCTGTGTGCGTGCGGCGCGGTCAGCGTGCCTGCGCTTTCCATGCAAGGCGTCAGCGCCGAGCGCCTCCGCCGCTGAACCCAGCCGGGCGCCCTGAGGAAGCGACACCGGAGCCGCGCGTCGTCGTCCCTGCACTAAAAGGCCACGAAGGCGAGAACTATCAAGAGAGAGCCGACAGAAAACAGGCTCAGCGAACGCTGCAACCAACTGTGCTTCCGCCAGGCGACCGCCCCGGTGATGCACAGCTGGCTGGCCAGCTGGCGCCGCTCCTCATCGGGAGTGAGGGCCCCGAGCGCTTGTGCGATCTCGTCTGCTCCACGCTCTCGCAGGTGGCCGAAGTAGATGAGTCCGGTGGGGGCTAACCGTTGCGTGCGTGTTCGTTCGAGACGCGGGAACACGACCCAGAGAGCACACGCAACGGCAGCGACAAGAACGACGACGGCCGTGATTGCAGTCGCGAGGTGTAGTCCGGTCGCGGTGTGTAGCTCGCCCTTCGCGCCAATGAGCGCGCGCGTGGCAGCGCCCGCGACCGCGGTCTCGACGACGACGACGATGGAAGCCTTGGCATCGACGGTCGCTGTCCAGCCTTGGACGGCGCGGTGCGCCTCCCACCCGAACTCGATGCCCGTGCGGTGATCGCCGGCGCGCGGCGGACTGATGGTGCCCTTCCTACAGCGCATCAAGGCGTACCACCATTCGCTGTTCGAGGTCATGAATCTTGTGGAGCGGGCGAACGGCGCGTACGAGCTTCACCGCGGCTGCATGGCAGCGTGAGTAGGCCAGCCGCGAACCGCAGGGGCAACGAGCGTGCGGACGAGGCTCGACGCCGCGCAGCAGACCTACGAGCGCACGCACTTGTTCAGGCGTACGCACGCCGAGAGCTTCGACCGCGAACTGCGCGTACGCCGCGGCGTAACCGTGCGGCCAGTCTCTACCTGGCCATCGGTGCTTGGGGTCAGCGTCGAAGATGAACTGGTCGTGCAGGAACACCAACAGCTGGTCCAGGAATCTCCCGAAGTCTTCGTCGAATGTGACCTGAGGCATGTCGACGCCTGGAAGCCCCAGGCAGAACTCCCCGTCGGAGTACATATGGCGGTCGAGTTCCGGCTTCCAGCGTCCGCCGCGCTCCCAGACGCGCGGGGGATTGTCGGGATAGGTGGCTTCGAAGTGCATCTCGATGGAGACCGCTTCGAAGCTCCCTGCGCCGGCATCCACCTCAACGATGCCCTCCGCCAAAGCACAGTCCGTCCCAAGGAGCATCAAGTGCCGAACCCCCGGCATGCGCTCCGCCAGGAGCCGGCGGTCGGCCTCGAAGCGCCTCCTGCGCTGGTCATCGAGCGTGTGGCCTGAGCGGGTCAACATCGCGCGATCCCGGAAGCGTGAGCCCCGCGGCTGGTACCACTCTCGAACGCCCTGGCCGATCCGTCGGCTCGATGCGCCGAGGTCGCTGGTCGGTGACGCGAAGGGCAAGGCCCTCTTTGATCAGGGCAAGGCGGGTCGCGGGCAAGTCAGACGCCACCCACGCACCCGCGGCCGCGCTCCACTCGAACAGGTCTTCCCTCAGGTCTGCAGGGAGGGCCTCGTACGCCTTCTTGCTGAATCCGACTTCAGTGCCCACCAGCGCGGAGGAGATGCGGTCCGCCTTGGTGACCGCGGGCCCGACGGCCATGGCGTTCCGCCTGCCACGCGGACCGAGCTGGGTGGCGAGCGTGTCCGCCATCGCCACGCCGACGGTGACCGTCAGCTTGCCGGCCTCCTCGACGACGGCGGGAAGGGTCTGCTGCATCGAGGCCTGCATGCCGGCCGCGATGTCAAGAGCGCGCTCGGCTACTGCCGCGGACTCCTTTCCAGGCAGGTGGACCAAGCCGATGATGTTGTCGCCTTGGTACTGGACTCGGACGCCGCCGCTGTAGTCCCGCTTCAGCACCTCGCGCAACTCGAAGCGGATCATGTCAAGCGCGACGATGGCGTCGCGTTTGTCGGCATCGTCTTCGAGGCTCTCGATGTACGCGCTGAAGCCGTCGATGTCGGCGACGATTACGGCGACCTCGACGAGCTTGCTGTTCGCTCGGCCGAGTCCCTCGAAGTAGACCGTCTCGGTCGCACCGCCGACCTTGCAGCGGTCTAGCGGCCACTTCGCCAGATCTTCCTCGACCCGTTCCCGCGAGCGGGAGAGCGTCCAGTCGATGCCGTAGGTCTTGAAGGCCTCGTCGAGCGCGTCGTTGCTGAGGCTGAGCGCCCAGGCGGAGCCGTCGTCGATCTCCTCCATGGTGAGGTCGAGCACGCCGTCCAGAGCCTCCACCAGCCGGTCGCTCGCCACGATCTTGCGACCCCCGAGCAGCTTGGCTGCGCGATTCGCGGCTGAGCCGAGGAAGAGCAGCTCCGAGTCGCCCCCGGTACCCCCGCGGGTGCCAACGGTCTCACCCAGGTCCAAGCCGGTGCGACAGCTCAGCTCCGCTCCTGCCTCAAGTAGAGGATTCAAAGCGCCGGCCGTCATGCGGCGAAGGACTGCCGCCAGCAGCACTGCGTCGCGCGCGAGTACGGCGTCTTGGTCTATCGGGCGGTAGTTGGCGATATGCAGGCGGGCGCCCTGCGAGGCGATGACCGGCATATCGAAGGCGGAGGCGATGCGCGACGACTCCGTTAGCCAGGCGCCGAGTGTTCGCACCGTACGCGCCGCTGCATCGGTGTCACAAAGATCGTCGAGCTGGCCCGAGCCGGACACCGTGGTGTAGGCATGCACGCCGCGCACGCGCTTGCTCTTGGCGAGGGTGATGTTCTCCAACTCCATCTCGCGCCCCAACTTCGTCACCGAGATGTTCAGATCTGAGCGCCGCGTCCAGCGCTTCTGGATCCGGTCGAGCGAGTTGTCGTGAGTCCAGGCCATGCGGGGCCTCCTAACGAGGCGGTGATCTACAGCCGCGGGTCTGCGTGCTGTAGCGGTAGTAGGCGGGTCGGAACATCCCGGGATGTAGGAGCCGTAGGTACGCCCTAGGAAACGTAAGCCGCGGGGCGGACGGAACCGACGCCAGAGCAGGCCTTTCAGGCCGGGATCGTGAAGACCCCCTGCCGAGCCACGGGTGTGCGCCCCTAGCGCCGCGTCGCGTTCTCGACTTTTGGACGCTGTAGCCCCAAGTTTTGGACGGGTCGAGGCTCGGCTTCTGGACGGGCGAGCCGCCGCTGAGACGGCCGCGGGGCCCCTGTCCATAAGTTGAAAACCGGGCCTGAGCAGGCGAAAGGCCACCCGGAGGTGGCCTTTCTCAACTTCTGGACGCCCAGTCTCAGTTCAACGGACGCTCACATCACCCGCAGCCGGTGTTGTTGCCGCAGCTCGAGCACGTGTAGCACGAGCCCGTGCGCTGCATCATGCCGCCGCACTGCGCGCACGCCGGGCCGAGGTCGAGGCCCTTCATGCGGGCGGGGACGACGGGCGGGGTGTCGGTGAGCGCGTCGGCGGCGGCGCGGGTCGTGGCGGGCTGGCCTCCGGCGACGGTGCCGAGTTGCGGGTGCAACCCCGTACCCGCGCCCGCCGTCGCAGCGTTCCGGCCGGCGGCGCCGTTCGCGGGGCCGTTCGTGTCCGAGGAGACGCTTGACGTCCCCGCGTCCTGAGCCATCTTCCGCGCCCTGACCTCGGGAGTCAAGATGCCGAGCTCCTCCTGCGTGTCTGTGTCGAGGAAACGCGAGGCGAGCCAGCGCATGATGTAGTCGGGCATCGACTTGGCGAACGGGATCTCCGGGTTCTGCGTGATCCCCTCGGGCTCGAAGCGCATGTAGCTGAACTTCTGCACGAGCGTCTCCAGCGGCACGCCGTACTGCAGCGCGATGCTGATCGACGTCGCGAAGGCGTTCATCATGCCGCGCAGCGTCGAGCCCTCCTTGCCGATGTCGGTGAGGAAGATCTCGCCGACCGTGCCGTCCTCGTACATGCCCGCCGTGATGTAGCCCTCGTGGCCCGCGATCGAGAACTTGTGCGTGATCGACTGGCGCTCGCGGGGCATCCGGTTGCGCTTGGGGCCGAGCTCGGCGACGGCCGTGCGGCGCGCCGCCTCGACCGCCTCGGCGACGAGGTCGTCGACCTGGCTCTGCGAGTAGCCCTCGACGACGACGGCCTCGCTCTCCTTGGCGCCCTGCTGCGCGTCGGTCCGCAGCGCCTGCGCCGTCTTTGAGCCGTCGCGGTAGATCGCGAGCGCCTTGATGCCGAGGTGCCAGGCCTGCAGGTAGGCGTCGGCGATGTCCTCGACCGTGGCCTCGAACGGCAGGTTGACCGTCTTGGAGATCGCGCCCGAGATGAACGGCTGGACGGCGCCCATCATCTTGATGTGGCCCATGTGCGAGATCGCGCGCTCGCCGACCGCCACGTCGAAGATCGGCAGGTGCTCGGCATCCAGGCCCGGCGCGCCGACGATCGTGGCGTGCTCGTCGACGTGCGCCTCGATGCTCTCGACCTGCGCCTCGTCGTAGCCGAGCGTGCGCAGCGCCATCGGGATCGTGCGGTTGACGATCGTCATCTGACCGCCGCCGACGAGCTCCTTGAACTTCACGAGCGAGAAGTCGGGCTCGACGCCCGTCGTGTCGCAGTCCATGAGGAACGAGATGGTCCCGGTCGGCGCGAGCACCGTCGCCTGCGCGTTGCGGTAGCCGTGCTCCTCGCCGACCGCGACCGCCTCGTCCCAGACCGAGCGCGCGGCCTGCAGCAGCGGCGTGTCCGAGGACGCCGAGTCGGGGATCGCGTGCGACGCGTCGCGGTGCATCCGCATGACGGCGTTGTGCGCGTCGCGGTTCTCCTCGTAGCGCTCGTAGGGCCCGATCGCCGCGGCGATCCGCGCCGAGCCGAGGTACGCGCGGCCGGTCATGAGCGACGTGATCGAGGCCGCCGTCGCACGGCCCTTGTCGGAGTCGTAGGCCATGCCGTTGGACATGAGGTACGCACCGAGGTTCGCGTAGCCCAGGCCGAGCTGGCGGAAGGCGCGCGCGTTGATCGCGATCTGCTCGGTCGGGTAGCTCGACGGGCCGACGAGGATCTCCTGCGCGAGGAACATGACGTCGACGGCGTGCTCGAAGGACGCCACGTCGAACGTGCCGTCGGCGCGGCGGAACTTCATGAGGTTCAGCGACGCGAGGTTGCAGGCCGAGTCGTCGACGTGCATGTACTCCGAGCACGGGTTGGACGCGTTGATGCGCCCCGAGACCGGGCACGTGTGCCACTGGTTGATCGTCGTGTCGTACTGCACGCCGGGGTCGGCGCACTGCCAGGCGGCCTCGGCGATCTCGCGCATGAGCTCCCGTGCGGGGATCGGGTCGCCGACCGGCTTGCCGGTCGTGCGCGCGATGAGATGCCAGTCCTCGTCGCGCTCGACGGCGCGCATGAACTCGTCGGTCAGGCGCACCGAGTTGTTGGCGTTCTGGTACTGGATCGAGATGAAGCCCTCGCCGTCGATCGACATGTCGAAGCCGGCGTCGCGCAGCGCGTTGGCCTTCTTCTCCTCCTTGGCCTTGCACCAGATGAACTCGCGGATGTCCGGATGGTCGATGTCGAGCACGACCATCTTCGCCGCGCGGCGCGTCTTGCCGCCGGACTTGATCGTGCCCGCCCAGGAGTCCGCGCCGCGCATGAAGGAGACCGGGCCCGACGCCGTGCCGCCCTTGCGCAGCGGCTCCATCGAGCCGCGGATGTTCGACAGGTTGATGCCCGAGCCCGAGCCGCCGAGGAAGATCTTGCCCTCGCGCGTGTTCCAGTCGAGGATCGACTCCATCGTGTCCTCGACGCTGAGGATGAAGCAGTTGTGGACGGCGACGTTGTTGCAGAGGTACTCGCCCGACTCGGTCTGGATGTCGTAGACGTCCATCTCGCCGAGCGGCTCGATCGCGACGATCTCCTCCTCGCGCAGGTCCGGGCAGCGCTTGGGGTTGCGCAGCTCCAGCGACTCCAGCAGCCTGCGCTGCTTGCGCGCATCCACGAAGCCGACGAGCTCGGCGAAGCGCGCGCGCTCGGAGCCGATCGAGATCGCGATCTCGTGCATGTCGTGGCGATCGTCGCGGCGCTCGGCCTTGCGGTTGCGCCGCGAGTAGATGCCCAGCGTGCCGAGCAGGACCTGGATGTCCTCGGTCCAGCGCTCGCCGATCACGGCGAAGCCGACGCGCCCGCTCTGGCAGCCGTTCTCGCGGCGCACGGTCACGTAGCCGTCGGCCTGGAAGACGCTGCGCAGGTAGGCGGCGATCTCGTCGTGCGACGCCGTCCACAGCCTGCGGGGGACGAGCATGTCGACACCGCGCGCGAGTAGGTCCCAGCGCTCGACGAAGTCGCGCAGCACCTCGCCGTAGAGGCGGATGCGCTGGACGGGGACCTCCTGCGTGTCGGCGTCGCGGACCTTGCGGTGCACGTGCGGGAAGACGACGTCGAGGTGCTCCTCGACCCAGGCGCGCTCCTCGTCGCCCGAGACCTGGAACTCGATCGTCAGCGAGCGGTTCGTGCCGTGCTCGTAACGTCCGACGAAGCCGTCGGCCTGCAGCCAGCCCGCGAGCGCGGCCTCGGAGACCGCAAGCCCGTCCACCGCCGGCGGATCGGCGTCGCGGTCGCCGGGGGCTCCGGCGGTGACGAGGGCGGGCGCGGCGACCTTGGCCCGGTGCGGGTGCAGGTGCATCCGCATGCCGACCTCGAGCTCGTCGACGCGCAGCCACCGCGCCTCGGTCCGGCGCTCGCGGACGGCCTTGACGACGTGGTCGGCCGTCGCGTCGACGAAGCTGCCGTTGCGCAGCAGCACGCGGTGCACCGGCTTGACGCCGTTGGACTTCGTGGCGATCACGCGCGTCACGCCGTTCGCGTCGTAGACCTCGCGGCCGACGGCGTCGTCGCGGACGAGATCGCCGATCTGGACCATGCCCTCGGGCGTCGAGATCAGCGCGCCGTAGGGCTGGCAGGCCGAGCACTGCGGGCTCTCCTCGAAGCCGACGTTGAACCAGACCGGCGAGTTGAACGCCGCCATCTGGTGCAGCAGCACGTAGGTGAGCTCGGCCTGGAAGGCGTCGCCGTCCTCCACGGAGGCGAAGTACCCGCGCGCACGGCCCCAGTCGGCGATCGTCCCCGCGACGCGACCGACCATCTGCTTGACGGAGTGCTCGCGGCCGGCGCTGTCGAGCTGGCCGCGGAAGTACTTCTGGGCGACGATGTTCGTCGCGTTCTGCGACCACGTCGACGGGAACTCGACGCCGCGCTGCTCGAAGGCGACGCGGTCGCCGTGGCCGATGCGCGCGTCGCGCAGCTCCCACTTCACGGTGTCGAAGGGGTCGATCCCGGGCTTCGTGAAGTGGCGCGAGATGGAGAGGGCCTCGCCCGGCTTCGTGTCGGGTGCGAGTGGGGTCTGCGGAGTGCGCTGCATCGTCCTGCTCCTCTCGTCGCCGCGGGTGATTTCTCGCTCGTTGCGGCGTTTCGTCTGCGATTTCGCGGGCGTCGCATTCAACGCCTCGGGTCGGACGGAACGACGGTCGGTCGGAGCGCTTCGAGGGCCGCTGCAACGACCTCTACAGGGTATCGCCCGGCACCGCTGGGCAGGCGCCCTAGCAGGTCCGAACGACCCATCGAGCGGGCTCTTCCGATTTCGACACATGTGACCGCTCTGTCGAACATCGGTAACGAGACCCCGATCGCCGGGTGGACCTAGTTGGATGAGAGGGATGCCGACGACGACAGCGCTGCTCTTTCCCGGGCAGGGCAGCCACTCCGAGGGGATGCACGAGCCCTTCGCCGACCACCCGCTGCTGCGGCGCGGGATCGAGCTGCTCGGCTTCGACCCCTTCTCCAGCCTCGCCGAGGGCACCCGCTCCCAGCAGCCCGCGCTGTTTCTGTGCTCGATGGCGCAGTGGGCCTCGCGCGAGGACGACGCCGGCGATCCGCTGGCGGCCGCCGGCCACTCGCTCGGCGAGTACGCCGCGCTGACCGCCGCCGGCGCGATCGACTTCGAGGACGGCGTGCGGCTCGTCGGCGCGCGCGCCGAGGCGATGGCCGAGGCGGCCGCGCTGCAGCCCGGCGGCATGGTCGCGATGCTCGGCGGCGAGCGCGACGACGTCTACGAGCTGGCGGCCGATCTCGGGCTGTCGCTCGCCAACGACAACGCGCCCGGGCAGATCGTCCTGTCGGGCGCGATGGAGGGCGTCGACGCGGCGGTCGCGCGCGCCGGCGACATCGGCTGCCGCGCGCGCAAGCTCGACGTCGCGGGCGCCTTCCACTCGCCGCTCATGGCGCCCGCCGCGGACGCGCTCGCCCAGGCGCTCGCCGAGACGCCGGTCGCCGAGCCCGCCTTCCCCGTCCTCTCCAACGGCAGCACGCAACCGTTCCGCGACGTGCGCCGCGAGCTCGCCGAGAACCTGCTCAAGCCGGTGCGCTGGCGCGAGATCCTGCTCGAGCTGCAGGGCATGGGCGCGACGGACTACGTCGAGTGCGGCCCCGGCAACGTGCTGCGGGGCCTCGTCAAGCGGACGCTGAGGGCCGCCGCGTGAGCGCGTCGCGCCGCCCCGTCGCCATCGGCGGCGCGCTCGCGAAGGGGGCCGCCCGGTGAGGGCCGGCGTCATCGGCATCGGCTCGGCGCTGCCCGAGCACGTCGTCACGAACAAGGACTTCGAGGCCTACCTCGACACGACCGACGCCTGGATCCAGCGCCGCACCGGCATCCGCGAGCGGCGCCACCTCAACGGCTCGGTGTCGCTGACGGACCTCGCGCTGGAGGCCTGCGTCGCGGCGCTCGCCGACGCCGGCCGCGAGGCCTCCGAGGTCGAGCACATCATCGTCGCGACGTTCACGCCCGACCGGCTCATGCCCGGCCTGGCGCCGAAGCTCGCCAAGCTGCTCGGCACGCGCGGCGCCGGCGCGATCGACGTCAACGCCGCCTGCGCGGGCTTCCTCTACGGCCTGGACCAGACCGCCGCGCTCGTCGAGTCCGGCCGCGTGAAGCTCGCGCTCGTCGTCGGCGCCGAGGCGCTCAGCCGCGTCACCGACCCCCACGACCGCGGCACCGCGATCCTCTTCGCCGACGGGGCGGCGGCCGTCGTCGTGGCGGGCGGCGACTTCGAGCTGGGCTGCTCGCCGTTCGTGCTGGCGTCCGACGGCGAGCACGGCGACCTGCTCTACGCCGAGCGCGAGGAGCGCCTGCTGCGGATGGAGGGACAGGAGGTCTACCGCCACGCCGTCGAGCGCATGGTCGAGGCGACGGCCGAGGCGCTGCGCCGCGCCGGGATGACCGTCGACGACGTCGACGTGCTCATCGTCCACCAGGCCAACCAGCGCATCATCGACGCCGCCGCGCGGCGCCTCGGCGTGCCCGAGGAGAAGGTCTTCGCCAACGTGGAGACGATCGCCAACACGTCGAGCGCGTCGATTCCGCTCGCGCTGCACCACGCCGAGCTCGCCGGCCGCCTGAAGCCCGGCGACACGGTCGCGCTGGCGGCCTTCGGCGGCGGCTTCGTGTGGGGCGCGGGCATCGTGAAGTGGAAGGAGGCCGTCCATGCCGGTGCCTGACGGCGGCGTCGCGCTCGTGACCGGCGGGCGGCCGCGGGATCGGCGCCGCGATCGCCGCGCGCCTCGCGGACGACGGCCTGACGGTCGTCACGCTCGGGCGCACGAGCGGCGACGTGCAGGCCGACGTCGGCGACTCCGCCTCGGTCGACGCCGCCTTCGCCGAGGTCCGCGAGCGCTACGGGCCCGTGCTCGTGCTCGTCAACAACGCCGGCGAGCGCCGGGACGGCCTCGCGATCCGCATGAAGGCCGAGCAGTGGGAGGCCGTCATCGACACGAACCTCAACGGCGCCTTCCACTGCATCCGCCGCGCGCTGGACGACATGCTCAGCGCGCGCTGGGGCCGGATCGTGAACATCTCGTCGGTCGTCGCCGAGCGCGCCAACCCGGGCAGGCCAACTACGGCGCCGCGAAGGCCGGGATGCTGTCGCTCACGCGCACGATCGCGCGCGAGATGGCCCGCAAGGGCATCACCTGCAACGCCGTCACGCCGGGCGTCATCGAGACGGACATGACGACCGACGTCGCGGACAAGCTGCTGGCCGGCGTTCCCGCCGGCCGGATCGGGCGACCCAGGAGGTCGCCCACGCCATTCTGTCCTTCCTCTGTTCGGATGGAGCGGCCTACGTCAACGGAGCCACGCTCGCCGTCGATGGCGCGCTGGCCGCATAACACGAGGGGAAGCACACAATGGCCGTAACCGAGAACGACGTTCTGGAAGAGATCCGCGACCAGCTCGAGGCGATCAAGGTGCCCGACGCGCGCGAGGCCACGCCGGACAACACGTGGACCGAGCTCGACGTCGACTCGTTGGACCTCGTCGAGCTGGTCAAGGCGCTCGAGGACCGCTTCAACATCACGATCTCCGACGACGACCTCAAGCCGATCGAGTCCGTCGGCGACGCGATCGCGCTGACGATGCGCCTCGTCGCCGCCGAGGAGGGGGCGCCTGCATGAGCGCGCGCCGCCCCCTGACCGTCGTACACATCGAACCGAAAGGTCGGGTCTTCGCGATGAGCAGCTACGCGTCCCCCCAGATTGAGATCGCGATCACCGGGCGTGGTGTCGTCTCGTCGATCGGCGAGGGGGCGGACGCGTTCGTCGACGCACTGCTCGAGCGCCGCTCCGGGGTCGTCGACGGCCTGGCTCCCTGCGCGGAGTTCGACCCGGAGTCCGCGATGAGCCCGAAGGTGGCCCGCCGCTCGGACCGCTACACGCAGCTGGCGTTCGCCGCCGCGATGCAGGCGGCCGAGGAGGCCGGACTGCCCGGCGACGTCGACCTCGAGCGGCTGGCGATCCTCGTCGGCACCGGCGTCGGCGGGCTGAAGACGCTCGAGGACGAGTGCCGCGCGTTCGTCGCCGGCGGCGACCGCGCCGTCTCGCCGCACTTCGTGCCCATGATGATGCCCAACGCCGCGGCCGGCGCGATCGCGATGGAGCTCGGCGCGCACGGCCCGGGCTTCAGCGTGTCGTCGGCGTGCGCGACGGGCAGCCACGCGATCGGCGAGGCCAAGCGGATGCTCGAGCGCGGCGAGGCCGACGTCGTCGTGGCGGGCGGCACGGAGGCGGCGATCACGCCGCTGTGCGTCGCGGCCTTCAAGCGCATGGGCGCGCTCTCGCGGGAGGGCGTCTCGCGGCCGTTCGACGCGCGCCGCGACGGCTTCGTCATGGGCGAGGGCGCGGGCGTCATCGTCATGGAGCGCGCCGACCACGCGCGTGCCCGCGGCGCCGAGATCCTCGGCTACGTCGCCGGCTACGGCGCCTCCAACGACGCCTTCCACATGACCCAGCCCGACAAGGACGGCCGCGGCGCCGAGAAGGCGATGCGCGCCGCGCTCGCCGACGCGGACGCGACGCCGGACGAGGTCGGCTACATCAACGCGCACGGCACCTCGACGCCGTTCAACGACCGCATCGAGACCGTCGCGATCCACTCGGTCTTCAACGGCAACTCGCCGCCGGTGTCGAGCACGAAGTCGGCGATCGGGCACCTGCTCGGGGCGGCCGGGGCGGTCGAGGCCGTCGCGACGCTCGAGGCGCTGCGCCGGGGCCTGCTGCCGCCGACGCTGAACTTCGAGCAGACCGACCCCGACTGCGACCTCGACTACGTGCCCGACGGGCCGCGCGAGGCGCCGGGCATCAAGCTCGCGCTGTCGAACTCGTTCGGCTTCGAGGCCAGAACGCGTGCCTCGCGTTCCGGAAGGCGTCATGAGCACCGAAGCGGCGACGCCGGCGGCCACCGGCGCCAACGGAGGCGCCCCCGGCGCGGAGGTCGTGCACGAGCCGCCGCCGGCGGCGCGCGCGCGGATCGACCTGCTCTGCGACGAGGGGTCCTTCCATCAGATCCGCAGCGAGTCCGGCGACGGCGTGCTCTGCGGGCTGGGGCGGGTCGGCGGCCGGCCGATCTACGTCTGGTCGCAGAACGTCAAGCACAAGGGCGGCTCGCTGGGCCGCGGCGGCGGCGACACGATCTGCTCGACGATCGCGGCCGCCGACAAGGCCGGCGCGCCGGTCGTCGGCTTCCTGGCCTCGGGCGGCGCGCGCCTGCAGGAGGGCATCGGCGCGCTCGGCGCCTACGCCGCGAACTTCCGCGCCACCTCGCGCGCGAGCGTCCCGCAGATCAGCGTCATCTGCGGCCCCTGCGCGCGCGGGCGGCGCGGCGTACTCGCCGTCGCTCGGCACGCTCGTCATGATGGTCGGCGAGGGATCGCAGATGTTCCTCACCGGGCCCCGCGTCATCGCCCGCGTCACGCGCGAGAAGGTCACCGCCGAGGAGCTCGGCGGCCATCGCGTGCACCGCAAGTCCGGCGTCTCGCACGCCGAGGCGGCCGACGACGCCGAGGCCGCCGACCTCATCCGCCACGCGCTGTCGTACTTCCCCGGCCGGATCGGGGGGCCGCTGCCCTACCGCGAGCCGGTCAATCCGCCCGCCCGCGACCCCGCCGCGAACATCCCGACCAACCAGCGCAAGGTCTACGACGTCCGCGACGTCGCGACCGCGATGCTCGACGGCGGCGACTTCCTCGAGCTCAGCCCGCGCTACGCGCGCAACATGGTCGTCGGCCTCGGCCGCATCGAGGGCCACCCGGTCGGCGTCATCGCCAACCAGCCGCGCTACCTCGGCGGGACCGTCGATGCCGCGGCGGCCGACAAGGGCGCCTGGTTCGTGAACATGTGCGACCGCTACGGGATCCCGCTCGTCGTGCTGTCCGACACGCCCGGCTTCCGGCCCGGCGTGCGCCAGGAGCGCGAGGCCGTCCTGCGCCGCGGGGCCGGGCTGCTGCGCGCGTTCGCGGTCGCCGAGGTGCCGCGCGTGACGGTGACGCTCCGACAGGCGTACGGTG